>NZ_PKFN01000009.1 GCF_002933395.1 Yoonia maritima
CGCGGGATGGAGCAGCCCGGTAGCTCGTCAGGCTCATAACCTGAAGGTCGTAGGTTCAAATCCTACTCCCGCAACCAAATCTAATTCTTCAATAGTATCAATGCCTTGAGTTTTGCAACTCAAACCTTCTTTGCGTTTTACACCGTAAGCGTTGCATATGACCCCCTAAATAGGGGCTTAGCACATTCGATTTGAGAAAATATGATGTCCTCAAAAAGGATACAGGCATCATGAATACTCAAACATTAGGTGCGCTCTCAAGTGATCAGAAAATCGACAAAGTCTTCCACGCCTTCGGATATTCAATTCCCGTCGGAAAAGACGGCCGCCGTTTGTGGCCCACAAAGTTCAAGCGCGAAATGGCGCATCGAATGAGATCCGGTACGCTATCAATCAGTGACGTCCAGAAGACGTGCCAGATTTCGGACAAGACTGCCTACGCTTGGCGGAAGGGGCCGAAGCAAAAGAATTCGGCAAAGCGACAAAAGCTCCGGGAACCCGCGCCAGTATTTGCCGAGATCAAGGTTCAACATGATGTGCCAGTTGAACAAACCGAGACGTCTCACATTGTTTTCAAACGCGCCGGATGTGAAGTGTTGCTGCCATCTACATACCCTGTCGCTGACTTGGTCGGCCTCATCCGTGCATTCGAAAGCGGATCATGATTTCTCCGGCGGGCAACTTCAAATTTTACGTGGCAAGCAAGCCGGTCGACTTCCGAAAGGGGATGGACGGCCTCGCAGCGATTGTTCAAAACGAATTTGATCTTGACCCGTTCAGCGGGGCCATCTTCATTTTCCGCTCGAAACGTGCGGACCGGCTCAAGCTGATTGTTTGGGACGGCACTGGCCTCGTGATGACCTACAAGCGGATCGAGGGCAAAGGCTTTGAATGGCCGCGCATTCAGGATGGCATGATCAACATGAACAAATCCCAGTTTGAGGCCCTATTTGAAGGTCTCGACTGGAAGCGGGTCACCGCCAGAGGAATGCGCCGTCCTGTGGCGGTTTAAGACAAACAGCATTGAGACCGGACAACACTTCAAAGGTTGGAATCGCGAGATGACGAATTGGTATACTGCGGACACGCATTTTGGACATGAAAACGTCATTCGTTTTTGCGATCGTCCATTCAAGTCGTCGTCTCATATGGACGGCATCATGCTCGAAAATATGTGGAAGGTCGTGAAACCTGATGACGATCTGTGGATACTCGGAGATTTTGCTTTCGGTGCGCCAGCCAAAGACGCCACTTATCTGCGACAAATCTTTGAACAGTTGCCAGGCGCGTGCAAGCACCTGATCGTTGGCAACCACGACAGCGATCTCACCCAGTCGTTGGATTGGACATCGGTTTCATTGATGTCCGAAGTGCCCGATGGGCCGAAGAAGCAGCGAAACACGCTTTGTCACTACCCAATGATCACATGGAACCATGCGAGACGTGAAGCGCTGCAGTTGTTTGGGCACGTACACAACAATTGGCGCGGTTCTCGAAACTCCGTCAATGTCGGTGTCGATGTTTGGGACTTCATGCCGGTTACATATGATGACGTCGCACGACGGGCACGTCAGTTGCCGGTCAACAAACATTGGTCAGACGTCGAGCATCGCAAGGAGCTCAACTAACTCCCGACATTCGCCGCGATTAGTGCAAATTCACACAATGCGGACAAACCCGACCTACGGCTTTGGCGATTGAACGTCCGCTCATGCTAAAACCTTTGTCTGGCAGGCCTCTGAACACGCTTTCGGCAGTTAGTCTATTTTCATCGAATGAGCCTCACACAACCGCCAACACTAACATGACAATGGCCATACCCATCATCATCAGGTTCTCGGTCAGGCTTACGAAGCCGAGCGGCACGTTCGAGTTGCCACCGACGCAGGCGCATTTCAATTCTCGCTTGTCGATATAGACGGCCTTGAACACGCTGGCTGCACCCACTGTGGCGATAAAGAGCGCAGCCGGGGCGGCAAGCGGGGTCAGCAGCATCCCCGTCATCAAAACGCCCGCGCCGGTTTCCACCCACGGATAGACATAGGCATAGGGCACCCACTTCCGCGCGAGCAGGTCGTAGTTGAGGAACATCGTCGTGAAGCCCTCGATGTCGCGGAGCTTTTGCATCCCCAGCAGGATCATCGAGACGGAGATGAACCAACCGAGGGTCTGCCACGAGATCGTCCCGAGGAAACCGATGGAGAGCGCAAGTGCTGTCGCTGCGGCGACCGCGAATAGGTAGATCACCGGCGTGTAGGTCGTCGCGTCGGGATCATAATCGGTGAGCTTGTGGCGCAGGGCATCATATCCGCCGACCCGCTCGCCTTCGATCCACACCTGCGGTGTCGTGGGAACGTCGTATTCTTCCTTAAACGCATCGACCTCTGGGCGTTCGCGGAACAGGCGATCATCGACATCATAGCCCTTGGACTTCAGAAGCCAGCGCGCCTTTTGGCCCGCCGGACACAGATGGTTCGGCAGGGACATGCGGTAGAGAACGGCGGTCTTTCCGGTAGCGGTGGTGGCGGGGTCGGTCGTTACGTCTGCAACGTCGCGAGTGTCCTTTGGCATGATTGGCTTCCTTTGTCTTAGGGTTCTGTTCGAGATGTGCCGGGGGCCGCATCCCCATTTTCTTCAATGTCTGCGATGTATCGCTGCATTTCGGCGATTTCGCTGCGCTGCGCCTCAATGATCGCATTGGCCAGTTCACGAACGCGCGGATCGGAAATGTTCGCCCTTTCGCTGGTTAGGATCGCGATGGAGTGGTGCGGGATCATCGCCTTCATCCATGCCACATCGCCCACCGTGTCCTGCGACCGAACGAGATAAAGTCCGGCGGCGAAGGCGATCGCCGCGCCCGTAAAGATCGCGATGTTGGCCTTCCGATTGGAATACATGCCTAGCATGAAAGCGAGCATGATAATCGCCATCATCCCGCCCATATAAAGCGCCATCCACATCCGCGTCTGCGAGAAGAAGATATGATCGAGCGCGTAGGTGTTGAGATACATCAGGCTATACATCACCACCGTCGAGGTGCCGATCATGGCGAAGAACCGGCCATATCCGTTGCCCTTGCCCGTTTCGCTATCGTGATGCTTGTTGCCTGAAACCATTGTAGAGTTGTCCTGATGTGCCATTGTCTGCCTCTCCAATATACCCATATGGGGTATATAACCAAAATGTCAGCCAAAGGTTCCAAAAAAGGAGCGACGCCGTATGAAGGCCAACAAGGAAAAGACGCTGGACCGCCTGTCGCGGCTAGAAGGACAGGTGCGCGGTGTCGCCAAGATGGTCGAGAGCGACCGCTACTGCATGGATATCCTGGCACAGACCGCCGCGATCCGGTCGGCCGTTCTGGGTGTAGAAAAACTGGTCTTGGAGAACCACGCCGAACACTGTGTCGAATCCGCGATTGCGAGCGGCGATGCTGAGGAACAGCGTGCGAAATTCGACGAACTGATCGGGCTTTTGCAGAAAGCATCGAGGTAGATTTTCTCAGTCTAGCGTCCGCCCGCGCCAGAGTATCGCGGCGAGCGCCAGTGCCAGAACCACGTCTATCCCGAGGCAGAACGGCCCCCACCATCCGGGCGCGGGGTTGGCGACGACCGATCCGGCGAACACATCGAAAAATCCATGCCCGAGTAGAGCCGCGGCTAGTATCCAGGACGAGGTGAGCGCGCCGATTATTGCCAGAGCCGCGAAGCCTGCCGCAAGGCCGGTATGAACGACGATTTCCAATGTGTTCCCGGTCTGGATGGCAAAAACCACGTAGAAGGACGCGATGGCGACCATTGTCGTGGCCCAGGTGCCCCGCTGGTTCATCACACCGCCGATTGCCATAAGCGCAACTGTCGCACCACCGACACCGACTCCGGCCAGAAGCGGCATCCAGAACACTACGCGACCTCGAACCAGCCCATCATGCCTGACGCCTGATGCGAGAGCATGTGACAGTGCAGCATCCAGACGCCGGGATTGTCCGCAACGAAAGCAATTTCCAACGTTTCGTCTGCGCCGATCAGAACCGTATCCCGAACATCGCCCGGCATGTTGAACGCGCCGCTGCGGCGCAAGACCTCAAAATGATGCCCGTGCAGATGGATGGCGTGCGGGAACATGGAGCGGTTGGTCATTTCCAGGTGCACCGTCCGGCCCACAGCGGCGCGGAACATCGGCGCATCCATGCCATGCGCGAAGCCGTTGAAGGCCCACACCATGCCGTTCGACGCCAGCTCGCGGAAGTCCATGGTTTCCCCACGATAAACAGCTTCGCGCATCCCCCGCATCGCGCCACCTTCCATCAGCAGCGTTTCGCGTTGGGGATTGGTAAGAACTGGTGCCGGAAGCGTGCGCCAAGCGGGCAGAGGTCTTACGTCAGCCTTGGCCGGAGTGAGCGATTCACCGGAAACGGCGAAAGTCGCGATGTTTACCCACTCATCGTTTCCGGGATCAAGCAGAAGCGTGGTTTGCCAGTCCGGGTCCAGAGGTGCGTCAATCACAACGTCCGCGCGTTGAGCCGGTCCAAGAAGGATCGTTTCCATCGCGCGTGGCGGAACGGGATGCCCGTCCAAGGCAATCAGGCGCGGTGACAGCCCTGGCAAATCCAGCTGCATGATCCGCGCCGTGGCGGTGTTGATCAGGCGCAGCCGAACCCGTTCGCCGGGTCGCAGGGTGAGCTCCGGATTAGCATTGCCATTGACCGTCACGGTATTTCCCATGCGCCCGCCATGGGCAGCGGCATGAAGATCATCCCACCTGTCTTCGACAATCGTGGCGTCCGCATCGAGCAACCAGTCATCGAGAACCAGCGTCAGCTCGCGGCTCGCAGCGCCCGGCTCACCAAGCCACGGTTCCCGGTCTTCCACAATCAACGGACCGGCCAGCCCGCGCGCGACCTGTTCCGTGCTGCGATTGTGGGCATGATACCAGTATGTACCGGGATCGGGGGCCACGAAATCATAGTCAAAGCTTTGGCCTGGTGGGACCGGTGCTTGCGTCAGAGGGGCCGCCCCGTCCATCGCATTTTCAATGCGGATACCGTGCCAATGAACGGCGGTCGGTTGCGGCAGGTCGTTGACCAGCCGGTGCTGGACCCGGCTTCCAGCGGCGACGCGGATTTCGGGGCCGGGCACCGTTCCTGCGCCTTCTGTCGCGTAGGTCCAGACCGGCGTGCGCGGGTATCCGGCTGGGGCGAGCTGCGCTGTGGACTCAGCAGCCCGTAGAACCGACAGGTCCGCCCCCGCGAACAGTGCCTTCGGCAGCAATGCTACCCCAGCCAGTGAAGCGGTACCTGTCAGAAAGGTACGTCGTGAAGGTTGTGTCATCGAACGGGTTCCAATCAAAGGTTCACCGGGGGCGTGGTGATCGAGGTGAGTGTGGCTGTCGCCAGCAAGATCAAGCCAACGGCAATGATTTCCATGCGGATCGAGCGGCGCAGCCTGCCAGAGGCAGAAGGCTCGCCGGAAGAGAGAGCAGGCACGAGCTGGAGCTTGTTCTTCGCGGCCAGCCCCAGAAGCGCGGTAGCGACGCCAATCTTGGCAATCAGCGTCCAACCATAGGCGGTCTCGAACAAACCGTTGAAGGATCCGATCATCAGCCAGGCAAAGGTCAGGCCAGCAAAAACGAGGACCGCGACGGTCCCGCTGGCAATCCTGCCGAAGCGGTGAAGCAGGGCAGCGCCCTCGGTCCGGCCCGCCGCGCGATGCAAGGGTGCCAGAGCGCCGATCCAGAAGGCCCCGGCCAGCAGATGCACACCAACAAGACCTGCAAGAAGCCAGCGCGGATCGCCAAGGGAATGGCCCACCAGCGTGTAGGACACTGCCACCAGCAATGCGCCCAGAAGGCTTGCCGTCAGGCCGATGGTCCCCTCGATCAGCACAGCGAGGATCAGCAGCTCACCCACCCCGCGCCGGAGCGCCGCCGTCCCGAGAGGGCTGTCCCAGACGAGGCCCAGCATCATGGGATCGACAGCACCTTCGAAACCCATGCCGGAAATACGGGCAGACCGAATGCCGAAGCGGAGCGCCAACACCGCCAGACCGAGTAGCGCCGCCCCTACGGCGAGTTGCCGGGCGAGGCGCAGCACGTCTTTCGGTGCGGATCGGAAGGTCGCGACGAAGAGCGGCCCTCCCATCGCGAACAACGCCGCCGCATATCCGGCGGCTTTCGCAAGGATCGCCAGCACCGCCCAAGCGTCTATGGGGGCCAGTCCGTCCACCGGTCAGTCCGCGACCGTAAAGTCGAAACTGCCCTGCATCGGGTGGCCGTCCGACGACAGGCCGCGCCAATCCACGGTGTAGGCTCCGGCAGGCATATCTTCAGGCGGCATGGCCCGAAACTCCGTCACTGGATCGAGGCCGGTTTCGCGGGTGATGTCCAGTTCCCCGTCAGGGCCGGTCAGGGCGATCGCGGTGACACGCATCGGATCATCGAAGCGCAGCTCGATGACCTCGACAGCCTCGACTGTTGCCCCGCCCGCCGGGGTCGTGTCTTCGGCTTTCGAGTGTGCGAGCGCGGCTGTCGCCATCGCCAATGCGGCTACAAGGGCTAGAATAATCTGCTTCATTGTCTGTTCTCCATGTCGTCATGGCGTGCGCGGATGTCCTGCGGCCAGGTCGATTTGATGTAGCTGAGCACGGCGATGATCTCGTCGTCGGTCAGAACGCCATCATAGATGGGCATGTTGGATTCGTAGCCAGGATCGCCGATTAGAGCGCCGGTGCCGTATTTAGTTAGCCGGAACAGCGTGTCGCCGTCATGGTGCCACGTATGTCCGGTCTCATCGTGGGGCGGCGCGGGAAGTCGCCCGTCCGCACCGGGTGAGCGCCAGTCAGGCTGACCTTCGAGGTTCGCACCGTGGCATGAGGCGCAGTTCTCGGCATAAACCGTCTGTCCAAGGGCCACCACGTCCGGGTCGGACGGCATCAGCATGGTCTGGGCCGGTGCCCAGGTGCCCCACCCGAAGGCGAGGACAGCGGCTCCTGCAAGAACCACTGCCCCCAAACCGAGCCCGATAGTCCGGTTCACAGACCGGCCTCGTAGAAGACCTCGCCTTCACCGGCGTCGCCACCGAAGGCCAGAACGTCATAGCGCGCGGTCGGATCATCGCCCATGCCGGGCGATCCGCCGGGCATTCCGGGAACCGCGATCCCGTCAATCTCGGGGCGTTCTTCCAGCAATTTCGTAAGGGCGGCGAACGGCACATGACCTTCGACCACATAGCCGTCGATCATCGCGGTATGGCAGGACCACATCGTGCCGGGCACATCGTTGTCCAGCTTCACACTGGTGACATCACGGGTGTCCGTGACCTCGATGTCGTAGCCTTTCTCGCGGGCCAGGGCGACCCAGGCACCACAACAGCCGCAGGTCGGGCTTTTGGTCACGTGCATCGTGCCATGATCGGCCATGCTGGAATGGTCATCCGCGTGGGCCATGCCCACTGCACCAAAGGAGGCGATGCCAAACGAAAGCGCTGCAGCTGGGGCGAAGGCGAGTAGTGTCTTGATAGTTTTCATGTCTTTTCCTCTCGACAGGAATACGCACGAGCAGAGCCCGTTCAGGTGTGATTGTAACGAAATGGCCGCGACACGGGGGACGCGGCAGGCATCACGCCGCGCGCGGAGGATCGAGAAGGCTGGACGGCTCGATGCCCGTCATCATCAGACGTGCGGCGGTGAAGACATCCTCACAGGTCGCGGGGGCGTCATTATGGTGGCCTGCACCGGGAAGCAGCGCGGGAAGCGCATGGCAGGTCTGGGAGCGCTCAGAGCTTTCCGAACAGCAGACCGGCTGATCGTCGGCCACTTCATCCATCGCAACGTGACTATGCTCCACGACAGCCGCATGGCCCGCATCCATCGCCCCGGAGATCGAAGCGGACAGCGCAACCAAGACAACAAGAAGTAGCCGGATCAAACCCATACCGCATACCTACATGGGGTATGTGGATGTTTGCAAGCCGTAAGCCGCGATACATCCTGTCGCGGGCGTCAATGCGCGTGCGCATCGTCCCCGAGCGCCATCATCAGATGATGTTCGCGATGATGATCCTGGCTCGCCATCAGGCCGAAGAAGCCCAATCCCTTGATCCGGGGAACGACGCCGGGATCAACGCTGGTAACGCGCAGCTCGACGCCGTTTTCGACTTCGGCTGCGTCCACTGTCCAGCGATCATCCCGTACGAGCTGCGCGGCATGGGCCGGAACCATGCGGCGAAGCGTGGCAATCGTTTCCAAATCGCCGGTCGCCATTATCAACAACCCGTCCGGCAGGTCCGTTTCCGTCACGACAGCATCCGACACGAGCCGATCCATATCGACCAGATGTGCCCGTAGCCCCGCGAGATCGACCCGAGACCAGTCCGTGTCGGCATCGGCTTCCAGCACACGCACCACTTCAGAGAGCGCCGCGAACGCGCCTTGACCCGGCTCGGTCAGAACTCCACGGTCGGCAGTGTTAGCCTTACCATGTGCGGCATGATCCATCCCTGCATCATGATTGGCGTGCATCGTTTGCGCCAATGCAATGGCCGCGCCGCCCAAAACGGCCGTTGCCGCCAGGATCACGTTCAATTTCATTCCCGTTCCTCACTTGAGTTTCATCGTACCCTACCGGATGTGCCCGAATGCGCGTATGATTTCTATCATGTCTGAATGGCGGTACATATTCGACAGCGCGCCGGTGCGGGCCCTTGAGCAAGGAGAGACCCTGTTCCGGCGGGAGGATCGGGTCAGCCGCGTGTATCTGGTACGCAAGGGCGCGGTAGCGCTGGAACGTGCGATGACAGACGGAACCTCACTGACCTTACATATCGCGACGGCGGGCGGGGCGCTGGCCGAGGCGTCGCTGTTCGCTGAAACCTACCATTGCGATGCGGTTGCGCGAACGACTGCCGAGGTGGCCGCCGTAAGACGCAAAGATTTTCTGAATGCGTTACGAGACAAGCCGGATGCGACCCTGAGCCTCATCGAAACCCATGCCCGAGAGGTTCAGACACAGCGTGCGCGCATCGAGATCCTGCGCCTGCGGCGCGTCTCAGACAGGCTGGATGCTTGGCTTGAGCTTCACGGAGAGCCGGAGAAGGGCGAGTGGATCAGGGTCGCGGATCAGATCGGTGTGTCACCGCCTGCGCTTTATCGCGAGCTGGCGCGGCGGCGGTAACTCACAGCATTTGAGAAGCGTCGTCAGGCAGGTCGTGCGCACCGATACAGAGCCTGTGATCGCCGAGAACCTCAATAACGCGACACTTTCCGGCATGGCCGGGATCATCCGCGTCAGCCATCCGCACCAGCTCTTCCCGAAGCTGCGCGAGAATGGTCAACCTTCTGTCCACAGCCGCGAGCTGCTTCCGTGCGATCTCGTGGGCCGGTTCGCAATCCTCTGACGGAGCTTCAGCCAGCGCCATGAGATCGGCGATGTCATCGAGACCGAAGCCCAGTTCCCGCGCGTGACGTAGGAAGGCAAGCCGTTCGAGCGCCGCTTCGTCGTAGCGCCTCTGCCCGCCCCTCGTGCGCGCAGGCGACGGTATCAGACCCCGGTTTTCGTAGTAGCGGATCGTTGTCGCCTTCACACCGGTATGGCGCGACATCTGCCCGATGGAGTATTCTTTCATGTCGCCCCTTGAACCTACAGTCGCTGTAGATCGTATCTATCCTGAAATGATACGAATCGAAAGGAGTTGCCGCTATGGGGCACGGCCATCACCATCACGTCGATCCCGAGGCAGGGGACCGCAGGGTTTTCGCCGCCATCGCGGTCAATATGGGCCTGACGGTCGCGCAGATCGTGGGCGGCATGGTTTCCGGCTCGCTGGCGCTTATCGCGGACGCGCTGCACAACTTTTCCGATGCGATCTCGCTCATCATCGCCTTCGCGGCCCGGAAGATCGCGCAGCGACCGAGGGATGCGGAGATGACCTTTGGCTATGGCCGGGTCGAGGTCGTGGCGGCGCTCATCAACTACTCCACGCTGATCGTGATCGGCCTCTATCTGCTCTACGAGGCCGCGATGCGCTTTGCCGATCCGCAGCCGGTCGAAGGCTGGCTGATCGTCATCATCGCAGGCATCGCGCTGATCGTGGACGCGGTGACGGCGGCGCTGACCTACGCCATGTCCAAATCCAGCGTGAACATCCGTGCGGCCTTCCTGCACAACGTGGCCGACGCGCTCGGCTCTGTCGCCGTGATCGTCGCGGGCACGCTGATCCTGCTTTATGACTGGCGGCTGATCGACCCGCTCGTGACGGTGCTGATCGCGGGCTATATCCTGTGGCAATCGTTCCGGGAAATCGGACCCGTGATCCATATCCTGATGCTCGGCTCGCCGCCAGAGATCGAAACGGATGCGGTTCTTGAAGCCGTGCGCGGGATCGACGGAGTGACAGGTATCCACCACGCGCATTTCTGGCAGATGGATGAACACCGTGCAGCACTGGACGCGCATGTCGTCATCGCCGAGGGGCGTTGGTCCGACGCAGACGCCGTGAAGGAGCGGATCAAAGCTGCACTGACCGACCACTTCGACATCGAGCACACCACGCTTGAGCTGGAATGCGCGCGCCACGCTTGCGACGACCTGTCCGACTTCGGCGGGCGGGGGCATGGCGAAGAGCGGCACGAATGAGCGATGCCAGTCGCTTCCTTCTGACTATCGTCCTGCCTCGCGAACCAGCTTTGACCACGATGCTCGTCTGAACAACATGCCGTGATATGCGGTGCAGTTCAAAAAGCCGACATTGGTTCAACTCGCAGCATCGGTGCGTCTGGGCTCTCTCCCGCCATTCGCCGCTCGGCGCATGAATGGCAGCTCTCGCAAAAGGGATAGGTTACCTTAGGTCAAGCCCGTCTGACGAAAGCTGCAGCTGTCTATAAACTAAGTTTTTCGTAAGCCACCTTATGTCAATTGTTGTTTCTACAATTGACATAGATTGCGTGGCTGTCTAATACGTTAGCTAGATTGGACACCCGCGACAGCGGACCTTTTTTCGTATCGATTCGGAAATTTGTTGCCCCGTCGACAATAATATGCGACTCATTTGTTGTAAGCAACTTTTGGAGTCATATTATTGCCTTTCCCCGATGTTCAGATTGATCGTGAGAAACACGCTAAAATCAAGTATTTACTAGATTTAGCGGGCTCTTCGTTTTCTGATTTGGCATCGAGCCTCTCGCTTTCTCCATCTACAATAAGCTCTGTATCGCTGGGACGCAGCCGTTCCAGACGTGTCGAAAAGGCAATTTCGGAGCGCATCGGTGTGCCCGAATCTGAGCTGTGGCCGGAACGAATGGCAGATAAATCGGAGGACGCCGCATGACCTGATCTCAAAAACTCAGGGCACGGAATGAATGAGGCCCCTCGGATGTGAAGATCCTCAGGGCCTCGGAAAAATCGCTTGAACCACGATCTCTTTCCCTTTCATCCCATTCCCATCATCAAAAATCAAGTCAAAACACGTCCGGCACGCTGGGCGTGACCAAGATCGCTGCATTTCAGCGAACACAGGGATGAACAAGGATATGCAAGAAATACAGTCTGCCTGCGCAAAGCTCGCCGGGCATCCAGAAAGTGATGTGTCGACGCTGGCACTCGTTATTGCTGACGCCGATCTGAGGCGTGATCTCGAACATGACAACGAAATTGTCGTTAAAGATGCCAAGTTGTCGACGTTGAAGGTGAAGTTGAAGGTCATGAAAGCCGATAACAGGCTTTTAAGAGCTCAGCTCAACAAGAGCCACGACATGCAGTTTGGGCCATCTAGCGAGAAACCCCCAAAGAAAAGAAACACGAAGAAAGGGGATGATGATGCTAGCACAGTTGGCGTCTCATCGGATGGCAATAACCCGAACACCGGAGGTGCTGAAGCGGAACCCGAAGCTGACAAGCCGAAACCGCGTGGCATGTTAGGCAAACAACCCATTATTGTTCCTGAGCACCTTCCGCGCGATCCGGCCACGATCGCACCACCCAACGGTGCAGTCTGTGATTGTGGATGTGGCATGGTCCGTATCGGCGAACAGACTATCGAACGCCTAACATACGTACCAGCGCAGGTGCGTGTAATTGCTGAAACCTATCCCAAATACGTTTGCCGGAGTTGCGACAAGCTTGTTCAGGCCCCAGTTCTCAAGCGCGCATTTGAACAGACCCGCTTTGACGATCATCTGATTGCCGGACTCGCTGTCAGCAAGTTTGCAGACTACATGCCCAATTATCGACAAGAACAGATATTCATGCGTTCTGGGGTCAAGCTGCATCGATCTACTATGGGCCGCCTGATGGATCAGGCCGTTGATGCGTTACTCCCACTCTATGGCGTATTGAACAATGATTTGAAATCCAGCTCCAAGCTGTTGATGGACGAGACAACGTTGGCGCAACTCATGCCCGGCACTGGTAAAACTAAGACCTGTTTCGTTTGGGCCCTATGTCGTGATGATCGACGCTGGAAGGGAAATGCACACCCTGCGGTCGCCTTTCATTTCGAGCAGTCCCGCAAAGGCGAACATGCCGAGGTGATACTCGATGGTTTCAAGGGAACACTGCAGGTCGATGGGTATGCGGGTTACAACCGCCTCACCAGCGATAGCCGAGACGGTGGGCCGATAACGCTGGCCTATTGCTGGGCACATGTCCGACGCAAGTTCCTTGATGTGCACAAAGCCACTAAGTCGGACAAAGCACATCAGGTGTTCACGCTGATCAACGACATCTATGCCATTGAGCATGATTTGAAAGGGCAGCCCGCAGATGTTCGACGAGCAATCAGGCAGGCAGAAAGTGCGCTTTTGGTCGCTCAGTTGCACCTACTTTTGCTGCGGTTGTCTGGGGAGATTTCGATGAAGTCCACTTTGGGACAAGCCATCGGCTATACTCTGAAGTTGTGGGATGGCTTGAATGTGTTTCTCTCCGATGGGCGTGTCGAGATGGACAATAACGCCGTTGAAAATACCATTCGGCCAATCGCGTTACTGCGTAAGAACGCGCTGTTTGCGGGATCTGAAATCGGGGGGCGAAACTGGGCAGTCATGGCCAGCCTCATCGGCACGTGCCGATTGAATGGTGTTGAGCCCTATGCGTACCTGACTTGGGTATTCGAGCAGATGGCCAAGGGGCACCCGCGTGCGCAGTACGAACAGCTGCTACCGTGGTACTGCCCGGACGGCAAGTTCGGCATCGAATAATCGGGACCATCAAATGGAACTTACTAGCTGTCCGGCGGTCGCCGGGCAGCAAAAAGGCGTGTCCGCAGGAGGCGGAAACCGGTCGTTCGCTGCGCCCGCAATGTGTTAGGGTGATCATATGAAAGCGGACCCCTAATCAATTGACAAAGCAGAGGCCCAAGAGCATTCACCACGGGAAGTTGCATACAATGGATAGAGGCAGGGCTTGTCGTCGTTGCGACACATGGCAACGGTTTGAAAACTATAGAGAAGACATGACGAGCGCGGCACAGATATCGTTTGAACGCCTGTTAGGCCACGGTGAGGGAGCGTGTTTTCAGTACGAATGTTGGGATGGTTTGGAATGGGCGAAACTGGAGCGATTACTTCAACAACTATACGAGAACACCATGGATGAGAATAAGCTGCGGGTGCAGCAGTTTATGACCAAAGTTAAATTATTCTAGATTCTGATAGAACGCATCTAGGCCGGTAATGGCTTGGTGAAGCGCCATCGTATTCAGCGTTAACAGCATTCGCTGATCGCATATCTTTACACCCGAATTTTCAATTGCCAAAGCCGTACCGAGTTGCCAATCTCAGATGGTATACACGCTGCCTTATGGCATAAAGTATTGATTGTGCTACTCGTTAAAAGTGAACTATGTGCACGTTAATTATTAGCTTCGAGCACCAAAATTTGGGTTCATACAGGATTTTAGGATGCATCAAAATTTTCGGATCCACCTTCGAGAACAGACGAGACTTGATCACGCCGATATGGACCAGATTTTTTCGAATTTGGATATTGCTACACGTTCCGACTTTATAGCGTTTGAACGCATTCACCTCGCTTGTTTTGAGGCTATGACCGGCGTTGAGACGCTCAATAAAATGACAAACAGATTGTTGGCTGAAATTGTTTCGGGCTTGCGAGCGGACCTAGCAGTGATGCAGCAAAAGCAGCCTAAGATTGAAGTAAACCCTTTCGGTCAGATCGATCCGTTGGCTGTTGATTATGTATTGGGCGGCTCGCGGATGGGAACCAAGGTCTTGCGCCAGCGCTGGTCGCAATCAACTGACCAGAACGTAAAAGATGCTAACGTCTACTTTAATCTTCCCGCAGACCCGACGTTCTGGCGCGATGTTTGTGATGCATTGTCGAAGATTGAAATGGGTTCGGTTCGCGCTGATAAAATTATCAGCGACACCAGGCAGATATTCGAACTTTTCAAATCCACTTACCACCATTCGGTCATGATTCCTGCGAAAGCTTCCTAAATGAACGACATTCAACATTCCGTAAATTCTGGCGACAAAGTTGATCTGACCAATTGTGATCGTGAACCAATCCATCTGTTGGGCGCCGTGCAGGGGTATGGGTGCTTAATCTCGACATCGAGCGATTTCATGATCAATCATGTATCAGCCAACGTACTGGATTTACTTGGGCTAGATCCATCTGTTGTAGTTGGCGGACGGCTGATTGACTTGCTGCCAGCAAGTACGATCCATGACCTAAGGACGAAGCTTCAGCTGATCAGAATTGATACAGGTGCAGCACGCATTTTTGCGATGGATGTGATGGGAAATGGGGCGCTGTTCGATGTTTCAATCCATCTGTCAGGTCATTCATATGTTTTTGAATTTGAACCGAAGGTAAGCACCGAAGATCGTGACGAAATGGCATTGGTTCAACCTCTGTTATCGCGGGTCAAACGTGCCACCGACGTGATCGGCGCCGCACGCGAGGCGGCAACAGCAATTCAGGTGTTGTCAGGCTTTGATCGCGTGATGGTCTACAAATTTGCGGAAGACAGTTCGGGTGAAGTCATCGCAGAAAGATGTGGTTCGCAGATGGAGCCTTATCTAGGGCTGCGATACCCAGCAAGCGATATCCCAAAACAGGCCCGAGAGCTGTATAAGCGCAGCCTTTTGCGTTTGATTGCAGATGTCGATGGTAAAATTTCGCCAATCATTCCGCCTGCAAACCCATCAGGAGAACCGCTCGATCTGTCCTTGTCGGTAACCCGATCAGTATCACCAATACACCTAGAGTATTTGCACAACATGGGTGTTGGCGCGTCCATGTCTGTTTCTATTTTAAAAGACGGCGAGCTTTGGGGGCTGTTCGCCTGCCACCATAATTCCCCGCGCTATGTTGACTACGAACGACGTACAGCCATTGAATTGTTTGCGCAGTTCTTTTCCTATGAGCTCTTGCAAAAAAGCGAACAACAAATCCGGCAGGAAGAACGCGAAGCGCGGCGTATACATGATCATCTGATGGTCAGACTTTCTAGTGGTGAAGACCTTTATGAAGGTTTCGAAGTTGTGGCCGATGAGCTTGCTGAAATCATAGAAAGCGACGGGTTAGCTGTTTATTCTGATGGACGGTTTATTGCGCGTGGTTTGACACCCACGCATGAAGAATTCTTGGGGCTTTCAAGGTTTTTGAATACGGTGCCAACAGGGCAGATATTTACAGCGGAAAACCTTGTATCTGTTTATCCTGCAGCAGATTCTTTTGCAGATCGTGTTGCAGGTATTCTTGCTGTTCCGATCTCTCGTACACCGCGCGACTATATCGTTTTCTTCCGAAAAGAGGTTACCAAGTCCGTAAATTGGGCGGGCAACCCTGAAAAGCCTGTCGAACTTGGGCCAAATGGAGCACGGCTAACCCCCCGTAAGAGCTTTGCCGCATGGCAGGAAATCGTGCACGGCACATCGTCGCCTTGGACCGATAGCGATAAGCGCTCGGCAGAAGCGTTGCGCGTTTCATTGATCGAAGTGGTTTTGAAACTGACCGACGAGGCAAATTTGGAGCGTCGTAAAGGCGCTGAAAAACAAGAGCTTCTTATTGCTGAACTGAACCACCGTGTTCGAAATATTCTCAATCTTATCCGCGGCTTGGTGTCCCAGTCCAAGAATGGCGCGACGGATATAAGTGCGTATACAGAATTGCTTGATGGTCGCATTCAATCGCTTGCCCGCGCACATGATCAATTGACGCGCAAAGAATGGGAACCCAGCCCTCTTCGTGAATTGATCGATGTCGAGGTGAGTGCATTTATCAGTGACAAGAGCGGGGCAATGAATGTGACCGGAGATAGCCCCATGCTATCACCCGAGGCGTTCTCGACTATGGCGCTGGTTATTCACGAGCTGGTCACCAATTCTGCAAAATATGGCGCATTGAAAAGTAACACGGGAACAGTGTCCGTTGATTTGCAAATAGCAGGGGATGGATCACTCCATATCAAGTGGAAGGAACGTGGCGGGCCCGCTGTTCAGGCGCCCACACGTCGCGGATTTGGGACAACTATTATTGAAAAGACGATCCCGCATGAACTCAAAGGTACGGTTGCAACACAATTCCTTCTCACAGGCTTTGAAGCGGCGATTATGATCCCGTCAGGTCATATCACAGCCGGTACACCACACGAGCCAGCAACGGCATACGCGTCACCTAAGCCAGAAAACGTTGAAAGTCAGAATGCGTTGGGCGATGTTTTGGTTGTCGATGATAATATGATCATTGCGCTTGATGCATGTGACATCCTAAAAGACCATGGCGCATCAGAAACGCATATGGCGGGATCTGTTGAAGATGCCCTAGCCCTTATCGAAAAAAACAGCATTACCTTTGCTGTTCTTGACGTAAATCTAGGGTCTCAAACGTCGGTCCCAATCGCAGAGAAACTAGCCGAACAAAACATCCCATTTGTGGTGGCCACCGGTTATGGCGATACTGACGCAATCGTTACGTCGTACCCACCAGCGCTTATTGTCAAAAAGCCTTTCACTGCTGAAACGCTCTTGCGAGAGGTGAACGCGACTTTTGCTCTACAACGCTGATTCATCCAAAACATCGCAACTTTGCAGCTGCGTTCTATCGACCCGGATAATAACCCCGTCGGCCCAACGTTTGGTGGCTGCTCCAAAGCAGTCATGAATTGAATCCGCGGCGATGACGCTGCCGAGTGACAAACGCCCCAACATACAAATGCCTGAGGGTGTGTTGTCGTTCTGTCCGATCAGTTGACCGTCTGCTTTGGCGCGCGCGCCCAGTCCGTCACAAACTGCACTAATATTCCCCTTCGCCATCAATTTTTCGATTAGCGGGTCTGCAGTCGTGTCGAGCGCAGGCGAAGGCATTACCGCATCAATCATCACCGATACCGTGATTTCTCTATTTGCGTCGACAAGCTGCCAACCTTCCTCGATCAACCTGATACTCGGGTCATCTGCCGCGCATAGGTCAACCACTTCGGCGTCAATGAGCATGATCAGTTCTTTTGCGGATCGCACGGGCGGGCCGTATGAATAGCGCTTCAACCCTTCATCAAAGGTGACCAACGCCTTCGCTGTTTCAGGGCTGATCTGCGCAGAGTTGAAACCTGATCTCAGAGCATTTTGCCATTTTCGCCAAAGTTGGCCAACGACGAAACCAATTGATGGGGGGAGGTCTCCGTCCGCCATGGCAATGCCGGTGCGCAGCGCCTCTGTGGGCGATTGCGTTTCTTGCGAACCCGGCGCTTCGCGTTCCATTGTCAGCCAATTGCGCACGTCGCCTTCTTTTAGAGGGTTTCCCATCTCTTTCAAAATACGCGCTGCTGGGGCAACCAAAGCTTCAGACACAGTCATAATCGCGGTTTCCCGAGATTGGGTTGTCGCTTTCATCAATGCCGCGTCAAAAGATTTCGTCTCGTCCTTGGTTGGGTCAAACATGGTGTCAAGTTTTGCGTTCGCAGGTTTGGGAACTGGGGCATGGCCGTCCAGTGAGAAAGGTAGAATTTTCGCAGGCTCACTGCCTGAACGCAGGTAGCGCCCGTCTTCAAATCTCCCCCCTAATCCGCAGGTCAAAATACGTAGAACATCCAGCGTTGAAAGCCCTAATCCACGGATAGCGATATTCTTTCCTGCCCAGTTTTGCGCGGTCTTCAATAAAGTCGTTCCCGGATAGGCCGCAGACAGTTCACCAGCATTGTTTTGAACATGGTCTGTCCATCGGCCAAGCTGTTCGTCCGGTTTCGTGGCGGGTTGTCCTTGGGTCAAAAGTACTTCGTGGTAGGGGCCAAAGCGCTGGCGGCCCGTTTCGATCCACCACCCATCGTTTTCGTTTTGGATGTCAGTCACCCTTTCGGGGCGCTGCGACAAACACAGCGCCTTTGCATTACGGTCTAGGTCGCGATACCGCGCCTCGAAATATTCGCCAAGTATTGCGCGCGGTGGAAATGTATCGGGGTTACCTGACAGTGACGGCCAATCCAGAAACTGACAGACTTGCGCTCCGGGGAACGCTGGCGGTTCAACGGAAATCTCACGGGTTGGAATGTTCAGAAGACACAGTTTGCTTTCGTCCGGGCAAAAGTTAGGACCCGCCCCGAGGTGTTTAACCGGGTCGAAGATATCAACGTCAAAGACTAAATCTGTGTTGCCAAGCTGTGTTGCTAGCGCTTCAAGCGCACCCAAACCGCGTGGTCCCATGCCGACGATGGCAATGCTTGGGCGTTGATTATCTGTTGGCATCGGTGCCGTCCTTTTATTGCAGCCTCGAACATAAGGCCATTGCGCCGCTACGTTGTACTCAGCGTTTTGAGAAACCACGTTTACTCAGTCGCTTATAGTTCGCAGAAGTTTTGTTCCCGATTGGGGTGAGCGCACGGGAAAACACTTTTTCAGGGTGATTTCCCTGCAGTGTTGCTTTTGATGCAGCCGCGGCGCTTTGGCGCAGGGCCTTGGTCTTTTCCGTGATCATTCGCGCGTTTTCGTTTGGCGTTACGGACCAGATTCCGGCCATACCAAGGACCCTGAACCCGATGACAGCTTGGGCTTCTGCCATCATTTTGCAAGTGGCGAACCCAAGCGACCACATGGCGACGATGTTATTCGGATGTATCATAATCGGCGTCCTATCTTGCTGTTGTGCGATAAGTTGGGAGGTTCCCAACCCTTGCACGATCTGGGCTAACTTGCTTTCCGTCGCTCATTCTTTTGCGACGGAAAGCACTAGTTCATTGTTTTCATCAAGTAAGGTAGAAGTGCAAAGTTCGAGGGCTTTACCGTGTAGGTTGCGCCCCTTAGCAGCGCATCAGGGATGTAGATTAACCGCTAATGCTCTTAGCAGACGCAAGGCCTGGAGCATCCGATGCGCCGCCCAGTTTTTCGCGAACGCCGGCTTCTATTTTGTCACCAGTGTCGCGGTCAATGTTGCGCCAGTATTCGAACGCACGCTGAAGAACCTTTTCACTAACACCCGCGGTCAAATGTCCAACGACATTGTCGACCAGACGTTTGCGCGCGTCGTCGTCCATAACTTTTCGAACAAGGTTTCCCGCTTGGGTCCAATCATCATCATCTTCACGAAGGGTATAAGCCTGACGCACCATTTCGCCGTCAGCATGCCATAGACCCGCTTCGTCACCCGGTTCGGGTTGGGCAGATGGGCCGCCGTAAGAGTTCGGGGCATAGATAGGATCTGCCACATTCACGGTACGCCCCGCACCATCCTTTGAATAGCTGTGGACCGGCGACTTGGCGCTGTTCACCGGTATGTGCTTGTAGTTCACGCCCAGCCGTGCCCGGTGGGCGTCAGCATAAGAAAAGCCGCGCGCCAAAAGCATCTTGTCCGGCGACAAGCCAATACCCGGAACCATGTTGTTCGGCTCAAATGCTGCTTGTTCGATCTCGGTATGAAAGTCAGTTGGGTTTCGATTCAATGTCAGCGTGCCCACTTCCATCAACGGATAATCCGCATGCGGCCATACTTTTGTGAGGTCAAACGGATTGATACGATAGGTCTTGGCATCCTCAAATGGCATCACCTGCCATTTTAAGGTCCAGCTTGGGTGGTCACCTTTGGCGATCGAGTCAAATAGATCACGACGGTGAAAATCACCGTCAGTCCCTGCAAGTTTGTCCGCTTCATCTTGGCTGAGGTAAGCGTTCCCGTCACCTTGATTGGTATGGAAGTGGAACTTGACCCAGAATTTCTCTCCCTCAGCATTGATCAGGGAATATGTATGGCTCGAATATCCATTCATCTCGCGCCATGTCTTTGGGATACCACGGTCCCCCATAAGATAAGTAACCTGATGCGCACTTTCGGGGGACAAAGTCCAGAAATCCCATTGCATGTCATGATCACGCAAATTGTTGTCCGCACGCCGTTTTTGACTGCGGATAAAGTGTTGGAATTTCAATGGGTCACGAATGAAGAATATCGGCGTATTGTTCCCTACCATGTCAAAGTTACCGTCTTCGGTATACATTTTGACCGAGAAACCGCGCGGATCGCGCCAAGTATCAGGGCTGCCGCGTTCGCCAGCTACGGTAGAAAAACGCATCACAACATCACATTTCGCACCGGGTTGGAAAATCTTGGCTTTGGTAAACCGCGATACATCTTCCGTCGTTTCAAAGGTACCAAAGGCTCCAGACCCTTTCGCATGCGGCTGACGTTCGGGGATGCGTTCACGGTTGAAATTGGCCATTTGTTCAAGAAGATAATGGTCGTTCAATACAATTGGCCCGTCGGGGCCCACAGTAAGTGAGTGCTCATCGCTTTGAACACGTATACCGGCATCAGTTGTTGTCGGCGGTGTGGCTTTATTGCTGGTCATGACCTGCCTTTCCGTGATGGCTTTCAGGAGCTTCAATGTTTACAAACGTGACGAGGCGCTAAAAAGTTCCGCCTAAAGATGATCTAGGATCGACCAGAATCGTGACCTAGGCCAATCGATGTGACACAATTTCGGACGATCCGGGCATATTGGCGCGTGGAGATATGCTGACGTTCGTGAAGACGTTCAGGCTGTCATTTTTATCCGTTAAAACCGCCAATAAATTAGCAACTATACATACTGATAACAGAATTTGGTCATGAGCTGCTATCAAAGTCCGCGACGGACACAGCAGAGCTAGGCGCAATCGCAGCGAATTGGGGCTTGGCCCCGCAGACTGTGAGTTCGCCCGGTGTCGGGTGTTGCACTTGCAGCGAATGGCGGCAATGCGGGCTGCGACCGCAGCATCGCGATCAGTCGCTGGATGTCGGCTTTGGGCCGGATGTGCATAAATTTGCACTTCCGTATTGGCGTACCGCCAATATAGCCCTTGGTTGTTGGTCGCGGAAGACATCAATTAGGGGGTCAGATGCAACGCTTACCTGAGATGGTGATCTTTGAGTACATCAACGGCTTCTAGAATCCGCGACGACGTCACTCAGCATTGGGCTGGAAGAGCCCGGTCGCTTTCGAACGAAAAGTAGCTTAAACGAGCACTTGGAGCGGCACGAAACCGCGACAGGTCCAATACGTGTGTCTAGTAGGCTCTGGACTCCTCAGAGTTTGAAAATTAATAACAGCAAGAAGTACAATGTCTAAACAAGAATTTAACGAATATCATCATAAGTACTCTAAAACTGTTGAAGACTCGATACGGTTCTCGGGTCTTGAGCATAGCTTTTTTCATCTGTCTAAAGCTCACAAATTAAAAGAACTTGTATCGCTCAACTTTGGTGTGACAAACCGTCCTAATCTTCTTGACGTTGGATGTGGTGTCGGAGCGCTGCATCCTTATATTGAATCCACATTCGAAAAAATAATTGGCATTGATGTCTCATCAGCCAGCATTATCGAAGCGGCCAAAAACCATCCCCAGCACTCATATTTACACTACGATGGACAGCGACTTCCTTTTGACGACAATACATTTGATATGACCTTGGCCGTATGTGTCATGCACCATGTACCAAAAGAACTTTGGGAGAATTTTCTCGCTGAAAAGTCCCGTGTCACGCGCCCGGGTGGAGTTGTTTGTTTAATAGAGCACAATCCTGTTAATCCGGCCACACGACTTTCGGTTGCCCGGTGTCCCTTTGATGCGGATGCGGTTCTTCTAGGTGCGCGGCAAATGCGACAACGTTTAAAATTTGCTTCGCTAGATTCCGTATTTAGTGAGCATTTTGTGTTCTTTCCTACAAACAACGCTCCTTTCCGAGCGCTTGAACGAAAATTGAAATGGCTACCGCTAGGGGCTCAATATTTGGCAGTTGGGAAAAAGAAATAGGGTCTGACCTTCTCGCCGTTAGGCTTCAAAATTGGGGAAGACAGTGTCTACAATACTAGGGGTTATTCACTCTTCCGAAACCAAATCCTTCAATACATATCAGTAGTATAGCGCCCAATGGGCCGAAATCGGCGTTTCTACAGAAATGCAAACGCCAAAAGGCAGGACAAGGCTCCTTCTAGGACGATGTCCAGTTTGCCTGTTTCTTGGGACGGCTGCAGAATGATGCGGCCAACAAGTGAGCGAAGCGCCTCTTGGGCGGCTTGCTTCTCGCTTGTTTTTTGAAGGCCGGAGAACTTATAACGTGAACTGGGTGGATGATGGCGAACGATAAGTATTCGAGCTTTGAAGAGCTTTACCTTGGCGAGAAAGATGGGTCCGACTATCTGAGGCAAGCCGTGAAGAAGGCTTCGGATTGTTTGATCATGGCTCCTCATGGAGGCAAAATTGAGCCGGGGACGTCTGAGTTGGCAAAAGCCGTGGCGAGCGAAGACCATTCCCTGTATCTATTTGAGGGCATTCGAAAAAGACCTCACAGTGATTTGCATGTGACGTCTCATAAGTACGACGACGAGGAAGCAATTGAGATTGTCAGCGAGCATGCTGTCGTAGTCGCTTTCCATGGTCGCAGAGACAGCGATGATCCCGCGACTGTTCATGTTGGAGGGCTGGATGCGGCTACCAGAGACGCCATAATTAACGAACTTGCGTCGGAGGGTTTCGATGTTGCTGTTTTCCAATCGTACCAACTAGCCGGTTGTATGCGTTCTGGGGTGTCTCTTCGTATAGTCCGAAGTGTAAAGACTGATGGTAAACATCAACGATGTATCGGATGAAAATTGACGCCAACTGATCATCCGTGAGCGTCACGCGGGCCTCCGTATCGTAATCCCCACGTTCTTGGGGATTGCGATACGTGCGGGCGGGTATGTACGGCATAGCTCGATCGGTGAAGGTGGAAAATATCCGCTCGATGATACCGCGCAGATGTGGTTCGCCAACTTGCGGGAAGAAATATGTAGCATACGCCGTGCTGACGGCTCGGTGCGTGTATTCTGAGAAAAAAGCGGAGCCGGTATCTGATTGCAGGCTTTCAAACTGCATGCCGTCCCAGCCATTTCTTGCACCGGCGGCCTTAGCAAGGTGGTCCTTGTTCTTCGTGGCCAGCCGTTCAGTTGGTTTCGCGGCAACGGCGACACGGCGACCGTCGCGATATTGGATCAGTAGATCAATGAAGTGTTTGGCTGGTTTCCCATCCCCAAACATACCCGGAATGTATGTGGTGGGACGTACAGGTGAAATCGCCCTGATACAGGTCGATTTGCGGCAAACCGGCTGAGTTCCGGCAAATCCGCTTTCCGTTTCCGAAACTTCGAAGGTGTCTGGATATGAACCCCTTCTCTCTTCCTAAAACATCAAAAAGCAGACCCAAAAATGACACCAAGAAACTTCTACGATATCGAGCAGAACTTGAACACTCTCGGATACACGCCGGGCGTCGAAAAAAACCTCCGTGCGGCTCTCAGGAAATCGACGATTCACTATAAGATCGACTGCCTAAGCCGGATTCCCGCTGATCTCGAAGCATTCGATCGCAAGTGGGGAAACGGCCGCGTGACCCGTATCCCTGAAACCTTCAAGACGAAGTCTCAGTTTCTCGCTTGGCGCAAGAATTGCCGTCAGTCTCTCGCGCGGTTTCATATAGCACCCGTCAAACTGGACCTGAGGTAGGGGCCAGTGCGACGCCGTGCCTGAGCGGGTGAACGGGTTAGGGAGCGGGTGCGCTGTATCCCACCTTGTATCCCACTTTTGACAGACTGGGATACATGATGATCCGCAAGAGGTGAAAACCCCTTGTTTTGTGCGGTTTGGTGAGAGAGCTGGCTGGGGTGGTAGGATTCGAACCTACGGTACACGCTACCAAAAAGCGTTGCCTTACCACTTGGCTACACCCCATCAGCGAGGGGGTGGATACTGCGAAGATGCGCAGTGCACAAGCCCCATTTCGACAAAAAATGTCATTCTTTTAAACTATCGTCGCGGAGTAGGTCTTCGGTGCTGTCTTGGTCGCGTTCTGCGTCAACGATACGTGTTAATGCCGCATCGGTCTCGGCCGCTACCGGCTGGACTCGCGTGCTTTCGGCTGGTGGTGGTTCGGGTGTGTCACGAATGATTTGAATGGCTTGGGTCGCATCTGGAATATCAATACCTGCGTTTAGGACCGCAAGTTTTACCTGCCTTAGCGTTTCACCTTTGGCACGCACTATGGAGCTATTATTCTGATCTACCCAGCCCGTTATAACGAGTTCGATGCCGGCTGGGTGTAGGGCTTCGATCCACGCGTCGGCGGCCGGTTCTGCTAGGATAAATGGCAAGGCCTGCACCGTTTCTGACACGAGATTGCGTGTTTCTTGGAGGTCCGCATTTCTGTCGACCATGATGGAAAACTTAAAACGACGCTCTGCATTTTGGCTGTAGTTTATGATCCGGCTTTTGAAAACGGTGGCATTGGGAATACGAATATGATTCCCATCAAACGACAGTAGAATCGTTGCGCGGCTGGTCAGGCGTATGACTTTGCCCTGATCGCCGTTGATTTCGACTGTATCATTCGGGCGAAAGGGTTGGCGGATGGACAGCATGACCGACGCGATAAAGTTTTCGACCGTATCACG
Source organism: Yoonia maritima (assembly GCF_002933395.1). Lineage (GTDB taxonomy): Bacteria > Pseudomonadota > Alphaproteobacteria > Rhodobacterales > Rhodobacteraceae > Yoonia > Yoonia maritima_A. Next base: position 24,908 of record NZ_PKFN01000009.1, read on the forward strand.
GACAGCAAAACCAAGCGCGAGCCCGATGATCCCCGCCGCACCTAAGATCGTGCTTAGTAAAGCGGTCGCGTTCAAGATATCGAGAGCGATAACAATTCCGAAGATGACAAAACCGATGCGAAGCAATTGCCGGTATAAGTCTGCGATAAATTGGTTCGGAGCAAGGCGTTCCCAGGGGTGACGCATGCGCGCGAGTGCGAAACCCACAAAAACCACCAAAGCAAAGGCGAGCGCCGCAATGGCCGCAAGCGGAAGGAATATTATAAATTGGTCAACCCGCGACATGAACCGATCAATCGCGGGGTCAAGACGCTGACTGATATCGGCGGTTTCAGTGACTTGATTTTTCACAGCAACGACGCCTTCGATGCGTGCAGCAAGCGTGTCGAGTGCGCTGATCTCCATCGTCGATGTTGTCGTGCCGCGCAGGGTGACTATGCCTTCGCTAACGAGAACGGTAACGTCATCATAGTTCCCAAGCTCGCGCAAAATCTCTCGCATGCGAACAGCTATGTCGGCATCTTGCTGGTGATAGCCTTGGGTGGTGATTGTGCCGCTTGCCTCTTGGGCGGTGGCGGGGGCCGTGAACGATAGAAACAGAAATAGGACGGTAATAACGCGCATAGGATCAATCCATGGAAATAGCATGGACTGATCCTATGAAGATGGTGGGTCGGGGAAAACCCCTATTACACGCGCAGTGGGTCAGCCTTAGCGAGCGCATCAAATCCCATCAGGCTTTTGACGAGGGTATCCATGTTGTCCAGTTGGATCATATTCGGGCCATCAGACGGAGCGTTGTCAGGATCTTCGTGGGTTTCAATAAACACCGCCGCAATCCCAAGCGAAACAGCCGCGCGGGCCATGACCGGCGCGAACTCTCGTTGTCCGCCTGATGAGCCGCCCATGCCGCCGGGTTGTTGCACAGAGTGGGTTGCATCCATCACAACTGGGTAGCCCGTGCGCGCCATCGTTGGCAACGAGCGCATGTCGGCAACCAATGTGTTATATCCAAATGAAGAACCACGTTCCGTCAGCAAAATGCGTTTGTTACCGGTGCTTTCAATTTTGGCGACAACATTGGGCATGTCCCAAGGCGCAAGGAATTGACCCTTTTTGATATTGATAACAGCCCCAGTTTCACCCGCTGCCAACAGCAGGTCGGTTTGCCTGCACAAGAACGCCGGAATTTGCATGATATCGCAAACCCCAGCGACGGTTGCGCAATGTTCGGGCGCGTGAATATCGGTTAGAACGGGGCAGCCGATGCTGTCTTTTACGGATTGCATCACTTTTAGGCCTTCGTCCATGCCAAGGCCGCGTTTGCCGCCCAACGAAGTCCGGTTGGCTTTGTCGTAGCTTCCCTTGAATACGAATTGCGCACCATGACGGGCGCAAACTTCAGCCATGTGGCCTGCAATCATTTGCGCGTGATCTGTGCTTTCAAGCTGGCATGGGCCAGCGATGAGCAAAAGTGGTAGGTCATTGCTAACCGTGAGCGGGCCTATTTCGACGTTATGCATTAAGAGCTTACCTGTTCGCGAAGGATTGAGACAGTGATGGATATGAGCAGATAGATGCCCGAAAAAATAAGGAGGGCAAGCAAGGTGTTTTCGAATGCACGTGGGTAGGTTGCTTGGTCGGGGATGACTGGGTTAACGCTTTGCGATAGGTATCGTACCTGCCTATTGGCTTCGATCCGGGCGGTTTCCATTTGGGTAAGTGCTTGCTGCACCATACTTGTTTGGAAGTTATAGTTTTCTTCGGCGACCCGCAGTTCCGTATTGCGTGCAGCAAGCGACACTGCACCGCTGGACGTGCCTGTTAATTCTTCCCTGAGTTCTGAGATAAGCTGATCAATGTTTGCGATTTGGTCGCGCAATGCCTGAACTTGGATTTCGCTGGGCCGTTCAACGTTCAAACGTGATTGCAGCACGAGCGTCAACTGCTGGCGCTCACTTTCTAACGCGTTGATTTGCCCCATGCGCGCACCGGATTCACTACCGGCGTCGATCTGTTGCATCGATTCTTGGAGTTCGAGCCAGCTTGCAAGCGCTTCGGCGCGGCGTGCTTCGGCGTCTTCATAACTTTGCAGAGCCCCTGTCATTTGATCGACGCGTAAACGACCGGTCAGTTGATCGACCTGTTCTTCCGCGTATCTGATCAAGGCCTCAGAGAAAGCAAAACTTGTATTGGGATCTGCGGCAATGACCTCCATTTTGATGATCCCTTCCGTGGGGTCATAGCTAATGCGGACATGATCAGTATACAGTTTGAATGTTTCTTCGTTGGTCGCATTTTCAGGAAGGCGTTGAATCGAATCGATGCTCTCATCGCTAAAGTGCTCTTTGAACCCATGATCTTGTTCTAATCGTAACATCGCTTCGCGGGACGCGAGGTAGGATTGCACCGCAATACTGTCTTGCTGCGTCGCCATTGACGTACCTTGAAACAGCGTCGAAAGACCCGCCGGGCTTGCCGATTGTGACTGCGCTTGCTGGATCACGACTTCTGATTTGGTGGCGTACATTGGGGTTGCGATCGTATAGAAATACCAACCAACCATGAATGTCGGCAGCAACACAAAGAAGGCAAGCCGCGTAAACATAAGCAGCAGTTTGCGGCGGCGGCGGCGGGCAATATCAACCTGAATTTGACGGATTTCCGCTGCATGTTCGGGGTTCATTTTTAGACCCGCTGAGCCTGCGACCTTGGCTTTGTGCCGCGGGTTTACCTTTTGCGGTAGCTGTATCTGTCCAGGTTGGCCTGCGTTGTTGGCATTTTCAGGCATGACCAATTCGAGCACTGATTTTTGCTGGAATGGGTCAATACCTGCTGCGCGCAACTGCCGTACGGCATCAAATTCAGAGGTAAATGTAAGGCCGCGTTTTTGGGCAACACGACGTGCCATCCGCAATTGACGCGCAGTTAGACGTTCTTTGCTGATCGCATCGTTTTCGGCTGCGATCGCATCTGGGTCTTCTAGATGGTTTTCCGGGTTGTGGTTTTGGTGCTGAACGTTCGTTTCAGATTTGACCCCATCACGACGGATACGAAATCTTTTAACCTTTGGTTTAATAGTCATATGCGGCCTTTGCCTCTTCCAGCGTGTCAAACATATAGAGCTGCCCGTTTCGAAGTACCGCTGCTGTGCGCACAAAACGTTCTAATGTTGCAGCTTGGTGCGACACGATAATCATCGTTGTGGTCTCAAGACGTTCACGTAAAATAGCGCCGGCTTTGCGATTAAATTCCGCATCGGTAGATCCCGGCATACCTTCGTCAATAAGGTATATATCAAAGTCTAATGCAAGCATCAGAGCAAACGAAAAGCGTGCTTTCATACCGGTTGAGTAGACCCCAATAGGCATATCGAAATATTCTTCTAAGCCGCAAAGCCAGCGACAGTACGCTTCGATGTAATCAGGATCCAAACCATAAAGGCGGGCAATGTACCGACAGTTTTCTTTGGCTGTCAGGCTGTTCACAACACCACCCATAAAGCCAAGCGGAAATGACACCCGACAATCTCTGGTGATGCGCCCTTCGTCTGGTTTCTCGAGGCCCGCCATCATGTTGATAAGCGTTGATTTACCTGTGCCGTTTGGTGCAAGGATGCCCAGAGATTTGCCAAGTTCTACCCGAAAGGACACACGATCAAGGATCACCTTGCGTTGGGTGCCTGTCCAAAAGGATTTACTAACTTCTGCAAATTCTAGCATCTTTATCCCACGATTAGCCCGCTGATCGGACCTCCGTATCGTGACCCAGAGTCGTTAATTCTAGGTCACGATTTTAGCGTTACGCCGTACTATCGCAAAAATGAACGATAAATACAGTAACTTCTGTGGGGGCTGCGCCGTTTGGCGCAACGTAGGCTTAGCCGTTTTGTTTTTGTACCTTGGTCAGTTTCCCAGCGACAATAGAAACAATTGCCGCAAAGAAGCTGAACAGTGCACCCATTTTGGCCGCATCTTGCACCGGAATATCACCAAGCATCACCGTGCTGTCAAAGGCAACTGCAGCGATAAACAACGACACCGTAAATCCGATTGCGGAAACACAGCCGATGACAAACAGGTCGATGACACGCATTCCGTCAGGTAATCCAAGTCCCAGCGGACGTGCGGCGAACCACCCAAATAGCATAACCCCCAAGGGTTTACCGATAAGAAGACCGGCTAAAACCAACCACGTTGGCGACCCGATTGATGAAAACTCCACACCGGCGTTGAGTAGTCCAAAGAAGAACAAGACGATCTCAACGGGGTGTTTCAGGAGGTGTTCGATGTGGTTCAGGAGGTCAGTAAGATATTGTTCGGCCTCTGAGAAAATACCAAACGCGCGATCTGCGTGTGGGATGGTCGGAACAATCGGCAGCAGACCCAAGGCAGGGTGAATACCGGCCTGTTGAAAGCCGTACCAGCTTGCACATGCTGCCACGAGGTATGGCCAGAACGATAGTTTGTTACGTACCCAAGTCGAGGTTGGGCGCATTTCATTACCGCGGTCCATACGACGTGGTAGGCGGTTGAACAGGTAAAAGACTGCCAGTGCAGAAAAGACTGAAAGCAGCAGCCACTCTGGAGCAAGTTCGCCGGAAGGATAGAAAATCGCGAGGATAATCAGGCCCGCGGCGTCATCGGCAATTGCCAACAGAAGCAAGAACCGAACAGCCGGGTGACCGGCGCCAAACACAAGGCGACCAACAAGATAGCTGAATGCAATGTCCGTCGCCGTCGGAATAGCCCAGCCATTTGCAACAGCGTTGTATGTTTCTGAACCTAAGAAATATGCGAGACCAAGATAAACTGAAATCGGACCGACCATACCACCAAGCGTCGCAAACAACGGCGTCGCTGCTTTTTTGCCGCGCAAGCTGCCGTTTTGCAGAATAACGGCTTCCCACACTTCTTTGGCTGCGATGGCAAAGAAAAATGCCATTAAGACATCGTTTACAAGGTAATGGAGCGTAAGTGTCCGATAGGTGACTTGACCGTTTTCATCGTAGTGCGGATGCCCAACCCATGAATCGTGGATCAACTCAAAGTCGACGAAATGGTGATAGCTTGTTGCATCAATGTTGGCCCAAATCAGAGCAATCGACGCGCCAATGATCAACAACAGCGAATAGTTGGTTAAAAAGTTCCATACGCGATACATGCTATCCCCCAGTTTATTTAATTCGCAAGTAAAGCAAAGGGGGCGGGTCATCAAGCGAGGCGGGCGTTAACTTGTCGTGAGGGGCGCGATACATGAGTGTAGGTGCCTAAGAACGTGTAGGCGCCCATATATTAGGCGCACGTAAGGCGAAGATCCTACTCAAAATGACGCTGGATTTCTGCACGAAATGGGTGAAATTCTAAAGGTTCGGCATATAATTTCGCCTGTCTTATATTCTTGGAGAATATCTGTGGAATTTCGCTGATTTAGCGAGGTTCGACGCGTGTCGCTGCTTGATTTATGGCCGTCATTTCGGCTAGCCTGATCTCATAAACCCCCTTTATTTGGAGTGACTTATGTCCAATCAGCGCATTATTCGATACGACACAGCCGACACGCAGGCCGGAGGCCAACAGCGTCCCTTTGCGAAGGCCGTTCGCGCGGGGGATTATGTGCATATTTCTGGGCAAGTACCGACCGTTAATGGTGAGGTCGTCACCGGAGGCATTGCTGCGCAAACTGAACAGGTCATTGCAAACATCAAAGACGTACTCGCGCTGGCAAGTTGCGGCATGGAGGACATCGTCAAAGTGAATTGTTGGCTGGATGATGCGCGCGACTTTTCTTCGTTCAACGCGGTGTTTGAAAAACATTTTGGACCGAACCCACCCGCACGTTCGACCGTTGAATCACGTCTGATGGTTGACGCCAAAGTCGAAATTGACGTGTTGGCATGGAAACCGCTTTAATCAAAGGGATGATGTGTTCCGATGAAAGTACTCATTCACCAAACACAAACGACCGCTGCGGATTGCGTGGCGGGGCTTTTTGCTGATCGGCTCACACAAACGCCGGATACGGTTCTTGGGTTGGCAACAGGTGGCACAATGGAAGCCGTTTACGAACGGCTGATCGCCCGCCATCAAGATGGGACTGTGAGTTTTAACCAAGCACAGTCGTTTAATTTGGATGAATATGTTGGGCTGACGCCGGATCATCCTTGTTCTTATTGGCACTACATGCGCGAAAAGCTGTTCAATCATGTGGACCTTGACCCGGATCGTACATTTTTACCGCATGGCGACGCGCCGGATTCCGAAGCCGAAGCCGCCCGATATGAGGCCGCGATTGTTGATGCCGGTGATATCGGTTTGCAGCTTTTGGGGTTGGGGGCGAATGGCCACATTGGTTTTAATGAACCAACTTCAAGCCTTGCCTCGCATACGCGGATCAAAACGCTGACTCGTTCAACCCGACAGGCTAACGCACGCTATTTCGATGCATTTGCTGATGTGCCGCGACTGGCGATAACGATGGGGATTGGCACGATTATGCGTGCTGACGAAATTGTTCTGCTCGCATTTGGTGCGGGCAAGGCTGATGTTGTCGCTCAGATGATTGAAGGGCCTGTTTCCGCGGCATGTCCCGCATCAATTCTGCAAATGCACCGCAAAGTGACCGTGGTTTTGGATGAAGCCGCCGCAAGTGGTTTGGCATTGCGGGCCTATTACGAAGAAGTTCACCCAGAGGTGCGTGATCCTGCGATTTGATCAAGCGCTTTGCGCAGGGCGGTAACGGAGGAAACGTCTGTCGCCCGCGCGTCGGTTGGCTGAAATCCAAAGTCTAAAATTTTTGGGTTCTGCGGTGCAGGGGCATTGATTGAGCAAGAAGCGTGTACTTCTGTCAGGCGGAGGCTTGCTGCGAAATCTGTTATATTTGCCGCGTTGACCCCACCGCCGGGCATGACGGTAATCCCTTTTCTTTTAGCCATTTTCGCCAACCTGTCCAAACCCATACGTGCAGCTTTTGCCCCGCCAGAAGATAGGATTCTTTTGATGCCAAGTTCGGCGCAGGTGTGCATGGCTTCATCAATGTCGGGCGCAAGATCGATTGCGCGATGTAGCGTGATGTCTAATCCGTCCGCCGCTTGAACCAACTGTTCCAGTGTTTCACCGTCCAACCGTCCATCTGGCAAAGATGCGCCAATCACGACCCCTGCAAGTCCCGCCATTCGAACGGCGTGAATTTCAGCAACCAATCCTGCACGTTCTGTAGCCGTCCAAACAAAATCACCGGCCCGCGGCCGGATCATCGCCATCGTGGGTAGCGGGGCATCGCTTGCGATTTTCATCAACCCGGCGGACGGCGTCAGGCCACCAAGGCCAAGTGCAGCACATAATTCGATCCGATTTGCGCCGCCATCGACTGCGGCACAAATGCCTGCGGTGTCGTCTACACAGACTTCTAACGTGATCACGATCGCACCCTTTCTAAGTAAAATAATATGGTCGCGCCCAACAGCCCGCCGATTCCTCCGATGATTGACGCGGTGCCATATCCGCCCAATGATGTCCCAAGTGCAAAAAAACCGGCACCAATAGCTGCGCCTAGAAACATGTTCACCGCAATGAGCGATGCCGATAGTCCGGGGCGGTCTTTAATTAGGTCCAGTAAATAACTAATCGGAAGTGATATGATACCAGCCGCGGAAAACCCGGCAATCAGGCTTGCAAGATATACCTGCCAAGGCGCAGTCGCCCCAGCAATCGCGGCGAGGTAAACGAAATACAGCCCAGCTGAAATTGCCAATGCTGTCGTCAGGTGTATTTTGCGAACGACCCACGTCCAAAAGAAGATAAAAGTTACTTCGAGAAGCGCAACCAATCCCACAAGAAACCCAATATCCGCAGCTACTCCGTTTGCTCGGCCGGTGACGATTAATGGTAAAACCGCTGCATTCACCGAAAGCACCTGCGTGATCAGTGCGACACCGATGATCCGAAGAACGGTACCGGGTGCTAGAACCTTAGCGAGTTCTAAAAGCGCAGGTGTGTGTGTTGGGGGGGATTGTGCGGGGTTTTGGTCTGGCTCAAGCCATAGTAGGATTGTCAAAAGGCATCCGCCCGCAACAACGGCCGCGATAAGATAGGACAGGATCATGCTGTCTTGTTGTGCTAATATCAGGCCAACGATCCCTGGCACGACAACCCACGCAAGCGATACCATCATGCGCATGAGCGCATTCGCGATACTGGCTTCGTCCGGGGCAAAGCTGTTGGTGTGGGCGCGTACATTGCCAAACAACATGGAGTTCGTCGCATGAAAAAGCGCGAGCGGCCCAATTGTTGCAATAACAAACGTCATTGGTGTGGGGTTAAGCCAGATCGCGCCGTAGCCGATGATTCCGAAGGACGCGACAAAGATAAGCGGTCGTCGGTAGCTTTGAAACCTGTCGGACAAATAGCCGCTGGCAATTGCGATCGTGACATGTGCGACAGATGCAATGAACGCCACCGCCGCATATGCGTTATCAGACAGTCCAAGTTCGCGAATACCAATGACTGCTTGATACGGCGATGTCGCACCGCCAGCAAAGCCATATAGGAATATCGCAGCTGCCGACGCGCGCACCACTTTGTGGTCGCGCAGTATCGATATCCATGCGCTCATGATTAGTTTTCAAATCGCGCGGATGCTTGCGGGGTAGGGGCGAAACTGTCTCTTTGCTCGAAAGGTAGCGTTCCTTCTGCCCTGTTGATGTTTACAAGACGGGCGATGTCTTGGTTAACGACACCATCGGTTAGCGCCATCAGGTTAGGGGCTGCAATTAGCGCAAGGTCGGGGGATAGATACCCCGATTTCACCACCAGCAGGCCAAATGACTTTGGGTCCAATCCAAGTCCGTCAAAGTCCGAAATATTGTGATAGGGGCGACGGCGCGCTGCAAGAACCACAGTGGTTCCATCAATTTGCACGACGGCTTGTCGTTCGGCTGTCGTGTTGCCCGGATGTAGGCTGCATATTTTGACTTGGCATGTGACACGACCGCCAGCAGGATCAAGCGAAGCGCCGATGGTAAGTGGTAATGTCGCGCCAATCCCAGCGTCGAAACATGCGTCAACGGCGGGGCGGTCGGTAATTCCCGCGATCAGCGCATTCTGCCAATTGCGGTCAATGAGTGATGAAAGCACATCCGCCCGGTCGCCGACACCACCACCCGTTGGGTTGTCACCACTATCAGCGAGGATCACAGGCTTGGTTGCTGTCTGTGCTGCGATGTCTAACATTTCGTTCAGCGGGCCGGTTGTCGGACCAAAGCGAAATTCGTCGCGGGCGTTCCAAAAGCGATTGGCAATCATGCTGGCAGCGTCTGCGGCGGCAGTACGGTTTGTGGCTGTTACCACCGCGCAGGCTGTTGCGCGGGGTTCATCTGCCCATACATAACCAATCATCAGGTCAGTGCGCCATACGTCAGCGCTTTCAAGGTCAGGTAACGCGGCATACAGCGACTTGGCTGGTTCGTCTTCGGTCGATGAGCGTTCGCCGGGTAATAGATGTGGTACTGCAACGCGCATGACACCCGGGCGCCAACCTGTTTTTAATGCTCTCGTGAGCATCGCAAATGACGCTGTCATGGTTTCTGCGACATCGATATGCGGCGCTGTACGGTAAGCGGCGAAAATGTCGATCTGATCGACGATCCGCTGTGATACGTTGCCATGCAAATCATAGCTGACCGCGATCAGCATATCAGGACCCACTGCGGCGCGGACCGCTGAAATCCAATCGCCTTCGGCATCGAACATGCCATCAACATTCATGGCCCCATGCATTGCAAGATAGACAGCATCAAAGGGTTTTGCGGTTTCAAGGCGTTCCAAAAATTCTGTCTTTAACGCGTCATAGGTGTCACGCGACACGGGCCCACCCGGCACCGCGCGCGCATGCATTAGCGGTACTATTTCGGCTTCGAAATCCTGAAGGAAAGAAAAGTATTCATGCTCGGTCAGGTCGTCGCCACGCATGACGTAAAAGTCTTCGATCTGCATAAGTACAGGAGAATAGGTCGAACATTCGGTGTGAATACCGCCAACAGCGATGCGCATGGGGTGTCCTTTGGGAAGTTGAGGGAGGTTGGCGAGGCCGTGAACCGACCTGACCAGATGTTACAGTTCAGGGTGAAGGCGGACCTGACGCGCAAAACGAAGCCAGTCCTTTTGGTCCTTTTGGGTCCATGCGGCCTCTGCGACTGCGCCAAGGCGCGGAAAGACGAGGTCGTTGAACCACTGTTTGGTGGTGAAGTGTTCGCACCAGATACAGGCCTGAACGCCGCGCATCTTGCTGCGTAAATCGGCGGGAAAGTCGCCTTCGGCTTCGTAGGTATAGCTTTGCTCTGGTGGAACCGGCCCGGCCCATCCCGCGCCATTTTCAAGCCAATCGGCACCCTGCACCATATCAAGATAATATGCTTGTCCGGGGGTCATCACCACATCGTATCCTTGCGCGGCAAGTTTGATCCCGACGGTTGGGTTTTCCCATGCCATCAGCAATGTGTCTTCTGGTGGAACGCCGCCACCATGGGCAATTTCGTTCCAGCCCACCATGACTTTGCCGCGCGCGGTCAGCATTGCTTTTATCTTGCGTAAGAACCAGCTTTGCAGCTCAAACGTGCCTGCTAGACCCTCTTTTGCCATAAGGTCTTGTGCTTTGGGCGATGTCAGCCACGCGTTATTTGCAACTTCGTCGCCACCGATGTGAATGTACTTTGACGGGAATATCGTAGAGATTTCGTCAAATACCTGTTCCAGCACGGTAAAAGTTTCGGGGATGGCCGGGTTGAGTGCGTTATTGAAATACCCCTGCACCGGATAGTAGCTGTTTGCAGGTTCGTCTGGATCCACAAGCGCAGGGAGTGCTGCCAATACTGCAGCGGCGTGGCCCGGGGTTTCGATTTCAGGCATGACGTCGACCCCAAGGCTTTGGGCGTGGGCAACGACGCTGCGCATCTGATCTTGTGTGTAATACCCGTGCCGTTTTTCATAACCGTCGCCAAGCTGGGGTAGCATCGTAGGCACGTCTGCGCCTCGGGTGGCGCCTGTTTGGGTCAGCTCGGGGTAGGCAAGGATTTCTGCGCGCCAGCCTTCGTCATCGGTGAGGTGCCAATGGAAGGTGTTCATCTTGTGCCAGGCTAAAATATCGACGACGCGCAGGACTTCGTCATAGGTCCAGAAATGCCGCGATACATCCAAGTGGCAACCGCGCCAATCATAGCGAGGGGCATCAACGATACTGCCTGTTTGAGGGAATGAAAATGCGTGATCTGTCGATGCACCATGAAGCATTTGCGCTAAGGCAATAAGGCCATATCGTTGACCTGTTTCACCGCCAGCGATGATGGATATCTCATCACCAAAATCGATGTGATAGGCTTCTTCTTCGACCTTTGGGTCGTGCTGAAACCGCAGGCCGCGGCTTCCCAGTGTTGGCGATAGTTGAAATATGCGCTGGGCGGTTGGGAATAAACGCCCGTGCAGCGCATCAATTGAAACGACAAGTCGCCGATCAGCAATCGACATGTTTTCGCTCACATGAAGAATGACAGGTGCATCCCCGGCCGTGGCATCAATTTCATTTGGCCAAGGCAATAGCGCGAAGGGCAGCGTTAATCGTCCTTCGGGAAGGCGCAGCGCAGGTCGCACAGGGGTTTTGCCATCATGCATCAGATCGCCAACGTGGACCGTGGCATGGGTGCCGTCAGCATGGGTCACCCAAGCGGTCTTGGCTGCGTCGTTACGGTGGAACGGCGATCTGTTGATTCCGGTCACCGAAAATGTCCAACTGGCGCCGGGCGCAATGACCGCGTCATCAAGTGGCGTAAATTCGTGATAGTTGGCATCCCGGCGCAAGAACTTTGCCCCCGTCAACAGGTGGGTCGGCATGATCCGGGTGATCGATGTGAGCGAAAGTTTGAAGTCAGTCAGTGGCGTGTCGGACAAATTGGTCAAGCTAACCGTCCAAGTGCCTTCTGGTCCGGGTTCCGGGTGCCAAGTGTTTTCAAGAAAGTAAGTCATCGGGTGTCCTGTTGGCAAAGCGTCAGTAATCGTTTGATTGGCTAAAGGTGCGTGCGAGCGCGGGGATGCCAGCTGTTAATCCGCAATCAACAGGTAGGCAGGTTCCGGTGATGGCCGCAGCAAGAGGGGATGACAAAAAGCCGACCGCTTCGGCGACATCGTTAGGATGCACAATACGCCCAAGCGCGTAATGTTCGGCGGCCTCATCAAATACGTTTGGGTTGGCTTTGGCGCGGTCTTCCCATGCTTGGGTTCTGACCGTGCCAGGGGCGACAGTATTGGCGCGGATGCCATAGCGACCATATTCTACGGCAATTAATTTAGTGAGGTGGATCATGCCTGCCTTGGCGGCGGAATAGGCAGGATGTCCGAAAACACCAATCCCGTTCACCGAAGCGATATTCACGACAGCGCCTCTTGTCGCAATCAGTTGATCGGCCAGCGCACGAAATACGATATACGCCCCATCAAGGTTCAGGCTGCGATCAAACTGCCAGTCATCAAGCGTGGCGGATTGCAGGCTAAGAGCGCGAGATGCCCCCGCGTTATTCACCAGCGTTACCACGTCGCCCAACAACTGGGCCGTTTTTGCCATAGCCGCACAGCTATGGGCATCGGTTATATCGACCTGAAGTGGTTTAAATCCTTCACCCAACTGCTCTGCAGCAGCTTCTGCCGCTGCAAGATCAAGGTCCGCGAGTAGAATGAGATCATGGTCATGTTTCAGTCGCGCAGCGATTGCGCGTCCGATGTCACCCGCGCTTCCGGTGACGATGGCAATGCGTGGTGCCATTTTATCCTCTTATTCGCGGCAAGATGAACCTGACCAGCGCAGCCGCGAAACGCCGATCTGATATGATTAGTCGCCTAAAATTTGACTGTCGTCGCCGCCGTCGCGGTGCTTGACCAATTGTTCTTTGATGCCGCGAAGAATGCGTGTGGATTGCGTGCGGTCTTCGTAGGCGACAAGATTTGCAATAATGTCGATCACAGCCAAAGACGCATAGCGTATTGATGTGGCGCGGAAAATATTCTGACCTTCGGGCAGGTCGACTGAAATCACCACATCGGCGACATCGGCCAGCGGCGAGCCCCCTTGCGTCAACGCAATCGTAGGGATGCCGCGTTCGCGCAGCAGCGAAAAACAACTGATCAGTTCTTGGTTGCGCCCCGAAACAGATGATCCGAACACAACAGTTCCGGCTTGGGCCGCCGCTGAAAGCATCAGGTTCATTCCGTGATCATTTGATGCGGAAATCCGTGCGCCAAGCCGGAAAAGTCGGTTCTGCAATTCATTCACGATCATCGAAGAGTTGCCGCCAGATCCAAAAGCATAAATCATTTCAGCCTTCGCAAGTAGGGCAACAGCGGCGTTGATTTTGTCCAGCTCAATCGTGCGGTGCATTTCATAAAGCGCGTTTTGCGCTTTGGTGACAATGTCCTCGGCAACTTGTTCTGGGGTCGTGGTTACAGATTCGGGCTTAAGATAGCGCAGACCCACATAAGCACTTTTGGCGAGCTGAACCTTGAAGTCAGAAAAAGACGCACAGCCCAGTCTACGGCAGAAACGGGTCACCGTTGGCGGTGACACGCCCGCACGTGTTGCGATGTCTGTGATGGATGCATTGGTCGCATAGTTCACATCTGCAAGGACAGATTCCGCAAGTTTTCGTTCAAGCGCCGATAGTTTGCCATCTTCGTCAGCAAGCGCGACGATAAGGTTGCTGGCCGAGGTCGTTCCGGATGCAAGTGAGAAATCTGATGGTTTCGTCATGTTAGTCCTTGCCGCTGCGCGGCCCCTTCACGATGCTGTCTTTCGCTACCCTGCAAGACAAACATGGTCGGCGTCGAGATCAAATTTTGAGCAAATAAGAAATTCATTTTCTTATTTTGCCCCTAACAGCGCATATCTGTCTGGATTTTTCCAGAAATTTTGTGTCTTTATAGAAATGAATTTCATTGGATGGTGCATATGACGACGCTAAGTGACCCTTTTCAGAATCCATTTCCAGCGACCGATATTGATCGGCGCGCAATTTGGGAAATGCTTGTTCCGCGCGATATTGATGCATTTGTTGCTGCAGATTGGTTGGCGGTGGCCGACGACTTCATCGTTGAAAACTTTACAGGCGTGAGCGGACATTTCCAAAGTGACCCGGATCAATATGATTTAGCGTATCCAACCTTAGAGGCGTACCGCGATGACTGGATCCGTCAGGCCCGAGATTTTGTCGCGCAGCGCGATGCTGGTGCGTATGAGGGTGATCCGCGTGATGGCATCTATGGCGCTACCCGGCTTGAGAAAATTGAGATCACAGGTGATGCTGCGTTGGTGCGCAAGAAATTTGACGGGCAACTTAAGCGTATCGATGGCACCACGGAACGCATGAACTGGCAGACATTATACTGGTGCCGCCGCAAAGATGGTCGCTGGAAAATTGCAGGCTTTGTTGGATATCTTCCGCACATCAAGGAATAATAATGACCCAAGGCAGCACAAGGCGTATCTTTGTGGCCGCAATGGCGACCGAGACAAACACGTTTTCACCGATCGTGATTGATCGCACGGCATTCGAAGAATCATTCTATGCCGCGCCGGGCATGCATCCGTCGACAGCGACGTTATGCACGGCGCCAATTCCCGTCGGCCGTAAGGTTTGCGCGGAGAAAGGATGGGATTTGATCGAAGGAACAGCCGCTTGGGCCGATCCCGCAGGGCTTGTTTCTCAGCAAGCTCACCACGGTTTGCGTGACGAAATACTGGCGCAGTTACAGGCGGCAATGCCGGTCGATGCCGTGGTTTTGGGGCTGCATGGCGCAATGGTTGCGCAGGGCTGCATTGATCCAGAGGGGGACTTGCTCGCGCGGGTCCGCGAAATGGTGGGGCCTGATGTGCTTGTCTGTGCTGAACTTGATCCACATAGCCATTTGACCGCAAAGCGCGTGTCTGCTGCCGATTTCTTTGTAGTGTTCAAAGAATTCCCCCACACGGATTTTGTGGATCGGGCGCAGGACCTTTGGGCACTGGTCGTGGGGCGGCTGGAGGGGAGGATTCACCCGGTCATGTCGACATATGATTGTCGGATGATCGACGTTTTTCCCACCTCGCGCGAACCCATGCGCAGTTTTGTGGATCGCATGATTGCGATTGAACGGGATGACCCCAAGGTCTTATCGGTATCTGCCATTCACGGCTTTATGGCGGGTGATGTTCCTGAAATGGGCGCTAAGATGATTGTGGTCACTGACGGTGATGCCTCATATGGCGATGTAATGGCCGAACGGTTGGGGCAGGAATTATTTGCCAATCGTGGCAAGCATATGATGCCAACGATGGATCAAACGCAAGCGGTCGCTGCTGCAATGGCCGCCAGCACAGGGCCTGTTGTTCTTGCTGATATGTGGGACAATCCCGGTGGTGGTACGGCGGGTGATGCTACGGTTGTTTTGCACGAACTGATGATCCAAGGCGCAACCGGTGTTGCGGTTGGCACGATCTGGGATCCGATCGCAGTTAAGCTATGTATGGTGGCTGGCGAAGGTGCGGTGATGTCGCTTCGCTTTGGCGCGAAGTCGGCCCCTATGACAGGGAACCCTGTTGATGCGTTGGTCAAGGTTATTGGCGTGTCTGCAGATGCCGCGATGGTTTTTGGTGAAAGTGTTGTGCCGTTCGGCCCCGCTGTTCGCATTTCACTTCTAGACGAAGCTGGTCAAGAAATCGGGATCGAGGTGATCTTGAATACTGTTCGGGCCCAAAGTTATGATCCCTCATTGTTTTTAGTGATGGGAATTGACCCGCTTGCGCAGAAAATACTGGTGATAAAGTCCACTAATCATTTCTATGCGTCCTTTGCGCCAATCGCGACGCAGGTGTTGTACTGTTCTGCTGGGAAGCCTTATCCGAACGATCCGGCGACGAATACTTACCGCAATGTGCGCACCGACATTTGGCCGCGTATTGATAACCCCTTTGCACAGGATGACTGATTTTGACTTCTCCTTGGCCGAAACCCGGCACGCCTTTTTCTGACATTCTAACCCCTATGCCTGTCATCGACGAGGACCGCGTTGCTGCGAATATCGCGCGGGCGCAGGCTTATATGAACAAGTACGGTAAGAATTTTCGCCCTCATATCAAAACACACAAAATCCCCGCCGTTGCGCAGCAGCAGCTTGATGAAGGCGCCGTTGGTATTAACTGCCAAAAAGTCACCGAAGCCGAAGTGTTTGCGGATGCTGGATTTGAAGACATCCTGATTACCTATAACGTTTTGGGTGCGCCGCGATTGGCGCGCCTAAAAGCATTGCATGCGAAGGTGCCAAAGCTAACAGTGGTCGCTGACAGTGCCGTCACCGTTGATGGGTTGGCAGCGGCGTTTGCTGATGGTCCGCCAATTGCAGTTTTGGTGGAGTGTGACACAGGTGGTGCGCGCTGTGGTGTGCAAACACCCGCTGATGCGGCGGCGCTCGCAAAGCATATCGCGCAGACGGGCGGCGTGCGTTTTGACGGACTGCTGACCTACCCATCCGTTGATGGTGCATCAAAGGTCGAAACGTTCATGAAAGACACTCTGGATTTGTTGTCTGAAGCTGGAATTGATTGCCCAGTGCGTTCCAATGGCGGTAGTCCGGATTTGTTTTCCGCGCATTTGGTCCCCAGCGCGACCGAGCACCGTGCAGGCACATATGTTTACAACGACCGATCCATGGTGCGTGCTGGTGAATGCGCGGTGGATGATGTTGCGATGCATGTTCTGGCAACAGTGGTTTCGCGACCAACGCCGACACGCGCTGTTTTGGATGCCGGGTCCAAGGCGCTTACGTCTGATCTGTTAGGGTTTACTGATCACGGAGAGATTGCCGAATTGCCCGGGGCGCGGATCGTGTCGCTTTCGGAAGAACACGCCGTTGTTGATCTGACGCATTGCACCGTGGCAGCACCCGCGGTCGGGGCGCAGGTCCGTGTTATCCCTAATCACACCTGCGTCGTGTCGAACTTGTTTGACCGGGTGGTGTTTCACCGATCTGGTGTCGTGACCCGTGTTGAAGCGGTGGCTGCGCGTGGTACTGTTTGGTAAGGTCGCGGTATGACAGCTCTCACAGCATTTCACGCTGAACAAATCTTTGACGGATACGATTGGCATCGCGCTGCTGCTTTGCTTGTTGCTGATGGTCGGGTTGATGGGATCGTGGCGTCGGCGGATGCGCCGTCTGGCATTCAGGTCAAGGGCGCAATCGTGCCGGGACTGGTTGACCTGCAAGTAAATGGCGGCGGTGGCGTTCTGTTTAATAACGACCTTTCCCGGTCCGGGGTTGAGGCAATTTGCGCCGCGCATGCGCAGTTTGGCACGACTTCTGTTATGGTGACATTGATCACAGATACGGTTGCACATACTGCAGCGGCGATAGGCGCAGCTGTGAACGCAAGCGATGTTCCCGGTTGGCTTGGTTTGCACCTTGAGGGGCCGCATCTGGATCCATCACGCAAGGGGACGCACGACCCTCATCTGATCAGGCCAATGAACGATGATGATCTGGCGCGTTTGATCTCGGCGAAGGGTCGTTTCGATCATATGATTTGTACTGTCGCTCCTGAATCTGTGACGGTTGGTCAAGTGTCAGCTCTTTCAGAGGCGGGAATCGTCGTGAGCTTGGGGCACACTGGATGCACTCATTCGGTTGCGCGTGCCTACGCTGATGCGGGTGCGCGCATGGTGACGCATCTGTTTAACGCGATGGGGCAGTTGGAACACCGTGCGCCAAATTTGGTTGGCGCTGCTTTGGATGATGAGCGGTTTTCGGCGGGCTTAATCGCAGATGGGTATCATGTCGACGATAGCGCAATGCGCATTGCGCTGCGCGGAAAGAATGGCCCAGGGAAAGTCTTCTTGGTGTCGGACGCGATGTCGACGATTGGGACCGACCTAACTGAATTTACGTTGAATGATCGGGAGATATTCCGCTCGGACGGGCGACTGATGCTTGCAGATGGCACGCTTGCTGGGGCGGATATCGCGTTGATTGACGCGGTGCGATATGTTCACCAATCCCTTGGGGTGCCGTTGGGTGATGCGCTGAACCTCGCGGGGGTGCATCCCGCACAGGCGATGGGGATCAATGATCGCGGTCATCTTAAAGCGGGCGCACGGGCTGATTTCTTTGCTTTGACACCGCAAATTACTGCTGGTGGGACATGGATTTCTGGCCAAAATATTAAGGACATCGCATGATCCTGTGCTTTGATATCGGTGGGACCGCGATCAAAATCGCTGAGGCCTATAGCGCGGACAAAGTTATACCGAAGGGACGGATCGCGACGCCAACGGATGACTTTGATGCATTTGTCGAAATCCTGAACGATGCTGTCGCTGCCGCAAATATACGTCCTGACGTTTTGGCTTTTGCGCTTGCGGGTGTTTTGGACCCTGAAACCGGGGTGGCCACGATGGCGAACATTCCCTGCCTGACTGGTCGTCGTTTACAGCAGGAGCTGGAGAATCTTTTGGGCCTACCTGTCGTCCTTGCAAATGATGCTGATTGTTTCGCCTTGGCCGAGGCAACGGTGGGTGCGGGGCGTGGGCATGATGTTGTGTTCGGGTTGATCCTTGGGACCGGCGTTGGCGGTGGTGTGGTTGTCAATGGAAGCCTGATTAATGGCGGCGGCGGTTTTGCCGGTGAAGTCGGGCATGGGCCCATTGCGCAACGTGTTTTGGACGATCAGAATGTAACGCTGCCCGCTTTTTCATGCGGCTGTGGTCTATCGGGCTGTTTGGATTCGATTTGTTCGGCGCGTGGTTTGGAACGGCTACACAGGCATCTACATGGCCGCGAAAGCGCCGATAGCCGTGATGTAGTCAGAGATTGGGAAAGCGGTGATCCGCGTGCGACCAAGACTATTGCGGTCTGGCTTGCGGTGTTGTCTGGGCCATTGGCCGTCATGGAAAACATGCTGGGTGCTGGCGTGGTTGCTGTTGGCGGTGGGTTATCAAATTCAACGCTGCTCATCACGGCGTTGGATGGCGAGGTGCGGAAAAAATGCCTGCGCCGATTCGAACGCCCACTGATTGTACCGGCCCAATGCCCAGTCGAGCCGGGTTTGGTCGGGGCGGCAATTCTTGGGTTGCGGCGTCATGAAAATGTTGCCGCATAGACCGAAGCAAATTTTGCTGAAATGCTGTTTTTTTGGCATATTGTGAAAACTAATTACACATCATGCCGAAGTTTGTCACATTTATATGAAAAATTCTTGACCGAACGGCCGATTTAGGCCCAAGTTTAGAAAAAGAATTTCTTCACAGGGGGTGCGACATGAAAGTCGCCATCATCGGTCTTGGCTTTCGGCTTGGGTATCTTGGGTACGTCTTTAGCGAGATGGACCCGGATTTTGAGATCGTCGGTTACTTTGATCCCGCCCCTGCAGGTATGGTCACGTTGGACGAACATGGCATCAGCGCTGGCACTGCGTACCCATCGCCAGAGGCATTGGTGAAAGCAGGGGGGTATGATCTTTTGATGATTGGTTCGCCCAATCACATGCACCTTGATCACATCCGGCTTGGCCTTGAGGCTGGTAATAAAGTCTTCTCAGAGAAACCAATCGTGTCGACGATTGAGCAAACATATGAGCTTGCCGCTTTGATGGGGAAATTCGGGCCAGAAAATTTGATGGTAGGTTTAGTGTTGCGTTATGCGCCGCTGTACCGCGACCTGATTGCAGCGCGTGATGCGGGTATGTTGGGAAACATCGTTTCTATAGAAGCCGCCGAACATATCTATCCCTACCATGGTGCGTTTTTCATGCGCGACTGGCGGCGTTACGAAAAATGGTCCGGCAGTTTTATGTTGGAAAAATGCTGTCACGATCTGGACCTTTATAATGGCCTAATCGGCGCACGCCCTGAACGCGTGGCAAGCTTTGGTGGGCGCAAAACCTTTGTTCCGGCGAACGACCCGAAAAACGAAGGCGTCAACGATCTGGATATTTATCACCGGAAACCATCAGGCTGGAACGGATCGGACAAAGTGTTCGACAGTGACGGGGATATTATCGATTATCAGGTGGCGATTATTGAGTACGCCAATGGCGTTGGGATGAATTTTCACACGAACCTAAATGCCCCTGATCAATTTCGCCGTTTCGCGGTTTTTGGTACAAAAGGACAGGCCGAAGGTGATTTCATCCGCGCCAACTTTAAGGTCACGGACGTGTTGTCCGAAGAAACGAAGGTTGAAAAAGAATATCAAGCGAGCGCTCTTTCGCAACATTACGGCGCAGACGAGGAAATGGCAGCAAAGGTTATCGCTCATGTAATGAAAGGCGGCCCGCTGCCGGTCTCACCACTTGATGCGCTCGAGGCGGGTATTCTTGCGCTTGCAATGGATGATGCGCGGCGCAGCCGCCAAGTGGTCGATATGCGCCCGATTTGGGATCGGTATGATAACGCCTTTGCCACAAAGGAGTTCGTTGCATGACCCAAAATCGGGCCGCGTTGATCTTTGCTTGGGCTCTTCTTGCGCCAGCGATTATTTATGTCCTTGTGATTGTCGCTTGGCCGCTGATTGAAACCTTTCGGCTGTCATTTACGGATGCCTCACTGCGTAAAACGACGAATTACGTTGGATGGCGGAACTACCTGAAAATATTCGACCGTGATTTCCTTGAAATTATTATCCGGACGTTCACTTGGACGTTCTTTTCGGTGCTGCTGAAAATGCTGATTGGTACGTTTGGCGCAGTGCTATTGAACTGTGCTGTGCCGGGGCGTCACGTGTTCCGTATTCTTACGATGCCACCTTGGATCGTGCCGATGGCCATTGGTATTTTCATGTGGGGCTGGATGTATAACGGTCAATTCGGGATGATTTCAGGCCTGTTGCAACGGTTTGGCATTGTGGACGGTCCTGTTGCGTTTTTAGCCTATGGGAACACGGCCTATTGGTCGACCATTGTGACAGACGTTTGGATCGGTGTGCCGATGGTCACGATCTATTTTCTTGCAGCAATCCAGTCGATCCCGCGTGACCTGTACGAGGCGGCGTGGACAGACGGTGCTAGCCGCTGGATGCGGTTCCGCAGGATAACGTTGCCGCTGATGGGGCCAGCTGTGATCACCATGTCCATGCTGTCGCTCATATCTACGTTTAACAGCTTTGATATCATCTGGATCCTAACTCAAGGTGGACCATCAGGCAGCACCACCACCATGATTATCGACACTTACGCGACGGCAATTGGATCGAAGAAATATGGTGAAGGCGCTGCACGTGCTGTGGTGATCTGTATCTTCTTGTCGCTGTTTTGCATCGCTTACTTTCGCATGACCCGCAAACTCGCGACTGCCGAGAAAACATAGGGGGCACAGATGGCACTTAAGTTATTCAAAAAAGACCAGACACGGGCGATGATAGATCGCTATAGCTGGGCTGAACTGATCGGCATATATGTGGGCATTGCATTATTTCTGTTCTTTATGTTGGCCCCTTTTATCGAAGGTTTCCTTGTCAGTTTGAAACCGCTGGCACAGCTATTTTCATCACCTTATTCATTTCTTCCCGAAAACGGATCGTTCGAAGCCTACCGCACAATGTGGGTCAGCGTCCCTAGCTTTGGACGCTACATCTTTAACTCGCTGTTGATCTCAACCATTGCGACAATTATCGTGCTGATCCTTGTGGTGCCTGCGGCATACGCCTTTGCGCGGTTCAAGTTCAAAGGCATGGCGATGGTTCTGGCGGCGTTCCTTGCTGTATCGATGTTTTCTGGCGCAGTGTTATTGATCCCGCTGTTTCGGTTGATGCGGACGTTGGGTCTTTTGAATACGTATTTCGCGATGATTGTCCCCGGTGCTGCCTTTCTGATCCCATCGGCGATTTGGCTGCTACGGACATACATGATGCGTATCCCTATCGAACTGAACGAAGCGGCCTACATGGATGGTGCGTCGCAGTTCTATACCTTCCGCCGGGTGATATTACCGATCGCGCGGCCGGGGATCATCGTTGTCGCGATTATGACTTTTATCGGAGCCTATGCCCAGCAATTCATCTTTGCTTTGACGTTCAATTCAAAGACCGAATTCATGCCGCTACCGGTGGGGCTGTTTGCCTATTTTGGCAAACAAGAAGTTATCTGGAACGAACTGATGGCCGCAAGCTTTGTCGGGATTGCACCGGCAATGGTCATCATCTTCTTTCTACAACGCTATCTTGTCGGTGGTCTGACTGCTGGCGCGATCAAACAATAATAACAACATTTTATAACCAACAAAACGGGAGACTAAAATTGACAACCCTCACACATAAGGCGCTTTTGGGCGCGCTGCTTGCTGGGACAACTGCGTTGCCTGCGCTGGCCGAAGACATTAGCTGGATCTATTGCGGCGATTCAATCGACCCAGTCCACGAACAATACATTGCCGAATGGGAAGCCGCGAACGAAGGTTGGACCGTAACACCCGAAGTTGTCGGTTGGGCGCAGTGCCAAGACAAAGCCACCACATTGGCCGCAGCTGGCAGCCCAGTTGCGATGGCTTATGTCGGGTCACGCACGCTCAAGGAATTTGCATTGAACGAACTGATCGTTCCGGTGCCAATGACTGAAGAAGAACAAGCATCATACTACCCCAACATCGTAGATACGGTGACCTTTGAGGGCACTCAGTGGGGCGTGCCAATCGCGTTTTCCACTAAGGCATTCTACTGGAACAAAGATATCTTCGAAGCGGCTGGTCTAGACCCAGAAACGCCGCCGGCGACATGGGCAGAAACCATTGCCTTTGCAAAGCAGATTACAGAGAACACTGATGTTGCTGGCTATGGTCTGCCAGCCAAGACATTTGACAATACGATGCACCAGTTCTTGCACTGGGTGTACACCAACAACGGTCAAATCATCGACGCAGACGGCAACATCACCATGGATAGCCCAGAAGTGCTGGCGGCTTTGCAGGCCTATAAAGACATCGTTCCCTACTCCGTTGAAGGTGCCACTGCTTACGAGCAGAATGAAATTCGCGCGATCTTTCTTGATGGTTCGGTTGGCATGATCCAAACGTCGGTTGGTGCGGCATTCATGCTGCCCGAGACTGATATCAGCTGGGGCGTAGCCGACCTACCAGTTGGGCCAAGCGCCGAAGGTCCCGGTACATTGTTGATCACAGATTCTTTGGCGATCTTTGACGGCTCTGGTGTTGAAGACAAGGCGATCGAGTTTGCTAAATTCATCACTTCGCCGGTCGTGCAAGAAGCCTATGAAGGTGGCGGTGCTGCCAGCCTGACACCGCTTCGCCCTGGTCCTGCTGTGGATGAAATGTTGGCGAACGGGCCATATTGGCAGCCATTCATCGACGGCATTGCGTTTGGTGGACCAGAGCCATTGTTCACTGACTACAAAGGGTTCCAAAACGTGATGATTGGAATGGTCCAGTCGGTCGTGACTGGCGACGAAGAACCTGCAGAGGCCTTGGCCGAAGCTGCGGCAGATCTTGAAGAATATAAGTAGGTCCCCCGTGGTCCAGCCGCTGTTGTTTGGTGGCTGGACTACATTTTTCCGGTGAAATCCGGTTATGAACTGAATTGACTAAACACTAGGAGAACCCCTTGGGCCAACTATCACTCAAGAATGTTGTGAAAACTTTTGGCGACTTTGAGGTCGTAAAAGGGGTGTCTTTGGACGTGCACGAAGGCGAATTTATGGTCTTTGTTGGCCCGTCGGGCTGCGGAAAGTCGACACTGTTACGCATGATTGCAGGGCTTGAACACACAACCGATGGTGACATCGTGATTGACGGCAAGCGGGTCAATGATCTTGCTCCGGTCAAGCGCGGTATCGCGATGGTGTTTCAATCCTACGCACTTTACCCGCACATGTCCGTCTATGAAAATATTGCGTTCCCCTTGAGGGTCGAACGCGCACCCGAAGATGAAATTCGTAAAAAGGTCGAAGCAGCAGCAGCGATCTTGCACCTTGAAACGCGTTTGAAACAAAAACCCGGAAACCTGTCCGGGGGACAGCGGCAACGTGTTGCGATTGGGCGTGCGATTGTGCGCGAGCCAGAGATATTTTTGTTTGATGAACCACTGTCGAATCTCGATGCGGCACTACGCGCGGATATGCGCCTTGAATTGACCCGACTTCACAAGCAGCTTGGGGCGACAATGGTTTACGTGACCCATGATCAAGTCGAAGCCATGACTATGGCCGACCGGATTGTTGTGTTGAACGGGGGCTATATCGCGCAGGTCGGTGCTCCGCTTGAACTGTATCACAAACCTCAGAACACTTTTGTTGCTGGGTTTATCGGCAATCCGCGCATGAACTTTATGCCTGCTAAATGTGTCGCAGTATCCGATGCGGGCGTGGAGATTGATTTTAATGGGCAAAAACTGACAATTGCCGTTGATGTCCCGGCGGATCAACGTACCGCGTTGATCGGAACTGACGTTACGCTTGGCATTCGGCCAGAGCATATCGCGATCGGAACAGGCGACGCGGTTATGACGATTAGGCCCACCGTAATCGAGCATCTCGGTCAGCAAACATTGGGCTACGCAGCACTGCCTGATCGCGAGGAAAATTTTTGCTTTGTCCTCACTGGGACGCAGATCATCAACGATGACCAAGACGTTCAAGTGTCATTTTCAGCGGCGGACTGTCACTTGTTCGATGCCGATGGAAACGCATTTGAACGCTCTGTCGAACTGTCTGCAATGACCGTTCCAGCGCAGAGCTAGATCAGTCCACACTATCGCAGGCTCTGACTCGGCGGGGCGGCTTGCGACGTTGAACCGCGCGTGTTTCCCTTGCCTCATCTGTCCGGGCACAATACCGGGTGTTGTGAGAAAATTCGATGGTTCGAGACTGTTTTGCTGCCCGCGTTCCGGTCTCAAGTGAAAGAAGTGCTGAATGACTGACCTTGATACCGCCCACGCCGCAATGGACGCGGCCCCCGAAGATGATGCCGCGCGGCTGCGGTTTTACGAACGGCTTGCCGATACGGAACTGTTCATGTTGTTGGGCGAAGAGGCCGAAGGCGATCAGGTTATGCCCGAATTGTTCGAAATCGAAGACCAGCGATTTGCCCTTGTTTTCGACCGCGAAGAACGACTGTCCAAGTTTGTAGGTCGACCCGCACCTTATGCTGGCGTTCCCGGGCGAGGGCTGGTGCAGATGTTGGCTGGACAGGGGATCGGATTGGCGTTGAACCTAGAGGTTGCACCTTCTGCGATGCTAATCCCGGCCGAGGCTGTCGATTGGTTGATGCAGACGCTGGCACATGCGCCGGATGAGACAGAGGCGCGGCTAACTGAGATCAACGCGCCTGCTGGTTTGCCAGAGGCCGTCGTGACCGGGTTGGATCGCAAGCTGGCGATTGCCGCTGGAATGGCAAAATTTGCCTATCTTGCCGCAGCGACTTACGAAGGCGGGGCGACTGGCCATGTGCTCGCATTTGTTGATGCAACGCCGGGTGCAGAACAGGCGCTTGCAAATGCCGCGAGCGAAGTGTTGACCTTTTCTGGGATCGAAGCAGGCATGATGGACGTCATGTTCATACGTGCCTCTGATCCGATTGCTGGTCATTTGGCCAAGGTTGGGCTGCGGTTTGATCTGCCAGAGATCGAAAAACCACATGTGCCCGGTGCGCCCGGTATGGACCCAAATAAGCCACCAAAGCTGCACTAATTTTAGATCAATACCCAGCGCTTCGATCGACGAGGTGCTGGAATGGTTTGCCAGCCTCACCACGGGCGATGTTCTCTGCGACGACCTCTGCCGCTAGATCAGCGCGAGTGGCTGATGCAATATGCGGAGTTACGGTAACTTTGGGATGTGCCCAGAATAGATCTTCGGGCGGCAGCGGTTCTACACGAAACGTGTCTAGGGTCGCGTGTGAAAGATGGCCTTGATCAAGTGCTGCAAGCAACGCTTGATCATCAATCAATCCCCCACGGCCGGGGTTGATCACCACAGCACCTTTTGGCAGCTTTGCGATCGCCTTTTCATCAAGCGTGTTTTCCGTAGCAGGTGTTTTGGGTAGCAGTAAGATCAGCATCTGTGCGCTGGATAACGCCGTTTCAAATCCGCCCGGTCCAGATACACAGGTTAGCCCGTCGATAGATTTCTGACTGCGGCTCCAGCCAGTGACAGGAAAGCCCAACCGAGCGAGCGCTTGGCCACAGGCCTGACCCAAGGCGCCCAATCCAAGAATTGTCACTGGTCGCTGATGGGCTAATGGTGGTGTAACGTCATTGCGCCAAACCCCGTCCTGTCCCTTGATATGGTCATCCATCCCCAGATGATGTCTGAGCACATGGCCGGTGACCCATTCGATCATCCCCTGATCCAGTCCGCCACCAACCATACGAGCCAATGGGATTGTCAGGGTGTCATTCCCGACGATGTCTTCGACCCCGGCCCAAAGCCGTTGTACAAGTTTCGCACGGGTGAACGGTGCAAAATCGGTGATTGGGGCTTCGCCGCCACCAAAGACGATATAGTCAACCTGATCGGCGGGGATATCGCGTGCCAAGTGAACCTTGAACGGCAGGGGGGCAAAAGCGGTATCAAGATGCGGGGCATATTCATCCCAAGATGCATCATTGCCCGTAAATAGAATATTGATCATTAGCGTGGCCTATGGACGTGGGCGCTTTGGACAAGGCCAAAGGCAACAAGAAGAACAAGCATGGCAGAACCGCCATAGCTGACAAGCGGAAGCGGCACACCAACCACGGGGGCAAGTCCCATGACCATCGCCATATTTACCGCAAAAAATAGAAAGAACGTCATCGCGATGCCCAGCGTCAGCAACGCAGCAAACCTGTCTTTGTTGCCGATTGCCGAGGCAATGCAAAACATCACAATCAACAGGTACAGCAACAGCAACGTCGACGCCCCCACAAATCCGAATTCTTCTGCCAAGGTGGTGAAGATAAAGTCAGTGTGTTTTTCGGGTAGAAAGTTCAGGCGCGATTGCGTGCCTTGCATGAACCCGCGGCCCGTCCAGCCACCTGAACCAAGCGCGATCTTGGCTTGTGTGATGTGATACCCTGCACCAAGTGGGTCGTTGGATGGATCGATGAATGTATCAATGCGGCGGAATTGGTAGTCCTTGATCAGTTGCCAAGTCGTGCCGCGGCTTTCGAATACGGCAACGATGGCTGCCACTCCTGCACCAACGACCGTCGCGAAATAGGCCCAATGAACGCCAGCTAAAAACATGACGGTCGCGCCGCCCATCAAAAGCAATAGTGCGGTGCCAAGATCAGGTTGCTTTAGCACAAGCATCGTCGGGACAAGGATAAAGATAACAGGCAATGCCACCCAGAGCGGGCGTGATGTTTTGTCGTTTGGTAGCCAGTCGTAATAGGCTGCGATAAACATAACCACGGTTATTTTGGTGACCTCGGAAGGTTGCAAAACCATAAACCCAAGATCGATCCAACGTTGTGCGCCCATGCGGACTTCGCCGAAAAATTCCACCCCAAGCAGCAGCAAGAGTGACCCGCCATAAGCGACAAAAGCCATATTTCGCCAAAACCAAATTGGGACCATGGCAATCACGAACATTAAAAACATACCAAGGCCAAAGCGCTTCATCTGCGGTTCCATCCACGGTGTGGGAGATCCACCTGCAACTGAATACAGCATTAGAAATCCGGCGCAGGCGACAGCGGACAGCAACATGACCAATGGCCAGTTAATGTACCATATTTTGCGTAGCCCGGTCGGGACGTGTTTGGTGTTATGTTCAAGATAACTCATGCGCGGCTTTGCGCCTTTGCACCCATTGGGATACGCGATTCAATCCGGCGCTGCTGTTCGGCAATTCTGTCCCGGACATTGGCCGGATACGCGTCCAGCGGTGGCGCACCGCCGTACTGGGCCTGCAAAATGACATCCCGTGCAATCGGCGCTGCCGCACTAGAGCCGCCGCCGCCATGTTCAACGATGACAGCGACAGCATAGCGCGGATTATCAAGAGGCGCGTAGCTAACGAATAGGGCGTGGTCACGGCGTTCCCACGGCAGGTCTTCGTTGCGGGTTACCCCGGCGGCACGTTCTTCAGGGGTGATACGTCTGACCTGACTGGTCCCGCTTTTTCCTGCCATTTTATAGCCTTCGGTCAAAATACGCGAACCGTAGCCAGTACCACGCCTGTTATTGCAGACATCGTTCATAGACGCGCGAATGCGGCGCAACGTGTTTTCGTTCAACCCAAGGCTCTCTCCGCGCCCACTGGGTTGTTCGACGCCATCAATCAACCGCACTAGCCGAGGGGTAATTTCGTGACCCGTCGCGATCCGTGCTGTCATAACGGCCAGTTGTAACGGCGATGCAAGCACATAACCCTGACCGATGGATGCGTTGACCGTGTCACCAATCCGCCAGTCTTCGCCGCGCACCGATGATTTCCATTCTTTGTCAGGCGCAAGCCCTGAAGCGACCGCAGAAAGCGGCAGGTCATGTTTAATCCCTAGACCAAGCTTGCGCGCCATCGCTGCCATTTTGTCGATACCGACGCGCTGGGCGATTTCGTAATAATAGCAGTCGCAACTTTGCTTGAGGCTGTCATGCAGATTGATGTTGCCGTGCCCGCCGGATTTCCAGCAGTGAAAGCGAATGCCGTAAACATCGGTGTAGCCGGGGCAGTAAACGGTTTCGTCAGCGCTAACAACGCCGTCTTCCATCGCGGCCAGGGCAGTGACCATCTTAAAGGTCGATCCGGGAGGGTAGGTGCCTTGCACAGCTTTGGCAGCCAGTGGACGATATTTATCCTCGTTCAGACCGGTCCAATCTTTGACTGAAATGCCACGCACGAACAGGTTCGGGTCGAATGATGGGGCCGAGGCAATCGCGCGTAAATCGCCGTGTTCAAGGTCAATGACGACGACACCGGCAGATTCTCCATCCAGTCGGGCTTGCGCGTACGTCTGCAACCGGTTGTCGATTGTTAGCTGTACGTCTTTGCCTGCGTCACCTTCTTGGCGATCTAGCTCGCGCATCACGCGACCAACTGCGTTGACTTCGATCCGGCGGTGTCCGGCGCTGCCACGCAGGGTGTGTTCCAGCTTGTTCTCTGACCCTGTCTTGCCGATTTGGAACTTTGGAATTTGCAGCAGTGGATCCTGATCGTCGATCCGGCTTAGATCATAGTCACTGACCGGACCAACATAACCAACCACATGGGCTAGGTCTGCGCCCCAAGGGTAGACGCGGCTTTGACCAACTTCGGCCTGAATGCCGGGAAGCGCTGGCGTATTTAGGTTAATCTTAGCAACATCATCCCAAGTCAGGCGTTCGGCGATGGTCACTGGGACAAATGGCGACCTGCGCTGCATTTCTTCCATAGCGCGGGTTAGCTGTTCTGGTGAAATGTCAACGATCTGGGTCAGGTTTGCAAGAACTTCGCCAACATCACCAGCGTCTTCGCGGACCATGACAACGCGGTAGTTTTGTTCATTATCGGCGATGGCCTCGCCGTTGCGGTCAAAGATCAAACCGCGGGATGGCGGAAGAAGGCGAATGTTGATGCGGTTCTCTTCTGCAAGCAGCCGGAATTCATCGGCATGTTCGACCTGCATTGAACGCATGCGCCAACCAAGCACGGCCATAATTGCGATTTGCGACGTACCTACGACCAACGCACGGCGGCTGATAGTGCGTGTGCTTTCGATGACGTCTTTGGGTGGTCGTTTCATACGCGTTGCCCTCTGCTGCCGGTTTCACCGGGTGTGACGCGGGTGATAACGAAAACATAGTGCATGATCAGGACGACGAAAGGGTAGATTGCAATTGTCAAAATCAGTTGAAGTAAAATCATGCCGAAAGGTGCCACATCAACGGCGAGAAGTAGAAGGATAAACCGATTTGCAATGGTAATGGTGGTGATGCCGATTGCAATGCTGCCCCACTCTGCCAAAAACGGCATTGAGCGAAATTCACGACTGCGTTTGCGTAGCTGTTCGGTCAATATAATGACGAGCCCCGCCCATAGCCCGGGCGGGCGTTGAAAGATCAGGTCGCCCATCAAAAAGATGGCAGCAATGATCCAGACGGGCGTATATTTTGGGCGGCGGGCGACCCAGACCAATGTCAAAGCAAGGCAGATGTCAGGCGACACCAAGCGAAGATGCCATGTTCCCAAACTTATCACGCGGGGTTCCATGCTTTGTGGAACCAATTGAAAGACCATGATGACAAAAGCGATCAACACAAATGCACCACGCTTGACCCATACTTGGCTGTCTGCTGGGCTAGCCATCGCTTGATACCACAGGAGGAAGCGGCGATGCCGGCAACGCGGTAGGGCCGTAGAACTCGGCTTCGGGTGCAAGTAATCCACCCGGATCGTTGATGGTTTCATGCGGTTGCGCGCGCAAGACACGCAAGAACTCTAAGCGTTGGTAATCCGCCGATAGCCTTACGCGCAGGCGCTGATCTGTGCCAAGTGCGACCTGACCAATCAGTAAATCAGCAGGGAAAACACCGCCATCCCCTGACGACACCACCCGATCACCGGGCCGGACGAGCGATGTATCTTCTAAAAACTCTAGCGGCGGGTTCAATGTGTTGTCTCCGCCCAAAATGGCCTTTTGCCCGGATGGCTGGATGGTAACTGGGATGCGGCTGGATGTGTCGGTCAACAACATCACGCGGCTTGTCTCTTGGCCGACGCCCGCAATGCGCCCAACCAAACCGATACCGTCCATCGTGGGCCAGCCGTCGATGATGCCATCGCGTGCACCGACGTTGACCAAAACAGACTGTCGAAAGGGCGACCCGCTATCTGCGATGACCACGCCCGTAACGAAGGTAAGCTGGGGATCAAGGCTGACGTTGTTCAGATCAAGCAGCTTTGCGTTTTCTTGTTCAAGCTGAAGCGCGGCTTCTTTCCATGCTTTCATTTGCTGAAGTTCGCGCCGCAAATCTTGGTTCTGTGCAGAAAGCTGTTGGTAGCTTTGGAAGTCGCTAACCAGCCCAACGATGCCGTTAATCGGAGCCATAGCCCAGTCAAACGATGGAACAACCTTGTCTATCGCGGCGGCCCGAAACCGTTCTACCCGAGGGCTGTCGATCCGCCAGACAAGAAACAAACCAAACAGCGCAAGCAGAAGTACCCCAACCAGCAATCTGCGGATCGGGGTAACAAAGTCTTCGGTGTTCTTGTCTCTTGCCAAGGGCAATTATCCCCGGTCTGACTTAGCTGTCGTAGTCGATCACGTGGCGCAGCTGTTTTTCATACTCAAGCGCGCGGCCCGTACCAAGTGCAACACAGTTGAGCGATTCATCTGCAACCGAAATCGCAAGGCCAGTTTGTTCGCGCAGCGCCAGATCAAGCTGACCCAATAGCGCGCCGCCACCTGTTAGCATGACACCGCGATCAACGATGTCCGCAGCAAGATCCGGCGGCGTTGCTTCCAGCGCGGTCATCACAGCTTCGCAAATTTGCTGCACAGGTTCTGCGAGCGCCTCGGCGACTTGGGCTTGGCTGATTTCAGTTTCCTTTGGGACACCGTTCAACAGGTCGCGTCCACGGATATGCATCGACTGGCCACGGCCATCGTCTGGCATACGTGCGGTGCCGATAGATGTCTTGATGCGTTCTGCAGTTGCTTCACCGATCAAAAGGTTATGCTGACGGCGTAGATAGTTGATGATCGCCTCATCCATGCGGTCACCACCGACGCGTACGGAACGGGCGTAAACGATGTCACCCAATGACAGAACCGCAACCTCGGTCGTACCACCACCGATGTCGACGACCATGTTACCTGTTGGGTCTGTAATCGGCATGCCAGCACCAATTGCAGCAGCAATCGGTTCGGCGATTAGGCCAGCGCGACGCGCACCTGCAGAAAGCACCGACTGGCGGATCGCACGTTTTTCGACCGGTGTTGCGCCATGCGGGACGCAGACGATGATCTTGGGTTTTGAAAACGTCGAACGGCGGTGAACCTTGCGGATAAAGTGTTTGATCATTTCTTCCGCAGTATCAAAGTCAGCGATCACACCATCGCGCATTGGGCGGATGGCTTCGATGCTGCCCGGGGTCCGGCCAAGCATCAGTTTTGCATCTTCACCGACAGCTAGGACCTTCTTCACGCCGTCTTTGACGTGGTAGGCGACAACCGAAGGCTCTGACAGAACGATGCCCTTGCCTTTGACGTAGACCAGCGTGTTCGCGGTCCCCAAATCGATCGCGATGTCTGAAGAAAATAATCCGCCGAAGCCTGCCATTTCGTGGTCTTCCGTTCTGATTGTGTTTTTTGCCGCGCCGTCCCGTGACGCCCATTGCCGATAGTTATACGGCGGCATGAACAGGGATAGAAGCCCTTCATTCAATGAACCAAGCGGCATTTCGCAGATTTAACTTTTGCGACATTTTTTGTTATATAACGCTGTAATTAAATGAAAACATATCACTTTTACAACTTATGTGGTGATCCGCGTGCAACAAGGCGCAAATCTGCGTCTTCACACAAACGAGAGCGGGCGGCCCACTTCATTAGGCCGCCCGCAATATTCGAGTCGAGATGACCTTAGCGATCCTTGTAGCTGACACCCTTTACATCGTACCCGGGCTCGGACTGTTCACGGCGAACAAGCAGGCGGTTCAGCGCGTTGATGTAGGCCTTGGCGCTGGCGACGACTGTGTCGGTGTCTGCGGACTGACCCGTCGCGATGCGACCTTCTTCTTCCATGCGCACTGATACTGTTGCCTGTGCGTCAGTGCCTTCGGTGACCGCTTGTACTTGGTACAGCTGCAAACGGGCACCGTGCGGGAACAGCGCCTTGACCGCGTTAAAGGTTGCATCGACAGGGCCGTCACCCGTGGCTGATGTTTTAACATCAGCGCCGTCGATCTCCATCACCATGTCGGCGGTTTGCGGACCTTCGGTGCCGCAAACAACGCGCAGCGATTTCAGTTTCAGGCGATCTTCGTCGCCGCTGTTTTGGTGCATCAGCGCCAGCAGGTCGTCGTCAAAGACTTCCTTCTTGCGGTCAGCCAAATCTTTGAAACGGACAAAGACATCTTTCAGCTGATTGTCGGCCAGATCATCAAAACCCAGCTCGTTCAGTTTCGCACGCAGCGCAGCACGGCCAGAGTGCTTGCCCAGTGGCAGTGATGTCCCAGATAGACCAACATCTTCGGGTTTCATGACTTCAAATGTTTCACGGTTTTTCAACATCCCGTCTTGGTGGATGCCGCTTTCGTGGGCGAATGCGTTCTTGCCAACGATGGCTTTGTTGAACTGCACCGCGAAACCAGACACCGCCGCAACACGGCGCGAGATGTTCATAATCTTGGTCGTGTCGATCCCGGTCTCATAGGGCATGATATCGTTGCGAACCTTCAGGGCCATGACGACCTCTTCCAGTGCGGTGTTGCCTGCACGCTCGCCCAGACCGTTGATCGTACATTCGATCTGACGCGCGCCACCTTCGACGGCAGCCAAAGAGTTCGCAGTCGCCATGCCCAGATCGTTGTGGCAGTGGGTCGCGAAAACTACTTCGTCCGCGCCGGGGACGGTCGCGATCAGGTTGCGGATCAGATCAGCGCTTTCGACGGGGGCGGTGTAGCCCACAGTGTCAGGCACGTTAATTGTGGTCGCGCCTGCCTTTATCGCGATCTCGACGGTGCGGCACAGGAAATCCCATTCAGTGCGGGTCGCATCCATAGGTGACCATTGCACGTTTTCACACAGGTTGCGGGCATGGGTGACTGTGTCGTGGATACGTTCGGCCATTTCATCCATGTTTAGGTTTGGAATGGCGCGGTGCAGTGGCGACGTGCCGATGAATGTATGGATGCGAGGAGATTTTGCGTGCTTCACGGCCTCCCAGCAGCGGTCGATATCTTTATAGTTTGCGCGGGCCAGACCACAGATCGTCGACGTTTTTGCCAAACGAGCGATTTCGCTGACGGCCTTAAAGTCACCTTCAGACGCGATCGGAAAACCAGCTTCGATAATATCGACGCCCATTTCGTCCAGCAGTTCAGCAATTTCTAGCTTTTCAGCATGTGTCATTGTCGCGCCCGGTGACTGTTCGCCGTCGCGCAGGGTGGTATCAAAAATCAGAACTTTATCTTTGGTCATCTGATCATTCCTTCAAATATGGTCTTTGGGGGCGGCGGGTCGATCCGCGTCGCCGGAATTTGGTTCACCTTGCGGTTCGATCAACAGCACTTTGGCTTCTTGATCTGCACGAGGGCGATGTACGACACCTTTGGGTACGATGAAAAGCTCACCGGCGTTAAAAGTCACACTTTCCGCGCCTTCAAGGTCCATTGTGACCTGACCGTCGATCACAAGAAAGAAATCGTCGGTGTTGTCGTGCTTGTGATACGGGAATTCGCCCTGAAACCTAACGACCATCACATCGTTGTTGTTATAGCTGGCGATCACTTTGGGATCCCAATGGCTGTCAAAAAGCGATAGCTTCTGCGCGAGATTAATGGCTTGCATGGTTTTTCCTAACTCTGATCGGGTGTTTTCAGCGCTGTATCTCAACTCCTCTGAGCACGCGCGCCAAACAAGGCCGCGCTCAGAGGCGAGTTAGGAGTAGGTCAAGGCCACGCGCAAACGGCGCCGGAAGGCGCTGCGGGTTTGCGATATGTTGGGCATTGAACATGGCGGTATTTATACGCGGGATTTCAACGTTGAAAAGCAAAAAAGCCAGATTGCAACGAAGTCATCAGCGAATACTGGTCGAAACGTTTGGTCGCGCTAAATCATCGCCATGGAAAATGCTTTAATAATTGGTGCCTCGGGCGGTATTGGTGGGGCGCTTGCAGCTGCGTTAGAAGCGCGCGGAGTGTCGGTCACAGCCCTGTCGCGATCTGTAGACGGATTTGACGTGGAACAGCCTGATCGCGCAGATGCAATGTTAGAACAGGTCACTGACCGTTACGATCTTATCATTGTTGCGTTGGGAATACTGGCACCGCCTGGCCAAACGCCCGAGAAAAGCCTTTCGGCGATAGATTATTCTGCCATGGCGCGTGTGTTTGCTGTAAATGCGGTTGGTCCTGCGATTGTTGCGCGTCATTTGCCACGGTTGTTACAGCGCGATACGCGTGCGGTCGTTGCCGTGTTGTCCGCGCGCGTTGGGTCAATTGGTGATAATCAGATTGGTGGATGGCATTCTTATCGTGCATCCAAGGCCGCGCTGAACCAAATCGTTCGGGGTGCCGCCATTGAGCTAAAGCGGACGCACCCAGAAACAATTTGTGTCGCGCTTCATCCGGGAACTGTGCGTACGGCATTTACCGAAAACTATGCGGCGCGACATAAAACAGTTGCAGCGACCAGTGCCGCTTCAGATTTGATGCATGTGATTGATGGGCTCTCGCCACAGCAGACTGGTGGGTTCTATGATTATTCTGGTGATGAGGTGCCGTGGTGAGGCTTGTTCTTGTGCTTGGTGATCAACTATCGCAGCAGTTATCCGCGTTACGCAAAGCAGACAAAAAAACCGATATTGTCGTCATGTCAGAGGTCATGGGCGAAGCGACCTATGTTCCGCACCACCCCAAAAAGATCGTGCTTGTTTTGGCCGCTATGCGTAAATTTGCGGAACAGCTGCGGCAAGACGGATGGCAGGTCGCATATAGTCAGCTGGATGATCCAGAGAACACAGGGTCAATCACAGGCGAGCTTATCCGACGCGCGGCAGAGTATGATGCCGCGGGCGTTGTTTACACAGA
Source organism: Yoonia maritima (assembly GCF_002933395.1). Taxonomy (GTDB): domain Bacteria; phylum Pseudomonadota; class Alphaproteobacteria; order Rhodobacterales; family Rhodobacteraceae; genus Yoonia; species Yoonia maritima_A. Next base: position 60,633 of record NZ_PKFN01000009.1, read on the forward strand.
GCCCGGGGAATGGCGGTTAATCAACGCACTGGTCGCGTTGCCGTTGCGGACCCATTGCCTGTCTGATGATCGGTTTGTGGCAAGCCACGCTGAATTTGAAACATGGGCCGATGGACGCAAGGCCTTGCGGATGGAGTATTTCTATCGCGAGATGCGGCGCAAAACGGGGCTGTTGATGGATGGAGCAAAGCCAGAGGGCGGGAGGTGGAACTATGATCACGAAAACCGCAAACCTGCGACCGGTGCTGTTCACTATTCCGGCCCGGTGCAGTTTGAACATGACACAGTGGTTGCCGAAGTTATCGCATTAGTTGCCGATCAGTTTGGTGAAAATTTTGGATCGCTCCACCCATTCTGGTTTGCGACAGACATTGCACAGGCAAATGAACATCTGGATCATTGGCTTAAGTTTGGGCTGCCGCATTTCGGCGATTACCAAGATGCGATGCTCTTGGATGAACCATTTTTGTATCATGCGGTGGTCGGGCTTTATATGAATATCGGCTTGTTAGACCCGATTACAGTTTGTCAGAAAGTTGAGGCCGCATATCGTGCGGGCGATGCCCCTTTGAACGCGGCAGAGGGATTCATACGGCAAATCATTGGCTGGCGTGAATATATGCGCGGCATCTATTTCTTAGAGGGGCCAGATTACACGTCGCGGAATGCATTGGGTCATGATCGGTCTTTGCCCGCGATGTTTTGGGGCGCGCAGACCAAGATGAACTGCGTCGCGCAATCCGTGGCCCAGACCCGCGAAGAAGCTTATGCGCATCATATTCAACGCCTTATGGTTATCGGGAATTTCGCGTTGTTGGCCGGATTGGACCCCGAACAGGTTCACCAATGGTATTTGGCGGTCTATGCTGATGCCTTTGAGTGGGTTGAAGCACCGAACGTCATCGGGATGAGCCAATTTGCTGATGGCGGGATTATCGCGTCAAAGCCATATGTTTCGTCTGGGAATTACATTCACAAGATGTCGAACTATTGCGGAACGTGCAGTTACCGCGTTCAAGACAAGGCTGGGCCAACAGCCTGCCCGTTCAATATTTTGTACTGGGACTTTCTGCACCGCCATCGCGACCGGTTTTCTGGTAATGGGCGAATGGGGAATATCTATCGTGTGTGGGATCGCTTTGACGACGAAAAACAGACGACAATATTGTCAGATGCTGCAGACTGGCTATCGCGCTTAGATGCACAAGAACCAGTATAGCGAAACGACAAAGCCGCGCCTTTGATTATCAAGGGCGCGGCTTTGTCATGGTTTTCGCCGTTTTATTCGGTTGTTTCAGAAACCAACGCGCCGTCCGACCAAATGCCAGTGCTTTCTTGGCCTGTTGCATAGGTCATCGTGCCTTCTCCTTCGCGGCGACCGCGCACAAATGCACCTTCATAGACGTCGCCGTTGGCATAGGTTGCAAGACCTTGACCATTGATCATGCCTTCGCTCCAGTCGCCAACAAAGTTAAAGCCATCCGGAAGAGTGATCTCGCCTTTGCCATTGCGCTGGTTGTTTGAAAATTCACCGATGTAAATGGTGCCGTCAGCATAGACCGCGCGCCCCATGCCATTGCGCTGACCTTCGGACCATTGCCCTTCGTAGGTGTAGCCATCGGTATACGTCATTTTGCCTTGGCCATGGTTTTTAGCATTCAGGAATTCGCCTTCGTAAACCAGACCATTGATGAATGTCGCAACGCCCGAGCCGCTGATTACACCGTTGTCCCAGTCACCTTCGTAGGTCGATCCGTCTGGGTATGTCATTATACCCGTGCCATGCGCGAGATCATCGACAAAGCTGCCGACATAGACTGAACCGTCGGGGTAGGTAGCTTCGCCGCTACCTTCGATTTGGCCTTCGACCCAGTCACCTACATAAACATAACCATCCGCGCCGCGCAGGGTTCCCGTTCCGTGACGTTGATCGTTTGCAAACATACCTGTGTAAACGTCGCCATTTGCGTAAGTAACGGTGCCTTCACCTTCGCGTTTGCTTTCGACGAAGTTGGCGTCGTAGACATCACCATTTGTTTGGGTCAACTTGCCTTGGCCCTGAATTTGGCCATCCACCCATTCACCGCTGTAGATAACGCCATCCGCCATAGTCATTGTACCGATGCCATCACGTTCGCCCGCGACAAGCGAGCCTTCGTACACGGCGCCATCAGGATAAGTGATTCGCCCTTGGCCTTCTTTGATGCCATTGACCCACTCGCCTGTGTACACATAGCCGCTTTCGCTCGTCATTGTGCCAGTGCCGTGGTACATCGCGTTGCGGAATTCGCCTTCGTAGGTCAGGCCGTTTGCGTAATTTGAAACCCCTTGGCCGGTGATGTTTCCATCGACCCAGTCACCTTCGAATGTCCCGCCATCTGCAAATGTGATTCGACCTTTGCCTTCTGGCTTGCCTGCAACGAATTCGCCCTCATAGACGGATCCATTTGCAAAGCGTGCAATCCCTTGGCCGCGGATTTCGCCATTGACCCATTCGCCCGTGTATTCATAGCCCGTAGGAAGACGGTAAGTCCCGGTACCGTGCTGCTTTCCATCAAGGAATTCACCTTCGTAGACGCCGCCGTCGTCATATTGCTTTGTTTGGACTGTTTGCGCATGTGCGCTAGTCGCCAACCCAACCGTAAGCAGGGCCACCGCCATTGTCTTTGGTAATCCAAACGTCTTCATTCGTGTACTCCGATCACTTGCTCGCACTGCAGCTTATGAAAGGTGCTGCATCCTGACAACGGTTAAGGTTGCACAATGCATGCATTGTTTTGCAGCCGTCTTTCTAATACGCGTCATTCTGCTACATAAATTGCGGTGAATTAGGACAAAACTATGACGAAAATGTTCCGCCTTACGATGGCTCAGCTGAATCCCGCCGTTGGTGATCTGTCCGGCAATGCGCAGCTTGCGCGTGATGCATGGGCGGCCGGCCGTGAAGCAGGTGCAGACATGGTCGCATTGCCTGAAATGTTCATCACTGGATATCAGACGCAAGACTTGGTTCAAAAGCCTGCGTTTGTTGCCGATGCCATGGCGCATATCATGTTGCTTGCTGCTGATTGCGCCGATGGCCCGGCGCTTGCGATTGGTGGCCCGCAGTTTGACGAAGATCGTCTATACAATTGCTACTTTATTTTACGTGGCGGCGAAGTCGTGGCGCGGATGAAGAAACATTTCCTGCCGAACTTTAATGTCTTCGACGAAGTGCGCCTGTTTAAGAGTGATGATATTTCTGGCCCCTATGTGGTTTCGGATGGTCCGCGTCTTGGTAGCCCGATTTGCGAAGATGCATGGTATCCTGATGTCGCCGAGGCCATGGTTGAAACCGGGGCGGAAATTTTGGTGGTCCCCAATGGGTCACCTTACTTTCGCAATAAGTTCCCAATCCGCTTAAATAATATGGTCGCGCGTGTCGTCGAAAATGACGTTCCACTGGTCTACATCAACATGGTTGGTGGACAGGATGATCAGGTGTTTGACGGCGGATCGTTCGTTTTGAACCGAGGTGGTAAGCTGGCCATGCAAATGCCTGTTTTACAAAGCGCGATTTCTCATGTCGATTTCAAACAGACTGATGACGGGTGGGAAGCGTTACCGGGTGAAATGGCGACGTTGCCCGACGACATCGCCCAAGATTATCAGGTGATGGTTATCGGTTTGCGTGATTATATGCGCAAGACTGGTTTCAAGAAGGTTCTGTTAGGCCTATCAGGCGGAATTGACAGTGCGATTGTTGCCGCGATTGCGACCGATGCGCTGGGAGCTGAAAACGTGCGCTGTGTGATGCTTCCGTCTGAATATACATCGCAAGGGTCGTTGGACGATGCGGCGAAGGCGGCGGATGCGCTGGGCGTGAAATATGATATCGTCAATATCGCGGGCCCGCGCGCCGCAGTGACCGAGGCCTTGGCCCCATTGTTTGGCGACATGCCTTCCGATCTGACCGAAGAAAATATTCAGTCCCGTATTCGTGGGCTGCTGCTGATGGCGCAGTCAAACAAGTTTGGCGAGATGCTTTTGACGACGGGCAATAAATCCGAAGTCGCAGTTGGTTACGCCACGATCTATGGCGATATGGCGGGCGGATATAACCCGATCAAAGACATGTATAAAACGCGCGTCTTTGAAACATGCCGCTGGCGGAACGCAAACCACCGCGATTGGATGAAAGGCCCAGAGGGAGAAGTGATTCCCGTTGCGATCATCGACAAGCCGCCATCGGCTGAACTGCGTCCTGATCAAAAGGACGAAGACAGCTTGCCGCCTTACGACATTCTGGATGGTATCCTAACGATGCTGGTCGATGATGAAGCGTCCGTCGCGGATTGCGTCGCCGCTGGCTATGATCGCGACACCGTCAAACGAGTAGAGCATCTGATCTACATAAGCGAATACAAGCGTTTCCAGTCGGCACCTGGTCCGAGACTGTCAAGCCGGGCGTTCTGGCTTGATCGTCGTTATCCGATTGTGAACCGGTGGCGTGACAATAAATGACAAATTGCAGGGTTTGGGTTAAGTTGCGGCATGGCCGACAACAAAACCCAACCCACTGCTCAGGTGGTTTCAGAGTTCATTACAACGGTTGAGCCACATCGCAAACGCGACGATGCGGTTGCGTTGGATGCATTATTCCAAAAAATCACTGGCTGGCCGCCTCGGATGTGGGGCCCCTCAATTATTGGGTATGGGCAATATCACTATACTTACGACAGCGGCCGCGAAGGCAATTTTTTGGCCACGGGATTTAGCCCGCGCAAAGCAAATTTGGTTATCTATATCATGCCGGGATACACAGATTTTAGCGTAATCTTAGGGCGTTTGGGTAAACACAAATTGGGCAAGTCATGCCTGTATATCAATAAACTGTCGGATATTGATATCGACGTGCTTGCCGAACTTATCCAAGCGGGGATTGATGATTTAGGCAGACGTTGGCCCATCACGGCCGAGTGAACACGCCTATTTTGCCGTAGACATAACGTGTTGAAGGATTAAGTCTTAGCCGTGGCGCTGCACTGCAGCGCCGATTTTCATTTAGCCTTAGGTATTCCCAAATGACTGCACCAGACGAACCCGCATTGCTTCCTGGCCGTTGGGTCGCGATGGCTGCTTTGTTGATGGCCAACTTTATCAACCTTCTAGACGTGAGCATCGTCAACGTCGCCCTTCCCAGTATGCAACACGCATTTGATGCGACCGATAGTCAGATCGAATGGGTCGTTGCTGTCTATATTCTAACCTTTGCCTTGCTTTTGTTGCCGATGGGGCGGCTTGGCGATGTTGTTGGACGGCGGCGCATGTTTTTGTCAGGGGTATGCGTGTTCACGGTTGGATCGACGCTATGTGGGATGGCACCTAGCATCGGGACCTTAGTTGGGGCGCGTGTCATTCAAGGCATCGGTGGGGCGATGATGATCCCGCAAACGATGGCCATTGTCCCGGCACTATTTCCGCCACGTGAACGCGGGCTGGCTTTTGCGTTGTTTGGCTTGTCTGCTGGGTTGGCGTCGGTTGCGGGGCCACTGATTGGCGGGATGTTGATTGCTGTCGATCTGTGGGGCCTTGATTGGCGTCCCATTTTCCTAGTGAATATCCCTGTCGGGATCATTGCGATTGTCGCGACCCTAAGGTTTGTGCCGTCCTTAGAAGGAAATAAGGCGCTGCGGCTTGATTTTATCGGTATCGGGATTGCAGCTGTGGCGCTGCTACTTGTCCTTTTTCCTTTGATCGAAGGGCGTCAGGTCGGTTGGCCATGGTGGTGTTGGGCTATGATGGTCGCATCACTACCGCTCATCTATGCTTTTGTGACGTGGCAAAAGACCCAAGCTGCGAATGGTCGCCCACAATTGGTCCCCGCGAGCTTGCTTGAGAATTCCGGCTTTGTCCGAAGTGTTGGCCTTGCGACGATGTTGTTTTCAGGGATGCCGGGGTTCTTTTTGACATTGGCAATGTTGCTGCAGGTGGGGAACGGGCTGACCCCTCTCGAATCTGGGATCACCACGCTTCCGTTCTCTGTTGGGGTGCTGATTGCGTCGTTTATCTCGGGTAAACTTGGCGTGCGCTTTCCCCGCGAACGCGTTTGCGCCGGAGCCTTGATGATGGGCGGCGGGATGACCGCACTTCAGTTTTTGATCCCAGGCGCGGGCGAGGAGCTGTCGCGCATCGCACTGACGCCTGCGCTGATTATTGCGGGTATTGGTCTGGGGACAGCAGTTTCGCCGCTATTTCAGACAGTTTTATCGCATGTCGACGGCCAGGATACTGGGTCTGCCTCAGGTGCGATGCAGGCATTTGTCCAAGTTGGCGGCGCGCTTGGGCTGGCCGTCATGGGCGAGTTGTTCTTTGCCACGGTGCAGCGGGAATTGCCCGGTGCGTTGGATCCGGCAGCGGTTTACACGCACGGGTTCTCGCTTGCGATCATGTTTTCGACGACGGTTTTCTTCTTGCTGGCACTTTTGGTGTGGCGTTTACCTGTGCCAAACCTTGGCGAAACTGCCCCAACGGTAGACAAACCGCACCTAGTATGAGAAGGGCGTGCCAACAGGAGAATGCGTTATGACAGTCACGAGATTCGCCCCATCGCCAACTGGATGGATACACATCGGTAACTTGCGCGCTGCGCTATTCAACTATGCGATCGCACGTCAGAATGGTGGTCAGTTTGTACTACGTATTGACGACACCGACGGCGAGCGTTCCAAAGAGGAATACGTCGAAGGTATCAAAGCCGATCTTACATGGCTGGGTATCAAGTGGGATCGGGTTGAGCGCCAGTCACTGCGAATGGACCGTTACGAGATCGCCAAACAGCGCCTAATCGAGATGGGCCGTTTGTACGAATGCTTTGAAACACCAGTTGAACTGGACCTTAAGCGCAAGAAGCAGCTGAACATGGGCAAGCCGCCGGTTTATGACCGCGCAGCACTGTCGCTGACAGAAGCTGAAAAAGACGCGCTGCGCGCTGAACGCGGTTCGCATTGGCGCTTTAAGCTGGATCTGGAACGGATCGAATGGAACGACGGGATTATCGGTGACATCTCTATTGATGCGTCATCCGTGAGCGATCCTGTGCTGTTCAAAAACGGTGGCCAAATTCTGTATACTCTGGCGTCGGTCGTTGATGATGTCGAAATGGAAATCACCGATGTTGTGCGTGGGTCAGATCACGTGACCAACACGGCAACGCAAATTCAGATCATGCAAGCGCTGGGCGGCACCCCGCCACGCTTTGCACACCATTCGCTGCTGACCGGCCCCCAAGGCGAGGCGCTTTCGAAACGTCTTGGCACATTGGCGCTGCGTGATTTGCGTGAATCTGGTATCGCAGCCGAGGCCGTTTTGTCGCTGATGGCACGTCTTGGATCATCTGATCCTGTGGAATTGCGCGCGAATATCGACGAAGTGATCGCCGGGTTTGATATTTCCAAGTTTGGATCTGCACCGACAAAATTTGATGCTGCTGACCTTGGCCCGCTGACTGCACGCCACCTTGCAACACTTTCTCATGAAGCTGTTGCCGACACGATCAGCGCAGCTGGCGTACCGGACGAATTGGCCGAGCCATTCTGGAAAGTCGTTCGTGACAACATCAATACACTTGGTGAAGTCGCTGGTTGGTGGGACCTATTCCGCGATGGTGCGACGCCGCTTGTCGATGATGAGGATCGTGAATTCATCTCTCAGGCGTTCTATCTGTTGGACAACCCACCTTACACGAGCGAGACTTGGGGAAATTGGACGAACCTTGTGAAAACCGAAACTGGTCGCAAAGGTCGCGGTCTTTTCATGCCGTTGCGCAAGGCGGTCACCGGGCTAGAACGCGGACCAGAGATGGCAGACGTTATGCCGCTTTTGCAGGTTAAACCGACGCTGGGCTAAGCCCGGGTCACGTTTCGTAGATGACGATCAACAAGGGCGGTTTCGCCCTTGTTTAGTTTTTGGTGACGCGCATAGCGCGGTGCGCTTCGGTCATCCAAAACTGGCCCCCAGCCATCAGTAGTTTCGAAAAATGCGGCAACACCAGCGGTGCCGAACATTTGTAGATATCCCTGCACCACAACATCCAAATAGGTTAGCAAGATCGGATGCGAGACCGACGGCGCGGCATGAAGCGTTTTATTAACTTGGTACACTGCGGTCGCAGTTTGCAGGCCGTTGTGTTTGGTTTGCTCCGTTACATCATGTCGCCGATACGCCGCTTCGCGTTCATCAAGCGCGGCCCAATCCGCATTGGGTACACGAGCAACAACACCTGCGATTTCACTTTGATCGTCAGGGATGACGGATAAATAGGCCACTTCACGTGTCGTCGTGCTTTGCCAGACCCTCCGCCACCCGGATAAAACTGCCGGGCGTGGTTCTTGGTAATCATGCGTGGATAGATTCACGAGGCTACCGTAACCAAAGAATGCTGGATCGTTCATTCGCGTGCTCGTAAGATTTGGGCAGGTTTCGCGGCCAGTGATCGCCAAGCAAAGCCAAGGCCCGCCAGCGTAGACGCAAGAATTCCACCGATGATAATGAGAAATGCATTCGGCCAGATGACGCTAAAGCTTGCTTCCATGATGTAGGTCATGACCGCCCATCCGCCTAGAATGCCAGCGCCCAATGCGACGATCCCTGCGGCAAACCCCAGCAGGGCGGATCGCAGCGCGAAACTGATCAGAATGCGCCGACGCGATGCGCCAAGCGTCTTTAGCACTGCGGCCTCAAATGTGCGGGCACGTTCTCCGGCTGCGGCTGCGCCGATAAGTACCAAGAACCCGGTAATCAGCGTGATCAAAGCGCCATATCGCGTTGCGGCCGCGATCCCGCCGATCAGTTCTATGACTTGGTCAATTGCGTCACGTATGCGGATTGCTGTGATGTTAGGATAGGCCGTGGCGAGGTCGCGAAGGATTGCAGCCTCGGCCTGTTCTTCTGCATAGACCGTCGCGATCCAGCTATGCGGCGCACCTGCCAGTGCGGCCTGATTTAGCGCAAGGACAAACCCAATTCCGGCGTCTTCCCATGTGACATTGCGAAAGCTGGTGATCGTTCCGGTGATGTCGCGGCCCAACACGTTCACGGTCATCGTGTCGCCCAGTTCCAACCCCATCTCGGCTGCTTCTTCTTGGGAAAAGCTGATTTGGGGCGGGCCGTCATAGCCTTCGGCCCACCATTCACCTGCGGTGACCTCAGTCCCGGTTGGTTGGCCATCGGCGTAGGTGATGCCGCGATCCCCTTGAACGACCCAATGCCCGCCAGCTGCTCTTTGGGCCGATTGGCCGTTGATCTGCGTGATCACGCCGCGCAGCATTGGGGCGGTTTCAACTTTATTGACGGCTGGGTCACCATCCAGCCGCGCGTTAAATCCGTCGATTTGATCCGGTTGAATATCGACAAAGAAATAGCTTGGGGCCACGGCAGGCAATTCGTCTGTGAACGATTGCTGCAAATTCCCGTCGATCTGCCCAACCGAGGCAAGGACGGTTAGCCCAAGCCCAAGCGAAAGAACCACCGAAGTGGCCTCGCCACCTTGTGCGCCAATGGAGCCAAGCGCCAACCGTAGGGCAGGGCGGCCTCTTGCCGTTGTGCGCAGCCGTCGTGCAACCCAGCGGATTATGATCGCCGCGATTACAAGGATAAACAGCGACCCTGCGATGCCTCCTGCCGTCCACAGTGTAAGGAACGCTGTTCCAGAAAACTTGACCGCAGCCGCGACGAGTACGATGACCAATGCAGTTAATGTGCTTAGGTACTTTCGTGGCGGCAGCGTTCTGGCACTGCCTAAGGCATCGCGGAACAGGGTCGCTGCGCGGATGTCTTCGGTCTTGGCAAGTGGCCATAGTGTAAAGATCAGCGCGGCAAGAACACCGTAAACGGCTGCCTCGATTAACGGCTGTGAATAGACTTTGAAAACTGCAGGGATGGGCAGGCGTGCCTCGATCACTGGCGCGAACAATACTGGCAGACCCGCGCCCAAGACTAAGCCAATACAGATACCAAACAGCGCGAGTACGCCGATCTGGATAAAGTAGGTCTGAAAGATGGTCGCCCTAGTTGCACCCAGTGTTTTTAGCGTCGCGATAACGTTTGTCTTACCTGCGAGGTAAGCCCTTACTGCGGCGGAAACGCCCACGCCGCCAACCGCCAACCCGGACAAGCCAACAAGGATCAGAAACGCGCCAATCCTATTTACAAATTGTGCCGTGCCACCGGCGCCCCGCCGACTATCGCGCCAGCGTAATCCAACGTCGCGAAATTGGCGCATAGCATCACGGCGCAATGCGGGCAGATTGGCCCCATCAGGCAGATCCAGCCGGTAATTGGTGGAAAACAACGTACCTTCGTTCAGCAGCCCAGAATTCGACAAAGCGTCTGTTAGAACGATTGTGCGCGGCCCTAGGCCAAAGCCACCAGCCGCATTGTCGGGGTAACGGTCCAGAAAGGCGCGAAGCGTGAAATCTTGTGTGCCCAACCGAAATCCATCACCGGGTTTCAGGCCAAGACGGTCCGCAAGAACACGCTCCATCACGCCGCCATAATCGGCCAGTGCGTCTGCTAAGGGCATTGGCGGGTCTAGGGTGACCGACCCAATCAGTGGATATAGGTCATCAACCGCGCGAATTTGGGTAAGCCCGCGTTCATCCCCCACAACGGCCATCGACCTGAAATCAACGGTTTCCGAGATGTGATCAGCGATGCTGTTCAGCCACTCCAGCTCTGTATCTCGGGCAAAGCGATAGGTGAACTCGACCTCGGCATCGCCCCCCAAAAGGGCCGCGCCGTCGCGTTTTAGTCCGGCCTCGATCCCGGCACGCACGGTGCCAACGGCAGCAATTGCAGCCACACCCAGCGCAAGGCAGCCCAGAAAAACACGAAAACCACGCAGGCCACCGCGCAGTTCGCGCATGGCAAAGCGCGATGCGATCCGGATGCTCATTCTGCGGCCTGTGCTTGAGTTTCGATCCGACCGTCACGCAACCGTACAACGCGGTCACAACGCGCGGCCAATTCTGGTGCATGGGTTACCATGATCAGCGTGGCGCCGTGTTTGTCGCGCAGATCAAACAGCAGACTCATAATCGCCTGACCATTCGTTTCGTCAAGATTGCCAGTAGGTTCGTCAGCCAGCAAAATCCGAGGGCGTGGGGCTGATGCGCGGGCAAGCGCGACGCGCTGTTGTTCACCGCCCGACATTTGGCTGGGATAATGATTGATCCGGTCGCCAAGCCCCACCGCCTGCAATTCGGCCTCTGCCCGTCCAAAGGCATCCGCCGCACCGGCCAGTTCCAGTGGTGTAGCGACGTTTTCTAGCGCCGTCATCGTCGGGATCAGGTGGAAAGATTGGAACACCACCCCCATATTGTCCCTGCGAAAGCGCGCAAGCTGGTCTTCGTTCATCGTCGTTAGCTCTTGGCCAAGCGCCACGATGCTGCCAGACGTAGCCTGTTCCAGCCCGCCCATAAGCATAAGGAGTGACGACTTGCCCGACCCACTTGGCCCAACAAGGCCCAATGTTTCCCCAACCCCGACATCAAGTGATATGTCGTGCAGAATATCGACGCGCCCCGCATTCCCATCAAGTGAAAGATTAGTGTCGGAAATGGATAGAACAGGATCGGTCATGCAGGCGGCCTTTGGTCAAATCTGGTCTAATGGATATGGTGCGTCACGGTGGCTGCGCAACCTTACTATCGCGGTTTTACTAACAACTGGTTCTGTTCAGGCCGAAACTGTCACGATTGCTGCATTGGGTGACAGTCTGACGGCGGGTTATGGGCTGCAACAAAGCGATGGGTTTGTGGCTCAAATGCAAGCTTGGCTGAATGAACAAGGGGCCGACGTGCGTTTGATTAACGCGGGTGTGTCCGGCGACACAACGGCAGGCGGGCGTAGCAGGGTCGATTGGACACTGACCCCGGATGTTGATGCGATGATCATTGCACTTGGTGGCAACGACTATCTACGGGGGATCGACCCACAGGTAAGCCGCGATAACCTAGATGCGATCTTGGCCGCAGGGCAGGCCGCAGGTGTTCGCATGCTTTTGGTCGGGCTGGATGTTGGGGCGAATTACGGACCCGACTATGAAACGGCGTTTGAGCGGAACTATGTCGAACTCGCGGAAAAATACGACGTTCCGTTGTACCCTGACATGCTGAGCGGAATGCGCGCGCAGGCAAGTGATCCATCGCAACTGGGTGCTTTGCTTCAGGCAGATGGGCTGCACCCAAACCCGCGCGGAGTGGCATTAATCGTCCGAGATTTGGGACCGACCTTGTTAGAACTTGTCGCCACGGTTGAGTAGTTTAGAGTGTTTTCACTCAGAGGCCAAACATCTAAGAGGTAAAGTTATGTCTATTGCTAAGGTCACAGAAGTCATCTCAAGCTCATCAAAGTCATTTGATGATGCAGTCGAAAACGGCGTTAAGCGCGCGTCAAAAACGCTGAAGGGCATTACTGGTGCATGGGTTGCAGATCAGAAGGTCACGGTCTTAGACGGTGAAATCCAAGAATACCGTGTCGTTCTGAAAATCACGTTTGTTCTAGACGATTGATTGATAGATGGGGCGTTCCGTTTGGAGCGCCCTTTTTTGTTCAAATCGGCGCTCCCCTTAGGCGGTCGCTAAGAGGGGGGATACCCCGATTAGCAAGCGCCAAACCTGTCTGTAAACCGTCGGAAAAAAACTTGTGTTTTTTAATGCTAGCGAGGAGCATTTATCAATGTTGGTAATTGGCAAGACCCTCGGTGAGTAAAAACAATTTGAAACACTATCAAGTTTTTGTTCTTCAATTAATGGCTCAGCCCGCTGAAACATTAATTAATGATGGTCGGTGGAATATCGACGACATACCACTTGCGATTATTCAATCGTGGATGACTGCTTTCACAGAAATGGAAACAGGTGGAAGTTACACGTTGCTTCTTGGGTTTCCTGAGGAGGTGATTGAAATCGATAAATTGCTACGATCTAGAATAGATGATGGGACCCCAAAGAACTGGAAGAATTCTGAGCTTAAAACTGAACCAATGTGGGCAAAAATAAGGAATTTCGCAGGTAAACTACTTCTCAGTGAAGAAATCCCAGTTGATAATCCGGACCCAAGTGATTGGTATACTATCTTACCGGAAGAACTGCACTAATTCCTTTTTGCTCACATTTTGTGAGCGTGAGAATTAGAGAAACGACATATGAGATGGTGTCAAAACCCCTTCCCCATGTTGTGCTTTAGGGCTGATAGTCAGATTCGACTAAGCCCACACAGCAACAGTTGAACATTGTTTAGCGTCGGATTTTTTGGATCATCCGATCCGCGCTAATCGTCTCCCACGCGCTGATTGTCCCATCTGGCCAGATCACCCTGACCTCTGCAGTTTCATGCGCGCCAATCCCGAAGTGCAGGGGGAGGAGGCTGCCGCTGACATGTCCGCCGCCGACTGTGCGTTCGATGGTTTGTGTTCCGTCTGCTGTGCGGAGCTCGACGAAGGCTCCGATTGCGAAGGTGTTTGTATCAGTTTGACGTGGGTCTATGGCGATCCAGTGGCCGGTATCAACGCTCGTGTTTTGCCAAATTTCCAATGGTGCGCGGCGGTTGACGACGACGATATCCAGTAGTCCGTCTGCGTTCAAATCGGCCAGTCCGGCTCCGCGGGACCGTTCGGTCGTGCCAATACCTGCGATACCGGCGGTCTCGGTGAACGTGCCATCAGGGTTTTGCATCAGCAAGTTGTTAGGATCTAGCATTGCTAGGCCCGGCATCTGATCGACATTGCCTTTGGCGATGAATAAATCTGCCAAACCGTCATTGTTGATGTCAGCGAATTCGGCATGCCAACCAGTTGATGGGCGCCCGTCGTCGCCAGTAAATGGGCGTTGCGCGTAGGTTCCTGTCGCATAAGGGACAGGAGCGAATTGCTGGCCGTCGTTGAACATCAGCACCTGATCACCCATTGAGGTGAGCATGACATCGGGCTTACCATTGCCGGATACATCACGGCTTGCGATGCCCATGCCCCAGATACGCTGCACCGGCCAGCCGTCATCTTTACCAAACTCGCGCAGCGGGTCGAGTGCCCACATCTGTTCGTATCCGTCACGAACATAATACTGGCGGTCGTTCGATATCCGCAGCATTGGATTACCAGAACGTTGCCAGTCTGAAAACAACATCGAAAGCGGGCAAAAGCCGGGGGTAAGCGCGGTAGTTGCGCCATAGTGATCGCCTTCGGGGCGCAAGAGCCAATTCGTGTCGCAGGTTCCAAACGGCCCGTCGGGGTCTTTTGCATCAACATAGTTGCCAATGGCCAGTGTCGGTAGCGTCTGATTGTCTTCCCATGTGGCTGAAAAGGCTGTGGACCAACGGTTATCTTTGGGGAGGTTGAATGTGTCAGTTGCATCGCTGAATTGACAGTCACCTTGCCCCCGCAAAAGTACGTTGGGTCCGTTACGCAGTACCATAAGGTCAACAATGCCGTCGCTGTCTATATCGATTGGATATGCACCCGTCACGGCGAGAATCGGTTCAATATTGCCGGAGGTAAAGGCGATGTCAGCCTTTGAGGTGTTAATAAAAAGTTGCGCGGGGTTCGCGCCACCCGCCGCGAAGACCTCGGGAAGAGAATCGTTATTGCAGTCAAAAATGGCGACGCCGCCACCTACGAAATGCTCCCAGCCACCAGCATAGATATGTTCGGGCTTAAGGCTATAGTCACGGTTGACAAAGCGAGGTTGCGCATGAGCTGCCTGTGTTGCCACTGCAAAGGTTAACGCTATGATCAGCTTGCAAAAATCGCAGGATGTTAGGCGTGTGATCGCATCTTGTCTTTCCATAAGTAGCTGCTTGATGCGGGGGGGGATTGCGCGAAATGTATTATTTACAGACATTGTTTTTCCCTCTTGCAGTCACCGCTGATACGATGCAAATGCCCCCTGGCTTCGATAGGGCAGCGTAAGTTGATATAAATATTTTTCAATGATTACAACGCTCTTTATCAGTTTGACAAAACTGTTAGCGCTAGCCATATTTCCGCATGTTACGGCCCTCGAAGGCCGAGTTCTGGGAGGATATCAAATGAACAAATATGTTATTATCGCTGCAGCGATGGCTGCGGCAATGCCGGCAACTATGACGTTTGCAGAAGGTCACTCAATGACCGTTGGCGTGAGCTGGTCCAACTTCCAAGAAGAGCGTTGGAAGACAGACGAAGGTGCTATCAAAGCGGCTTTGGAAGCTGCCGGCGCTGAATATGTTTCAGCTGATGCACAGTCATCTGCTGCGAAACAACTGACAGACATCGAAAACCTGATTGCACAGGGCGTTGATGCGCTGATCGTTCTTGGCCAAGATACTCAGGCTGTTATTCCTGCGGTTCAGGCTGCTGTTGACGAAGACATCCCTGTCGTTGCCTACGACCGTCTGATCGAAGATGACCGTGCGTTTTACCTGACTTTCGACAACATCGAAGTTGGTCGCCTGCAAGCTGCTGCTGTCTTGGCTGTTCAGCCGACAGGTAACTACGTGATGATCAAAGGGTCGCCGACTGATCCAAACGCAGACTTTCTGCGCGGCGGTCAGCAAGAAGTACTGCAAGCCGCAATCGATTCTGGCGCGATCACTATCGTTGGTGAAGCGTACACTGATGGTTGGCAGCCTGCGAACGCACAGCGCAACATGGAGCAAATCCTGACAGCGCAAGACAACAACGTTGATGCTGTTGTCGCGTCTAACGACGGTACTGCTGGTGGTGCGGTTGCTGCGCTGACAGCGCAGGGGATGCAGGGTATTCCTGTCTCTGGTCAAGATGGTGACCACGCTGCGCTGAACCGCGTTGCTGCGGGTACACAAACTGTGTCCGTCTGGAAAGATGCACGTGAACTGGGTAAAGCAGCTGGTGAAATCGCTGTCGCGCTTGCGGGCGGTACTGCACCTGCTGATGTTGATGGCGCTGTGACATTCACAACACCGGGCGGCAACGACATGAACGCAGTATTCTTGTCGCCAGTTCCGGTAACAGCTGACAACCTGTCAGTCGTCGTTGACGCGGGTTGGATCACACAAGAAGCACTGTGCCAAGGCGTCGAAAACGGCCCGGCACCTTGTAACTAATCGCAGTTAATCTGTGAGTTGAGCGCGCCGCTCCGATGTATATCGGGGCGGCGCATCCGCTCTAACACCTTAAAAATCGAAAACGCGGGACAGCATATGACTGATAGCACCCAACCTTCTGGATCTACCCCGGCCCAGACGAAACGAAACATTTTCCAAAGCCTCGAGCTTGATGCACGTTTGCTTGGTATGATTGGGGCCTTAATCGCGATCGCGATCGGCTTTAGCATCGCAACCGGGGGGAACTTTCTGACGCCTCGGAATATTTTTAACCTAACCGTGCAGACCGTATCAGTTGCGATCATGGCGACGGGCATGGTTTTCGTCATTGTGACCCGTAACATTGACCTATCTGTTGGTGCATTGCTCGCGATTTGTTCTGCTGTCATCGCGATGATGCAAGCGCGTTGGTTGCCAGGTTACTTTGGTTTTGAACTTGGGTCGCCGTGGATTGCCCCGCTTGCTGTTATCTCAGGCTTGCTGATTGGTACTTTGATCGGTGCGTTTAATGGCGTGTTGGTTGGATACCAAAAGATCCCCGCATTTATCGTCACGCTGGGTGGCTTTATGGTTTGGCGGTATTCAGGCTGGTTCTTGACTGAAGGCCAAACAATTGCGCCGCTGGACCCCACCTTTAATCTGCTTGGTGGCGCCGAAGGTACGCTGGGTGAATTCTGGAGCTGGATTGTCGGTATTGTGGCGTCACTTGCCGCTGTATGGAGCGTTTACAAAGCGCGCCGTAACCGGACCGAACATGGTTTCCCAACCAAGCCACTTTGGGCGGATGGCACAATTGCCGGTGTATTCGTTGTTGCGATCTTGGGATTTGTGGCGACGTTGAACGCGTACAACATTCCCAAAGGCAAAATGCGTCGCATTTTCGAGGCACGCGGCGAAGTGATGCCCGAAGGTTTTACGCAAGGACACGGTCTGCCGATTTCGGTTATGATCTTGATTGTCGTTGCCGTTGTTATGACCGTTGTCGCCAAGAAAACGCGCCTTGGCCGTTACATCTTTGCTACGGGTGGTAACCCAGATGCCGCAGAATTGTCCGGGATCAATACTCGGCTCCTGACGGTTAAGATTTTCGCAATCATGGGCTTCCTGTGTGGCCTATCGGCAATCGTTGCGCAGGCGCGTTTGCAGTCGCACACGACCGATATCGGTACGCTGGACGAACTGCGTGTCATCGCGGCTGCCGTTATCGGTGGTACGGCCTTGGCCGGTGGCGCTGGTACGATTTACGGTGCTATCTTGGGTGCGATGATCATGCAGTCGTTGACATCTGGCATGGGTATGGTCGGTGTCGATAGCCCGCTGCAAAACATCGTTGTTGGTGCAGTTCTGGTCTTCGCCGTCTGGATTGACATCGTATATCGTCGCAAAACGGGAGACGTATAATGACTACGCCACTTCTTGAAATGAAGAACATCTCTATCCGTTTCGGCGGTATCAAGGCGGTTGATAACGTATCAATTAGCCTGATGCCTGGCGAAGTTGTTGGTCTGTTGGGCCACAATGGTGCGGGTAAGTCGACGCTGATCAAAATCCTAGCTGGTGCCTATAAGGCCGACGAGGGCGAGATTTTTGTCGATGGCAAAAAGGTCGAGATCAACAATCCGCGTGATGCACGTGCGCAAAACATCGAAACGATCTTTCAGACGCTTGCGCTGGCGGATAACCTTGATGCCGCGTCAAACCTATTCTTAGGTCGTGAAATCACAACGCCTTTGGGGTTAGTTGACGATGCAAAGATGGAAGCTGAATCGCGCAAGATCATGGCGCGTTTGAACCCCAACTTTCAGCGTTTCTCTGAGCCTGTTCGGTCACTTTCAGGCGGTCAACGCCAGTCAGTTGCGATTGCCCGTGCGGTGTATTTCAATGCGCGCATTTTGATCATGGATGAACCAACCGCTGCGTTGGGTGTCCATGAAACTGCGATGGTTGCTGATCTGATCAAAGAACTAAAAGCCCAAGGCTTGGGCATCTTTCTAATCAGTCACGATACACGTGAAATGATGGAACTGTGTGACCGTGTGTCTGTCATGAAAAACGGTCAGATGATCGGTAACGAACGCGTCGAAGACGTGACCGAAGACGATATCCTGTCGATGATCATCATGGGCAAAAACCCAAAGCGTGACGCAGCTTAAGGCGCGAATGCATCAGAATAGAAAAGGGCGGCAGGTGTAGACCTTGCCGCCCTTTTTGTTAGCTGGTGACCGACATTGTGGCGGTCACCGCTTTTTTCCACGCGTCATAGCGTCTGGTGCGTTGGGCATCAGGCATTGCCGCTTCAAACGTGCGTTCGCAACGCCAGCGCTCTGCGAACTCGGTCTTTGCCGGATACAAACCAACATGCTGTCCGGCAAGCCATGCAGCCCCCAGCGCGGTGGTTTCCAACACCTCTGGTCGGTCCACGGACGCACCGATAATATCAGCAAGGAACTGCATCGCCCAATCAGATGCGCTCATCCCGCCGTCAACGCGCAGGGTCGGTTGGACGCCTTCGCCTTGCCAATCGGCATGCATCGCTTCGATAAGATCGCGGGTCTGATAGCCCACGCTTTCAAGCGCGGCGCGGGCCAGTTCGGCAGGGCCAGTGTTGCGCGTCAGCCCATAAATCGCACCGCGACATTCGGGGTCCCAATAGGGCGCACCAAGGCCTGTAAAGGCTGGTACAAGTATCACGTCTTGACTATCATCCGCAGTTTGGGCAAGCGGCTGGGTCTCAGCCGCATCCCGGATAATCTTTAGCCCATCGCGCAGCCATTGCACGACCGCACCCGCAACAAAGATTGATCCTTCGAGCGCGTAGGTCGGTTTGCCATCTAGCTGATAGGCGATCGTGGTCAGCAGCCGGTTTTGCGATGCGACCGGAGTATCGCCCGTGTTCAACAGTGCAAAACACCCCGTACCATAGGTGGATTTCAACATGCCGGGTTCAAAGCAGGCTTGCCCAACGGTCGCTGCCTGTTGATCGCCAGCAACGCCGGTGATTGGTACTGCCCTTCCAAACAGGTCAGGGCGTGTGGTGCCAAAATCAGCGGCGCAGTCTTTGACCTCGGGCAGCATATTGCGTGGGATATCTAAAAGGTCGCAGATCGTCGTGCTCCAACGTCCTTTGTGGATGTCGTACAGCATCGTTCGGGCCGCGTTGGTTGCGTCAGTGACGTGCGATGCACCCCCGGTCATCTTCCAGATAAGATAGCTATCGACCGTGCCGAACAGCAGATCGCCGTTGCGCGCGCTTTCGCGGGCACCGGGGGTGTTGTCTAAAATCCATTTCAGCTTGGTCGCTGAAAAATACGGATCCAATAGTAGCCCCGTGCGGGCAGTGATCATATCGGCATGGCCCGCTGCAGTCAGTTCGCGACAGAATGCGGCTGTGCGACGGTCCTGCCAAACGATGGCATTGTGAACCGCCTGGCCTGTGTGTTTATTCCAAACGACTGTGGTTTCGCGCTGGTTCGTAATGCCTATTGCGGCAATGTCTTCGGGGCGTAACCCAGCGCGTTCAATCGCCGAACGGGCGGTTCCCGCAACCGTCGACCAAAGATCATCTGGCGCGTGTTCGACCCAACCGGAATCAGGAAAATGTTGTTCGAATTCTTCTTGTGCAGAGGCTACGATTTTCATGTCGCGATCAAATACGATCGTGCGTGAAGATGTGGTGCCCTGATCAATGGCAAGGATATGTGTCATGTGACTATCCTATCCCTATTTATGCGTGATGGAAAAGCGCGACGGCGGTTAAAACCGTCGTCGCGCCAATGGTGTCACGGGCAGAGAGGCCGCCCGCGACGGGAGTTCAGTTTACTGCCAAGACTGGATCAGCTCGTCATAAGAAACCGTGATCGGTTCTTCGTCGGTGCTTTCCAAGGCTGCCTTTGGCGAACCCGGCTGGCTTAGCCAGTATTCCGCTTCCATTTCGTCGTTCATGAGTGGGCCTAGATCACCCTGAACGCCTGCGCGCTCAAGCCGTTCCAGAACGCGTTCTTGTTCCGCGCATAGGCTGTCCAGCGCTTCTTGGGCGGATTTCGCACCAGAGGATGCATCCCCGATGTTCTGCCACCACAGTTGCGCCAGCTTTGGGTAGTCAGGGATGTTGGTGCCTGTTGGCGACCACTGAACCCGCGCTGGTGAACGGTAGAATTCAACCAAACCACCCAGACGCGGTGCGCGCTCGGTAAAGCTTTCGTGGTTGATTGTGGATTCACGGATAAACGTCAGACCAGCGTGCGACTTTTCAACGTCAACCGTCATCGAAGTCACGAACTGCGCGTATAGCCAAGCAGCTTGTGCGCGATCCAACGGTGTAGATTCCATCAACGTCCAAGACCCTGCATCCTGATAGCCGACTTTCATGCCGTCTTCCCAATATGCGCCGTGTGGGCTTGGGGCCATGCGCCACAATGGCATGCCGTCTTCGTCCAGAACGGCCGCAGCACCTTCGCCAACCATGTCGGCGGTGAATGCGGTGTACCAGAACATTTGCTGGGCGATGCTACCCTGTGCCGGAATTGGCCCCGATTCAGAGAACGTCATGCCAGCTGCAGCAGGTGGGGCATAGTTGGTCAGCCAATCCACATAGCTTTCGATGGCGTAAACAGCAGCAGGAGAGTTCGTCGCGCCGCCACGTGCCACGCATGATCCGACAGGTTGGCTGTTGTCATTAACGCGCACACCCCATTCATCGACAGGCAGACCGTTTGGTTCGCCTTTGTCGCCCATACCAGCCATGGACATCCACGCATCAGTAAAGCGCCAGCCGAGTGACGGGTCTTTTTTGCCGTAATCCATGTGACCATAGATTTCAGTGTCGATGCCCATGTGGCTTAGGTCGCGGTTGGTAAAGAAGGCAGCGATGTCTTCATATGCGGACCAGTTCACAGGCACGCCAAGGTCATAGCCGTATTCAGCTGCGAAATCTGCCATGTTCTTTTCATCGGTGAACATGTCGTAGCGGAACCAGTACAGGTTCGCGAACTGCTGTGTTGGCAGTTGGTAAAGCTTACCATCGGGCCCAGTCGTAAAGTCCAAACCGATAAAGTCAGCAAGGTCTAGTGTTGGGCTTGTGACGGCGGCGCCTTCACCAGACATCCAGTCGCTTAGGTTACGCGCCTGTTGGTAACGCCAGTGCGTACCGATCAGGTCACTGTCGTTCACGTAGGCATCATAGATGTTCTGACCAGACTGCATTTGCGTTTGCAGTTTTTCCACAACATCGCCTTCGCCTATCAGATCGTGAGTGATCTGAATGCCCGTGATTGCGGTGAATGCAGGGGCCAATACGTTGGCTTCAAATTCATGCGTCGCGATGGTTTCAGAAACCACACGGATGTCCATGCCTGCATAGGGCTGGGCCGCATCGATAAACCACTGCATTTCTGCTTCTTGGTCCGCACGGCTAAGGGCTGAGCGTTCGATTGTGCCGTCTAGAAAGTCGATCGCAGCAGCCATGTCAGCATGGGCAACATTGCCCAGTACCGCAAAGGTCAGCGCCATCGCTGTGGTTGATTTCAAAGGTAAGTTCATTATCTTATCTCCTCCCGATAGTAGAACTTTTCATTTTTGTGGCCGTGCGGCAGTTTTTTTGCCGCACAGCGTATCGACTGATCAGACCCAGCGAAAAACCGCGCCAGCGTAGATCAGGCAGACCAGCAGCGCATAGGGCTGCGGTCCAATCTCAAGGCCGAGCCAAATCAAATTCAGAAAGGCTGATCCCAAGAGCGTGATGAATAAACGGTCACCACGGGTCGTTTCGATCCGAAGAACGCCAACACGCGGCGTTTCCGGAAATTTGATTGCAAGGATCGTAAAAATCACAAGCAAAGTTGCGATCACAACAAAGAAGATCGCGGTCGGTGTTGTCCATGCCATCCATGCCATGTGCAGTCTCCTTTGTTATACGCGGCCTAGGGCAAAGCCCTTGGCGATGTAGTTACGTACGAAATAGATCACGAGAGCGCCGGGAACGATGGTCAGAACACCCGCTGCCGCCAGAACGCCCCAGTCCATACCTGATGCGGAAACCGTCCGGGTCATGGTGGCTGCAATCGGTTTGGCGTCGATTGATGTTAGCGTGCGGCTAAGCAGCAATTCGACCCATGAGAACATAAAGCAAAAGAACGCCGCGACCCCGATTCCGCTGGCGATCAGCGGCGTAAAGATACGGATGAAAAAGCGCCCAAAGCTGTAACCATCGATATAGGCTGTTTCGTCGATTTCCTTTGGTACGCCGCGCATGAACCCTTCGAGGATCCAAACCGCGAGCGGGACGTTGAACAGGCAATGCGCTAGGGCCACCGCGATATGCGTATCGAACAACCCAACAGAGCTATATAGCTGAAAGAAGGGCAGGGCGAAAACCGCAGGTGGTGCCATCCGGTTTGTGAGCAGCCAAAAAAACAGATGCTTGTCACCGAGGAATGTATACCTCGAAAACGCGTAGGCGGCAGGCAGGGCTACGGCCAAGCTGATCACCATGTTCAAGACCACATAGATCATAGAGTTGACGTAGCCCATGTACCAACTGGGGTCGGTCAGGATCTTTGCATAGTTCGCGAACGTCAGATCACGCGGCCAAAGAGAAAACCCTCCCAAGATTTCCGCGTTGGTTTTCAAGCTCATGTTTAGCAGCCAATAGATCGGCAGCAGTAAGAACAAGAGGTAAAGTCCCATCACGATCGCCGATGTGTTGATCCGGCGGGATTTGATTGTTGAATGAGCCATCACACGCCGTCCCGTTTGTCGAGGTTCGTCATCACGGTGTAGAACACCCATGAAATCAATAGGATCACGAGAAAGTACATGATCGAGAATGCAGCCGCTGGTCCAAGATCGAACTGACCCATCGCCATTTTCACAAGGTCAATCGACAAGAATGTCGTTGCATTGCCGGGGCCACCGCCCGTGACGACAAAGGGTTCGGTATAGATCATAAAGCTATCCATGAAGCGCAGCAGGATAGCGATCATCAGAACGCCTGCCATCTTTGGCAATTCGATATAACGGAACACTTTCCAACGCGACGCTTGGTCGATCTTGGCGGCCTGATAATAGGCATCAGGGATCGACTGTAGCCCAGCATAGGCTAGCAGCGCCACAAGTGAGGTCCAGTGCCAAACATCCATGACGATCAACGTGGTCCATGCCGCAATGAAATCTTGGGTATAGTTGTACGAAATCCCAAGTTTATCAAGCGTATAACCAAGAAGGCCGATATCGACGCGACCAAAGATTTGCCAAATGGTCCCGACGACGTTCCAAGGGATCAGCAGGGGTAAAGACATCAGAACCAGACAGAAGCTCGCCCAGAAACCTTTCTTAGGCATGTGCAGCGCGACAAAGATACCAAGCGGGATTTCAATGGCTAGAATAATAACTGAAAAAGCTATTTGGCGTGTGAGCGCATTCCACATACGTTCTGAAGCCAACATTTCACGGAACCATTCAAGACCGGCCCAAAAGAACTGGTTGTTCCCAAACGTGTCTTGGACGGAATAGTTTACAACGGTCATCAGCGGAATTACCGCTGAAAACGCAACAAGGATCAGAACTGGAAGAACCAGAAACCATGCTTTTTGATTGACGGTCTTGTTCATTACGCTGCCTCCTGCTGCGATTGGACGCGCCAGTCGTCGGCGTAGACGTTGATCCCCTTGGGATCGAATACGATGCGGCTGGTGTCGGCTGCGATATTTGCGCCTTCGTCAGCGATGGCCGCGATCGGCTGGCCGTTCACGTCTAGGCGAACAATCTTGTGCCGCCCGACGTCTTCGATACGTTTGATGCGGGCAGGAATGCCGGTGCCATCAGCTGATAGTTTAATGAATTCGGGACGGACGCCAACTTGCGTGCGGCCAGTTTGCGGCGTGTACCCCGCGCCCAAATCAATTTGGGTGCCCGCGATTGATGCGGTCGATCCATCGATCGTGGCATCAAATAGGTTCATGCCGGGCGATCCGATAAAGTACCCGACAAATGTATGCGCGGGACGTTCGAATAGTTCTTGTGGCGTGCCAATCTGGACAACGCGCCCATCGTACATCACCACAACTTTGTCAGCAAAGGTCAGCGCCTCTGTCTGGTCGTGGGTCACATAGATCATCGTGTGACCAAATTCATGATGCAGCGCCTTTAGCTGTGTGCGCAGTTCCCATTTCATATGCGGGTCGATCACGGTCAGAGGTTCGTCAAACAGCAGTGCGTTCACATCTTCGCGGACCATGCCACGACCGAGCGAAATCTTTTGTTTTGCATCAGCGGTCAGCCCGCGCGCCTTTTGGTTTAACCTGTCTTCCATCCCAATCATCGCGGCGATTTGGTTCACACGTTGCGCGATATATTTAGGATCGTCGCCACGGTTGCGCAGTGGAAAGGCAAGGTTATCGCGGACAGTCATCGTGTCGTAGACAACGGGAAACTGGAAAACCTGCGCGATGTTGCGCTCGGCGGTTTGCGCATGTGTGACGTCTTTGTCGTCAAACAAAATACGCCCCTGACTAGGATGCAGCAGACCCGATATAATATTGAGCAGCGTCGATTTCCCACAGCCCGAGGACCCAAGTAGGGCATAGGCTTCTCCGTCGGTCCAGTCGTGGTTCAATTCCTTAAGCGCAAAGTCGTTTTCGCTGCTGGGATTGGGCAGGTAGGAATGTGCGAGGTTATCAAGTGTAATCTTTGCCATGTTACGCAGCCTCTGCATATGGGGCAGCGGACACCAATGCGCCGTCAGGCGAAAAGATATACGCATGCGCAGGATCAAGATAAACCTTGAGCGGTTGTCCGATAGATAGATCACGGACACCATGCACAAGACCGACCCAGCGTTCGCCATGGTGGTCTAAATGGACAAATGTTTCGGACCCGGTGATTTCGGTCACAGTCAACCGTGTTGCGAATTCCAATGTGTCTGCGCCTTGTGGCTCTAACTCTAGGTGGTTCGGACGGAACCCAGCCATGTAAATCCCATCTGGTAGGTCCGCCAATTGGCTAGGTGCGGCGGCGCCTTGTCCATCACCGAAGGAAATGTTGCTGCCGGACTTAGTCACGTTGATAAAGTTCATGGGCGGATCAGAAAACACGCGTGCGGTGGTCGCATCGCTGGGGCGGCGGTACACCGTTGGTGTGAGACCAAATTGGGTTATGCGACCTTCCCATAGGGTGGCCGTGTTTCCGCCAAGTAGCAGGGCTTCTTCTGGTTCGGTCGTTGCGTAGACAAAAATCGCACCAGATTCTTCAAAAATACGTGGAATTTCAGCGCGCAACTCTTCGCGCAGCTTATAATCAAGGTTGGCAAGCGGCTCATCCAGTAAAACTAAACCAGCCTTTTTGACTAAGGCACGCGCGAGCGCACAGCGTTGCTGCTGACCACCCGAAAGCTCTAGAGGTTTGCGGTCAAGCATTGGCGACAACTGCATCAGCTCTGCTGCTTCTTTCACCGCTGCGTCAATCTCTTGCGCAGATTTGCCCATCAGTCGCATCGGTGAGGCGATGTTTTCGTAAACAGTCATCGATGGGTAGTTAATGAACTGTTGGTAAACCATGGCAACCTTGCGATCCTGAACGCGCATGCCAGTGACATCATCGCCGTTCCAAAGGATTTTTCCGGTATTGGGTACGTCCAATCCTGCCATCAGCCGCATCAGCGATGTTTTACCAGCCGAGGTCGGCCCAAGCAGGACGTTCATCGTCCCTTTTTGAAGCGTAAGATCTGTCGGGAAGATGTGTGTCTTCCCGTCAACGACCTTAGACACTCCCTCCATTTTAAGCGTCATTTTTGTTTTTCTCCCCCCGGGCGGTTCTTAGGCCGCGTCTTTCCTTAGGACGTCGGCACGATTGGCCTGCATCCATTCATCTAATACCGATATTTGATCGGCAGATAGTCTGAGCCCCAGCTTACTACGACGCCAGACGACATCCTCTGCTGTGCGGGCGAATTCATTCCGCATTAGCCACACGATCTCGGCTTCATAAAGGTTCGCACCAAAGTCTTTGCCTAGGTCGGTATAGCTCTGTGCTGTGCCCAAGATTGCGGGTGCTTCTGTGCCATAAGCGCGAACCAAACGAAGCGCATGTGTGGGTGTCAAAAACGCATAGTCGTGCGAAAGTTCGGCAACCTTGATGTCGAACGCTGATACCTCGAAATCACCTCCGGGCAGCGCAACACCTGCCGTCCATTTGTCGGGGAGATCGGGGAAATATGCCTTAACCTTATCCATAGCACTTTCAGCCAGTCGTCGATAGGTTGTGATTTTTCCGCCAAAGACGTTCAGAACGGGCGCGCCGCCTGTGTTATCCACTTTGAGAGTATAATCGCGTGTGGCTGCCGTAGCAGAGCTTGCCCCATCATCGTAAAGCGGGCGCACACCTGAGTAGGACCAAACCACATCTTCGGCTTTAATCGTTGATTTGAAGTAGCCATTCGCAAAATCGATAAGATAATCGCGTTCGTCGTCGGTACAGATCGGCGGAACAGAAGGGTCTTCATGGTCAGCATCGGTTGTCCCGATCAGGGTAAAATCCGTTTCATAAGGGATAGCGAAAATAATCCGGCCATCGGTTCCTTGGAAGAAATAGCATTTATCGTGATCATATAGTTTACGGGTAACAATGTGGCTGCCACGTACAAGGCGCACATCTTCGGTACTGTTTACCCGTAGCTTTTGGTGAATAATATCGCCGACCCACGGCCCCGCAGCATTGATTAGCATGCGTGCACGAACGACTTTGGTTTCATTCGTATCCAGATCTTCGATGATCACTTCCCATAAGTCATCAACGCGCTCTGCTTTGATGACTTTGGTTCGGGTCATGATTTGTGCACCGCGTGCAACAGCATCACGCGCATTCAAAACCACAAGTCGGGAGTCTTCGATCCAACAATCAGAGTATTCGTATGCTTTGGCAAACTTATCGTCCAGCGGTGCGCCTTCGGGGCCGCTGCGTAAATCGACAGTCGACGTGGCGGGTAGAATTTTGCGGCCACCTAGGTTGTCATACATGAACAGCCCAAAGCGGATCAGCCACGCTGGGCGGCGGCCCTTTAGCCACGGCATGATGACATTCAACAGCTTGGATGTTGGGGTATTACCTTCGAACCGCATGTCGTTGTGGTAGGGTAGAACGAACCGCATTGGCCACGAAATATGGGGCATCGCACGCAATAGCGTTTCACGCTCGATCAGTGCTTCGCGTACCAAACGGACTTCGAAATATTCGAGGTACCGCAATCCGCCGTGGAACAGTTTCGTTGATGCTGATGACGTAGCAGATGCCAGATCGGACATTTCGGCCAAGGTGACCGTTAAGCCACGACCGACCGCATCACGTGCGATTCCGCAACCGTTGATGCCGCCACCGATCACAAAGAGATCGCGTACATCTTCTGATGTCTGAGAATGTGGCAACTGGTTCTCCCCCTACCAAGAGCCGATGGATTTCGAAAATTTATGCAGCGAGTCGCGTGCAAATGGAAGTAGATTTTGTTCGTTTGCGTTCGAATTTTTGTAATTCATTGATTGTAAACGTAAAATATCACGACTTGATTTAGCCTTCTGCTATTTGGATCGTGCGAAATGTCTAAAATCGAACATAAACGAATATTTTCATTGTCTAATTTCGCGAAAACGAACTAGTGTTATGTGCGTTGCCGGGGGAAACGATACCAAACGCGCAGTAAACAGGGGGGGCAATGGCACAAACATTCAGAGCGCCAGAGATCATCGATATCGCGCGCCGCGAGGGCAAAGTGACCGTTGAGGGTCTGGCAGAGCATTTTGGCGTGACGCTGCAAACGATACGTCGCGATTTAACAGAGCTTGCAGATGCGGGGCGGCTTGAACGGGTTCACGGCGGCGCGATCCTACCTTCGAGCACAACAAATATTGGCTACGAAGATCGTCGCATTTTGAACAATCAACAAAAGGTCGACATCGCCCGCGCCTGCGCAAGCGAATTGCCAGAGGATTGTTCGGTGTTCCTAAACATTGGTACCACAACAGAGGCCGTCGCAGCCGAATTGTTGAACCACCGTAACCTTATGTCAGTGACTAATAATATGAACGTGGCAAATATTCTGGCCGCAAACCCTGACTGTCAGGTCATTGTTACTGGCGGTAGCTTGCGCCGGTCAGATGGTGGGTTGGTGGGCAGCATCACCACGGACACGATCCGAAAATTCAAATTCGACTATGCTATTATCGGATGCTCGGCTTTGGATGATGACGGCGACTTACTTGATTTCGATATTCACGAGGTGGGCGTCAGTCAGGCGATCATTGAACAATCACGGCACGTTTTTGTTGTCACAGACCACACGAAATTTCACCGATCTGCCCCTGCAAGAATCGGGTCACTTGCGGCTGTCGATGCAATTTTTACCGATAGACCTGTGTCTGAGAATTTGCAGGCCCGCTGCGATGCTTGGGGCACGCGCGTCATTTGTACGCAAAGCTAGGGAGTTGGATGAGCGTTTTTCTATATGTAGGCGCCACTCTCACTTCTGCGCTGCAATTGGCGTGATGAGAGTAACGACAACATGACATGCTGCGGCGGTAAACTTTTGAAGAAACGTTACCGCGCTAACCCATTCGTTCTGAAGCGTATGATCCGGGCGACGCTGGGAACACGACCGTCTTGTTTCCGTTAAGGAATACACGCCCATGAATATGTGCGTGGATCGCGCGGGCAAAGACTTGGGCTTCTACATCACGCCCCAACGATACGTAGTCATTCGGGGACTGCGCGTGTGTGACGCGGGTGGTATCTTGTTCGATGATGGGGCCTTCGTCGAGGTCGGCAGTCACATAGTGGGACGTTGCGCCGATCAGTTTTACACCGCGTTCAAACGCCTGTTTGTAGGGGTTCGCACCCTTGAATGAAGGTAGGAATGAATGGTGGATGTTGATAATCCGTCCAGACATTTGCTTGCACATCTGGTCCGACAGAATTTGCATATAGCGGGCAAGCACGATCAGTTCGGCGCCGGTGTCTTCGACGACTTGCATGATACGTGCTTCGGCGTCTGGTTTATTTTCTTTGGTGACTTTGATGCAATGGAAGGGGATGTCATGGTTCACGACGACCTTTTGGTAATCCATATGGTTCGAAATTACGGCCACGATTTCAATGGGCAGCGCGCCAATTTGCCAACGATAAAGCAGATCATTCAGGCAGTGACCGAAACGTGACACCATGATGATGACCTTGGGCTTGACGGATTCATCAAAGAATTCGGCTTTCATATCGTATTTGCCTGCGATGCCTGCAAACCGTTCTTCAAGCTCGGCCAAGGTCACGCCTTCTTCGGATCGAAAGCTATTGCGCATAAAGAAATAGCCGGTGTCTTTGTCGTCAAACTGTGAACTGTCGGTGATGTTGCAACCCTGTTCAGCAAGAAAGGTTGATGTCTCGGCGACGATCCCGCGGGTCGATTTACATTGTACGCGAAGGGCAAAGTTAGTCATGGCGAATGGTGCTCCGGCTAGTTCGGACGGCGTCTGGTCGTGTCTGACGTTTGTGATAATGGCGTTCTTGCGCCCTTGACTACATCAAAGCGACGCCTGAAGCGCCGGAATAGACACTTCTAGATTTCCGATCCGACACGCGTGTCGCGGATGAGGTCAGATTTCATGCACACGCACGCTGTCACCACAAACGTCCCGCGCAATATCAACGACATGCTGGTGGTGCGTCAGATAGATCGCCTGACCGCGTCGCCCGATCCGTTCCATCATTTTGCATGCGGCCTTAGTGCGTTCTTCGTCAAAGGTCTCGAAAATATCGTCGCAGAAAAACGGAAGGCAGGTGCCTTGGCTGGCCAGTTGTTCATAGGCGGCGGCACGCAGTGCAAGGTACAGCTGAAACCGCGTGCCTTTGGACATGTCTTGCGCTTGTTTTGCGCGACCAGCTGCATCAATCGCGATCAAGGTTTCGTTTGCTCCGTCTGGTTGCGTTTGCAGCGCCGTATATGCGCCGTTTGTCAGTTCAGAAAAGGCGAGCTGTGTCGCATTCATCATGCTACTGCGGTGTGTATCGCGATAACGTCTGATCGCTTCTTGGGCTAACATATGGCCAGCGCGCAGTTCGACATATTGCAATGCAATATCCTGCATGGCGAGTTCCAGCGTGGTTTTGCGTTCGGCGAGTTCGGCGATCACGTTGTCATCAGTAACTGACTGCAAATCTTTTGCCGCTTCGGCGCGGGCGGCGATTGCCTGTCTATATCGGGTTTCTAATTCATCGAGGTCACCCTGTAACTGCATCGATTGCGCATCGAGTATCGCAGGGCTGACGTTTTCCAATGCGGTCCGTGCCTCGGTAATGTCGGGCAGGTCCAGCTGCCCGATGATTTGGGTTGTTAATTCATCCATTTCACGACGGGCGGAAATAACGTCCTTGGCCTTGGCGACGGCGTGGCGCAGGTCATCAACAGATTGAACCGCGACATGCTTTGGAAATAGCTTTCCCAGTTCGGCCACTTTGCGATTGATATCCGTCAAATGTTGCTGGGCGTCGGTAATCGCGGATTTTTGGTTGCTGACCTTGGTCGTTAACGCGGCATGGTTCGTTTCCGCGACCTGTGCCGCGATTGATAGCTCGCCCAAAGAAGCAAAGACAGTTAGCGGGTCTTCATCTGCGTTTAACCCGTGTTTCGCGGCAAGCTTTGTCATTGCTGCGCTAAATTGCTCCTGATCTGCCTGCATTGCGTCGACCTGCCGGGCGGCGGTCATGCGGCGCACGTCAAGTTCGCGAAGCGTGCGCAAAGGTTCGAATGACAGTTCAAGCCGATCTGGTTCAACCCGATTGTGTAGGCATTCCGCGACCAGTTTATCCCAGTTTTTGTCAGCGTTATTTGCAACATCAAGCAGTTCATCGCACCGCTGCACCCGTTTCATTTGTTCGGACGTCAGATCATCCAAGGTGCGTTGTTCGGCGTTGCGTTGTTCACGCAGTTCGCGCGCGGACTTGTCTTTTTGTCGTGCCGCAGCGAGCAGAGTGTCAAAGTCAGGTGCATCTAACGAGATATGTTCACTCAGTGCTGCGACCAAACGGCTAGATTTCTCCAAAACCGCAGCGTTTTCATCGCTTATGATGTTAAGCTGATGTTGGGCTGCATGGGCAGCTTCGACCTGGTTAACCCATTTGGCAAATGCGGCAGGAGTAGGGGCTGTTGTGAGGCCCGTTTTCTGTGCCGCATCGTTGATCTGGGCTGAAATGCTGGACTGGTGGGTTTGCTGTTTCTCCAGCCGCTGTTTGACTTGTTCGACCCGTGCTTCGATTTCGGCCAAGTTTTGGGTCGCTTGGCGCAATTGTCCGATGTCTTTCGCTTGCGTGAAGCGTTGCTGTGCGGTTTCATCTGTGCGTCGTAGCGCAGCTTCGAATTTATTGGCCGTTTCAACATTCAACGCGTCGTAGTGGGCATGCCAAAGCGCGTTGCGTTGCTGCATTTCAGCGTCTGAAGTCGCGTCATCAACCATTGATCCACTGCTGCGCATCTGTTCGATCTGCGCATGTAGCACAGCAATTTCTGCGTTAAGCTGATCAATCTCGTCGTTTGTTTGTGCGATTTTTCGGCTTACCTCGCTATGCGTATCAGCAAGCAAACCGACGTCATGGGCAGTTATAGCGCACGGCGGTAGTGTGTTAAACGACTGCCCGTTGATGCTAAGGCTTGCCAGCGCGATTGCCAGTTGGCGTTGCGCGGTTGCGATCGCTTCGGTCGCTTTCGCATATGTGGGGGCAAGGCTATCTGCTGAAAACCGGTCGAGTAGTTCCCCAATTGCAGCGCTATCTGGGTGCGCTGCCGCAGTCCGGGCGAGATTTTCTGAAACGATAGTTAGCCGCTCAGTCAGGCGCGTTACCTCGTCACGTTCGGTTTGTAGGTCTTGCGCTGCTACGCGCTTTGCTTCGCGCGTTTGTTCTAGCTGCGAAAGCATGGAAGGGGCGATGATCAACTGGGTTGGGTCATCGTGTGCGCCAAGTTCGGACGCGGCCTTTTTCATATCTGCGATGATTGCATCGCGTGTTTCTATGCGGCGGGGTAGGTCCAGTTGTGCGGTCGCAAACCGGCTGCGTGCGGGGTCAAGATCCGCTAGCGCGCTTTGTAGATATAGCTGATCGGGGTGGCGCGCGATTTGTGAAAGCTCGGTCTCAAGATCGTTCACTTCGCCCAGCAATCGGGTGATGTCGGCTTCGGATTGACGTTGATGGGTCAGCATATGTACCAAGTCTTCTGGCGCAACATCAAGCGTATCTGGATAGTCCACGAATGGGGCAATACTTTCTTCAACCTGATCCAGCTTTTGCAAAAGAGGTAGCGCGGCTTGTTGCGTTCTTATCTTGGCCAATTGGGACATCAGTTTTGCGCGTTCGTCCCCGATTTCGGTTTCTTGCGACGTTGCTGTTGTCAGTGTCTGTCGTAACTTTCGGTAGGTGCTGGCCGGCACGTCTTGGGCTTTGATTTGCGTCGCGACGTCGGTCAATTCTTTCTTGATCTGCGCCATTTCAGATTTACTGGACCGTTTGAGGTAAAGCGCGCTTGCGTCTGTATCAACACGGTCCAATACCGTCGTGAGGTCGGCGACGCCTGCGGCAGCGGAAAACAGCAACCGTCCAATGTCGCCCTTACTATTCGCGATTTCTTCGCCGCCGGCTTCGATTGTTTCATCGTCGAGGCAAAGCAAACTGCGATAGTCGGCAGCCGTTAAACCGCCAAGGTGTGTTGCGATAGCTGCTTCGGGCAAGGTTGTTCCATTGGCATCTACCAAAGATGTGGCGCGGGTTGGTAGCCGCGTCAGTGTTAAGTCGCCTTGTGTGGTTTCCAACGTACCAGACACCCGCAGGTTTTTGCGTTGATGCTGAAAATCATAGTCTTCGCGTGTGTCGAACCCATATAGCAGGCGTAGATATGCCTCCATGGTGGTGGTTTTACCTGCCTCATTCGGCCCGTATACAATATGAAAGTCAGGTTTGCCCGCGCCGCCCGTGCCAAAGTCATAGGATTTACCTGCAAAGTGCCCAAACAGGTCGAGGCTTAGCTTCTTTAATCGCATCAGTCTGTTGCGCCTTTCATCAGCGCAATCATCTGTGCCGCACCGCGATCAGCCAAGTCTGCGGCAAGTGCATTTAGCGCGTCTTGGTCAGGTAAGATGTCAGCACGTAGGTGGGCGGGTAATTCAGATAGCATCGTATCTAGCATCCGGGTCATTTCCTTTGAAAACCCCGCTTCATCGCGAATGCTGTCCATGATTTTTCCGAGCTCGTCTGTTGCGTTATTCGTTTCTGACGATATCGGCCGCTGAAGGTCAAAGCTGACTTTGTCGATCCACAACTTCCCCGTTTCTCGGGCCAACTCGCGTGCGGTTTCTTCCCAGACACTGCGGTCGCGCAGGATATGCCAATGGCGTTTGGATTGACCCGTAAAGGACAAACGCAAGATCGCCGTTTCGTCGGTGGCTTGGCCTAACTCACGAAAGGTTTGTCGCAAAAAGTCGCGCAAAATGTCGTCGGTGTCAGATGTACTGATATCAATTGAATGGCCTATAAACGTGACCGCCGATGTCGGCACTTCGCTGAGGGTGATTTCTCGGCCATCAATATGGAGCATCGTGGCAGATTGCGGCCCCGACTCACCGATGTCGCGGCCTTGGGGAATGCCAGGCATGACAATCCACGGGGTACTGCCATAAACGCGCCGTTTATGAATATGCCCCAATGCCCAATAGTCAAAACCCATTCCTTGCAGGTCTGCTTCGGAACAGGGTGCATATGTGTCATGGCCCGCAGCGCCTGCAAGCGATGTGTGTAGCATGCCAATATTGATTGCGTCGGGTATCGGGGCGCTGAATTTGTCCAGCAAGCTATCAGGGGCATGCCGTCCGCTAAAACTGACGCCGTGAACCCAAATGTTCGTTCCCGGCAGCTGTACCTTGCCGCCGCGCCCGTCAAAAACGTGGACGTTTGCGGGCAGGGCTACTTCGCCGGTAATGGGGTTTTCGGCGTCATGATTCCCTTTGATGTAGAATACAGGAATATCGGCATCCGCGAGCCGATCTAGCTGGGTGACAAGAAACGCTGCGGTTTTGGCGCTGCGTGCGGAACCGTCGAATAAATCGCCAGCAATCAATAGCGCGGCAACCCGTTCAGATAACGCCGTGTCCACAATTCGAATAAAGGCAGATCGCGTGGCCGTTTGTACGATGTCACGCATCGTTTCATCGCGCAGGGCCAATGATTTCAGTGGTGAATCAAGATGTAAATCAGCGGTATGCAAAATGCGGATCAAATGCGTTCTCCTTGGGTGTGAACTTGATCGCTTTTCCGAAAAAGCGCAACGGGCAGGGAAACGCGCGTCACAAGACAGGTGGATGGGGCGTCTAGCCTAGCAGAAAAAGTCAGGATGCTGCCGTTCAAGAGGCTCTATTCGGTTGATCAACTGAGCAAGGTGATACCGCATCGCCTTTGCCGCCGCCTGCGGGTCTTGGTCGGTGATCGAATCTAATATCGCAGCATGTTCAGCAAGCGTTTCTGCGGGCCGCCCAGCCTTGGGTAGGACCAGCATCCTGACGCGCCGCAACTGAAGTGCGAGCTGTCCGGCAATCGCAGCAACAGACCGAAAGCCTGTAAACTCTAACAGCATTTTGTGAAATGCCTCGTCGGCTTCAAAGAAACCGTGGAAATCTTCGTCTTCGACCAGCAGTTTTTGCAGGTGAACGTTTCGTTTGAGTTGCAGAATTTGATCGTGTGTCCGGGTCGCGGCGACGCGTTTTACTGCGGCAACTTCGACCGCATCACGCAAAAAACATTCTTCTCGGATCTCGTCTAATGAAAACCGTGTTACGCGGGTTGCCGATTGTGGGATCACATCAACAAGCCCATCGCCGGACAATCGCGTTAACGCGTCGGCGACTGGCGATCGCGACACACCAAACTGTTCGCAGATCGCCGCCTTGCGCAGGACAGTGCCGGGGACCAATTTCATATCAAGGATCGCGTCGCGTAGCGCGGTATAGACCCGCTGTGATAGGGGGCCATCAAGCTGGTCAATATCCGCCAAAGCTTCAGCGCTGATGTTAGTCGTGTTCGCCAAGTCTATTCTCCGATCTCAACTGACATGTTAGTTGACAGGTATGGCGTGTAAAGCTAATTGTGATTTTGCTTTTAACGGACTCTTTTATGCCAGCATAGGACGCCAGTATGCCCCAAGTTATCTGTCTTCACGACGACGACAATATCGTTATCGCACTTGCAGATTTGAACGCTGGCGCTGTTGTCGATGGGGTAGAGGTGCCGCTGGCGCAATCGATTGCACGGGGCCACAAGATCGCGCGCTGGGCCATTGCGTCAGGCGAAAAGATCATTCGTTATGGTCAGACCATTGGTCAGGCGAAAAACGACATCGCCGCGGGTGAACATATACACGTTCAAAACCTTGGTATGGGCGCGCATGCCCAAGATCATGCTTTTTCCTCTGAGGCGAAGACGCTTACGCCTGCGACTGACGCGCGTACGTTCAACGGTTATCACCGTGCCGATGGCGGTGTGGGCACGCGCAACTATATCGGCATTCTAACATCAGTGAACTGCTCGGGTTCTGTTGCTAAATTCATCGCCGAGGCTGCCGAGAAATCAGGTTTGCTGGATGCCTATCCCAATGTTGACGGTATCGTGCCGATCACCCATGGCACCGGCTGCGGCATGTCTGGCGAAAACGAAGGCTATGATGCGCTGTTCCGCACGTTGTCTGGCTATGCATGTCATCCTAATTTTGGGGGCATTCTGCTGATTGGGCTTGGGTGTGAGGTTATGCAGCTGTCGGCGCTTGTCGATGGTCGCCCAATCCGGGCAGACGGCGCGTTGCGCTATATGACCATCCAACAAG
Organism: Yoonia maritima; assembly: GCF_002933395.1. Classification (GTDB taxonomy): domain Bacteria; phylum Pseudomonadota; class Alphaproteobacteria; order Rhodobacterales; family Rhodobacteraceae; genus Yoonia; species Yoonia maritima_A. The sequence goes on from NZ_PKFN01000009.1 coordinate 96,622, forward strand.
AGGGCGGGACGCGCAAAACCATCGAAAAAGGTTTGGAGCAACTGGCCGGCGTTGCTGCGCTTGCCAATCAGGTTACCCGTCAGCCAGCACCAATTTCTAAGATCATGGTTGGGATGCAGTGCGGCGGGTCTGACGGGTATTCTGGGATTACAGCGAACCCTGCGCTGGGCGCCGCGTCTGATCTGTTGGTGCGTCACGGCGGCACCACGATCCTGTCAGAGACGTCGGAAATCTACGGTGCTGAACATTTGCTGACCCGCCGTGCGGTATCGCAAGAAGTCGGTCAAAAGCTAATCGACCGCGTGATTTGGTGGGAAGACTACTGTGCCCGCAACGGTGGCGAGATGGACAACAATCCAAGCCCCGGCAACAAGCGCGGTGGGCTCACGACGATCCTTGAAAAGTCGCTTGGCGCGGTCGCAAAAAGTGGCAGTGCACCACTCGCTGACGTGTACAAATTCGCCGAGAAAATCACGACGCCGGGCTTTGTCTTTATGGATAGCCCCGGGTTTGATCCCTGTTCGGTCACAGGACAGGTCGCGTCTGGTGCCAACCTGATTGCGTTTACCACCGGGCGCGGTTCGGTTTCGGGCTATATGCCAACGCCCGGAATTAAGATCGCGACCAACAGCGAAATGTACGCCCGTATGTCGGACGACATGGATATGAACTGCGGTGATATCGTCACTGATGGCGTATCGATCGAAGACAAGGGGCGCGATTTGTTTGAATTGTTCATTCGCGTGGCCTCGGGCGAGAAAACCAAAAGCGAACAGTTGGGCTATGGCGGGGTGGAGTTCGTGCCATGGCAAATTGGCGCGGTGATGTAAGCATAAACGCTTTGGGAGGAGCATATGCGATTAAAAGATAAGACAGTTCTGATCACTGCTGCAGGACAGGGGATGGGACACGCTGCGGCGATTGCCTGCGCGGCAGAAGGTGCGCAGGTCTATGCCACGGATGTGAACCGCGATGCACTGAAGACACTGGACGCCGTTGAGCGCATTGAAACGCGATACTTTGACGTGACGGATGCGGTGGCGACGCTGGAACTTGCCGCAGAATTGCCTGACCTTGATTGCCTATTTAACTGCGCGGGCATCGTGCACCACGGTACAATCCTAGATGTGTCAGACGCCGATTGGGATCTATCGGTCAGCGTAAACATAACTTCAATGCTGCGGATCAGTCGGGTGTTTATTCCTGGCATGTTGCGGCGGGCAGAAATTACGGGCACCGCGTCTATCTTGAACATGTCGTCGATGGCGTCTTCGATCAAAGGGTTCCCATTTCGCACCGCTTACGGTGCGACCAAGGCCGCCGTCTTAGGCCTGACCAAAGCGGTCGCTGCTGACTTCGTAAGCACTGGTTTACGGTGCAATGCGCTATGTCCCGGTACTGTTGATACACCGTCACTACAAGGGCGGATCGCATCTGCGCCCGACCCGGTTCAGGCCGAAAAAGATTTTGTCGCGCGGCAGCCGATGGGACGACTGGCAACCGTCGATGACATGACGCCAACAATTATTCACCTACTGTCGGACGACAGCCGCTTTGTTACTGGGCAAGCCGTGTCAGTCGATGGCGGCGTCACGATCTAAGCGTGATTGATTGCTTTCAATTCTTGGCTAGCTATGGTCAGCGGGCCAATACTTTTTTGCGGAAAGGGCAAAGATGAAACTGTTGCGTTACGGGCCTGCGGGCCAAGAAAAGCCGGGACTTTTGGATGATCAGGGGCAGGTGCGTGACCTGTCGGACATCGTATCTGATATCGCGGGCGATACATTGACCGCCGAAGGTATAGATAAGCTGCGTGGGCTGGACGTGAACGCGCTGCCAGTCGTGCAAGGCACGCCACAAGAAAGTCTGCGTTTGGGTGCATGTGTTGGCAACATCGGAAAGTTCATCTGTATCGGCTTGAACTATGCCGACCACGCGGCCGAAAGCGGTCTAGATGTACCGCCAGAGCCCGTAATTTTCAATAAATGGACCTCTGCGGTGGTGGGCCCGAATGATGATGTCATGATCCCGCGTGGATCAATTAAGACCGATTGGGAAGTCGAGCTGGGTGTCGTTATCGGTACTGGTGGTTCCTACATCGACGAAGCGGACGCGATGAACCATGTCGCAGGTTTTTGCGTGGTTAACGATGTGTCCGAACGTGAATATCAGATTGAGCGCGCTGGAACGTGGGACAAGGGCAAGGGATGTGACACCTTTGGCCCTACTGGTCCGTGGCTCGTGACGCCGGATGAAGTCGGTGACTTTGATAACTTGGCTATGTGGCTGGATGTCGATGGCAAACGTTATCAAAACGGATCTACCGCGACGATGGTCTATAAGGTGCCGTTCCTTGTCGCGTATTGTAGCCGCTTTATGTCACTGCAACCCGGTGACGTGATCTCAACTGGGACGCCGCCCGGCGTGGGTATGGGGCAAAAACCGCCAACATACCTCAAAGGTGGCGAAGTCATGCGGCTTGGGATTGATGGGCTGGGTGTGCAGCAACAAAAAGTCACTAATGCCTAGAATTTAGGGGCATTGCGGGAACCGCCAGACGACCCAATCGCGAATGGTCGTTTTAAATCAGGCTTGGGCGTGGTGCACGATATGGATACTTTATCCTAAAATATTATGCACGTGCCTGCCTTTAGCAATGCCCGTCAAATAGCCGGGCATTGTTGGGTTTGGAGTGGCATTATACGGCTATCTGGGGCATGGTTTGTCTGCCAAAAGGCTTGGAGCCGCCAAAATGCAACTATCTGTCCCAAAGCTGAAGTCGTGTGACGATTGTCCAATTCGGTATAATGCCGTTTGTTCCAAATGCGAGCCCGCTGAAATGCGCGAGCTGGAAGAGATAAAATATTACCGCTCGTTCTCGGCTGGACAGCCGGTGTTTTTCGCAGGTGATCCATTAGAATTTGTGGGTTCGATTGTTTCTGGTGTGTCTAGCTTGACGCGCACCATGCCTGACGGCCGTGTGCAAATGGTGGGTTTGCTCTTACCGGGCGACTTTATGGGGCGCCCGCATCGCGAAACGATCGATTGCGATGTTGTCGCTGAAACGGACATTATGCTGTGTTGTTTTCGTAGAAAGCCCTTCGAACGACTGATCAATGACACGCCACATGTTGGTCAGCGATTGTTGGAGATGACGCTTGATGAGCTGGATGCAGCACGCGAATGGATGCTTGTCTTAGGCCGTAAAACTGCCCGCGAAAAAATTGCTTCCCTGCTATATATGATAGCGACCCGCATGGCGAAACTGTCGGAGAAAACAGGTGACGAAGCAACGTTCACTTTGCCGATTACCCGCGAAACAATGGCGAATTACTTGGGGCTGACGATTGAAACGGTGAGCCGCCAGATGTCTGCACTAAAGCGCGAAGGCCTAATCGCATTTTCCGACCGCCGAGACATCACCGTACCTCAGATTGAAGCATTGAAGGCGGAAACGGGCGAAGACGCCTAGGGGCAGGTTCCTGTTGTTCACATGTTTTTCCGTGGCTAAGGTTGGTTTGTAACGGCGGTCTCTGGTTGGCGCTTCACGGCACCGGGGCGGGGCATCCCCGCCTAACTTACCACCTTTGCATACACGGCATCACCGTTACTGGGCGCAGCCCAGCGCGGGTGATGCGCGACCAAGAAAGGCAGAGATCGTTCGTTGCAGTCATCCTCTTTTCGTTCATGCCGCAGCCTTGCCCGCCTTTTAGCGCCTAGTTTGCAGAAATGCCGGTGGACGATGCCAGAGTTGACCGGCGCGCTACAACGCCGTTTACCACCGCAGTTTCATCGCGAAGCGCAGTTGATCGCAGCGGATTTAATTCCGTTGCTACCGGTGATGGTGGCGCCAACTGACGGTGCGATTACCAAGGGGCTGTTAAACTGTGGTGCTTTTGCCCGTCTTCATCGCGAATGTTTGCGGTTGGGAATTTGGCCTGCCGCAGATCTGCAGTCGGACCAAATGCGTCCCTATGCGCCATTTGCGCAGTTAGATTTACCAGACCTGCGGACCGAGGCCAACCTGGCCGATTGGCTCATGCTCGATTATTCTCGGGTCGCCTATTTTACAGATATAAGTAATCGGCAAAACGATCACCCTGATGCGCCAGTGCATCATTATCTATATGGTTTGCGTCGCAAATCTTCTGGAGGTCTACGTGTCATCGAGGCACCGAAATCTAATTTAAAGTCAATTCAACGGCGAATACTACATGGGATATTGGATCAGGTTCCAGTCCACACAGATGCCTTTGGCTTCGTGCGTGGCCGATCATGCGTGCAGGGCGCTGCCCGTCATTGCGGTGAGGAATGTGTGGTTCGCTTTGATTTACGGGACTTCTTTCCCAGTATCCAATCAAAGCGGGTTTTGGGGTTATTCCGGCGGTTAGGGTACCCACGCTGGGTTGCCCAATCATTGACTGGGCTTTGCACGACTGCGACGCCGGGTCGGGTGCTTGTCGGTTTGCCGCCGCAACAACGTCAGCAGATGCGTGTGCCGCATTTGCCGCAAGGGGCGGCGACATCGCCTGCGTTGGCAAATTTGATCGCGTTTACATTGGATCGCCGATTGTCAGGGCTCGCTCGTAGTGTTGGCGCAGGGTACAGCCGCTATGCTGATGATCTGACGTTTTCAGGTGATATCGGCATTACTGGTGTTCTCGAAGACGCCATTCCGCAAATAATCGCGGATGAGGGGTTTGTGATAAACCCAAACAAAACCCGCGTTACACACCGTTCAGAACGTCAAACGGTAACGGGCATTGTGGTGAACCAGCATTTGAATATTTCACGCAAGCAATACGACCAAATCAAGGCGATCATTCATGCATTGCGCCGACCAGATGATCCACGTCGTCTAGATCAGGCGTTTTGTTTGTCCTTGGAAGGCAAAATCGACTGGGTTTGCGCCGTGAACCCGCATCGGGGCAATAAATTAAGGCGGCTATATCAAGTCACAATCGAAGATTTCGGGTGAGGGTGGGCGCAACCTGTGATCCTCCCAGTACACAAACACGACCACCCTACGTGTGTCGCGGTTCTTAGCGCGACATCAAGATCGGTCGGTCGGCCATCTCCAGCAAGCTTCGCGTTGTGCCTCCAAAGACAGCTTCGCGTAGGCGGGAATGGCCATAGGCCCCGGACACGATCATCTGTGCGCCAACCTCCCGAGTATGGCGCAACAGTATCTCGGCGATATCTGGCTCTGTTTTTGCCAAAACGTCAACCTGAGTCTTTGCTCCATGTCGCATTAAATACTGTGCGACCGCCCCTCCGGGGTCTGATCTATCGGCGGCGCGTACGGGGGGATCGATGATGCAGATGTCAGTTTGGGCCGCTTCGGCCAGAAATGGGAGCGCGGCACGTATGGCTGTCATCGCCTCGGTTCCATCATTCCATCCGACGATCACGCGCCCGTTTGGTTCTGGGGCTGTGCAACCTTTTGGGATCATAAGAACGGGGCGTTCGGCTGCGAAAAGGCTTGCTTCGACAATTGCGGCAACTTCTTCGCTATCTTGGTATGGACGCGCTGTTACCACAAGGTCGGAAAACCGCAAGTTGCGGGCGACGAAGCTTGACAAGGCTGGTCCCTGTACGGCGGCCCCTTGTAAAGACCAACGCACCGTTTCGCCCTGCATTTCGGCATTTACCCATTTTTCTAATGCATCACGCTGTTTGATGGCCTCGCGGGTTTGGTCGGCAATTAGCATTGCCTCGGCCCCCATATAATAGCCACCTGTTTCCGAATGACTGATTGTGATCGCGTATATGTCAAGATGCGCATCCATCCGAGTGGCAAGCGCGATTGCTGCATTTAGTCCGTCAACGTCTTCTTTTTGCGTAAGAATAACAGAGATGATCTTATAGGCCATTGTTGGCATCCCTTTGATCGATTTCATCGTTGGTCCGGTCGTTCGCGCAAAACCGTGCCGTAAACCCAGCATGATACAAATCAGTTAGTTCGGTGTTGATCCATGTCAAAGACCCGAACGGAACATCCGCGCAAAAGAGAATCCATAAATAGCTGTCGCATCAGATTTTGGGTGTGGCAAACGAAGGGGATTCTCTGATGGAGAACTATATTAAGCTGGTCGTCTTAGGGCTAATCACCCTGATTGCGGCCATTGGCGCAAACTGGGGTCGCGATGTTGCCTACGTCGTGCATGCGATCATCATTATGCTGGTGTCGGGTTTTTTGTTTGTGCGTACGCTGCGCCTGACTGATGAACCGGTTAGGCCGATTCCGATCGATGGATACATGGATGATGTCGTGCGGGCCGGGGTCATTGCGACCACGTTTTGGGGTGTCGTTGGCTTTCTTGTCGGTGTCGTCATTGCGTTTCAACTGGCGTTTCCATCGTTGAATTTTGAATTCCTTCAACCTTTCGGAAATTTTGGTCGGTTACGTCCCCTGCATACAAGTGCGGTGATTTTTGCCTTTGGAGGTAACGCGCTGATCATGTCCTCATTCTACATCGTGCAACGGACCTGCGGCGCACGATTGTGGGGCGGGAACCTGTCGTGGTTTGTGTTTTGGGGGTACAACTTGTTTATTGTACTTGCGGCGACAGGTTATTTGCTTGGGGCGACCCAATCAAAAGAATACGCCGAACCCGAATGGTACGTTGATATCTGGCTGACCATCGTTTGGGTCGCATTCCTAGCTGTTTATCTTGGCACGATCTTTAACCGCAAAGAAAAGCACATCTATGTTGCGAACTGGTTCTTGCTGTCGTTCATCATTACCGTGGCGATGCTGCACATCGTGAACAACCTTTCTGTTCCTGTCAGTATCTGGGGCAGTAAATCGGTGCAGCTATTCGCGGGCGTCCAGGACGCGATGACCCAGTGGTGGTATGGCCATAACGCTGTGGGCTTTTTCCTGACTGCGGGCTTCCTCGGGATGATGTACTACTTTGTGCCCAAGCAAGCGGGGCGTCCGGTTTACAGTTATAAACTGTCGATCATTCACTTTTGGGCCCTCATATTCCTATATATCTGGGCTGGTCCACACCACCTGCATTATACCGCACTGCCTGATTGGGCATCGACGCTGGGTATGGTGTTTTCGATCATCCTTTGGATGCCAAGCTGGGGCGGCATGATCAACGGTCTGATGACCCTGCAAGGGGCATGGGACAAGCTGCGTACCGATCCGATCATTCGGATGATGGTCATCAGCCTCGCGTTCTATGGCATGTCCACTTTTGAGGGACCGATGATGTCGATCCGCGCTGTGAACAGCCTGTCACATTATACCGACTGGACCATTGGGCACGTGCACTCGGGCGCGCTTGGTTGGAACGGGATGATCACATTCTCTGCACTGTATTTCTTGACACCACGTCTGTGGGGCCGTGCGCAGATGCATTCAATGTCGGCGATCAACTGGCACTTCTGGTTGGCCACAATCGGTATCATTCTTTACGCAGCGTCCATGTGGGTCACCGGTATCATGGAAGGCCTGATGTGGCGCGAAGTCGATGCGAACGGTTTTCTTGTGAACAGCTTTGCCGACACTGTGTCCGCCAAACTGCCCATGTATATCGTCCGCGGTTTGGGTGGAGTCATGTACCTAGTGGGTGCGCTGATCATGGCCTGGAACATCTTTATGACCGTCAAAGGTGGCGCGCGCCAAAAAGCCTTTGTTGGCGTCCCAGCAGAATAAGGATCAGGAACAATGTCTGATACAACACCTACCAAAGGCTTCCTGGCCAAACATGCCGCATTAGAGCGCAGCCCAACCTTGCTGTTCGTTTGCTCGCTGCTTGTGGTGACTGTGGGCGGGATCGTAGAAATTGCACCGCTATTCTACCTTGAGAACACCATCGAAAAGGTCGAAGGCGTGCGCCCTTATTCCCCGCTAGAACTGGCGGGGCGGGATATTTATGTACGCGAGGGCTGCTATGTCTGCCATAGCCAGATGATCCGCCCGATGCGTGACGAGGTCGAACGCTATGGCCATTATTCGCTAGCTGCTGAATCGATGTATGACCACCCGTTTCAATGGGGTTCAAAACGCACAGGGCCTGATCTGGCCCGTGTTGGCGGCAAGTATTCAGATGCTTGGCATGTGGATCATCTAATTGATCCGCAATCAGTGGTGCCTGAATCGGTGATGCCGGGATACGGCTATCTGATGGATGCCGAAGTGAACGCAGGATATGCGGCAGACGTCGTTGCAACCCATCGGATTGTCGGTGTTCCCTATACCGAGGAAATGATCGAGGTCGCCGCATCTGATGTTTTGGCACAGATTGATCCCGACAGTGAATCTTATGATGATCTGCTTGAACGCTATCCCGGTGCGCAAATCCGTAACTTTGACGGCGCGCCCGGCGTGTCTGAAATGGATGCGCTTGTGGCCTATCTGCAAATGCTGGGTACGACGGTTGATTTCTCGACCTTCACCCCAGACGCCAGCCGCTAAGGAGTACTGACAATGGATACCTATTCATTCTTACGCCAACTCGCCGATAGCTGGGTTCTGCTGGCGATGACGCTGTTCTTTCTTGGGGTCATTGTTTGGGCGTTTCGGCCCGGCAGCGCCAAGGTTCATGCCGAAACCGCGAGCATCCCATTTCGTAACGAAGTTAAGCCGGGCAGCGCTGAAGCGCCTGTCAGCGACGCCCCAAAAGCCAAGGAGCTGCAATCATGAGCAGCGATAAAAAAGACATTGATGAAGTCACCGGCACCGACACAACGGGTCATAGCTGGGACGGGATCAAAGAGCTGAACAATCCGCTCCCTCGGTGGTGGCTGTGGACGCTTTACATGACCATCGTTTGGGCGATTGGGTATTCGATTGCCTATCCAGCGTGGCCAATGATTTCCGGCGCGACAGCCGGCGTGCTAGGCTATTCAACCCGTGCCGAGGTCGCAGCCGACATCGCACGGTTTGAAGAAGCCAACGCCGGAATTTCAGCGGAGCTGGCCGCTGCGGATTTAACGACCTTGTCCGACAACGAAGATCTGATGCGATATGCAACGTCAGCCGGGGCGGCGGTGTTCCGCAACAACTGTTCACAGTGCCATGGTTCTGGCGCCGCAGGTTCCAAGGGCTATCCTAACCTGCTTGATGATGATTGGCTGTGGGGCGGTGATTTTGAAAACATCAGCTACACGATCCGTCACGGCATCCGGAACGAGGAAGACTGGGATGCGCGCTATTCTGAGATGACAGCGTTTGATGACATTCTGTCAGGCGATGAAATTGATGCAGTCGTGCAGCATGTGCTCGCGATTTCCAATCAAGACCACGATGCGGCTTTAGCCGAAACAGGTGGCGTAATTTTCTATGACAATTGTGCCGCGTGTCACGGCGATGATGGTGCCGGAAACAGGGATATGGGTGCTCCAAACCTGACCGACGCCATTTGGCTTTATGGTGGAGACACTGCGTCTCTAGAGGGAACCGTGCGCTATGCCCGTTTTGGAGTGATGCCTAACTGGGGCACGCGCCTAACAGAAGCCGAAATTCAAGCGGTTACTGCCTATGTCCATCAATTGGGCGGCGGCGAATAAGGATCACAGGCACCGTACCATCTGTTCGCGCAACGGTACGTACCCAGTGAAGGAAGGGCACCCAAGCAAATGGGTGCCCTTTTTTTGGTTGCGCGAGTTGTTGCTTAACCACTACAGGGTGTATTGATTTTTGAAATTCCAGCCTGGCGGAATTGCTTCGGTGTCATTCACTAGGTTAGCCGGCCTGTGGGGGCGCTAAAAAACGTCTATTAAAGGTTAGGAAAAGTTGAGTGAAATTTATACCATCTATTATTCTATGCGCTGCTGTATCTGTGTCCGGTTGTGCGACGGTCACGCGTGGGACAAATGACGTATTGAATGTCAATACAACGCCATCTGGCGCACAGGTTCAAACAAGCAATGGATTTAGCTGCGCCAGCACTCCTTGTGCGATTAAAATGCCGCGACGTTCAGAGTTTGTAGTTTCGATCGCTAAAGCTGGATGTCGCCCAGTGAATGTCAACGTGACACATAAAACTGCGAATGGCGGCGGCGCTGCGTTGGCTGGAAACGTCTTGGTTGGTGGCGTGATTGGTCTAGGTGTTGATGCGGCTACAGGTGCGTCTCAAGAGTTGATGCCGAACCCGGTCCAAGTCACCCTCGAGTGCTGATCTAATGTAGTGTGGCAACAAGGTTACGTTGCCACACTGTTTTCTAGGCTTCTTGTGCAAGCCGCGCTTCGAGCACGTCAAATGGAACACCGGGTTCATCTTTTGCACCGCGAATGACCAAAGACGTTTTTACAGATGCGACGTTCTCAGCGCTGGTCAGTTCCTCGGTCAGGAACCGTTGGAATGTCCGCAGATCAGGGGCCACACATTTCAGGATAAAGTCTACTTCGCCATTCAGCATGTGGCATTCCCGGACCAATGGCCAACCTCCACAGCGCTTTTCAAACGCGCTTAGGTCGATTTCGGCTTGGCTTACCAAACCGACCATTGCAAAAACCTGTACCTCAAAGCCGAGTTCGCGCGCGTTTACGTCTGCGTGGTATCCTTGGATAAACCCTTGTTCTTCAAGCGTTCGTACACGACGTAGACACGGCGGGGCAGAAATGCCGACGCGTTTTGCCAATTCAACATTTGTCATGCGCCCGTCTGCCTGCAGTTCCGCCAGAATCATTCGGTCAATTTCGTCAAGTTTAGTGCCCGGCATCGGGGATCCTCTGTATTTTTCCGAATACTACGCAGTTGTGGGTGTCAGCGCAATATTATTTCAATGTTCGGTAATAAATGTACAGCGCATTCCTGCTATGCGCGGTCTTTTAACCCGGGACGCGCACCGCTATATCAAAGCAAATTCATTTGAAAGAGGCCAATCATGTCCGAGACGCGTCACACCAAAGTTCTGATCATCGGCTCTGGTCCGTCTGGCTATACTGCGGGGGTCTATGCGGCCCGCGCCATGCTGGAACCGATCCTAGTGCAAGGCATTGAACCCGGTGGCCAATTGACCACAACAACCGAAGTTGAAAACTGGCCCGGTGACACAGAAGTCCAGGGGCCTGATCTGATGGTTCGCATGGAAGCACACGCCCGCGCGATGGGCTGCGAGATTGTCGGCGACATCATTACTGAGTTGGACCTGCAAAACCGTCCGTTCACGGCAAAGTCGGACAGCGGCACGGTTTATACCGCCGATGCCGTGATCCTATGCACTGGTGCGCGCGCGAAATGGCTGGGCCTTCCGACGGAAGAAAAGTTCAAGGGATTCGGTGTTAGCGCCTGTGCAACCTGCGACGGCTTCTTTTATCGCGGTCAAGAAATCGTTGTGGTCGGTGGCGGCAACACTGCCGTGGAAGAGGCGCTGTTCCTGACCAACTTTGCATCCAAAGTGACCCTGATTCACCGCCGCGACGAACTGCGTGCCGAGAAGATCTTGCAAGACCGTTTGGAGAAGAACCCGAAGATCGAAACGCTTTGGTTCCATGAAGTTGACGAAGTCTACGGCACCGACAGCCCACTTGGCGTCGAAGGGATCAAGGTTAAGCACACGACCACTGGTGAGATCACGGATATCCCGGCCAAAGGCGTATTTATCGCAATCGGTCACGCGCCTGCCTCTGAACTGGTCAAAGACCAGCTTGAACTGCATAGCGGCGGATATGTTGCGGTTGAACCGGGTAGCACGCGGACAGCTATCCCCGGCGTATTCGCGGCCGGCGACTTGACTGACCACGTTTACCGTCAGGCAGTGACATCTGCCGGGATGGGCTGCATGGCGGCACTTGATGCTGAACGGTTCTTGGCCGAGCAGGACTAAGCGCCAATTACCATAGAATTTCAAGAAAATGCCGGGCGTGATGTCCGGCATTTTTCGTTAGATAGATCATTGGGGTGGTAACGCGTTCATCAGCGATACAAACTGAAAGACCCAAAGTCCATTTGTGACGATTAGTAGCCGCTTTGGTTCTATCGGCTTGATGAAGATGCGAACGCCTGTCTTTTTTGTTGTGCTGTGCTAGACAATGCCCGTGGCGCGGGTCTATGCCCGCCTCAAATTGCATATTAATTGTCAGAGAGTAATCATGCCGCAGAACCTGGCTCCGATCCCCGAACTATACGTATCCTACGACAGCGCACAGAAACTCAAAGCCGACGCAGGTGAATTGATCAGCCACGATCTGACACCGCGCCAGATTTGTGATCTTGAACTGCTGATGAACGGTGGCTTTAACCCGCTTAAGGGTTTTCTTACCGAGGAAGATTATAACGGCGTTGTTGAGAACATGCGCACCGCTGATGGTACGCTTTGGCCAATGCCAATCACTCTCGACGTTACCGAAAAATTTGCTGAAACGGTTGAACTTGGTCAAGATATCGCTTTGCGTGACCAAGAGGGCGTTATCCTTGCGACAATGACCGTCACCGACAAATGGATGCCAAACAAGTCGCGCGAAGCGGAAAAAGTATTCGGCGCTGATGATCTGGCACACCCGGCGGTGAACTATCTGCATAACCATGCGGGCGCTGTTTACCTTGGCGGTCCAGTCACTGGTATCCAGCAGCCCGTACACTATGATTTCCGTGCGCGTCGTGACACGCCGAACGAACTGCGTGCTTATTTCCGCAAAATGGGCTGGCGCAAGGTTGTGGCGTTCCAAACACGTAACCCTCTGCACCGCGCCCACCAAGAACTGACATTCCGTGCTGCCAAAGAAGCGCAAGCAAACCTGTTGATCCACCCTGTTGTTGGCCTGACAAAGCCGGGTGACATCGATCACTTTACACGCGTACGCTGCTACGAGGCGGTTCTGGATCAATACCCAGCATCGACAACATCCATGTCTTTGCTGAACCTTGCCATGCGTATGGCTGGCCCACGCGAGGCAGTTTGGCACGGCCTGATCCGTAAGAACCACGGCTGCACACACTTTATCGTTGGTCGCGACCATGCTGGCCCCGGTAAAAACTCGGCTGGTGAAGATTTCTATGGACCATACGATGCGCAGGACCTGTTCCGCGAGCATCAAGAAGAGATGGGCATCGAAATGGTCGACTTTAAGCACATGGTTTATGTGCAAGACCGCGCCCAATACGAACCAGCCGATGAAATCGCAGACAAGGATGACGTGACTATCCTGAATATTTCAGGCACTGAATTGCGTCGCCGTCTGGCCGAAGGTCTGGAAATTCCTGAATGGTTCAGCTTCCCGACTGTGGTCGAAGAGCTGCGTAGGACGCGTCCACCACGGGCGCAGCAGGGTTTCACCGTGTTCTTCACCGGTTTCTCTGGCTCTGGCAAATCGACTATCGCGAACGCGCTGATGGTTAAGCTGATGGAAATGGGCGGTCGCCCGGTGACATTGCTTGACGGTGATATCGTTCGTAAGAACCTGTCATCCGAGCTGGGCTTTAGCAAAGAGCACCGCGATCTGAATATTCGTCGTATTGGCTACGTGGCATCCGAGATCACCAAAAACGGTGGTATCGCGATCTGTGCGCCGATCGCGCCTTACGCGTCAACACGCCGTGCCGTTCGTGAGGATATCGAACAGTTCGGTGCCTTTATCGAAGTGCACGTTGCAACGTCGATCGAGGAATGCGAACGCCGTGACCGTAAAGGTCTGTACAAGCTAGCGCGCGAAGGCAAGATCAAGGAATTCACAGGTATTTCAGACCCGTACGACGTGCCGGAAAACCCTGAGATCAGCCTTGAGACAGAAAGTGTCGAAGTCGATAACTGCGCGCATCAGGTGATCCTGAAGCTGGAAAGCATGGGCCTGATTAAAGGCTAATTGGTCGCATATCGTAATTTTAGGCCAGCCCATTCACTGGGCTGGCCTATTTTGTTTTTGCTTAGTGAACCGTCACCGGGTTCATGTCATTTTCACGGGCGAGGTGGAACGCCAGCTTGCGGTTCGCAACCAGTGCCAGTTGTTCGCCTTCGGAATTATGCACTGCAAACAACGTTTCTAAATCGCCAATCTGATCGCGCATGTCGTCGGGTAGGTCCGCTGCAAGGACCGGCTTTACGTATACGATGTCTGTTGCCAGCTCGTTGATATCGAATTTCGTGTCCATGGCGTTTATCCTTTCCGAATATTTATTGTTTGTACGACGCGGTCAGGAACCGCGCGCGTGAGATCCACATGCAAAAGCCCGTTTTCCATAACGGCTTCGCCAACGTCGACCCCATCGGCCAGCACAAATGCGCGCTGGAACTGCCGGGCCGCGATGCCGCGATGCATATAGATACGCCCTTCGGCATCGTCATCTTGCCGACCCCGAATAACCAACGAATTGTCTTCGACCGTAATAGCAAGATCGTTTTCGGCGAATCCTGCTACAGCCAATGTGATGCGGTAAGAATTATCCGAAGTCTGTTCGATGTTGTACGGCGGGTATCCGTCGTTTCCGCTTTTTGCGGTGCGTTCGACCAACCTTTCCAGCTGTTCAAACCCCAACAGGAACGGATGGGTCCCCAAAGCCAATTTCGTCATAAGACATGCCCTTCATTAAGCGACTGTCGCGTTTTGGTCCCGATTTCGGCAACCTTTCTAAAAATATGGGGGGCAAAGACGAATTGATCAAGGGTAAGTATTTGGATGATTTCTTTTGCGCCGTTATCTATAGACCAGTTAACGAATGAAAATTGGGTGCACCTTCGATGAATAACTCAGCAAAAATGGACCAGATTGAGGTTTTACGCGTCAAACTGGAAGTTTTGCGACAAGAGCATCGTGACTTAGATACTGCAATCGGGGCGCTGCACGAAAATCCGACGGCGGATATGTTGACGTTAAAGCGGTTGAAACGACAAAAATTGATGCTCAAAGATCGTATTGTCGCGCTAGAAGACCGCATTTTGCCTGATATTATCGCCTGATAGGCCGTTGCAGGTTTGACCGCCTTGGCTATAGTGCCGCTTCCTTTTGAAACCGAGGATATGAAAAGCATGACGCAACCTTTGGTCGGCATTATTATGGGTAGTCAGTCGGACTGGCCCACCATGCGAGAGGCGGCGGATGTCCTCGATGAATTGGGGGTGCCTTATGAGACGAAAATCGTTTCGGCGCATCGCACGCCTGATCGGTTGTGGGATTACGGTAAGACAGCGGTTGATCGCGGTTTGCAGGTTATCATTGCCGGGGCAGGGGGCGCGGCCCATCTGCCGGGTATGATGGCATCCAAGACGCGTGTTCCTGTCGTTGGTGTACCTGTTCAGACGAATGCGTTGTCGGGTGTTGATAGCCTTTATTCCATTTTGCAGATGCCACGCGGTTTTCCTGTTGCGACAATGGCGATTGGGGCGGCCGGCGCAAAGAATGGTGGCCTGATGGCTGCAGGTATCTTGGCGCTGCAAGACCCCGCATTGGCTGCGCGGCTAGATGCTTGGCGCGTTGCACTTTCAGACTCTATTCCGGATGAACCAACAGATGAATAAACCGCTGCCCGTCGGGGCCACGATTGGTATTTTGGGCGGCGGCCAGCTGGGCCGCATGTTGTCTGTCGCGGCATCGCGCCTTGGCATCAAAACACACATCTTTGAACCGGGTGCAAACCCACCAGCGGGCGAAGTTGCGGACACTGTCACGACCGCAAGCTATGATGATGTTGATGCGCTGACCGCCTTTGGTCAGTCCGTCGATGTCATTACCTACGAATTCGAAAATATCCCGACCAGCGCGCTCGATTTGCTTGAGTCCTTAGCACCAATTCATCCGGGCCGTCAGGCATTGGCAACAAGCCAAGACCGCTTGACTGAAAAGGCATTCTTGCAAGGGCTAGGTTTGCAAACTGCACCATTTGCCGATGTCACAAACGCGGATGATTTGGCCAAAGCGATTGCTGACATCGGTACGCCCGCGATCTTAAAAACGCGGCGCATGGGCTACGACGGCAAGGGCCAAGCCCGCATCATGTCGCCAGACGACGCCGATCAGGCGTTGGCCGATATGGCAGGTGCGCCCGCCATCTTGGAAGGCTTTATTAATTTTAGCCACGAGGTGTCGATCATTGGCGCACGTAGCCCAGATGGTGCTGTTGCCTGTTACGACCCCGGCGAGAACGTCCATGAAGACGGTATTTTGCGCACAACGACCGTGCCTGCCAAGCTAACACCAAGCCAACGTACTGATGCTGTCCTGCTGGCTGCGAATATTCTAAACGCGCTGGATTATGTTGGTGTAATGGGGGTGGAACTATTCGTCACGCCCAACGGTCTGATCGTGAACGAGATTGCGCCACGCGTGCACAACTCTGGTCACTGGACGCAAAACGGCTGTACGATTTGTCAGTTCGAACAGCATATCCGTGCGGTGGCTGGCTGGCCGCTGGGCAGCGGCTCGCGGCATTCGGACGTTGTGATGGAAAACCTGATTGGCGACGATATGGACCGCGTTCCAGAAATGGCGCTGACTGACGCTGCGATCCATTTATATGGTAAAGCTGAAGTAAAGCCGGGACGTAAAATGGGCCACGTGAACCGGATTGTTAAGGCAGCGACTTAGTCTGCCTTCTCTGTCCCAAATATTACGCCCGTCAGGCTGAGGTCATGGTCAAACTTTCCCTCTTTTAAGAAGGAAAGGACTTCTTCCATCACCAATGGGTTATTCATCATAAATGTATGGGTGACGGGCAGCACGATCTGGTCTGTCATTCCATCCAGTCGGGTGGATGCGACAGATACCTTGCCATCGTCAGGACCTTCGATCAGGGCGGAATAAACGGGGTTTAATGTGCGGTCACCCGCGATAATCCCGATTTCATAAGGCACATAAGAAAGACTGTTGGGCAGGCTGCTAGGCTCTGTGCCAAGTTGGAGTCCGGCAGGTCCATGGACCCATTCAAACGGTTCAAACTCACCAAATATGTCCACCAATTCAGATCCGGAATTTGGCGGTGCCAGCATAACCACCCGCCCTAGGTTTTCGGGGCGATTTTCAGTTAACCAAAGCCGGACCAATATACCGCCCATGGAATGGGTCACAAAATTGATCCGTTTATCGTCGCAGGCCGCGACATCTTCGGTCACGTATTCATCCACCAAAGTCTGAATTGGGGCCTCGGTCGAAGGGTACCCGCGGTTCACAACCTGATATCCTTCTTCCTCTAGGACGATCTGTAGGGGCGTCAGTGACATCTCAGATCGTGCAAGCCCGTGCAGCAACACAACACATTCTTGTGCAGGGGCAGCGGTGGCGAAAAGGCTAAGGGCGGCGGCAATTGTTTTCATACGTTTATAGGTAGCATTGCATTGCCATTGTAAAAGGGGAACTGCGCGTCATTTTTGCCCGTATAGCGAAACGGCGATCCCACCCAGCACAAGCACACCTGAGATGGTCATTCTCAGGCTGACGGTTTCATTTAGGAACACGACGCCAAAGGCGACGGCGATTACTGGAACGCTTAATTGAGCGATCCCTGCTATGGTGGTGGGAAGGCTAGGCAGAACGCGGTACCATAATGCGTAACCCAGCCCAGAGGTGACACCGCCTGCCACGATGGCCGTGACGATCCCCATGAACGGTAGTGGGCCGCTGCTGATGAAGCCAATGCAGACCAATGGCACACATAAAAGAAAGTTGCTTGCGGTTGCGCCGAGAGGGTCCGCCTCGCGTCGTCCCAACAACGTATATGCCCCCCACGCGACAGCGGCAGCGACCATTGCTAGGATGCTGGTGGCTGGCATGGCGCGCGCTTCTGATGGCCAAAGCAGTACGCATAATCCGCCCAGTGCGGTGAGCATGCCTAGCCAGCGTTGGGCCGATACCTTTTGTTTCTCAATGATGGCCCAGCCAAAGATGACGACCTGCAACGCACCAAACAGGATCAAGGCACCAATGCCTGCGTCAAGGCTTTGGTAGGCCCAGGAAAACCCGATCATATATGTCGCAAGCGCCACTGCGCCTGCCAATCGTTTTGGGGATACAATGGCTGGAGCGGGTGCGCTGCGTAGACCGATCAAGGCCCAAAGCATCGTAGCGCCAGCAGCGACACGTATAGCGGCAAAGCTCATCGGGCTCATGTCATAGTTCGCGACACCGATCCGGTTCAAAACAGAGTTTGCCGCAAAGGCGGTCATGGTTAGCGCTACGGCCAAGAATAGCTTCATGGCTTATATGTTCGCAAACGGGGCAGGGTAGACAAGCGTTTCGTGTGGCTGCGTGTCACCAACGCCAGCAAGCAGCGTGTGCCCGATATGATAGGGTGATTGCAGGTTCTTGGCTGCCTCGGTCGAAAATCCGGCGCTTTCGTAAAACGTGGCTTCACCAATAACGACCACAGGTGTTTTCGTCAGGCGCGCCCATTCAGTCAGTACGCCAATCATGCGTTTGCCATAGCCACGACGCTGCACATCTGGGTGAATCGCCACCGGCGCAAGGCAGAGCCAGCCCTTGGGTTTCACCATATAGGATAGCGCGTAGTAGCCGATGATCTGACCATCCATCGGCAGCACGGTTTCGCCCGCAATCACGCGCGATTTGCGCAATGCAGCGATCAGGCGCGATTCATCAGGACCACCAAAGGCAAGGTCGAGTAGCGCATCAACAGCGGGTTCTTCGCCGCGTCTCATATCGCGGGCAAAGTCGGGTGTTTGGAAAAAGTTCATTCGCAGACGGTAACGGTGGGCGGCAATGGCGTCTAGCAAAGACAAAACCAGATGGAGATTTTGTGATCCGCGTTTCAATGGGACAAATGGAAAGGGCGGCCCGAAACCGGACCGCCCTTATTGTATCGTCGCATTGTTTGGCAGATAGACTTCAAAGCTCTCATCGTTTCTTAGGAAACGATTGCCGCTTTGCAGTCTGAGCCGAATTTCCTTGCGGAAATTCTGCTTACATCATGCCGCCCATGCCACCCATGTCGGGCATGCCGCCGCCAGCAGCGCCACCGTCTTTGGACGGCTTGTCAGCAACCATAGCTTCGGTTGTGATCAGCAGGCCAGCAACAGATGCTGCGTCTTGCAGGGCAGTGCGCACAACTTTTGCAGGGTCGATAACGCCGAACTTGAACATGTCGCCATATTCTTCTGTCTGTGCGTTAAAGCCGAATGCTTTGTCGTCGCTTTCGCGGATTTTGCCAGCAACGACAGAACCGTCGACGCCGGAGTTTTCAGCGATCTGACGCAGTGGGGCTTCGATAGCTTTACGAACAATCGAGATACCAACGTCTTGGTCAGAGTTAGCACCTGTAAGACCGTCAAGCGCTTTGCCGCCTTGGATCAGAGCAACACCACCACCAACAACAACGCCTTCTTGAACAGCAGCGCGTGTCGCGTTCAGAGCGTCGTCAACGCGGTCTTTGCGTTCTTTAACTTCCACTTCGGACATGCCGCCGACGCGGATAACAGCAACACCGCCAGCCAGTTTGGCAACGCGTTCTTGCAGTTTTTCACGGTCGTAATCAGAAGTTGTTTCTTCGATCTGGCCGCGGATCTGGGATACGCGTGCTTCGATCTCAGCTTTGTCGCCAGCACCATCGACGATTGTTGTTTCGTCTTTAGTGATTGCAACGCGCTTAGCAGAACCAAGCATGTCGATTGTAACGTTCTCAAGCTTCATGCCGAGGTCTTCGGAAATCACTTGGCCGCCAGTCAGGATCGCGATGTCTTGCAGCATTGCTTTGCGGCGATCGCCGAAACCAGGTGCTTTAACAGCAGCAATTTTCAGGCCGCCGCGCAGTTTG
Organism: Yoonia maritima; assembly: GCF_002933395.1. Classification (GTDB taxonomy): domain Bacteria; phylum Pseudomonadota; class Alphaproteobacteria; order Rhodobacterales; family Rhodobacteraceae; genus Yoonia; species Yoonia maritima_A. The sequence goes on from NZ_PKFN01000009.1 coordinate 116,277, forward strand.
TTAACTACGAGAGTTGCCAGCGCTTCGCCTTCAACATCTTCAGCGATGATCAGCAAAGGCTTGCCAGACTGAATCACAGACTCGAGCAGAGGAACCATTGGCTGCAGCGACGAAAGTTTCTTTTCGTGCAGCAGGATGATTGCGTCTTCCAGCTCTGTTGTCATTTTCTCTGTGTTGGTCACAAAGTAAGGTGACAGGTAACCGCGGTCGAACTGCATACCTTCAACAACATCGGTTTCTGTTTCCAGACCTTTGTTTTCTTCAACAGTGATAACGCCTTCGTTGCCGACGCGCTGCATAGCGTCTGCGATCTGGCGACCGATTTCAGCTTCACCGTTTGCAGAGATTGTACCAACTTGTGCAACTTCGTCGCTGTCGTTGACAGGGCGTGCAGCTGCTTTGATCGCTTCAACAACTTTGGCTGTTGCCATGTCGATGCCGCGCTTCAGGTCCATTGGGTTCATGCCGGCAGCAACCGACTTCATGCCTTCTTTAACGATGGCTTGGGCCAGAACTGTTGCGGTTGTTGTGCCGTCACCAGCTTCGTCGTTGGTCCGGGAAGCAACTTCCTTGACCATCTGTGCGCCCATGTTTTCGAACTTGTCTTCCAGTTCGATTTCTTTGGCAACCGATACACCGTCTTTGGTGATGCGCGGTGCGCCGAAGGATTTATCCAGAACAACGTTACGGCCTTTTGGGCCCAGTGTTACTTTTACCGCGTTAGCCAGGATGTTGACGCCTTTCAGCATCTTGTCGCGGGCATCGGTATCGAATTTGACGTCCTTAGCAGCCATTTTCATGTGCTCCTTAAATTTCTAATTGCGTGACATGCGTTGGGTGGGTTTCAACCCACCGACCTACGGAATTAAAGAATTCCGAGGATGTCGCTTTCTTTCATGATCAACAGGTCTTCGCCGTCGATCTTGACTTCAGTGCCAGACCATTTGCCGAACAGCACTTTGTCGCCAGCCTTAACAGCCATTGCAATCAGCTCACCGCTGTCTTTGCGTGCGCCTTCGCCAGTGCTAACGACTTCGCCTTCAGCAGGCTTTTCTTTAGCGCTGTCAGGAATGATCAAGCCGCCAACAGTCTTTTCGTCGCCTTCAATGCGACGAACGAGCACGCGGTCGTGAAGTGGTGTAAATGCCATTTCAGAACTTCTCCAGTTCGTGTTTCTCCCATGTTAGCACTCACTATGTTCGAGTGATAACGCAGCTTAGTTAGGCACGGTTCCGAGCCGAGTCAACAGTACTGTCCAGTAATCGCGATGTTTTCTAAAAGAGAGGTGCTTTTTCTTATTTCAAAAGGCTTTTAGGTGCCTGAAACCTACTCGCGTGGCGTGTCTTCATCCTCTGACAAAATCCGCCAAGCATCGCCTTCTAGGTCTTCGTATTGATCGCTACGCAGGCTCCACAAAAAGGCGATCAGTCCAAGCCCGCCAAGGACCAAAGATACCGGGATCAAGATGACCAGAATATTCATGCCCGCCCTCGCAGTCGTAGCGCATTCAGCAATACTGTGATTGACGAAGCGGACATTGCAATAGCCGCAAGCAATGGGGTCGCAAACCCCATCAGCGCGACCGGAATCGCAACAAGGTTATAGCCTGCTGAAATCGCGAAATTCTCGACGATCCGCCGCTTTGCCGCCCGTGCGACCAAGGGCAATTCGATAAGCGCCGTCAGGCTATCGTTTAGCAAGACCACGTCAGACGCGGCGCGTGACGCGTCTGCAGCGGTTGCGGGGGAAACAGATGCGTACGCGGCGGCCAGTGCGCCAGTGTCGTTTAACCCGTCGCCGACCATCAACACCTTTGCGCCTGTGCCAGCAAAGCTTTCGACATAGGCAATCTTGTCGGCTGGTGTGGTGTTTGCTTGCCAGCGCGTGATCCCAAGCGTCTCTGCGATCTTGCCCGTTTCTTCAGCATCGTCGCCTGATACCAGATGCAGCGAAAGCCCCGCGCTCTGCCACGCTTGGATTAATTCGCGTACGCCCTCGCGCAGTTCTGAACGAAGCGCGATCTTATGCGGCGGCTGGTTGCCAATCTGGATATAAGTGCCGGCCTTCGTCCCAAGCCAAGCACCAGACCCAAGCCGAACATCTTGTCCGTTCCAGCGTGCGCTGATGCCCTTTCCGGGGTGTTCTTTCTGGTCGCTGATCACGACGGCGGTCACGCCAGCAAGCGAGGCAGCGATCGCTTGGGATATTGGGTGCGTGGCGTTTTGCGTCATGGCAAGCGCGATGGATTGTGTCTGTTCATCCATCATATCGCTAGCAGCAGCGGGCATGGTCAGTGTCCCGGTTTTGTCGAAGATCACGGTGTCGACCTCGGCTAACCGTTCTAGGGCTGTACCTTCTTTAACCAACAATCCCGCCCGGAAAAGCCGACCGGCGGCGGTTGTTGATACGGCTGGAACGGCAAGGCCTAGCGCGCAAGGGCAGGTGATAATCAGAACCGCGACCGCAATATTCAACGAAAGGCGCACATCGCCTGAATAGGCAACCCAACCCAAGAACGCGATAAAAGCCAGCAGATGAACAACGGGCGCATAGATTGCGGCCGCTCTGTCTGCGATGGCGGTATAGCGGTTTCGGACTGCCTCGGCCTGATCGACCATGGTGACCATCTTGCGGAGGGTGGTATCTTCGCCAACGGTGGTCGCACGAATGACCAACGGTCCGGTCATGTTGACCTCGCCTGCGGTGACCGCTGCGTCGGGGCCTGCTTCTGCTGCGCGGCTTTCACCGGTCAGCAGGGATCGGTCGATTTGGCTGGAACCTTCGATAATCACGCCATCTACCGGAATACGACCGCCGGGCAGGACTTGGATATGGTCGCCAATGGACAGGTCCGCAAAGTCGATCATTTCGCGTGTATCGCCACGCAGCCGCATGACGCGCGGCACCTCAAGCGCTGAAAGCTGTGCAGCAGCGGATGCTGCGGCTTTGCGACTGCGGTGATCCAGATAACGCCCAATCAATAGAAAGAACGTGAGCGACAATGCTGCGTCAAAATAGGCCTGCGCGCCGCCGTAAAAGGTTTCAAACAGGGACATGCCAGCGGCCAAAATGATCGCCAGTGAAATCGGAACGTCCATGTTCAGTTTGCGGACGGACAGCGCGCTCCATGCGTTGTGAAAGAACGGTTGTGCCGCATAGATCAGCGCGGGCAGGGCGATCATGGCGCTGATCATGTGGAACAGATGTTGGGTCGCGCCGACGGCCCCCGACCAGACCGCCACGGATAGCAACATAACGTTCATCATCGCAAAGCCGGATACCGCAATGCGGGTCATCAGCCCCCGACCATATGTGTCAGTGTCGGCCCCAAGCAGTGAGGTGTCCAAAAGACGCGCCTCAAATCCCGCTAATTCCAAAGTGTCGATTAACTGTTCTGGCGCGATCGGCCGATCCAACCCTACCGTCACCCGTTTCATCGACAGGTTTACGCGGGCATTCGCGACGCCGTTCACGCCGCGCAGCGCACGTTCGACGCCATTAATGCAGGCCACGCAATGGATGGCAGGCAACGACAAAATGATCTGGCTATTGCCGTTAGAGGCCGCCTTTTCAAGCGTGCCTTCAGGCATGCCAATACATGCCGGACATGCAGCAGCTTGTGTCATTGCGCAGTCAACTGAATGCGACGACGAAAGACTGTGCCGTCGTCGGCCTCAAGCACCAAACGCAAATTCCAATAGCCGGCGCCCGCATCCACATTTGCGTGCATTATGCCGTTCTTAATTGTGAAGTCAGGTGTCATGTCTTGGGCAACGTTGGTTGCGCGACCCAATGTGACACTGACGACCTTTGGCGTGATCGACGTGCCATTCGCATCGGTGACGGATAGCGTCAGTTCCGTATGGGTCAGATGTGTCTCTAAGGTCCAGCCGAGTGCGTCTTGGGCCGCGCGATCAGCATCAAAAGACTGGCTGGCGACATAGGAATTGCGCGTTTCCAAGCCGGGGAAAGTTTGCACCGCCTTATAGGCCAGTGTGAGGTTCACGCTGATGATCGTCCCAAAGGCGACAACCATAATCCCAAGCATATGCCATCCGGTAAATTCGCGGGTCATTGTGCAGCCCTTCCGTTAAAAATTGTGTCCTTATGGGCGCGTTCGCCCGACGTAAGATCTTCGACCCAGAAACGCAGATCCGTCCGGTCTGCAGTCGCAGGGGCATCGCCCGACCGGGCCGATACGTAGACGCGTTGCAACATTGTCTCGTTCGCAGGGACGGTGATGCTGCGTTCTACGGTACCTTCAAGCTCAATCCGCAGGATTTCGTCTGATGTGAGCGAGAGATGGAATTCACGATCTTCACCGTTCTTATTCAACAGGCGAATATCGTAGATGTTCCGAATTGTGCCATCTGACAGGGTTACGAATGTTGGGTTTCGTACAGGCGATACAGTCATTTCGATATCGGCACGAATGAATAATGCAAAGACCAAGCCAAACCCAATCAGCGCCCAAAGCCCGGTGTAGAGCATGGTGCGGAACCGCAGCACATGTTGCCAGATGGGTTTTGGAGGTTGGCCAGCCGCTTCGGCTTCTTGGTCAGATAGCGCTAAGTAATCAATCAGCCCGCGCGGCTTGCCGATCTTGGCCATGATGTCGTCACAGGCGTCGATGCAAAGGGCGCAGGTGATGCACTCCATCTGCTGACCATCGCGGATGTCGATACCTGCGGGGCAAACGTTGACGCAGGCCATGCAGTCGATGCAATCGCCAGTCGTGTTGTCGTGCTTTTTACCGCGTGGTTCGCCGCGCCAATCGCGGTAGGCGACGGTTAGCGTTTCGGGGTCCATCATTGCGGCCTGAATGCGGGGCCACGGGCACATGTAGTTACAGACCTGTTCGCGCATGAACCCGCCAAAAACAAATGTCGTTGCGGTCAAAACGGCGATTGTTGCCCACGCGATTGATGGAGCTTGAAAGGTCACGAGGTCACGGGCCAGTGTCGGCGCGTCCGCGAAATAGAACACCCAAGCACCACCTGTGGCCAACGCAATAACAAGCCAGACTGCCCACTTTGTCACGCGCAGCCGCCATTTGCGAAAATCCCACTTGGCCTTCCATAGGCGCACACGCGCGTTGCGGTCACCTTCGATCCAGCGTTCGACAAGAATGAATAGGTCAGTCCAAACCGTTTGGGGGCAGGTATAGCCACACCAAACCCTGCCAAGCGCGGACGTGAATAGAAACAGGCCCAAGCCTGCCATGATCAAAAGGCCTGCGACAAAGTAGAATTCATGCGGCCAGATTTCGATCCAGAAAAAATAGAACCGGCGGTGCGCCATGTCGATCAATACTGCCTGATCCGGCAGATTGGGGCCGCGGTCCCATTTGATCCACGGCGTCAGATAGTAAATACCAAGCGTCAAGGCCATCACCCACCACTTAAGGTTCCGGTAATACCCTTTGACGCGGCGCGGAAATATTGGTTCACGCGCGGCATAAAGCGATTGTGGCTCGGTAGATGACATAAGATGACCTAGCGGTTTTAGTTCTGCTCGCATCGTCCCTTTTAAGTGGGTAACCGCATAGGTCTTTGATGTGGATCAATAGTCGTGTTGCCATGCCTGTGGCGCGCTGTCGCACAAGCGATCTGCGATCTTAGGGTATCGCCAATGTCAAAAAACGGGCGTAATGCTTTAGCCATGCAAATAATTCGCCTTGAAGATACTCATAATTTACCGTTCTGGCGTCGGCCTGCGGCCCTTTTATTCCTCATGGCTATGGCCATGCCCGTCGCGTTTTCGACGTGGTCGGCGTTGTTAAATAACTTTGTTATCGATGTCGCTAACTTTGACGGCAGCGACATCGGCTGGCTGCACACAGTGCGCGAAATTCCGGGTTTCTTTGCTATTGGTGTGATTGCGATCATCATGTTCATGCGTGAACAGGTGTTGGGTATGGTCGCGCTTGTGATGCTTGGCGTGGCTACGGGGCTTACGGCGCAGTTTCCAACAATGGGCGGAATTCTGACGCTGACGATGCTGTCGTCGATCGGTTTTCACTATTACGAGACAGTGAACCAATCGCTACAGCTACAGTGGATCGACAAAAAGAAGGCCCCGCAAACGATTGGCTGGCTCATGGCTGCTGGGTCAGGTGCAACGCTTATTGCTTATATCCTGATCGTGATGACGTGGCGGACCTATGACCTTAGCTATAATTTCGTCTATATGGCGTCTGGCGGGTTCACGGCCGTTGTAGCCCTGTTTTGTCTATTCGCCTATCCGCAGTTCGAGGCACCACACCCGCAGTTAAAAACCTTTGTTCTGCGCAAGCGGTACTGGCTGTATTATGCGATGCAATTCATGGCAGGTGCGCGACGCCAAATCTTTGTGGTGTTCGCAGGCTTTATGATGGTCGAGAAATTCGGCTTCAAGGTTCATGAAATTACGGCGCTTTACACTATTAACCTTGTCGTTAACATTATCGTCGCCCCGTTGATGGGGCGGATCGTGTTTAAGTTCGGTGAACGGCGCGCGTTGTTGTTCGAATACTTTGGCCTGATCCTTGTGTTCCTTGCTTACGGCGGATTGTACTTCTTTAGTTGGGGCGTGATTATCGCCTCGGCACTGTACGTCATTGACCACATGCTGTTTGCATTGGCACTAGCGCTTAAGACGTATTTTCAGAAAATCGCCGACCCACAAGATATCGCGCCAACCGCTGCTGTTGCGTTTACGATCAACCATATCGCAGCTGTCTTTTTGCCGGCTGGGCTTGGGTATCTGTGGCTGTTGTCGCCGGCCGCTGTGTTTGTGACCGCGGCCTGTATGGCTGCGACTTCGTTTGGGCTTGCGCTTTTGGTGCCGCGTCATCCAGGCCCTGGACACGAGACTGTGTTTCAAGGCGCATTACTTGCCCCGGCAGAGTAGAATAACCTTCCGGACACTCTATATCTGACAGAATAGAAGAGGAGACTGATCATGTTCTTCATGAACCGCGATAAATCCGACATGGTGGCGCAAGACGCAGCATTGCCCGGGCGTGATACGCCGATGCCCGTGGTCGAACCGCATTTTGTCTTTGGAACCCAGCTAATGGCGACCGCGCCTGCTGGTATGGGCGTGGCGATGTTTGGCATGGGGTGCTTTTGGGGTGTTGAACGTATTTTCTGGCAGCTGGACGGTATCGTTTCCACGATGGTTGGATACGCTGGCGGTTACACCCCAAACCCGACTTATGAAGAAGTCTGCACAGGCAAGACGGGCCACAACGAAGTCGTGCGTATCGTCTTTGACCCGAGCGTGATTTCTTATGATCAATTGCTGCAGGTGTTTTGGGAAAACCACGATCCAACCCAAGGCATGCGCCAAGGCAATGATGCAGGGACCCAGTATCGGTCGGGCATCTATACAGTGACGCCCGAAGAAAAAGCAGCTGCAGAAGCATCAAGGGTCGCGTTCACGCCGCGCCTTGCACAAGCGGGCTATGGCGCCATCACGACCGAGATTATGGATGCGCCCGTGTTCTACTTTGCTGAAGGCTATCATCAGCAGTACCTTGCCAAGAACCCAGACGGGTATTGCGGCATTGGCGGAACCGGTGTGACTTGTCCGATTGGTGTCGTCGCATAAAGCGTTCGCTTGACGTGGATGAAGGTAGCGCCTAACTCGAAGCAAATTTTAAAGGGCGATGGCGATGACCTCATTCACGGCTTTGACGACAATCATGGGCGAAGACGCCGCCTACGCGCTTTCCGAAGCTTTGGAAGACTTGTTTCCAGAGCCGACAGGCGTCGGCGTTTTTGAGATCGAAGACGGTTCCGGGCTGTGGGAGGTCGCAGCCTATTTTGTCGAAGAGCCTGACGCGGGCGCACTGGCAGTTTATTCCGCACTTCATAAATCTAAGCCATTTAACATCTCTGAAATCCCGGATCAGGATTGGGTGTCCAAAGTTCAGCGCGAACTTGCCCCGGTCGAGGCTGGGCGGTTCTTTGTTTACGGCAGCCATGACGCCGACAAAGTGCCTCAGGGAAAGATTCCGTTGCTGATTGATGCGGCGATGGCCTTTGGCACTGGGCACCACGGAACGACGCTTGGCTGCTTGCGCGCGTTTGATGCTTTGTTCACATCGGGCTTCACAACTGGCCGCGTCGCTGACATCGGATGCGGCACAGCCGTTTTGGCAATGGCTGCCGCCAAAGTGCTGCCCGATCTCATACTGGCCAGCGATATTGACCCGGTAGCGGTTGAGGTTGCGGCTGCGAACGTGACAGCAAACGGTCTTGAGGGTCGCGTAAATTGTGTTGTCGCTGCTGGGTTCGATGCACCTGATCTGGCGGCGTCAGCGCCTTACGATCTGATTTTCGCCAACATTTTAAAGGGGCCTCTTATCGGGCTCGCCCCTGCGATGGGCAAGAGTGTTGCAACTGGAGGGCAAGTGATTCTGTCGGGGATTTTAAATGAGCAGGCCGATGAGGTGATTGCTGTTTATCTCGATAATGGGTTCAATCTATCCAAAAGAGATGTTATTGTTGACTGGACGACGCTAACAATGAGCAAGAAAGCACCACTTTAACCCTTTGGTAACTCATTTATTGCGAAACGCCTTGTTTCCGCTTTGATTGACGAAGAAGTTGTTCGGAATTTATCTGAGCATTTTATTTCGGGAGTGTTGATATGGCACAAGCTAATGTCCCATTCGATAAGCGTCTTAAGCGTATCGTGCGCCGGCATGATCGTATGTCGCATGGTGTTGTTAAGACTGTCACCGCAGATGGTTTGATTGTCGCGCGGCCACGTGCGTATCGCCCGCGGTTCCCATTAAAAGGGATTCTTGCGCTCGTCGTGACGGGATTTGTTTTCAAAGGCTTTCTATTCGCGTCTTTGGGTGACCAAGCCTACCAAGAACGCGTTTCGGTACTCAGCGCGGGTAGCGTGATGGAACAAGCTGGTGCATGGGTCATGCAGCCTGATGTTGCGACAATATATATTGCTGATAAAGTTAAAACTATCATGCCATAAAGGCATTTCCAATTCATGAAAACGAAAAGGCCGCGCCGAAATATGGCGCGGCCTTTCGCATTTGTGAGTGGCGGTGGTCGTTCCGAGTTACTTGCGTGCGGCAACAGCATTGATATCGCCAAACGTCAGGCCGATATCTTCGAGTTCGCGTGCTGAAAGACGTGACAGCGCTTTGCGAGTGATGCGCGCATCGTTCCACTGCGCGATGCTTTGCAAAGATTGATGACAGAAAGAAGCGACGCGACCGGCAAGGATGCTGGATGCCGCAAGGTTTGTGTTTACGTTGGCCATTGGCTCATTCCTTAGACGGGTTCTGCGAGGCAGAGTTAACTTGATGAGCGGCATCTAGGGTGCTTTTAGTATACGAGCTAGTGTCTTTTTTGCATAGCTCATATGAGTTTTTAGAATGCCTATTATTTAATCATGTGCTTCTGAACGCCCTGTTTTTTATGGCCCTTTGTAGTAGCCTGATTCCAGTGGATTTTCACGCGTCTATGTCTGGCGCGTTGGGCAGTTTGCATGGCTATCGCAAATCGGGTTGGTTTATGTTCGCGCTTTGTGCTACCGCATTTTTGACAATAAAATTATTGAGGCGAGCAATGCGCGTATTGGGAATCGACCCAGGTCTGCGAAATATGGGGTGGGGCGTGATCGAAGTGTCTGGTTCGCGCCTGTCACATATCGCCAATGGAATCTGTCATTCAGTCGGGGCTGACCTTGGCGCGCGGCTCTTGTCGCTTCATGAGCAACTTACTGATGTGGTCCACCAGTGGCAGCCTGATGCCGCAGCGGTAGAGCAGACATTCGTGAACAAAGATGGTGTTGGAACGCTAAAGCTGGGCCAAGCGCGCGGAATTGCGATGCTGGTTCCGGCGCAGGCGGGATTGGCCATCGGCGAGTACGCCCCAAACGCTGTTAAAAAGGCGGTGGTTGGTGTTGGCCATGCCGAAAAGCATCAAATCGAACATATGGTCAAGCTACAGTTGCCGGGCGTGAAAATCGCCGGGGCCGATTCAGCCGATGCATTGGCGATCGCGATCTGCCATTCGCATCATCTGCAATCGGCAGGCACATTGGCCAAAGCATTAGCAAAGGCAGGCGCATGATAGGTAAAATCGCAGGTCGTTTGGAATACCGCAGCACAGATCATGTTCTGATCGATGTTCGTGGTATTGGTTACATTGTCTATGTTTCTGATCGCGTCATGGCTGGTCTGCCCGGCAATGGCGAGGCGGTCGCGCTTTATACCGATCTGTTGGTGCGTGAGGATAATCTGCAGCTCTTTGGTTTTACGACGCTTGTTGAAAAAGAGTGGCACCGCATGTTGATGTCCGTCCAAGGGATTGGCGCGAAGGCGTCGCTATCTATCCTTGGTACCTTGGGTGAAGATGGTGTCAGTCGGGCAATCGCATTGGGTGACTGGAATGCAGTCGCAAAGGCCAAAGGTGTCGGCCCGAAAACGGCGCAAAAGGTTATTCTGGATCTGAAGGATAAGGCGCCGGGCATTATGGCGATGGGCGGAACCGTTGCCGAAGCTCTGGGCGACGAGGTAATCGAGGCCCCGACACCTGCGGCAGCAAAACGTGCACCTGCCAAGAAGGCGAACCCTGCGCAGGCAGAAACGCTATCGGCGCTTGGGAATCTTGGCTATGCGCCGGGCGACGCGGCGAGCGCTGTCGCCGAAGCCGCAGGCGCCGATCCTGACGCGGATACGTCGACTTTGATCCGCGCAGCCTTGAAGCTGCTTGCCCCAAAGGGGTAGGGGTAATCCATGAACGAGCCTGACCCGACATTACGCCCAGCACCCCAGCCCGAAGATGCGGATCGCGCGTTGCGTCCGCAGACCTTGGATGAATTTATTGGGCAAGCCGACGCACGGGCGAACCTTAAGGTCTTCATCGAAAGCGCCCGCCGTCGCGGTGAGGCGATGGACCACGCGTTGTTCCATGGTCCGCCGGGCTTAGGTAAGACTACACTGGCGCAGATCATGGCGCGCGAGTTGGGCGTGAATTTTCGAATGACCTCTGGCCCCGTGTTGGCGAAAGCTGGCGATTTGGCTGCGATCTTAACCAACCTCGAAGCGCGTGATGTGCTGTTCATTGATGAAATCCATCGCCTGAACCCGGCTGTCGAAGAGGTGCTGTATCCAGCCCTCGAAGATTTTGAGTTGGATTTGGTGATTGGTGAAGGGCCCGCCGCACGGACCGTGCGTATTGAATTGCAGCCGTTTACCTTGGTGGGTGCCACGACCCGCATGGGGCTGTTAACCACTCCGTTGCGTGACCGTTTCGGCATTCCGACCCGGTTAGAGTTTTATACCGAAGATGAGCTGCATCTGATCGTGACACGCGGTGCACGTTTGATGGGGGCGCCCGCATCAGATGGTGGAGCCCGAGAAATCGCCCGCCGCGCACGCGGTACCCCACGTATTGCTGGGCGTTTGCTGCGTCGCGTTGTGGATTTTGCGATCGTCGAAGGTGACGGAACGGTAACGCAGGAAATTGCGGATCGCGCGCTGACCCGGTTGGGGGTTGATCATTTGGGGTTGGATAATGCCGACCGCCGCTATTTACGCTTGATCGCGGAAAGCTATGGTGGTGGCCCTGTTGGGGTTGAAACCATGTCTGCTGCGCTGTCCGAAAGCCGCGATAGTTTGGAAGATGTGATCGAGCCGTATTTGCTGCAAAAGGGCCTTATCCAACGTACGCCGCGCGGGCGGATGCTGGCCCAAGCGGCTTGGGCGCATTTGGGGCTGAATCCACCCAAATCGCAGACGGACTTATTTGGTTGATAGATGGGACGCCTCCGGCGGGGGAGTAGTTAGAGCAAGTGATGGATGATGTAGCGCCTTTGTTTACCCGGTCAGACGGGGATTATGTGTTTGCCCGTTGGGGACGCCCAATTGTGCCTGTGGTCTTTGGTGTCGATGACGCGAGCTTGGCCGTGTTTAAGGGCGCGATTGAGGCGGTCGTAACATTGGCGGGTCACAAGATGGACGAGACCGACATGGAGTTGGGCGCGAACCTGATGATGTTCTTTTGTCAGGATTGGCGTGAGCTGCTTGACGTTCCGCATTTAGATAAGCTGTTGCCGGAGTTGGGGACACTGGTCCCCCGCCTTGAGGCAGCCGAGGCCAACCAGTACCGTATCTTCCGGTTTGATGACGCGGGCGCGATTCAAGCGGCGTTTGTGTTCATGCGTATGGATGATCAAATGGCGCGGGCACCGGCAGATACGTTGGCGTTGTCACAAGCCGCGCAGGTTATTTTACTTTGGTCCGATACGGCGTTTACCGAAGTGCCGCCATTGGCCATGATTGAAGGCAAAGTTGCCTTGCGCCCCGAAATCGGTGACGTCATTCGCGCGGCCTATGACCCGGTGATGCCCGTCGCGGCGCGTGATGCGAGCCATGCGTTGCGGTTGGGTGCGCGGTTGCTATGACCCATACGTTTCCTATCCGTGTCTATTACGAAGACACTGATCTTGCAGGCATCGTCTATTATGCCAATTACCTGAAGTTCATCGAGCGCGCCCGCAGTGAATGGGTTCGTGAAATGGGCATTGATCAGGTTGCGATGAAGGCCGATGGCTTTGTCTTTGCGGTGCGCCGTGTTGAAGCGAATTACCTTTCCCCGGCGCATTTTGACGATGAGTTGATCGTTGAAACGAGCCTAGCTGAACGCACAGGTGTTCGCCTGACCGTCAGGCAGGATGTGAAACGGGGGGACGTTCTGCTGTTTTCTGCCCTTGTGACGATTATTTGCATGAATGAAGCTGGTGCCGTGGCCCGCCTTCCGGCGGCGATCCGCCAGTCGGTACATTAATTTTGTCGATTTCAGCCCTGTAATACGGGTTTGATTGGATTTTCATTTCGGCTTGCGTTAACGATGGTTGTAATCAGAGCCCAAAATCGGGCCTACAGGCAGAGCAGGCACAATGGAAGCAGCAACCGACTTCACGATGTGGGCGCTATTTGCGCGCGCGACAATCACCGTAAAACTCGTCATGATCATGTTGATCGCCGCATCTATCTGGTGCTGGGCCGTGATCGTGGACAAGATTATTCAGTACCGCAAAGCGCGTGCAGAGGCCGAGGTTTTTGACCGCCAGTTCTGGTCGGGCGAGCCTTTGGATGGTTTGTTCGATCAGATCGGGACCGATCCGGATGGCGCGAGCCAAAAGATTTTCGTGGCTGGCATGTTGGAATGGCGTCGGTCGCATCGCCAAGACGGCGGATTGATCGCCGGGGCGACCGCCCGGATCGATCGATCCATGGATGTCGCGATCGCCAAGGAAGCCGCGAAACTGCAAAAGGGTCTGCCAGTGTTGGCGACCGTTGGTTCTACGGCACCATTCGTTGGCCTGTTCGGGACCGTTTGGGGTATCATGAATGCGTTTATCGAAATCGCCGAAGCACAAAACACAAACCTAGCTGTCGTTGCTCCGGGTATCGCCGAGGCGCTGCTGGCTACGGGTTTGGGCCTGTTAGCCGCTATTCCTGCTGTGATATTCTATAACAAACTGTCTGCTGATAGTGATCGTATCGTTGCTGGCTACGAAGCCTTTGCCGACGAATTTGCGACGATCCTTAGTCGCCAGTTGGATAGCTGATCATGGGTGCGGGTGTTATGAAATCAGGTGACGGAGGCGGAAGACGCCGCCGACGCCGGGGGAGCCGGGTTCAGCCTATGGCAGAAATCAACATCACGCCATTTGTTGACGTGATGCTGGTGCTTTTGATCATCTTTATGGTTGCTGCCCCGTTGATGACCGTTGGTGTTCCTGTGGAGCTACCCAAAACCGCGGCCGATGCTTTGCCCGGTGACGACGAAGAACCGCTGACAGTGACCATCACTGCCGATGGTGTTATTATGATTCAAGAAACCGAAACGTCGCCGGAAGAGTTGGTTGCTAAATTGCAGGCCATTGCCGCTGAACGCACAAGCGACCGTATTTTCCTGCGGGCAGATGGCGCGAACCAGTGGAACAGCGTGGCTGAAATTATGGGTGCTTTGAACGCTGGCGGGTTTTCCAACATTGGTCTGGTGACAGATGTTGGGGGACCGTCCTTTGCGGGGTCAGACGGTTAAGCCATGCAAACGCCGGGCACGTATATCTCTGCCACAGGACATATTGTTCTTATTGGCTGGTTGGTACTAGGCTGGGGGTTCGATACGGAACCGCTCAAGTTTGATGCTATGGATGTGTCTGTCATCAGTGGTGAAGAGTTTGAACAGATGGTGGCCGCGAGCACGCCGGAACCAGGCAGTGCTGAACCAACTGCGCCAGCACTGCCGGTCATCGATGATACGCCACCGCCACCGCCAGTTGAAGAACAGCCTGCAGAGACCGCACCGCCGCCGGACCCTGTCGATCAGCCGGTAGAAGAATTGCCTCCTCCACCGCCACCCGCACCATTGCTAACCGAGGCAACGGACGAGCCGCCTGTCGCTCCAACAGAGCCAGCGGCCCCACCGCCATCGCCCAACATTGATGTGAATGAACCTCCAGCGCCGACACAGGCAGATCGTATTGCGTCGTCCCCGTCGACACCGCCGCCGCCGGACACGCAGATTGATGATGTCGTGCGTGAAGAGGTTGTTCCTGACGAAACGGCCCCGGCTGAAGTCGTGACCGAAGAGGTGACGCCAACGGCGCCAGAGGAGACTGCACCAGAAATCGCCATTGAAGATGAAACACCTTCAGGACTGGTCGAAACGTCGTTGCGTCCTGTTGTACGTCCTAACCGCCCAGCACCTCCTGCGGAAGAGCCAGCGACACCAACCCAAACTGCTGAAACACCAGATGTCGAGCCGACAACACCCGCGAATGAACCGAGTGATGACGCCGTTGCCGCCGCTTTGGCAGCCGCTTTGGCGGCAGACGCGCCCTCTGCCCCTGCGGTTGAGGCTGGTCCGCCGATGACAGGATCTGAGCGCGACAGCTTCCGTGTGTCAGTCAACCGCTGTTGGAACGTTGACCCGGGTTCAGTTGCGTCACGCGTCACTGTTGAGGTGGGTTTTGAACTGGATCGCAGTGGTAAGGTTGTCGGTCAGCCAAGGCTTATCAGTGCGCAGGGCGACCAAAGCGCGGCAGATACAGCGTTTGAAGCGGCCCGTCGCGCGATTTTGCGGTGCCAATCTGGCGGCTATCAATTGCCCGCTGATAAATACGACCAATGGAAAGATGTTGTCATTACATTTGACCCCAGCGGAATGCGGCTACGTTAACGATGAACACGTGTAGGTGAGGTGAAAAGCTTTCACACCCCTGCTATGAAGGAACGATAAATGCGGATTAGGGTAAACCTGACCATGCGAAATGAGGCAAAGATGATGAAAAGACTTCTTACACTCTTGGTAGCTTTGATGTTGGCGGGCCCTGTGACCGCCCAGAATGGTCCGTTGCGGCTGACGATCACAGATGGTGTGATCGAACCGATCACTTTTGCGGCGCCGATGTTTCAGGCTGAAAATGCCGAAGCAACGCAGGTGGCGAATGACCTGAACCGGTTGGTCGCGCAGGATTTGTCCGGCACGGGGCTTTTCCGCGAAATTCCGGCGAACGCGTTTATTTCGCAGGTTTCTTCATTCTCGCAACCGGTCCAGTTTGCTGACTGGCGGGCAATTAATGCGCAGGCGTTGGTGATTGGAGCTGTCGCGGTGAATGGTGGCCAACTGACAGTGAAATTCCGTTTGTATGACGTTTTCTCTGGGCAGGAGCTCGGTGGCGGTCTGCAGTTCGCCGGCACAACTGATGGTTGGCGTCGGATGGGTCACAAAGTTGCGGATGCTGTTTATAGCCGGATCACGGGTGAGGGCGGTTATTTCGACAGCCGCGTCGTTTATGTCGCCGAAAGCGGTCCAAAAGATAACCGTCAGATGCGCCTTGGAATCATGGATTTCGACGGCGCAAACGTGCAGTATCTGACTGACAGTAGTAGCATTGTGCTTGCGCCGCGTTTTTCACCAAACGGTGACCGCGTACTTTACACAAGCTATGAAAGTGGTTTTCCCCGCATCAATGTGTTGAATGTCGCGACTGTTGGGCGCCAACAGTTGCAGACTGCACCGGGCGAAATGGCATTTAGCCCGCGTTTTTCACGCGATGGTGGATCGGTGATTTACAGCCTTTCGAACGGTGGTAACACGGATATTTTCCGTTCAGACCTATCATCAGGCCAATACGTTCGCTTAACCTCCGCCCCTTCGATTGAAACAGCACCCAGCCTGTCACCCGATGGCAGCCAGATCGTGTTTGAAAGCGACCGGTCGGGCACTCAGCAGTTATACATCATGTCCGCGAATGGCGGCGAAGCGCGCCGTATTTCATTTGGGGAGGGCCGCTATGGCACACCTGTCTGGTCCCCAAGGGGTGATTTGGTAGCGTTTACCAAACAAAATGCGGGTCGTTTCCATATTGGTGTGATGCGTACGGACGGATCGGAAGAACGCCTATTGACCGCGTCTTTCCTTGATGAAGGTCCGACATGGTCACCAAACGGACGCGTGATCATGTTTAGCCGCGAAACCCAAGGGGAAAGCGGAACAACATCACTCTATTCGGTGGACATCTCTGGTCGGAACCTCAAGGCGGTTCCTGTGCAAGGCGGTGCCTCTGACCCATCATGGGGTCCGCTTCAGCCTTAGCAGATGCCACATTCCCAGAACGATAAAGCCATGCTATGCTGGCAAAAACGAGCAGATATAAACAGGATTTGAACCGATGAATATGATGACAAAAGCGACGATGCTGCTTTTGGTATTGGGCACAGCGGCCTGTACCAATCCAGACCGTCTTGGTGGTGCTGCTGGCGCAGGCGGTGCCGGTGCGGGGGCCGGCGTTGATGGCGGACTTGCTGGATCGGCAAGTGATCCGACCAGCCCTGCGTATTTTAGCCAAGCCATCGGCGATCGCGTGTTGTTTGCTGTGGATACATCGACCCTCACACCCGAAGGGCAGCGCATTTTGGACGGTCAAGTTCAATGGCTGTTGACCAACGCAGATTATCGCGCCGTTGTCGAAGGCCATGCCGACGAGCAAGGCACGCGCGAATATAACCTTGCGCTTGGTGCGCGGCGTGCAAACGCAGTGCGCGAATACCTTGTGTCGCGTGGCGTGCCGTCATCCCGGCTTGAGGTGATCAGCTATGGTAAACTCCGTCCAATCGAAGTTTGCTCGAACGAGGCATGTTATGCCAAAAACCGTCGTGCGGTTACCGTTCTCTCTTTCTCGTCTATGACTAGCTAATCCAGACCTAAGGACCTTTCATGTTGCACCGTATCGTTGTTGTCTGCGCGCTTTTGTTCTCACCTATCCCTGCCTTCGCGCAGGAAGAGACGCTTGCGGATATACGACAACAATTGACTGCTCTTTACGTCGATGTGCAGCGATTGCATCGTGAATTGTCCACAACAGGGGGGCTGAATTCTGGGATCGTGGGGAACACACCGCTGGACCGACTTAATGCGATCGAGGCTGAGTTGCAGCGTTTGACCTCTAAGACGGAACAGCTAGAGTTTCGCGTGAACCGGATCACCGTTGATGGCACCAATCGGGTTGGTGATCTCGAATTCCGCCTGTGCGAGTTGGAAACCAATTGTGACATTGGCCAACTGGGCGATACGCCAAGTTTGGGCGGTGTTGATAACGGGGCTGACGTCCCCGCACCAAACCTGCCCCCCGCCACGGGCGGGCCTGCTTTGGCTATAGGCGAACAAACTGACTTTCAGCGAGCGCAGGAGGCGCTCGCGAACCGTGACTTTCGCAGCGCCGTGGACCAGTTTGAGACCTTTGGCACGACCTACCCGGGAAGCCCACTAGCACCAGAAGCCAACTATCTGCGCGGCGAGGCGTTAGAGGGGCTTGAAAAGCCAACCGAAGCTGCGCGCGCATATCTTGAAGCATTTTCAGGCGACCCTGACGGACCGCAGGCTGCACATGCGCTTTATAAATTGGGCGCATCACTTGGCGCGATAGGCCAAACGCAGGACGCATGTCTGACACTGGCAGAAGTGAACGTTCGCTTTCCTGGTGATCCTGCTGTCAGTGACGCACAATTTGCGATGCAGAATTTGGGATGCCAGTAGCGGATAAGCAATCTGGCCTGCTAGATCAATTTGGACAAGCCTTTGAACGCCATATCACGGCGGTACCTAATGGTTTGATTGGACTTGCGGTGTCCGGTGGCGGCGATTCGGTTGCGATGATGCACATGGCCGCGCGGATGATTGACCCGACACGGTTACGTGTGGTGTCCGTTAACCATGGCCTTCGTGCGGAAGCTGTTGCTGAACTTGCACAGGTCAGCGCGCAGGCCAGCCGATTGTGCATTCCACATGTAGTTTTGGATTGGACCTGGGACAGAACCGGTAATCTACAGGCGGCTGCGCGTGACGGGCGCTGGCAATTGATGCGAAACTGGGCGGTTGAGACCGGAGTAGGCGCGCTTTGTCTGGGGCATACCGAAGACGATCAGATCGAGACGCTATTGCTTCGGCTTGCACGTGGTTCGGGGGTTGATGGGTTGATCGCGATGTCGGGTTTGGACCAGCGCGATGGCATGACTGTTTTGCGCCCCTTGCTCGGGATATCACGCGATGCCTTGCGCGAATGGCTTGTTTCACAAGCAATCCAATGGAGCGATGACCCAAGCAACGACGATGCGCGGTTTGACCGTGTTCGGGCCCGTCAAATGTATGCGCAGCTTGAAACTCTTGGGCTCACGCGCAAGCGGTTACTGCAAACGGCAGATCATATGCGGGCAGCGCAGCGGTCGCTTCAACAAGCAGCACATGAGTTTGCGCAAACTTACGTTACGCAGGATTTGGGTGATTTGGTGTTTGCACCAGAAGCCCTAGATCTCCAAACCGAAGACCTGCCGCGTCGCGTCATGGCCGAAGCATTCTCGTGGATGGCAACCAAAACGTATCGGCCGCGATTCGAAAATATGCTGGCACGGGTCGCACAGGTACGGAACGGTAAACAGGCGACTTTGGGCGGATGCATCATGCTGCCGTTGTCTGATGGTGGAATGCGCCTTGTGCGCGAAGCGTCAGCGACCGCCAGTTCTTTGGCTGGTCGCGGTGAGTTTTGGGATAAACGATGGCGTATAGAAGGGCCTATGCGCGACAACTTGCGCTTTCAGGCGCTTGGTGACGGGCTGAATGCTTGCAAAGATTGGCGGCAAACGGGTGTTTTGCGGCTGTCGCTATTGGCATCTCCGTCGGTTTGGCACGAAGACACGTTAATTGCCGCGCCTTTAGCCGGGCTTTGCAATGGTTGGACCGCACAGATTGCCGCGGATTTCCATTCTAGAGCGTTTGGCATTGAAGATTAAGGTTTAGCCTCTATTTTAGATGAAACGCTTGAACGCGACTCTGTCGCATTCATTCCCCGATTTCAAAGGAGCTCCCCTTGGGCAACGCGCGAAATATGGTCTTTTGGATCGTCTTGTTTTTGATGGTTCTTGGACTTTTCCAAATCTTCAGCGGTACACCGTCCGCTACACGTGGCAATAATCAAAACTATACGCAGTTCGTAGAATCTGTTGAGGCTGGTCAAGTAACGGAAGTCACGATTGACGGCGAAAGCGTACGTTACGTTGTTGGCGGAACTACTTTTACGACAATCAAGCCTGAAGACGCTGAAATCACGAACCTTCTGGTCGATGCTGACGTTCCTGTTACGGCGATTAGCCAAGAAACGTCGCTGTTCCAGTCGTTCTTGATTAGCTTGCTTCCATTTGTGCTGCTGATTGGTGTTTGGATTTATTTCATGAACCGCATGCAGGGCGGTGGCAAAGGTGGCGCGATGGGCTTTGGCAAATCAAAAGCCAAGCTGCTGACCGAAAAGAATGGCCGCGTCACATTTGATGACGTTGCGGGCATTGATGAAGCCAAAGAAGAACTGGAAGAAATCGTAGAATTCTTGCGTAACCCGCAAAAATTTAGCCGTCTTGGCGGTAAAATTCCAAAAGGTGCGTTGCTTGTTGGTCCTCCGGGTACTGGTAAAACGCTTTTGGCGCGTGCGATTGCCGGCGAAGCGGGTGTGCCATTCTTTACAATCTCAGGTTCTGATTTTGTTGAAATGTTTGTTGGTGTTGGTGCGTCGCGCGTGCGCGACATGTTCGAACAGGCGAAAAAGAACGCACCTTGTATCGTGTTCATCGATGAGATCGACGCCGTAGGCCGTGCACGTGGCGCTGGCCATGGTGGTGGTAACGACGAGCGCGAACAGACATTGAACCAGCTGCTGGTTGAAATGGACGGTTTCGAAGCGAACGAAGGTGTGATCATCGTTGCGGCGACGAACCGTCGCGATGTTCTTGACCCCGCGCTTCTGCGTCCGGGTCGTTTTGACCGTCAGGTCACCGTTCCAAACCCAGATATCAAAGGCCGCGAGAAGATTCTGGGTGTGCACGCACGCAAAATCCCATTGGGCCCAGATGTCGATCTGCGGATTATCGCACGTGGTTCACCGGGCTTTTCCGGTGCTGACCTCGCGAACCTCGTGAACGAAGCTGCGTTGATGGCTGCACGTGTTGGTCGCCGGTTTGTGACGATGGTCGATTTCGAATCTGCCAAAGATAAGGTCATGATGGGTGCAGAGCGCCGTTCGATGGTCATGACCGCCGAGCAGAAAGAAATGACCGCGTATCACGAGGCTGGCCACGCGATTGTGGGGATTAGCCTGCCTAAATGTGACCCGGTCTATAAGGCAACGATTATCCCGCGCGGTGGTGCGTTGGGCATGGTGATGAGCCTGCCTGAAATGGACCGACTGAACATGTTCAAGGACGAATGCCACCAGCGTTTGGCCATGACCATGGCGGGCAAAGCGGCTGAAATCATCAAATATGGTGAAGATCAGGTCAGCAACGGTCCTGCAGGCGATATCCAACAGGCCAGCCAATTAGCCCGTGCGATGGTTCTGCGTTGGGGGATGTCGGACAAAATCGGCAACATTGATTACGCTGAAGCACACGAAGGCTATCAGGGTAACACTGCTGGTCTGTCTGTGTCTGCACATACGAAAGAACTGATCGAAGAAGAGGTTCGTAAGTTCATTCAAGACGGCTATGACCGCGCCCGCGAAATCATCATTGAGAAAAATGACGAGTTCGAACGCCTAGCCCAAGGTCTGTTGGAATACGAAACGCTGACAGGCGCAGAGATTAAGCGCGTGATGGCGGGTGATCCACCCCATACCGATGATGAGGATGGTGGTGATGCGGCGAAAACGGATACGTCATCAGTGACGGCTATTCCAAAAACAAAGCCGAAAAAGCCGCCGACCCCAGAAGGCGGGCTAGAGCCCGAACCAACAACATAAACTGATCAAACGCCGCCCAATCACTGGGCGGCGTTTTTGCTTGATACCTCATTTCACAAATGATGAATTGCGAACGACTGTTCTGGCGGTTTACGCCTGCTGTTAAGCAAACATGAAAGGTTCACGATGCCCGCGCTGAAACCCACCGAAATCACTGGCGAAGTTGTTTGGATCGGGCATGTGCCTGATCGTGATGCATCGCTAAAGTCCTCTGGCCAAACTGAAGCAGAGCTAACATTTGCAGGTATTCCCGGAGAAGAACACGGCGGGCTGACACGCCCGTCCTGTTCGCGTGTCGTGAGCCAGCATCCGCGTGGGACAGAGATTCGGAACGTTCGCCAGTTGTCTGTTATTTCGACCGAAGAACTGGCCGAGATCGCGGCAGAGATTGGCTTGGATAATCTAGAACCTGCCTATGTTGGGGCATCTTTGGTAGTGAAGGGCATCCCTGATTTCACGCATTTACCACCGTCTTCGCGCCTGCAGTTCCCAGACGGGTCTGTAATCGTCGTGGATATGGAAAACCGTCCGTGCAATTTGCCTGCCAAGGTGATCGAAAACGACTTTCCAGGGGCAGGGCGCAAATTTAAAGCTGCCGCTGAGAATAAACGCGGCGTGACAGCGTGGGTCGAACGTGAAGGTCGGATAAAAGTTGGCGATACCGTACGCCTGCATGTGCCAGACCAACGCGCATGGCAGCCATAGGTTTCTGATCCGAAACTAACGGCTATCGGCTGGCGTTTCTGGCTACTTATGCGTCGAATACCGGCATTGCGCCACTTGATCGCGGCTTAATTTCAAGATGAATACGCAAGGTATTTGCGCCTCACCGCATTTGGCGGTAGGGCTGCGCTGCCTGCACACGCAACCATTGCCGGGAAGACGATAGAATGACAGCAACTGTAATCGATGGAAAAGCCTTTGCCGCCACTGTACGCGGGAAAGTGGCCGAACATGTAACCCGGTTGAAAGAGGTCCATGGGATCACCCCCGGATTGGCAGTGGTACTGGTCGGTGAAGATCCCGCGAGCCAAGTCTACGTGCGGTCAAAGGGTAAGATGACAGCCGAAGTCGGCATGAACAGCTATGAACACAAGCTGGACGTCGACACATCAGAAGAGGCGCTTTTGGCGCTGATTGATCAGCTGAACAATGATCCTGCGGTTCATGGTATTCTGGTCCAACTACCGTTGCCTGATCATCTGGACAGCGATCTGGTGATCAACAGTATCGACCCAGCTAAAGATGTTGATGGTTTCCATATCTCGAACGTGGGACTGCTGGGCACTGGACAGAAAAGCATGGTGCCATGCACCCCGCTGGGATGTCTAATGATGCTGCGCGATCACCTTGGATCTTTGTCTGGCCTGAATGCCGTTGTGGTTGGCCGGTCCAACATCGTGGGCAAACCGATGGCGCAACTGCTGTTGGGCGATAGCTGTACGGTTACGATTGCGCATAGTCGCACCAAAGATCTGCCCGCTGTTGTGCGTCAGGCTGATATCGTAGTTGCTGCGGTTGGACGCCCACAAATGATTCCCGGTGACTGGATCAAACCCGGCGCCACAGTGATTGATGTAGGTATCAACCGGATCGAAAAGCCGGAAGGCGGGACGCGTCTGGTCGGTGACGTTGATTATGACAGCTGTGCAGCTGTGGCAGGCGCGATTACCCCTGTGCCTGGTGGCGTTGGCCCGATGACGATTGCCTGTTTGCTGGCCAATACGGTGACCGCATGTAGCCGTGCCAATGGGCTTAAGGAGCCTGAAGGGCTAACCGCCTAATCATCGGCGGGTGGATTAAAATCCACCCTACGGTTTGGGCCGCGGTTTTAGCTGGCGGATTGTCGTTTGAACCGCTTCGGGTAGGGCTGTGTTCATATCAGGTGCGATATCAAGGGCGGCACCCACGTCTTTGGCCAATATGCCGATGCTGTTGTCATCGCTGAACCCGTCACGCGCGAATTCAATCTCGTCAAATCCAGAGGCAAGCCAGTTTTGGCCTGATGCCGTTCCGATGAGCGCCAGCAGCTTTTGCTCGTCCACTCCCTGTGTATCGCCCCAGTCCAAGACAAGCCGCGTCATGGCTGTATGAGAGGCCGCCAGAAGGTTGTTCAGCACCTTGCCTGTCATCCCTGCGCCATAGTCGCCCATGTGATGGATTTCTTGGCCCATGGCCTGTAGCAGTGACATGATCCGGGTAGGGTCACCGCCGACCATGAATGTGAGTGTACCAGCCTGAGCGCGGACCTGCGCGCCGGACATGGGCGCATCGATCAACGTGATCCGATCCGGAATGCGGTGCCGAAGTGATTTGACGTAATTTGGTGATAGCGTGGAACTGATGACAATGGTCTTAAGGGCCTTTGCTTGGCGGACCACAGACTGATCGTCAAACAGCAATGCATCCGTCTCGGCCGCATCACGCACGACGGTAATCAAGGTCGTAAGGCCATCGCAAAAGGCATCTATATCTGTGCCAACCCCAGCATCAGGGCAGGGGTCAAAACCGCGCGCATTGAACCCAGTTTTTTGTAGGCTTTTCAGCATGGGGCCACCCATGCGGCCACACCCGGCAACCCCAATTACATCTGTCATTTTATCCCCCCAAAGAAAAAGACTTCCCTTTTGTTAAAGGGAAGCCAGTTGCTTGGGAATTAAAAATGCTACTAGTGAACGATGTCTTCTTCCTTAACGAACATGTTCGCCCATGCGCGATCAATCAATTCGGGTGTCATCTGGTTAGGGATGCCTTCGAATTCACAGATGGAAATCATCTGGTCGATCAGGAAAATAGGTTGATAGTTAGCGTATAGATTATCGATTTCAGGGTAGCGTACGTTCAGCAGGTGAACGAGCGTATCTTCATCCAGCGGCATTTTGCGTTTACGCGCGACCATCGCAAAGATCTTAAGAAAGTCTTCTTGGTTCGGGCCGTCAATTTTGATCTTGTAGAAGATACGACGCAAAGCCGCTTTATCGAAGATCGCGTTCGGGTGGAAGTTGGTGGAGAAGATGACAAGCGTGTCGAATGGTACTTCGAACTTTTCACCTGATTGCAGGGCCAGAATATCTTTGTTTTCTTCGAGCGGAACAATCCAACGGTTCACAAGTGTCTGTGGTGGTTCGGCCTGACGCCCAAGGTCATCCACGATGAAAATCCCGCCGGTGGACTTAAGCTGCAAAGGCGCTTGGTAAGTTCGGGCTGTTGGGTTGTAGACAAGGTCGAGCATCGACAGCGACAGTTCACCGCCGGTAATAACTGTTGGACGTTCACAGCGCACATATCGGGTATCAAAGCGGCCAGAGGTCCGGCGCAGACTGTTTGGGTCGTCTATGTCATCTTCAGCAGCAGAGTGAACGATTGGGTCGTAAACCGTGATCACCTGACCTGAATATTCGATCGCACGCGGGACATAGATTTTGTCACCCAACGCATCGCGAATACCGTTCGAGATCGAAGATTTACCGTTGCCTGGAGGCCCGTACATCAGAATAGAACGGCCTGCGCTGACCGCTGGACCAAGGTTGGACAAAAGATCGGGTGGAAGCACAAGATGCCCCATCGCCGTCGAAAGCTGGTCGCGTGTGATTTGAATGTTGCGGATGGATTGGCGCTGAATTTGCTCGCGATAAATATCCAGCGGCACAGGCATGGCACCATAATATTCGGACTGGCTTAGCGCATCAAGCGCACGCGCACGTCCCGCATCAGTGAGCTGATAGCCCATTTCGTTGCCGCTGTTGGCATTCAATGTACCTGTCGCTTCAAGAAGCAATTGGCCGCGGGCCATATCGACCAGCTCTTGTGTGACTGGCACAGGCAAACAAATTGCCCGGCTTAGCAGGGAAACTTGGTCAAGGTTCATACGGAACATTGTTTTCAGCAAGATATCCCGCATCATCGACATGGGGAGCAGCATACCGTCAAGGCTGCGCGGTGCCGGGGGGGCCATTACGCTAGAGGATTGCACGTTCATTTCTTTCTGGCCTATCGCAAAAAATTTAGGGTCCGCACATAAATGCGATTTTGTATCAACAAGATTGCAGCCTATTGTGGCGAAATAGTGAACAAACATGTGCCTGTAAAAGGCATTGCGCGGTGCACAATTAAGTTAGCGAAAAATTGCTACAACTAATAAATAACACAAAAGGGTGCCGCTAAGGGCAAGACCTTTTGGGAATTTGGACTTTTCCCAGCTTATCCAATTCGGGGCAATTTTTCGTAGGGGGCTGTGTTTTACCACCCTATGGGTAATCAGGGCTGCAATGAGACACGATGCATAGATAAGCATAATGTCCCGAAGATCAGCGACCGATAGCATAGGTGACGCTGCCGCCATAAATTTAACGTCGCCGCCGCCTATGACGCCAGACATCCAAAATAGAATACCAACGGCAAGCACGACAACAAAGTGCGTCCAATGCCACAGATAAAGATCGAAAGGTAACGCAAAAATCCCCAAAATAGCGTAGCTGAGCAAAAGCACGCCGGACGCAAGATTTGGGATTTTCATGACGCGCATATCATTCCATGCGACGAATATCGCGATTGGAATGACTGCTGGCAAAAACCAAAGCGCGGCGTAAGCGGTTAGTCCCATGCTCTAGTTTACCGCGTTGTTTTCGATGGCTTGCAGTGCGCGAACTGCTTCCTCGAAGTGTCTTGGATGCGTTTCAATTGCGTCAGCCAAGAGAGTTTTTCCGGTCGAAATATCGTTTTGCTTAATCGCTGCAAGAGCGAGGGTATAAAGCAATTGAGCACGTTCAACTTGCGTCATCTGCACAACAGGGAGGGTGTACTTTCGCTGTGCGCCCCGTGCGAGCACAAGGTTATTCTTTGCCGTAAAGAGCCTTGGGTCGTGGCGCAACGCGTCAGTAAACAGGCGTTCTGCACCGCGATAATCTCCGCGGGTTAGCTTGGAATAGCCCCAGTTATTATAAACCGATGCAGGGCGCGTTGTTAGCCCGGCTGCTGTTTCATAAAAACTGTCGGCCTTTTCCCATTGCTGGCGGCTATCGGCGACCATCGCTTCAAAGCGGTAGCGCTTAAAGGTTTCATAGGTCGGGGGAACTGTGTTTAATTGCGCTGCTGCGTCATCCCAACGGCTTGCACGGATAAGTGCACCGGCGAGCTCAACAGAGTCTTCACTGGTGGATTCAGGATGGGAAATGACAGTTTCCCACGCCGCGATGCCATCAGGTACACGTCCGGCACGAATAAGTGACGTAGCAAGCCCGCGTTGCAGATCTACTCTTTCAGGGTGGTTTTCGACGGCGTTGGCGAAATAGCGCACAGCCTCTTCAGGGTCGCCGACTGTCAGCATGACCTCGTTGAGGTTAGATTCATCAATGACGTTAATGTCACTCATGGCTTCTTGAACCTGCTCTTCGCCGGATTTTTCGCACGCAGAAAGCAAAATCGTTGCCGTGCATAGCGTCATAATAATAGAGTGGCGCATATTTTTTGCGTCCTTTTGCTGCTCTTATCTTAGAGGTCCGACATGAGCACAAAATCTCCTGCACCACGTCGGATTAGATTAAAGTTCTGATAGTCTTCTAGCACAGTATTGTCAGAGTTTTCCAACATTGTGAGTGCAAGGCGCAGGTTGTCGCGGATTTCGTCCGAGTTTCCGCTATCAGCGGCGTAAGCGCGACGAAAAACTTCGCTAGCTTCAGCTGTTTTCCCTCTCTCCATTAAGACCACACCAAGGTTGTTCCAAGCTGGTGGAAAGCTAGGATCTTCTTCAACAGCGGACCTTAACCAGCGCTCCGCTTGTCCCAGCCTACCTAAGTTTAGATTTGCTGACCCGATTGCCGACATCGTGTCCACGTTCAATCCCTGTTCGAACGCAGCGCGATTGTAAGCTTTGAGAGCGAGTTCGTATTCACCCGCAGCCATGAGGCGATGCCCTACAATGAGTCCATCCGTATCACCCTGCCCAGAAACGCCGGGCGCGTAGACGCCATCGGCCGTTAGATCCAGATTTCCGGAGCAAGCTACGGTGGTTGCGGCAACAAACATCAAGATAGCCACACGAGCTATCATTTGGATTAGGCTCCACCGAAGTTTTTTGCGATCGCGTAGATTGATGGACCGATCAAAATAGCCATAAGTGGTGGTACCGTCAGCATCATAGTAGCGAGAGTCATCTTTGTCGGCAGTTTGTTTGCCTTTTCTTCAGCTCGCATCACGCGTTTATCTCGCATTTCTAGTGAGTAGACCCGGAGGGCGTCTGAAATTGATGTACCAAATTGTTGAGATTGCACGAGCACGGTGACGAAGCTCGTGATATCTTGTACGCCGCAGCGTTCAGCCATGTCTTTTAGAACAGTCGTCTTGTCTTTACCGGCTTTGGTTTCCTGACCAACCATTTCGAACTCGTCGGAAATATCGGGAAACCCCGAACGTAGTTCCGTCGAAACACGTAAAATAGCTTGGTCCATGGATTGACCAGCTTCTACACATACCAGCATGAGATCTAGTGCATCAGGAAAACCATTCTCGATAGCCTCCTGACGGATTGCTTGACGTCGCGTAACCCAGTATTTTGGAAGCATGTAGCCCGCGCCGCCTGGTATCATGATCATTAGCACTAGATCTTGTGTGGTGACGTCGCCTTGAGACATCTTAAATACGGAATATATACCACCGAGAGCCAACCCTAATATACCGAGTGCAAACTGCAAAAAGTGGTAACTTCGTACTGCATTTTTACCACGATACCCGGCTTGCAGTAGCTTGAGCTTAACAGCGGAATATTCATCTTCGTTTTGGGGTTCCAAGAAGCTCGAGTACTTTTCGAGTTTGTCCTTGTTGGTTCCTGAGCGTAGCTTTTCACCCTTCGCGGTTTTTTTCTCAGGTCCTCTACTATTAGATTTTAATCGATCAAGCGGATCTTCTTCTTTCTTTAACAGAACAGGTAGTGCCACTAGCACTAAGAAAAAGCCAATAAGCCCGACGAGGATTAGAAGTGCGTTAGGTCCTAAGAATTCTGTGAGGATTTCTTGAATCGCGTCCATAGCGTGTTCCTTAGACTTTAATATTTACAAGTGATCGCATCACCACAACGTTCAGAACTAGAAAACCTGCAATTACGAAACACGCTGGAATGAACATAGGGCTTTCCATTACTTCGTCAAAATAATCGGGCTTCACCAAAGTGATCAGGATTAACGCAAGCACTGGAAATACTGAGAGAAGATTACCGGACCATTTTGCCTCGGCGGTAATCGCGCTCACACGACGGAACAGACGGAAACGTGCACGAATAACCTTTGCGAGACCATCGAGAATTTCTGCCAAGTTACCACCAGAAGTTTGCTGGATAGTTACGGCCACTGCGAGAAAGCGCATGTCTTGATTGTCAAGCCGCTCGGCCATCGCTTTGAGTGTTTCCCCCATATCGCGACCATAAGCTGCTTCATCGGAAATCATACCAAACTCTGTGCCCAACGGGTCAGCAATTTCATTAGAGACAATTTGTAGTGAGTTCGAAAACGGATGCCCAACACGGAGCGATCGAACCATCAGCTCAACCGCTTCTGGCAGCTGCTCACCAATCATCGTCATCCGTTTCTTAGCTCTACGGCTAATCCAGACATACACGCCACCGACACCCATCAGGATTGCGACTGCTATGCGCACAGGACCGCCAAGCTGCGTCAGCACTGTCAACATGAGAAACGCGACGACGCTAATAACGCCCATCAAAATTAAAATCTGTGGCGGGGTAAAGACGATATTTGCCTTCTGCGCCTTATTCGCGAGCATTGAGTAGATAGGGATGCTTTGCGATCGCATATGTTGCGTCATTTCTTTGCGCAACTGCTCTAGAACTTGCTCGCGGCTTCCACCCTTATCAAGCATTTCTAGGCGACGGTTTACTTTGCCGTCCATGCTAATAGACTTGCCAAAGATAACAAGGTAGACACCCTGAACCATTGCCACAACCGCGACGAAAATAAGAAGATAGATAATAGGAGCGGCAGAAATCATCAGATGTTACTCCGCAACCATTGGTTCAAAGATCGCAGGCGGCAAGTCGTATCCCCATAGCTTAAAGCGTTCGGAAAAGTGGCTGCGCACGCCAGTGGCGGTGAAGTGGCCGATAATTTTGTTATCAGAGGTCAATCCGACACGCTGATAGCGGAAGATTTCTTGCATCGAAATTACATCACCTTCCATCCCTGTGATTTCGGTGATTGAGGTCATGCGACGCGAACCATCTTGAAGTCGAGATGCCTGCACAATCAGGTTGACCGCAGATGAAATTTGGCTTCGCATCGCTTTGATCGGCATTTCAATACCAGCCATCGCGATCATGTTTTCGAGACGAGATACACCATCGCGGGCGCTGTTGGCGTGGATCGTCGTCATTGAACCATCGTGACCAGTGTTCATGGCCTGCAGCATGTCGATAACTTCTTCACCACGGGTTTCCCCAACGATGATACGGTCAGGACGCATACGCAGGGCGTTTTTCAAGCAGTCACGCTGTGAAACCCCACCTTTACCTTCGACGTTTGGTGGCCGGCTTTCCATACGCCCCACATGTGTCTGTTGAAGCTGAAGTTCCGCTGTATCTTCGATTGTGAGGATGCGCTCTGCGTCATCGATAAACCCTGACAACGCGTTCAAAGTTGTCGTTTTACCTGAACCCGTACCACCTGAAACGATGACGTTTAGTCGAGTTGAAACTGCGGCTTGAAGATACGCGGCCATTTCTTCGGTAAAGGCACCGAATTTAACCAATTCTTCGATCCCAAGTTTATCTTTCTTAAACTTACGAATTGAAACTAGGCTGCCATCAACAGCGATTGGTGGAACCATTGCGTTGAAACGGGAACCGTCTGCGAGACGTGCATCAACGTAAGGGTTACTTTCGTCAACACGGCGTCCAACAGCGGACACGATTTTATCAATAATGCGTAGCAGATGTTTTTCGTCTTTAAACGTTACATCGCTTAGCTGCAATTTACCGTCGCGTTCGACAAATACCTGCTGAGGTCCGTTAACCAGAATGTCGTTGACAGAATCGTCTTTCAGAAGAGTTTCTAGCGGCCCAAGACCCGTGACTTCAAAGAACAAATCCTGACTAAGAGTTTGACGTTCATCGCGATTTAGAACGATGCCCATATCTTCGAGCGTTTCGTTCGCAATGGCGTTAATTTCGTTGCGAAGCTCTTGCTCTGATGCAGTTTCGAGCGCCGACAGGTTGAGGTTGTCAAGCAAGGCTTTGTGAAGCTCTAGCTTGATTTCGCCTAAACGTTCTTTGCGGCGTTTTTCTTTGTCAACTGGGCCAGCCTCGGCCGCACGTTTTTCAGGCATAGCCTTCATTAGAGATTTACGTGCTTCGTCGACCTTGGGGGCGGCTGCAGGCGCAACCGCTACTTTAGGGCGCCCAGCGGCTGGCTTAGGTGCGTCTTTGGGGGCATTTGGCTTTTTATATTTCGAAAACATAGTATTGCCTCTTAAGCTCGGGCTTCCGCTTCGGCTTGGTTGACGTCATGCATTGATTTGGCAAGTTTAGCGATTTCTTTGCGTAACGGGTTTTTCGGGATCCCAACTGCCATTGGGGCACCATGGTCGCAGCTTTGCATGACTGGTTTTCCACCATCAGGCATGAGTACGTCGATCGAAATACCCAAGCTATCAGCAAGACGTTTAACACGGCTTTTGCCGTTTAAATCTGTGAAACCAGGTGCGCGGTTCAAAATGAAACGAATTTTCTCAAAGGGAAGGTCTTCAGACTGGAGTGCGCGCTTCAGCCTTAAGGTGTTTTGTGCCGACCGCATGTCTAGCTCAATCATGGCGAAATAGATATGCGCCATTTCTAAAACGGTCTGTGACCATTCGACCATGGTCGAAGGCATATCAATTAGAACATAGTCAAAGTTAACCCGCGCCATTTCAATTACACGTCCGATGTCTTCGGGGGTAATCATATCAAGCGGAATCATATCTGTGGGTGCGGTTAAAACATGAACCTTGTCTTCAAACGTCAACATTGACGCCATGAAAGCCTCTGAATCCATAGATTCGGTATCGGTCAACATTTCCAACACAGTTTCACGGCGCGGCAGATCAAGATACGTCGAGACAGAGCCAAACTGAAAGTCTAAGTCGAGCAGACAAACCTTTGGCGGTTCATCCTTGTCGATGTTCGCAAGTTCCCAAGCCATGTTGACGGCCATCATTGTCGCTCCAGTACCACCGGCGATGCCATGTACGGGAATAACGACACCAGAATGATCTCCACTTGCGTTGAATTGTTTGTCGCCAGGGGCATGTTGTGGCGTGGGTTCAGCGGTAAGCACCCGTTCAATGGCACGGGCCAGTTCATTCTCAGGAAGAGGATAGGGGACAAATTCGTCGCCGCCTTCACGCAATAATTGGTGTAAGGCTGTTGGGCTAACATCTTCAGCTATCAGAATAACTTTTATTCCAACTGATTTGGCGACTGCGATTACCTCAGAAACCAACGGCAAATTGTCTTCGTCGTTGGCGTCCATTGCAATTGTTACAAATTGCAGGCTTCGGGCTTCTTTTTGCCCTAAGAACGCAACTGCATCTTCGAAGCTTAGATCGCCCCAGGCGTCGCCCAATGCTGCTTCCATATCTTCAATTAGCAGATCGAAAATTTGGACGTCTCGGCTGATCGTGCACGCTACAATAGGTGGGGCATCGTGTTGTACGGCCGTGCTATCGGTCATTCTTGGTCGTCCTTATCGCTTCTGTTATTCTATCATAATCTGCACTGGGCTACATGCGCTAGAGCTGTAGAGTACCGTATTCACCACACGTGAGTATAGCGTGAATGGAGTTCACTTTATCCAAGGTAATCGTGTCGAGATTAGGACTAAAACAGCGATAAAATGGGGAATGTCGCAGCTTATGGGTCTAAAAGACTACGTCTGCGCCATAATTATGGTTGGCGCAGACGTGATTTGTAAGCCGTTATTCGCTTATGCCGCCGCCTTCAATGGCGCCAACGCGTGTGGCACTAGTAATATATTCACGATAGATTACTTGGGCGTATTTGCCCTCTATAACCATCGGATCGCTTGCCACAAACCCAGACACCTCCGTGACGGTGCGACGATTGCGGCGCTCACGGTCATTTGTTGCAACCAATGGCTGTGTTTCACCGAATGAGGCTACCGCTTCGAGCCGGCTACGGTCGATGCCCTGAGCCGTCAAGAAGGCAACAACTTTCTGGGCGCGGCGAAGACCTAGGCGACGGTTGTAGGCTTGGCTACCGACAAGATCGGTGTGACCGTAAACCTTAAAGCGTACTTCGGGGAACTGCCGAATCCAATCTGCTTGCAGCGATAGAATCTGGCGGGCGTTTGCGTCCAGTTCAGTTGAATTGAATTCAAACGTTACTGTCGACTCAATCTCAGAGGCGAAGCGGCGCGCAAGATTGACGCGATAGTCCTCTTGCGCAGACTGAACCATCACGTTGTTCATCGTCGCGTTGCCGAACTGGCCATTGTCGATCACGGCTCCGGCTTCGTATTGAAGGCGCGCGTATTCATCGCTGGTTGTTGAGCAACCAGCGAGAAGAGCAGCAGCCATTGCTGTTGTCATAAGTTTTTTCATTGACCTGTGCTCCAATTCATTCGTCCATGACGTAACCGTAAGAACCGCTAAAGTCCTGACGTGCTACCTCACCTGCGCCACCAGGAATCTGGGTGCCAGCTGTTGTTTTACCTAGCAAAAACAGATCGGATTCGCTTGGTAGCCTCACGCGATCGGTTGGAAGTGAAAGCGCTGCGCCACGTGTCGGTGACACCAAGTGCGGCGTTACAATGATCACGAGCTCTGTTTGCTCGCGTTCGTAAGCTGCGCTGCGGAACAGCGCGCCCAGTACTGGAATATCTCCCACCCAAGGAACTTGCTCGCTTAGATCGTTGAAGTCGTCTTGTAGTAGGCCTGCGATAGCAAAGCTTTCACCATCACGCATTTCAACAGTTGTTTTCGTTTCTCTGCGTGTGAAAGCATTGATTGATAGACCATTACCACTCGTAAACGCGTTTGTTGTATCTACTGAAGATACCGCTGCGGCTAACTCGAGGTTGATAATGTCATCATCGATGACTGTCGGTACGAAAAGCAGTTCCACGCCGAACGGTTTGAATTCAACTGTAATCGTGTCTTCATCTTGTGCGACGGGGATCGGATATTCTCCCCCAGCAAGGAAGCTCGCCTCCTGGCCGCTAAGCGCAGTTAGGTTTGGCTCCGCCAATGTTCGAACGACACCACGTGACTCGAGTGCTTCAATCATTAGATTTACGTTCATGTTGCCGGCACCAAATCCGAAGGTCACTGCGCCATTGGCGCCACCTGTAGAAGTTGATGTTGAACCAGAAATGGTTGTTCCGCCAGAGGTGCCACTAACGCCTAGTTGCGCACCAAGAGATTTGCGAACTGAACGCTGCATCTCGGCAAAGCGAACCTGCAGCATAACTTGCTGCGTGCCGCCAACAACCATCAGATTCGAAACGCGATCTGGTGCGTAACGTTGCGCTAATTCAAGTGCGCGATCAAGGCGCGCAATAGAGCTCACTTGACCTGATAGTACGATTCCATCGTTCGCAGTTCGCACTTCGATATTCTCACCCGGTAGAATTTGGGTCAGACGTTCCTTGAACTCTGCCATATCGGGTGCGACATGGATTTCGACATTTGTAATTAGACGCCCATCAGCGCCCAAAAGTGTCAATGTCGTACGGCCTGGTTCCTTACCTAATACGTAGATAGTGCGTTCAGATAAGGATGAGATGTCAGCAATGCCGGGATTGGCAATAGACAATTCCGTAAAGGGTACATCGCTTTCCACCACAACGGCCCGGTTCATCGGGACGCTAAGTGCGCTAGACGCTGCGCCACGTAATACGCGCAACGTTTCTGCTGGTGCCATGGTTGGTGCTGCCGCTGCTAGCGACAACGTCAAGCCGGTAAGTGCGGCTTTAATAAATCTGTCATATTTCATAAGTGACCTGCCTCTCCGATCACGCCTCGTTGTAGGGTCTTAATGCCCATGATTTTTTGACCATGCGGTAGATGCGCATTTATTGCAATAATCAATAGGTTGGAGGCTGAAGCGAATGTGGACAAAGCGCAACACTATCAATCCACGAAAAAAGCGCTCGGGGTGTCCCGAGCGCCTTTTTCAGCTTTATCTATTGTTGTTTAAGGGGTGTTGTCAGTCGTTGCATGGGATTTGAAACTCAACACGTTCCGTTCCCCGTCTCTCGTAGCGATAGCATACTTCTGGTGCCTCCTCCTGCTCCTCGATAACAACATCTTCGATGATTTCTCCAGTCACAGATTGAGTGTCTACTGTAATATTCGAAGCAACTGGGGTGGCGTCTCCAGCGCCAACCAAAGATATTGTAAGTGATCCACTGGCTTGAGCTTGTGTTAGAATTGCTACCTCTTGAGGGGTGACCTGAACGATAATGTTGGTAATGCCGCTACGTGCGCCTTCTTCATCTGGCACAGCGATGATTTCGAGGCTCGACTTGAGCAAGTTTGTTACTTCGCGGCCATTACTTAATCGACCAGTCCAGTATAGATCAATTCGATCATTTGGGCGTAGAGTACCAAATCCGCCAGTGACACGTCCCTGAATGGGGAATGCGCGCATGCCGGGGTCAACAAGTGCTGTGAGGCCACGGCTAGAACCGGGAGCCGCTAATTTGCTTTCAGTTAGGGGCTCATTGGGGGTAATAGGGAGGACAATCACTCGCATTTTCGCGGGCTGCTCTGGCGGGAACAAGCTGTCTTCGTTGCGGACAACTCCTTCGGGTAGGTAATCCTGAGCATATTTTATAACGACAACGTCTTCTGAAGTAATGACTTCGCCATAAGTGAATTCTCGATTTACAGAGTAAACATCCACAGTTTTTACTGCACCGTCACGCTGTTGTTGAGCGCGTGCAAGTTCGTTGTTTTTTTGTTCGATTTGTTGATTCACCATATAGACGGCAAAGCCAGCAAGCGCCATGCCTACAAGTAGAACCAATCCAAAAACTCCGCGCATTATTATATCCTCTGATTTCATTCTGCTGGCAGAACTGCCGACAGTGTTCAGTCAGCTATTTCCCTAGTTTCTCGAGAAACTATTAACACCAGTTTTCTTTAGACTATTCGTGAGGGGGTATACAAGTTTTCAAGCTATGAGAGCGATGGACTAACCTAAGCTGTGGCCAAGATGCACGGCCTTAGGTGCCTAGAGTGTGATGATTGGAAATAGTTAACTTGATATGGCGATTATGCCATTGCAAATTAAAGTCCAAAGTCATGTGTCTCTAGAGTTGTTTCTACTTCGTTTGCCAGACCTGTAGCGCCACCTGAGAAGAGAGTTACAACAACAAGTCCAAGAGTCGTAATTGCTGCGGTTAGGACTACGAAATCGACTGTAACCGCACCATTTTCGTCATGCGCAAAGTTCGATATGTATCGCTTCATTTCGTATTTCTCCCGGCGGACTATGGTGCCCGCATGCCTACGGGGAGCCGTTGAACTTCTATTTCTGAGTTTAGAATCAATGAAAAATGCGGCAAAAATGGGGAGGCGAAGTAGCCATTTCGTGCACTAGTATTGATCATATAAAGTCAAAAGCGCGACACAGTAAGTGACGCGCTTTGGAGGTAATGCGCGCCCATTTGGGCGCGCACAGCACAGTAGCTTATTCAGCTTCCATGTTGTCCAGTGAGTCTTCGATCTCGTTGGCCAGGCCTTTAGCACCAGTTGAGATCGCGCCACCAACAGCAAGACCCAGAACAACGATCGCAGCAGTCAGAACTACGAAGTCAACTGTTACAGCGCCGTCTTCGTCGTTGCGGAAGTTTTTGATAAAGTTAAGCATTTAATTCCCTCCTCAGGGTATCACTAGAGTTTATTTCGTTCCTCGCCAGGTCAGCAGAGCTAAGTCGTTTAGCTGAGCCCCTGTCTTGGATGAGCTTATATAGCCTGTTGATTGGGGCGGGAGTTTGACGCGTTTCGCTCTTTTTGTGCGCGAGCAGTATTTTTGCCTATGATACTATTAACGCTTTGATATTGAATGATATTTACTTGTTTTTGCTAAATACTCATGTGCTCGCGCGTTGCGAATAGGTCTGCAATTTCCCCTAAATGACATAATTGTTCCCGAAATTCTGGCCTTTTGGCGGTTTTCTGCCATGGTCGACGACATAAAAAATGACGAGCAGGACGACAGATGAATCGACAGATTCCTTTTTTTTTGGCTCTGGCCCTCTCTATGTGCGCCGTTCCCGCATTGGGAGAGGTGGAGCGCTTGCAGCCTGATTTTACGTTTCGGCGTGTTGCGGTACCATCTGGCAACGCTGGCAGTCGCATTAATGTTCAGATTGATCCTAACGCTCCGCGTCTTGGGCCCGTTTATTCGGACGAGCCTGAACCAGAACCGGTCTCTGCGCCTATCATCGCGCCGCCAGTGTCTGGGGCAGAGTGGTTCTGGGAAGGTGTATCGTATGGCCTTTCAGATTCGTCCCCTGCGCGTTTAGAACGTGCGATGCAGCAGATTAACAACCCGCCAGCTGGAAAAGGCGTGTCAGCGCCTCGTTTGCAAAGCCTCCAAAACATTGCAGATGCGCATGGGCTTGCGATTCTAAAGGAAACGGTTGGTACTGATGTGTCCCCGGCGCTTGTCCTTGCGGTGATTTCGGTTGAGAGCGCAGGACGGACCGACGCGGTGAGTAGTGCAGGTGCCACTGGGTTAATGCAGCTCATGCCCGCGACGGCAACTCGGTTTGGCGTCACAGATAGGACCGATGCTGCCGACAATATCAAAGGTGGAGTCGCCTATCTAGATTGGCTGCTGAATGAATTCGGAAATGATCCTGTGCTCGTGCTGGCTGGTTATAATGCGGGCGAGGGCAACGTGCGCCGACATGCGGGTGTGCCGCCATTCTCGGAAACACGTGCTTATGTGCCCAAGGTGCTGGCCGCGTGGCAAGTCGCCAAGGGCCTATGCCGCACGCCACCTGAACTGATCACAGATGGCTGTGTTTTTAACGTCAACGGAATTTAGCGTTTAGAGGCGTCTATATAATGTAGACGCCTCTAACTATATTATACGATGGTTGCCTCGGTTGCGGCCCGCAGTTCTTCCTCGGTTACGCCGTCCGCGCATTCAACGATCTTTAGCCCACCTTCGACGACATCAAGCACGCCAAGGTTCGTGATGATCCGATCAACCACTGCTTTGCCTGTCAGCGGAAGGGTGCATTCCTTAAGAAGCTTGCTGTCACCATGTTTGTTGGTGTGGTCCATAACTACGATTACACGACCAACGCCTGCGACCAGATCCATCGCACCGCCCATACCTTTGACGAGCTTGCCGGGAATCATCCAGTTTGCGAGGTCCCCGTTTTCAGCAACTTCCATTGCACCAAGAATCGCAGCAGCGATCTTACCACCACGGATCATACCGAATGATGTGGCACTATCGAAATAGGCTGTGCGGTTCAGTTCTGTAATCGTTTGCTTGCCCGCGTTAATCAGGTCGGGGTCTTCGTCGCCTTCAAACGGGAAGGGGCCCATGCCCAGCATGCCGTTTTCAGACTGAAGCGTAATGTCTTTGTCGCCGACGTAGTTGGCGACCAAGGTCGGGATTCCGATCCCAAGGTTCACGTACCAGCCGTCTTGCAGTTCCTCTGCTGCCCGTGCGGCCATCTGATTTCGATCCCAAGGCATTATGCTTCCTCCCGCTTGCGTGTCGTACGCTGTTCAATCCGTTTCTCGTGATCGCCTTGAATAATGCGATGCACATAGATGCCGGGCAGGTGGATATGATCAGGGTCGAGGGACCCCGTAGGTACGATCTCTTCGACCTCGACAACACATGTCTTGCCGCACATGGCGGCAGGTGGGTTAAAGTTACGGGCGGTCTTGCGGAAGATCAGGTTACCTGTTTCGTCCGCTTTCCAAGCCTTCACAATGGCCAGATCAGCAAAGATGCCTTCTTCCATGATGTAGGTCTCGCCGTTGAAGTCTTTGTGTTCCTTGCCTTCTGCGATCACTGTGCCGACGCCGGTCTTTGTATAGAAACCGGGGATGCCGCAGCCGCCAGCGCGCATGCGCTCGGCCAATGTGCCTTGGGGATTGAATTCAAGCTCAAGTTCGCCTGACAGATACTGACGCATAAATTCTGCGTTTTCACCGACATAAGAGCTGATCATCTTTTTGACTTGGCGGGTCTGCAAAAGGATGCCGATGCCAAAATCATCTACACCAGCGTTATTGCTTGCAAAGGTAAGGTCCTTGGTTCCGGCGCCTTTGATGGCACCAAGCAGTAGCTCTGGAATACCGCAGAGCCCAAACCCCCCGGCGGCAATAAACATGCCGTCAAACAAAAGCCCATCTAGGGCCTCGGCGGCATTTGGATAGATTTTCTTCATTTACGATCTCCCCCCATTTCATGATGAGCCAAAGCGTGGCCCGCAAATGGGGGGAAGTCAATGAATATGCTGCGCTGCGGCAAGTGCTATTTTTTAGCTGCCGGTTTCTTTTTCGCAGCGGGCTTCTTTGCCGCAGGTTTTTTGGCAGCCGGTTTTTTCGCAGGGGCCTTTTTCTTGGCTGCCGGCTTTTTCTTACCTGACTTTGCGGCACGTTCGTCGATCAGGTGCACTGCTTGGGCAAGGGTCAGATCAGCGGGTGGAATTTCTTCTGGAATGGTCGCGTTGATCTTTTCCCACTTCACATAGGGGCCGTATTTACCGTCATAGATATTCACCGGTCCGCCAGCCTCTGGGTGTTCACCCAGTTCGTGGATTGGCACGGCGGCTTTGCCACGGCTGCCACGGCTGGCGACTTTTTCTGCCAGCAACTGCACCGCATGGTTCATGCCGACGGTCCAAACATCCTCGATGCTTTCGAGGTTGGCGTTTGTGCCACCTTTAAATGAAGTGTTTTCCGCATGCTTAAGGTAGGGACCATAGCGGCCCAAGTTTGCCCAGACATTCACCCCATCTTCTGGATGTGTGCCAATCAGACGTGGCAGTTCTAGCAGGCGCAATGCCTCCTCGATCCCGATCTCTTCAGGGTTCCAGCCTTCGGGCACACCTTGGCGTGGTGGCTTTTTGTTGTCTTCGGTTGCTTCACCGCGCTGCACGTAGGGGCCAAAGCGGCCTTTGAATACGCGAATTGGATCGCCCGCGTCTTCGCCTAGTAGTTTCCCATCTGGTGGAATGGCAGACGCTTCGGCCTCTGGGTTTGGAGGGCCGAATGGGCGGGTATAGCGGCATTCGGGGTAGCTGGAACAACCGATGAACGCCCCGCCGGAACGCGCGGTGCGCATCGACAAGCGGCCAACCCCACAGTTCGGACAAAGGCGCGGATCGCTGCCGTCTTCGGTCGGTGGGAACAGATGCGGTTCAAGCACCTCGTTGATTTTCTCAAGAACCTCGGTGATCCGCAGGTCTGCAGTTTCGGCAATCGCAGCCGAGAAATCACGCCAGAACCGTTCCAGCACTTTCTTATAGTCGGCATCGCCCGCACTGACTTCGTCCAACTGGTTTTCCAGATCGGCGGTAAAATCATAGCCGATGTATTTGCGGAAATAGTTCGACAGGAACGCAGTAACCAAACGGCCCTTATCTTGGGGGATCAGCCGGTTCTTCTCTTTCTCAACATAGCCGCGATCCTGAATTGTGGTCACGATCGACGCGTATGTTGATGGGCGGCCGATGCCCAGTTCTTCCATCCGCTTAACAAGCGTGGCTTCGGTGTAGCGGGGTGGCGGCTGCGTAAAGTGCTGTTCGGGCGTGACCGATTTCTTTTCGGCTTTTTCGCCTTCGGTCAGTTGTGGCAGACGTTTATCATCGTCATCAACAACAGCGTCGTCTTTGCCTTCTTCATAAATCGCGATGAAGCCGTCAAACACCATCACCTGACCATTGGCACGCATGATGACCTGTTCGTCAGCACTGGCGATATCGACGGTGGTCCGTTCAAAACGTGCGGCGGACATCTGGCTGGCAAGCGTACGCTTGTAGATCAAATCATATAGCTTGCGCTGATCAGCGTCTTTGATGTTCGCATCGTCACTGGCCAGCATCATATCCGTTGGGCGGATACATTCGTGGGCCTCTTGTGCGTTCTTTGCTTTGTTTTTGTAAACGCGTGCCGATTCAGGCATGTATTTTTCGCCGAACTTGGCTTTGATCGCGTCGCGCGCACCGGTCACGGCCTCTGGGGCCATGTCGATGCCATCGGTACGCATATAGGTGATCAATCCGGCCTCGTACAAACGCTGTGCGACGCTCATCGTTTGGCGCGCGCCCATGCCGAACTTGCGGCTGGCCTCTTGCTGTAAGGTCGAGGTCATAAACGGAGGAGAGGGGTTGCGTGTACCCGGCTTGGCCTCGACTGATTTGACCGTCAGATCGCGCGAGTTGATCGCCTGCACAGCCATTTCGGCCTGTGTTTCGTTGCCAAGGTCAAACTTATCCAGCTTTTTGCCTGCAAGCGTCGTGAGGCGAGCCTCAAACGTTTGGCCGCGCGGTGACGTCAGCAGTGCTTTAACAGTCCAGTACTCTTGGTTCCGGAACGCTTCGATCTCCATTTC
Organism: Yoonia maritima; assembly: GCF_002933395.1. Lineage (GTDB taxonomy): Bacteria > Pseudomonadota > Alphaproteobacteria > Rhodobacterales > Rhodobacteraceae > Yoonia > Yoonia maritima_A. The sequence goes on from NZ_PKFN01000009.1 coordinate 157,192, forward strand.
GCGTTCACAAATTAGGCGCAAAGTGACTGATTGCACGCGGCCAGCGGATTTCGCACCAGGCAATTTGCGCCACAAAACAGGCGAAAGGTTAAAACCGACCAAGTAGTCCAGTGCGCGGCGGGCAAGATATGCCTCGACCAGTGGCGCGTCGACTTGGCGGGGATTTTTCATCGCCTCAAGAATCGCATTTTTAGTAATCGCGTTGAACACGACCCGGCTGACGGGCGTATCTTTCTTGATCGCCTTACGTGACGTTAAAGCCTCGGTCAGGTGCCAGCTAATCGCTTCTCCTTCGCGGTCGGGGTCGGTCGCGAGGATCAGTTCGTTGTCGTTTTTCAACGCGTCTACGATGGCTTTGATGTGCTTTTTGCTATCGCTGGCGATTTCCCATTTCATGTCGAAATCATCATCGGGCAGGACCGATCCATCCTTTGGGGGAAGGTCGCGCACGTGGCCATAAGACGCTAAAACTGTATAATCCTTACCAAGATAACCTTCGATTTTCTTGGCTTTGGCCGGTGACTCGACAACGACAACTGGCATGAGAATCCTTTAAACGGATGATGTGCGATATAGTGGCGCAAGATGTGGGCTGTCGTATGGGATTGTCAATGCGCCCTTTGTGCATGTCTGGATTCCACCCGGATTTAGCCGATTTAGCAGGGTCAGTTCGTGACCGCTGCCCAGAGCCCACCGGGCTGTCGTGCAATCCGCCCGTCAAGTTCAAGATCGACCAAGACGGGCGCGACCTTTGCAGGCGAAGCGGCGACATCACGTAATAATTGATCTTCGGCAATTGGCGCGGGGCCAAGGCGAGATAGGATTTCGTCATGCAAAGCTGCGGTTTGCCGCAGAGGCCGTTTGGGGGGCGGTGGTGGAGCAAGTGGGAGTTCGGGCATGTCGTTCACGACAGGCGATAATGCTTCGATCACGTCGGCCGCATTGCGCACCAGCGTTGCGCCGTCACGCAGCAGCATATTGCAGCCAGCCGCACGCGCATCAAACGGGTGTCCGGGCACGGCGAATACATCGCGTGCTTGATCAAGCGCGTTGCGGGCGGTGATCAGGCTACCCGACTTCGCCGCGGCTTCGACCACGACGACTGCCTGCGCCATGCCGGATATGATCCGATTGCGTGCTGGAAAATGCCGCGCCTGCGGTTGCATGCCCATCGGCATTTCCGAAATGCGCAGGCCTTTTCGGGCAATGTCATGTGCAAGTTGAGTGTTTTCAACAGGGTATATCGTATCGACGCCGCCGGCTTGCACTGCAATAGTTCCGCCTGAAAGGGCCGCAATATGCGCTGCTGTGTCGATTCCACGCGCAAGGCCGGACACCACAGCGAAACCGGCCTCGGCCAATTCGGCAGACAATTTTTTCGCCATACGTGTCCCGAGGGAAGAAGCATTGCGCGCGCCGACCAGCGCGATCATCGGGCGCGATAGCAGTTCAAGATTACCAAGCACCCATATCATTGGCGGGGCGTCGGCGATATTGTGTAGGTGCGCAGGATACTGTGGGTCCGTGTCTGTAATCAGGTGGGCGCCAGCGGCGCGCCCTGCTTTTAATTCGGCTTGGGCGACACCAATGGGGCAAGTTTCATAACCCTTTTCGCCTGCTTCACTCGCGATCTGTGGCAGGGCATCTAGCGCCTTTTGCGCGCTGCCATGTTCTGACAGCAGCCGACGATATGTCGCGATTCCGACCCGGCGTGAACGCAATAGGCGAAGCCGGTTGACCCGATCCTCTTCCGTGGTGGGTAGGAGTGGGGGGTGATTGGAAGAATTGCGTGTTCCGGTCATCCTGATTCTCCGCCTATTGCGAGATCAGGTTTAAGGTTACTCGGTTAATGAGGTATGAATCGTTTCGTCGAATTTCCGGTAGCGTATGACGTGGCCTTAAGTAGCTGATATTGCTGTTGAACATGGTGTCACACTGCGTACAGAACCTGTGCACACCGCGTATGCACATCTGTACTGCTGCCGTCGTTTTCAACTTTTTGTCGAATCGGAGCCCTTAGTCGCGGCCCTGCCAGCAATGCACACTGGCAGGAGGTGAGCGGTAAGCTTAAGAAGCGGCGCCACCAATCGTCAGCCCACCAATCATTAGGCTTGGCTGACCGACGCCAACGGGCACCCATTGTCCGGCCTTGCCGCAATTGCCGATGCCAGGGTCAAGCTGCATGTCGTTGCCGATCCCGCGAATCTGTTTGAGCGCTGTTGCGCCGTCACCGATGAGGGTTGCTCCTTTGACGGGCGCGCCGACCACGCCATTTTTAACGCGGTAAGCTTCGGTGCAGGAAAACACAAATTTGCCGTTAGTGATATCGACCTGCCCCCCGCCGAATCCGACTGCATAGATGCCGTCCTTTAGATCTGCGACAAGGCTTTCGGGGCTGGCATTGCCCGACAACATATAAGTGTTGGTCATGCGGGGCATTGGTGCGTGGGCATAGCTTTCGCGGCGTCCGTTACCTGTGGGTGCGACGCCCATCAGGCGGGCGTTTTGGCGGTCTTGCATATAGCCGACTAGAACGCCGTCTTCGATTAGCGTGTTCTTGGCGCTGGGCGTGCCTTCGTCGTCGACGGTGAGCGAACCGCGGCGGTCGGGAATCGTGCCGTCATCCAGAACGGTTACGCCTTTGGCCGCAATTTGTTGGCCCATAAGCCCCGCAAATGCAGACGACCCTTTGCGGTTAAAGTCACCTTCAAGCCCGTGGCCGATCGCCTCGTGCAGGAGGATACCGGGCCAGCCTGGCCCGAGGACAACATCCATAACGCCTGCTGGGGCTGGCTCTGCATCAAGGTTCACGAGTGCGATGCGCAATGCTTCGCGGGCGACAGGTTCCCAGTGATCGCGGCCTATCAGGCCGATCAGGCCAGCGCGCCCGCCGCCGCCCATTGATCCACTTTCACGTTGGCCGTTTTCTTCGACGATTACGCTGATGTTGAGTCGGGACATGGGCCGCGTATCTGTGACCAAGGTTCCCTCGGGTCTTAGGATCAGGACCTCTTGGTGGGATGCGGCCAAGGTGGCGGAAACTTGCACGACCCGGGGGTCGAGCGCGCGGGCAAACGCGTCAATTTCGCGTAATACGTCGATTTTCGCGGGGAATGTCGCTTGCAGCATCGGGTCGGCATCTGAATAAAGTTTGCGATTAGTGCCGACGGGGGCGGGGGCCATCGTGCCGCCGCCATCGCCGACAGCAAGGCGGGCTGTCGAAACCGCGCGGCGCAATGCATGTTCATCTATGGTCGTCGAATGTGCGTATCCTGCAGTTTCACCGCGTACCGCGCGCAGGCCGAAACCTTCGGATGCATCAAAGCTTGCCGTCTTAACGCGCCCATCATCAAAGGACAAAACTTCGGATTTACGACGCTCTAGAAACAGTTCTCCGTCGTCTGCACCATGAGTGGCTTCGCGCAGCAGCGATAGCGCGCTTTCGCGATCAAGGTTTGTTTCAAAAGGACGGAAGGGGTCAGCGGACATTCAAATTTCCTTAGTCATGCGCAATTTATCGACAAAAGCGGCTCTTTGCCGCAACAGCAGTTCTTGAGTTGTTCATCAAGATATGGGACATGAGCGGTCAGATACAACGGGATTCCTTGCGAAGCTCCGTTCCAGACGCGCCTGAGGCGCAACGATGTTAGGGTAGAATATGCGACTGAAAACCTTTGCGACCTCACTCTGGGCCACGACTGGCCTGATTATGGCTGGTGCGTCCGCGACAGCGCAGGAAGTGAATCAGGAACTGGAAATTGTTGGTCACCCGATCAACGGTGCGACTGGTTTTCAGCCCGCCGCAACAGAATTAGCCCGTGATGCACAGTGGCTGGACGGTATGCTGCTGGTGATCATTACGATTATTACGCTGTTTGTAACCGGTTTGCTGGCATGGGTCCTTATCCGGTATAACCAAAAACGTCAGCCAACGCCTGCGGGCTTTACGCACCACACCCCGCTTGAAATTGCTTGGACGGTCGTGCCGATTGTGATTTTGATTATCATTGGTTCGTTTTCGATGCCTGTTTTGTTCAAACAGCAAACGATCCCTGAAGGCGACATCAACATCAAAGTAACGGGTTACCAGTGGTACTGGGGCTACGAATATGTTGACGAAGGTGTTGAGTTCGAAAGCTTCCTTTTGGCACGTGATGAACTTGAAGACTTTGGTTACAGCCAAGATGAGTATCTTTTGGCGACAGATACCGCCGTTGTTGTTCCCGTGAATTCAACAGTGGTTATGCAGTTGACGGGTGCAGATGTTATTCACTCTTGGACGATCCCAGCATTTGGCGTGAAGCAAGATGCGGTTCCTGGCCGTTTGTCACAGCTTTGGTTTTCGGCCGAACGCGAAGGTGTCTTTTTCGGTCAGTGTTCTGAACTGTGTGGTAAAGATCACGCCTACATGCCGATCACTGTCAAAGTTGTAAGCCAAGACACTTATGACGCGTGGCTTGCCGAAGCAAAATCCTAAGAGCTGGGGTGGATCGAGATCCACCCTACGCCAGATCAACCATGTAAGGTGGATTTCAATCCACCCATGCGGAAAGGTCCAGCATGAGCGACATCAGCGTACAAGACAGCAGCTATGAGGCTAATATGGGCGATTACTTCGCGCTATTAAAGCCGCGCGTCATGTCGTTAGTTGTGTTTACTGCGCTTGTCGGATTGTTGGTTGCTCCTCTTCCTGTTCATCCGTTTATTGGGTTCGTAAGCATTCTTTGCATTGCAGTCGGTGCTGGTGCGTCAGGTGCGTTGAATATGTGGTGGGATGCTGACATCGACCGCTTGATGAAACGTACTGCGACACGCCCGATCCCGTCGGGACGTGTTGAACCGGGCGAAGCGCTGGGCATTGGTTTGGCGCTGTCTGGTTTTGCTGTTGTTCTTTTGGCGCTTGCGACGAATTTTGTGGCGGCTTTCCTTCTTGCCTTTACCATCTTCTTTTACGCTGTTGTCTATTCGATGTTCCTTAAGCGGTCCACGCCGCAGAACATCGTGATTGGCGGCGCGGCTGGTGCGTTCCCTCCGATGATTGGGTGGGCGGTTGCGACTGGTGGGGTTAGCATTGAAAGCATCCTGATGTTTGCGTTGACCTTTATGTGGACACCACCACATTTTTGGGCGCTCGCGCTGTTTGTAAAGTCTGACTATGGCAACGCTGGTGTGCCAATGCTGACCGAAACGCATGGGCGTGATGCAACGCGCCGACACGTGCTGATTTATACACTGCTGCTTGTTCCTGTTGCTCTTGGGCTGGGGTTAACCTCAATTGGTGGTCCAATCTATATGGCCGTGGCTGTAGTGATGAATGCTTGGTTTCTTAAAGGTGCTATCGATATCTATCGTCGCGATGATGCGGCATGCGAAGCAGATAAGCACAAAGTCGAAATCGGCGTTTTCAAAGTGTCGTTATACTATCTCTTTGCTCACTTTTGCGCGCTGCTTCTTGAGGCTGCGCTGCGCCAATACGGGCTTGGGGGCTGGTAGATGACGTTTAAAGTAGAACACGAAGTCCACGGACGCCGCAAAAACCGCAACTACGGGGTTTTGATGCTTTTGATCGGCTTTGTTGCGATTGTTTTCGGATTGACGGTTGTAAAGGTGCTTCAGCTTGGCGACGCGCGCCAGTTCGAGACGTTCGATCACGTTGCGCGTCCTCAGATCGAACCACAAGAGGGATCCGAATGAAGTTTTTCCCGAATCTTCCAGCGACACAACGCACCGCGCTTATGGCAAGCGCTGTCGTGGTGATGATGGGTGGCTTGGCTTATGCTTCGGTGCCGTTCTACGACTGGTTTTGCCGTGTCACCGGTTTTGGTGGTATCACGAACGTCGCCGATGCTGGCAGTGATGTGATTCTAGATCAGACCATTAAGGTCCGTTTTGATGCATCGACGGATCGTGACATGCCCTGGAGCTTTTCACCTGAAGTGCGCGAAATGGAGTTGCGGATCGGTGAAACCGGGTTGGCCTATTACGAAGCACATAATCCGCTGGATGTGCCTATCGCGGGGCAAGCCGCGTATAATGTGACACCATATGAAGCTGGTGTATTCTTTGATAAGATTGAATGCTTTTGCTTTACCGAACAGGTGTTGCAGCCAGGCGAAACGGTGATGATGCCGGTCAGCTTTTTTGTGGACCCAGCGATCGTTGATGACCGCGAAGGTAAATATGTTCATACGATCACGCTAAGCTATACTTTCTACCAAATCGACCTACCCGAGGAAGATCTGCAAGCTGCGGTGACGTCCTCGACTTTGACAACGGCGCCGCAAGACGCCATAGAAACGAACTAACGACCAGCCGATAGGGACGCACCACATGGCGCATGCAAAAAATCACGATTATCACATTCTGCCACCTTCGATTTGGCCAATGTTTGGCGGTATTGGCGCATTTGTCATGCTGTTGGGTGCCGTCGGTTGGATGGCTGGCCCGATGCCAATGTTCTTTGGTGCGGTGACTGTTTCAGGCCCTTACATGTTCTTGATCGGCCTCGCTGCCGTTCTTTACGTCATGTATGCTTGGTGGGCTGAAGTTGTCGCCGAAAGCCGCGTTGGCGATCATACGCCAGTTGTGCGTATCGGCCTGCGCTACGGTTTCATCATGTTCATCATGTCCGAAGTCATGTTCTTCGCTGCTTGGTTCTGGTCTTTCTTTAAACACGCAATGTACCCAATGGGCCCAATGAGCCCACTTCAGGATGGCGTTTGGCCACCTGCTGGGATTGAAACATTTGATCCTTGGCACCTGCCACTGATCAACACGTTGATCCTATTGTGTTCAGGTGCTGCTGCGACTTGGGCGCACCACGCGCTGGTTCACGAAAACAACCGCCAAGACATGAAGTGGGGCCTGATCCTTGCTGTGGTATTGGGCGGCGTGTTTACCGTGTTCCAAATCTATGAATATAGCCACGCGACCTTTGGTTTCGGCGGGAATATCTATGGCGCGAACTTCTTTATGGCGACAGGGTTCCACGGTGCACACGTTTTCATCGGGACAATCTTCTTGCTGATCTGCCTGATCCGTCTGCAAAAGGGTGACTTTACGCCTGAAAAGCACATCGGCTTCGAAGCCGCCGCTTGGTACTGGCATTTTGTTGACGTCGTGTGGTTGTTCCTGTTCGCAGCTGTCTACGTCTGGGGCGGCTAATAAGACTAAATCGGTCCGTAGGGTGGGTCTTGACCCACCACCCCTGATACCAAACGCGCGGGGCTTCTCGCGCGTTTTTCTCATTAAGGGCGCAAAATGCTGCGTAAGTTGATCTTTCCTCTTCTTCTTGGAATCGCGGGCTGTGGGGTTCTTATCAGCCTTGGCGTCTGGCAGGTGCAGCGCCTTGCTTGGAAAGAGGCAATCTTGGCGGAGCTTGATAGCCGCCTGACTGGTGCACCGCAGCCTTTTGATTTTAGCGCCACAGAAGAAATCAACGAATACACGCGGGTCACATTGTCTGGCACACCCAGCGGTGAAGAGCTGCATGTGCTGACGTCTGGAACTGCTGCGGGAACTGGCTACCGCGTTATTTCGAAATTTACGCTTGATGACGGAAACGACATTCTTCTTGATCTTGGTCTTTTGCCGCTCGACATCAAAGATACCGCGCCGCTGATCGCGCCGATGCAGATCACGGGTACTTTGCTTTGGCCGGATGATCAAAACAGCAGCACGCCCGATCCTGACACCACCAAAAACATCTGGTTTGCGCGTAATGTCGAAATGATGTCCGCGGCTCTGACGACCCAGCCATTTATGGTTGTCGTTAGCACGGCAACACCCGCTGATCCGCGACTAACACCTTTGCCTGTGGAAACTTCGGGCATAAAGAACGATCACCTTGAATACGCGATTACTTGGTTCTTGCTGGCTATTGTTTGGGCTGCCATGACTATGTTTCTTATCTTCCGTACGACCCGCCAAAAGGACGTCTGACCTATGCGCTATATCTCAACCCGTGGCTCTGCACCTGCGCTGACATTTGAAGAGGCCATGCTAACTGGCCTTGCGCGCGATGGTGGCCTGTACGTCCCCGAAGAGGTGCCGACGTTAACCAACGCGCAAATCGCTGCGATGGCTGGCAAGTCGTACGAGGAAGTCGCGTTCGAGGTCATGCGCCCGTTTATCGGGGAAACATTCAGTGATGGTCAATTTCGTGAACTGATCGCCAAAGCCTATGCTGGTTTTGGCCACGCGGCCCGCGCGCCGTTGGTACAGCTGGCGCCGAACCACTTTTTGCTGGAACTGTTCCACGGCCCGACGCTCGCGTTCAAAGATTTCGCGATGCAACTGATTGGCCAAATGTTCCAAGCGGCACTGTCGCGTTCCGGTGACCGCGTCACAATCGTGGGTGCAACATCGGGCGATACTGGCTCTGCCGCGATCGAGGCCTTCCGTGGCCTGTCGAATGTCGATGTATTTATCCTGTTTCCGCATGGCCGCGTGTCCGAGGTTCAGCGCCGACAGATGACAACGCCGAGCGAAGCCAACGTGCATGCATTGGCTGTTGATGGTGACTTTGATGATTGTCAGGCGGCAGTCAAAGACATGTTCAATGACTTTGCATTCCGCGAAGATGTGAAACTTGCTGGTGTGAATTCGATCAACTGGGGCCGCGTTTTGGCGCAGGTTGTTTACTACTTCACTGCGGCAGTCAGCCTTGGTGCACCACACCGCGAGGTCAGCTTTACCGTTCCGACAGGCAACTTCGGTGATATCTTTGCGGGCTACATTGCTAAAAAGATGGGCCTGCCGATTGCTGATCTGGTTGTTGCGACTAACCGTAACGATATCCTGCACCGCACGTTTGAAACTGGCGCCTATACCAAAGAAGGCGTGACCCCAACGATCAGCCCATCAATGGATATTCAGGTCAGTTCCAATTTTGAGCGCGCGTTGTTCGATGCCTACGGCCGCGATGGTGCCGCTGTGGCTGGTCAGATGGAAGACCTGAAAAATGGTGGTTTCCAGATCAGCCAAGGCGCCTATCAGATGTTGAAGGACACGTTCAAATCTGGCCGTGCGTCCGAAGAAGACACACAAGCTGCGATCAAATCTTATCGCGCTAATACTGGCGAACTGCTTTGCCCGCACAGTGCCGTTGGTGTTCACGTGGCCGAGGCGCATCTGGGTAGCACCCCGATGGTTACATTAGCCACCGCACACCCTGCCAAATTCCCAGATGCCGTGAAAGAAGCATCAGGCGTTGCGGCACCTCTTCCCCCTCGGATGGCGGACCTATATGACCGTCCAGAGCGGGTCACACGCGTGGCCAATGATCTTGCAGCACTGCAAGCAGTCATCAGAGAACGGATCTGAATTTGACAATTGAACTGCACACACTGTCCAACGGTTTTCGGATCGTGACAGAGCACATGCCGACCCTGAAATCTGCCAGTATTGGCATCTGGGTCGACGCAGGTGGACGCCACGAACGGCTAGAGCAAAACGGCATCGCGCATTTCCTTGAACATATGGCGTTCAAGGGAACCAAAACGCGTAGCGCCCTGCAAATCGCCGAAAGCATCGAAGACGTTGGCGGCTATATCAATGCCTATACCAGCCGCGAAACCACGGCGTATTACGTCCGACTGCTAGAAGACGACGTCCCGCTGGGGCTTGATGTGATTGCGGATATTTTGCTCAATCCCATCTTCACCCCAGAAGACATCGAGATCGAACGCGGCGTGATCTTGCAAGAAATCGGCATGACCATCGATACGCCAGATGAAATGGTGTTCGATTGGCTGCAAGAGGTGTCCTATCCTGAGCAGGCCCTAGGCCGCACGATCTTAGGCCCGACCGAACGTGTCAGCGCGTTCAATCAAGATGACTTAAGGCAGTTCGTCGGAGAGCATTACGGCCCGAACCAGATGATTTTGGCCGCCGCGGGTGCTGTTGATCACGAAAAAATCGTTGCCCAAGCCGAGGCTTTGTTTGGTCATCTTCCGGCGCTTGATCGTGGTCCAAATCTGATTCAGCCCGCCAAATTTGGTGGCGGCGAAATTCGGAATATCAAAGATCTTGAGCAGGTACATTTTGCGCTGGGCCTTGAAGGACCGGATTACCGTGATCCGATGATTTACACCGCGCAAATCTATAGCTCTGTCATGGGGGGCGGGGTGTCGTCGCGCCTGTTCCAAGAGATCCGTGAAAACCGTGGTTTGTGCTATTCGATATTTGCCCAAACGGGTGCTTACGAAGACACTGGGATGACAACGATTTACGCAGGCACCAGTGCTGAACAAATCGCTGAGCTTTCCAATATTACGATCGACGAAATGAAGCGTGCGGCTGACGATATGACCGCCGCCGAAGTCGCCCGTGCCCGTGCGCAGATGAAGGCTGGTTTGTTGATGGGGCTTGAAAGCCCATCAAACCGGGCTGAACGACTGGCGCGGTTACTGTCGATTTGGGGCCGCATTCCGGGGTTGGATGAAACAATCGCGCATATCGATGCTGTAACAACAGGTGATGTCAAAGTCTTTGCCGAGCAAATGGCCGGAGACACAGGGGCTGGTCTTGCGCTTTATGGTCCTGCCGAGACCGCACCGACCTTGGATGCATTGAAAGAGCGGTTAGTAGCCTGATGCTTGGGACCAAGCGAAAGGTCCGGATTGAAACCGAACGGCTGACATTGCGTCCACCCATTCACGGCGACTATCGCGCGTGGTCTTCGCTGCGCCACGATAGCGCTGCGTTCCTGACGCCATGGGAACCCACGTGGGCCAATGATCATCTGACGCGCAAGGCGTTTACCAATCGGGTCTATTGGGCGCAGCGTTCCATTGCGAATGGGTCCGCTTTGCCATTGTTTTTGGTGCGCCGTGAAGATCAGGCACTGGTTGGTGGTATTACCCTTGATAACATCAGGCGTGGTCCGGCACAGGCTGGCACAACCGGGTATTGGGTTGGAGAGCCGTTTGCGCGCCAAGGGTACATGCGCGAAGCATTACAGGCCGTTGCGCATCACGCGTTTACGACGCTAAATCTGAGCCGTCTTGAAGCAGGGTGCCTACCTGAAAACACGCCGTCACGTCGTTTGCTCGAACAATGTGGCTATAAATACGAAGGCGTCGCCCAGAGCTATTTGCAGATCAACGGGCGATGGCGGAACCATGTGCTTTATGCCAATCTACGCAATGATCGCCGCGGCAAAACCGACGTGGGCTAATCAATAAAGGATCGCTTTATGCTAAACCCCGTCACGCCGGAATTCGAAGCACAACTGCGTTCGGCGCTGCCTGCGGCCGCGTTCAAGGACGATATCGCGGGTTATGTGTCTGAGCCGCGTGGGCGATGGACCGGGCAGGGCCTTGTGATTGCACCAAACACCACTGAAGAGGTCGCGATGCTGGTGAAAGCCTGTGCTGACGCGATGGTTGGCATTATCCCCTATGGCGGCGGCACTGGTTTGGTTGGTGGTCAGTTGACGGATCAAGGGCCGAAGCCTGTCGTTATCTCGCTTGAGCGTATGAACAAAATCCGCGCCGTCTATCCGACCGAAAACGTGCTGGTTTGCGATGCCGGTGTCATCTTGGCTGATGTCCAAAATGCAGCGGAAGACGTGGATCGGCTGTTTCCACTTTCGCTTGCCTCTGAAGGGTCCGCGCGGATTGGCGGTTTGCTATCTACCAATGCGGGCGGTGTGAATGTTCTGCGCTATGGCAATGCGCGTGCGTTGTGTCTGGGATTAGAGGTCGTGCGCCCGGATGGGACTATCTGGCATGGTCTGACACGGTTGCGCAAAGACAACACTGGCTATGACCTGCGTGATCTGATGATCGGGGCCGAAGGCACGCTGGGGATCATTACTGCAGCTGCGCTAAAGCTCGCGCCGCGTCCTGTCGGGATTGGTGCTGCGATGATGGCGGTGCCATCGCCACAAGCCGCACTTGATCTACTGGCGCTTGCTGGTGCGCGTATCGGTGACGGGATTTCAGCGTTTGAGATCATGCACCGCCAAGGCATGGATTTTCTGGCCGAGGTCGGCCCCGATCTGCGCCAGCCGTTTGCTGAAGTTCCGGAGTGGTGCATCCTTGTCGACGTGGGGCTGCCTGCCGGGCTTAGCCCCGAAGACGCGCTTGAAGGATTGTTCGAAGCGGGTTTTGAACAAGGGCTGGTTACCGATGGTGTGATCGCCCAAAGCCGCGCGCAGCGTCAGGAACTTTGGGATATCCGCGAAAATATCCCCGAGGCCAACCGCAGGATCGGTTCCGTCAGCTCGCACGATATCGCGCTGCCGCTAAGCGTCATCCCTGATTTCATTGAGCAGGGTGGCAAGGCGCTGGCAGAGGTTGGCGATTTTCGGATCAACTGTTTTGGGCATCTAGGGGATGGAAACCTGCACTATAACGTGTTCCCAGCCAAAGGGCGCAGCCGTGATGAATACGACGCCTTGCGCAGCGCGGTAAAGCAAACGGTGCACGATCTGGTGTCTGAAATGGAAGGATCGGTCAGCGCCGAACACGGGATCGGGCGGCTTAAGGTGGCTGATTTGGAGAAATACGGTGATCCAGCTAAGCTTGCTATGCTACGCGCGATCAAAGACGCGCTGGACCCGCAAGGGATCATGAACCCGGGCGCGGTGCTAAGGGCGCGTGGGTAACGATCCCATCAACAGTTTCCCAAGGTTTTTTATTAGGAGCACATCGAATGATTTGTATTAGGTTGTTTATATCGGCGTGTGTTGCGACCCTGCCTTTGGCAGCGTTGGCTTGTGACGATGCGATCGCGGCGGTTGATGTGCCGCATTTCATTGAGTTGCATGAAAACCTGTTAAACGAACCATCTCAGGGTACGGCAACGGCGTTTCTGGCCGACTTTCCCAGGACGTTTTGCGTGTTCAACGGTCTTTTCGGGTACTCTGACGAGGGTGCCGCTGCGTTGTATGAGCAAGATTTGTTTTCGTCGCTGCCTTTGTTGAATAGCTTCGCAGATAGCACTTCACTTAGCGCAAAATATGTCGCGATCGCTGCTGATGCGAAGTGGGACGTCGATAACGTGAATGCCTTGCAGGCGGCGTATCGAGATTTATTCGGGTCGGAAAAGCGTATTGTTATTGCCGATATTATGGCTTTGCCCGCAGATGAACAAATGACGGCCACTCGGTTTTTCTTCGACGGGTTTTATCCGAAGCAAAAGTTCCTTGCGCCAAATGATCGTTTAGCAGCTTGCGAGATGGATCAGAGTTTTTGCAGCTTGCTTGACTTGGTTGAACAGCAGCTTGTCACTGAAAGTCTGTGAAGAACGACAGCCACGCCAATCGTGGCTGTCTTGTTTTATCTTTTACTCCCCTTCAAACGAACACAGCGCGTGCACGTCCATTCCTAGGCCTTCCAGTCGTTTACGGCCGCCTAGGTCGGGTAGGTCGATGACGAAGGCGCAGCCGACGACTTCGGCGCCCATGCGTTCGATCAGTTTGATTCCGGCTTCGGCGGTGCCGCCTGTAGCAAGCAGGTCATCGACCATCAGGACCTTTTCACCGGGCTGCAGAGCGTCATCGTGGACTTCCATCACGGCCTCGCCATATTCAAGTGTATAGGCCTGTTCGATGGTTTTGCCGGGCAGTTTTCCTTTTTTACGGATGGGTACGAAACCTTTACCCAGTTGGTGCGCGATTGCGCCGCCAAGGATAAACCCACGTGCCTCTAGCCCGATGACCTTGTCGATTGGCTGTCCCGCGTAGGGGTGCAGCAGTTGGTCAATGGCGATCCGAAAACCGCGAGGGTCGCTGAACAAAGTGGTGACATCGCGGAACATGATCCCTTCGTGTGGAAAGTCTGGGATAGTGCGGATGTAGTCTTGGACGGTTTTCATGGTGGTCTTTCTAAAGGATACGGCCAGCGACGGCGTCTAGTTTGGCGACCAACGCAGGGTCGCGTTTATCAGGGGCGGTCATAACCGCGTATTCAAGCGCCCGGTCACAGCCGTGTGGGCAAGTCTCGCGTTTTGCCCCGAGTAGCGCCGGGAGTCGAGAGACAAGATCGCGGGCTTTGGTCCCATTTCCATTGAGCGTTGCGATAATTTCGGTGATGTCCACGGCCCCGTGGTCTGGGTGCCAGCTATCGTAATCGGTGATCATCGCGACAGAGGCATAGCAAATCTCTGCCTCGCGGGCGAGCTTGGCCTCGGGCATGTTGGTCATCCCGATCACATCGCAGCCCCATTCGCGGTACATTTTGCTTTCGGCCATGGACGAAAACTGCGGCCCTTCCATCGCCAGATAGGTGCCGCCCCGGTGAATTTTGATGCCCGCATCGCGACCTGCGGTTTCGCAAGCGTCAGACAGGCGTTCGCACGTTGGGTGCGCGACGCTGACATGTGCGACGCAGCCCGCGCCAAAGAACGACTTTTCCCGGGCAAAGGTCCGGTCGATGAACTGATCAACGATGACGAAATCACCGGGGGCGAGTTCTTCGCGGAATGACCCACAGGCGCTGACGCTGATGATGTCCGTCACACCAAGCCGTTTCAGTGCATCGATATTGGCCCGATAAGGCACTGTTGTGGGGGAATGCAGGTGCCCGCGGCCGTGGCGTGGCAGAAACGCCATGGCGACACCGTTTAGCGTTCCAGTCAGAATTGCGTCCGATGGTGTGCCCCATGAGCTTTCGACAGTGACCCATTTTGCATTCTCTAGCCCGTCCATATCATAGATGCCTGAACCACCAATGATGCCGATTTTCGTTTGCATTTTAATCACCTGCGTTGAATCTGTTACGGGTAACTTTGGCGGGTAAGATACCAAATGTGAACCCCGCAGGCGTGCCGTTGTCGCAACAATATAAGGCACCTGCGCCCCAAGGGGTGACAATTGCACGCAGGTCCGGTAGGGCAGGCATAACATCCCCATTTGACAGGAATCCTCATGGCCCGCGCTCTTTTAGCGAGTTTCGCAGATAGTCTTTCGATTAGCGATCCGAACGCACCTTTGACACCCAAACAGCTTCGCATTGATGTGCTTTCAGGGCTGACAGTTGCCTTAGCGCTGGTCCCTGAGGCGGTTGCCTTTGCTTTCGTTGCTGGGGTTCAGCCATTGGTCGGTTTGTATGCCGCGTTTATCGTTGGTTTGATCACCGCCATCTTTGGTGGCCGCCCCGGTATGATTTCGGGTGCGACTGGTGCATTGGCTGTTGTGATGGTTAGCCTTGTTGCGCAGCATGGTGTTGAATATCTGTTCGCGACGGTCGTGTTGATGGGGCTGATCCAGATTTTTGTCGGGGTCATGCGCTGGGGGAAGTTCATTCGCCTAGTGCCGCATCCAGTGATGCTGGGCTTTGTGAACGGCTTGGCCATCGTGATTTTCCTTGCGCAACTGGGGCAATTCAAGGTTCCCGGCACAGCCGAGGCTGTCGGCCATGGTGTTGGCGGTGGTGAATGGCTTGCAGGCGGTCCAATGGCGCTTATGCTCGGGCTGGTCGCGCTGACAATGGCGATTATCTACTTCATTCCAAAGCTGACGAATGCGATCCCGGCACCGCTTGCTGGTATCGGTATTGTTGCTGCTATCGTGATTGGTTTCGGTCTTGATGTGCCACTGGTTGGCGATCTGGCGAGCATCGAGGGTGGTCTGCCACCGTTCCATATTCCGATGGTTCCGATGACATGGGAAACGGTTGAGATCATCTTGCCTTATGCTTTGATCCTAGCCGCGATTGGTTTGATCGAGAGCCTTCTGACGCTGAACCTTGTTGGTGAAATGACGGGCAACCGTGGTGGCGCAAGCCAAGAATGTATCGCCCAAGGTGCCGCGAACACAGTCACTGGTTTCTTTGGCGGTATGGGCGGTTGTGCGATGATCGGTCAGTCGATGATCAACGTGAAATCCGGCGGCCGTACCCGCGTTGCTGGCATTGCGGCGGCGCTGTTCTTGCTGGCGTTTATCCTGTTCGCAAGTGGCCTGATTGAACGTATCCCGCTCGCTGCACTTGTGGGTGTGATGTTCATGGTTGTGATCGGGACATTCGCTTGGAACTCGCTGACGATCTTGCGCAAAGTACCGCGTACGGACGCATTCGTGACGATCCTTGTTACTGTGGTGACTGTTGCAACTGATCTGGCGACCGCCGTGGTGGTTGGTGTGATCGTGTCGGCGCTTGCTTATGCTTGGAACAACGCCACACGCATTAACGCCAAGACACATGAAACACCCGAAGGTGCGAAGGTTTACCAAATCCGTGGTCCGCTTTTCTTTGGTTCATCCGACGGTTTTACCGAACTGTTTGATGTCGAAAGCGATCCGTCATTGGTCATCATCGACTTTGACGAAAGCCGCGTCGTTGACCAATCAGCGCTGCAAGCGATCGAAGCGATTGCCGGTAAATACGAGGCCGCAGGCAAGCGTATCCAGTTGCGCCACATCAGCCACGATTGCCATCAGCTGCTGTCCAAAGCGGGGCACCTGATCGTGGATAGTGACGATGACCCAGATTACGCGCTGGCCGTTGATTACGGTGTTAAAACAGGCATACTTGGCGGACATTAATCCCCTTGAATATGGGCGCGCGACGACACAGATGTGTTGCGCGCCCATTCGGCTACTGGCGCCGCAACTGCGTGTTCATGGCCTCGGACTTTCTAAATGTTGATTGATATTGCTTACGTGACCGGAGGCCTTGTCGCCTTGGTTATTTGCGGTGATGTGCTTGTGCGCGGGGCTGTGGCGGTTGCACAGCGTGCAGGGCTGTCGCCATTTGTTATTGGTTTGACGCTTGTTGGTTTCGGGACCTCAATGCCTGAACTGATGACGAGCCTTATCGCTGCCTTCCAGGGGCTTCCCGGCATCGCATTAGGCAATGTGGTTGGCAGCAATATCGCGAACATCCTTCTGATCTTAGGTGTCACAGCCGCGATGGGCGCGGTGCCAGGTCGCGCATTGCTTGAACGTGACGGCATGGTGATGCTGGGGGCCACTGCGCTTTGCGCGGGGCTTGTTATGTTTGGGTATATTGGGCGGGCTGCAGGCCTGCTGTGTCTTGCTGCGCTTGCGGGCTATCTGATTGTCACATTGCGGAGCAAGCGCCCCGAAGATGAAGCCGAAGAACAGGTCGAAGGTATGTCCGTCTGGGCGGGCGGTGGTGTCTTTCTGCTGGGCCTTTTGGGGGTTATGGCCGGGGCAAAGTTCCTCGTCCAAGGTGCCAGCGAAATTGCACGTGCATTTGCCGTATCAGAGGCCGTGATTGGCCTAACGATCGTGGCTGTCGGTACGTCGCTACCCGAACTCGTGACCTCTGTGGTGGCTGCGTGCAAGGGGCAGGGCGCCATCGCGATTGGTAACATCATTGGGTCCAACATTTTTAACGTGCTGGGCATCTTAGGCATTACCGCTGCGGTCTATCCACTGACGGTCCCGGCCGACATGACGGGTGTGACGTTGGCTGTATTTATCCTTGCTGCAGTTGCGCCTGCCGCATTTGCACGCACTCGTGGACAGATCCCACGTTGGGCAGGGTTTTCGTTTGTTGCGGCCTATGTTGGGTATGTCGTTGCAATTGTTGCGTGAACCCGAAAACTAAGCTATTCGGTTATTGTCACTCGCCGGGTTCACGGCGGACATCACCGAGACAAAATAAACTATGACACTGATGGCATTTGCAGCTTTTGAGCAGCAATTGAAATGGGTCGCATTTGTGCTGGGCGTTGCCAGCACAATTTGCGTTGTGCAGGGGTGGCAATTGGCAGCGATGCTGTTCAGCCTGCCGTTTTGCTTAATCTGGATGTACTGCGCATGGCTGCGCCGAGAACCGCAGTTGAAGTACATCAACATGCTGTTCACGGTGCTTTATGTTTATGGGATCGGGCGGTATTTCCTGATTTCCGCCTAGGACTGGCCGGGCCGTTTGAGTGTGAACACATCGCGCACGACAGCGTAGTCCTGATATCCCATCCGGGCGAGCATCCCGAATTTGGTCACGTCGAATTTGCCGTCGATCAGGCAATCGTCGCGTAGGTGCACGCCGATGACTTCGCCGAATACGGCGAAATTGGCTGCACCGGGCAGTTGCACGATTTGCGTGAGCTTGCATTCCAACGTAGCGGGCGCATTGGCCACGCGTGCGCAGGCGATCGCGCTGCATTCGGCCTTGGCAATGTCGGCAAGGGTAAATTCGTCGGTGTCCTTGTCCCACGCGCCTGATGTTTGGTTCATCGCGTCCTTGGCTGCGTATTCCACGATGTTCACAGCAAACACACCAGTTTCGCGGATATGTGCGACCGAATCTTTGGTACCGTCACGGTCAGGTTTTGTGC
Organism: Yoonia maritima; assembly: GCF_002933395.1. Lineage (GTDB taxonomy): Bacteria > Pseudomonadota > Alphaproteobacteria > Rhodobacterales > Rhodobacteraceae > Yoonia > Yoonia maritima_A. Next base: position 175,447 of record NZ_PKFN01000009.1, read on the forward strand.
TGGTCGACGAAAACATGACTTGCGGTGGTTCATATGCAACCGCGTTGAAAAACGAATATGGGGCAAGATTGTCGTGCCCGTCTGCACTGCGCGTTGAAATCCAGCCGATCGGGCGGGGCGAAACGACGGCGTTAAACGGATTATGCGGCAGCCCGTGCCCATTTTTTGGCTCGTAAAACATCGTGTTGTCTTTTCCTTAGGTTTTCTAAGAGGTAGCTTGCCAAGACGAACTTGGCCAGATGAAAGAATAATGCAGCAAGCCGCAATGACAATGGCCGAGGAAACGGCGGATGATTGGTGGGAAGTAGAGGCGCTGTACGACCTTTGCTTTGCGCCCGGTCGATCGGCGCTGTCGTCTTATCGCTTACGTGATGGCGTTCCGCCGATTGCCCCCCTATGTATCACCGCACGTGACGAGCATGGTATTTTAGCAGGTGCAGTGCGTAACTGGCCTGTCTGTGTTGATGGAAAACTTGCGGTGTTGCTTGGCCCGATTGCGGTGCATCCTACCCGGCAAGGTGAAGGTGTTGCAGCGATGCTTATGCGTCAGTGTTTGGCGGTCGCTGCGGAGCATGGCTGGGAACGCGTGATGCTTGTCGGCGATGGACCATATTATGGACGCTTTGGGTTTGAAAAACTGAACGGGGTGGAGATGCCGCCACCCACAAACCCGGATCGCGTGCTGGGCCTTGCGTTATGCGAAGGCGCTTGGGACGGGGTGGCGGGGCTGGTGACACAAGCCACTGATTGCAAATAGGCCGCAAGATCCCCATCTTGGGGATATGGATGCATCAGATAACGATCTAACTGAACCAAACCCTATTGATTTGCCGGGGCACCTGAGTGACGAGGCGCGCGCGCAGGTTATAGCGCTGGCTGAAAGACAAAAACGTGCACGCGGCGTGTTAATGAAGGGTATCAACTTTGTTGGCAGTCAAGTCGAAGACGGGATGAAGTTGCTGCCGAAATCTGTGCGGTCTCAGGTTGATGACATTGCGCGCAAAGCGCTTGAGCAGAGTTTTGAAATCGCGGCCAAATCACGTGACGGGTTAGGTAAGAACATCGGGTCAGACCGTGTTCACAAGGCGATGGGAACCATCTCTGGCGCATTTGGTGGGTTGGGTGGTTTGCCGACCGCGCTGGCCGAACTGCCCGTTGCGACGACAGTGATCTTCCGCGCGGTGCTTCACGTGGCAGAAGAATATGGCGAAGATCCGCAGTCTGTGGAAACACGTATGGAATGTCTGGCTGTGTTTGGGGCTGGCGGCCCGGGAACGGCGGATGACGGTGTTGATACGGCGTTTATCGGTGCCCGTCTTGGGCTGTCAGGGGCTGCGGTGCATGGGCTGATTAGTAGGGTCGCCCCAAAATTCGCGACGGTCATGTCGCAAAAGCTGGCGACGCAGACCGTGCCGATTTTGGGTGCTGCTGCTGGGGCGGGGACCAACTATGCCTTTGTGGATTACTACGTTGCACTTGCCCATGTGCATTTTGGCCTACGCAAACTTGCCCGCGATCACGGGCAAGACGTCGTAACAGAAGCGTTTCACAGCGCGTTGCTGAATCAGACTTGATAAACAAGCCAATCGGCAACGGCGCGGCGCACCGATTGATCGCCACGCGCGATTGCCTCGTCCATGACGGCCTTAACTTCGTCCAGATCAACGCGGCGCAACAAGTGCTTTACCGGTCCAACCGAAGCTGGGCGCATCGATAGCGTGCGCAGTCCGAGCGCGGCAAAGCACAGAGCTTCGACAGGGCGTCCGGCATCTTCGCCGCAGAACGACAGGGCTGTATTGGAAGCATTGCAGCGGTCAATCACTTGGCTGATAAAGGACAAAAAGCTGACGTTGAGCGTGTCATAGCGTTTACGCACCCGTTCGTTTTCCCGATCAGCAGCAAAGAAGAACTGTTTCAGGTCGTTGCCGCCGATTGAGATAAAGTCGACCTCTTCAAAGAATATATCTGGGGCAAAACCCAAGGAGGGTGTTTCCAGCATTGCGCCGACCTCTAGCGAGGATGGTAAGCTGTGACCCAAGATTTTTTCGCGCGCGATGGCTTTGTCCATCTCGGCCTTGGCCGCGCGAAATTCTTCGAGTTGGGTAATGAAGGGGAACATAACGGCCAGCGGCCCGCCATCTGCGGCGCGTAAGAGGGCCTGCAGCTGCATCCGTAGCACACCGGGTTTATCCAGCCCCACGCGAATCGCACGCCAGCCCATGGCAGGGTTGGGTTCATCGTTGGGCTTCATGTAGGGCAGGACTTTGTCTGATCCGATATCAAGGGTGCGGAACGCAACGCGCTTGCCGTTCGCAGATTTCACAACCCGTGAATAAAGGGCCGATAATTCGGCACGACGCGGCATTTTATTGCGCACTAAGAACTGTAGTTCGGTACGGAACAGCCCGACGCCTTCGGCACCCGAACCTTCCAACGACGGCAGGTCTGCAATCAGCCCCGCATTCATTTGAAGCGAGATCGTCGTGCCGCATTTCGTTGTCGCGGGGAGATCGCGAATTGATGCATAGCGTTCTTGGGCGCGGGTTTGCATCGCGAGTTTATCGCGGAACGCGCCATGCACGGTTTCGTCAGGCCGTAGGTGCGCGATTCCTTGGTCGCCATCGACAAGGATCGGGTCGCCGTTTAGCGCTTCTCGGGTGATGCCTTTGGCGTTGATGATCAAGGGGATCGCCCAAGCCCGCGCCACAATGGCTGCATGGCTACCGACGGAGCCTTCTTCAAGAACGATTCCCTTTAGGGCTTTCCCGTATTCAAGCAGTTCACCGGGGCCGATATTGCGGGCCACCAGAATTGGATTTTCTGGCATATCATTGCGCGCGTCTGCACCTTGCCCGGTCAGGATGCGAAGCAGGCGGTTGGATAGGTCATCTAGATCATGCAACCGTTCGCGCAAGTATGCATCGCCAGCTTGGTTAAGGCGTGTACGCGCAAGCGATTGTTCCTTTTCGACGGCTGCCTCGGCCGATAGCCCGTTAGAGACATCGGCTTCCATCCGGCGCATCCAGCTGCCAGAATTGGCGAACATGCGGTATGCTTCAAGAACTTCGGCTTGATCTGCATCCGCGGAACGCGCCCCGAGCAGCATATGATCGACTGATTTACGTAGCTTTTCGACACCATCGCGCAGATGTGCCAGTTCTACATCAGGATCGTCCGAGATTGGATTCGTGACGACCACGCGTGGTTCATGCAAGAATACGCAGCCTTCGCTAGCACCTTCTTGGGCGACTGACCCACGGAGCATGACATGCTGTTGATGGCGGGCCGATAGGGCGGCACCTTCGCCGACGAATGCACCCAATTCGGTCATTTCGGCAAGAACCATTGCAACAATTTCAAGCGCGTATACTTCGTCAGCGGAGAATTCGCGGGCCGCTTTGGACTGGACAACAAGCACACCCATGGCGTCGCCGAGACGTTGAATAGGAACACCACAGAACGATGAATACCGTTCTTCGCCCGTTTCAGGCATGTAGCGGAAACCTTTTTCGGCGGGCGCGTCAGCGGTGTTAATGACTGTCCTGCTTTTGGCGGTGCGGCCAACCAGACCTTCGCCAAGGCGCATCCGGGTTTGGTGGACCGCCTCGGCTTGCAGGCCTTTGGTCGCACATAGTTCAAGCGTTTCAGAATCACGGAAGAGATAGATCGAGCAAACCTCGGTCATCATCGAGGTCGCGATAAGATCTACGACTTCATCTAGACGGGCTTGGCCTTCGTTATCAGCGGCCAACGCCTCGCGTAGGCGGCCAAGCAGCTTGCGGCTCTCGGTTTCAATCCGTTCTGGCATTGGTCCCCCGTTGACGGCGAACCGATCGTTTACGATCAGCTAGCCTTTTCCAATTCGAATGCATCATGCAGGGCCTGAACGGCAAGTTCCATGTATTTTCGATCAATCAGTACGGAAATTTTAATCTCTGAGGTTGTAATGACTTTAATGTTCACACCTTCAGCGGATAAAACTTCGAACATTTTCGCCGCCACCCCTGTGTGGCTGCGCATGCCGATGCCCACGACTGATACTTTTGCAACGCCTTCATCCGCGACAAGATCGTGGTAATTGATGTCGCCTTTGTCTTTGGCCTCTTGCATCGCTTTTTCGGCGCGCACGACCTGATCAACCGGGCAAGAGAACGTCATGTCTGTGCGTCCTTCTTCCGAGATGTTCTGCACGATCATGTCGACGTTAACACCGGCGTCAGACAGTGGGCCAAAGATCGCGGCGGCGATGCCGGGGCGGTCAGCGACCGAAATCAGGGTCATTTTTGCTTCGTCACGGGAATAGGCCACACCGGCCACGACGTTGGATTCCATGATTTCCTCCTCATCGCAGACGAGCGTACCTGCTGCGTCCGATGGTTCCTCAAAAGATGATAGCACGCGCAGGCGTACCTTATAGCGCATCGCCAATTCGACCGAGCGCGTTTGCAATACTTTTGCGCCAAGCGATGCCAGTTCGAGCATTTCTTCAAATGCGATTTTGTCGAGCTTGCGGGCCTTTTTGGTGATCCGCGGGTCAGTCGTATAAACGCCATCTACGTCGGTGTAGATATCGCAACGTTCCGCGCCGAAAGCGGCTGCAAATGCGACGGCTGTGGTGTCTGACCCACCGCGACCCAATGTCGTGATGCGGCCTTCGGGGCTGATCCCTTGGAAGCCTGCAACGACCGCAACTTTCATGCCTTCACCGAACTTGGCGTTGATATTGTCGGTTGGGATTTCTTCGATCCGTGCGTTTGAATGCGCAGATGTCGTTTGTACCGGAACCTGCCAACCCTGCCAGCTGCGTGCGGGAATTTCCATTTCCTGCAAACGAAGCGCCATGAGGCCAGCGGTGACGTTTTCACCCGAAGATACAATCGCATCATATTCGCGTGCGTCATAAAGCGGGGATGTTTCGTTGACCCAACCGACCAGTTCGTTGGTCTTTCCGGACATGGCAGAAACGATGACGATGACGTCATATCCGTTGGCGACCTCGACGGCGACGCGTTTTGCCGCACGGGCGATCCGGTCAAGATTGGCAACCGATGTGCCGCCAAATTTCATTACAAGCGTTGGCATGGTCGTGTCCCCCGAGGCGTTTCACCCCTGTAGCAATTCCGCAGGTGTCTTAAAGGGGCGCGCGACCAAGGGCAATGCGCAACTGACACTATTCCGTGCCGCTAGTTGGTCTTTTTGCGGGGGATAAACGGAAGAGGTAGAACCGGGATGCCATCATCGACCAGTTTCTTTGCATCTTCTAGTTTTGCTTCGCCGTAAATCGGGCGCTCTGGCTTGATCCCGTCGTGCATGTCGCGGGCTTCTTTGACGAATGAATTCCCAACGTAGTCAGAGCTGCTTTCGACTTTGTCGCGCAGTTCTTCGATCGGGCTTTTTGTCGTTTTAGGCACGGCAATTTCTGATGATTTGCTCACCGCAGGTGCCATGATCGATTTTGTCACGGCAGTTGAACCGCATGTGTCGCAATTAATCATACCGGCGTTGCTTAGTTTTTCAAAAGCATCGCCAGATTGGAACCAGCTTTCAAAAGCATGGTCTTGGTCACATTTGAGATTAAAGCGGATCATGGCGTTTAAATAGGTGTTTTACAGGCGCTTGCAAGCCTGCCGTTAGTGCAGGACGTTCTGCGGCTTGAACGACGCAACAATGCGTTTGAGTTCGGGTTCTTGTAATTTTTTCGCTGCTTTCTTGGGGCTGAGCCATTTACGTTTGCGTTGCCCTTTTTCGGGCCAATCGCTTAGCACGTTACGCACGTGAACCGGGTAGACCATCACCACGATAGGCGCAGTCCCGGATTTTAGCGGCTTAACGTAACTATAGACCCCAAGACAGCGATCAATTGCGTCGCCAGTGATCCCTGCTTCTTCATAGGCTTCTGTCGCCGCAGCCTGTGCCGGGGTTTGTTTGTGCATGGGCCAGCCTTTGGGCAAAATCCAGCGGCCCGTATTGCGCGTTGTTACGATGCAGATCTCAATGTTATCGTTGTGCATCCGCCAACATAGCGCCGCGAATTGCGCACGTACGTCCGTTTTTCGTCCAGCCCGAAGCTTAATAGGGAGTTGACGGAAAGCGATTTTTGCCATGGTTCCATTCTTGATTTGGGGTACACCCCGAAAGATGCAGGACGTTACGCATGCCCCGCTTGCACAGGCAAGCCCTTTCCCACGCTTTATTGGGTCCGAGATCTATCGGAACTCGAGCTATGGCGCATGGCATCCGTTGCGTGTTCCACGGGTTTCGACGGTCATGGATTTGTCCCGCGCGATGGGGGGGCTTCCTGCGGCACAGTTTATCACGAGTCCCCGTGCAAAGCCTGCCGCGCTGACTGGATTTCACACGGATCAGTATATCGCGGCCTTACAAGCAGCCGAAATCGCGCAGGCTGTGAGTGATGAGACACGGGCGCGTCATGCGCTTGGCACGCCGTCTAATCCAATCTTCACTGAAATGTATCGTCGTCCTGCGACCTCGGCTGGGGCGTCGTTATTGGCGGGTGAATTATTGTCCAAGGGAGGTGTCATTTATTCACCGGCAGGCGGCACCCATCATGGCATGCCAGATCGTGCGAATGGTTTTTGTTATTTGAACGACCCTGTGCTGGCGATCCAATCGCTGCGTCGTGGTGGTGCGCAGCGTATTGCTTATGTTGATATCGACGCGCATCACGCTGACGGGGTTGAACATGCGTTTGCGGCTGACCCCGACACCCTGTTGATTTCTGTACACGAGGCTAATCGTTGGCCCCGAACAGGTGCGTTGGCTGATTGCGGGGTAGGGCAGGTGTTCAATTTGCCGGTTCCAGCAGGGATGAATGACGATGGCATGGCATTGATCCGCGATGATTTGATCTTGCCACTGGTCGCGGGTTTTCGGCCCGATGCTGTTGTCCTGCAATGCGGTGCGGATGCTGTGACCGAAGACCCGCAATCGCGGCTTTGTCTGTCAAACAACGCGCATTGGGCAATTGTTCAGGCATTGGCCACCATGGCCCCGCGCTATCTGGTATTGGGGGGCGGGGGGTATAATCCTTGGTCGGTTGGCAGATTATGGGCTGGCGTATGGGCGACATTGCAAGGGGCTGATATCCCAGACCGTCTGCCCGACGTAGCACAGGATGTTTTGCGGACGTTAACGTGGCAGACCCCGCAACGTACCCGCCAGCCAGAACCACATTGGATCACAACGCTACGGGATGATCCTCGCCTGGGTTCAATTGACGCTGATATTCGCAGTGGTTTGCAGGTTTTGGCCGCACGTGCGCGGCAATGGGTCTAGGCCTTGCGAATGGCTGCGAACGCCCCGATAGTCGCGGCATGTTGATCCGACCCTTCATCACTATGATTTGCCTTGCGCTTTTCAGCGCTCAGACCGCGCGGGCAGAGGTTTTGGTCTTTGCGGCCGCAAGCCTCAAGGAACCCGTGGATGCGATGGCGTCGCAGTTCCCTGATGTCGTCGTTTCATACGCTGGTAGCGGCACGCTTGCTCGGCAGGTCAGTCAAGGCGCACCAGCCGATGTGGTGCTGTTGGCGAATGCGGATTGGATGAATTACTTGCGCGACGGTGATCATGTGCAGCCGCATACGGTCAGTGATTTTGCAAGCAACGGTTTGGTTCTTATTGGTCCTGCGACCTCAAATGATGTGTCACTGGCCGCCGATGGGATATCGAATGCGCTGGGCGGTGGGCGTATTGCCGTTGGCCTGACCAATGCAGTGCCTGCCGGCATTTATGCAAAAGAGGCGCTGATCCATTTAGGTCTGTGGGATCAGTTTGCCGGGCAATTGGCCGAAGTTGATAATGTGCGTGCGGCACTGGCGCTCGTTGCACGTGGACAAGCCCCGCTAGGTATCGTCTATGCAACCGATGCGCGGATATCTGACGCGGTGCGCGTGGTCGCGAATTTTCCGCAAGAGAGCCACACGCCGATCCGCTATACGGGTGCGTTGACGCCTGACGCAGGCAACGATGCCGCAACATTCTGGGCCTTTGTCACTGGAATTGAAGGGCAAGCGATTATGGCAGAGGCTGGTTTTCTGCCCCCAGTTTCACAATGATGGACCTTTTGGGACCGTCCGGATGGGCAGCGATCATGCTGTCGTTGCGCGTGGCTGTTGTGGCCATGATCTGTGCACTGCCCCTAGCGATTGGTGCCGCGTATTTGCTGGCGCGAAAACGGTTTTTCGGGCGGCAACTTTTAAATGGCATCGTCCATTTGCCGTTGGTTTTGCCGCCAGTCGTGACGGGCTATTTGCTGTTGGTGACCTTTGGAAAACAGGGACCGATTGGCAGCTTTCTTGAACAGGTGTTTGGTATCTCTTTGGGGTTTCGTTGGACTGGTGCGGCGCTGGCGGCGGCAGTCATGGCATTCCCACTGATGGTACGGGCAATCCGCCTTGGGATCGAGGCTGTCGATCCGGGGTTAGAGGACGCTGCCGCGACGCTTGGTGCGTCGCGGACACGGGTTTTTATGACGGTGACCTTGCCTTTGATCTTGCCTAGCATTCTGGCAGGCGCAGTTCTTGGATTTGCCAAGGCGCTGGGCGAATTTGGTGCGACGATTACCTTTGTTGCGGCCATTCCGGGACAAACCCAAACGATCCCATCGGCGATCTACGGACTGCTGCAAGTTCCGGGCAGTGAACCCGCTGTCCTTGGATTGGTGACTGTCGCCATCATCCTTGCCATGGGGGCTTTGCTGATTTCAGAATGGCTGTCGCACCGCATGGCGCGCAGGGTGGGGCGCTGATGCTGCGTATCTGTGTTCAGAAAACTCAAGGACAATTCGGACTGGACGTCGATATCAATGCGCCTGCTGGCGTGACGGCGATTTTCGGTCGGTCTGGTTCGGGCAAGACGACACTGGTGAATGCGATCGCGGGATTGTCGCGGCCTGATTCAGGTAAGATTGTCGTGGGCGAAACGGTGCTGTTTGACAGTGCTGCACGGGTTAACCTACCGCCACCGCTTCGTCGTGTGGGGTATGTGTTTCAAGATGCACGGCTGTTTCCACATATGTCGGTGCGCCGCAATCTGACCTATGGCGGTGACCATGACGCAGCACATGTGATTGATATCTTGGGGCTAGAGCCGCTGTTAGATCGGCGCCCGGCGGGCCTATCTGGCGGTGAACGGCAGCGCGTCGCGCTGGGGCGTGCATTGATGTGTGACCCGCAAATCTTGCTGATGGATGAGCCACTGGCAGCGCTTGATGCCCCGCGCAAGGCCGAGATTTTACCCTATTTTGAACGCCTGCGCGACGAAACCCGTGTTCCAATCATCTATGTCAGTCACGACGTGTCAGAGGTCGCGCGCCTCGCGACGACCTTGGTGGTTCTGGACGAGGGCAAAGTTGCGATTTCCGGGCCAGTCGGGCAGGTGTTGTCGAGCCCCGAAGTCGTGCCGTTGCTGGGGACGCGGACAGCGGGTGCTGTTATTGTTACGCGGGTTGCTGGGCGGTTTTTGGACGATGATCTAACGGAGCTACAGTTTTCAGGTGGGCGTCTTTTGATGCCCGGGCAGTTTGGTGAAATAGGGCAGTCGCTGCGGATACGGATACCTGCACAGGACGTGATCCTTGCACGCGAAGCACCCACAGGAATGAGCGCGTTGAACGTGCTACCAGTGACGATCACTGAGGTGCGTCCCGGACGCGGGCCGGGCGTTGCTGTTGGGTTGCGTGCTGGTGACGATCAACTGCTTGCGCGGGTCACAAGACGCAGTGCCGGACGGATGGAGCTGGCCGTTGGGCAGCAAATCTATGCGATCATCAAGGCCACGGCCGTTGGTCCCGAGGACATCGGCGGCTAAAGCGCCTTATCAATCGCGGCGAGCGTCCGGATTACCCCGCCAGCGTGGTCGTTGTAGAATTGCGTGATCTGGTTTTCAGTGACTGGCGATGGCTGCTGGACAGCATGCAAAAGCGCCGCGGGCGTTTGCACGTTGTCGCAAACGCCTGCCGCGATTGCCTCTTGCGCGGGGTAGGCGATGGTCCAGATGTGAGGCCCAACGATCACTGGTTTTTTCAGGGCGAGGGGCTCAATCACGTTATGCGCACCTTTGGGAACAAAACCGCCACCTACTATCGCGCGATCCGCAAGAGACAGGTAGAAATACATCTCGCCCATGCTGTCGCCCAGCAGAACGTCGATCTTTGGGGTGTCGGGTCGCAGGTTTAGATCAGCGTCCAGAACATCCGATCGCCGGGCGAAATTCAGCCCTGCATCACGCAGCATATTTGCGACTTCATCAAACCGTTCTGGCGCGCGCGGAACATAGACAAAAAACGCATCCGGCGTGTTGCGGATCATGTCGATGTAAATCGGATCTTCGCCCTCAACCACGGATGTTAGGGTAAACGAAGGACGGCCTTTGGTCAGCGCCTCGCGGGCCTTGGCGGCGGCGTCCAAATGGTGCTGCGGGATAGGTTGGTCAAAGCGGAGCTCGCCCGTGATATGGATGTTGGTCATGCCCGCAGCGGCGAACCGGATGCGCTGGTCATCTGATTTGACGAAGCCACCGGCAAAGCCCCCAAGTAGGGCCGCCCGCAGACCAAGTCCTTTGGTGTCTTTATCAAAGCTTTTCTGTGGATACTGCGCGTTGCACATGAACAGCGGTGTGCCGTGTTTGCGACAGGCCATGATCATGCGCGGCCAGATTTCGATCTCCATCACTAGCCCGTATTTTGGGGTGAAGTGGCGAAGAAAACGGCGATAAGTAAACCCAAGCTCTAGCGGCACCCAAACGGTCTGTACGCGGCCTTGGGCGATCTCATTCGCGAACTCGCGTTCGGCCTCGCGCCGACCCGCCGGGGTGAAATGCGTGGTCAGAACAGTTTCGCCGCGTTCAAGTAAGGCACGAATAAGCGGCGTTGCCGACCGCATTTCGCCAAGCGATACGGCATGAACCCAAACCGGGTTCTTGAGCCGTTTGGTATACCGCCCAAACCGTTCAGAGATATGCTGCGCATAGACATGATCCTTGCGGCCACGTTTGCGTAGGTAAAGCAAGGCCGCCGGAAGCAGAAGCCACCAGAGTGCTTCGTAGACAACCATTGCAATTCGGAGTTTGAGCGGTGGAAATTTATTCATGCGTCGCGTCTAGCAGTCGTAGTAGGTCATTTGCCAGCAGATCGGTTTGGTGGCTGGCTGTTTGTACACAATCCGCTGCACGCATCGCTTGGTTGATCAGATCATCGTTGCATAAATGATCGGCAAGATTTTGGGGTGCAGAAACCATGAATGCGGCCTTTGCGGTGTCCAGTTGATCATAGTCGTTCACAAAGTTGTCGACTTGTGGTCCGTGAAAAATGGCGGTGTTTAGCGCGGCAGCTTCCCATGGGTTATGCCCGCCGACGTCACTAAAGGTCCCACCAATGAGAGCCGCCCGTGCAAGCCTGTACACTAACCCAAGTTCGCCGAATGTGTCGCAAATCCACAAAGAGTCGGTCTGTGTCGGTAGTTTCGACAGCGATTTACGTGGGGCGTTTTCCGCAAATTCATTGCGACGGTTTGGGAACCTTGGCACGATAACCAGCAGGGCATCGGGATGCGAGTGTCGCACTAATTCGTTGGCGCGAATAGCGATCTGTTCATCTTCGGGATGGGAGGGGGCCACTGCCCAAATGAACCGTCCGGCGAGGTGGGCACGCAAAGCTGCCAGTTCATCACCATCATAGGATAGGGCAGGGGCCGCAGGTTTTAATGACCCCGAAATAGTGGGCCGTGCACCCAATTTGGTAAGGTGATCTGCCGTTGTCTGATCTTGCGCTGTAACGAGTGCCATCGCCTGATATAAATTGCGGTACAGACCTTTGACCTTCTTGTGTGCAGCATATGATTTACCACCCATCCGCGCGGCAATGACAGTCTGCGGAATGCCGCGACGATTGATGTCACTTACAAATCCAGGCCAAATATCTTGCTCTGCCCAGATGCATAAGTCGGGCCGAAAGTGATCTAAAAAACGCTGCCGATAGCGGGGTGCATCTAGCGGCAGGAACTGATGAAACGTATGTGGTGGCAAATTTTTTGCGAATACGTCGGCCGAGGCGTGTGTGGTCGAGGTGACCAAGAAAGACGCCTCTGGCTGTTCATCTGCCATACGCGCAATGAGGCCGCGCAGTGATAAAACCTCGCCCAACCCGACGGCATGCAACCAAATCAGCGTCCCGTCAGGGCGAGGAGCAAGCGACTGCGCCTGCTTTTCAGGCCAACGTGTCGGGTGTTCTTTGCCGCGTGCAAGCCGTTTACGAAGCACACGCCCAGCAACGGCAGGGATGAGGTGACTGACGCCGAGGTACAAGCGCAGCACCAATCCGCGCTGCATGCTAGCCTTCGGCGTCATGGAATGTCTTTTGCAGCGTACTGTTCCAGAACGCATCCGTACGCAGAATTGCAGCAAATCTATCTGCTGCGCTGCCTCCTCCAAAAGCATCATGGCGTGGATGCGATTGGCCCCATTGTTCGGCCAAAAATGCGTGTATCTTATCCGTCTCGGATGCGGCTGCAAAAAACACCGAAGGCGATTTTGCGCGGTTGGTTTGCCGGGTGCCGATATCAAGCGAGGGCACACCAATAAACGGCGCCTCACGGACACCGGCAGATGAATTTCCAACCATGGCGCTTGCGTTTTTCATGAGTTCGGAAAAATGCGCAAACCGCATTGATGGGAGTACGCGAAACCGGTCAGCGGGCAAACGGCTGATCGCTGCAAAAATATCGACAGAACCTGGGTCGTTATTGGGCGCGATGACGACAAAATTTTTACCCGACGCATCCAACGCGCTAAAGAGCGCATCAGCTTGCGCACCCATTGTTGCGGCCTCAGAGGTGACCGGATGAAACACGCAAATTCCAAAGTCGTCAAACGCAAGATCATAGCGCGATTTGACCTCTTCCATCGTTACGCCAGATGGCCCTGCATGAAAGTCGAGTTCGGGCGATCCAATCGCATGAATGTCATCGGCGGCCTCGCCCAATGACATCACACGCCGTGCTGCGTCGTCGGAGGAAACGAAGTGGCTGCTAGCCAGCTTACTATTACAGTGGCGGTAAATTTCATCAATTGTACCAGATACTTCGCCGCCTTCGATATGCGCGCAACGGACGTAATTCGTTGCGCAGACCAAAGCACAGGCTAACGCTTCCACCCGGTCACCATGAATGACCACAAGGTCCGGTGCATGTTCTTTCACAAAATCTGAAAAGCCAATCACGGTCTTGGCAAGGATCATATCTTGGGGATCACCCGCCCTTTGATTTAGAAATTCATGTACTTGGACGCCGGGGGTGCGGTGAACCTCAACTTTTGTTAGGCCGTAGCGATCCAGCATGTGCATACCTGTGACAAAGAAGGACACAGCAAACCCTTGATCACGTGCAGCAATGGCCAACGGTTCAAGTTTGCCAAAGTCTGCCCGGGTACCGGTCACGAATAGAATAGATCGAGACATTACGCTTCCAAATCAGAGATATATTGCCGCGCAGACTATCGGCAGGCAGGTGAAAAGGAAACTGAGAACCGCAGACCGATTTAGGTTCTGGACGATTGCTCAGCTCCGCCATGCCACAAATATGCAAGATGAGCGCCACAAAAGAGGATATGCGCTTGACGCCACGAGCCGTGATCCTTAGTGAACCTGCTCAGAAGGCGAGTTGGTAGAGTGGTTATGCAGCGGATTGCAAATCCGTGTACACCGGTTCGATTCCGGTACTCGCCTCCATTTAAAAACAATCACTTACATCACTCCTTGCCGTGTTTGAGGCCCCGCGTTTACAGGGGCGTTTACATTTTTGTGTCTTGAGACAGTGATTTTGCTCGATTGAGCTTGCGCAAAACTGCATCGCTTTCGTCCGGACTAACCTGCGCATAATGCTCGATTACCTGCGCCGAGTAGCGAACCGACCAACCCATCAGCACCGCGATCTGGCGCAAAGACAGATCGGCATTTAGCAATCTTGTCGCCGCCGTCCCGCGCGTATGTCCTTGAACGGCACCGTGAAGGGCGGCAGCGCGTCAAAGCCATTCGAGCTCTTGACCACCTTCACCTTGGCGCAATCCTCCTCGACGCTGAGGATCTCAACACAGAACACGCCGCCCAAACCGGACGGGACAACGATTTCTCTGAGCTCGTGCCGATGCTTCCCGCAATAGACACAGGTGCTATAGAGCCCGTCGATGATGTGACCGCCGGTCGTGCGATCACAGTCGCAGGTCCAGAATTTTTGGGGCTGATATTTGTGAGCCATTTGTGGCCTCCTCTTGGGTGCTGCGGTTGGGGCTTGGCTCCCCTTCCGCCGATGGGCTGCACACCGGCCAATCTGATCTGACCGAATACGCATGTATTCGGCGGAACAGAGTGGGTGGGGGCACAGCCCGACCCACGGCCCCGGAACGGCCAGTCAAAGGGTCGAAGCCGGCAACTGGTGCGGCCCGCAGCGCGCCTTCGCGCGAGGACACGGGTTGCAGGCTTTGACGACGCGCCCGCGCGGCGCTTGCCCATTGACGGGACGCGACAGGGATGTTGGGCGGACCAATCAAATTGAAAGAAGCCTGAAGGAGGTGAGCGGGCTGAAAGCCAGTCGATCCTCCGCACAGTCCACTTCTCAGAGCGGCCCGTGCGCAGCATCACGGGCCACAATTTCTCATCCCGTCAAAATGCCTGCACCCCGCCACATGAGGCGGGGCGCAGACGTTTAAAGCTCAACACCGGCTTTCAAGTTGCCGTCCGGATCCAGCCAGGAACGGGCCTCGGCGCAATCCAAGCAAATACAGGAGCAACTGCCTTTCACGATGACCGGCGCGAGAAAGATCACTGGGTTTGACGCGCCGCATTTGCGGCACGTCATCGGGGGGCAGGATTGCTGGGCCGCTCATGCTGCGGCCGCTTTCGACTGACCTGCGGCTGCTAGGACGAAATCGGCTGCCTTTTGCGCCTCGGACGCCGCGCGAAAAATCGCCCGCTTGTCCTCGTTTAGCGCTTTCAGCCAGCCTTCAACGTAGGCGGCGCTTTGGTCGAATTCCGGCGCGACGCCGATCTGAGCACCCAGAAAACAAGCACCGATTTCCGCAACTTATCCTGACAGTCAAGTGCGAGATATACCTTGTCGGTCGCTATCGGCATTCGTGCAGACTACGGCGAAGACCTGTGGAAAGCCCGAACGGCGCGTGTCGAACATTCAAATCTGCCGGGCTAACGAGCGCGATGCTGCACAATGCTCAGATGTCAGCGAAGCCCAGAAAACAGACACGGCTGGAGGTGCGCCTAGCCCGCGCTATACGCCGCTGTCGGCCCATTGCGGCCATTGATCACGGTCGCTCGATGCTGCGTCCGCAGCCCGCATTGCCGACATTCGTGCATCCCGCAGCATTCTCGGTGCGTGGATGACTGGATCGCGGACTTTGCAGACCTTAGCTGTGGCGACTCGGATGGCCGCTTTCGGGTCATAGGCCATCACTTGACCGGTCTATATTTGGATTGTACCAACGAGGCATATCAATAAATTTCGCCGATACCGGCAGTTTTCATGAACAACTCAGAAATGCACGCCTTGTTCCAGGCGGAAGAACGCGCAGTACAAACGGCGCTCCTTGAACATGGCTTACTTAACGCTAATCCATACCACACCCGCCGCGAAACCGAACGTTTGAAAGAGTTCCCACCACTATTAAATGATGTAATTTCTCTTTCGGGTGATGCGCTTAGAAACGCCATTCACAGACATCTAGCCGCCGGTGAAGATCTCGAAGCGACGACCGCTAAATTTAGAATGACTGCGTTTCAAGTGTGTTTTCGAGAGGGAAAACTTGAAGCCATGCGTATCTTGCTACGTGCTGGTGCAAAGACGAAATGGACAGCGGATCAAGTTTCTATCGCGGTGGGTGAAGTGCCAGCTCTGCCGGAGACAGGAGAAACTGATCCGTTTCTGTTTGCCTGTCGCATTGGCAACTTAGAGGCGGCGCGCACGTATTTCTCTAATTCTGATGCTGGCACTCAAAAAAATCATGAAGCCATCACTAATGCAGTAACAGCTAGGGCCACAGATATTGTGATATGGCTTCTGGACGAGGGCTTTGATCCGAACGCAGTGGATGACATCAAGTGGGGTGCGCTTGAACGCGCTGTTGACAACGACGATTTAGCAACTGCAGAAGTCTTACTTGCTGCTGGTGCCGACCCGTTCGGCGCGCCTGAAAAGGAGTATACGTCACCAGTAAAAAAAGCGACTTCAGAGCAGATGAGAGCCCTGTTCGTTCGTTTTGGCGTCAACCCTGCGAAGTTTGAATATGACATAAGCCCAGAGACTGTGCGGCTGTCTTTCCTATCAAAAAGAACACTGACACAGGAAGAATTTGACTTGCACCGCAGCCAACGGGTCGGCCAGGCCAACCCGGAGCGGTTCCTCCCAACATTCTGGTACGAACAAATGAGAACGGGGCGTTATTCAGCTCCGAAGCATCTCGAACACGTAAGAGATCGCGCCAAACCAGTTTGGTCGTTCAGTCGGTACGGACGCAGCGTGACACCTTTGCCCGATGGACGACTTGTGTTGATCGGCGGAGAGCACGAAGATGGTTACGATCCTGATTTTTGTATCTACGCGGATGTCACTGTCCTCGATGGGAAGGGCGGCGTCGACCATTTCATTTATCCCCACGATGTCTTCCCGCCAACGGATTTTCACACGGCAACCTTGTATGATGGCCAAATTTGGCTAATCGGATCCTTGGGGTATCTGGAGCAACGCCAAGAAGGTATGACCCAAGTTCTAAGATTGGACCCAACCGATTTCTCAATTCACCCCGTCGAGACGTCTGGTGATGGTCCCGGTTGGATAAGCCGGCATCGGTGTATTTTGGACACTGACGAGATCATACTATCAGGCGGCAAAGTAATTCCAGATTATCACGATAATGAGCAGACATATCGTTTGGATCTAAAGACACTCGGTTGGACGAAAGCGTTAAGGTAATAGCCGCCGTTCGGGCAGTGTGCAGCATTCGGTAATCTGGGCTCGTTCCTGCCGCTAGCCGCATCGCCGCAATCCTGTTAGATGGTCTCGATTTGTTCGACATGAACGGCCCATTGCGGCCATTGATCACGGTCGCTCGATGCTGCGTCCGCAGCCCGCATTGCCGACATTCGTGCATCCCGCAGCATTCTCGGTGCGTGGATGACTGGATCGCGGGACAAAGTTAGCTTTCACTGCGGCCGCGCCAATGGCCGCTTTGCCTCTGCTACTAAGGCTGTTCTATTCTTTTGGCAATCTTGGATCGTTGGGGTTTTTCAGCGCAATTGGAATGGCTCGCAAGGCTTGAAAAACCCGATACACAGTTATGATTGGCTCTTGAAGCAACCCAAGCTTACGAGTTCTCCGCCTAAAGGTTACAATTTTTGCCGCAATGCTTCCCAATGACACTGATGAGTCTAGCAATACAGACCATTCAGGCAGATCCGCAATTTCAGGCCGGTATTTTTGCAAATGCCACGCAGCACTTAATCCGGTGTCCGCAGGCATTTCGCCTTTCAAGACTCTCACCGTCGCATCCCAACCAGACCTATCGTTTGTCAGAGCAGACAATATGCCGAAGCGTTGCCACGAAGCGATATCTCCGCCGCAGTTCATTCGTATGATGCGCTTTCGGCTCTCCAGTTCATCAATATCGTCGATGTGATGTGCCACTGCGTCTTTGAAGTACATTTCGACAGGATCAGTTGATCCAGACTGAATTTTTGTTTCCAGTTCATGAACCTCTTGTTTAGTTAACGCGCACTCAGCATCAGTCGTCTGGTTCATTAAGTCTCTGTCCGTTTTTCACTAAATCGCCGTAGCGGACTTTCGCCGCGATGCAACATTATTGCAAGTTGGGCTCGTTCCTGCCGTTAGCCGCATCGCCGCAATCCTGTTAGATGGTCTCGATTTGTTCGACATGAACGGCCCATTGCGGCCATTGATCACGGTCGCTCGATGCTGCGTCCGCAGCCCGCATTGCCGACATTCGTGCATCCCGCAGCATTCTCGGTGCGTGGATGACTGGATCGCGGGACTTAGCTGCCGTCTAGCGATAGAAATCGAAAGTCTGCTTTTCTGAATTGGCAGGCCCATTCTGTCTGCAATCTCGTCGGCCCAGCACGGCCACAAATCACCAGAATTTCCACCAAGTATTCTTGGAAATTTCGAATCTCATGATCGGGATCTCCATAGGATCGCATACCCAATCGTCGGGGTGACCTTCAAATTGGAAGCCTAGCATCGCAAGAAGCGCTGCCTCAGAAAGTTCAAGTGGATGGAAGGGCAATGGGTACGGTTCGTCATCTTCAAACTCATCCTCAAGCGCAAACGAGCCATCCCAGTATGGAGCTTCAAATGGTAACTTATTGCCAATGTCCTCTTGAACGCCTTGATCAGGAGAAACGCTGAGCGCGCGAACCAGCTCTCCGCCTTGCCAAAGCGCGAAAGCACACCAGTCAACGACGGAATGGGTGGCGTGAACGTAAGTCGTCGACCCAAGTTCGGCGCTGTGCCAATTTCCGTCGACGCGCGACGGGAAATCTCCTCCGAGGTCCTCATGGGCGATTATCTTAAGATCGCCGTACACACCCACAAATACTTCTCGTTTTCCAGGATTCAGAAAGTCCAAGCTGCCGTCGTCTTTTTCCCGTAAGGTCACGCCTGGAAGCAATTTCTTAGCCAAAGAAATGCAAGCCTCGCGGTCAAGCTCTGGTTTATTGGCCAGAACATCTTTTGGATCGTGATTGTAGTAGGCGGCAAACCATGCTTTCGCTCCCATCCGGAACTCTCCACGTTATGTTTCTTGTAATTCTCGTAAAGCCGACCTTGGTCCAATGTGCAGCATCATGCAATATGGGCTCGTTCCTGCCGTTAGCCGCATCGCCGCAATCCTGTTAGATGGTCTCGATTTGTTCGACATGAACGGCCCATTGCGGCCATTGATCACGGTCGCTCGATGCTGCGTCCGCAGCCCGCATTGCCGACATTCGTGCATCCCGCAGCATTCTCGGTGCGTGGATGACTGGATCGCGGACGAAGCACCATTTCGCTGCGTTTGCGCCAAGGTCGGCTTTGCAGAGAATGCACGGAGCCGAACGACTTGGCATTTTGGACGCTGTCTGCATAATTAGGCAAATGGGAAACCCTACTGATCTAACCATCGTCTTTGATACAGATTGCTTGATGTGTTCGGCATGGGTGCGTTTTGTCTTGCGCCATGAAAGCGAACCGACAGCAAGATTTGTATCCGCTTGGTCTAAAGAAGGGCTGGCTTTAGCCGACCAGCACAATTTGACGGCCCAAGACTTGGATAGAACCTATCTCGTTGTGTTCGGCGGGCAACCGTTGACCAAATCGGATGCGACATTTGCCATATTCAAGACACTACATGCCCCTTGGCGGTGGGTGAAACTGTTGTCCATTTTACCTCGATCGTTCCGTGACCGTTTCTATGATCTCATGGCAAAAAACCGGTATCGTTGGTTTGGACAAAAAGATCAGTGTTTCTTGCCGCCTGAAAGTCAACAAGCTCGCTTCGTTCTCGGACCGCCGCGTTCAGCGGTTCTTCCAGATCATCGGTAGCCCGTCTTGTGGCCGCAGCGAAAACTTCGGGTCAGGAGCTGGAAACGAACCACTTAAACGCGGATGAAAGGCGCGAAGCAGTTCGGCGGCGATGATCGAAACTTCTTTCAACGCGAACTGATGCCCCGTGCATGCTCTCGGCCCTGCGCTGAATGGAATATTAGCAAAGAATGGCCAAGCCGGCTTCGTGAGAAATCGCTCTGGGCGAAACTGGTTAGGGTCATCGAAAAACCTTGCATCGCGACCAGTCATGTAAGGAATGACCTGCAAGAGTTCGCCCTTCTTAACGGCGATGCCTGCAACATCTACGTCTTCTACCGCTTGCCGCAGAAACAAAGTATAGCCTGGTGGATAAAGCCGGAGCGCTTCATCGACGACCGCCGAGAGGTAGCTCATTTCCCCGACATCATTTGTGCCCGCGACTTCGTTTTGGCATTTCTCTAATGCCGCTGGATGATCTGCCAACAGTGCAAATATCCAAGACAATGCGGCCCCGGATGTTTCATGCCCGGCGATAAGTAGGCTCATCGCGTCATCGCAAATTTCCTGTTTGTCGCCCGCATGGGTTTCGATGAGAACTTGGAGAAGATCATCACCCGCTGGACCATCAATCCTGTCTTCAACGAGGTCTCGGACAAGATCGCGCATGAAAGCCATCGCATTCTTTTTCTCACGCTTGCCAGGAAGAGGCAGGTAGTCGGGCAATGTCAGAGGACTTGCACACTCGCGAAACGCCACTTTAGAGAGAACTTTGATGTGCTCTGAAACTTGATCCATACTTTCCGAAAATCCGCCACCAAAGAGTGTTCGCAGGGCGATATCCAAAGCTATTTGTGCAAAGATGTCATCGGCGTCGAGATCCACATCACCATTGTTATCGCTCTGTTCTGACAGGCGTTTGACCCAATCCTCCGCGACGTGCTGAAAGACGGCCTCGTATGCGGGCATCTTCTTGCGCGCAAAGGCCGGAAGTACCTTGCGACGTCTGTTGTGCCAGCTTTGACCTTCGGCAATGAACAGGCTTTCCCCGTTCCATTGGCGCAAGACCGTCATCATCCGTTCAAAGCGGATGAACTTGTCAGCCTTGCTAGCCAAGACAACTTCAATCTGATCGGGATGAAACAGCAACCAAGACCGGTATGGCCCCAAACGGAGAGGAACTGTGTCGCCGAACCGCGCATGCATATCGGCATAAAATCCCAGTTGATCGCGCCTGATCTTGATCAGCGTGTCCAGCCCTAGCAGTGCAGGCGATGGTCCGGTCATATCGCTCTCCTCAAGACCTGTTTAAATAGAAAGCTACAAGGAACGGCAATCAGCAGCCATGCTTGACCCAGCAAAGCATATGCAAAGTTCACATGCACAAATGCTGCCGCGATGGCGCAGGTTCCACGAAAGCCATAAACGTTGTCGGGGTTGTCGTAACATGCGGTCCGATGATCTGACCATTGCACGTCTAAACTATCGATAGCCCCCAACCTTGATGCGACCCAGTGATGGCTTCGCGATGCGTCAGAAAGCGTCAACGTCGCCGCCGTCGTGGTCCAAGGTTGCCAGCGCGGAATCCATTCCGGGACATTTTTCTTGTATTCCGGCCAGCCAGTCGGAAAACGCTTCAACAGATCATGCCGATGATGCCAACGTACCATACCTTGGACAAACACCCATGCCATCAATGATGCCGCCATGATCCATATGTTTTGTAAGAACAGCCCCAAAATGACCCACCCTAATGCAGCCGACAACTGCATCGGGTTTGAAACGTAGGCATAAAGCCCCGTTGTCACGAGACGTATTGTGGGATCAAGCGGGATGGGTGTCCCGCCACCTTGTAGGCAAAGCGTTTGGTTTGCTGACAACCCAATCAACGATGAAACCGACAGTGCGAACATCACGAGGCAGGTCATCCAAACAGGCTTCACAAAAATATCCCAAGTTCCGCCCATGGCGAGCATTATCAGGGATGGCAGAAGGGCAAAAATCATGCCTCCTGTCATTATTGCCAAAAGGGTACAGCGATATGAGAGATGTGTGTCAGCTTCTGTCCATTTGGCCAAGTAGATCGCAGGTAAATGTGCAGTTGCGAAGACAAACAAGACGCCGAGAAACCAATGGTGTCCTGCGAAAACGAGCGGTTCCAGAGAGCTGAAAATTGTTCCGTGCAGTCCCAAGATAATTGGCAGGCAGATCATGAGTGGGCGCGTCTTTGGAAACGAGAAATACAGACCCGGTCCAAACAGAATAGCGCCACCTAAGATGATATCAGCAGGCAAGGCATTCACCATCAATGCGTCCCAGCCATAATGCCACCAGCCCATCCAAACAGCGAAGGAATGGGTCACAAAAACCATCGCAACGCCGTAGAGAAACGCAAATAGCCCCGCGATTTGCGCTCTGTGCGTGAGGTGACGTAGCCGAACCATCACCAAGGCCAGACAAACCGGGCCAAGCAGCAAAAGCCATCGCAATGCAAGCATCCACGATTCAGGTAATGAGAGATTGATCATGCTATGAATCTGCTTTTGATGGCGGTCTTTAGTGAATTTGGCAGCCTTGTTTCAAAGAGCTCGACCATAAGAAAGACAACGGGAAAACCAAGGGTGAGATAGAGCGCAAAGCTCGGCAAAGCTATGATAAGAAGAATTTGCATCATCGCGCCGAGTTGCATGAGAGCGCCTTCTTGCGAGGTCATGCTACGGCGCGTCGCAAGAAACGCAAATATCGTAACGGGTAGAACCACGGACAACGGGAAGGTCAAAAAAGCCGTTTGATCGCCATCAACGAGATCGGTGATTGCAAAATATGCGCGCCAGGCGAACACGATTGCGGCAATCACCCCCATTCCAAATACGACAGACAACTTCACTCTATGCATATGTTTTGAATTACACTTAATGGCGAGCGGAGCAACATGCATAGCAAGTCGAAATTAGTGAAGGTTACCAAGAACGGCCATTCGCCGCGACGCAGAAAGTCGGAAAAGAGGGCTCGTTCCTGCCGTTAGCCGCATCGCCGCAATCCTGTTAGATGGTCTCGATTTGTTCGACATGAACGGCCCATTGCTGCCGTTGGCGAGTTGGTCCAACGCTGCACAGCAGCTTCCCCGAAGCGGACGTTGGCCAGGGACCGCGTAGCGCAGGGGAATTTTCTCGTTGAAGCGGGGCTTGTACCGCGTCTGACACGGATGCCCGCTTATGTTCAGCAATCAGAAACACGGCGTTGAGGGGCCGAACTTGGCACCCCAAAGTCAACCTGCCTCGTCATCCCGCATCGCAATGGCGAAGGACCTCAAAAACCCGCTGCAGCTAAACGGCTTTCGCTCAAGCCAATTCGACACCCGCCCCAGTTCACGCTCGCGCCAAATCCGCTTCCTCGTGCTCGAAGGCTGTCGTCATCTCCCTGATCTCCCGCTCCGGAGCCCCCAAGGCACGGGCAACGTCACGCCAAGCCATCGTCGCTTCGGCCACCTCTGCAATGATGCGATCGGCCTCGCCGCGCTCCAGAAGATAGGATTCATGTTGCGCGCGGTGCAGAGCAATACTGGCATCCGGATTGTCGTCATCAACGTAGCTCTTGAGCACGCGCGGTTGGTTCGGCACAGGGTTGATGTCGTAGGCCGGTGAGAGGTGCCATCCGCCCCGCCCACGCAGAAATCCGTGATTGCGCATATGGTCATCGAGGTTCGTCACGAGAATGGAAAAGGCAACTCGCCGGTAGAGCTCTTCGCGGTCTTTGTCAGGCGTCACGCTTTCTGAGGTGATAATATCGGCCAGGTCCAAGTAGCTGTAGCTTTCGCCGTCTTTGCCTCCCAGCATGGCCATGGCCGACATGAACGGGATCCTGCCGCCATCGTTCCGGTCAAACCGATGGGACAAGAAAACCGGCTTGTCGCCTGCCATCTCAAGCGTGTGGTCCGAAACCGTGATTCCGGCGCGCCTTGCCAGCTCCAGTGCGACGGCCTCCCAGCGTTCCACGCAATAAGTGTCCGTCTCTTTCGGGAACTTGGCGACAGAAAGGCGGCCGTGTTGGTCAAGGATGCTGGCCTTTGGCCGAGCGCCGCCCAAAGAGCTTCCCGGTGCAAACAGCATTTGAAGATCCTCAGCGGTCTCTTCCCCGCGCAGAACGCGTTGCGAGGCATGAAGCAAATCCCCGAGGCTCACGAGAGCAGGCACGCCAATGCCCTCGGGCGCTTGAAACTCGCCATCAACCTTGAAGCGCAGCGCACCCAATCGGGTCTCGTCATTCACCCCAAGCAGGTAGTCGGCTTCTTGCAGCGTTCTCGGTCGTCGCCCCTCGGCCTCTGCCATGCGCCCCTCATAGCACCGCATCACCGTTCTGCCCCAGGTATCAGGGGCAGAGTCCCCAAGCGATGCGAGCATGTCTTGCCCAGCCTCAGGCACGAATTGTCCTTTAACGAGAGGCATGTTCGGCGAAAGCCCAAAGGCATTGTCGTCGGCAAGCCAATCGTCATGATAGGTAAAGGACACCCGCTCTCGGCCGCGCCCCGCTGTGCGGTGAAGCGTGCCGACGCGTTTCAGCCCCTTCCAGTCGATCCAGACCTCAACCATTTTTCAATCTCGCACGCTGCGGGAGGTCATCCAGCGCCATCTGCTCACCGACCGGATCATCGAGGTCTCCCCATCCCTTCAGGAGGCCGAGTGCCTGCAACACGGCCACATAAGTGCCGATCTTAACTGCGGGGTTCCCGCTTTCGATCTTGGCGATGGTCTGCCGCGTCGTGCCAGCGCGCTGCGCAACAATCTCAGCGGTCAACTTGCGGCGCAGTCTCGCTACACGAATGTTTTCCCCAAGTGCCACGAGCTCCTTACGGGCCGCCCTGGGTATTTTGATCGAAACTGCCATAATGATACCTCCAAAAGACACTAAGCGCCTAAATGTTACGTTGAGATATCATTAATGTCAATTTCCTCCGTTTAACTCGACGATCCAGCACCCCCGCTCAAGTCACGTCTTATGTTATCTCAAAATAACATTGGGCGCATTAAGGTTACCAAAACGAAACACAGCCCGATCACCCAATTGCACCTGCAGGCTTACATAGCCACACAAATGCAATGCGTGCACTCGAACTGAACGGAAACGGCGTGAGATCACTTAAGTTCGCCAAGCATGAGATTTATCCGCTGCCGAGCCACAAACGTGACACCGATCTGGAAGCAAGGCTTGTTGAAAGAGAGCGCTTTAACAGCCTTCAGACCCCATACGGCGTTCATCATGGAAAACCTGCTTACGAAATTCTCAATTAAAAGCTATCAATTGACGCGAATTATTCTGAGGATAACCGCACCCTACACGCGTCTGGAAAGGCCGGTTAGCTCGCAAAATGAAGTGACCTGATCCATGGCTCGAAAACCCTCTCTTTCCATCGAAATACTGTCCGAGTTGCCCGCTCAAAAACTTGCCCAACTGGTGCTGGATGAGGCCGATCGCAATGCTGGCTTTCGCCGTCAGGTCAAAGCAGCACTCGCCGCGAAATCCGGGCCGGAAGGCATTGCGAAGCTGATCGACCGACGGCTTTCGGGTCTGGAACGCGCCAAGAGCTTCATTGAATGGGACAAAGCCCGCGCCTTTCGCGATGATCTGCAAAGCCTGACCGACACAATCGAGGCCGAGCTTGCACCGGCCGCTCCGGATATGGCGATGGACCGTTTCATACGGTTCATTGCCACACATGAGCGCGTGTTCGAACGGGTCGATGACTCATCAGGCCATGTTCAGGATGTCTACTATCTGGCGATCATAAGCGCTGGAAAATTGACGGCACAGCTGAGCGCCCATGAGGCTGCATTGCTGCCTGATCGAATTATGGCACGCCTTGGCGAAACCACGCACGGCTATCTGGCTGATCTGACCAAGGCCATCGTACCACATCTGCCGCAATCTACGCTGGCGCAATGGGATGCTGACCTCGACGCAGCGATTGCAAAGCGCAAACTTGAAGAGGCCAAGCTTTCGACGGATCGCTGGCTTTATTCCATGACCTCTCAGTGGTCAGAAATGCGCCAAACAATTGCTGAGGCACGCGGTGATATTGACCTGATGATTACCCTAGAAAGCGCCAAAAAGCCCCATATGCAGGATGTTCAGGGTATGGCTGTGCGTTTGCTGGCTGCTGGTCGCGCCGATGAAGCTCTGGAATGGGTGCGCAAACCTGGATCACGCGTCAAAGGACAGGATGACGCGCTGTCCCCGCAAAGGGTCCAAATCGAAGCGTCTATTTTGGAAGCATTGGGTGACAAATCAGCAGCTCAAGCACTGCGCTGGCAGTGCTTTGAGAGCCGACTATCAGCCGACATCCTGCGCGATTATCTGAAAAACTTACCTGACTTTGATGACATTGAAGCCGAGACAAACGCTTTGCAGTATGGCCTGTCTCATCAGGATCCGGAATTAGCTTTGCGGTTTTATCTCGATTGGCCACGCCTTGACCTCGCCGCGCAGGTCATCCTTCAGCATCACGCTCACTGGGATGGAGGCCTCTGGCACAGCTTGCCCAAAACTGCAGAAACGCTGGAACATGAGCATCAGGCGGCGGCAACGATCCTCTATCGCGCGCTTCTGGACGATATCCTCAAGGCGGCGCGATCCAAGGCATATGGGCATGGGGCGAAGTATTTGGCAAAACTTGCCCTGCTGGCCGAGGCTGCTGATCCTTTCCTTCCGGAAGGCGTGATGGAACATGGATCTTATATGGCCCAGCTTCGAAAAAACCATGGCAGAAAATCTGGTTTTTGGGGGCGAATTGGGTAGATGGGGAGCCGCATCCAAGGCGGTTTGATCATGGTTTGCGCCGAATTTTTGGGCGCAGCCATGCCTTGTAGCATCAGCTCAATAGGTGCAACCTAGCCTTCAGCGCGCCGTCGATCGAAGCAAGCAACGCCTCCGGGAAACCATCCGGAAGCCGATTGAACGTGGCCTCAACGATCGCGTGCGAGGTCTCCTGTAGTTCTTCGAACAGGCCCTGCACGACTGCGCGGGACAAGCCGGATTGCACGCCGGTCTCCACGATGTGGCGGCCCACGATATTCGAAACCTTGTAGTGGTTCGAGTTGCCGAAGTTCATGGCCAGTTTGAAGTATTTCCGCTCGATCTGCCGGGCGTCGACGGTCGGTTGCACCGTCAAAACGTCGTACAGTGGCGTCATGTGAAAACGGCCGCCGGGCAAAAGACTGACGCTGAAGTTCTTACCATGGCCGTCTGTCGCACCCAGCAGCCAGAACAGGACATTCGCTTTGAAAAAATCGTACCGATCTTTGTTGGGATCATCACTCCCCAACAAGAGTTCCATGATATCTGAGATTCCTGGGCCGCCCTCGTTCTGGTACTTCTGGGTAGGCACAACGGACAATGCCTGACAGCAATCTTCCTGAGGCAAACGGATCAAGCGGCCATCTGACGTCCAGCGCCGGTCAAAACGCTCAACCACCAAGGCTTTCTTGTCGCCAAACTGAGCCATTTCGACATTCGCAGCTCTAAGCCCAAACGCTTCCATCAGCTTGAGGCATAAGTATTCATTCTCAACGCTGTCAGACAAATCCATGCCATTGGGCAGTCTGCCGATTTGGGGCTTGATGATGTGTGTGGTTGGCGTTGTGCCGGTTGGCTCAATCCACTGGCCATCTTTACGAAGCAAAGCTGTCTTTTCTTGCGCGCCAGCGACAGAAATTCGGAAGTCATTCTCGCTGCGGATACCCAGTGGTGCTAGATCGAGGTCGCTCAAAATGGCCCCGATCTGCGCCTCGTCGACAAATTCTCCAGTCAACTCAGACATCGGTTGTGGCTCTTGCCCATCGGGTAGAAACTGAAGCGCTCCAACACAGTCGCGTCCAATTTGTGACAGCAAGCTGAAGGCATCTACGCCCTCGGCTCCCACGCGTTCCGCGACCCTTCGACGGATGAGGTCACTGTCGGGTAACAGGTTGTCAAAGACGGCCATCACAGGTGCGCCGCTGTAGCGGCTCTCCTGCAACGGCAGCGACAAAGACACGGGCATCCGGTGCTCCCATTCGAGCCAGTCACGTGCATAGGCGAAACTGACGCCGCCCGAGGGCTCACGCACCAATTGACCCACGAGCCGCGCGTTCAGGAAAACGTTCAGCGGTATGTAGCTGCGCTTGCGGCCCATGTCAGAAAATGTCCTCTAGCCCGTCTGATGTGCCTTTGCTGCGCTCGGCCACCGTAATTTCGAGCTCCAAGGCCGCGATCAAATCGAATACTGTTTCCAGCTTGGTGCCCCCGCTGCCGTTCTCGATCTTGGAGATCGTCTCCTGCCAGACACCGCTCATCGAGGCGAGTTCCTTCTGGGTCAGTTTCTTTGCCTTCCGAGCTTCGCGAATTGCGTGGCCCAAGTTTTTTGATGTACGAACGAGGTGCTTCATGGCGGCTCTCCTGTCGCCACATATGACCCCTAAGTCATAAATTGTCAATATGATCTCCACGCCATAAAGGGTAGGTATGATCTGAGCATCATATACGAAACCTCATCATCAGCCTTTTCTCAAAAAACAATGCCGTTTCTGAGATAAGGAAAGGCATATCTCAAATTGCACAACGACACTCACGCCTGCAGTCCCGCAGCGCGCACCTGCTCGGGCGTCACCAGCTTTGTCGCGATCAAATCCTCGATTTGCCGGTTGGTGATGTGGCGGCACAAGGGATGGCGCTCGTGGATCCACTCGGCGAGGCTGGCGCGCCCCTTGGCTTCGGCCTCTCGCGCTTTCTCTCGGTCCGCCTGTACCTGGGCCAGTCCCTTCTCCCACCGGCGCATCTTGAACCAGTTGTCCGAGAAACAGACCTTGCTGCGTGTGTAGCCTTCGCTTTCCTTCGCATAAGCTTTGACCGCCTGCTTAAGGTCATCTGGCTCCACACTGGCTTTCAATGCTGCAGAGATCAGGCGCAGAGTAGTCCGCCGGTCTCGGATCCTGTCTTCGGGGTAAGCAGCCAGAATCTTCTCAGCTTCAGGATCTTCAACCTCCTCCGCCGCCTCGCGCCTGCGCGTAGGTGGTTTATGGATGGTTTTAGGATGGTTTGGGGTCCACCGTGAACCCCGTACCCCGTTCACCCTGGACCCCGTACCGGGTTCAGGCTGGACGGGGTTCACAGTGACCCCCGTCTCAATGTCGGGCTCGGCCGTGGGTTCGAGCGCGGCCACGCGCTCCAGAACGATGCGGTAAATGACGGTGTATCCGTTCTTGCACTGCCGCCGCCCTGTCTCGATCAGAATGCCTTCGCGCAAGAAGTCGATGATGGTGCGCTTCACCGTGCTCTCGCTGAGCTCTGTGTGGCGCTGGATCGTCCCCTTGGAGCACCAGATGCCCGAGCCGTCATCGCTCGCCTTGTCGGCCAGGAACATGATGATCTGCTTGCGCGCGGCGCTGCCAAAGCGGCGCTCGGCGCATTCATTTGCAATGCGCCAGCTCATGGTCTCACCGCCAATTGGGTTGAGGTTAGACCAGAAATACCATAGGTATGGGGACGGAAATATTCTTCTATGCCGTTGAGGTGGGTGGCCGCCCCCTCAGCGGTTTTTCTTTGCCCTTTCGCCAGAGCGGGAGACTGTGAAAAACCGTTTACTTGGGCCTCGTAACCTATTGAAAAGTGACCCTGAACGAAACAAGTCCGTTTACAATTTTTCCCTTTGAAATCAGCAAAATTTTCCGGATTGCAAATCCGTGTACACCGGTTCGATTCCGGTACTCGCCTCCAATACTTTCAAGCACTTAGCCGATTGCGTCCTCATAGGGGTATCACTCCTAGTATCAGTTTCATGTTCTGGTCTCGTTCTGTTCATGCCTTCCTCCTCTTTTCGCTTGCGCTGCGTGCACGCATTTCCTGACGGGCTTCGCCCGCATATTTTTTGATCATAGCCTTGGTCATATGGCCGGAGTAGCTGGCGATCTCCTCATCGTCGCACCCTGCATAGGCCAATTCCTTAACGCCACGGTATCGCAACGCATGCAGGTCATGTTCCAACAGGCCTAATCGCTTACGCTCCTCCCGCATGATACGGGCTATCTTAAAGTAGCTCATATGGGACCCGTCCTCGTTCGCGAGGATGGGACGCGATGGATGGGGAGGTGTCGATAGAGCAGCCTTCGTGCGATCAAGCTGTTTTTTTAACTGCGAGGTACACGGCAGCAACAGGTTCAACCCTGTCTTGTTCTGGGTGAGCCTTAGATTTTCCCCGTCATAGTCGCGCCATGTGAACCCGCTCCAGTCACCCGGTCGTTGAACGCTTCCGACACCAATCTCGAAAATGAGCAACGGGAGTGGTTCCGCTTCATCTCGCCATTTGCGTACCCCTTCGTTCGTCCAAGGCACATGTGGTTTCTTGCGATCCTTGGGAACTTCCAGCAACTCGATGTCGGCGGCAGGATTGTCGCTGCGCCAATTCCTGCGTTTCGCGATCTTGGCAAGAAGGGAGATCGTAGTCGGAATATAGTTTGCGAACCGAACACGATGCTGGTTAGCATCCATGGCCGCGTAAATATCGGACGGAGTGAGCCGGGAAACGTCTCGCTTGCCGATCTTATCTTCAAGGTATTGCAAAACCGGCTCAAGATCTTTGCGGTATCGCGGCGAAAAGCCTGACCATTTTTTCGATTGGCGCAGTATTTTGATCAAGGCATTCCAAGATCGCCTTGCTTCGCTACGCCGTCCGCGAAGGATTTCCCAGTACTCGAAATCGAAATCCGGCGTCCCGGGCTCTGAATGCACCCTTTGGTATTGCCCATTTTTTCGAACATACCAACGACCGCTGGGATGCTGCCAAAGGTACTTCTTTCGCTTCACCACTGGATGTCATCCCACCCGTCAGCAAATTCTCCACGAACGATCTTTCGCAGAAGTTCCGTATCCCAACGCATTTTTCCGGCGATATCGCGAGCGGCGGGCAAAGCTCCTGCCTCAACGGCTGCACGAAATTCTTCGACGCTCATATCCATCAGTTTTGCCGCCGTGTTTTCTTTCGCGGCCAAAGGCGTGACATTCGCCACATCACACCTCCCCCGCTTTTGCGGCACGCTTGTTCAACATCGACACGAAATCGCTCTTTGTCAGATCCCAACGTCCCTCCAATGCGCTGACGATCAATTCTGACATCGTGAACCCATCGTTCAGCGAATGGAGGCGAAGCGCTTTGTGAATGTGTTTCGGTAGATACACAGACGTGTGCTGCACAGAATCTCGATCAAGCATAGCTGGCCCATCCCAATAGTTTCTGGAAGGCACCGGTTTTCGCTAGGCGATCAGTCAACGGCACATATAACGGCTTGTCCGTCTTCCCCTGATTGAAATCCCACGTCCCAGCTTTGATGTGTTTCCATTGAATTTCCAAAGTATCACCGATACGTTGGCCAAGCCCTATACAAAGCTCATAAGCTAGCCGCGCACGTGGCGACGCCTTCGTCTCAAACTCTTCTCGCAGCTCATCTGGCCAAGGCTCCCAGCCGTCGCCTTCTTGCGGAAGCAATGGGATACCATGAGCAGGGTTCCGATGTTCGTTTTTAATGAATCCCATGAGTCTTGCGTGGTTCATCAAGATGACCAAGACCTGAACGAGATAGTTGGCCTTTCGATAATTTGCGGCGTTCGCTTGCTGAAGCTTATAAACGTGATGTGGTTCGATCTTCGCCGGATCTTTGTCACCCCAAATCTCTCGGATGTGGTCCATGTAGAGTTTGTAGTCTTTTCGTGTCCTAGGCTTGCGTTTCGCGTAGGATTTACTGTCGTAGTAGTTCAACACGAGGGTATCAAAGTTCCTTGTCGTAAGCAGCTTGGGTCGCCCTCTAAGCAGTTCGTTGTAGTGGTCCCAAAACTCTGGGGTGCCAAAAGTCTCTTTCATCATCACAGATTGCCCCCGAGAGCGCCTTATGAATCGCAAATACCCACGATCCTCATAGACATATTTCGGGAGCCCTTTGCGGGTCATTTTCCCATCCTCAAATCGACGTTGAGAAAATCATCAATGGCTTCGATGCTAGCCATTCCTGCTTCAATGGTGACGCTGCCATCCGGCTTGATTTCAAAGCGAGCCTGAGACCAACCAGCCTCACGGGCGTCTCGAAGCAACGCTGAGATAGTTTGCTTGGCCGCTGTATATGGACGACGGTTTGCCATTAGTCTTTTCCTCACTCTCGCAGCAGTGCATCAACATGCTCGGGGAGGAGCAGCATTTGTTTTCCACACATCATGAAATGCCCACGCTCTCGAGCACGCTTTTTCATTGTGCGGACCGCTACTCTAACGCCGTGGGTTTGCCGAAGAGCCTCGCACCACGCCTCAACGGTACGACCGCGTGAGAGCGCGGCAGGCAAGTCGATTGATGAGGTTTCGTTTTTTTGCCTCATTCCATTTGCCATAGGCCAACATCCCTCCTGTTGCGAAAAGCGGCGATATAACGCAAGATAGCGCTGATAAGCCACGTTATAGGATCATATTGCGCTATGATACGCACAAACGACGTAGAATCAAGCCTCCGTTTGGAAATCGGAAAGCGCTTGGCAAATGTTAGGGACTACTTCAATCTCCATCAGTCTGAAATTGCTGAGAAAATTGGCGTTTCGGCAAGAAGCTACCAAAACTATGAACAGGGCAAACGAGAGCTGCCAAGCTCACTACTATTTAATTTGCACGAGGCTTTTGGCGTCAGCACCCATTGGGTTCTCACAGGCAGTAACGGCCCATTTTACGTAGATCCAGCAAAAATTGCTCGGAAGGCGATGGAAGACATTGCAGAAGTATCAGAAGCGGCAGCTCTGTCCCCCGATCTCAAGAAAATCCCGGACATCTTGGAAATTTTGATCGAACAAGAAATGGCTCTGCGTGGCTTGAGCCCTGATGAACTTGAGCGCCTGCTGAAACTCGCAAGCGATAAAAAATGACAGATCAAAACGAACAAATAAAAGACAGAGAGCGAGTAGCCTCACATGGTGAAGTCTTCACTCACCAACGAGGCCCAAGGGACCCGAAGCTGCAAAAGTGGCCAAACTGTAGAACATTTGTGAACGCTTGAATCAGCCGCCATTCGCTGCGCCGTGCCTGAACAGGTAAGGAGCAGACAAAACCCACCTTGATTGATTTGCGATGAATGACTGCTTTTGTCATGCTGCAAGCGCGGGAACCGCTTCTTCAGCACCTGGCCGGTCAACAATCTCCACAGGCAGAAAACATGGCGCTTCACCAACCTCGTCTTCGATGATCTCCCGATCAGGTGCAAACTTGGGATCACGTAGCCATTTGTGGATCAGGTTGGTGTTCATCGCATACCGCCGCGCGACCTGCGCAACCGATACCCCCGGCGCGCAGGTTTGCGCACAGATCGACACCTTCTCCTCATCCGACCAGAACCGCTTCTTCTGACCCTTCTTACCCGCCATACCGTTGGAGAAAAACTTGATCAACATTCGGGTGGCTTTCGATGCTGAGCGATTATGTTTGCCAATCCACGCTCAATGCCGACGAGCATTGCCGCTATTCGCAGGGCATCGATCTCGCCCGCGCGACCGGTGCGGGTTGCAGTGTTGAGCCATCGAGCAACTTGATTGAGGTTACCGCCATAGCTCGCCACCGCACGAACAAGATTAGGATCAACTGTCGGAAATGGGCGCGGACGCCGCCGCTCGGTTCCAACGACAAGTTCGCGAACGAAGGCAGATACTGATTGCAGTTGGGCATCAGCCCGCTCGCGAACGAGAACCTTAAGTTCGTCCGAGCATTCAACGTAGATTGCCTTGGGTCGTTCCTTCGGCGCACAGGAATTGTGCGGCTTGGTGGGGTTCGAAGGGGAGGCTTGCCCCCCCTCGCAAGGGTTCTTCAAATCTCTAGGGATTTGTGACCTTGCTCTTAGCGCTTCTTTGGGATCGATCTCGCTCATGATATGAGGCCCGCAGCTTGAATTTGCGCCATCGTGACCAATTTTGAGGCAAGCAGCGCCGCGACTTGCGGAGCTGTGATGTGTTTGCACATCGGGCTGCGATCATTGATCCAGCAGGCCATCCTTAGTGAAGGCGACACAGGTATCGACCAAACGTCCAGAGAATTTCACCGGGCAGTTTTGCCATCGTGAATACCCTCACAAAGAGGGGCATTCACGATGGCAAAATTCTGCTCATGTACGTTGATAATCTTCACATCACCAATCGAAAAAAGTTCAGATACAGATATGCACTGCCACTCTACCAGCTTCTGTAGTTCACCCGACGGGTGCTGAAATCAGATAAGGTAGTTTTTCCATACAACGCTTCTCATTGAGAGGTCGTGAACATGGGGTTTTGACATTGCGCGATGAAGCGCTAATATCCCAACAAGCTTAGATTTTGGCGGCCCCGGAAGGACTTGAACCCTCAACCTCGGACTTAGAAGGTCCTTGCTCTATCCAGTTGAGCTACGGAGCCGCTGAAAGCAGTCTGTAAAACAGTCCGCAATATTCTACTACTTGCCAATCGCCTTAAATTCAAAGCAAAATTTGGGCTTGACCAACCGATTAGAAGTTCTCTGTTCTAATCCAGCTGAGCTAACGGCCCGCACCTAGGTAGCCGTATTGGTCAAGTCATCAAGCCATGTCAACGTGTAGTTACCTTTGAAATCTTCCAAATAGAATATTGTGGCCTCGAGATCATACACAGTCATGACGATGGGTATAACGGGCTTGATTGGGAGCAGGGCGTTGTAGAGGTGATACTATTGGGGTCTACGGATAACTGGAATTCAGGTTCTGCGTTGATGTTACAGCAGAAAGGCGCTCAGTTACTTAGAGCGGTTGCGGATCGGTGGGTGCCTTGCAAGCAGTTTGAGTATTTTACATTGGCTAGCAGAAGGGCGCGCGGTTTAGATCGCTTTAAGTGCTTGGATTTACAAATAGTTCATATTCGCGTTGCAAAACTGACAATTATTCCGCTTAGCCCGGCCCCTGCTGACAAGGGGCCATATGCGCCCTTTGAAATTAGGGAAGCATATTATGAAAACGACATCCGTTATTTTTGCAGGCGCGACGATCGCCGCTTTGGCAGGTCCTGTTGCTGCGCAGACTGAAATCGAATGGTGGCACGCTATGGGCGGGAGCCTTGGTGAAACTGTTAACAAGATCGCGACTGACTTTAACGCCAACCAAAGCGATTACGTGATCACGCCCGTATTTAAGGGTAGCTACGAAGAAACGCTGACGGCTGGTATTGCGGCGTTCCGTGCGGGCGAACAGCCGAATATCTTGCAGGTGTTTGATGCTGGCGCAGCCACTGTGATTGGCGCCAAAGGTGCGACTGTTCCGGTGCAAGATTTGCTGACAGACAACGGTGTTTCTTTTGATATCGAAGATTACATCTCTGGTGTGCGTTATTTCTATGCGGATAGCGATGGTAAGATGATCGGCATGCCGTTCAACTCATCTTCTCCGATCATGTATTACAATGTTGAAGCATTGGAAGCTGCTGGTGTCACGCCCCCTGTGACTTGGGAAGAATTCCAAGACGTGACTGCGCCTGCATT
Source organism: Yoonia maritima (assembly GCF_002933395.1). Taxonomy (GTDB): domain Bacteria; phylum Pseudomonadota; class Alphaproteobacteria; order Rhodobacterales; family Rhodobacteraceae; genus Yoonia; species Yoonia maritima_A. Next base: position 210,564 of record NZ_PKFN01000009.1, read on the forward strand.
GGTTGAGGCCGGATATATTCCGTTGTCACAGTCACACATGCCTTGGGTTTTCACCGAGAACTTCTTTTCGCGTCACAACCTGCAGTTTGCCACTGGCAACAATGGGTACGACTCGGCTGATGTTGTGATCAACATGGATGCCCCGGAAATTCGCGACCACTTTGAAGCGTTCAAAAGCTGGATCGACAATGGCTATGCTGGTTTTTACGGCGCGGGTTGGGATGACAACGCGACACCGTTTGAGCAGGGCAAGGTTGGTCTGTGGCTAGGTTCTTCGGGGTCATTTGGCGGTTTGCAGCAAACTGCAGAGTTCGACTTCTCCGCGACTTACCTGCCGTATTGGGAGGCCATCACAACAGAACCAAAGCAGACCTTTATTGGTGGTGCGGCCCTGTTTGCGATGTCTGGTCAGCCTGAAGACGAAAACAAAGCAACGGCCGAGTTCTTTCGTTATCTGACCTCGCCTGAGGTGCAGTACATGTGGCACCAGGAAACGGGTTATGTGCCGATCACTGAAGCTGCGTATGAAGTTGCTAAGGCAGATGGTCACTATGATCGTTTCCCAGCAGCCGAAGTTGGCATTCAGCAGCTTTCATTGCCAGCGGGCGAGTGGACACGCGGGTATCGCATGGGGTTCTACGTGCAGATCCGTGACGTGATGAACCGTGAATACACGCGTTACCTGACAGGCGAGACATCGCTGGATGATGCGTTCACTGCGATCAAAACCGAAGCTGACGAACTGCTGTCACGCTTTGCGCAGACCCAAGGGTAACCTTCCCTTATCAATACCGGCGGTCGCAGAAATGCGGCCGCTCTTTGCATTTATGAATATCAGGAACACGACATGAAGCGCGCGGCGTTCTCGCAGCCATTGATGCCTGTGGCACTATTGATGCCCCAGTTGATTATCATCGCTGTGTTTTTCTATTGGCCAGCATGGGAGGCGATCTATTCGTCGTTTTTCTTGCAGGATCCTTTTGGATTTGGGTCCAACTATGTCGGGGCTGACAACTATACCCGGCTTGCCAAATCATCCGAGTACGCCAAAGTCGCGGGGTTCACGCTGTTCTTTACTGTTGTCGTGACATTCCTATCGCTGGGCATAGCGTTATTGCTGGCCGTTAAGGCCGACAAGGTTATCCGTGGCGCCAAGACATACCGTACATTGCTGATGTGGGTTTATGCTGTTGCCCCGCCGGTGGCCGGGTTTTTGGGTAGTTTGCTGTTTGATCAAAACATCGGCCCGATCACTGACCTGTTCGCGTTCTTTGGCTACAATCTTCAAATCGGGTTGAACTACAACGATACAGCGTTTGCGATGATCGTTGTGTCGGTTTGGAAGCAGATACCGGTCAACTTTATTTTCCTGTTGTCTGGCTTGCAGTCCATCCCTGTCGCTGTTCGCGAGGCCGCGTTGATTGACAACAAATCGGGTACTCGCAGGTTTTGGGATATAACCTTTCCTTTGTTGGCACCGACCGCGTTCTTTTTGCTGATCATTAACATTACCTATGCGCTGTTCGATACCTTTGGGGTCATTGACATCATGGTCAAAGGTAACCCTGCATCGAACCCGATTACGCTTGTTTACAAGGTCTATACCGATGGGTTCCGCGGCAATGATTTGGGTGGATCGTCTGCACAGTCGGTTGTCTTGATGGTCCTTGTTTTGCTGCTGACCGTGATGCAGTTCCGCATGCTTGAACGCCGCATCCATTATACCTGAGGGCAGAGATATGACCAAGATAACGCGTAACAAAAAGCCCATTCGCCTGAGCGATATCGTAGACCATGCGATCTTGATCTTGGGTGGTTTGCTGATGCTTTTCCCGGTTTATCTGGCTTTTACCACGACCAGCCATGACAATATCACGCTGTCCCGCGAAGGGCTGCAGTTCGGATTTGGCGATCAGATGGGCCATAATTTCTATGCCGCCATGTTTGAAAAGGGCGGCTTTAGCGAACAGATTGATGGCACCACAATGCTCATGAATTCGCTGATCCTTGGGATCGGGTTCGCGGTGGGTAAGATCGTTCTGTCGATGGCGGCTGCCTATGCGATCGTTTACTTCCGCCTGCGTTTTGCGACCTTTGCGTTTTGGGTGATCTTTACGACAATCCTTCTCCCGCTTGAGGTGCGCATTTTACCGTCTTACGAGGTGGTCACCGGGCTAGGCATGGCCAATACCTATGGTGGGTTAATCGTACCCTTGTTGGCATCTGCGACTGGTACGTTCTTTTTCAGGCAGTTCTTTTTGTCCGTCCCCGAAGAATTGGTCGAGGCCGCACGCATTGATGGGGCAGGGCCTGGAAAGTTCTTTATCGATATTCTGGTTCCGCTGTCGCGCACGATGATCGCAGCGATCTTTATCATCATGTTTGTGTACGGTTGGAACCAATATCTGTGGCCGACCCTGATCACCACGGATGAGGGCCTGTTCACACTGGTGCGCGGTATCAAGCAGATCACCCAGTCGATCTACGAAGGTAACCAAATCCCCGAATACGGTCAGGCTTGGGCGCTTGCTATCATCGCAATGTTGCCGCCCGTCGTGATCGTGATCTTTTTCCAAAGCTGGTTCGTTAAGGGCCTCGTTGAATCCGAGAAATAGGAAGACCAAGATGGCAACCGTAAGCGTTACCGATATTTCGAAAACTTACCCTAATGGGGCGCAGGCTGTGCGTCCTGCCAGCTTTGACATTGCAGATGGTGAATTGATTGTGCTGGTTGGCCCATCGGGCTGCGGCAAATCAACATTGCTGCGTATGGTCGCCGGACTAGAGGACATCACGACCGGTGACCTGCGCATTGGTGAGCGTGTGGTGAACGATCTTGATCCGGCGGAACGCGACATCGCGATGGTGTTCCAGAACTACGCGCTTTACCCGCATATGACCGTGGCTAAGAATATGGCCTATGGTTTGAAGAACCGTGGTGCATCTAAGGATGCGATCGCTACTAAGGTAGCAGAGGCCGCCGAGATGCTGAGCCTGACGCCATTGCTTGACCGTCGCCCGAGCCAGCTGTCTGGTGGTCAGCGTCAGCGCGTTGCGATGGGCCGTGCGATTGTGCGTGATCCTGCGCTGTTTTTGTTTGATGAGCCATTGTCGAACCTTGATGCAAAGCTGCGCCACCAGATGCGCGTGGAAATCCGTAACCTGCAGCGTCGTTTGAACGTCACAGCGATGTATGTGACACACGATCAGGTCGAAGCGATGACAATGGCGGATCGGATTTTCGTGTTGAATGCTGGCGGGATTGAGCAGATCGGCACGCCGTCTGAAATATACCGCACGCCAGCTTCTACGTTTGTTGCATCGTTTATGGGGGCGCCTCCGATGAACCTGCTGAATGGCAATGCGGATGGTGGCAAGGTTCGTGTCGGCGAAAGCGCTGTGCAGATGCCTTGTGCGGATGGTTCTGTTTTGCTGGGTATCCGCCCCGAGGAGGTTGCCGTTTCACCAATGGGAACTATCCCGTTTAAACTGACCCTGATCGAAGAATTGGGGGCGAGCCGTCTTTTGCATGGTACAGTTGCCGGGCAAGATTTCGTGGTGAACGCGCCAAACGATGACATAGCCTTGGCCGAAGAACTGATGCTTGAGTTTCCGACGAACGCTTTGCATTTGTTCGATGCGGAGACGGGAAAACGCCTATGACTAAAGTCGTCGCAGAAATGCCGTTGGTGACTAAGACGCAGCGCGATCAAATTTTGAACGCGCTACCGACGCCAGAGGCACATCGCGCGTTGATGCATCAAATCCCTGCGATGTCGTTGATCGAAACAGGAGGTCATGCGGCTGGTACTTTGGAGGGGCCTGTGACGGTCGCGGCGTGGAACCTTGAGCGTTGCTTGTTCCCCGAAGCGAGCGCTGATCATCTGCGTCCATTCGCGCCCCAAGTGGTGTTAGTGTCCGAGGCCGACAAAGGCATGGCACGCACTGGTCAACGCCACACTATGGCTGACATGGCTGGCCATTTGGGGATGGCCTATGCTTACGGTGTTGAGTTTCACGAGCTAGACCTTGGTGGTGCAACAGAGCGAGATTTTTGCACTGATGACTATAACGCCGAGGGCTGGCACGGGAATGCGATCTTGTCGTGTGCGCCGTTTGAACGTTTGGAACTGATCCGGCTGGATGATCATGGGCATTGGTTTGCACCAGATAAAAACGCAGTAGACCCCGGGCAACCGCGGGTTGGTGGCCGCATGGCGATTGCTGGGGTGATTAAAGTGGATGGGCGGGAGGTGTGTTTTGTCTCGACCCATTTAGAAAGCAATGCTGATGCGCCGCATCGCAATATGCAGATGATACGGTTGCTTGATGCGATAGACGATTTTGCCCCGGGCATGCCGGTGATCATCGGTGGCGATCTGAACACGGGCAACCACATCCCGCCGGACTTTCGCTGGGAAGATGAAACGCTGTTCGATACCGCGCGCGAGCGAGGATACAGTTGGGATGCGAATGCGCCGGGGTTTACGACCCGCCCAAGCCTGATCACCCCACATCCTGATCGCACAATGAAACTGGACTGGTTTTGCAGCCGTGGCGTTACAGGTGCCAACGCCCAAATACTGCCAAGTCTGGATCAGACTGGGCGGCCATTGTCGGACCATGATGCCGTACTGGCGCAGTTCAAGTTGCTGTAGTGGTATTGCCTTAAGATGTGTCCAGCCTGGTCAATCGCGCATGGGGTGTGTTCGTTAATGAATACAGTCCCGAAAATTCATATCGCGTTAAAATTAAACGGTTTTTACTCGTATTATTAAGCTATCGTTAACCTTACTCTCTCAGTTTCATTAACCATAACGGTCCGCGGGGCCAATATTGGTTGATGGTACTGGAAATGTTCGATTTGCATAATGACACGGTTTTGCAAGGTCACGTCATACCAAAGCAACCGGTATCGCAGCCGTGGCCAAAATTGATTTTCGATAAATGTGTTGCCTTGCTTTTGTTGGTTCCTCTTATGGTCTTTGCGGCGGTGCTGGTCATGTTGAACCCGTTCGTGAACGCAGGGCCTTTGATCTTTGTACAGCGGCGTATGGGGCAGGATTGTCTGCCGTTTGATGTTATCAAATTCCGTACGATGCGTCCGGCACCTGTGGCGCGTGGTGCATTTGACCCGCTTGATGTGGACCGTGTTACAAGGCTTGGTCGTTGGTTGCGAAAAACGCGAATTGATGAACTACCGCAGGTGATTAATGTCCTTCGCGGCGAGATGAGTCTGATTGGTCCGCGTCCTGATTGCTATGACCATGCTCGCGTCTATTTACGTGATATTCCGGGCTATGCCGCCCGCCACCGTGTTTTGCCGGGGATTAGCGGCTATGCACAGACTGAACTGGGTTACATCGACAGTATTGGTGCTGTGCGTCGCAAAGTGGCGGCGGATTTGTACTACATTGCGAATGCAAGCTTTCGTTTGGATATGCAGATTGCATGGCGGACGCTGATCGTTGTGTTGGCCCGGCGCGGTGCCTGAACACCTGTTGCGCGTCCCTACGTACGCGTCCCAAAGAGTTTCCTAAGCAAGCCTAACTAAGGATGGAGTGTCTTTTTAACTGGAGCATTCCCATGACTGACCCGTTCGATTCTGACTACGTCAACCTGACTTCACCCGCTGTATCCCATTTCGAAATCGTCCCTGATGATGCGACCGACCTGCCGGTGCGCCCGCGGGCGATTTTCGTAAATACTGGCGGAACTGCTGTGTTGCAGGACAAAGACGGCGTGGCGGTTAGCTACGATCTGACTGCTGGTTCTGTGCTAAGTATCCGCCCGTTACGTGTGTTGGCCACTGGCACGACTGCCCAACTGGTTGCGTGGTACTAACGGATGATCGGTCTAGAGATTTCGCCCGGCTACATGCGTGCCGGGCGCCCGCAGCCATTGGCTGCGTTTTTTGCGCCTGGTGGTGGGCAGCGTGTTGCCCTTGCCGATGGGCCGTCGGGGTCATTGTCTGTCTGGACCGAAGTTGCGCCGCATTTTGCGGCCTGTTTGCGTCTGGATGCGAATGACCCGGGAACGCGGTATTCTTGGCGTGAAACGTTAATGATGGAACTGCGCAATATCTATACAGTGGCTGATTTGCAGTTGTCGGGCGCTTGGTCACAGTTGCAGTCCTCGGGGTCTGGTTTGCAAGCGAGCTACACCGGTAACCGCGCGATTAGCACATCTTCGGCTGCTGCAAGGGCCGAAGTTACGGTTGTTCGCGAAGAGGCTTATGACTTATGGATCTATTATACAGGTCGTACCAATGGCGGATATTGTCGCGTTGATATCGATGGTGGTCAGTCATTGGTCAATGAAATCGATGACCCGGAAGCCCTAGGTTTTAAAGCTTTTTCGACCTATGCATCGTCTGACCTGACCCGGCGCCAAGCGGTAAAGGTGGCAAGTGGGCTAACGGGGCATCACGATATTTCTGTGAGCAATGGCGGCACTGCCACGCCCGGTGGCAATGCAATCATGATCGAGGCTGTCGCTATTAGTGGGTCATTGGATGACGACCGCATTTTACCCCCGCCGTGGGCCCCGCAGACTGATTATGCGATGGGTGACGAAGTACAGCATGGTGGTGTTTTCTATACCGCCCGAGCGACAGCAAGTAGCGGCACCACCGGGCCAACACATCTGGGCGGTATTGCGTCAGACGGCGCAATGGATTGGCGTGCTGATAATCGGCCAACATACCCGGCATTCGTCGCGATTGATTACGCGTCCGAGCGTGAATACGCGGCCGAGTTTACCGTGGGCGGCAACACAACCGATCTTGGTGGGCAAACCCACGGGAATGAGAGCTTAATCTCGCGGTCTATACACCTAGACGGGGTTGAATGGGTGCCTGGGCAACACATGAGCGGCCTGTCTGTTGGTTATCAAATTACAGTCACGGAAAACACCACCTGGCACCGATCAGAAGGCGGCGACATCGGAGAGTGCCAACTGAAGCGCACGATTGATCCGGGTGAAATTCGTCACGATGTTACGTTGATTGGCACCGGGGCAACTGCGGACTTTGCTTGGATTTATGCTGGCATGGTGCCGTTGGTACGTTGGGACGGGGAAACAAAGTCGGACGTCTTTACTATAGTCAAAGCTGCTGGACACCCGCCTGTGGTTTTGGACGACCATAACGGCGTTAACCCTGCCAATATCATTTGCGACGGGGCTTCGCGTGTTGGTTTGACGGGGCAGTTTAGTGGTAACGTCATGACCTACGGGCATGAAGCAGGGAGGTTGCCCGTTTCAACCGTCATGTTTGATCAATTCGACACGATCTTGCGGCCCAATATAAATGGGTCATCCGCAAGTGGCGCGAATGACTGGATGGCCAAAGCCTATGCGTCGACGGGTGCGTTTCAGTTTTCGACAGGTGACACGTTAGGGTTTTTTAACCGGCATGTTCTAGGCGTCAAATAAACATGGTTGCAGTGTGTTGGGCACTGCAGCCAAATCTTAGGACAGTACAATTTTCACACCCTTGCTCTGGCTCGCGATCAGCGTGTCGTACGCCGCAACTGCATCGCGCGTCAGGGTCCTGTTTTGGCGCAGGTTGAGTAAAACCATGTCTGCGAACTGCGCCAAGATGCGTGTGTTTGCTTTGGGAATGACAGGTGGAGCATTCACGATAACATAGTCATAGTTTGCCCGTGCGTCGCAAATGAACGGTTTAAATGCGTCACTGCTGAAAAGATCTGCCAAGGCTCCCTGCGGACCAAGTGCGTCTACAGTATCAATAGCCAGCGTTGGGTGCGATATGACCGCGCCAGATAGGCTAGTAATACCCGTAACCACGTCAGTAAGTGCGAACGATGCAGGGGGCGTGCGAGGTTGCGAAACCGCGTTAATAATCAAAACAGATTTCTGTAACCGCGCAAGAGATGTGGCAAGCGTTGTTGTAACAGTTGTTTGGTCCGCGTCGTGACGGCAGGAGGTTGTTAAAATAACTTTGTTGTCGCTGTGTTGGTTGCTGATTAATACGGCTGCCCGAAGCTGATTGGCCGCATCAAGTAACAAGCTACTTTTGTCCTCTTCAAATTCCTCAGGCAATTGCTGGGGTTTTGTACGGGGGAATTGTGCTATGACAGGCGCTGCGATGACGTCTTCTATGGTATCCACGTTGACGAACCGCTGTTGTCTGAGCAGCACAATTGCGATCCCAATAGCAGCGCCAAGTATGGCGGCGATAGCAAGGATGAGCATTCTGCGCGGTGCGACGTGCCGCCCGTTTCCGGCTGGTGATAAAATGCGCCCGCTTGGACTATTTAGTCCGCGGCGCATTTGGGTGTCTTGCAGTTGCGCCAGTAGCGTTGTGTAGAGAACACGTGTAATTTCCGTTTCGCGGCTTAGCTGTTGCAGCGTCACAAACCCTTCTGATTGGGTTGAGACTTGCGCGCCAATTTGGTCGCGGTAGGTTTCAAGAGCTTGGATTTGCACTGACATTTGGTCTGCGTTTTCGGGATGCAGTGTAAGGTTACGCCTTGCTTCGGTTATCTGTTTATCCGTTTCCGCCGCTTGCCTGCTAAGTGTATCAAGCACCGTATGGTCCCGCATCTGTCCATCCGTCACCAGAGCATTGATCGCGGACTCTTGTGTCTGTAATTTTTCTCGGAGTTCAGCGACACGGTCGGCCAACCTCACGATGACGGCGTCGGTTTCCGACGTGTTGGCGGCGATCTGGCTAAATAAATAAGCGTCCGTGACGGAATCGGCGATTAAGCGGGATTTTGACACGCTGCTGGTGGTCGCCGTAATTTCCAGAATGTAGGTTCCGCGTTTGGGATTGGACGTTAGTAATTTGGCTAAGTTTTCGATTGTTTTCGCCAAAATGGCCTGATTGTCAGGTGGAACATCTGATACGCCGCTTAGAAACGCACGCGTGCGATTTCGAATGCTTGCTATCGACCAAGGCGCGATAGGTGTCAGGTACCGGTTAAATTCGGGATCGTCTAATAAATCCAAGTCTATTACGACCTGCTTTAGGATATGTTCTGACCGCAAGATTGCGGCTTGAGTGTTAAGTCGTGCAGTATCGTTGCCAAATGATGCTTGCTCTGAGGCATTATTTTGTGGCGGTTCGATCTGTATTGTTGTGGTCGCCGCGTATTGCGGTTGCGCGATCGCAAATGCGTAGTAGACCGCCAAAATCACCGCGCTGAGCGTGCTTAGCGCAATAATCCATTTTCCGCGCCATAGCCTACGAAACAGTGCAGCAACATCGAATGGTCGGATGGGCTGTAGGCTGTGAATGTTCATATCCAAAAATTCGCGCGGCACATCTGCATGTCGTTTAGTCATTATTACTGTGCCTTCGGCGTGATTGATCCGCAGATATATGGGCACATCAGGGTTAACCGAAAATTAATCTCAATGAACGAATGCTTTGGGTAACGCCCACGCTGGGAACATGAAAAAGGATGGTCCGCAGCTTCATGGTCGCTACACACATCAGCAAACTAATTGCCATGCAGGCTTTGGGCCCGATGTTGTTACGCGGTGCCATTGTCGGAATAAATTTTGCGGTGATGATTGGGCTAGCAGCGAATCTTGGGCTCGCTGCATTTGGTGATCTGGCTGTGATCTGGGGTGCGGCCTTGGTTGCCGCACCGATCATATCAGTTGGCGGTCCCCTGTTGATGTTGCGCGCGTTAACCGATGGCGGTGGTATGTCCGTAAGTGCGGTACTCTTTCAGATGACCATTATACCCGCCGCACTGGCGGTTCTGTCAGGCATGATTGCAACCGCAATTTGGCCGACGATGACGTGGTTGCCGATACTGCTGTGCGCGTTCTGGATCAACTTTGTAACCTGCTTGGCAAGCGTCATGCGTGCGCTGGGCAGTGTGAACCTATCGATGGCCCTAAGAGATTGCAGTCCGCAAATTGCTTTAGGGGTAGCTGCTGTGTTCATGCGCGATGGGCCGATACTTGTTGTAGCAGCCTTAGGCATGGGGTGCATCGCGCTGCCACTATCGATCTGGATGTTTCGGTCCGCCGAACGCCGTAACATTATTGGTAGGTGTCATGCCGCCCCGGCGCCGTCGCTCTCGCTCTGGGGGACATCTGTATTAGGCGTTGGGCTTGCCCAAATTGATATCTTCGTCGGAGGTGCATTGTTATCGCCAACGCAGATAGGTCTATATGCCGTGTTGCGGCGTGTCGCCAATCTGGTTGCCTTACCGGTTAGCGTTGCCACGTGGGTCAGCGCAAAAGACATATCAAAGTCTTATGGGGCGGGGGATACGATCGCGCTACAAGCGGCTAGCCGTGCCGCGAGCGCGATCGCATTTTTCGCTGCGTTCAGTTTGTTTTTATGCGGATTGATTTCTTTGGCTTGGGTCGCGCGCGACGGACAATTGGTGTTTTTCGTTTTGTTGTGTTGCGCATTTATTCAGGCTGTTTTTGCATCGGGTCTTATGGTGGCGACGCTATGCGGGCTTGCCCAATTTGCTGCGCTCACACGTGGCTTCAGCATTCTTTTCTATAGTGGTTGCACCGTGTTTGTTGTTGGCCCCGTCTCAAATGCGATGGCATATTTGCTGGCGACGAGCCTGGGCAGCTTGGCCTTGTGGGCCATAGTGCGTCAGCAAAGACACATTGATACTTCTGCATGGTTCTTGCGCACTCGACCGGAGGCGCAATGGAAACCGTCTTAGTCCTTTTACTCGCATTGATATGTACCGCTTTGCCGTTTGCGATTGGGCAACGATGTGGTGTGGTGCGTCTTGTTTCTCCGATGCATATGCTAAGCTATTTTTGCGGCTTTGGTTTTTTGCTGAAAATTGCTGTTTACAGCTTTGCCCCGGATTTCGCGTTTTATCAGCAATTCGATCCGAAACCTTGGGCCGTATTGAACGGGGCGATATATCTTAGCCTGTTCATTCTGCTGATGTGCATCGGCTATCTGATCGCGTTCCGCCCGGTTGGGCATGCACAGTTTGAAGCGGGCGTTGTGGCTACGCAAATCGCGCGACGCGGCTGGCTGTTTGTTGCAGCTTTTGGGTTTGCTCTTATGACTTTTGCATTAATTTTGCAGGCGCGGGGTTTCGGAACAATTGATACATTGCTTTTGGCAGGGCTGAATAACGCCAAACAAATCAATGTTAATGCTGATGGTGTCGGTGCGACATTGGCAGGGATCAAGACGTTCTTCGTTGTTCCTAAATTTGCCTTTGTACTGTTGCTGGCCAATGGGATTGCTTTGCGGTCATGGCACGTGCTGGCGGCGGCTGGCGTACTTGGTGGATTGCTTGTCCTGATCGCGTTGGTATCAGGTGACAGGTTTGAGCTGATCGAGTTGCTGGTCTTTGCCTTTGCAACCTATCTGATCCTTGGTGGACGGATCGCTGGAAAAATGCTGTTTGTCGGCGGCTTGGCTGTTACTGGGCTGATTTTGATGGCGGTCTATATGACGCATCTCAGGCTTGGAGGTGCGTCACTGCTGGAGCAGATCGTTGGTTCAACATACTTCCTAGATATTAATGCGGCGATTATGGTCACCGACCGGGTTGAAGTAGATCAACTGCTACTTGGACAAAGCTATACTTGGTGGATCTTTGGTTGGGTGCCGCGTGCGGTGTGGCCGGAAAAACCTGCGATTGATTTGGGTGTATTTTTTAAGCGTGACATTATGCAAATCTATACGGGCGGCGCGTTTAATGTGACCGGTCCAGGCGAGGCATTTATCAATTTTCGTTGGGCCGGGCTTGGCGTTGGTTTTGCTCTGGGCTGGATGTACCGCAAGATTGAAGTGGTTTTATTGAACCCCATGCACGTGCTGCGATATGGGTCGTTTCTATTCTATCCGATCCTGTTTTATCCGTTTGTACAGGCGACGCTGCAGTCCTCGTTCAGTGCCTTTATCGTCGGCGCAGTCGCGCAATGCATGCTTTTGACACTGATGATGGCGCTGTTTGTGACCCGCTTTACACCTCACATGCCGGCAAGGATGAGGAGGCGTTATGCGACGTAATCCGATTGCTGTGACCTACTGGTGTTGCCGGGCTGTCGCTGCGGTCTATCGCCGTGTTGGCATTGTTGTCGCAACTCTGATGCACCGCGCGACTTTGAAGCGCGCGGGCCGTGGTAGCCGTTTTCAATCAGGGGTGCGGTTTGCTGACCCAAGTTCCGTATCGGTTGGCCGCGACTGCTATTTCTGGCGGGGCTGCGATGTTTCGTCGGAACGCCGCAATTCTCAACTTGTGATTGGCAACAAAGCGCAAATCAATCGTGATGTTCATCTCGATATTACTGGCGGGCTAAACATTGGTGATGGGGTGACGATCTCGGAGAACGTCGTGGTTTACACGCATGATCATGGGTTGGATCCGCATTCCACTGCAATGGCGCGACCTAAAACGATCGAAGCTGATGTTTGGATTGGAATGCGTGCCGTGATCTTACCACAGTGCCAAAATATCGGGCGCGGTGCTGTCATTGGCGCGGGCGCGATTGTGACCCGCGATGTGCCTGCCTATGCCGTGGTTGTCGGAAATCCGGCGCGGCCGATTAGGCAGCGCCTTCCGGTGGCGCAGGAGGTGGTATGAATATCCTACACGTCACGCCGTCATTCTTTCCGGCGACATATTGGGGTGGTCCGATTTGGTCGACCAAAGCTATTTGCGACGGCATCAATGCCTTGCCCCAAATGTCCGTTCGGGTCTCAACCACTGACGCGGCAAGCCCCAAACGCGGTGATCGCGTTGCGCCTGCCGCGCTGCCATATCCGGTCCATTATGCACGACGGATCGCGGGACATTGCATTGCGCCCGGGCTGCTGGCACAGCTTCCAAAGGCAATCGATTGGGCTGATGTTGTGCATCTGACTGGCACCTATAGTTTTCCGACGTTGCCGACGATCGCCCTTGCGCGGCTAAAGGGTAAACCAGTTGTCTGGTCGCCGCGAGGGGCGTTGCAGGCGACAGCTGAATGGGCTGAAGCGCCACGTCGGAGGACAAAGGGTCCGTTTGAAAGTGCTGCGCAATTGCTGCGATCTGATCGCGTGGTGCTGCACGTGACCAGTCAAGTCGAGGCCGCGCTGAGTGTGACCCGGCTTAAGGACATCGAAACAGCGCTGATCCCGAATTCCGTTGAAGTTCCGCCGTTGCTGCCAAAAGTGGAAAGCGACAATATTCGCCTGATCTATCTGGGGCGCATTCATCCCAAAAAGGGAATTGAGCGGTTGCTCGATGCGATGGCGCAGCTTGCAGATCATGTCACGCTTGATATTTTTGGAACTGGCGCGCCGGAAGATGTGGCGCAAGTAAAGGCGCGTTGTTCGTCGCGCATTCGGATGCATGGCCATGCTGATACGGCGGCAAAGGCCAAGGCTTTTGCGAATGCAGACCTGTTTGTGCTGCCAAGCCATTCAGAAAACTTTGGGATCGCAGTGGCCGAGGCATTGGCCCATGGCGTACCTGTCTTGACGACAACTGGCACACCTTGGCAGGCGCTTGATGCAAAAGGATGTGGGCGGTGCATAGACCTGCACCGGTCTGATCTCGCCGATGAAATACATGCGCTGATGAAATGCGATCTGCCTGCGATGGGTTCAAAGGGGCGCGCGTGGATGGCCCAGGATTTCTCGTCCGAAGTTATGACGCAACGCTTTGCGCAACTCTATGCCAGCCTCGCGATGAAGCAGGAGGCATGATCTTGACCTCGCGTGTTGACGTAAGCGCCAATCGGCGGAATCGTAAATACGACCGCCGTACCCAAGTAAGGCGTGTCGCTTGGGCGTTATGCTGGCCTATTTTTCGATGCATTCCGCGACCTTGTTGGGCGCTACGCGTTTGGCTGTTGCGTATGTTCGGGGCGCGGATCGGGCAGGGCGTGCATGTCTACCCAAGTGTGCGGATCACGATGCCTTGGAATTTGCGCATTGGGGATCAGGCCGCAATCGGTGACCACGCGATCCTTTATGCTTTGGGTGAAATTCAGATTGGAGCACGTGCGACCGTGTCACAATATGCGCATCTATGTGCGGGTAGCCACGATATACGTGATCTGGCACGCCCGCTGATGACGCCGCCAATAAGCGTTGGCCCAGATGCTTGGATTTGCGCAGATGCCTTTGTCGGACCAGGAGTGCGCATCGGAAAGGGCGCGATTTTAGGCGCGCGCGCTGTTGCTATGAAGGACCTGCCGGAAGGCAAGGTCGGTGTCGGCAATCCGATGGTGGTGCAGGCAAAACATGACTGATCTGACTGTTATAATTCTTTGCAAGGATGAGGCGCTGCACATCGAACGCGCCGTCGCGTCGGTGCGTGGCATCGCGACCCGCGTGCTGGTGGTCGATAGTGGATCAACGGACGATACTGTCGCGCGCGCGCGTGATGCGGGGGCAGAGGTCTTGTTTCACCCATGGACGACCCATGCGCAGCAATTCAACTGGGCGCTTGATCAGATCAAGGGGCAGGGCGGCTGGGTGCTGCGGCTTGACGCGGATGAATTTGTGACGCCAGCATTGGCCGATGAAATCGCTGCCGGTTTGCCAAAGGTCGAAGGGTTATACCTGCGGCGCAGCATGCGGTTCTTGGGTCAGGATGTCCGCTATGGCGGCGTGTTCCCGATCCGTATTCTTCGCCTGTTCCGAAACGGTGCTGGGCGAGCCGAAGATCGATGGATGGATGAACATATTGTCGTCAACGGGGTGACTGCCGACCTGAAGGGTGCGATCATAGATGACAATCGTAAGCCGCTCGATTGGTGGATCAATAAACATAATGCTTATGCTAGCCGAGAAGTGATCGACATCCTAAGCCGTGAACACGGAGGGCAGGCTGCGTTGGAACTTGGTGGCGCAAAGCGCTGGATCAAAGACAATATCTATGTCCGTCTTCCCGGTGGCTTTCGCGCGGGTGCGTATTTCTTTTACCGCTATGTCTTGCGCCTCGGTTTTTTGGATGGACAACAGGCGCGGTCATTCCACGTGCTACAAGGGTTTTGGTATCGCTATCTTGTCGATGCGAAATTGGCCGAGGTCCGGCGCTATATGGCGAAAACAGGCACGACACCTGTTGAGGCGACAAAGGTCGTGTTGGGGATCGATGTGAACGAAATATCCACCAAATGAAGATATCCGTTGTCACCGCTGTGATGAATGGGGCGGATACCCTTCCGCGTGCGATCCAGAGCCTGCGACAGCAGTGTTATAGTGATATAGAACACATTGTCCAAGATGGCGGGTCGACCGACGGTAGCCTCGAATTTTTGCGCTGTCATGGCCACCCGAATATGGCGGTGGTCTCTGCAAAAGATGCGGGGATTTATGATGCGATAAACACTGGAATTTCACGTGCGACGGGCGATGTGATTGGCTTGCTTCACGCGGATGATCAGTTGGCCAGTTCTGATACCATCGCACAGGTGGCCCGCGCGATGCGTGATCCAGAAATCGACGGTGTTTATGGTGATCTACAATATATCGGGCAGGGTGACCCCGCGCCGATTGTCCGTCATTGGAAGGCTGGTCCGTATAGCCGCGGCCGCCTGAAATGGGGATGGATGCCGCCACACCCGACACTCTATTTGCGGCGCGAGGTGTTTGAGCGGCTTGGGGCCTATGACGCCAGCTTTCGAATATCTGGCGATTACGATGCTATGCTGCGGTATCTGGTCCGGGGCAATGTTCGTTTCGCCTACATTCCGCAGGTCATGGTGCGCATGCAGGTGGGTGGCGCAAGTAACCGTTCGGTTTCTCAGATGATGCGGAAGAGCCGAGAGGATTATCGCGCGATCCGCCGCCATCGGGTCGGTGGTGTTGGCACGCTAATCGCAAAAAATCTGTCAAAACTCCCGCAGTTTTTCAATCACCCGTAAAAGAACCGGACAAGGTGGTAAAAGATTGGCGCGGCAAAAATCACGCTGTCCAACTGATCAACAAACCCGCCTTGGCCGGGGATAAGATGTGACCAGTCTTTTACGCCGCGATCACGTTTGATTGCCGCAAAGACCAAGCTGCCCAGCATCCCCACGAGCGACGCAGCACCGGCAAGAGCCACCGCGCCGAACAAGCCAAATGGTGTGATCCAGCTGAGCAACGCGCCGGTCAGCATTGCTGCCAAGACACCACAGGTGACGCCTTCCCACGTTTTGGGTGATAGGCCCGCCGCAATCTTGTGTCGGCCAATTCGCCGCCCAAAGAAGTATTCCAGCAAATCGCCGAACTGCACGACCATAACCAGAAACCCGATCATCAGTACCGCGCGATCACTATTGGCTGTGATCCCAAGGTTAATCAATGCAGGCACATGGCTGACACAGAATACCGCGATCATCAGGCCCCATTGCGTTTCTGCCACGCGGATCAGGAATTTTTCGGAATTCCCGCGCAGGGCCGACACAATCGGTAAAAGTAGGAACGCGTAAACAGGGATGAACACGGTGTACATGCCGGTCCAGCCCATCCCGACAAAGACGTATTGCAGTGGCAGCACCACAAAGAACGCGAGCGCGAGCGAGATGTGATCAGCCTGCGCTTTGGTCGTTAAGGTAAGGAATTCGCGAAGGGCTGCGAAAGAGCAAAAGGCGAATAACACCATAACACCGAGCTTGCCGACCAACAGCGCTGTGCCGACAAAGGCGACCATGCCCCACCAGCTTTGGATGCGGGTCATGTAGGTTTCGAGTACTGGGTTTTGCGTGCCGGGTTCTTGGCGGGCGCGTAGAACCTCACCCAGAAACGTCAGTGCGATTAGAATGCCAAAGCTCCCAAAGGCGAGCAGCAAAATATCAACGGTTGTGTTGCTCATGACTGCACCTCTGGGGCGAGCGATGACAACGCATTTGCGGCACGCTCTAGGAATGCGTCTTTGGTTTCGCCGTCTTCGACATGAATTGGTGCACCAAAGGTAACGGTGCAGATCAAGGGCAGGGGGATGACCTCGCCTTTCGGCATGATCGTGTTTAGGTTAGCGACCCAAGTCGGCACAAGATCAACATGGGGCCGGGCGACGCCCATGTTATATAGCCCCGCTTTGAATGGCAGCAGGGGGTCTTCGGTCATGTTGCGGTTGCCTTCGGGAAAGATGATCAGCGATGATCCTTCGTCCAGTGCCGCGATAATCTTGTCCATCGGTTTGTCTTTTACTTCGGGGCGGCGGTCGACCAGCACGCAGTTGAAAACTTCGGGGCCGACAAAGGCACGTAGCTTGTTTTTCAACCAATAATCAGCGGCGGCAACGGGGCGAACCTCGCGGCGTAATGCGGGGGGCAGTGAGGCCCAGATCATCGGCATGTCGCCGTTACTTGTGTGGTTGGCAAAATAGACGCGTTGGCGCGGGACCGGTTCAATCCCTTGCCAATCGGCGCGCACTGCAGTGATTGCGCGGGCAAAGATCCGGATGGCGTGACCCACGATGCGGGCGGCGAAGTGACGAAGAAATTTCATGGAACCAACCTTGGCGGATGTCGGCGATTTGTACAAATACCCCGCCCGCGGTGTAACACGGGGGGGCAAAGGTCTTAGTTACTTTCGCTGACGTAATCAGACAGCAGTTTCTCATTCTTGGCGTCTTCGATCCGTTGAATGCGGTCTTCGGACATCTTTTCGTCAAAGCGGTATTTAACAAAGTTGACTAGTGCGAGCGTCAGCATCATCACGGACATGGCCCAAAAGCCTTTGGTAGATAGTGGAACGTCCGGTGACAACCAAAGTGAAATTCCGAGCATCCCATACGCGATAGCAACGCCAGCGCCATTAATAAACATGATCAGTTTATTGTCTGATTTCTCATGAGCCATTATTCAATTCCTTGTAGATATTCAGGTGTTTTAGTCTGAGTTATTTTTTGTTTGATTTCAACCTTGCGATGACATCGTCAGCCGTTGATCGCGTCGCAGACCCAAAGCCGGCGTCGGCCATGCGGTCGGTGACACTGTCGCCATCAAGGTCGCGGTTGATGTCGGCCAGAATTTCACTGCGTTCAAACGGATCGTCACCACCTAACACGCGTTGGATCAGCTCTTCGGCCTCTTCGACGCTGCCGTGGCTGGCGCCTGTCTTGACCATCTGCATCTGGATCGTCTGTTCACGGCGCACGGCACGGGCTTGGATAGCACCTTGTTTCAGGTCGATAATCCGGCGGTGGCCGCTTTCAATGGATGACCGCAGGCGGATTACCTTTTGCTCAAGACGGTTCAGCGTTTCCGTACGCACTGTCAGCTCGTTTTCCATCGTCGCGATAGCGCGGGCTGCTTCTGCTGCCATATCTTCCCGGTCGTTTTCCAACGCTTCTTTGGCACGTTTTGTCAGATCAACGATGCGCGATTTCAAATTGCTGTGTTGTTTTTCCTCGGCGCGTTGGCGCTGGATCAAGCTGGCAAGCGTTGATTTCGCTGCGCGCAGGCTGCTTTCGGATTCACGAATTTTCTGGTCGATCAATTCTATTGCAAAGGCGTCACGTACCCGGTCTTCGGCACGTGCGTTCTGTCCGTTGATTAACGTCGCTAGTGTCTTGAACATCGCTTTCTTCCTTTCATTCAGCGCGTGAACGCTGTTCATGAATTATTGATAGCGAGTGTGTATTTTTGAATCAAGAATAAAAATGAACAATGTTCATATTTTTAGGAATTGCTTGTGAATTGCCTTAAAATAAGGGCAATCATCTTATCAATATCGTCGGATGGTACACCCGCGCTTGCGCCATCTAGTCCCAAAAGAACAATACCATGAACGGATGAAAACAATGCACGCGTCAAAAGAGCCAGTTCTTGCGGATCTCGATTCGGGAAAATGACGGCCAGCGGGTCAGAGATATAGGCGAATAGCTGGCCCATTTCCTGAAGGTACCAATCGGGGGCTGCTTCGCCGGGGGCGCGTTCGACATCGAATAGGGCACGCCAGCTATGCAAATTCGCTGCTGCAAAGCAGTGATAGGCCTGTGCCATGACTACAAGTTGTTCGACAGGGTCTTGCGGGGCATCGGCAAGGGCCGCAGCAACGTCGGCGCCTAACCGATGGAAGGTCCGCGCATTCACGGCCAGCACAATATCGGTCAGATCACCAAAGACGTTATAGATGGCGCCCAAGGCACAGCCTGCGTCGGATGCTAGGTCACGTGCTCGCAACGCGCTTAGGCCATCTGACGCGATCCGCTTTTCTGCGATGATGATTAGATTGTCGCGCAATGCCGCGCGGCGCTCTGCTACTTTACCAGCCATACCTACCCCTCTATTGAACGGGGTTCATAATAGCAGCGGTAAAGCGCCAAGAAAACCCCGACTGGTGGTTACGATGCCCGGCTTTATTTTGGGCGGGGTGTTTGAATGAACACCATAATGCATCCGATGGTGAGTATCGCCGAGACTAAGAATGGCGCGCCGGGCATATAGAACGGTGAACGGTCGCCCGTGAAATAATAGAATGTCTGGGTCACAAGCAGTGGTGCAATGATCGTCGCGACCGCGGCAATAGACGCAATGAGGCCTTGTAGCTCGCCTTGTTGGTCATCGGATGCTGTGCGCGCCATGATCCCGTGTAGGGCTGGGCCTGCGATTGACCCCAGTGCGGTCAGCGGGATGAGTGCCAGTGCGACCCATCCATTCGTGATGAACCCCAAGATACCAAACGCAAGCGTATCAATCCCAAGTCCAAGGATGACGGCGCGACGTTCCCCGATCCGATCCAGCAGCGGTTTCATCAAAAAGCCCTGAACAATCGCAATGCCGATCCCAAAAATACCCAGCGACAGCCCGATCATGCCCGGACCCCAACCAAATCGTGCGACGCCGAAATAGGCCCAGACGCCGGGATAGACGAAAAACGCAATGGTGTAGACAAAGTGGATCAGCATTAGCCGCTTGAGCCCGGGCAGCCGACCAATGTTCTTGAAAGCGCCCAGTGGATTGGCGCGACGCCATTCGAACTTGCGCCGAATGCGGTCGGTCACGGTCTCGGGCAGCACGAAATAGCCAAAGATAGCATTTGCACCAGCAAGAACGGCAGCGGCCCAAAATGGCGCGCGCGTTCCGAATTCGGCCAGCACCCCGCCAAGCATAGGCCCAAACACAAAGCCGATTCCAAAGGCTGCGCCAATGCGGCCAAAGTTGACGGCCTTTTCGGCAGGCGTCGAAATATCTGCGACATAGGCCGCCGCGGTTGATTGCGTGGCGGCCGTGATCCCACCGATGATGCGCCCAATGACAAGCAGCCAGATCGTGCCAGCAACCGCCATAAGCACGTAATCAAGCGACATGAAGACCAGTGACCACAGCAAGACAGGGCGCCGCCCAAAACGGTCAGAAATGCTGCCTACGGTCGGGCCACACAGGAACTGCATCGCGGCAAAGATCGTGGTGAGGACACCACCCCAAACAGCGGCCATTCCCAGATCGTGGCCTTCGACCTCTTGGATCAGGTCGGGCATGACGGGCAGGATCAGCCCGATACCCATGCTGTCGATCACGACGGTAATCAGAATGAACGTAAGCGGCAGACGGTTTTGCATGCCGGATAGGATTAGGCGGAACAGGTTCGTTTGCAAGCTTTGTTTACGGTTAACCTGCTGCGGCGATTAGCTGCTCGGCCAGTGCTTTGGGGCTGGATAGAAATGGTGAATGCGATGTTGCCATTTCGGTGACTGTGCCTTGCGGCCAATCTGCCGTCATAGTGACCTGAAACGCAGGTGGAATTGTCCGGTCATCTGTACAGCGAATATAATGGCGCGGAAGGTTATGTGCCGAAGATAGCGGTGTTTCTTGCGGCAAAATCGGTTGCGGGCCAAGTTTGCTAACCGCCCATTCAGCACGTTCTGGTTCTACGTCGTGATAGAACTTTGCGACAGCTTGCGTTGGATCGACGAAAAACGTCACGCGGTCTTGGTCAACGACAATCGCATCAAGCAGTGGTTGGCTGGGTGCCATGCGCCGCATGTCAGCAAGCGACTTACAATCCATCGGAACATAAGCGCAAAGATAGATCAGCTTGCTAATCTTGTCAGGCGCGAGGTTCGCTGCAGCTGTAATCGGGTAACCCGCCATTGAATGGCCAACCAATACGACGGGGGTATCAATCGCATCGACAATTGCTTTGGCATAAAGATCAAGCGTCACATCGCCCGCAGGCGTCGTGTCAGCACCATGAGACGGCAAATCAATCGCCCGCGCTTTGTGACCCGCAGCGGTCAGATGAGGGATCACATCATCCCAACACCATGCCCCGTGACATGATCCGTGGATCAACAAAAATTCAGGCATGGCCGGTGTCCTTAATGAACTGATTCAAAAGGTTAGCATAGCCTTCTGGGTCTTCGACGCAAGGAAGGTGCCCCACGCGGCGCATTAGTGCAAATTGGGATCCGGGGATCAGGTCGATTGTTTCGCGCACCAAATCGGGCGGCGTGGCGCCATCCTCTGATCCTGCGATGCCAAGCGTGGGGATGCGTAGCTCACTTGTTGGGGTATAGAAATCAGTGCCGGCGATAGCGGCGCAAATGCCAGTGTAACCTTCAACCGGTGTGGCGGTCAGCATATCGCGCCACGGTTTTATGGCAGGCGATGCGTTGAAGGCCCGCGAAAACCAGCGCTTCATGACCTCATCCGCCATTGCATCCAATCCGTGTTTGCGGATGGCGTCGATACGATCTTGCCACAGCTTTTTGTTGCCAATCTTGGCTGCTGTGTTGGATAAGACAAGCGCGCGGATCATCTCTGGTCGCTTAACAGCAAGCCCTTGGGCGACCATGCCGCCAACCGATAACCCGACAAATAATGCGTCACGAACGTTTAGTGTGTCACAAACGGCCTCGGCATCGCTGACCAGCTGGCCCATCGTGTAAGGGGCATCCGGCACGTCAGATTGCCCATGCCCGCGCATGTCATAGCGGATGACCCTGTATTCTGCGGGCAACAGCGGCACAATGGCATCCCAAAGGCGCAGGTCCGTTCCCAATGAATTGGCAAAGACAATGGCCGGACCTGTGGCCGGGCCATCCGTGACCACATGAAGCTTAACGTCGTCCCGAACGACTTGCGTCGTTTCAGGCATTAGGATCGCCAAGCACCATATGAGCCATGATCTGACCGTGGTCGGACGCAAGTTTGTTATAAGGTGCCTCTGGATGGGACCCATCCGTCAGGTGGTCATTCAGCGCGCTGAAGTATTCCATTTCGCCGATCTTGCCCGAAAATTCCGGATGGAAATGACGGGACATCAAGATTTGGTCGATGCTTTCAAACACCCCACCAAAGGCCGAAGTGTAAACCATGTCGCGTAGCGATTTGCGCACGAACAGCTTTTCCGCCGAGAACAGGCGCACCTTGCTGATCTTCTCTTGGATGATCTCGTTATCTTCGTCGGAATAGCGGTCACGCTTTGTCTTGGCATCGTGGCGGCGCATCCATGCGTAGTTCTTGAATGGGGCTTCACCAGTGATGATCTCAGAGGATACGGCGGTTTCACTATCGTTAAAGTCACCCAGAACCATGACTGGATGCCCAGCCTCGAGTTCCTCAAGGATTGCTTTACGTAGGACCCAAGCCTCGGCCATGCGGCGCAGCGCTGCACGCAATGAACCCATAGCGCGGGTTGCAGGATCATAGTTCACCAGATCGGCGGCAGGCGGGAACGGCGCACCAGCAGGGCGGGGCAATTCGCCGAGCTTAGATTTGAGGTGGCAGTTGAACACCGTAACCACGGAATCGCCAATTGGAATACGGACCTTAAGGATCGGTCGACTAAGCCGTTTGATTCGATAGCTGCCGCCATCTGTTCCGTCGATATCGCTAAACGGAATATCAAGCGGTTCGGGCAGGTCTTGGATCACCTCTGGTAAACCGACAAAGCCAAAACGCGACAGGATCGCGACACCGGGGCGACGTTCACCCGGCCCCCCGTCAAAGCTGTTGGGGGCATAAGCAAGCGCGGATTCCGTATAGGGCTCATAGGCCAGTTTGCGGAAAATCGCTTTGCGGGCGTAGCGTTTCGAACGGTCGGGGATGTTCGCGGCATTCGCCGCCAGTCCCAGCTCATCGGTTTCGATCACAACATCACGTAGTGAATTTTCACTAAAGATTTCCTGAAAACCAACGATATCAGCGTTCATCGTCAGGAGTTGGTCGGCTAACCAAGCGCGTTTCCAAGCGTATTCTTCTGGAGTGTACTCTTCGAAACGATAGTATTCCTGTTCGGGTTCGATCAGGTTTTTGACGTTGAAACTGGCGATCGTAAAGCGGGTCATGCAAGCGTATCCAATGCGCGTTTAAAGATGGCGGGGTCTACGTTACCACCTGTGGCAACAGCGACAACCGCGTCACTGGTAAATTCGTCTGGATGATAAAGTGCTGCAGCGAGGGCCACGGCCCCACCCGGTTCGATCACGATCTTAAGCCGTTCAAAGGCAACGCCCATCGCACGCAGACATTCGTCTTCGGTGACGACCACGCCGGGACCGCAATGGGCCTGCATGATTGGAAAAGTGATATTGCCGGGCTGTGGGGTGATGATGGCATCGCAGATCGACCCGTCTAGCTGGGCATTGCGTTCAATCGTGCCACTGGCAAGCGACCGGGTGGCATCGTCGAAACCCTCGGGCTCTGCCGGACGGACGCGCAGACCGGGCGCATCAGCGGCAAGCGCAAGCGCGATACCAGAAGTCAAACCGCCGCCGCCACAACAGACCATCACGTCGGCGTTTAAATCGCCAAGCTCTTGCGCGATCTCAAGACCACAGGTGCCTTGGCCCGCGATCACAAGCGGTTCGTCAAATGGCTTAATCAGTGTCAGGCCGCGTTCGGCAGCAAGCTGTGCACCAAGCGCGTCGCGGTCTTCGGTCGCGCGATCATACAGCACGACCTCGGCACCTAATGCGCGGGTGTTCGCGATTTTAATCGCTGGGGCGTTCGACGGCATAATGATCACGGCGGGCGCACCATGTTCGCGGGCAGCAAGCGCGATGCCTTGCGCGTGGTTGCCGCTTGAAAACGCGATCACGCCTGATTTCAATTCAGTGTCGGAAAGTGCAGACACTGCCGACCACCCACCGCGAAACTTGAACGACCCAGTGTGTTGCAGACACTCGGCCTTCACGAAAACCCGCCTGCCGGCGATCTCGTCCAGAAATGGCGAAGTCATAATTGGCGTCCGCCGCGCGTGCTCATCCAGCCGTTTCGCTGCAGCACGGATCATGTCGATATTCATTTCATTTTCTCCAGCCAAGCAAGTAGCGCAGTAAGTGATTGGGGTTCATCCAAGAACGGAACATGCCCGCGACCGGGCACATCTGTGCGGATCATATCTGGGCGGCGGCGTACCATTTCGTCTGCTGTTGCGGGGGCAAGTAGGTCGGAATTCGCGCCACGGATCAATGCCAACGGCAGATCTGCGGTGGCGTCGAATAGGGGCCATAGGTCGGGCAGGGGTTCTGCACCGGCAGCAAGGATCGCGTCGCGTAATTTTGGGTCATACCGAATAATCAAACCTTGAGGCGTTTCCTGATAATGTGCTTGGACCTCGGCCAACCAGCGCGACATGGGCACACCTTCGAACTGGGTCCACATGCGCGACCGGGCATCCGCTGCCTGCGCATATGTCTTTTGAACCGGATTCCGTCCGACATAATCCATGATTGATGTCAGGCCCTCTGATTGGAGTTCAGGGCCAATATCATTCAACGCGACACCAAGCAGTCGGTCCTTGGACGTCGCAGCAAGGGTCATACCAATGAACCCACCGCGCGAAGTCCCAAGCACCGCAGCTTTCTTTAGCCCAAGATGATCCATTAGCGTTAGGACATCCGTTGCCTCATGTTCGATGGTATAAGTGGCGGGATCAGCCCAAGAAGATTGACCGCGCCCACGATAATCAGGGCGGATCAGACGTGTTGGCCAGCGGGGTGCGATATGGTCAAAATCTGCGCCGTTACGCGTTAATCCCGCAAGAGCGATCACCGGCAACCCCGCACCTTCATCTGTGTAATGTAGGGTCAATCCGTCTTTCGAGGTGTAGTATGGCATCAGGTAAGCTCCGGTATTGCAGTCAGGTCTGAAACAACATGATGCGGCGCCGCATATAGCCGATCTTCGGGTGCACCAGCGCGGTTGAGCCACGCCGTTTGAAACCCATAGCCAGCTGCACCAGCCGCATCCCAACCATTTGAGGACACAAATAAAACTGAATCTTTTGCGCACCCAAATCGTGCGCCTACCATATCGTAGACCCGATCAGACGGTTTGAAAATACCAACGTCCTCGACGGATAGCGTGTCGTCCAAAAAACAACCAATATTTGCAGATGTCACAGCAGCGGTTAACATTTCAGGGCTACCGTTCGAGAGGATCGCGGTGTGCATGCCGCGTGACTTAAGCGTTTCTAACATCGCAGGGGCTTCGGGGTAGGCTGGCAATTCCCAATACAACTCTAACAGACGCGCGCGGGTGCCAGGATTCTTGACGTGGTTCGCTTCTAATGCCCAGTCTAATCCGTCCTGAGTGAGCTGCCAAAAATCGCAATGTCGTCCTGCGACTGCGCGTAGCCAGCTGTATTCTAGTTGTTTCGCGCGCCAATCACGGGCAATCTCTGGCCAAACATTGGCCAGGTCAGCATGGTTAGGTTCGGCTGCTACCGCTTGGGCCGCCGCGTTCACATCAAACAACGTGCCGTAGGCATCAAAAATACAGGTGGTTATGGTCATGCTTTCCTCCGCTTTTTGCATCGTGGCACGGGTGTTACACAACGGAAAGGGGAAAGCGGTTTGCAACTCATGGGGGGGGCAGGTAGCTTGTGGGCATCTTAAATAACTAACGAAAGAATGTTCAATGAGCCAAGCAAAATCAGGCGACACAGTTCGCATCCACTACACAGGTACACTGAAATCAGGTGAGACCTTTGATAGTTCGGACGGACGTGACCCGTTGGAATTTGTTGTAGGCTCTGGTCAGATTATTCCGGGTCTTGATGTCGCAATCCCCGGCATGGTTGTTGGCGATAAGAAAACAGTCGAGATCGCATGTGCCGACGCATATGGCGAAACGAATTCAGAAGCACGTCAGTCTGTACCGCGCGGTGAAATCCCTGATAACATCCCGCTTGAGATCGGCACACAGCTGCAGATGCAAACGCCACAGGGTCAAGTCGTACACGTCACCGTTGCTGAAGTAACCGACGCCGAAGTGACGCTAGACGCGAACCACCCGCTTGCTGGCAAAGACCTGATCTTTGCGATCGAAATGGTTGGCATCGACGCGGCTTAAGCCTCGTTGAATTAGTCAAAAAAAGCCCGCTCACCTGATATTGGTGAGCGGGCTTTTTATTGCTTGTGAGGGCTGGTAATAAAATACGCGCCTTACTTTGCTTTATCAGCGATCGGCATCACCAGATTATCTGGTTGTGGCATGCCCAAAACGTGGAACCCACCATCCACCCGGATGATTTCCCCCGATGTGAATGCGCCTGCATCAGAGGCTAAATAAACTGCGGTGCCGCCGACAGCCTCTAGTGTCGCATTTTCACGCATTGGTGCATTTTGCTCAGTGTGTTTGAATGTCCGGCGTGCGCCTGCAATGGCAGCACCGGCCAGTGTTTTCATCGGGCCGGGGCTGATCGCATTGACGCGGATGCCTTGTGGGCCAAGGTCATTTGCCAAGTAACGCGTTGCGCTTTCTAGCGCGGCTTTGGCGACGCCCATGACATTGTAGAACGGGGTGACGCGGTTCGCGCCTTGGTAAGTCAGCGTCAAAAGCGTTCCACCATCGGGCATCAGCTCAGCGGCACGTTTCGCAACGTCAATGAATGAATAGCACGAAATCGTCAGCGAGTTTTGGAAGTTCGCACGGCTTGTGTCCGTGAACCGCCCGGCCAATTCGTTCTTGTCTGAATAGGCGATCGCGTGAACGACAAAATCCAGCTTACCCCATTTTTCCTGCAGCAGCGCAAACGCAGCATCCATACTTGCGTCGTCAGTCACGTCAACATCAACAAGGATGTCGGAACCGACAGACGCAGCGAGCGGTTCTAGCCGTTTGCCAAATGCTTCGCCTTGGTAGCTAAATGCGAGTTCAGCACCAGCCTCTGACATCGCTTTGGCGATCCCCCAAGCAATTGACCGTTCGTTCGCGACACCCATAATCAGGCCGCGTTTTCCGTTCAGGTTAATAGTCATCCGATTAGCCTTTAAACTTTGATAACAGCATCGACCCGTTCGTTCCGCCAAACCCAAATGAGTTTGTCATTACGGTGTCCAGCCCAGCATTTTCAACAAGCGATGTTGCGATTTCAGCAGGGGCCAGCGCAGGGTCGAGGTTTTCGACATTGATTGATGGCGCGATAAAGTCGTCTTGCAGCATCAACAGGCAATAGACGGCCTCTGACGCGCCTGTGGCGCCTTGGCTGTGGCCTGTCATTGATTTGGTGGATGACACAGGCGGTGTTGTCCCTTCGCCGAATACGCGGCGGACAGCTTCGATTTCGCCAACATCACCCACGGGTGTCGATGTGCCATGCGCGTTGATGTAGCTCACCTTGCGGCCCTCTGGCAGGGTTTCCAGCGCCAGGCGCATTGCGCGTTCGCCGCCTTCGCCCGACGGGGCAACCATGTCATGACCATCGGATGTCGCGGCATAGCCTGTGACTTCGGCGTAGATTTTTGCGCCGCGTGCTTGGGCGTGCTCAAGGCTTTCCAGCACCAGCATCGCGCCACCGCCTGCGATCACAAAACCATCACGGTTTGCGTCAAACGCGCGGGAGGCTTTTTCCGGGGTATCGTTATATTTCGAAGACATCGCGCCCATCGCGTCGAATAGGCAGGACAACGTCCAGTCCAGCTCTTCACCGCCGCCAGCAAACATCACGTCCTGCTTACCCATCATGATCTGTTCGGCTGCGTTCCCGATGCAGTGCAGGCTGGTCGAACAAGCGGATGTTATGGAATAGTTGATGCCCTTGATCTTGTACTGGGTCGACAGGTTCGCCGAGATTGTCGAGGACATGCATTTCGGGACGGCAAACGGCCCAATGCGTTTGGTCGCACCGGTATCCTTCACCACGTTATGGGCGGCGAACATTGCTGATGTCGACGGCCCACCAGAACCTGCAACCAAACCAGTACGCACGTTCGAAACCGTGTCATCATCAAGACCCGCATCGGCAATAGCTTGCCCCATCGCGATATAGGCATAGGCAGCGCCCGGCCCCATGAAACGCAATGCGCGCTTATCGACATGTTCTTTGATGTCGATTTTGACGGTGCCAGCGATCTGGCTACGGAAGCCATGTTCGGCCATCTCGGGCGAAGCCTCGATCCCGGATTTCCCAGCCATAAGAGAGGCTTTGACCTCTTCGGCGTTATTCCCAATCGGGGAAACAATCCCCAAACCTGTGATGACGACGCGACGCATTAGCGCTCTCCCTGTATACTGCTACCGCTTTGTACGGCAGCAGTGGGGGCGGGGGCAAGCAGGTATGGTTGGGGTGTGGTGTCGGTGACAGGTTGGGTCTGGGTTGATAGCTTTTAGGGGAATGTCTGGGGTGAGCCCGAAGCGGACGACTTCAACGCAAGTGTCTTCGAGTGCTGAAGTCTTGATTTCGCCCGTATTATGAGCCATCAAGTATCCATGACGATACGATGCATATCATCTCGGTTGCCAAACCATTCAACACTCCTTCGGGCGTGGTATCGCTGAGCGCTTTGCACTCGGCCCATATACTCACGTGTTGAAATGTTTACTGGAGATGAAGCATGACTATTCCCTCGGTGCTTGAGCACCTTGTTTTCGAAATTTCTGAATTTGCCGATACAGGTTTTTGTAATCGGGTTATTGATCGAGCAACCGCAATCGGTTTTGAACCTGCGACCATCACGTCTGAAAATGGAACTTTGGTTACGCCAGAAATCCGAAACAACGACCGCGTAATATTTGATGACTTTGATTTTGCTGAAGAAATATGGCTCCGGGTCTCGTCTCACTTCCGGAAGCCGTTTAAGGGCCTAGCAGCAACCGGCATAAATGAACGCTTTCGTGTTTACAGATATGTGGCAGGACAGTTCTTCGATTGGCATCAGGACGGTGAATTCCAACAACCCGACGGGTCTGTAAGCAAATTTACTATGATGATTTACCTGAACGATGGGGTGGACGGAGGCGGAACCTCTTTTGCAGATGTGTTTTCGCCGCATATATTTGCGGACTTCACAATCGAGCCAGCCGTGGGAAAAGCGCTAATTTTTCACCATCCACTTTCGCACCGAGGCGATTCAATCAACGAAGGTGTAAAGTATGTCTTGCGCACCGATGTTATGTTTAGGGCCAAAATCTAAGGTCCGGCTTGTCCCGCAAAACAGACCCTTATATCCTGTAAAACAGCCTAACGCCGATCATTAAGACCCGCGTTAGGCCCGTGACATTAACTCTCGCTTAGTGCGACTTTCATGTCTTTGACTTGATAGATCACTTCACCGTCGGCTTCGACGATGCCGTCGGCGACGCCCATTGTCAGGCGGCGGGTCTGGATCGCTTTGGTAAAGTCGATTTTGTAGGTCAGCATTTTGCGGTCAGGGCGGACCATGCCTGTCAGTTTGACTTCGCCGACACCCAATGCGTAGCCGCGTCCCTGCCAGCCGCGCCAGCCCAGGTTAAAGCCAGTCAGCTGCCACAGGCCATCGAGGCCCAGACAGCCGGGCATGATCGGGTTGCCGGGGAAGTGGCAGTCAAAGAACCACAGATCAGGGGTGATATCGAATTCTGCGACAATATGTCCTTTGCCGTGCGCGCCGCCGTCACCGGATACTTCGGTAATGCGATCCATCATCAGCATCGGTGGGGCGGGAAGCTGCGCATTACCAGGGCCAAATAGCTCTCCTCGGGCGCATTTCAGCAGGTCGTCTTTGTCAAAACTTGTTGGGTAGTCGGCCATTTGCGTGGTCTCATTCTTGTCTGCTACGTTGCACGACCTTTACCATCCAGAGGTTTATAAGAGCAAGTCTGGCCAGTTGTTCGTAATTTCATTTGATAATTGACTGTTTCTTGCCATATAAAGACAGAGGCAGCAGACGGGCAACCATGACAGATATCGTAACACAGCGCAGTACAGATTGGCTCTCAGGGGCGGGACTACGTCCAACACGTCAGCGCATGACGTTGGCGAGCCTCTTGGTAGGGGACGGTCAGGACCGGCATGTTACGGCTGAAAGCCTGTTTGATGCTGCATCGACTGCTGGTGAAAAAGTATCCCTCGCAACCGTATACAACACGCTGCGTGCGTTTTGTGATGTGGGGTTGATGCGAGAGATTACGGTTGATGGCGCGAAGAGCTATTTTGACACCAATATGACCGACCATCCGCATTTCTATTGGGAAGATACGGCGCATCTCACTGATGCTCCTGCGGACCAGTTGGAAATCGCGCGTGTGCCGCATGCGCCCGACGGCGCAGAGATTGCGTCAGTCGATGTCGTTATCCGGCTGCGCCGCAAGTAGGCAACACTCTGATCGGTTGTGAAACCCTGATATTGCGGCATTTGCTGTATTAATACATGATATGCGGATTGTATTTAAGTCATAAGGCACCGCAGCATGCCAGACGCCCAACGAACAGAAATGGTTTTATCGTATCACCGGGTCCGAACCGCGCTGGGGGTGTTGGGGATGGCCTTGCCTATGGTTCTTTTGTTTGGTGGGCTATTTGATTTCCATCGGCTTGAACCGTCGATCAGCGATTTCTACCATACAACCTATCGCGATATTTTTGTTGGTACGCTTTGTTCTATCGGTGTTTTCCTGATTTGCTATCGTGGTTATGGCCGTAAACCCGGTGACCTGATTGATGATGACTGGCTCGGTACCATAGCTGGGATATCCGCTTTTGGCGTGGCGCTGTTTCCCAATGAAAGTCCAACGGCCCAAATTGCGACAATGACCCAAAAGATGGTTGGTATCGGGATTAGTCCGATGTTTCACTATGCGTCGGCGCTGGTGTTTTTTACCTGCCTCGCGATTTTTTGTTTGGCGAAGTTTGCAAGGTCGGCCAAGCCCCAACGTCGCCGCATTTATTTAGGATGTGGCTGGGTTATCGTTTGTTCGTTGATTGGGATATCCATCGCGTCGGCTGTCAAGGTTGCAGGTGGTGGTGGACCTCAGCAGGCCGTTCTCAACTACAATTTGGTGTTTTGGTTCGAGGCTGTCGGGATATGGGCCTTTGGGTTGTCTTGGCTGGTCAAGGGGAAGGCGGATATTGCATTGGTAAGGCTCGCGGGGCGCTCGGGTGGCAAGCATGAGGAAAGAGTGACCTTTTAGGTGCGGTGGATCAAGATCCACCCTACGGTTTACGGGCCGTTAACTGTTGCTGTGCAACCTGCCAACTATGTCAAATTATCGCCGACGCTTTGTGCCCGGAGGCACCTATTTCTTTACGGTTGAGCTGTTGGATAAACAGTCATCGCTGTTAGTTGATCAAATCGATCTGCTGCGAACGGCGACCGGTTTGTGCGTAAAGCGCTGGCCGTTCACCATTGACGCCGCGGTGATCCTACCGGCTAAGATGCATATGATATGGACCCTGCCACCGGGTGATGATGAGTATTCCAAACGATGGCGACTCATAAAATCAACATTTTCGCGCCATGTTAGGGCGCCTGTGATTCAGTCGCCAACAAGATTGCGACCGGGCGAAAAAGGCGTTTGGCAGCGGCGTTTTTGGGAACACGTCATTCGCGATCAGGCCGATTATGATTTGCACATGCACCTGATCATCACCGCGCCTGTCACAGCCCGTTTGGTTCGCAAACCGCTGGACTGGCCTTATTCATCACTGAAAAGGCGTAGGGTGGATCTTGATCCACCGCCCCCTAAAACCATTGCCCCGGTTCAATTACTCCAAGATCCATGAGCTGCTGTGACGTCCAGTTGAACGGCTCAGAATTTTCCCAATAGAAGGTATCAATCTGGTGGCGGCTACCGGGGTTCCGGCGCAGTGCTTTTGCTGTCCGAAAGGATGCCGTCGCAGCAGTAATGTTATTGTGCCAAGGGCAAGAGATTGT
Organism: Yoonia maritima; assembly: GCF_002933395.1. Taxonomy (GTDB): domain Bacteria; phylum Pseudomonadota; class Alphaproteobacteria; order Rhodobacterales; family Rhodobacteraceae; genus Yoonia; species Yoonia maritima_A. The sequence goes on from NZ_PKFN01000009.1 coordinate 242,546, forward strand.
GTTATGCTCGACCTCGGAAAAGCTGCCGTTATCTAGCATCTTTAAACCGGGTGTGGCCCGAAAAAGTGAGGATCTGTCTAGCCGTTGACGCGTCTGTACGATGTGCTCCTCAAAGCGCCAGCGCAAGCCGCCGAAAATGTTAAGTTGCCGTTCTAGGGTTTCGCCCGTTCCATCTTGTCGGGCAAGCGCAAAATAGCCAGTGCGGTCGAAATAGGCGGCATTGCGATCGACGGCACTTGGTGTGTCACCCAGATCGCGTGCGTAAAGATCAACAGTATACGAAAGCACGCAGTCACGACGTTCTTCGGCCATAAAGCTTAGCATCTCACCGATGCTTCGTGTCTCGCAAAAGGGGAACATCAGATATTCTGCGTTGTAGCAGTAATAGATCCATTGCCCGGGTGCGGTTTTAACAACTGCATTTACGATTGTCGCCAATGCACCATCAGCGGTGACATCAAAATCAACCCTGTGCAAATTCGCGGGCATGTCGTCTGGGAGATGGAAGTCCGCCGGGCAAAACAGCACGAGTTGACCAAAGCCGAGAGCAACGTGATGTGAAATTGTGCTTTCAATTTCAATGCCGTCTTCGACCAGTATTAGCGCGATCGGCCCTTTCAGGGGCGCGGCCTTACTATCTGTCACGAGCGCGGGGAGGTCGGGGTAGTGCATGTCGGTGGCATCCAAGTTTGTCGCTGTAAACTGTGCTAAAATGCCTTGCATTGCAAGCAAACCGACAAGCCGTTAGAAGGCCATCAACCCACCATAGCCAAGAGCACACCATGTCAGAGCCTAAAAAGCTATATATCAAGACTTACGGCTGTCAGATGAACGTCTATGACAGCGAACGCATGGCCGAAGCGCTGGGCGGCAAGGGCTATGTCGAAACAAAGACGCCCGAAGATGCGGACATGATTCTACTGAATACATGTCACATTCGCGAAAAGGCCGCCGAGAAAGTATATTCAGAGCTTGGTCGAATGAAGGCGTTTAAGGTTGAAAAGCCTGATCTTAAAATTGGCGTTGCCGGTTGTGTTGCGCAGGCCGAGGGCGAGGAAATCATGCGTCGCGCGCCAATGGTCGATTTGGTGGTTGGGCCGCAAAGTTATCACCGCCTGCCAGCGATGGACGATGCGCTGCAAACTGGTGCAAAAGCACTGGATACTGATTTTCCAGAAGACGATAAATTCGCGTCCCTCAAGGGCCGGAGCAAAGGCAAGCGCGCGCCCACCGCATTTTTGACCGTGCAAGAGGGCTGCGACAAGTTCTGCGCTTTTTGCGTTGTGCCATATACGCGAGGCTCCGAAGTATCGCGCCCGGCTGACCGCATCATTCGTGAGGCGCAAGAATTGGTCGAAGCAGGCGTGCGCGAGATCACCTTGCTTGGTCAGAACGTCAACGCCTATCATGGCCATGACGGCGGCTTGGCAGGTTTGATTTGGGAATTGGACAAGGTCGACGGGCTGGAACGCATTCGCTTTACCACAAGCCACCCCAACGACATGGATGACGCGCTCATCGACGCGCATGGCACCTGCGAAAAGCTCATGCCGTATCTGCATCTTCCAGTGCAGTCAGGTTCTGATCGTATTCTTAAAGCGATGAACCGTAAGCACACAGCCGAAGGATATCTGCGCCTGATCGAGCGCATCCGGACAGCGCGCCCTGATTTGCTTTTGTCGGGCGATTTCATCGTTGGCTTCCCCGGTGAAACCGAAGAAGACTTCGAAGACACGATGCAGTTAGTCCGCGATGTGCATTATGGGCAAGCCTATTCATTCAAATATTCAACCCGCCCCGGCACGCCAGCCGCTGAAAAACCGCAGTTGCCTGAAGATGTGATGAATGACCGCTTGCAGCGTTTGCAAGGCTTGTTGCGTGAACAACAGCAGGCCACACAGGCATCGATGGTTGGCCGCGAAGTGAAGGTTCTGTTTGAAAAGGCAGGCCGCGAAGCAGGGCAGATGATCGGAAAGTCACAGTATTTGCACGCCGTATATGCAGAGGCACCTGCCGATGTTCTAGGAACTGTGCGCCGTGTGAAAATCGTTGATGACAGCGCGAATTCGCTCAAAGGCCAGTTGGTCGCGTAAAATAGCTTCGAAACCATCGCGATCAGCAGTCATTTTCTTATCATTTCCGTGACATTCTGCGGACTCTTCTTGCACATGCAGCATTCCCTTGCCACGATAGAGCGATAAAGACTCAAAGGAGAGCCGTTTGGCCACAGGTGCGCTGACCCCACCCGCTGACACTGTCACTGAAATCGATTTGGAATTTCCTGACAATTTCTTGCTGATTGACCTTTGCGGCGAATACGACCGCAACTTGACGACAATTGAGAACAGTTTGGGTGTGCAGATTGTGCGCCGTGGTAATCAGCTTTCGGTCTTGGGCGATGACGCGTCGCGCAAGACTGCTGAAGAGGTTTTGAAATCACTTTATGGTCGGCTTGAGGCAGGGCGAAGTCTTGACGCTGGCGACATCGATAGAGAACTGCGTATGGGGCCGGAATCTGTCCGCGGTCCTGCAGGACCGTCCGAGCAGGCAGAGCTTTTTAAAGGTGAAACTGCGCGGGTAGAAATTAAAACCCGTAAAAAATTGATTGAGCCGCGCACTGACGCTCAAAAGGCCTATGTGAAATCGCTGTTCGACAAGGAATTGGCCTTTGGTATCGGCCCTGCGGGGACTGGTAAGACATATCTAGCAGTCGCCGTTGGTGTGAATATGCTCATATCGGGGCATGTGGACAAAATCATTCTGTCCCGCCCCGCTGTCGAAGCAGGTGAAAAACTGGGATATTTGCCCGGTGACATGAAGGACAAGGTCGATCCCTACATGCAGCCGCTGTATGATGCGTTGAACGACTTCTTGCCGGGGAAACAGGCCGCGAAGATGATGGAGGAAAAGGTGATCGAAATCGCACCTTTGGCCTTTATGCGTGGGCGAACCTTGTCCAACGCCTTTGTGGTGCTGGATGAGGCCCAGAACGCCACGACCATGCAGATGAAGATGTTCCTTACACGGCTTGGCGAAGGGTCGCGGATGGTCATCACCGGTGATCGTACACAGATCGATTTGCCGCGCGGCGTGAATTCTGGCCTATGGGATGCAGAGCGTTTGTTGAAAAGCATTCCGAAAGTAAGTTTTAACTATTTCACCTCAAAAGATGTTGTGCGCCACCCATTGGTTGCTGCCATTATCGAAGCCTATGAAAAAGATGATATAAAGTGACAGTTGACTGCATTGTTGAAGATATTCGTTGGTTAAATATTGAAATTGTGGCGCAGCGGGGTGCGGATATGACGCTTTCGCATCTAGGGCTTGACCCATCAGAGTTCGAAATCAGTGTCTTGGCCTGCGATGATGCACGGATTGCCGTGTTGAATGCCGATTTTCGTGGCAAGCCTTCGCCGACGAATGTGTTAAGCTGGCCTTCTGAAGAGCGGGCGGCTGAGGTAGATGGCGCCATGCCTGATACGCCTGAACTCCCGATGGAAGCAGAGCTGGGTGATATCGCGATCGCCTTTGAAACATGCGCTCGCGAGGCTGCCGAAGCAGAAAAGTTGATCGAAGATCATACGATGCATTTAGTGGTGCACGGGACATTACACCTACTGGGCTTTGATCACGAACGTGATAAAGATGCCGCCCTGATGGAAGGGTTAGAAACACAAATACTTGGCAAACTGGGTATTTCTGACCCATATAGGGAACGATAGGGCGATATTGCCCGCATAGGTAAGGAAGAAATGGGCGACAAGAACGACGGTCCATCTATCGCAGCGCAAAGCGCGCATATGGATCAAGATGTTATAACACCGGGCTTTTGGGCTCGAGTGAACAATGTATTCCGTCCCCAAGGGATCCCAGAGGTGCACGAAGATGCACCATCTGAGGATAGCCAGCCAACACGCTATGTGTTGGGTATGCTAAACTTGCGCCGTAAGCGGGTTGAAGATGTTGCTGTACCCACGACCGATATTGTCGCCGTGCCAGTTTCGATCTCGAAGGATGACCTGCTACAGGTGTTTCGGGATTGTGGCCTGACCAGATTGCCTGTCTATGACGGCACGCTGGATACCCCGCTTGGATTGGTGAACCTCAAGGATTTTGCGCTGCGTCACGGGTTTAACGGTGACACGCCTGATATGAATCTACGCGATATGTTGCGCCCTTTGATGTATGTGCCGCCTTCGATGCCATTGGGCGTCTTGTTGCAAAAAATGCAAGCAGAGCGAATACATATGGCGTTGGTCATTGACGAATATGGCGGGACAGATGGGTTGTTGACCATTGAGGATTTGATCGAGCAAGTCGTCGGTGAAATCGAAGACGAACACGATATCGAAGAAGCCCAAAGCTGGTTCATGGAAAAGCCCGGCGTCTATATGGCGCAAGCGCGGACCGAGCTGGAAGAATTTGAGGCTGAAATCGGCATGAAGCTCACTGACCACGATGAAATCGACGAGGAAGAAATCGATACGCTTGGCGGTTTGGTGACTATGCTTTCGGGAGATTTACCTGCGAGGGGCGAAGTGATCGTGCACCCGGATGGGCCGGAATTCGAAGTTGTCGATGCAGACCCGCGCCGGATTAAGCGCTTGCGCGTGCGATTACCAAGCGCACAGGACGCCTAAGATGACCGCGGCCTTCGCTGGCCTTTCGCGATGGACACGCTTTTGCATTCTGATGTTGGCTGGCGCGATTGCTGGGCTTGGTCAGGCACCACAGGATATGTGGTTCGCTACGGTTTTCGCCCTAGCCCTATTGATGGCGGTTCATTCCGCCAGTGCATCTGCCCGACAAGCCGCCTTTCAGAGCTGGGCGTTTGGGGTAGGGTATTTTGCATTTTCATTGCGTTGGATCATAGAGCCGTTTTTGGTTGATGTTTCACGTCACGGATGGATGGCGCCCTTTGCAATTGCAATGATGGCAGCGGGCGCAGCTGCGTTTTGGGCGTGTTTCGCCTATGTGTCTTACCGTTTCATACCGCGCTCACCGCTCGCCTTGGGGGGGGCACTTATATGGGCTGAATTGACACGTTCATTGATATTAACCGGTTTTCCTTGGGCATTGCTTGGACATATTTGGGTGCCGACTTCGCTTGCGCAATTGGCCGCATATGGTGGCCCGCATTTATTGACATTGGTAACAGTCATCGCGGCATGGGCTGTTTTTGCGTTATTCGGTCGCGCTCGTTTTTTTGGTATTGGGCTTTTGGCTGCGCTCGTTGGGCTGGGGTGGCTTTGTGTGCCGCCTACGGCTCTTCTTGGTGACGCTGCACCGACCGTGCGCTTGGTGCAGCCGAATGCGCCTCAGCATCAAAAGTGGGATCCTGAATTTCGCGAGACATTTGTGAACCGCATGGTCGAAATGACCGGGCAGGGCGATGTGCCTGACCTGATCGTATGGCCAGAAACAGCGGTGCCATACCTACTGAATTACGTGCAATCAGACCTCAGCCTACTTGATGAGGCAGCAAGGGGTGCCCCGTTGGTGTTCGGGATTCAGCGTCGTGATGAGGCGCAGCAGTATTTCAATAGCTTGGTCGTTATGGGGCAGGGCGGCGTTTTGCAGCAGATATACGATAAACGCCACCTTGTACCGTTTGGAGAATACATTCCGGGTGGTGATCTTTTGGGGCGGTTCGGTATTCATGGGCTTGCGACAACGGATGGGGCAGGATTTGCGCCCGGCGTGGCTGAGGCCCGGGTCACCATTCCGGGCATCGGAGAGGCGATCCCGCTGATTTGCTATGAGGGCATATTCGCTGAAGAACTTGATGGGGCGACGGGCCGTCCACGGTTTTTGTTGTTAATCACCAACGATGCATGGTTCGGGCAGGCTGCGGGTCCTTTTCAGCACCTCGCGCAGGCACGGTTGCGCGCGATTGAGCAGGGGCTACCGATGGTTCGCGTCGCGAACACAGGCGTAAGCGCGATGATAGATCCGCATGGGCGTATAGTCGGGGCGTTGCCATTGAATACGCATGGGGTGATTGATCTGGCTCTACCTTTGGCACTGCCGATTACGCTGTATGCGCGTTGGGGCGATTGGTTGCTGATCATAGTAAACGCTTTATTAACGTTGGGGCTCTATGCGTGGCCTCGGCGCGATAGTGATTGACGCGCACAAAACCGAAGCATAGACCCAACCGTAGTTCTGTCACAACGGCTTCCTGACGTGGCGGGTTAATTTACTGGAGCACTTCCCAATGGCACGACAAAACTACACATTTACTTCGGAATCTGTTTCCGAGGGGCACCCGGATAAGGTGTGCGACCGGATTTCAGATGCGATCCTTGATGCATTCTTGTCCGAAGAACCCGAAGCGCGCGTTGCGTGCGAAACTTTTGCGACAACCAATCACGTGGTGATCGGCGGGGAAGTTGGGCTATCTGATCAATCCAAACTAAAAGATTATATGGGCCGCGTCGAAGACATCGCCCGCGCTTGTATTAAAGATATCGGGTACGAGCAGGACAAGTTCCACCACGCGACTTGTAAGATCACGAACTTGTTGCATGAACAGTCCGCGCATATCGCGCAAGGGGTCGATGCGGCAGCGGACAAAGACGAAGGTGCCGGCGACCAAGGTATCATGTTCGGCTATGCCACAACCGAAACCGAAGCATTGATGCCTGCGCCGATCCAATACGCGCATGCAATTTTGCGCCGACTGGCAGAGGTCCGCAAATCTGGCGAACAGCCGACACTGCGCCCCGACGCAAAAAGCCAAGTTTCTGTTCGCTACGAAAACGGTAAGCCTGTCGAAGTCACATCTATTGTGCTGTCAACGCAGCACCGTGACGAAGACCAGACCAGCGACGATATTCGTGCGATTGTTGAGCCTTACATCCGCGAGGTTCTGCCGTCTGGGTTTATCACACCAAAAACTGAATGGTGGGTTAACCCAACGGGCAAATTCGTCATCGGCGGTCCCGACGGTGATGCAGGCCTGACTGGGCGTAAAATTATCGTTGATACATATGGTGGCGCAGCCCCGCATGGTGGCGGTGCGTTTTCTGGTAAAGACCCGACCAAGGTTGATCGTTCGGCTGCATACGCCGCGCGTTACCTTGCCAAAAACGTTGTGGCTGCCGGTATGGCGAACCGTTGTACCATTCAGCTGAGCTATGCGATTGGTGTGGCTAAGCCGCTATCGATTTACGCAGACACACATGGCACTGGCGAAGTGCGCCCAGAAGAAATCGAACGCGCAATCGCACAGGTCATGGATCTGACGCCGCGTGGCATTCGTAGCCACCTTGGCCTGAACAAGCCGATTTTTGAACGGACAGCGGCCTATGGCCACTTTGGTCGCGAACCAGATGCGGACGGCGGCTTTAGCTGGGAACGCACTGACTTGGTCGAGGCGCTAAAAGCCGCAGTATAAAACGAACAGTCAGTCTGTTTGATAAGGGCGCCACAGTGGCGCCCTTTTTTCGTGGGGACTCTGCGCGATTGAGGTAATTGCGCTGTAGCCACAGGCTTGGTAAGGCAGCGCCATGAAAAATGATAGACATCCCTCGGGCGCTCCTTGGCGCAACTTTTATGGGCGCTTTCGTGGCAAGACGATCCGGACTAGTCAGCAGGACTATCTGGAAAACGATCTTTTGCCACTGTCGCCCGGCGTAATTAGCTGGGAAGAAAACCCTGATCGTAATCCACTTGACCTGAACGACGTGTTTCCGGGCAAAGATGTCTGGCTGGAAATCGGCTTTGGCGGGGGTGAGCATCTTGTTCACATGGCGGAAACCTATCCTGACATTGGGCTGATCGGTTGCGAGCCGTTTATCAACGGTGTCGCGATGCTGCTTGGTAAAATTCGCAAGGCTAATGTTGATAACTTGCGCGTTCATCCGGGCGATGTGCGTGACCTGTTTGATGTTTTGCCGGACCACAGTCTGAGCAAAGTGTTCTTGAACTACCCTGACCCTTGGCCGAAAAAGCGCCATCATCGCCGTCGTTTCGTGACACCTGAACATCTTTTGCCGTTACATCGTGTGATGAAACCCGAAGCAGAGCTGCGCGTTGCGACGGATATAACCGATTACGTGCGCCAGACTTTGGAGCAGGTGCCGCGTGCGGGCTTTGAATGGCTGGCTGAAGGCCCGGCAGATTGGCGCGACCCGTGGTCTGATTGGATTTCCACCCGCTACGAACAAAAAGCACTGCGTGAAGGCCGTACACCGCATTATCTGACCTTTCGGCGGGTGTGACGTTGGCGCCTCCGGCGGGAGTATTTCGTACAAAGCGAGAGATAGAGTAGACCCTCTGCTAGCCCTGCGTTAAGACGCTTTTGATTAGTAAAGGAAAGTCTTATGTCAGGTCACGGTACCCCTATTCCCATGACGTCCCGCCCTTGTGGCCCACTGAAGGGTGAGGCCAATGTGCCCGGCGACAAATCTATTTCGCACCGCTCGCTTATTCTGGGGGCGTTATCGGTTGGTGAAACGCGTGTGACTGGCCTGTTGGAAGGCGAAGACGTGTTGGACACCGCAAAAGCGATGCGTGCATTCGGTGCGACTGTGACTGATCACGGTGGCGGTGAATGGTCTGTGCAGGGCGTCGGCGTCGGCGGGTTCGCTGAGCCTGAAAATGTGATCGACTGCGGGAACTCTGGCACTGGGGTGCGGTTGATTATGGGGGCGATGGCGACATCACCGATTACCGCAACCTTCACTGGTGACGCGTCGTTGAACAGCCGCCCGATGGGCCGTGTGACTGATCCGCTGGCATTGTTCGGAACGCAGACTGTCGGTCGACAGGGTGGGCGCTTGCCCATGACGCTGGTGGGCGCTGCTGATCCGGTGCCTGTGCGCTATGTTGTTCCAGTGCCGTCGGCGCAGGTGAAATCGGCCGTGCTGTTGGCTGGCTTGAATACATCTGGCCAGACCGTGGTCATCGAAAAAGAAGCCACCCGCGATCATACTGAACGTATGCTGCAGGGCTTTGGCGCTACCTTGACCGTTGAGGAAACAGATGAGGGTCGCGTGATTACCTTGGATGGCCAGCCAGAATTGCAGGCGCAGACGATCGTTGTGCCGCGTGATCCATCCTCGGCGGCATTCCCAGTTTGTGCTGCGATTATTACACCGGGTTCTGATGTTCTGGTTCCCAACATCGGGCTGAACCCAACCCGTGCTGGCCTGTTCACCACACTAAAGGAAATGGGCGCGGATCTGACGTACGAGAACATGCGCGAAGAAGGTGGTGAGCCGGTCGCGGATTTGCGTGCGAAGTTTTCGCCTAACCTCAAGGGCATCGCTGTGCCGCCTGCGCGTGCGGCAAGCATGATCGACGAATATCCGGTGTTGTCGGTCGTTGCGTCCTTTGCGGAGGGGGTGACCGATATGCAGGGTGTCAAAGAGCTGCGTGTCAAAGAAAGCGACCGGATTGATGCGATGGCCAAGGGGTTGCGCGCTGCAGGCGTGCAAGTGGACGAAGGCGATGATTGGTGGAAAGTCACCGGGCTGGGCCATGGCAATGTGCCGGGTGGTGTGACCGTGGCCAGCGTGTTGGACCACCGGATCGCCATGTCATTCATGGTGATGGGGATGGCGACGCAAAAGTCTATGACCGTTGATGATGGATCGCCTATCGCGACGTCTTTCCCGATTTTTGAAACACTGATGGGGAACCTTGGTGCGCAGCTTGTACGTGACAACGCATGAGCTTTACCGTCGCCATAGACGGCCCCGCTGCGGCAGGTAAGGGTACGATCAGCAAGGCGGTTGCTGCGCATTTTGGTTTTGCGCATCTGGATACTGGCCTGCTGTACCGTGCTGTTGGTGCGAAGGTGCTGGCTGGCGCCGATCCGATTGCGGCGGCTCGTGCGCTTGATCCTGTTGATTTAGAGGACGATAGCCTGCGTACTCCGGCTGTTGCGCAAGCGGCGAGCGAGATTGCTGTGATTGCCGATGTTCGTAGCGCGCTTGTTGATTTTCAACAGAAATTTGCGGGTCGTGATGGCGGTGCTGTGTTGGATGGCCGCGATATTGGGACGGTGATTTGTCCCGATGCGGGCGCGAAACTGTTTGTCACGGCGAGCGCGGAATGCCGCGCCGAACGGCGGTTCAAAGAGCTGACGGGCAAGGGGATGGACATCACGCTTGATCAAGTTTTGGCGGATGTGAAGGAACGCGACGCACGCGACCGCAGCCGTGAAACGGCCCCCTTGATCCCTGCTGATGATGCCGTGCTGATTGATACATCTGACATGACGATTGATCAGGCCGTGGCACGCGCGATTGAGATCGTGCAGGCGCGATTAGGTTAACACCGTACGGTGCTGTGCCACGCTCGCGCAACGTGCGGGCGGGTTAACGCGCGTTTTTACCTTAAAAACATAAGAAATACACGGTCTGCATCGCGTATGTTTCGCGTATGCACAGCGTATGGCAGGTTGTGTGGTTTTGAGGTGTGGTAGGCTGGTCAATGGGGCGCGCGTTAAGATTTGTGATTGCAATTAATGATTGCGTTGGAAATGCTGACCCAAAGAATTTTAGATTGGTATTTTCATGGTGAACGATTCTTCCGCCGACCCTTGGGAAAACCCAAAAGATATGCTTGGCTACAAAGCAATCGGCGAAACATACACACGGCTCATCCAGTCCATCAATGAGGATGAAGGTCGGCCAGAGTCGAAGGTCATTTCAATCGAGGCGCGATTTGGTCACGGCAAAACTTTCTTCCGAAAGGCTTGGGCGCAGCATTTGCGTAGCGTAGAAGAAGTCGTGGTCGAGATAGATGCGCAACAGTCAGACCATTCCGGTGATCCTGTTGTGACGTTCTTAGGCGCGTTATTGGGGCTGGTGCCCGATGCAGATCCAGAGCGGCGCAAGCAAGTCCTAAGCGCAGTCAAAAAGATTGGCTCTGTTGGGGCGAAGATCGCGGTGAATGCACTTGTCCGCAACGCTGCAGATCAAATTGCGGAAGCATACGTTGACGGAGATAATGCAACGACAGATGCTGAGAAGGCACTCGATCAAGTGATGTCGGATGTAGGCACCGAGGTATCAGAGTACTTGGGGGGATTGATCGCCCATCAGTTACGTGCCGATGAAGCGCGCACGAAGGAACTGCCCGAGCAATTAACTGCATTGTTTAATACCCTCACCGTTGGAAGGCCAAACAAGAGAATTGTCGTCTTGATCGACGAATTGGATCGTTGTCATCCCGAATATGCCATCGCTTTGCTCGAAGCGATGAAGTTGGTGTTTGATCAAAAGGGCTTTGTTTTCGTTCTTATGGTGAACGCGGACTATTTGGAACGGATTGCAAATCGCCAGCACGGAAGCTCAGAAGAAGGTGAACGCTATCTGGATAAATTCGTTGATATTCGTTTGGAGCTGCCCCGCAATGATGCGATATTGGGGCGGGCTGCAGCCCAAATTCTTTTGGAAACGTTTCCTGATTTTAAAGCCTTCGGAGATAGTCGAGTATTTTCGCGAGATTTTGCCGCAGAACTAACTGAGAAGCTCGCCCCGGCGAGTGGGCTCTCAATGCGTCAAATCAAACGTGTGCTGATGAAAGTTGAGATTGCGCTTCGGTGTCATCCTCATCTTCATTTGGACCTGCCATTGTTGGTATTCTTGGCATTTAGGGACATGGCGGGAGGTTCGAAAATCTCAGAAGATATGCTCAGGAGGGTACGCCTTACTCCATTGATGGGACGAAAAATTCTTGATTCCAATGATGGATTTGGAAAAAATATGGATTATTCAATATTTGTTCGGGACAATGGGAGCGACTTTTCAGGCTTGCCTGATGAACGCTACAATCTGCCCGACGACAACCCAAACTATTATGATTGGAGCAAAGTGGCGTTTCTTGCAGAAGTATACTTGCCCCAGCATGAAAGCATTCTGAATGCTGTCTATTCAGGTTAAGATGACGATGATACACGTCAGCAGGATTGATGTTGCCAAATCTTCGATTTGGCAACACACGAATCTCCCCACGGGGAGGGCGCTTTGCTTTCTGCCCCTCGGTTCGGTCGCGGTGTGTGGATTTGATGGATTTGCTTGCTGAGTGGCGTCTGTAAAAGAGTCAAAATCCCTTGCAAACTTAACAAAACGGGCCTATACGCCGCCCTGTCGAAGCATCGGAACAGGTGCGGGCGTGAGACTTGAGCGGGGTCGGTGTTGAACCGGCCCTGTTGTTTTATGTTCGTAATGGTGCCCAGACCAATTGTAATCCGTCTCACCGCAGGTGGGCATTCACTTAAAAGACCGGCGGAGACAACCGCTCGGCCCGTATAAAACCAAAACGTTAGGAAAACGACGCCACATGGCTAATACAATGGAAGAGTTTGAAGCACTCTTGAACGAAAGCTTCGAAATGGACACACCGGCTGAAGGTTCGGTTGTCAAAGGCAAAGTCATCTCAATCGAGGCTGGCCAAGCTATCATCGACGTCGGCTACAAAATGGAAGGCCGCGTTGATCTTAAAGAATTCGCAAACCCAGGTGAAGACGCTGAACTGGCTGTTGGTGACACTGTAGAAGTGTTCCTGCGCCAAGTTGAGAACGCCAAAGGCGAAGCTGTTATCTCTCGTGAGATGGCGCGCCGTGAGGAAGCTTGGGATCGTCTGGAAAAAGCATATGCTGACGAAGAGCGCGTCGATGGCGCAATCTTTGGCCGCGTTAAAGGTGGTTTCACTGTAGATCTGGGCGGCGCGGTTGCGTTCTTGCCGGGTTCTCAGGTTGATGTACGCCCTGTACGCGATGCGGGCCCATTGATGGGTCTTAAGCAGCCGTTCCAGATCCTGAAAATGGACCGTCGTCGTGGCAACATCGTTGTTTCGCGTCGTGCTATCCTTGAAGAGTCTCGTGCTGAGCAGCGCGCCGAAGTTATCGGCAACCTGACTGAAGGCCAAGAAGTTGACGGCGTCGTCAAGAACATCACCGAATACGGTGCGTTCGTTGACCTTGGCGGTGTTGACGGTCTGCTGCACGTGACTGACATGGCATGGCGCCGTGTGAACCACCCATCCGAGATCCTCACAATTGGTGAGACGATCAAGGTGCAGGTCATCAAGATCAACAAAGAAACCCACCGTATCAGCCTTGGCATGAAGCAGCTGCAGGACGATCCATGGGATGCTGTTGAAGCGAAATTCAGCCTTGGTTCTGTTCACCAGGGTCGCGTGACGAACATCACTGATTACGGCGCATTCGTTGAGCTGGAAGCCGGTGTTGAAGGTCTTGTGCACGTTTCTGAAATGTCTTGGACAAAGAAAAACGTACACCCAGGCAAAATCGTGTCTACTTCGCAAGAAGTTGAAGTCATGGTTCTGGAAATCGACTCTGCTAAGCGTCGCGTTTCACTGGGCCTGAAGCAGACACAGCGCAACCCATGGGAAGTCTTTGCTGAGACACACCCTGAGGGCACTGAAGTCGAAGGCGAAGTCAAGAACATCACCGAATTCGGTCTGTTCATTGGCCTTGAAGGCGACATCGACGGCATGGTTCACCTGTCTGACCTGACATGGGAAGGCCGCGGCGAAGACGTCATCGGCGATTTCCGCAAGGGTGACGTTGTGAAAGCCAAGGTTGCTGAAGTTGACGTTGAGAAAGAGCGTATTTCTCTGTCCATCAAGGCACTGGACGGTGATCCGTTCGCAGAAGCTGTTGGCGGCGTGAAGCGCGGTTCGATCATCACTGTTGAAGTGACTAAGATCGAAGATGGCGGCATCGAAGTTGACTATGAAGGCGCGAAATCCTTCATCCGTCGTTCTGACCTGTCCCGTGACCGTGCAGAGCAGCGTCCAGAGCGTTTCGGCGTAGGCGACAAGGTCGACGTTCGCGTCACCAACATCGACTCCAAGACACGCAAGCTGGGTCTGTCGATCAAAGCACGCGAAATTGCTGAAGAAAAAGAAGCAGTTGAGCAGTTCGGTTCTTCTGACTCTGGCGCATCCTTGGGTGATATCCTTGGTGCGGCTCTTAAAGGCGGCGACGAATAAGTCACCGCTTAGGCGTTATGAAATTACCCCGTCGCAGGAAACTGCGGCGGGTTTTTTGTTTATTTCTATTCGCGCGTTTGTGCCCAATTCAAAATTGCATCCTTTGGCGGCAACGGCTAGCCATAGCGCAAAGGAGACCTGTTCATGCCTATCGATCCCGTTGCTTTGACCGCCGATCTAATTCGTTGCCCTTCGGTGACCCCGGTTGAAGGGGGGGCGCTTGTGTTGTTGGAAAAGCTACTGACCGAGGGTGGGTTTACCTGCACACGTGTAGATCGCGGGGGTATCGCAAATCTTTATGCCCGTTGGGGGCGTCAGGGTGCGAACCGGACGTTTGGATTTAATGGCCACACGGATGTTGTGCCGATTGGTAACCGGGAAGATTGGACGGTTGATCCGTTCGGCGCTGAAATCAAAGACGGATATATGTACGGTCGTGGCGCGACTGATATGAAATCGGGTGTTGCGGCATTTGCTGCCGCCGCCATTGATTTTGTGCAAGATACCCCGCCTGATGGCGCTGTTGTGCTCGCGATCACTGGCGATGAAGAGGCGGATGCGCTGGATGGTACAACTGCTTTGCTTGATTGGATGGCCGCGAACAATGAAGCAATGTCTGTTTGCCTTGTAGGTGAGCCGACCTGCCCAAGCGAGATGGGTGAAACCATGAAGATCGGGCGACGCGGGTCGTTGACGGCTTGGTTTACTGTGCATGGTGAACAAGGCCATTCGGCCTATCCGCACCGCGCCAACAACCCATTGCCGGCGATGGCGCGTTTGGTGGACCGGTTATCGTCACATGTGTTGGACGAAGGGACGGATCATTTCGACCCGTCGACATTGGCTGTGGTTACAATTGACACGGGCAACCCGGCAACCAACGTGATCCCCGCGTCATGTACTGCCGCAGTGAATGTCCGTTTCAATGACGCGCACAGCAGTCAGTCGATCATTGATTGGTTGGCTGAGGAAGTCGCGCAGATCAAAGGCACCTTTGGCGTTGATGTTGATACTAAGGTCAAAGTATCCGGCGAAAGCTTTGTCACGCCGCCGGGCGATTTATCTGATCTGATTGGAAATGCCGTCAAGGCCGAGACTGGACGCACACCAGAGCTATCTACATCAGGGGGCACTTCGGATGCGCGTTTCGTGAAAAGCCATTGTCCGGTGGTCGAATTTGGACTTGTTGGTAAGACCATGCATCAGGTCGATGAACGCGTGTTGGTCGAACAGATTGGTCAGCTTAAGGCGATCTATAAGCGCATCCTGACGGATTATTTCGCATGATTAGTGTCGTTAGGGATTACGCACCCTGCATCGCGCTGCGCCGTGCTGTGTTTATGGATGAACAGGGCATCTCTGAATCCGAGGAACTGGATGATCTGGATGACAGTGCTATCCACATGCTTGCGACCGTCGATGGGCGGCCTGTTGGTACGGCCCGCTTGTTGATTGTTGGTGATACTGGGAAAATCGGCCGGATATGTGTGTTGAAGGATCAACGCGGAACAGGGCTTGGCGCTAAGTTGGTGCTGGCATCAATGGATCACCTGCGCACAATTTCAGGCATTAGTCGCGCGAAGCTAAGCGCGCAAGATCATGCGATTGGTTTCTACGAAAAGTTGGGCTTTGTCGCCGAAGGGCCGTTTTATGACGACGCGGGGATTCCGCATAAGGATATGTTGCGCGCGTTGTAACGGCGACCGCTTGGCGCACGTTGCCTACGCGCGGCTTATTCTTGCTGTTGTGTCGGCGCGCTTGCTTCAATCCCCGTGACGCGCTTATTCTTCCGTGGTAGGCCTGCCGCATGATACGTATTCCCTCAAAGTCCGAGATCCTTGAATGGATCGCCCAAAACCCAACCAAAGCTGCAAAACGCGATATCGCGAAGGCCTTTGGTATTAAGGGTGCTGCCCGTATTGATTTAAAACGTTTGCTCAAGGAACTTGAGGAAGAAGGTAAGCTGACGAAGCGGCGTAGCAGTTACCGCGATGCAGAAGATTTGCCGCCTGTGTCTGTGTTGGAAATCACCGGACCTGATGCTGATGGTGACCTGTTTGCCCGCCCGCTTGAATGGAAGGGCGAAGGCGCAGAGCCTGTTATCTTGATGATGTTGAGGTCTAGTGATCCAGCCCTTGGTAAGGGTGATCGGATATTGGGTCGTTTGACTGTCGATAAAACAGAACATCACAGTCATACCGCCCGCATGATCCGGCGTATCGGCACAAACCCGATGCGGATATTGGGGGTGTTTCGTGCGGAATCTGAAGGTGGCCGTGTGCTTCCGATTGATAAGGGCGCAGACAAGCAGTGGACCGTTGCTGCAGGCGCGACGGGCGGTGCCAAAGATGGTGAACTGGTCGAAGCAGAGCAAGCAGGCCCCAAGGGCCGCATGGGTCTGCCCAAGGCGCGTATCGTTGCCGTTCTTGGCGACCCAACAGAACCGCGCGCCGTGTCACTGATTGCGATCCATCAGCATGGTATTCCCGATCATTTCCCCGACGCAGTGGTCGCCGAGGCTGACGCAGCTAGCCCTGCGGGCCTAAAGGGTCGCAAAGACCTGCGCGATATGCCTTTGGTCACGATTGACCCATGGGATGCCCGCGATCACGATGATGCCTGTTTTGTCGAGGCTGACCCTGACCCAAAGAACGCAGATGGCTTTGTCATCTGGGTCGCGATTGCGGATGTTGCACATTACGTCACACCGGGGTCTGAATTAGATATCGAGGCGCGCAAGCGCGGGAATTCGACATATTTCCCTGACCGGGTTGTGCCCATGCTGCCGGACCGGTTGTCGGGTGATCTGTGTTCGCTGCACGAAGGTGTTGAGCGCGCCTGTTTGGCCGTCGCGATGCGGATTGATGCCGCTGGCAACATGATCGGCCATGAATTCCATCGGGGCTTGATGAAATCTGTAGCATCGTTGAATTACGAAGAAGTCCAAGACGCAATGGATGGTCGTGTGAACGACAAGGTTGCGCCATTGCTGGATGACATTATTCGCCCGCTTTATGCTGCTTATGATGCCCTGACAAAGGCCCGCGAACAGCGCCAGCCGCTAGAGCTTGATCTACCTGAGCGTCAGATCGTTCTGGATGATAATGGCAAGGTCAGTTCGGTGAACTTCAAAGAACGGCTGGACGCACACCGCTTAATCGAAGAATTCATGGTCTTGGCCAATGTCGCCGCTGCCGAAGCGTTGGTTGCTAAAAAGTCACCGCTGTTGTTTCGCGTTCACGAAGAACCGAACGCAGATAAACTGGATGCGCTGCGCGAGGTTGCGCATGCGTCTGGCTTGGTTTTGGCCAAGGGGCAGGTATTGAAAACAGCCCACTTGAACCGATTGCTGAGCCAAGCAAAGGATACTGAAAACGCAGAGCTAGTGAATATCGCGACGCTGCGGTCGATGACCCAAGCCTACTATAACCCAGAAAATTTTGGGCATTTTGGGTTGGCATTGCGGGCCTATGCCCATTTCACATCGCCGATCCGTCGCTATTCAGATTTGATTGTGCACCGTGCGCTGATTGCGTCACACGGCTGGGGGGACGACGGGCTAAGCCCTTGGGATGTCGAACATCTGCCCGACACCGCCAAGTTGATCTCGGACACGGAGCGTCGGTCAATGACAGCCGAGCGCGACACGACAGATCGTTACCTTGCGGCGTTCTTGTCTGATCGCATCGGTGCTGAAATGACAGGCCGTATTAGCGGGATCGCTAAGTTCGGTGTTTTCGTGAAATTGGATGAAACTGGTGCGGACGGTATGGTGCCTATTCGGACCTTGGGGCGCGAGTATTTCCATTTTGATGCAGAAAGCCAAACGCTGATGGGGTCCGATACTGGGCTTATGATCTCGCTTGGGCAACGTGTTACTGTCAAACTGACGGAAGCTGCGCCAGTTACCGGCGGGTTGATCGTTGAATTGCTATCAATCGACGACCGGACATTGCCGCGCGGTCCTGTTCGTGGTCGCGGGAAACCTGCACGCCGCAAAGTTGGGTCTGCACGTAAAAAGGCCGCCAAAACGGCCCGCAAGGTCAAGCGCACGCGGCATTAAAGATGATAGGTTAGCGCGTGCCGGATCAGGAGCTTGATCCGATCAGGCACGATGTCTTGGCTATGTTTGAAATGCACAGCACGGGTGCCTTCGATTTGGTCGAGCCCCGGAAATGTATCGGCGTAGGTGCTGATCACGTTCGTGGCGCAGTGGGCATAAATCGCGCAGCCGCCGGTCTTGGGTGCCCCGATGCGCAGGGTTGTGCCTGATTTACTGGTGGCGGTTAGATATGATGGTTGACCCCATTTCAACGTTTCTGTCAGCCCCCCGACCTTTGGTATATTTTTGGCGACCTGAAAAATCAGATCACGTAGGATCATTGCCGATGTGCGGGCATCAGTCGGGAATGCGTCATAGGCCGCTTGAACTTTGGGATCGGTGATTGGTTTCATTGCGTTAGCGTAGCCTTCAGCGGTAGCGATGCACAGTCGCAACAAGCGTGTAACTGACTATAGCTGACAGATAGCATTAAGTTGATTGTCGAACGTGGTGTGACTGCATTAGATTGTGCCTAAAATAGTGAGGTTGAGTAAGATGAAACGCAGGCACTTCATCGCGGCGAGTATGGCCGCGCTAGGAATGACAAATCCAGTATTTGCTGATGCACTTGGGTTTGGAAATTGGATTGCGAATTTCCGGTCTAGGGCTCATGCGGCTGGAATTTCTGACCGGACGTTCAATGCGGCATTTCAGGGAGCGCAATATCTGCAAGACAGTATTGATCGCGACCGAAACCAGTCAGAATTTGTAAAGCCCCTAGCGGATTACATGTCCACCGCGGCGTCGGATGACCGCGTCCGCAACGGTCGGGCAATGTTGCAGCAGCACGGCCGGTTATTATCGCGGATCGAAGCGACCTATAATGTTGAACCGCATGTGGTGCTGGCTGTTTGGGGAATGGAAAGCAACTATGGTCAAAGGCGCGGCAGTACGCCGTTAATATCGACCCTTGCCACGCTTGCCTACGAGGGGCGCAGAGGCAGGTTCTTTGAAAGCCAATTGATCGCTGCGTTGAAGATTTTGCAAAATGGCGATGTTGCTCCGCAGAATATGACCGGATCATGGGCTGGTGCGATGGGGCATACCCAATTCATTCCGACATCCTATGAGGCCTATGCCGTTGATTTCACTGGCGACGGACGCCGCGATATTTGGGCGGATGACCCAAGCGATGCATTGGCGTCGACGGCGGCGTATTTCCGACGGTTCGGCTGGCAAAAGGGTCAGCCTTGGGGTGTTGAAGTGTTGCTGCCACGCGGGTTTGACTTTAGCCAAACAGGCCGCAGTGTGACCCGCAGCCCAGCAGCATGGGCGCAGGCTGGTGTTGGCGATGTGAATGGGCGTGCGGTTCCCAATTATGGCGATGCGTCATTGATCACGCCGACCGGGGCTGGCGGGCCTGCGTTCCTTGTTTTCCGAAATTTCGACGTGATCTCGCGCTATAACAACGCCGAGGCGTATATTATCGGGGTTGGGCATTTAGGTGACCGGATTCGCGGTATGGCCCCCCTACGCGCGCAGTGGCCCGCAGGTGAGCGTCGTTTGCGCCGTGTAGAGCGGACTGAATTGCAGCAGCGTCTGACCAACGCCGGGTTTTCGACGGGCGGCGTAGATGGGCAGATTGGCCCGAATACACGCGCCGCGATCAAGGCTTATCAAGCGTCTCGTGGCCTGCCCCAAGACGGGCACCCGTCATTTGCGTTATTGGAGCGACTGCGCTGAGCATGTACCGCCTTGCATACAGGTCGTGAGCTGATCAAGCACGGCCTGTGTCGGTTCCGGGAAAATCATCCCGCCACATGCGCTTGCAGTCATGATGACGGGGCTGTTGTCAGCACGGACGAAATACAATGCTTCGATGCCGCTTTGTGCTGAGCCGCAGTAATTTGCGACGCAGTCCACCTGCAAAATTGCGGGGCTGATATAGTCGGACGTAAAGCCGTCGTAGGTCAGTCCTTTGCCATTGAAACGGGCTGATATCGGGGCAGGGACATCGTTTGTTTTATTGCTAAGCGCAGGCGGCAAGGCGGATTCATCAAAGGTCAGCGTACCGTACAGCACATAGTAATTATCCGGTGCGGCGGCCACTTGGTTGAATGTCGAAATCGGATCAGGGCGCATACAGCTTAGGGCTTGTGCTTGCCCTGCGATCATCGCGCAAGCGGCGGCTAGAAAGATCGGTTTCATTCGTTTCTCCATCTATCAAAGGCAAAGCAGTGCCTTCTAGAATAATGACGTTTGCGGTGCTGGGTTCCTTGGCGCGTGCAGATTAAAATTTATGTTTTCACAGTTTATCTTGGAATTCTTCGAGTATCTGCGCGTAGACGGCGCGTTTAAACGGTACAATCGCGTCGACTAATTCATCTGCAGAAATCCATTTCCAAGATGAAAATTCTGGGTGTTTGGTTGCAATATTGATCTGGTCATCGGTGCCGTGGAAGCGGAACAGATACCATTTCTGTTCTTGCCCACGATAGCGCCCTTTCCAGATATTGGGCACCAAATCATGCGGCAAATCATACGGAATGAGGCCCTCGCTTTCGGCATCTAGGCTCACAAGGTTGGCGGTTACGCCTGTTTCTTCCTCTAGTTCGCGCAATGCCGCATCATAGGTTTTTTCACCCTTATCGACGCCCCCCTGTGGCATCTGCCAAGCATCCGTATCGCGGTCGATCCGTTGTCCTGCAAAAATATGCCCACGTGTGTTGGCAAGCATGATCCCTACACAGGGGCGGTAGGGAAGTTTTTCGATATCTTCGGGTGTCATTGCGCTTTGGTCTTTCGTGTTATTTAGAATCCGTTTGGCACTTATCATGACACAAGGTCCAGACGTTATGCGATAACAAGCTGTGATTGTGGCGTGATGCGCTGCGCGATCCAACGCAAGTGATCGCGCCTGAATGCGACGCAGCCTGCGGTTGGTCGCCCCGGCCCGCGCCATTGATGTATAAAGATGGCCGATCCCTTACGCGGTGTGGCGGTGGGATAGTTCCAATCGGTAATCAAGATAAGATCATACATCGGATCCGACCTGCGCAGTTGTTCATGGTTAAACGCATGTGGCGCGCGCACCTGACTGTTGTAGGCGTGGTCATTCACGTCGTCTGACCAGAGATCCGCGGGCCCGATAGGGCGCGCCCAGCGTACTGGTCGTGCTATGCGATCTGCCCGATATAGCATTTCGACAATCCTATGGGACCCACGCGGAGTTGCGCCATCGCCCTCGGTTTTATCTGCCGTCAGACCGCCGCGCCCGATGGTGCAGGGAAAACGGCGGTTCATAAAACGAACGTGGGTCGGGGTCAGGATCAGGTCGGTGTGGCTCATGCAGCAGTAATACCGTTGCGCGCCTTTGATGTCAGTACCGGATATGTTGTGGCTGGTGGCGTGATGTCGGTACATCTCGATGTGCTTGACCTTTTTACCTCTGCCGTGCCTGACTAATCAGGCCACGATTTCGGAGTTGAAAGATGAAGATCATTATTGTCGGTGCGTATGGTGACATTGGTAAGGCAGCTTGTAATGAGTTGGGCAGGCGCCATGATCTAATACGTGTGGGGCGATCAAGTGGTGACATCCGTGTCGATATGTCTGATCGCGCATCCGTTAAAGCAATGTACGCGCAGGTTGGTTCTGTCGATGCTGTCGTGTCGGCCGCTGGCGATGTAGAGTTCTGTACGTTTGAAGAACATACTGAAGAAACGCTGATGACTGGGCTTCAGCAAAAGGTTTTGGGCCAGATCAATTTGGTTATGGCCGGGCTGAAAACGGTCGTGGATGGTGGTTCTTTCACGTTGACCAGTGGTGTGCTGGATCGTGATCCTATTCGTATGGGGGTAGGGGCTGCGACCGCGAATGGTGCACTTGCAGGTTTTGTCACCGGCGCCGCGATAGAGATGCCGCGCCGACAACGGGTCAATGTTGTGAGCCCGGGTTTGCTAGATGTTTCTGTTCCGCGATACGGGGAATGGTTTCCCGGCCATAACCCGGTATCGTCCGAACGTGTTGGTCGCGCCTATGCCAAAAGTGTCGAAGGCGCGATTACAGGTCAAGTAATCATTGTTGATTAACCGTTGTTAGCTAGACGGCATAGCCTAGTGGCTTTAACGCTTCCCTGATTTCGTCCAAGATTGCAGGGTCGTCGATGGTGGCTGGCATCTTAAACTCTGCGTTGTCGGCGATTTTGACCATGGTGCCGCGCAGGATTTTACCTGACCGCGTTTTAGGGAGCCGGTCTACGACGGTGGCCAGTTTAAACGCGGCGACGGGACCGATGGTGTCGCGGACGGATTTTACGACCTCTTTGATGATTTCATCGTGCGGGCGGTCACAGCCTTTGTTCAGGCAGATGAAACCAAGCGGCAGTTGGCCTTTGAGGTCATCCGTCACCCCGACCACGGCACATTCGCCAACGTCTGGGTGCGCGGCAAGGACTTCTTCCATGGCCCCAGTGGATAGCCGGTGACCGGCGACGTTAATCACGTCGTCTGTGCGTGCCATGATGTAAAGGTATCCATCGTCGTCGATCATCCCGGCGTCGCCTGTTTCATAGTAGCCGGGGAAGGCGTTGAGGTAGGATTTTTTGAACCGGTCTTCGGCATTCCAAAGCGTGGGTAGAGTGCCGGGTGGTAGTGGCAGTTTGACCGCAATCGCGCCAAGCTCACCCGATGCGACCGGGTGACCAGCCTCGTCTAGGATTTGTACGTCGTAGCCGGGCATCGCAACGGTGGGTGATCCGATTTTGACGGGCATAGCTTCGATTCCGACGGGGTTGCCTGCAATCGTGTAGCCGGTTTCGGTTTGCCACCAGTGGTCATAGACTGGTTTGCCGGTTTTTTCCTGCGTCCAGTTGATCGTGTCTGGGTCGGCACGTTCGCCTGCCAGATAGATCGCATTGAGGCATGACAGGTCGTAATCCTTTAAGAATTCGCCGGTCGGGTCTTCGCGTTTCACGGCACGCAGCGCTGTGGGTGCAGTAAAGAATGTTTTGACGTTATGTTCTTCGATGACCCGCCAGAATGTACCGGCGTCTGGTGTGCCGATGGGCTTGCCTTCGAAGACAATCGTTGTGTTGCCGTGGATCAGCGGCGCATAGCAGATATAGCTGTGGCCGACGACCCAGCCCACGTCTGACGCCGCCCAGAAGACATCGCCGGGGTCGACGTTGTAGATGTTCTTCATTGTCCAGTTGAGCGCGACAAGATGGCCTGCTGTCGGCCGTACGACGCCTTTGGGTGCGCCCGTGGTGCCCGAGGTGTAGAGGATATAGGCAGGGTGGTTGCCTTCGACGGGGACGCATTCTGCAGGGGCGACACCGTATTGGAAGCCGTGCCAATTATAGTCGCGACCGGGGATCAGTTCGGCGACCTCTTGTTCGCGCTGAAAGATCACGGTGAAGTCGGGTTTGTGGTCGGCCATTTCAATGGCACCATCGAGTAGCGGTTTATAGTGAACCACACGCCCTGGCTCCATCCCGCAAGAGGCGGCGATGATGGCTTTGGGTTTTGCGTCGTCGATCCGTACGGCCAATTCATTTGCAGCGAACCCACCGAAGACGACCGAATGGATTGCCCCTAGTCGTGCGCAGGCGAGCATTGCTTCGAGTGCTTCTGGGATCATCGGCATGTAGATGATGACCCGATCACCTTTTTCGACGCCTTTGGCGCGTAAAGCACCGGCAAGGCTGGCCACACGGTTACGGAGTTCGACGTAGGAAATCTCGCGCTTTGTATGTGTGATCGGGCTGTCGTAGATGATCGCGGTTTGCTCGCCTCGGCCATTTTCAACATGACGGTCGACGGCGTTGTAGCAGGTATTTACCTTTGCGTCGGTGAACCATTCATACAGCGGCGCGTTATCGGCGTTTAGCGCGCGTGTCGGGGGGGTTACCCAGTCAATCGCTTTGGCTTGTTCCAACCAGAATGCCTCTGGGTCAGCTTTCCAAGCTGCATAAACGTCCGCGTATCCCATGTGTTCCTCCCAAAACAACCTGAGAGAAAGTGTTACGCATCAGTTGCCAACCCGGCAAGCGGTCTGGTTTGAAGAAGTTCGATGGGCGTAAACTTTTTTACATCGTAGCGATTAACGCGACACGATGACAAGTTGGGGAATAGGAGTACGCTTTGTGACCTTATTTAAAAGGCCACAAAGCGCATTATCTATTAGCCATAATGCGCAACCGGTGTCCCCGCCAGCGCCGACATGTTCAGCAGTCCGCGCGGCGTGATGGATGGTGTGACAATATGACAGCGGTTGCCCATGCCCATGAGGATCGGTCCGACCTCTAGGCCGCCGCCTTTCATTTTTAGGATGTTGCGCACGCCGGATGCGGCGTCAGTGTTGGCAAAGATCAATACGTTTGCAGCGCCCGGAAGGTGGGCGTCTGGGAAGACACGGTTGCGTAGTTCGACGTCTAGCGCGGCATCGATGTGCATTTCGCCCTCGTAAGCAAAGTCGCGCGGTTGGCTGTCCAGGATCGCCATTGCAGCGCGCATACGTACGCCTGTGTCGCAGTCAAGGTTGCCGAACTGGCTGTGCGAACATAGCGCGATCTTGGGATCGACCCCAAAGCGGCGCACGTGGCGGGCCGCTCCGATCACGGTTTCGGCGATTTGTTCGGGTGTCGGTTCCGAGTTCACTTGTGTGTCGGCCACGAACAATGGACCGTCTTCAAGGATCATCAGAGACAGGGCACCAACAGGGTGGAGCGTCTCGTTTCCGAGGATCTCGGTCACGTATTTCAGGTGCCAGCGGAATTGACCAAATGTGCCGCAGATCAGGCTGTCTGCCTCTCCGCGGTGGACCATGACGGCACCAATCGCTGTGGTGTTGGTGCGCATGATGGCCTTGGCCAGATCAGGTGTCACGCCTTTGCGGGCCATCAGGTTGTGGTAGGTTTCCCAATAGTCGCGGTAACGCGGATCGTTTTCTGGGTTCACGATGCTGAAATCAACGCCGGGGCGGATTTTCAGGCCGGCACGTTCGCAGCGCTGGGCGATTACGTCTGGACGACCGATCAGGATTGGCGTGTCTGTCGTTTCTTCCATGATAGCTTGGGATGCGCGCAGAACCCGTTCATCTTCGCCCTCGGCAAAGACGATGCTGCGGGTCACAGTGCGTGCCGCGTCAAAGACGGGGCGCATGATCATCGCGGATTTAAAGACGGACCCGTCCAAGTTTGCCTTATATGCGGTCATATCCGCGATGGGGCGGGTGGCGATGCCTGTTTCCATCGCTGCCTTCGCGACAGAGCTGGCGACAACGCCCATCAGGCGTGGATCAAAGGGTTTCGGGATCAGGTAGTCGGCGCCGAACGTTAGCTTTTCACCGGTGTAGGCTGCTGCTGCCTCGGCGCTTGTTGTGGCGCGGGCGAGGGCGGCGATACCTTCGATGCAGGCGATCTTCATCTCGTCGTTGATGTCGGTCGCACCAACGTCCAGCGCACCGCGGAAGATGAACGGGAAGCACAGCACGTTGTTGACTTGGTTCGGAAAATCACTGCGGCCGGTTGCGATGATCGCGTCTGCCTTGACTGCGCGTGCCTCGGCCGGGCTGATTTCCGGTGTAGGGTTGGCCAGTGCAAAGATGATTGGCGCATCAGTCATCTGCGCGACCATTTCAGGTTTCAGAACGCCCGGTCCAGACAGGCCAAGGAACATGTCAGCACCAGCGATCACATCGTTCAATGTGGCTGGTGTCGTGCCTTGGGCGTATTCGGCTTTTTGCGGGGTCATGTCCTTTTCGCGGCCATTGTAAACAAGGCCTTCGATATCACATAGCCACACGTTTTCACGTTTCACGCCAAGTTTCAGGAGCATGTTCAGACATGCGATGCCAGCCGCGCCGCCGCCTGTGCTGACGATTTTGATGTCTTCGAATTTCTTGCCAGCGACGCGCAACGCGTTGGTCGCGGCAGCGCCAACAACAATTGCCGTACCGTGTTGATCGTCGTGAAACACGGGGATGTTCATCCGTTCACGGCAGATTTTTTCGACAATGAAACAGTCGGGTGCTTTGATGTCTTCTAAATTAATCGCGCCGAAGGTGGGTTCAAGCGCGCAAACAATGTCGGCCAATTTTTCGGGGTCGGGTTCATTTAGTTCAATATCAAAGCAATCGATATTGGCGAACTTTTTGAATAAGACGGCTTTGCCTTCCATGACAGGCTTTGAGGCCAATCCGCCAATGTTTCCAAGACCAAGAACCGCCGTGCCGTTGGTCACAACGCCCACAAGGTTGCCGCGTGTTGTGTAATCGCGGGCGGTGTTTGGGTTCGCTTTGATCTCGAGACAGGCTTCGGCGACGCCGGGGGAATAAGCACGTGACAGATCGCGGCCGTTCGCCAAAGGTTTGGTTGCGCGAATTTCAAGTTTCCCGGGCTTGGGGAACTGGTGATAGTCCAGCGCGGCCTGTCGTGTGCTGTCTTTTGCGTTATCTGTCATGGGTCCCTCCAACTATGGTTTAATGTTAAACCATTTTCTTGCCGCAACGGAAATTATTGTCTGTCGTTAATCACAGTTTGGGGGCGTTTGGCAAATCATTCGATGCAGTATGGCCTTGGTTGTCGGGTCTTGCATCCGCGCGCATCAAAGATCAGTCTGCTTAAATCAACACGGAGAGAATGATGAGCTTGATCGAAACAGCCCGCGCGGTACGTGAAAATGCCTATGCGCCTTATTCAAAGTTCAAAGTAGGTGCTGCTATTAAAGCGACGTCAGGTGCGGTCTATGCTGGCTGTAACGTTGAAAATGTCGCCTATCCCGAAGGCACATGCGCCGAGGCCGGTGCGATTGCTGCGATGATCGCCGCAGGCGATACGCGAATTGCCGAAATTGCCGTGATCGCGGACAGTCCCAAACCCATCAGTTGCTGCGGCGGTTGTCGTCAAAAGATCGCGGAATTCGCGGATGGTGATGTCGTTGTGACACTGACGACCGTTGATGGTGTAACAGCGAAAACAACCGTTGCTGATCTGCTGCCGGGCAGCTTTGACGCCGATTACATGAGCCGCGTCTAAGATGGATGCCCGTGCGATCATTGCTGCGGTGCGCCGCCACCACACGCCCAGTGCCGAAGAATTGGCATGGTTTGCCAAAGGTCTGGCGACGGGCGAAGTAAGCGACGCGCAGGCGGGCGCCTTTGCGATGGCTGTTTGCTTGAATGGCCTGTCTGACGAAGGCCGCGTTTCGCTGACCAAAGGCATGCGCGACAGTGGTGATGTGCTGCATTGGGATTTGCCGGGACCTGTGTTGGATAAACATTCGACGGGTGGCGTGGGGGATTGCGTATCATTGATCCTTGCGCCGACTTTGGCCGCCTGTGGTGTTTACGTGCCGATGATCTCTGGTCGTGGGTTGGGGCATACGGGTGGCACGCTGGATAAGCTTGAGGCGATCCCGGGTCTGTCTGTTGATGTGACTGAACGCCGTTTGCACAAGATCACGCGCGATATCGGCTGTGCCATTGTCAGTGCTACTGGCCAAATTGCCCCTGCCGATAAACGCCTTTATGCGATCCGTGATGTGACGGCGACGGTTGAAAGCGTGGATCTGATCACGGCCTCTATTCTGGCGAAAAAGCTGGCGGCGGGGCTCGAGGGGCTGATCCTGGATGTGAAATGTGGTTCGGGCGCGTTTATGAAAACGTCCGGAGATGCGCAGGCCTTGGCGCGCGCATTGGTTGATGCCAGCAACGGCGCAGGCTGCAAAACCGAGGCAATGATCACCGATATGAATGCGCCTCTGGCACCCGCCTTGGGCAATGCGGTTGAGGTGGCTGTCTGTATGGAGATTTTATCAGGCAACGCCGCTGCTGCGCCCCGGCTTTATGAATTGACCGTTGCGCTTTGTGTGCGGCTATTGGCGATGCGCGGTGTTGAAGATGCCGAGGAGCAGGTAACCCGCGCGATCAGTTCGGGTGCCGCGATGGAGAAATTTGGCCAGATGGTTGCCGCCTTGGGTGGCCCGCCTGATATGGCTGATGACTGGCATACCCATCTGCCCAAAGCGCCGGTGGTGAAACCGGTTCCGGCCCCCACAGCGGGGCACATTGCTGCCATTGATGGTGAGGCGCTAGGATTTGCCGTGGTTGCATTGGGTGGTGGACGCCGGGTTGAGACCGACAAAATCAATCCGTCTGTTGGCTTTACTGATATGATTGGGCTAGGGGATGCCGTTGCTGCGGGTGATCCGCTTTGCATGGTGCATGCCGCGACTGATGGTGACGCAGCAGAGGCTGTGGCTACCGTTCAGGCTGCCGTGCGGATCGGAGACGCAGCAAAACCCGACCCACTGATTATTGAAAGGATCACATGATGGCGCGTGCATTTTTGGTTGTCATCGACAGCGTCGGTATCGGCGGTGCGCCAGATGCGGATCGGTTCTTTAACGGTGACTTGCCCGATACGGGGGCGAATACGGTGGCGCATATTGCCCAAACCGCAGGTTTGCGGGTTCCGGTGATGGATGCGCTGGGGCTGGGTGCCGCTGTTAAGCTGGCGTCAGGAGAGGACGCACCGGGTATGGGCGCAACGCCGACGGGTGGCTGGGGGGCTGCAACCGAAGTTTCACAGGGCAAGGATACCCCATCAGGTCATTGGGAGCTGTCAGGTGTGCCTGTCCCGTGGGACTGGCACGTGTTCCCTGATGTGCAGCCAGCGTTTCCAGATGACGTTGTCGCGCATATTTGCGCGGCGGCAGGTACAGACGGGATTCTGGGGAACCGCCATTCATCTGGTACCACGATCATCGAGGAAGAGGGCGAAGCGCATCTGAAAACCGGATGGCCGATTTGTTATACTTCGGCGGATTCGGTTTTGCAGATTGCTGCGCATGAAGAACATTTTGGATTGGATCGCCTGCTAAAACTGTGCGCTGATATCGCGCCACTGCTGCACGAAATGAAGGTTGGTCGCGTGATTGCACGCCCGTTTATCGGTGAACCCGGTGATTTCAAACGCACCAGCAACCGCAAAGATTTCGCGATTGCGCCGCCATCCCCGACGATATGTGACTACGTCCACGATGCGGGCCGCAAGGTTTATGCCGTGGGCAAGATTGGCGACATCTTTTCGATGCGCGGCATAGATGACCTACGCAAAGGGCGCGACGACGCGTTGATGGGGCATATCAGCGATTTGGTGGACGAGGCCGACGATGGTGCTTTGGTCTTTGCTAATCTTGTCGAATTTGACAGTGAATTTGGCCATCGTCGTGACCCCAAAGGATATGCCGGGCATCTTGAATGGTTTGACGCGGAACTTGGGCGTATCTTACCCCGATTGCACCCTGATGATCTGTTGATCGTCACGGCAGATCATGGCAATGACCCGACTTGGTCCGGGACTGACCACACCCGCGAGCGGGTTCCAGTGCTTGTCCATGGGATCGGTGCGCGGGAACTTGGCCAATTGGCGTTCACTGACGTGGCAGCGAGCATCGCAGCGCACTTGGGCGTAAAGTATAACGGAGAGGGGCGCAGTTTCCTATGAATTTCAAAGATATCCCAAAGGTCGAACTTCATACGCACCTTGAAGGATCGGCGCCGCCTGCGTTCATCGCTGGGCTGGCCCGCGAAAAGAATATCGACATCAGTGGCATCTTTAACGCTGACGGCAGCTACGCATTTCGCGACTTCGATCATTTCCTAAAGGTATACGAGGCCGCATGTGAGCCGCTGCAATCGCCCGAGGATTTCCGCCGCCTAACTATGGCTGTGCTGGAAGAAACCGCCGCGCATGGCGTCGTCTATATGGAGACATTCGTGTCACCTGATTTCTGCGGTGGCGGTGATGTTTCCGCGTGGCGTGATTATCTGGCGGCGATGCAGGATGCCGCGGATGAGGCCGAACGCACGATGGGTATTACCTTGCGTGGTATCGTGACGGGTATCCGTCATTTTGGTCCCGATCAGTGTAAGGTCGCAGCCCGTTGTGCCGCCGAAACCAAGGGTGATTTCATCACCGGGTTTGGCATGGCCGGCGGCGAAATGGCCGGGCGTCCGGGTGATTATGCCTATAGCTTTGACATGGCGCGCGAGGCTGGTTTGCAGTTGACAGCTCACGCTGGTGAATGGGGCGGCCCTTCGATGGTTGCCGAGACTATTCGCGACCTGAAGGTCGAACGCATCGGCCACGGTATTGGCGCGATTGATGATACGAACTTGATGGAAGAGATCGCAGATAAGGGTGTCGTGCTAGAGGTTTGCCCGGGTTCGAACGTTGTGCTGAAAGCGGTCACTGGCTGGGGCGCGCACCCGATTGCGAAACTGCGCGATGCTGGTGTGCAAGTGACGGTATCTACGGATGATCCGCCGTTCTTTCACACGACAATGACCGCTGAATACGAAATGCTAGCTAAGACATTTGGCTGGGGCGAAGATGATTTTAGGGCGCTGAATGAAACTGCCTTGAACGCCGCCTTTTGCGATGAAGAAACCCGCGCCCGTGTGGCAAAACGATTGGAGCCTAAAAATGACTGATCATGTCACCCACGTGACCCACCCATTGGTGCAACACAAACTGACGCTGATGCGCCAGAAGGATACATCGACTGCTGTGTTCCGACAGCTACTGCGTGAGATTAGCCAGCTATTGGCGTACGAGGTCACGCGCGGCCTGCCGATGACGACCAAGCAGATTGAAACGCCGCTGCAGACAATGGATGCGCCCGTTATTGACGGCAAAAAGCTGGCGCTTGTGTCGATTTTGCGGGCTGGCAATGGTCTGTTAGATGGTGTGCTGGAATTGATCCCGTCTGCACGCGTTGGTTTTGTCGGGCTTTATCGCGATGAAGAAACGCTTGAGCCGGTTCAGTATTATTTCAAGGTCCCAACCGAGCTAGAAGACCGTTTGGTTATTGCTGTTGATCCAATGCTGGCCACAGGTAATTCGTCAGTCGCGGCGATTGACCTGCTGAAAAAGGCGGGTGCCAAGAACATCCGTTTCTTGTGTCTGCTTGCGTCACCCGAAGGCATCGCCCGCATGAAAAAAGCACACCCGGATGTGCCGATTGTTACTGCGGCCATCGACGAAAAGCTGAACGACAAAGGTTATATCGTGCCCGGACTGGGTGACGCTGGCGACCGGATGTTCGGCACCAAATAAACGCTTAGATGTTGCAGATGTTCTGCAAACTTACCCATTCACTGTCCGTCAAAATGGCGGGCAGTGTTTCACCCTCGAGCGGGTCCAGGCCCAAATCGGGCATATTCCCAGTCAATTCATCTAGCAGCGCCAGATAAGGCGCATGCGGGATTTGTGCCGCGCTGAAAGCAGCGCGTAGTTTGGCTCGGTTCGGTGTTGAGCCTGTCCCTGCGGTGATTTCTTGCGCGTTTTCTTGCAGTACTTCGGACGGGATTTCGCCCGTTGTTAGTAGCTTGAACGTCACGCTAAGCCCTGCGCTGTGCAGTACAGTTTCCAGTGGATCATTCTCGCCGGTTCCTGCGCGACTGGCCACGATAAAGCCAGCCGGTGCTGCCGGATCGTCCGCCTTTTGCAACAACCCGTAATCGAGCAAAATCAACCGTCCGGGAATGGATACTGCACCTTGGTCTAGATGCGGGACAACCACGATTTTGGTGCGCGTTTCTGCCCCAAATAGGCGCTGGGCGAGCTTTACTGCCGCTTCGTTTGCGCGCGGTTCGCGACATGGTGCGCCAGTCGTCGCTTGCATGTGGCCCAGCATCGTTGCGCCGATTTCGGTGCGTTTTGAAATTGGCACGACTGATAGGGTCTGGCGCGTCAATGCACCGGGTAGCCAGAAAACGGCCAACGCCAGTGCTGTGGCGGTGATGCCAGCTGTCGTCAGGTGACGCAGTTTTCCGGGTTTTGGTCGTGCCTTATCGAGCGCCTTTTGGATTTCACCAATGGCGTCGATCATCAGGTCGTCTGAGATTTCGATGGTTTCGTCGGCGTCATCGCCGGGGGCATAGATTGCGGGCGTTTCGCCGGGGTTTGTGCGTAGGATTGCAGGTAGCGACCAGTGGGTTAGCGGACGCCCTGCGCCATCCGCGATCACCAGTGTCGCGTTGCCAAAGGAAATGACGACGTCGCGCCGCTGCGCATCGCTGTCAGCGCGCCACAAGCCGTCGCATTCCAGCCGCTCATATTTATCAAGTGCTGTCATTGCCCGAACTGCCTTTTTTAGAAACAATATCGCGGGGCGGACGTATTGTCATGTCGGTAATCACAAGTAGGCGGGCAAAACCCAACTGGGATGACGCACCCTGAAAAAACAGGATGCGCCGTTTGTCTTAAGCAGCTTTTTCAGCAGCTGCGAAGCGCTTGTAGAACTCTTGGTTCTTGTCAGCCATTTCGCGCAGCAGGGCAGGGGTTGTGAACCGTGGGCCGAATTCTTCGGTCAGTTGGTCACAGCGTTCTGCTGCATACGGTGTGCCGATGATGTCCAGCCAGCTGAACGGGCCACCAGACCAAGGCGCAAAGCCCCAGCCAAGGATCGCACCAACGTCACCTTCGCGGATGTCTTCGAGCACGTTTTCTTCGAGCGCACGGACAGCTTCGAGTACCTGTGCGAACATCAAGCGGTGCTGCACTGTGGTTAGCTCAGGCTGATCGTCTGCAACAGGGTACTGCGCGGCTAGACCTTCCCAAAGACCGGTACGTTTGCCTTTGTCGTCGTAGCTGTAGAACCCGCTGTTGGATTTACGGCCAAGACGTTTTTGGTCAAACATCCAGAACAGAACCTCATCGACTTCGCCATCTGGGTAATCGTCGCCCATAGCCGCCTTTGTCGCCTTGGCGATTTTCACGCCCAGATCAACCGAAGTTTCGTCAACCAACTGAAGCGGACCAAGCGGCATGCCCAGCAGTTTCGCCGCGTTTTCGATCAGCGCAGGTTCTACGCCTTCCTTCACCATCCGAATGCCTTCGTTGATGTAAGGAATGATGCAGCGGTTCGCATAGAAGAACCGTTCGTCGTTAACGACGATTGGTGTCTTGCGGATCTGACGCACGAAATCGAGCGCCTTGGCCACAGCCACGGTTCCGGTTTCTTTGCCTTTGATGATCTCGACCAGAAGCATTTTGTCGACAGGGCTAAAGAAGTGGATGCCGATGAACTTTTCAGCGTCGTTAGATGCCTTGGCAAGTTCAGTGATCGGCAGGGTCGACGTGTTGGTCGCAAAGATGCAGTCAGGTCCGACGACAGCTTGTACCTTTTTCGTGACCTCGGCTTTGACACCGACGTCTTCGAACACGGCTTCAACGATTAGATCACAGCCGCTCAGTGCGGCATAGTCCGTTGTCGCGTTGATCAGGCCAAGCACGGCTTCTTTCTTTTCTTCGGTCGCTTTTTTGCGGGAAATCCCTTTGTCCATGTAGGACGTGGTGTAGGATTTACCTTTGTCGGCAGCGTCTTGTGTGCTGTCGATCAGGACAACCTGAATGCCAGCTAGTGCAGAAACCAATGCGATGCCTGCGCCCATCATGCCAGCGCCGATGATGCCGACCTTTTTGACCTTTTGGTCAGCGACGTCTGGGCGGTTTGCACCTTTTTCAAGCGCTTCTTTGTTGATGAACAAACTGCGGATCATTGCAGATGAAGATGGGTTCATCAGGATGTTGGTGAACCAACGTGCTTCGATCTTGAGCGCTGTGTCGAATGGGACTAATGCGCCTTCGTAGACGGCTGACAGCAGAGCCTTGGCCGCAGGGAATGCGCCTTGGGTCTTGCCGTTGACCATAGCGGATGCACCAACAAAGGTCATGAAGCCAGCAGGGTGGTACGGCGCACCGCCGGGCATTTTATAGCCCTTTTCATCCCATGGTTTCACGATCTTATCGCTACCCATTGGCATCGTAACAGGATCTGAATCCGGGTCTTTGGGATCAGAGAGTTGAAGTGGATAGACCGGAATTTCTTCGTTCGGGATTGCGCCTGCTGTGGCCAAAACCCATTGCGTTGCACGTGCGACAAGATTCTCTGGAGCAACAACTTCGTCGATCACGCCAGCTGCTTTGGCTTTCTTAGGGTCGTTTAGCTTGCCTTCGAGAAGAAGGGGCGATGCACCCATTGCGCCCAGCTTGCGTGACAGACGTGTTGTGCCGCCGGCGCCGGGGAAGATGCCGACCATGATTTCTGGCAGGCCGATTTTGGCTTTGGCGTTATCTGCCGCAAAGATGCGGTGACAGGCCAGAGGGATTTCGAGACCAATGCCAAGCGCAGTGCCGGGCAGGGCGGCTGCGATAGGTTTGCCACCTTTGTTGGTTTTTGGGTCCATACCGGCGCGTTCGATTTTGCGCAGGACGGCGTGCATGCCCATTAGACCGTCAAACAGACCCTTGGCAGGGTTGTCGCCAGCGCTTTCTTTCATCTTTGCGATGATGTTCAGGTCCATGCCGCCAGCAAATGTGTCTTTGCCGGATGTAATCACGATGCCTTTGACCGCGTCGTCGGCCAGCGCGTCGTCAACAAGGCCGTCTAGAACGGGCCAAGCCTCCATGGACATGACGTTCATGGATTTGCCCTGAACGTCCCAAGTGATGATTGCGACGCCGTCAGCGCCTTTGTTCATTGTAAAGTCAGTCATAACAGTGGCCCCTTACACGCGTTCAATAATTGTGGCTGCACCCATGCCGGATGCGATGCAAAGCGTGGCAAGACCAGTGCCTTTGCCAGTGCGTTCAAGTTCGTCAAGCAGGGTGCCGATGATGATCGCGCCTGTGGCACCCAGTGGGTGACCCATGGCGATAGAACCACCGTTCACGTTGACCTTGCTGTCGTCCACGTTGAACGCCTGCATGAAGCGCAGTACCACGGATGCGAATGCTTCGTTTACTTCGAACAGGTCGATGTCGCTGATGGACATGCCGCTGTCTTTCATGATTTTTTCTGTCACGGGCACAGGGCCTGTCAGCATGATGGTTGGATCGGTACCGATTTTCGCAGTGGCACGGATCACAGCGCGAGGTTTGATCCCCATTGCTTCGCCGTATTCTTTGGAACCGATCAAGACACCAGCCGCACCGTCCACGATACCAGAAGAGTTACCGGCGTGGTGGATGTGGTTGATCCGCTCAAGGTGCGGGTACTTCATCAGCGCGACTTTATCAAAGCCGGGCATGGTTTCACCCATGGCTTGGAAGGCTGGGTTCAGGCCGCCAAGGGACTGCATGTCTGTGCCGGGGCGCATATATTCGTCGCGGTCCAGAATGGTCAGGCCGTTCACGTCAGTCACAGGCACGATGGATTTGGCAAAACGGTTGTCTTCCCAAGCGGCCGCCGCGCGCTTTTGGCTTTCCATGGCAAGCTGGTCGGCCATTTCACGGGTGAACCCATATTCAGTCGCGATGATATCGGCAGAGATACCTTGGGGGACGAAATAAGTGTCCATCGCGATGGATGGATCGACAGCGATTGCAGCGCCATCAGAACCCATTGGCACGCGGCCCATCATTTCCACGCCACCAGCGATATATGCAGAACCTGCGCCGCCTTTGACTTGGTTTGCAGCAAGGTTCACGGCTTCCATGCCAGATGCACAGAAACGGTTGATCGCAAGACCGGGGATCGACTGGTCAAGGTCTGAAGCCAAAACCGCAGTACGCGCAAGGCAACCGCCCTGTTCGCCAACTTGGGTGACATTCCCCCAGATCACGTCCTCCACGGCGTGACCTTCGAGGTTGTTACGCTCTTTGAGCGCATTCAGAACGCCAGCGGACAAGCGTGCAGAGTTCACCTCGTGCAGGCTGCCGTCTTTGCGGCCCTTGCCGCGCGGAGTGCGCACGGTGTCATAGATATAGGCTTCGGTCATAGTTTCCTCCGTTCAGGCACGGTCAGCGGGGCTGCCGGGCATTAGTTCATAAGGTGGTTTCCAACCGGACTGGGATGCGATTGCGTCAAGCCAGCGGTCGATATTCGGGTAATCTTTGCGGTCGAATGAGAATGGTTCGGGGTAGAAAAGGTACCCGGCGGAGCACAGGTCGGCGACTGTGATGTCATCGCCTGCCAACCACGCGTGGTTGGTCAATTGATCGTCGAGCGTTTTGAGTGCTGACGCGAGACGGGCCGATAGAAATGCAATTACGTCTGCGTTGCGTTTGTCTTCTGGTAGGAAATTCATTTGGAACCGCAGCATACCAGCGATGCTGGACAGCTTATGGTTATCAAAGAACATCCAACGCAGCACTTCGCGGCGTGCATCGGCTGAACGCCCACCCATCTTGCCAGTTTTGGAGCTGAGGTAATCAAGGATCACACCAGATTGCGTCAACGTAAGATCGCCGTCCTGCAACACTGGGGCTTCGCCCATGATGTTCAATTCGCGGTATTCGGGACTGCGGGATTCACCTTTGAAAAAATCGATGAATAAAGGTTCCCATTCGATATCCATCATCGAAAGCGCCATGGCGACTTTGTACGAATGACCGCTTTCCCCAAAGCAATGCAATTTCATGGTCATGTGGTTCTCTCCCGGTTTTGCCCCTGCGGGGCATTTTTGAGTATTTGGAACAAAGCGAGGATAGCCGCGCTTTGTTGACCGTTTCGTAACCATCATGGGCCACCATAGTCCCGCGGTACAGGCTGGAGAGCCGATGACCGTACAAAGCGAGGACCCTGGCCTGTGTTGCTGCGCCCCAGACGTGGGGAACTCTCTCAGGTTCGGGGGACTCTTTGCCCTCGCTTTGGGTGAAATACTCCCGCCGGAGGCTCCGGCGGGGGCGATACTCATTGACCTAGAAGTTTGCTGCGTCCAGCGCCATCACTGTGTCCGCACCGGTGTTGATACGGGCAAGGTGCATACCAGTCGCGGGAAGCTGACGCGCCATGTAGTAACGGCCTGTTGCGATTTTGGTTTCGTAGAACGCTTTGTCAGATGCACCGCCTTCAAGTGCTTCCATCGCGGCCTTAGCCATTTTCGCCCACATCAGACCAAAGCAAACGTGACCCATCATATGCATAAAGTCATAGGACCCAGCCAGCGCGTGGTTTGGGTTCTTCATGCCGTTTTGCATAAAGTACATACCAGCAGCTTGCAGGTCTTTTGACGCCGCCTTAAGCGGCTCAAGGAAGTCAGCTTTGAGCGCTTCGTTACCTTCGTTTTCTTTGATAAAGGTCTTGATCATCTCAAAGAATGCCATGACGTGTTTGCCGCCGTCTTGGGCCAGTTTGCGGCCAACAAGGTCCAGCGCCTGAACGCCGTTTGCGCCTTCGTAGATCATCGCGATACGCGCGTCGCGGGCGTATTGGGACATGCCCCATTCTTCGATGTAGCCGTGACCGCCGTAAACCTGCTGTGCAGCAACCGCGTATTCGAAACCTTTGTCAGTTTGGAAACCCTTGATGACGGGTGTCATCAGTGAAATCAGACCGTCAGCTTCTTTGTCGTTATTGCGGTGTGCGCGGTCGATCAGGTTTGCACCCCAAAGTGTGAATGCACGTGCACCTTCGACGAATGATTTCTGATCCATCAGGTTGCGGCGAATATCTGGGTGTACGATCAGTGGATCGGCTGGGCCATCTGGGTTTTCGGCACCAGTTACGGCACGCCCTTGCAGGCGGTCGTTCGCATAGGCAACGGCGTTCTGGTATGCGCTTTCAGCTTGGGCATAGCCTTGCAGGCCAACGCCGATGCGGGCTTCGTTCATCATTGTGAACATCGCGCGCATGCCTTTGTGCTCTGTGCCCAGCAGGTAACCTGTTGCTTCGTCATAGTTCATGACGCAGGTCGAGTTCCCGTGGATGCCCATCTTTTCTTCGATAGAGCCGACAGACACGCCATTGCGATCACCAAGCGAACCATCCTCGTTCACGATGAATTTTGGCACGATGAACAGGGAAACACCTTTAATACCCTCTGGGCCACCTTCGATTTTCGCCAGCACAAGGTGGATGATGTTATCCGCCATGTCGTGTTCACCAGCCGAGATAAAGATCTTTTGGCCAGAGAGTTTGTAGCTGCCATCAGCTTGTGGGGCTGCTTTGGTGCGCATCAGGCCCAGATCGGTGCCACAATGTGGTTCAGTCAGGTTCATGGTGCCGGTCCATTCGCATGTGACCATTTTAGGCAGGAACGTCTGCTTTTGCGCGTCAGAACCGTGCGCGTGGATCGCGGAATAGGCGCCGTGTGTCAGGCCCTGATACATGTTGAACGCCATGTTTGCAGACACAAATGGTTCTTGCGCGGCGCTGTTCATGACGTAGGGCAGGCCCTGACCGCCATACTCTGGATCGCAATCCATCGCAGTCCAGCCGCCTTCTTTCATTTGTTCAAACGCGGCTTTAAAGCCTTTTGGCGTGCGAACAACGCCGTTTTCAAGAACGCAGCCCTCTTTGTCGCCGACAACGTTCAGCGGGTGCAGGACTTCGGTTGCGACTTTGCCGGCTTCTTCGAGGACGGCACCAGTGAATTCCCGGTCAAGATCATCGTAGCCTTCGATGTCCTGTTCGCTGACTTTTAGCAGATCGTGCAGAACGAACTGCAGGTCTTTGGTCGGTGCGTTATAAATTGGCATTGTCGTGTCTCTCCCTAAAGTCCTGTATTTGACGCGGCGAATTAAGCCGCGTCGTTTTTCCGTTGGCCGAGTTCGGCAAGCTTTGCCGCGCCCCAAGCCATTTGTTGTTTCAGTTCGCCAATAGCTTCTTCGAGCTCAGCTTTCTGGGCTTCCATGTCGGCCAAGTGGCGTTCTGCGGTTTCATACGTCTTGGACAATTGCGCCTCTTGGCCATCGTCCATGTGATAAAGGTCCAGCAGCTGCCGGATTTCTTCGAGGCTGAACCCAAAGCGTTTGCCGCGCAAGATCAGCTTGAGCCGCGCGCGATCACGTTTTGAGAAAAGTCGTTTCTGCCCTTCGCGGGTTGGGAACAACAGTTCCTTCGCTTCGTAAAAACGAAGCGTTCGTGGGGTTACGTCAAAGGCGTCGCACATCTCGCGGATATTCATCGTTTCAATCGTCATTACTCGTTCCTTAGTGCAAATCAATCTGACCGGCACTTGCGGATATGAGGCTTAGCTTACAAGCAAAGCTGACGTTTACGTAAACGGAACGTCGCGTCATTTCAAAGCTGACGAAAGGTAAAGAAAGATGACGCTAGGGAATGGGACATTTTATAAGAGGGAGGAAATGTGCAAAACTCCCACTTGTGGTTGAATCAGCCCAAAGTCTTTGCCGTTTCTTCGCGCAGTGCGCTGAGCTCTGACATTGTGTCTTCGAGCTGCTTTTTCTGTTCTGCAAGTTCGATCATTTGTCGATCCGCTAATGAAATCCATTCGCGCATTTGCGCTTCGGTGCCTTCATGTTCGTAGATCATCAGCCATTGTCTGATGTCCTCCAAAGAGAATCCAAACCGTCGGCCACGCAAGATCAATGTCATGCGCGCAAGTTCTTTCGCGCCATAAAACCGCGAGCGCCCTTCTTTTTCTGGCGTTAGCAGTTCGATGTATTCGTAGTAACGTAACGTCCGCGGCGTTACATCGAATTCTGCGCACATCTCTTTGAATGAAAGGCGTTTATCAGTCATCGCGTTCTCCCTTGCTTCAACGTAACCGCTGTTTGGCGCTCGGGCAACTAGGTCTGTGACGTAAGTTAGTGATCGGGACTTGCAGATATGGCGTGGAACGTCACAATCCCCTAACCCAGCCAACTTGCTGCAAGGATAAATAATGGCAGATCAAACGTCAGTGAACCGCAATAAGATTGCTCGTCAGTTTATCGAGGCGATTCCACATGCGCAGACATTGGGGATGTTATTGACCGAAATCGGTGATGGCACAGCCGAGATTACAATGCCCTATGATGATCGCCTTGTGGGTGATCCCGAGACAGGCGTTATTCATGGCGGTGCTGTTTCCGCGCTGATGGATACCTGTAGTGGTGCTGCTGTTATGGCGCACCCTGCGGCCCCTATTGCGACCGCGACACTAGATCTGCGTATCGATTATATGCGGTCTGCAAAGCCGGGTGATACACTTACAACCCGTGCAGAGTGTTATCATGTGACCCGATCTGTCGCCTTTATTCGGGCGACTGCATTTGATGGTGACTTTGGCCGCCCCGTGGCGACAGCCACGGGTGCCTTTACGATCGAGAGGGCACCTGAATGAAACGTCCTGAACCTGTTCAAGTGGTTAAGAAACGCCGCGATTCTGCGTTGCAACGTTTGGTCGAAGGTGTGCCGTATATTCAATTTTTGGGTATTCAAATTGATCGTCGCGGTGACGAACTTACCGGTGTGCTGCCTTATGATGATAAGCTGATCGGGAACCCGATGCTACCTGCACTGCACGGCGGGGTAACCGCAGCATTTCTAGAAGTCACTGCAATCATGGAGCTGACATGGTCAACGACGTGGGCCGACATGGAAGCCGGTAAACTGACCGATGTGACCCCGCGTATCGTACTGCCAAAGACAATTGACTTCACGGTCGATTATTTGCGGCCCGGGCTTCCACGTGATGCCTATGCGCGTGCGCGTGTAAACCGATCGGGGCGTCGCTATGCGTCTGTTCACGTCGAGGCATGGCAAGACAACCGGACCCGCTTATTTGCGCAGGCCACTGGGCATTTCCTGATGCCACAACATCATGGCTGATATCGCGCGTCTGACGCATCGTCGCGTGCTTACCATCGCGGTTCCTATTGTTCTGTCGAATGCGACAGTGCCGATACTGGGTGTCGTGGACACAGGCGTTGTCGGTCAGATGGGCGAGGCCGCACCAATTGGTGCCGTCGGCATCGGTGCGATCATCCTGACTGCGATTTATTGGATTTTTGGTTTCCTGCGGATGGGGACTTCGGGCCTAACGGCGCAAGCGACTGGCGCAAAGAACGAGGCCGAGGTCGCGGCGCTTTTGACCCGCTCTCTGATCATTGGCCTGAGTGCGGGCGTTGCGATTATCTTATTGCAAGGGGTCCTGTTTGCAGGTGCGTTTCGCGTATCGCCAGCCACGCCAGAGGTCGAAAACCTTGCGCGCCAATATATGTCGATCCGCGTTTGGTCCGCGCCTGCGATGATTGCGCTTTACGGCATCACTGGGTGGTTGATCGGGCAGGAACGTACGGGTGCCGTCTTCGCGATCCAATTGTTGATGAATGGGACCAACATTGGTTTGGATTTACTGTTCGTTCTAGAATTCGATTGGGGCGTTTCAGGTGTTGCTTGGGCCACGTTTATTGCTGAATGGGCCGGTGTTGTACTGGGGCTATGGCTGTGCTGTGCCGCGTTTGCGGTGCCTGACTGGCGCGACTGGGCGCGGGTGTTGGACCGGGCGCGGCTGGTCAACATGGCTGCGGTGAATTCGGACATTATGATCCGTTCTGTTTTGCTTCAGGCGATTTTTGTGAGCTTTTTGTTCTTTGGCGCGAAGTTTGGAGAAGTCCAATTGGCGGCAAATCATATCTTGCTGCAGTTCCTGAGCGTCACGGGCTATGCGATGGATGGTTTTGCCGTCGCGGCCGAGGCATTGGTCGGGAATGCGATGGGGGCCCGTTCACGCGCAGCGCTGCGCCGAAGTGCGGTGATGACCATCTTTTGGGGCGCTGTTAATTGTATCGTGCTGGCCGTTTGTTTTGCAGTTTTCGGAACCACGATCGTCGCGATCATGGCTAAGAACGTTCCGGTCCAAGAGGCGGCAGCCATCTATCTGCCTTATATGGTTGCAGCGCCAATTGTTGGGGTGCTGCCATGGATGATGGATGGGATATTCATCGGCGCCACCCGAACGAAGGACATGCGCAACATGATGATCATCTCGACGATCATCTATTTTGCGACCGTGATTCCCCTAATGAATGCTTATGGGAACCACGGGTTATGGTTGGGATTACTGCTTAGCTTTGTTGTGCGTGGCATCACATTGGGGTGGAAATATCCGGGGTTAGAGGCGGCTTCAGAGCCAGTCGCCTCTGCCTGATCCAACCGCATCGCTGATATTCGCGAAACCATCGCGTTCTAGTAAAGCATCGAGCCCGCGCGTGATTTCATCAACCAATGATACGCCGCCGTAAACCAACGCTGTATAGAGCTGCACAACTGACGCGCCTGCACGGATTTTTTGGTAGGCCTGTTCTGCGCTGCCGACACCGCCGACCCCGATGATGGGCAGGTCGGTCATGCCCGATAGCTGCGCCAATGTCCGTGTGGATTTTTCAAACAGGGGTTGCCCTGACAATCCACCTTTTTCGGCGGCATGTGGTCCGTGCAGACCAATGCGGTCCAAGGTGGTGTTCGTCGCGACGATTGCTGAAATGCCCGACGCATTTGCGACCTCGGCCACTTCGGACAATTCGTCTGCGGTCAGATCTGGTGCGATTTTTAGGAAAACCGGGATTTTTGTTTCTAGCGCATTGCGCGCGTCCATGACCCCAGCAAGAAGCGCAGCAAGCGCTGCTTTGCCTTGCAGATCACGTAGTTTTTCGGTGTTGGGTGACGATACGTTGACCGTTGCGAAATCGACGTGCGGGCCGCAATGCGTCAGCACTGTCGCAAAATCGGCTGCGCGATCAGTGCTGTCTTTGTTCGCGCCAAGGTTCAGGCCAAGAACGCGGTCTTTGGGACGCTGGGCAAGGCGGGTGCCGATGGCCTCCATCCCGTCGTTGTTAAACCCAAAGCGGTTGATGGCAGCTTGGTCTTCGGTCAGGCGGAACAGCCGTGGTTTGGGATTGCCGGGCTGCGGGCGGGGGGTTGCGGCCCCGACCTCTAGAAAACCAAACCCGGTGCGGGCTAGCGCATTCAACGCAGTCGCGTTTTTGTCAAAGCCGGCAGCAAGACCAACCGGGTTGGGCAGATCAAGCCCCGCAAACTGCGTGCGCAGCCGGTCGGATGTGAACGGGCCGCCGCGGGGGCCAAGCCCCGTGTTCAAAGCCTTAAGCGCAAGACCATGGGCCGTTTCTGAATCGATGCGGCGTAGGGCGGCAAGGCCGATTTGTTCTAACAGCTTCATGATAGTTCCGGGAATTGGTGAATGCCGTCGATCAGCGGTAGTGGCGCGTCCCACAACACATCTGACATACGCATGTTGCGGTAAAGGTGGGGGAACAGCACGCCTTCGCGGGCAGGTTCCCATTTGAGCGGATCAAGCGCGTCAGCCTCAAGCGCCAGCAGAACAAGCCCCTCGACATCAGCAAAGTATTTCGCGGCTGTCGCTGCGACCGTTTCTGCGGTCGAAAAATGCACATATCCATCAGCCACATCAATCGGCGCACCTTGGGTTTCGCCGTTGGCCTGCAGGTCTGCCCATTCGTGGGCGCGGAAAATTTTGTATATCAGCATGGCGTTGTCATGCAGGTTGCACACAAATTGGTCAAGCACCGGATCACAGCCAGTATCTGCCGTGCCTTAACGTAGGGGCAGGTGCTAATATTGGCGAAGCTGTTTGACTCTGTACTAGGCCGTTGCCAAGCTACGGCCATTCCAAATTGGGGACTGAAACAATGATTTCACGTATTTTGACATCCACCTGTGCACTGGCACTCTCTGCGGGGGCCGCCGCGGCCGATTATTCGCTGACGATCTTGCACACAAACGACTTTCACGCGCGGTTTGAACCGATCAGCAAGTACGACAGCGGTTGCTCGTCCGAAGACAACGCTGCTGGCGAATGCTTTGGCGGTACTGCGCGTTTGGTAACTGCAATTGCTGATGCGCGTGCGCGTTCAAATAATAGCATCCTTGTGGATGGCGGTGACCAGTTCCAAGGCACATTGTTTTATACCTACTACAAAGGTGCGATGGCCGCGGAATTCATGAACAAGCTTGGCTATGACGCGATGACCGTGGGTAACCACGAATTCGACGATGGCCCAGAAGTTCTGCGTGGGTTCATGGATTCGGTTGAATTCCCAGTGCTGATGTCAAACGCCGATGTATCGGGCGAGCCACTGCTGGCTGACGTTTTGATGAAATCCACAGTGATGGAACAGGGCGGCGAAAAGATCGGTCTGATCGGTCTTACGCCACATGACACACACGAACTCGCAAGCCCCGGCGACAACATCATCTTTACGGATCCTTCTGACGCGGTTCAGGGTGAAGTTGATAAGCTGACCGAAGCAGGCGTGAACAAGATCATCGTTCTGTCGCACTCTGGTTATGTTGTTGACCAGCAGGTTGCTGCCAACACCACTGGTGTTGATGTGATCGTTGGTGGTCACTCGAACACGTTGCTGGGTGATATGGACGGCGCTGCCGGTTCTTACCCAACAATGGTTG
This sequence comes from Yoonia maritima, assembly GCF_002933395.1. GTDB lineage: Bacteria > Pseudomonadota > Alphaproteobacteria > Rhodobacterales > Rhodobacteraceae > Yoonia > Yoonia maritima_A. The sequence continues at coordinate 286,748 of NZ_PKFN01000009.1, forward strand.
GCGATACGGCAATCGTTCAAGCCTACGCTTACGGCAAATTTTTGGGCGAACTGAACGTCACCTTTGATGATGCAGGCGTTCTGACCGAAGCATCTGGTGCGCCTTTGCTGATGGACGGCGAAGTTGCAGAAGACAGCGACACGGTCGCGCGGATCACTGAGCTGGCTGTGCCGCTTGAAGAAATTCGCAACAAGGTCGTTGCCGTGGCAGGAGCTGCGATCGAAGGGAACCGCGATGTTTGCCGTGCAATGGAATGTTCCGGCGGTAACCTGATTGCAGACGCGATGCTTGATCGTGTTGCGGATCAAGGTATTCAGATCGCGATTGCGAACTCTGGCGGTATTCGTGCCAGCATCGACGAAGGCGACGTCACCATGGGTGAAGTCCTGACTGTGCTGCCATTCCAGAACACGCTGTCCACATTCTATGTGAGCGGCGAAACTGTTGTTGCCGCGCTTGAAAACGGTGTGAGCCAAATCGAAGAGGGCGCAGGTCGTTTTCCACAGGTTGCTGGTATCACATTTACCGTGGATGCAGCCGCAGAGGCTGGAAGCCGCGTGTCAGATGTCATGGTGGCTGGTGAACCCATTGATTTGACTGCGACATATGGTCTGGTGTCGAACAACTATGTTCGTAACGGTGGTGATGGTTATGCGATGTTTAAAGACGCGGCTGACGCTTATGACTTTGGTCCAGACCTTGCGGATGTAACTGCAGAGTACCTAGCCGATAACGCACCTTATGCACCTTACACAGATGGTCGTATCGCGCTGAAGTAATTCGATCCATGCTTTCATAACGCGCTGTGGGGGACTGCAGCGCGTTTTTTTATGGGGTAAAACAAATTTCTAGAAATTTGATGACCCACAAGCGGATATTTGTGCAGGTAAAGGGAAGTGGTCGCTTGACGCTTTGGTCGTAGTGCAATAATTCGTCCTTATAGCGCGCGGGCGTTGTGTAATGGTAAGACCTCAGCCTTCCAAGCTGATGACACGGGTTCGATTCCCGTCGCCCGCTCCAAATTTTCCATTCAGAATAGTAGTATAGTTATACGAATGGCCGCCTTGTTAAACAGGGCAGGCGGTTTTATGTCTTTTGCAAGCAATATAGATGAGACTGTAATGGCCCGATCCCCCAAAGTCGTTGAAGAACGCGCTCCCGGTAAACGTATTAGCGCGCTCAAAGCGCTCTGGCCGTTTCTAAAGCCTTATAAGTTTAACATTATTGGCGCTGGGCTTGCGTTGATCTTTACGGCGACTATTTCGCTTATCCTACCAATTGCTGCACGGTTGATTGTCGATAACTTTAGTGCGGATAACGGAGAGATGTTGTCGCAGCATTTTACGACGATGCTTATTTTCGCGGGGTTGCTCGCGTTGGGAACGGCGGTGCGTTATTTTCTTGTAACCCGGTTGGGTGAACGCATTGTTGCGGACATTCGCAAAGCGGTCTTTGCGCGCATGATCGGCATGAGCCCTGCGTTTTATGAACGCGTGATGACCGGCGAGGTGTTAAGCCGCATCACCACGGACACCACTTTGATCCTTTCTGTCGTTGGCAGCTCGGCATCTATCGCGTTGCGCAATGTTTTGATTTTCCTTGGTGGCGTCGTGTTGATGCTTCTGACTTCGGTCAAGATGAGCGTAATGGTTCTTTGGCCGATCCCTGTCGTGCTGTTTCCGATGATGATCTTAGGCCGCCGTGTCCGGAGCCTTTCGAAGGAAAACCAAGACCTCATTGCCGAATCAAGCGGTGGCGCATCTGAGCAATTGCTATCCGCCCAGACGGTGCAGGCCTTTACCCACGAAGATCGCAGCCGCGCGAAGTTCGATGAGGTCACTGAACAAAGCTATCGGTCGGCGCGTCGTCGTATCCTGACCCGCGCATTTTTAACCGCGCTGGTTATTTTTATGGTGTTTTCTGCTATCGTGATGTTCCTGAATATGGGTTCGCAAGATGTTCGTACAGGTGAAACGACCGAAGGCGGTTTGGTTCAGTTTATGATTTACACAATCATGGTAGGCGGCGCGGTTGCTGCCCTGTCCGAAGTCTGGGGTGAATTGCAACGTGCGGCAGGTGCGACTGAACGTTTAGTCGAATTGCTAACAATTCAAGATACTGTTCAGGACCCAGATGAACCCGAAGCTGTTGTTGCCCCGGTGAAGGGTGGTCTGACGTTTGACAATCTTCACTTTAGCTACCCTTCGCGATCGGATATTCCAGCGCTTCACGGCATTAACTTAGACATCAGGCCGGGTGAAACCGTTGCGCTTGTTGGGCCTTCTGGGGCTGGTAAAAGCACGATGATCCACATGGTGCAGCGATTTTATGATCCGCAGGTGGGGTCCGTTCGAATGGACGGACAGGACTTACGCGAACTGGAGCGTTCCGAATTTCGCAAGCACATCGCTTTAGTGCCACAAGACCCAGTGATTTTTGCCGACACTGCGCGTGAAAACATCCGCTTTGGTCGGCCAACTGCGACAGATGCTGAAGTCGAAGACGCCGCCAAAGCCGCTGCCGCGCATGATTTCTTGATGGCGTTGCCTGATGGTTATGAAAGCTATGTTGGTGAACGGGGCGTGATGCTGTCAGGTGGGCAAAAACAGCGGATCGCCATTGCACGGGCGATTTTGCGTGATGCGCCTATTTTGTTGCTCGACGAGGCCACAAGCGCGCTGGATGCGGAAAGCGAACATGCCGTTCAAAGTGCCGTTGATGAGCTGGCAAAAACGCGGACGACGCTGATCGTTGCCCACCGTTTGGCAACGGTCAAAAAGGCGGACCGAATTGTTGTGTTCGAGGAGGGTAAAATTGTGGCCCAAGGTACGCATGATAGCCTTGTCACGCAGGGTGGTCTGTACGCGCGTTTGGCGAAATTGCAATTTACCGACGGTGTTGCCGCAGAATAGTGCGAAAATTTCGCAGCGTCAGACTTGCGAAAATTTGCGTATATGCCCACGCTGTCCGGCAAGACAACGACCGCCCGTTAACAGGCGGCGAAATACCAGGGGAGGAGAAACGGCATGGTGTATGCGACTGTCGCGGATCGGAATGCGATCGAGAACGAAAAGCCGTGGGATCAGCGTAAGCTGCCCACAACAACCTATGAAATGCTAAGTCAGACCGCTGCAAAGCACGGTGCGCGCAATGCAGTCAGCTTTAGCCTGATGTCGGACCCAGACGCGAAGTGTGAGACCCTGTCATGGGATACATTGCGCGAGAAAACCGCGCAAACGGCGAACTTATTCCGTTCATTGGGTGTTGGCGAAAATGACGTTGTTGCGTTTTTGCTGCCGAACGCGACTGAAACTATTCTGACATATCTTGGAGGGCAGGTGGCCGGGATTGTGAACCCGATTAACCCGCTGCTTGAAGCTGAACAAATCTCGGCCATCTTGCGTGAAACAAACGCAAAGGTTTTGGTGACGCTTAAGGCGTTCCCAAAGACCGATGTCGCGCAAAAGGCGGCCGAGGCCGTACGATTTGCACCGAACGTGAAAACCGTACTTGAGGTTGATCTGCTTCGGTATTTGACAGGCCTGAAAAAATTCATCGTTCCGCTGATCCGTCCTAGGAACCCGACCAACCACGATGCGCGTGTTTTGGATTTCAATTCTGAGGTCGCAAAGCAGCCCAAGCAATTAGCCTTCGCAGATAGCACAACAGACCGTGTTGCTGCGTATTTCCATACCGGTGGTACCACTGGGATGCCAAAAGTCGTGCAGCACAGCTATTCCGGTATTGTCTATAATGCGTGGTTGGGTGATCGTTTACTATTCACCGAACAGGACGTGCAGATTTGCCCGCTTCCGCTGTTCCATGTTTTCGCAACAATTGTTTCGCTAGGTGCGTCGCTGGGTTCCGGAGCCGAGGTCGTGTTTCCCACGCCACAAGGCTATCGCGGCGAAGGCGTTTTCGACAATTTTTGGAAGCTGATCGAAAAGCACAAAGTCACCTTTATGATTACGGTACCAACGGCCATGTCTGCGCTGATGCAACGTAAGGTGGATGCCGATATTTCGTCACTGCGTTTGGCGTTTTGTGGCTCTGCGCCGTTACCTCTTGAGCTGTACAAACGGTTTGAGTCCGCCGCTGGTGTTACGATCTGCGAAGGCTACGGCTTGACCGAGGCGACCTGCCTTGTTGCCATCAACCCACCTGAAGGCGAGAAACGTGTTGGCTCTATCGGGATACCATTTCCGTACACTGACATCAAAATTATGTCTGTCGCAACCGGTGCCGAAATGGGCACTGATGAGATCGGCGAAATTTGCGTTTCCAACCCCGGGGTGTCGGACGGTAAGACTTATACCGAAGCAGATAAGAATGCTGACCTTTATTATGGAGGCGATAAGTCAGAAACGCAGTATCTGCGGACTGGCGACTTGGGGCGGATCGATCCTGATGGTTACCTTTGGATTACAGGTCGCGCAAAAGATTTGATTATCCGTGGCGGTCACAACATCGACCCCGCAGAAATCGAAGAAGCGCTTGCCGGTCACGAGGCCGTCGCCTTTGCTGGTGCAATTGGCCAACCTGATGCCCACGCTGGCGAAATTCCTTGCGCCTATGTCGAGTTGGTTGATGGTGCGGCGATTTCTTCAGAAGAACTGATCGCATTCGCAAATGAACACATCCACGAACGCGCTGCTTTCCCGAAGTATCTGGAAATTCTGGACGAGCTGCCGAAAACTGCGGTTGGCAAGATCTTTAAGCCTGATCTGCGCAAACGCGCGATCACCCGGATTTATAATGAAGCCTTAGAAAAGATTGGCGCTGAAGTGCGCGAAGTGACCGAAGATAAAAAACGCGGGCTTGTCGCACGTATTGCAAAAACGGGCGATGTGAAGGATCAAGATATCGAAAAAGCGTTGGGTGCCTTTACGGTCAAATGGGAGATCGTCGAGTAACGCCAAACGCGCCCACATGTAAAAGGACGTGATCATCATGGCGAAACTCGCATTTCTAGGTCTTGGCGTTATGGGGTTTCCCATGGCAGGGCATCTACAATCGGCAGGCCATGATGTGACGGTGTATAACCGTACGACTGCGAAAGCTGAAAAATGGGTGTCCGCGCACAGCGGGCATCTGGCAACCACCCCGTGCAAGGCCGCGCAGGGTGCAGATATGGTTATGTCTTGCGTTGGCAATGACGATGATTTGCGATCTGTCTGCTTGGGTGACGATGGTGCGTTTGCGGGCATGGCGCCCGGCGCCATATTTGTGGATCACACGACTGTCTCTGCTGCTGTGACGCGCGAACTTTATGAGGCTGCGGCTGAACAAGGTATTGCGTTTATTGATGCGCCTGTATCGGGCGGTCAGGCGGGTGCCGAGAACGGTGTGCTGTCCGTGATGTGTGGTGGTACCCAAGACAGCTATGACAAGGTCGAGGCGGTCATTAGCGCCTACGCTCGTATCTGTCGCCGTATTGGTGATAGCGGGGCAGGGCAGATGACCAAGATGTGTAATCAGATTGCTATCGCAGGTTTGGTGCAAGGTCTGTCAGAGGCGCTGCATTTCGCCCAAAAGGCAGGCTTGGACGGTCGCGCCGTTGTCGAGGTGATCAGCCAAGGCGCAGCAGGTAGCTGGCAGATGTCGAACCGCTATGAAACGATGTTGGATGATCACTTTGAACACGGTTTCGCTGTGGACTGGATGCGCAAGGATTTGGGCATCTGCCTAGATACGGCTGACGAAAACGGTGCGAGCCTACCGGTGACTGCACTGGTCGATCAGTTTTATAAAGATGTGCAAAAGCTGGGCGGTGGACGCTGGGATACGTCGTCACTGCTCAAGCGGTTGCAGGCGCTGGATTAAGCGATCGGTGCGTAGCGCGCGACTGTGATGACACACACCGAAGTTCGCCCGATATTTCCCCCAAACAAGAGTGACATGGCCGTCGAATGTTGCTTAGATAACGGGCTAACGACAATGTCATCGGCGGTCGCTGTCGCAACGACTACCGATTTGGCATCATTGCTTGCAAGATACGAAGCAAGCGGCGTAATTAGGCGCGAAGCTGGGTCAGGATTGTTTGTCTTTTGATTCTGTGGCTCGCGTCATAGTAGTTTAGTATCGAATGGTAAGGTAACCGCGCTGATGAATATCGAAGACTGGCCAATTTTAAAAAGTCGCGGCTTCTTGGCGCTGTATAGCTTTACCCAAAAAGGTGTTTTTCCAGAAAGCGTTGCGGGCGCGGCTGACGTGGCATTGATTGGGCAGCGTGCCGAGCAAAGTGTAGAGCTACTGCGTGCGGCATCTTATTTGCCCGACGCCTGTACTGTGATCGTACGAAGCGCAAATCGTACGTCGGTTGCGACCTTGCAGGGTGGTCTGGTTTGCGAGGGTGATCAGTCTTTAAACATCGGGCTCTTTCTGCCAAAGGCACGTGGCCTTGATGTTGTTGAGCTAGAGCAACCATCCGAACGGCCACAGTTTGACGATCTGGGGCTGCAAACGCTTTTGAACATATGTGAGCGGATAGACCGATGTGAAGTTGCCCGTGTCATTCTCCTACGTATCGGTGACAAGGAAATTTCAATTCGCGCCCATCGCGGAAAATTCGATGTGTTAACCGGCGCTGAGGCGCCGCTTGGAATTGCTGCATTGGTCCGAGGGGCAATCGATGCGGGCGAAGAGGTCGCGTATTCAATTGCTGAGTCGGACGGCCAATCAGCTGACACGCCATATACGATAGGCGATCTGTTGGGGCTTAGTGAGCTGGGATTCGGGGCTTCTGATCTTGGCGGTAATCCGCTTAATGATGCATATAGGTCACTAAGTTTACGTAGGGTCGCCGAAAAGTTGAGCGACGGTGGCGTGGTTGCCTCAATCGAGGTGAGAGATCTAGCCGGAAAAATCATTTTAAAGTTGAGTGTTGGCGAAAAATAGAGCTGTCAAGATCACTTAAAGGTGAAGCAGACCTTATATTTCCCCCTATCTATAACATCTATAAGTCATAAAACAGACGCAATCAGATGGTCTAGTGACGTTAAGGTCAAGTGACCTGTTGTTTGTTAAAGATTTCTATCTGTGTGGATATATTCATGGTTACTCCTGCTACGGTGCATAGCCACCGCCGAGCTCGGAATGGGTTCGAACTATCAAAATCGAAAGACGCTAAGCTTGCCATCGAACAGTTGGTACGGGTTAGTGATAAAATGGAAAAGATGGTCGTGCCCGGTGCGCTTGACCGTACTTTGGCCATTCAAAAACGGCTTTCAAAATTTGAAACGCGGATTTCTTTGGTCGGGCAGGTTAAGGCGGGTAAGACTGCACTTGCAAATGCGATGATCGGACAGCCTGGCCTTTTGCCGTCGGATATCAATCCTTGGACGTCAGTGATTACCTCATTGCACATGAACACCGCACAGCCAGCGGGCAAAAGCGCGGTGTTCCAGTTCTTCAACAAAGACGAGTGGAGCGAGATGACCACGATGGGTGGTCGTTTGGGCGAGCTTGCAGCGCGTACCAATTTCGAAGACGAAGCCGAAGAAATGCGTGAACAGGTGCGTGAATTGCAGGGGCGTGCGAAGCAGCGATTGGGTGTGAATTTCAAGCTGCTATTGGGAAACACCCATAGCTTTGGTGAATTCGATCACGGGCTTGTTAAGCGTTATGTTTGTCTGGGCGACGACGATGAAACCGGCAGCGGCAGCAATGGTCGTTTTGCCGATCTGACGAAATCTGCTGATCTGTATTTTGACAACCCGCAGTTCCCGCTTCCGGTTGTTATCCGCGATACGCCCGGCGTAAACGACCCATTCCTTGTCCGCGAGGCAGTTACGCTTAATAACCTTGCAGAGACTGACATCTGTGTCATTTGTCTAAGTGCACATCAGGCGCTTAGCACCGTAGACATTGGGCTGATCAACATCATCATGGGCCTGCAGCACGAGCAAATTATTCTGTTTGTGAATCGTATTGATGAGCTTGAAGATCCGCATCGTCAGATCAATGAGATTGATAGCTACATTCGGAGAACGCTGGAAACCCAGAAGCTGCCGCAAGATATACCGATTGTCTTTGGGAGTGCAAAATGGGGCCAAGCAGAGATTTCCGGTGACTTTGACACATTGTCGGACCAAAGTCGCACCGCCTATCAAAGCCTGCAAGATGCACGTGCTATTGAACACAATGTTCCACGGATTTCCGGTGCTGCAAGCGCAGCAGAGGCTGATCTTTCAGGCATCACACATTTGATGCAGGTCATTGATGCAAAATCTGCCAATGACGTGAGCTGGCCCTTCATCGAAAAATTGCGTGATGAATGTCTTGATCTGGTGAACCAGTCAACGCTGTTGTTGCGCGATGCCGTGAAAAACCAAGACGCCGCCGATGCTGCAATGTCAGCGTCTGATCTATCTGCACGTATCGCGCGGATCATTAGCAAGCTGAATGATGACTATGATGCGCTAACGAAAAGTTCGTTGCGGATGACAACCTATGCGATGTCTGACGTTTACAGATCGTTCATTTTGAACGGTAAACGGGACCTCGAAAAGCTGGTTGATAAAGGTGAAGGTCTGAAACAGTGGTCGCCAGAGACAGAAACGCTCCGTCGCGATTTGATCAGCGCCTACAACAATTTTTCAAATAAATGCACTGCGCAGTTAAGTGAGATCATGCAGGAGACTGCTGATAGCATTGCCGGACTGTATGCAGATGTGCTGGGGAATGAATCTGGGCTGTTCCCGGTTGTTGGCCCGACATTCAGTCGTCCGAAAACACCTGTTTTCTTGATGAAAACCATGACGATTGATCTAAGCACAGGTTGGCTGGGACGTATGTTTTCAAAGCAGCGTAAAAAGGCCACTTACGTTGCAAACTTTGAAAAACTTGCGACAGAAGAAATGGCAGCAACGATCCAGGATCTTCAGCAGGACTATATAAAAGAATTCGCAACGCAAACGCGCGTTCAACTGCAAGAATTTATGGATGAACATATCAAAACGCTGCGGAACCTCGCGCTGCCATCAGATGCGCCCGAAGTCACACAAATGCGTCAATCTTTCGGGCTTGAGAAAGAAGTCACTCAACGGATTGCGGTTTTGGATGAAATTAGAGACACGTTGAACAATGTGAAGCGCCATGATTGCGATATTAGCCATCTCAAAGTGACCGCTAAGTAGTTATGACGAATAAGGTATCAGATAAGGCAACAGCAGTCCTGTCGGGATGGTCGGCCCAAAAGCCGGGTTTTTCGCTAATGGGCGAATACAGCGCCGGTAAGTCTTCGTTGTTGAACATGCTTTTGGGGCAACCTTTGTTGCCGACGAAAGTAACAGCAACGCATCTGCCGACGGTGTGGATCACTCACGGTGAAACGCGCAAGTTAGAAGTTCTTGAGCATGACGGTACGCTGACCGAACTGTCCGAAGACGGTCTCGATTTTTCGACGTTGCATGCGCATCTGGCTGTGCGATTTACTTTGCCTGCGGATATTCTGCGCGAGGCAGATATTGTCGACACCCCGGGTATTTCTGATCCTAATCTCGCAGTAGATATCGTTGAACTTATCAGCCCGCATGTCGATTTCGTTGTGTGGTGTACCGCAGCAAACCAAGCTTGGCGTCAGACGGAAAAGGCGGCTTGGAAGAACGTTCAATCATATGTGCAACGGCAAAGCATTTTGGCTGTTACTCGCGTTGATCAGGTGGGTAACGATAAGGATGTGCAACGTGTTATGTCGCGTTGCGTTCGTGAAGCGGGTAAATCGTTCCACAGCATTTTGCCGATCTCGGCAAAGTTGGCGCGTCGTGATGCTGAAGATAGCTGGACGGCAAGCGGAGCAGCTGATCTTGTTGCTGCCATATCAAGCCGTGTCGCAGATGCCGCCGAATTCCGTGCAGAGCGTGCCGAACGCGAAGGTGAGTTGGCGCGAAACGTTGCGGTTGAGGATGACAAAACTGAAGCTGAAGCGCTTGCGGAAAAGCCAAAGCAGGAGAATGTTCAATCCCGAATCCAAGAATTGGTGGGGGTTATGTCTAGCGCTGCAAATGTAACCACAAATGACCAATTTTTAGCCCTAATCGATCATCTAAAAGACACCTTTGGGCGCGATGAACAGACAACCGAGTCGCACGCCGATACGATTAACAATTTGTTATCGGTGAGCATTTCAAACGACACAAACCTATCTGCCGCAATTAGTCAGGTCCACCATGAAATTAAAGACTTTTCTGAAGGATCTTGGTGCCGGTTGGACAGGGTCAGCTAAAACTGAGACGCCAGTCGTCCCAGACAACGAATTGGGGGCCGAGGAGCGCTCGGAACCTCCCAAAACAGGCGGGAATATTCCCCAACAAACTGTAACTAGTAAGGAAAAAATTATGTCTACAGATATCTCAGGTCTTTCAGCAATCGGTGGTTTTATCGGCGCATGTCTGGTTGATAGTGAAACTGGTCTGATGATGGCATCAGAAGGTGGCGGCAAGCTGGACCTTGAAGCTGCTGGCGCTGCGAACACAGAAGTTGTTAAGGCAAAATTGTCTGCAATCGAGATGCTTGGTCTAGACGACAGCATCGATGATATTCTGATCACACTGGGCAAGCAGTTCCACCTGATCCGCCCACTTGAAAAGTCGCCAACTGTCTTCTTGTACGTGGCTCTGGACAAGAAAGCTGCAAACCTCGGCATGGCACGTGTTCAGGTTAAAAAGGTAGAGCAAACGCTCTCAATCTAATTGACTATTGCAGCGGCACACACGTGTGCCGCTGCATTCTACGGCCATCTAAATACGTCCTAGAAGGGCCGAGGTCGTTCGGCAATCTTAAGGGTTGTAAGCAATGCCATGGCCCAATTTCCGCACAAGCGTTTACGTCGAGAAAACCAAGTGCGCCGTTACGACGACACCCTTGGCTGGCTTGCCTTCCATGCGGTCATAGGCACTAAAATGGTGTTACAACCTTTTATGCTAATTTTCCTAATGCATCTTCGGTGAATACGCGTAAGCCCAAATCTGCCCGGTAGCCGTGGATCTCGCTCACGTCTAGGGCGCGCATAAAGGCAAGGATTTCGGCACTTATGACTTGGCCCGGAACAAGGATCGGAAAGCCGGGCGGGTAGGGGATGATAAAGCTCGCTGATACGACTTCTCGTCCGGCATCAAGCATATCCTGCAAGGTGCCATCCAGTTCGAAGTAATCACAGTTCGTGTCGTCATAGCTTAGGTAATAGGCCGTGCGAATGTCGCCCTCTGGGGTTATGTCGTCGGGACGGAACGCATCGTGAAAACGGCTGAAGTCAGGCAGCGGCGGATATTTTTCCATCAGGTTTTCAACCCGACGTTCAAACGACAACCGCTCCATCTTTGATGCATCGTCTAGAAGGTTATCCAGTTCTTTTGCGATCTCGACTAAGACTTCGATCATATAGGCGACCGAAGATCGCGTGGTGCCGATGTTGGTCATAAATAGGACAGTATTTCGCGATGTTTTATTGATTTGAATGCCGTAGCGATCCATTAAAATATCGGTTTTAAACGTGTCACCGTCCCAGCCAGTTCCGCCAACAGATAGTGTCACGCGGGTTGCATCAAGGACGAATTCATCATTTTCCCAGCTTTCCCACATATCGGTCCAGCCGACGTCACTGTCGAAATAGCTGGTAACGCCGCTTTGGCGGTGGGCTTTGGGGATCATGTCTGCTGTGGATAGGACTTTGAAGTATTTTTTCAGCAATGGGTTTGAGCTAATCGCCCGTCGCATCGTCATGGCCGCTTCGAGCTGACGCTGAACAAATTCGAACCCTTCGAGTTCAACCTGCCTGCGCCCGACATCCAATGACGCAATAATTTGATAGTTCGGCGATGTCGAGGTGTGGGTCATATAGGCTTCGTGGAACGACTGTTCGACCTCGCCCTTAAAATCCTGATCGTGGACATGGATCATCGACCCTTGGCGCAGAGATGTTAGCGTTTTATGCGTTGATTGGGTTGCGTAGACACGCACCCGCGCGTCGGGCGATGCAAGCAATCTGGTATCAAGCAAGAGGTCCACGCTTGCGTCTTTTAGCTCTTCTTGTTGCGCGTCATAGGCTCGCTGGTGCGCGTCACTGTCGAATCTTTCGCGTAGGTTATTTGCTGTGCGCATGGCGGTGCGCTGACGATATGTCGGGCTAAAGCGTGCAAACGCAAACCATGCTTCATCCCAAAGGAAAATCAGATCGGGTTTGATGGCTAGGCATTCTTCCATCACGCGTTCCACGTTATAAACGATGCCGTCAAAGGTGCAGTTCGTCAGAAGCAACATACGGACGCGGTCCAGTTTGCCCGCCGCTTTCAACGCTAATAACTGTTGTTTAATGCTGCGTAGCGGGACCGCGCCATACATAGAATATTCGTTCAACGGATAGCTATCGAGGTAAACCACCTCGGCGCCGGCAAGCACCATACCGTAGTGATGGGATTTATGGCAGTCGCGATCAACCAGCACGACGTCACCCGGCCGAACAAGCGCCTGCACGACAATCTTGTTACAGGTCGATGTGCCGTTTGTCGCAAAGAACGTTTTCTTAGACCCAAACGCACGGCTCGCTAGCTCTTGTGCTTCTTTGATTGGGCCGTGCGGGGCAAGTAGGCTGTCCAACCCACCGGATGTGGCCGAGGTTTCAGCCAGAAAGATGTTTGGCCCGTAGAAGGCCCCCATGTCTTGTATCCAATGGCTGCGGGTAATTGATTTCCCGCGACTGATTGGCATTGCATGGAACACACCGGTTGGCTGTTTTGAGTAATCTACAAGTGCAGTAAAAAAGGGGGTATTGTTACGCGCCTCAACGCCGCGAATGACGTTCAGATGCAGTTCTAGAAAGTCTTCTTGATTGTAAAAGACACGACGACAAATCCCAAGGTCAAGATTAGCGATGTCTTCTACCGACCGATGGGTAACCAAATATACGTCTAACTCTGGGCGCACGCGGGCGAGCATGCGGCACAGTTCTGGGCCTAAATTCTCAGGAGGAATTGCATCGATTTCTTCTTGAGTGCCGGCGCGATTCAGATAGCTACGCAGAACTTCGTTGTTTAGTTCGGATTTGAGCAACAAACCGGGACGGATAATGATAGCTTGAATGTTGTGATTGAACATCACGGCGATAAGCGCGTCTTCTAGGCTGGGTACAACAACGGCTTCGTAGACGAACGGATCTTCGGGACGCAGCATGTGCGCAACGTTGTCTTTGAGCCAGCGTTCTTGTTGTTCGCTCACGCTATCGACGACCAATACTTCAAAGTAAGGTTTGGCCAGTGCGCGTGCTTCGGTCGTTAACAACGCCTCGTCATCGTGTTCTTCTTGGTCGATGCTATCACGTTCAAGCGGGATGCTCCGACGGCGATAAGCCCCGGTGGCAAGCGCACGGGTCACGCGGTGCACCGTAAATGCCAGATCCTCAAAGCTGCTATGCTCTAACTGGCGGCGCATGTGATCAAACGCGACCATTCCCGGAAAGGCCCAATACGGTTCGATCAGTGCTAATTCTTCGAAAAGCTGCTCTGCCTTTGCGAGGTCATCCGCCATTATTTCGTTTGGGGCGCTACGCCCAAGCGATCCTGTCACCTCGCGCAGTGCGCTCCATTGATCAGTGCGAAGTTGGGTCGGTGAGTAGTAGTCTCTGGCGGATGCCATTTGTCGTTCTCCCGTTTATTACCGGGCGTAACGACAACCCGTGAACCGTAAAGGTTCAGGTTAGCTTACCGTCTGATGTTTTACCCAACTTGGGTTTGTATGCGGTACAAGAATGTGGCCCAACGAATGAGGATTTGTTGCTAAGTGCGAATTGCTGTGACTAAACACGCGAACCAGGGCCGTTGGTACGCACATCTGTGCTTGCGACTTCCATTTTCGAAACAAAAGCGGAAGCGCGGCGGTCGTATAAGTAAAAAAACTCAACATTCAGCCCTTCATATGACTTAATGCTAAGAACTTAAACCTGTTATTGAAAAACTGGGCAACCATCCGCGCTGGGGCGGTGTGTTTTCATAATAAACATTCGTTCTTGTGTGAGGCTGGAATTTAAATCTTGATATAACGGCATCGCTTTGAGAAACCTCCTTTAACATCCTGTTAAAGGAGGCCAGATTGGTCACCTTATCATTGATCGATCCCTTTGGAGCTTACTTATGACTATCACCCAACTTGTCACTCATTCGGGCGGCTTCCATGCGGACGAACTATTATCTTCGGTTGTTCTGACGCGGCTGTTTCCTGACGCAAATCTGCTGCGCACGCGTGACCGTGGAATGATTACACCGGCGGCGGATAAGATCATTTATGATGTGGGCGGCAGCTATGATGCAGAGGCACAGATATTCGATCATCATCAGCGGCCCGGCCCATTGCGTGAAGACGACCAGCCATTCAGTTCTTTTGGACTGATTTGGTCGCATTATGGGCGGGCCTATCTGGCTGCGATGGACGTACCTGCCGATGATATCGAAGCGATCCATCTCAAGTTTGATACTAAATTTGTGTTGCCGATTGATCTGCTGGATAACGGCGCAATGGAGCCATCGGTGGCGGGTCCGCTGTCGATCTTGACACTGCCTGCACTATTGGGAAGCCTGAAACCGGTATTCGATAACACATCGCCAACGGCCGATGATGACGCGTTTTTCGAAGCCTTGCCAATTGCCCGCAGTTTTGTTGAGGCCCAGATCAAAAACCTTGCTGCAAAGGCCCGTGCGCAAAGCATAGTTCTGGATGCAATCGCCAAGGCCGGTTCGTCATCCATACTCGAACTGCCGATGGGTATGCCGTATCGTTCGGCGCTTGATTTAGCCGAAGCCGATCACATTTTGTTTGCGGTCAATCCTCGTGGCGATGACTGGATGCTGGGCGGCATTAAGTTATCAAATGACACCTTTGAACAGCGCGCAGATTTGCCCGCCGCGTGGGCAGGCCTGACTGACGCCGCGTTGGAAGAAGCAAGCGGCGTCAAAGGTGCAAAGTTCTGCCATAACGCACGCTTTATCGCGGTTGCTGACTCTCGGGATGCGATCCTAAAGATGGCTGAAATTGCGGTGAGCCTCGTTGAAACGGAGCCGACCGGGTTAAGTTGAAAACCGGTCGCGCTTTAACATTGCTTGTTCGATTTGCGTAAGCCTGCGCCGTGCTGCGTCAAGATCACCACCTGACGCGCGAAGTGAGTTACGCCAAATGCGATGCGCAGAACAGGCCGACCAAGGCAGCGCTGCGTGCATCAACCAAGAACGCAGCGCTGATGGAAGCTGATCGTAGGCCGCCATCGGGTCACCTTTTCGAGCACGGCGTTTGAGAGCGCTACGCATGTTATCTTGGCGGTTCTGATGGCCCATCACACGGCCTCTGATGCATGCCGCCAGGCTGGAAAGGGATCATCCAAATTTGACCATTCTTGATTAATTTGGGTTTCTGATTTGTCCATCAGCGCCCCATCGAGCGCCGATGAAATCGCCACCTTATCCATGCCTGCTCCGATAAAGACCAACTCTTGCCTGCGATCACCAAATGGTTCTTCCCAGTGTTGTTTTAAGTATGCTGCGGCATCCGGGTGATTGGGGCGTTGATCATGTGGAACGCTAGCCCACCATTTGCCCATCGGACGCATGGTGCCTATCGCACCCGCGAGCGAAAATTCGGCAAGCCAATCGGGCCGAGAGGCCACCCAAAAATGCCCCTTTGCGCGAAGCACGCCGGGAAGCGACCCGCTTAGTACATCATGCACTTTTTGTGGATGAAAGGGGCGCCGCGCACGATAAACAAAAGAAGATACGCCGTATTCTTCAGTTTCTGGAATGTGATCCGCAAAGCCGTACAGCTCTTTTGCCCAAAGAGGGTGTTCATGCGCCGTTTCGAAGTTGAACAATCCGGTGTCAAATATGCGATCCTGCGCGACCTGCCCAAAATCGGTTTCGATGATCTGAGCGTCAGGATTTAACGCGGTGACGATTTTGCGGGCTGCGTCGCGCTTTTGCGCTCCGGCGTCGCTGACCTTGTTCAGGATAACGACATCTGCAAATTCGATTTGATCGACAAGCAGATCAACCAGCGTCCGGTCGTCTGCATCGCCAAGCTCTTGCCCGCGGTCCCTAAGGAAATCGCGGCTCCCGTAGTCTTTGAGAAGGTTCGCTGTGTCGACGACGGTAACCATGGTGTCTAAGCGGGCCACATCAGATAGGCTCGCACCGAATTCATCCCTGAATTCAAATGTCGCAGCTACCGGTAGCGGTTCTGACACACCAGTGGATTCAATAAGAAGATAGTCAAATCGCCCCTCATCCGAGAGCCGACGTACTTCTTGCAATAGATCGTCGCGCAGGGTGCAGCAGATACAGCCATTGGTCATTTCGACTAGCTTTTCTTCTGTGTGGCTTAGGTCAGCGCCGCCACCACGAATGAGATCAGCGTCAATGTTTACTTCGGACATGTCATTGACGATGACCGCAACGCGGCGGCCCGCGCGATTGTTAAGCACTGCGTTAAGAAGCGTCGTTTTGCCTGCGCCCAAAAAGCCAGACAGGACGGTGACGGGAAGCCGGGTGTCTGTGATATTCATGCCAGATGTTCACCTTGTTTTAGTGAGGAATGCCTAAGGATGACCACGCTGGGCGATTTCCCAGCGTGTCATACGGTCGGGTGTTAATGCGCCTGCATTTCTGCCGCGATTTCTGCGCCGGTTAAGTCGACCGGGAAATATGTTGGCCAGTTGGTCAGCTCTTCAAGGAGCGCTGCGCGGTCATTGCCCCAGTAAAGGTGATAGTGATCTGCAACGCTGGGAGCGATCTTGTGGTCGCTGAACTGGATGAAATCCGGCGCATCTGCGTCGCCGCTGACTTTTTCAAAGATAAAGCGCACACCGCGATTACCCGCATCATAGGTCAGCACTTCGTGGCCGTCTTCCGCATAGCTGGCTTGGATAGGGTTGCCGCCACGAAAGAAGGTGACAGTGTCATCTTCGATTAGAATGCGGTTCACGTCGGTGGCATATCCGATGTCGTAGTAGGCTTTATATTCGGCGGCAGTCTTTTCACCAGATTCTGCTTTGTGCTGCATCACGCTGTCTAACGTGCCGTCCAGCAGCAAAGGATGAACAGATTGCCAGTCTCCGGCCCAATCAGACAGAGGGCGTGAAGCAATCTGATCGTCCGCGAAATACCCTTTGTAGATGTCATCGGAATCATGCGCATGGGCGTGATCATGTGTCGTTTCTGCGGTGGCAGCTGCCCCGAACGTGATCAATGCGCCAAGGCTTATTGCACTGAAATAGTTTGCGAACGTGAATGACATCGGTGGTCTCCATTTGTTTGGTTTTTAAGTTATGTTATAACATAACCACCCATTCGCCCAAGTGTAAATAGGTGCATTGTGAAATCGTTTGGTGACCTCTAATCGCCCGAATGAGATCGACCTGATTGGCTGTCGGTCACATGTCTTGCCGATCTTAGCTGGTGGTCATGAAAGGTGATGCAGTGGTTCGTTTTTTAACGTAAGCCTGCCTCATGAGCGTAAGTGCACGAGTCACAAAAATTATCGATGATGTAAGGGCAAGCTACTGGTTCATCCCAGCGGTTTTGGTCGTATGTGCGATGATAGTTGCTCAAGCTTCGATTGTGGTGGACCGCAATCCAGATATCGCGCTACTCAAGCTAAACTTCTTGGCGACAAGCGTAAGTGTCGACGGCGCCCGAGCCGTTCTTTCCGTGATTGCGCAGTCTGTTATCGGCGTTGCAGGGGTCATGTTCTCTATAACAATGGTAGCTGTTACTTTTGCTTCTGGGCAGTATGGCCCAAGGTTAATTGGTAACTTCATGCGTGATCGTGGTAACCAGTGGAGCCTTGGAATCCTCATTTCGACCTTCACGTATTCGCTGTTGATTTTACGCGCTGTGCAAAGCCCGCAAGGGATCGATGTCGACATGTTTGTCCCGCAAGTGTCGATATTTATCGCACTGTCACTTGCGCTCGTGTCGGTCTTTACGGTGATCTATCATGTCCATCACGTACCAGAAACGATTAGCGTTTCAAACATCATCGCTGCGCTTGGAAAGCGTTTGATCGCAGATTTACAAGGAATGGTCAGCGCGCCGCCTAAATCCGATGCTCTGACCGAAGACGACCAGCAATATGTCGATATATCAATGCATACAGCAGGATATGTACATGCAATTGCTGCTGTTCGGCTTGCGGAATTGTCTGCTGATCGAGGCTGGACTGTTCAAGTTCTTGCTGAACCTGGCGCGTTCGTACATTCCGAAATTGCGATGCTACGGATATGGGGAAACGGGGACGTATCGGACGAGGACCGTTCGGATTTACGTCAATGCGTCGCGCTCGGACATAGTAAGACAGAAGATCAGAACGTGCTATTCGTCGTGGAACAATTGGTAGAAATTGTAGGCCGGGCAATGTCGCCGGGCATTAACGACCCCTTCACCGCGATTAGCTGCATGCAATGGTTAGAGGCGGGCGTATCAGTTGTCGCGAAACACAACGACGACCTGAGCATAATAGATCAAGATGCGGTAATTGCGGCGCGTATTTCGTTTAAGCGTTTGTTAGATCATAGCTTGGGAAACTGTGTACCTTACGTATGCGGCGATGTACTGGCGCGGGCTGAACTGGAACGTCTGCTCGAACAGCTTTGTCGTAATTCTACCGATGAAAATAAGCCGATGGTCCGTGAACTTATTTCTAGAGTTAAATCTTATGAGTTGCGGTAAATTTTCCTGCATCGCTGAATAGGACGTTCGCCGATGCCCGTGAGCTTTGTGAAGGTCACGATATTGCGAAGGAACTTTTCATCGCAAAGCGCGTTAAACTGACAGCCCTGAAGCATGTGGGTCATTGCCTAAAGAATTTTTGATAAAGTGAGATATGCGATGGACGACACACATACGATCAAGAATTTATTGATCGGCATATTTCTTATTCTGGTATTCGGCGCGGTCTATTTTGCACGTGACATGCTTTTTCCAATTGTCGTCGGTGTCTTGGTTGCCTTGACGCTAAGCCCAATTGTCAGAGGTTTCGCGCGGGTAGGGGTACCGCAACCTGTATCCGCTTGTTTGCTCATCTTTGGTGCGACGGTCTTGTGCGGTGTTGGCGTTTACGCGCTGTCTGGGCCGGCTTCTGAAATTCTTGATAGTGCCCCAGAGGTTGGCGCCGAACTAAAGCGCAAATTAGGTTTCCTATCGGATTCATTGGCCGCGATGCAGGATGCAACCGACGAAGTAGAAAACCTTGCTAACGGTGATGCCGCTGCTCCAACGGTCGCGATACAGCAGCCCAGTTTTCTTGCCTTTGCAGCTGGCAGCGTTGCCAGTTTTCTATCGCTGGGTTTCGTCGGGATGATATTGGCGCTGTTCATTCTCGCGTCTGGGGACCTATTTTATGTTAAACTAGTTAACGCGCTTCCTAGCTTCGCGGACAAAAAGCGAGCGGTGAAAACCGTACGCGATGTTGAACGCAAGCTTTCGCATTACTTGCTGACAATAACGGTGATCAACGCAGGTTTGGGAATATGTATTGCCGGGGTGCTGTACTGGCTCGGATTGCCGGATGCGATCTTGTGGGGCGTACTGGCATTTGCATTGAATTTTATACCGTTTGTTGGCGCGATGATCGGGGTTTTGGCGATCGGAGCCTATAGTGTCATCGCATTTGATACTTTGGCGTCTGGTATAGTCGTACCGCTGGTTTATCTGTTTTTAACATCCCTAGAGGGTCAGATTATCACGCCAGCTGTTCTTGGCAAACGGCTTGAGCTGAACACAGTATCGGTGTTTCTTGCGGTCATTGTTTGGAGCTGGTTGTGGAACGTGCCGGGCGCGTTGATGGCTGTTCCCTTTTTGGTCGTCACCAAAGTCATTTGTGACAATATTGAACCGTTAAAGGTATTCGGTGATTTCCTAGGGGCGCGCAAAAAATGAATGTCTTTTGATTGCTACAAAGCGACTATGGGCGAGGCTGGCGAAAGCGGACCTAACATAGGGGGTGGGGTTTATGCTTCTAGCAGAGTTTGCGGTTGCATGATGATCGTTTGGCCTGTGCGTTTGGAAGCTTTGCGCGACCCAACGATGATGTCTGCTACTGCACTGCAGATATCACGCCGCAATGTCGTTGAGGTCACGATTAGGCCTGTAAAACCCTGAATAATACCAAGGCCGCTAAAACTGACCGCGCGCCACGGTCAGGGGCATCCAAGCCAGAATGTAGGCAGTAACAAAGCCTCCTGAATGCCACGTCGTCGTTGAAATAACAAATGCAATCGAGATCGGGGTTTTCGCTTAACATCTGTTGGGTTTGCACCCGTCCAGACACATATGACATCAATACCTTGATAGAGCCGCTAAATCGTTATGATGCGCGGGGCTAATTCCTAAAGACCACAGATCAGGCGCTTGGGATCATCAATGACATGGAAATGCAAAACCTAAAGCTCATGTTTTACTGCTATCATGTGCAACTGATGGCAGGTGACCTGACCCACCGTATCAAAGCGTTGCTTCCGCATATTGATCACATCCAATTTGCCTCTGTCCCTGATCGCGGGCCGCTTGACCAAGGAGAGATTAACTATCTCCACATTTTTTAAACCATTCATGACCTGCACTATACGGTCTCAGTTGGAGTAGAATGCAAACCCATTGGTGCCACAGATGGTAGCCTTGATTGGTCACGTCGTTGCGTGGGCCGATTTAGGGCGGTTTAAAAGCGTCTATCCGTCACCCAACCTTTGCCACTTGGGTTGGAATCTGCCATGTTCCATACATGGGACAGCACCGAATACGCGCCTACGCTATCGTTGAATGAAACTTGAATATACTGCGATTTTGATGAACCTTCGTGCCCTTCAGCTTTTTCGACACGTCGTATTAACCGGCGCATTATCCGAGGCATCGAACCGGCTCAATATATCTGTCTCGGCTGCTAGCCGATTGCTTTCGCAATTGGAAAGCGACGTTGGTTTGACGTTGTTTTCACGCAAACGTCGCCGGCTGGAACTGACAGAAGAAGGGCAGTTATTTTTTCGGCAGGTCGCCAACACGCTTAGTGGTATTGACGAAATCCCGCGGGTCGCATCCGACATTCGCGGGCGCGCCCAAGACTGGTTATCTATTGTCACCGCTGCTCCGATGGCGAATGGCCTTGTGGTGCCTGCTTTGGCGCGGTTGTCGGATGCTCTTCCTCAGCTACAATGCACCGTTAACGTCGAAAGCCGTTTTGATATTGAAAGCAAAGTGTCGGTGCGTGGCTATAACCTCGGCCTGATTTCGCTTCCTGTCGAAAACGCGATCATTGACCTGCAAATTGTTCAGTTTTTGCGGTCGCGTCTGTGTGTGTTGTTGCCCGACACCCACCCGCTTGCGCCGCAAAATGTGGTCTCGGCCAAGGATCTTGCGGATCAGGCATTTGTAACGTTAGCGCCCGGTCAGCGCTGGCGCGATCGGTTAGAAGAATTGATGGGCCGCGCCGGGCATCCGTTTAGCGTGGCATTTGAAACTGGATCGACCGTTGTCACAGTCGAGATGGTTCGTGCAGGTTTGGGCATTACCTTGATCGACCGCGTTTGCGCACCACCTTCACTGGAAAGCGGGTTGGTGTTACGCCCGATTGAAGGCGAGCATTGGATAACCTACGCGAGCCTGCACCCGCCCGGTCCACGCGCGCCATTCGCCGAACGCTTTCTTGATGCTGTTTCCGACCACATCGAAGAATTGCGTTCAGAAGAACCCCAAGTGCGCGATCTACTTGAACTCATCTAAGCGTCCGTGGTGGGATTCAACCGCATGGCAAGCGCACGCGCGACATCGGCGGCTTCCAGTGCAATAACTTCGCTGTCACCTGTGTATAATGCCGGACTAAGGGCTGCTGAAATTTCATCGGCTGACAAATGCAAGGTGATGTCATTTGCCGTTGCCAAATCACTTACACAGCCAGCCTCTAGGACATGATGCACGATATCATGCGCCGCAGCCCGACCCGTCATTGGTGCAAGTGCCATCATCAGGTTTTCTGCGTTAATCGCACCTTTGCTACGCGATAGGTTTTTGGCCATCCGCGCGGGGTTCGGAGTGAGCCGAGTTAGCGTTTCCGCAAAGCTTTGGCTCATCCGCCATGCAAGCGGAACCGCGCGGTCTAGCACAGAAGACAGCAGATGGTTCGCCACTGAATCGCCTTCGTGACTGCTGCGCCCAGTTTCTAATGCGGGGCTGGCAAGGCCACGTAATTCGGCCGCGAGCGAAATGGTGCGCACCACGTATTTCGGGTTCACCTTTTGCGGCATCGTTGATGAGCCCACGGTGCCTTTGTCCAGCTGTTCGGTGACTTCGCCAATCTCATCCGTCATCAACGTATAGACCTCGGTCATGATCCGTTCGACGGTCATCGCAAGCATGGCAAGCTGCACGACATATTCGGCAAACAGGTCATTGACCGTCCGACCGGGTACAAGAAGTTCGCGCAGGCCAAGATCGGCGGCCAGCTTGCGGTTTAACGCACGTCCTTGCGCCCCGAAGGCGTGCATCGCTCCAACTGCGCCGCCAAACGGCAGCGCAAGCATCCGCGTCGTGGCATCGGTCAAACGCGCTTCTGCGCGCTCCATCTCTTCTATCCAGCCTGCGATTTTAAAGCCAAATGTGATTGGGAGCGCATGCTGGCGATTGGTTCGCCCTGCCATCGGGGTTTTCGCATGCTCTTGCGCGAGCGTTCCCATACGTGCTGTCGCCCGCCCCAAATGGACCCGAATTTCGGTGTCCGCCTTGCGCAGCAACAACAATCGCCCGGTCTGCATGACGTTTTGGGTGGTTGCTCCCCAATGCACATAGTCCCCAGCCTTGCCAGCGGCCTTGCCTAAAAGCCGTGTCAATGAAAGGACTGGCGCCATTGTCAGTTTTACATCGGCAGCCATCGTATCGCGTCCCAACCGATCAAGATCAGCCGCTGCAGTTATATCAGCCGCCGCCCAAGCCGGGATCATCCCAAGGTCGGCCTGCGCACGGGCCAATGCGGCCTCTACATCCAACCACGACTGCCACTGCGTATCACGGTCAAAAATTGTATCCGGTGTCATAGTCATGCCGTAGCCTCTTGGGCCGCCAGCAGCTCTGGTCGGAACTGTGGTGCCGCCGCCAAAAGGCGCGCGGTGTAATCATTTGTGGGGCTGCCTAAAATTCTGTCGCAATTGCCTTCTTCGACGAGCTTGCCGTTCAGCATAACCGCGACCCTATTCGCGAACTGATGCACCACCGCCATGTCGTGGGTGATAACAAGACAGCTAAGCCCCAGTTCCGCCTGTAAGTCCTGAAGAAGGTTCAGGATTTGTGCCTACACAGATACATCAAGCGCCGAGGTGGGTTCATCGCAAACCAATGCCTCTGGCCGTGTAATGAGCGCCCGTGCAATCGCGACCCGTTGGCGTTGTCCACCCGAAATTTGCGAAGGGTAGGGATACATCATGCGGGCAGGCAGCCGCACCATATCCATTGCTTCGCGGGTTTTCATTGCGCGTGATTGGGCATCATCGTCACCACGCAACACAAGCGGGCGTTCGATGATTTCGGCCAATGTCCGGCGCGGGTTCAGCGACGAATACGGGTCTTGGAAAATCGGCTGCACGAGTGCAGCGCGTTCAAGCGGTGCTAAATCAGCCACAGGACGCCCCAGCATTTCAACCTTACCTGACGTGGGCTGGGCAAGCCCGAGCATGATCCGCGCGAGGGTTGATTTACCTGAACCGCTCTCGTCGACTAACCCGCTGCATCCAATACGATGAACGCAACGCGCAGATCGGGGCCGCTAAGATGCGTCGCCATCGGCGTCCCGCCCAAACTTTGGGCAAGGTCCAAAGGCACCTTAAACATCCAATCAATCCCACCGGACATTATTTCGGCCTGTTGCGTACCAATGTCGGGGATGGTTCGGACGACCACGTTTTCGATGCTTGGTTGGTCACCAAAAAAGTCGTCGAAACGTTCGAGGATCAACTCTTGACCCGGTTCAATACTGACTACCCGATAGGGGCCAGTCCCGATCAAATCTTGCGCCATAGCGTCGCGATCAATCACCCCATCCGCATCATAAGTGTCCGCCTTACGTAACATAATCCGCTGCGCCATATCGCGTAGCACTAGCGGGTAGACCGTTTTCAAATGGAACCGAACAGTGTTGGGGCCCGTCACTTCGGCATTATCAAGCCAACGACCAACAGTACCACTCGCATTGGATTCACTGTCTTCGCGGACGATCCAGTTGTAGGTATAAGCCACATCATCGGCGGTCAGGATGCTGCCGTCATGAAACTTCACATCATCGCGCAAAAAGACGTCCAACGTCGTTTCATCAATATAGTCGTAGCCAGTCGCGACTGCTGGGTTGAACTCCTGCGTGACCGGGTCAAGAGAGAACAGCGTCGTGTCGGTCAATTGCGCAAGGATAATATACTCGCGCTTAGTTGTGTAATTGTAATAAAGATTCAGTATTTCTTCGGCCATTGCGACGCGTAGTGTGTCGTCCGATTTTTCCGCGTTTGCGATTGTGCTAGCAAACGCCGCACACAAAATAGCGGGGGCGAAAGCCCACTTTCGTTGATGTTTCATATCCACTCCTCCCTAGTGTTGTTGACAGGTTAGGTACATTCGACTGATGCGTAAATTGTTACAATTGCAGCAATGGTTGCACTTTGGGAAACTATATGGCGTGATGGTTCGGCTCTGACATGTGGCACAACAGGCGAATAGGACAGTAGTGATGCCGTTTTTCGGCTTTGAGATCGGTGCGCTTCTTTATCGTGAGTTTTGGGACATTAGGCCTGCGCTCTTTTCAGATTGGGGAAATTTTTCGTTTAGTTTTTGTGCGCGATGGCTGGGTGGGCCTAAATATTGATCAAGGTAAACGGCTGACTGTAACGAATGGTCCCAAATTTCATGACAGAGATCATTGGGGTGCCGTAGCGTTTAAGAGTGGCTTCTAATCAAGAAGCTATCAAACGGTTTTCAAAATGCGCAAGCTTACTTGGCTGGGTCAGGTTTGTTTGCGATCGCCATCTACAAATATTGACCTTGGTCTAATGGACCGGTGTCACATCTAACAGGAGTAGAAGCTGGCAGCGCCCCATGTGCGTAGGTCATTGCTCCCTTTGATAACTGCGCAACGTTTTGCGCGGCAAGGAGGGATTATGACGAATGAAATACGACTAAAAGAGCTGGAAAAAGAACGGCACATTGGCAGTGCAGGGGTAAGTATCGAGAGAGATGTTCCTCAAATTGATATGTCTGATTTTCATGCGCGCCGGGCTGAAATATCAGAAAGTTTGTGGGAGGCAGCAACGGACATTGGCTTTTTCCAGTTGGTCAATCACGGCATTCCGCAAAGCCTAATCGACGAAGCGTTTGATCGTTCGGCAGCATTTTTTGATCTGGACGCGCAGGACAAAACAAAATTTCCGCTTAAGCCTGGCACTAATGCGGGGTGGGAATACAAAGCGCAAGTACGGCCGTCCACAGGAACGGCTGATCAAAAAGAAAGCTATCAAATCACGTTGCCACGCATGGCCAACCTTTGGCCCCGCGAGTCTGATGTGCCTGATTTTAAACCCACAATGCTAGCGTTCGAACGTATGAATTGGGCTTTGGCGATGCGTGTTTTGTCATGCTTTACGTCGAAGTTAGGTGTCGCGGATGACCTGTTTGTCGAAGGCCATGATCCGCTATCGCCACAATACCAATCGACGCTGCGCCTGATCCATTACCTCGGGATGGAAGATGCTTCACCAGAAGATTTCAAATACTGGCGCGCAGGGGCACATACGGATTTTGATTGTCTGACCTTGCTGCATCAAAAACAGGGGCAGGGTGGATTACAGGTTTGTCCCGGCAAAGATGCGGATGGCAGGGTTCTGGGATGGACAGACGTGCCCCCGGTCGGTGGGGTTATCACCTGTAATATTGGCGATATGTTGATGCGTTGGAGTGATGACAAATTGTTATCAAACCTTCACCGCGTGCGCATGCCAAAGCCGGATGAAAGTCTGGGGCCACGCTATTCAATCGCTTATTTTGCGCAGGCCAATATGGATACTGTGCTTCAAGGACCCGAAGGCATTTACGAGCCGATAACGGGCCATGACTATATCCAAATGCGCCTTGGCGCGAATTTCGGGAAAAAGTGATGGCGCGTATCAACTCTTTTGATGGTGCAAGCCTTGGGTCACTGCAGTCTGGCTGTAACCTCAATCTCGACCACGAATTCGGGGCGGGTAAAGCCACTGACGATCATCAAGGTCGAAGCAGGCAAATGCGGAATATCCGCAAGCCAAACATCGCGCGCGGCCATGTAGCCCGCCATGTGACTGCGGTCGGTGACGTAGGCGTGCACCTTCAACACGTGGGATTTATCTGTTCCCGCCTGCGCCAGGATTTCGTCGATGTTCGCAAAGATCAATTGCGCCTGTGCTTGGGCCCCATCGGGGATCGTGCCGTCAACGTCCAGCGCCAACTGTCCCGACGTCAAAACGAGGCCAGACTGCGTATCTGCGATGCCGTGTGCGTAGCGGGCAAAGGGTGGCGCCATGGTTTTAGGGGTTACGCTTTTGATCATCGGTCACATCCTTTTGCGGGGTTTCCAGTGAAACATCGCGCAACTTCAAACCAAAAAACAATACCTAAATCACTGTTCAATATGGAGAAAATGTTATGAAAAATCTTATCGCAATGTCATCTTTCACTGCATTATGCGCAACTACCGCATTAGCAGATACGACCGATGTATCGTTTGGTACGAACTGGTTGGCGCAGGCAGAACATGGTGGATTTTATCAGGCAGTGGCCGATGGCACCTACGCGGAATGCGGTCTGAACGTCAGCATCGTTCAGGGCGGCCCACAGGTGAACAACCGTGCTTTGCTTTTGGCTGGGCGTATTGATTACCACATGGGTGGTGACTTGACGGGCGTCTTTAACGCCGCCGAAGAGAATATCCCGGTTGTCGCTGTCGCCGCAATGTTTCAGAAAATTCCCCAAGTTCTGATCACGCATCCCGGTGCGGCAACCTCCTTTGAAGATCTCAAAGACTTGACGCTTTTGATTGGGGACAATGGTTATCAGGGTTTTTACCAGTGGATGATCGCATCTTACGGCTTCACCGCCGAGCAACGCCAACCTTACACGTTTAATCCCGCGCCATTTCTAGCAGACGAAACTATGGCGATGCAGGGTTACCTATCATCTGAACCATATTTGATTGAAAAAGAAGCTGGCTTCACCCCAGAGGTATTTTTGATCGCTGATGCTGGCTATTCTACCTATGCCACGACCATCGAAACCATGGCTGATACAATCGCCAACAAACCCGACGAAGTGACCTGTTTTGTCGAAGGGTCTATCCTTGGCTGGTATAATTATCTGTACGGCGACAATGCTGCTGCGAACGCGATGATCATGGCTGACAATCCTGAAATGACACAGGATAAAATCGACTACGGTATTTCGAAAATGATCGAAGCCGGTATCGTGATTTCTGGCGATGCCGAGACCATGGGTATCGGTGTCATGACCGATGAAAAGATCGCGGATTTCTATGACAAGATGGTCGATGCTGGCGTGATTTCCGCAGGCCTTGATTATAGTGCGACCTATTCGACCGCATTTGTCGGCAATGGTCTTGGTGTCGAATTAGCAGACTAAACCGCACCAAAATGAGGGTGCGGCTGTCGCACCCTCACATCGGAGAATTTTGAATGACTGTTAATCGTGCCCCTCTGCGCGAACGCCCAGAGCTTCTAAAGATGTCGCACATTGAAAAGACCTTTCGCGGTGACGTGGTCGCCCTGAAAGATATGAACCTTACGGTGAACCAAGGCGATTTTATTTCGCTGCTCGGTCCGTCAGGTTGCGGAAAATCCACTGCGTTGCGATTGGTCGCAGGTCTTATGCGACCAACCAACGGCGTAATCGAATGGAGCGGTGGCCAAGGCGAGGGCGATCTTGGTGTTGTGTTCCAAGAACCAACTCTGATGCCGTGGGCCAAGGTGAAAGATAACGTATGGCTGCCATATCGGCTGCGCGGGAAAAGCTATTTTGAAGTCAAAGACGAGGTGCTGCAGGCACTTAAGCTTGTCGGATTAGAGCAGTTTCAAAACGCGTACCCACGTGAACTATCGGGCGGCATGAAAATGCGTGTCGCAATTGCGCGGGCCATGGTCACTAAGCCGCGATTGATCTTGATGGACGAACCTTTTGCCGCGCTTGATGAAATTAGCCGCCACAAGCTGAACAATGACCTTTTGGCGTTACGCGATGCCGTCGGTTGTACAGTTATTTTTGTTACCCATTCCGTGTTTGAATCGGTGTTTTTATCTGATCGCATCGTTGTGATGGCTGCACGTCCAGGCCGCGTTATTCGGGAACTGAACGTCGAAGCACCTTACCCGCGCACAGAAGAATTTCGTACATCCGCAGACTATGCCGCGTTTGCGCGCGAAGCATCCGATGCGCTTCATCAGGCTATGGAGGTCGCAGTATGAGCCGTGAAAATTCTCAGATGATTGAAGACAAAAGTGTCGATATCGAAGAAGAAAATATTGCCAGAAAAGAACGGCTTTTTGCCATTGCACGCTGGACGTTGCCATCATTGATGATGGTGCTGTTTATCGGTGGCTGGCAAGCCTATGTGACGATTGCACAGGTTCCGCATTACATTTTGCCCTCACCCTTGTTGATCGCGAAAACACTGGTCGAAGACTGGTCACTTCTTTGGCCAGCGATGCTGATGACCGGGCGTTTGACGGTGCTTGCGTTGCTTTTTGCTGTCATTGGTGGCTTGGTCATCGCAGTTTCATTTACACAGTCAAAACTGGTCGAAATGGCTATGTTTCCCTATGCGGTGATCCTGCAGGTGACGCCAGTTGTTGCCATTGCGCCTTTGCTACAAGTTTATGTCGATAATGCCTTTGTTGCAGCGTTGCTTTGTGCATGGATCGTGGCGTTTTTTCCGATTTTGTCCAACACAACAATTGGACTGAAATCGACAGATCACAATCTCGAAGACTTGTTCACAATCTATGGCGCAACTCGGTGGCAAAGGTTGCGGTATCTATCTGCCCCGTCGGCGCTGCCCTACTTTTTAGGCGGGCTCAAAATTGCGGGGGGCTTGGCGTTGATCGGCGCGGTTGTTGCGGAATTTGTCATCGGCCGCGCGGGTACCGGGCTTGGCTTGGCGTCAACGCTTCTCGAGGCGTCTTATCGCTTTAACTTTGGGCGGCTCTATGCGGCGCTCATTCTGATCTCAGTCATGGGGGTGGCGATCTTTGGTTTGATGAGCCTGATCAGTCACCTTTGTCTTTATCGCTGGCACGAAAGTGCCCTGAAACGAGAATGAATATGGATTTTAAGACACTTCCCAAAGGGCAATTTACGTTGCGCAATGTGACAGTACCCGCATGTTTATTAGGACGAAACGGCTACCTAATCCACGTGGATATCGGTATTGATGACGGCAAAATAACGGCGGTTACTGATACTGTGGATCGCGCATTGCACCAAGAAACTGTCGACATGCAAGGGGCGATGATTTTGCCTGCCTTTGTCGATGCGCACACCCATTTGGACAAAGGTCACATCTGGCCACGTGCAAGCAACCCTGACGGGTCGTTCTGGAGCGCGAAAGACACGGTCATGGCGGATCACGCCAATTGGACCGCCGATGATGTTTTCGCGCGTGCCGATTTTTCACTGCGCTGTGCCTATGCGCATGGGACCCGTGCGGTGCGTACCCATCTGGATTGCCCTCCGGATCAAGACGAAATTTCGTGGCCAGTATTATCTGCTTTGCGGGAAAAATGGGCCGGAAAAATCGCGCTACAAGGTGCAAGCCTATCTACCAGCATCGTTGCTGACATTGATGGTCGTTTTTTGCGCACGGCCGATCTGGTCCAAGAACACAAAGGCGTTTTGGGCATGGTTACCTTGCCGATGGACGGGCTTGATCTGTTCTTGCGCAAGTTCTTTACCATTGCTGGTGAACGCGGGCTTGATGTGGATTTTCACGTTGATGAAACGATGGATCATTCGGTCGAGACATTGCGCGATATTTGTGCCGCAAAGCAGGCGACAGGATATACTGGGCGCGTTCTGGTTGGGCATCTGTGTTCACTATCGACCCAAAACGAAGCCCGCGCATTAGACACGCTAGACAAGGTGGCTGACGCCGGTCTGGACGTTGTCAGTCTACCCATGTGCAACATGTATTTGCAGGACCGTCATGCCGGGCGTACGCCGCGCAATCGCGGCGTCACGCTTGTTCATGAAATGAAGGCGCGCGGTATTTCTGTCAGCTTTGCGTCGGATAACACTCGTGATCCGTTTTATGCCTATGGCGATTTGGACATGATTGAGGTTCTGCGCGAAGCCACACGTATTGCCCACCTTGACCATAGCGGACCCGATTGGATCAAATCCTTTAGCGCCACGCCCGCACTGGCCTGTGGGTTTGACGTGGCTGGCCTGACTGTTGGTGCGCCTGCGGACCTTGTGGTGTGCCGCGCGCGCAGTTGGACCGAATTTATGGCGCGCCCTCAATCCGACCGCATCGTGTTGCGTGACGGCGTGCAAATCGACCGGACGTTACCGGATTATTCTGAACTTGATCACTTGTTTAAGGCTACGACATGACCCCCAATATGACGGCCGCAAAAGCGGCGCTTTCACACCTTGATGTCGAAGAAAACCCACACGCTATTCGCACCGCATCGCGTGATTTCTTTTGGTATTCTCCGGTGCTGAAGGCGCGGATGGATCATCTATTGGCAGATTTCGTGGTGCGCCCGCGCAACGAGGCCGAGGTAATCGAAATTCTTAAGGTGTGTTACGAACATGACGTCCCAGTTACGACACGTGGTGCAGGTACTGGGAACTACGGTCAGGCGATGCCAATGCGCGGCGGCTGTGTCATGCATCTGGTACACATGAACCAAGTCACATCCTGCGAACCGGGCCGTGTTGTTGTGCAGCCGGGGTGCTTGCTAAAAGACCTAGATGCCCATTGTATTGCACATTGCGGCCATGAGTTGCGGATGTTTTCATCAACCTGGGCCACGGCGACCGTGGGCGGGTTTGTTGCCGGTGGGTCTGGTGGGGTTGGTTCGGTCACTTGGGGGCAGCTGCGTGATTTGGGCAATATTATCCGCCTACGGGTTGTCACGATGGAGGCAGAACCACGGGTTCTTGAATTCCGCGGAGAAGAGCTCGCGCGGGTGTCACATGCGTATGGTACAAACGGTATTATTACCGAGCTCGAACTACCATTAGCGCCTGCGTATGATTGGGTGCATTGCTTTGTCGCGACCAAAGACTTTGCCGCAGCCATGGAGTGTGCCGAAGGATTAGCGAACGAAGATGGGGTGCTGCTTAAGATCGCTTCAGTCTACGAAGCACCTGTGGCCAAGTCGTATTTCCAACGTGTTTCTCCACATGTGGCCGAAGATGACGCGCTGGTAGGGTTGATGGTTGCCCCACAAAGCATGGATGCCTTGGTGACGTTTTTGACCCGCCGCCCAGAGCTGTCGTTGATCTATCGTTCTGACGATACGGATTGGCCGCGCAATCCCGGTTTGGTCTTTGAATATGGCTGGAACCACACCACGCTGCGTGCGCTGAAATTTGATCCTAGCATTACATATTTGCAGGTGCGCTATGCCTATCCCGATCATCACGCCTTGATCGAAGAAATGCGCGCGGCTTTCCCAGGGGAAGTCTTGCAACATCTCGAAGCGATCCGCGTGAATGGAAAAGTGTCGTTTGCGGGTTTGTCGCTGGTCAAATTTACGACCGAAGAACGCCTAGATGAAATTATCCGTATTCACGAAAACGCAGGCGCGCAAATCTTCAACCCACACCGCTATACATTGGAAGAAGGGGGGCGCCAGCATTCTGACCAACGCCAGTTGTCTTTCAAAAAAGAGGCCGATCCAAAGGGGCTTTTGAACCCGGGAAAAATGATTTCATTCGACACACCAGATTGGGATTACGCTAAAATATACGACTACCCATCCATGACACCAAAGGAGGCATAGATGCGTGTTTTAGTTTTATTTGCCCATCCTTGCCCAGAGAGTTTTAACGCGGCGGTGCACAATGTTGTAGTTGAAACGTTGGAAACCAAAGGTTGGGACGTTGATGATTGTGATTTGAATGCAGAGGATTTTTATCCTGTCCTTTCGGAACTAGAGCGCCGTGAATATCACGATACGCCAAGCAACATTGATAAAGTGCGCCCCTATGTCGAACGACTGCAGGCCGCTGATGCGATGGTCATGGTGTTTCCTGTATGGAACTTTGGATATCCTGCGATCCTCAAGGGATTCATTGATCGGGTCTTTCTGCCCGGTGTCAGCTTTCATTTGGCTGATGGTGGTATCCGACCGGGGCTGACAAACATTAAAAAATTTGCTGCCTGCACGACATATGGCGGTACGCGGTT
The DNA here is from genome assembly GCF_002933395.1 of Yoonia maritima. GTDB lineage: Bacteria > Pseudomonadota > Alphaproteobacteria > Rhodobacterales > Rhodobacteraceae > Yoonia > Yoonia maritima_A. The sequence continues at coordinate 319,202 of NZ_PKFN01000009.1, forward strand.
TCGGGCGTTTTTGAACGGTGATCCACCGCGTAAATGCGTCACGCGCCATATTTGGTATGCCTGCGGTATGCCAAAGAAACGGTATATCCCGCTGTACGATATGAACAACAATCAAACGCCAGCGCTTGAAGCGCACCTTGACCGCGTACGCCGCGAGATGGAGGCGTTTTGATGAAGGCGCTTGTTGTTTATTGCCACCCACGCGTGGAAAGTTTTAATCATGCCATCAAAGATACGGTCATTGCGCGGCTGACGCATGCGGGGGCCGAAATTCGGTTACTGGACCTTTATGCAGACGGCTTTGACCCACGCATGACGGCACAGGGACTAGAGTTTATCGAAGATAAAACGCTAAACCGCGTCGGGATCGAAGATCATTGTGCAGCGATTGAATGGTGCGACACGATCATCTTTGTCTACCCAACATGGTGGTACGGTTTGCCGGCTGTTTTGAAAGGTTGGTTGGACCGGGTATTGGTCTCGGGCGTTGCGTTTCAAATGCCGCCCCCCGAAGGCGGGGATATCATTCCGAACCTGACGCATATTAAACGGTTCGGGGTTTATACGACCTGCGGTGCCAGTTGGTGGCTCACACGGTTTATCGGTGCTCCTGGGCGCCGCACATTGATGCGCGGTGTCCGTCTGCTTTTTGCAAAACGGTGCCGCACCAGTTTTGCCGCACATTACCTGATGGACAGTTCAACCGACGCCAGCCGCAAGGCGCATCTGGCGCGTGTTGCGCGCAAAGTTGATCGGCTTGTTGCATGATCGCATATTGGAAAGGCTAGAAAATGGTTCCGATTTTAGACTGGAATGAATTCACCAGCGCGCCCGATGCTTTTACCGCAAAATTGGGCCCGATTTGTCGTGACCATGGTTTTTTCGTGATCAAGAACCACCCGTTATCGTCATCGTTAATCAATGATATGTTCGCACAGGGCGACATATTTTTCGCACTGCCTGACGCGGAAAAGAAACCGCTGTCTATTGGCCTTAATCCACACAATCGTGGATGGGCGGCGCAAGGTACGGAAAGCCTTGATGAAACGTCAGGGCAGATGGATCAAAAGCAGGCTTTTAACATTGGTTATGACCTTGCTGCGGATGATCCACGCATAATTGCCGCTGAGCCATTTCGCGGCGTGAATGTCTGGCCCGATTTGCCTGGCTTTCGTGATACGGCCTTGGCGTATTTCGACGCGGCTTTAGCAATGGGGATTCAATTACATCAGGCTTTTGCAGCAGATTTAAACTTGCCGCCCGACTATTTTGATCGCCATTTTGATGCTCCCATGGCGACGTTGCGTTTGTTGTCGTATCCCAAAGGGAATGCCGAACAGGATGCCACCATCGCGGCAGGTGCACATACCGATTACGGGTCGATTACCTTGCTGATGACGGATGGTGCACCGGGGTTACAGGTGCGGCCACGCGGGCAAGATTGGATGGATGTTCCCCAAGTGGACGGGGCCATGATCGTTAATATCGGTGACTGTTTGATGCGTTGGAGCAACCGCGTCTACGTCTCGACCCCGCACCGGGTACTTGCGCCGCCGCGCCCGCGACGGTCAATCGCGTTCTTTTTAGACCCAAATCCTGACAGCGTGATCAAGGCCCTGCCCGGAACAGGTGACCCACACTATCCCCCAATCACGGCCGCCGATTATCTGCGCGCGCGTTTGGATGCGACATATATTGCGAAGGAACCATCATGAGAAACCTCGATTGGGCTGATCGGTGCGCCCCTGATTTCAAAGCCATTGATCCGCAAACGGCCATCGCTATTTTGCCAACGGCTGCGATTGAACAGCATGGGCCACATCTGCCCGTTGGCACGGATACGATGATCATGCAGGGCATGCTTGATGAATTTCGTGCGCAATGCCCTGATGATCTTGATCCGTGGATTTTGCCAATTCAGGCGGTTGGAAAGTCAAACGAACATCTGTGGGCGCGTGGCACATTGACTTTGACAGCCGCGACGGCCTTGGCTGCTTGGACGGAAATTGGCCTATCTGTCGCGCGTGCAGGGTTCAAAAAAATTGTTATCGTCAATAGTCACGGGGGAAATCTGGATCTTATTTCTATTTTGTCACGCGAATTGCGTGTTCAGGCGGGAATGCTTGCGGTGAAATGCCAATGGGGCAGTTTTGGTCATCCAGAAGGCATGTATAGCGCGCATGAACTGGCTTATGGCATCCATGGCGGGGATGTTGAGACATCTTTGATGCTGGCTATGCGTCCCGAATGTGTTGATATGTCGGGTGCTAAGAATTTTGTTTCAAATGCTGAAACCGATGTGATCCCGCCGACAGGGTCGATTAGCCGAGGCTGGATCGCGTCTGATCTCAACCCAGATGGTACGGTTGGAGACGCATCTATCGCAACCGATCAGAAAGGTATTGAGACGCGGAAGCATCAAGTGGAAGGATTTATCAATCTTTTGCGCAGCGTGCAATCTGCCGCACTGCCACGGGAGAGTGCTTTGCCTTGATTGTATTTAGCCTGCTGGCCAAGGGCAATTTTTAGATCGGCACAGGCTGTTGAAGGATATGAAACACCGTTCTTAGGGGGAGTTTGTAATATGGGGTGTTACGGCGTTTTTGACTTGGGCCATAACCTCCTGAGCGCGTGTTTCAGAGTCCGATTGAGTATAAATACGAAACTCTGGTGCATTCCCCGATGGTCGCAAATGAATGACATCCCCGGTTGCAAGATTTGCGCGAAAGCCGTCGGTTAAATCTATTGATTCAATCTGACCGAATGGCCTGAAAAAGGCGGTGCGCTCTGGATTTTTTTCAACCAGCCGAGACAGGAATGTAACGGCCTTCGTACGGTTAATGTTTTGAATCCGGTCGGCAGCAGTAAAGCAAGGCGGTAAATCTGCGACGAGCTGCGATAGGCTTTGTTTTGAACTCTTTGCGGCATATAATGGCGCGATTATCGGGAGCATACTATCACGTGTGATCAGAGGGGGGAGGGGGCCTTTGATTAAGGCCTCAAATCCAAGAAGGAAGCCGCCGTTGGGTTCAAATCCGACAACATTGGGGTGATCATGATGTATGGCATCCATTCCTGCGATCACAAAGGGAGACCCAATGCGCGACAAATGCACCGCGTCGAAGTCTGATAAACGGCGCACCATGTCGTTTGACGATACTGGGGTGACCACGGCTTTCGCCTTGAGAACACGTGCAGTTAGTACTCCGAGGACGTCACCCAGAACCACTTTTCCAGTTGCATCCGTCAACATCGGCCGGTCAGCGTCACCATCTGTCGAAACCACCGCGTCTAGCGCATGATCGCGACACCATTTGGTGAGTTGGGTACGCGTTTGGATATCAACGGCTTCGGTATCGACAGGTATAAAGATGTCGGAATGCGCGAGGGGGATGATCTTTGCGCCAAGCGCCTTGAGTATTGTCTCCATCGTGTCGCGCGCAACGGATGAATGGCGATAGACGCCCAAGCGAAGCCCCGACAGAGCTGAATTACCAAAAGCGCGAATATACCGTCTGGTGTAAAATAATTCCGCGTCTGTGTTTACTGTATAGCTTCCAGCGGCCCCTTCATATCGCGTGCGCGCGGCATATGCTTTGCTAATTTCGGCTTCGTCAGTTTTAGAAATTTCGCCCTCTGGACGATAAAATTTAAGTCCGTTGCGATCTGCGGGAATATGGCTCCCTGTGACCATAATTGCCGCGGCACCGGCTGTCATCGCAGATAGCGCAAGGGCCGGGGTGCCAATGGCACCACAATCGACCACATCAACGCCAGCGCTGTCGGCAACTAAGCAAATTGTTCTCGCGATGTGGGGCGATGACGGGCGCAAATCTCGGGCTACGTAAATCGTGTTACAATCGCACAGGGTGCTGAGAAACGCATGAACGTAGTCAGAAACAAGTTCATCCGTTAGTTCAGTGACAAGTCCGCGTAGGCCGCTGGTGCCAAAAGAGGGGGGCATAGAAGAGCCTTTCATCAGGTGCAAATATTGCTAAGGCAGAAAGGGTTTGCCATCGCTGTCACAACTTTATGGTATTGATGCGTTGAGAGATTGGATAGGCTAAACCTGATCGGCGCAGATGTTTCTACATGCGTCAGGAGGATCAAATTAGCGTTCCAATTTCCAAAATAGTCGAAAAATAAGCGGTCCTTCGATGAGGTAACGCCGTGCAAGCCGACGCGGGTTGCTTATCAAGCGATAAAGCCATTCCGATTTGAACTTTCGAAAGATTGCGGGTGCGCGTTTTTGCCGTCCGGTTAGGAAATCAATACTGGCTCCGGCACAAATTGATACACCATGTGCGCAGCCTGCTTTCCCCAAATCATAGGATAGATATTCTTGTTTTGGGAATGAAATACAGCACAATAATACATCAAACGGGCGCGCCTTTAGGTCCGATAGAACGCTTTTCCAGTCATCGTCGCCGCGGATGAGGCGGGGGGCAGATGGGACAAATTCTAGTTTGAGATGAGGAAAGCGTTCTTTGAGTAGGGCGAAGTCTTGGGGGGATGGTCCTACGACTGCAATACGCAATTCTGGGGCTCGGGGATGGTGGAGTAATGCGGCGACAATATCGGAACCCGGCGTAGCTGGCAGTGTTTTTCGTGCCAGCTTGGCTAATGTCTCTAAAATACGACTGTCATTGATCATGAACGCGGCCGATTTATAGACGTCTTGATCTATACCACCAGTATGAAATTTATTTATGTGATCAACATTAGGTGTCACGATGAAGCCATACTTGGGTAGCTTGCTGCACTTAATAATTTGATCGATAATTTCGTTTAGGGACATAGAGAGGAATGGTAATCCCATAAATTGAATAGTGTTCCTGTCAGGGGGCATTGGGATCTCACTCTGTCAAAAGGGGCGCAAGTGCGGTGTTTAAAACGTCGTAACCTGGGGCTTCTATATGAAGTAAATCGTCCCTGTAATTTTCGCACGGGCTGGGCGCGCGTCCTTCACTACGGCGCGTTTCGAACCATGCATCTGGAAATACATCGATGCCGCAGGTGATTGCGTCATCAACATTTAAGAGAGTTAGAGGCGCATCGGTGATAGCGCGCAATCGCTCAAATGTAGGTAAACGTGTCTCTGCGTAGGAGGAAAAATTGACACCGCGCGGCAGAGTTTCAATGACGATTATATCCGCATTGGGCCAATAGGTATCAATCCGTTCTACGATTACTTTGATACCTTCAGCGATGCCGCAAGCTGGCTCGCGATCGCCAAGATTGTTGGTGCCAATCATAAGTACAACTTTTTGAGGTGCGTATTGTGACATATCCATCATGTTGAGGCGCCAAATTACTTGTTGTGTGCGATCTCCTCCAACGCCCAGATTCAAGATGCGCTGAGGGGCGACCATCTGTTCCAGTGGTTCCATGACCCAGCCGTCAACAATCGAATCCCCAAACAGAATGATCTCTGCATCTTTAGGTTCACGCATGACCTTGCTGCGGCCGCGCGTTATAAGAACTGACTTATATGGCCGCATGGGTAGGGTTGCTTGTAGAACTGCATCAACAGGACATACCTCTGTTGTGGTGTCTTGTGCCTGCACCGGTTCTGAAAAATATGCGACTGCTGTTAACAAGCAGATGATAGCAGCTAAGATTCGTTGCATGGTGTTATTCCTTGTTTTCGTCATGGGAGGTATTCGTGTGGCCGCTCATGTCCTTGCGAAGGCGGGCGCACGGGGCTTCGACAAAGTAGTAGACGCTTTGAGCGAAAATGAGACTCAGGGCTAATGCCAGTAGGGCGATCTGTAATGGCCCTAGAAGATGGCTAAACCAATACTCGAGCCCATTTATGATGACGTTGTGCGCGAGATACAAAACGTAAGACAAACGCCCGATCCAACGTAGAACCGCAGTGTTAAGCCAACCGAACAGTTTTAAATCTGCGCGTTCGACAGAGAAAAAGAAGAGTGGCAGCAGAGCTATCCCTTGAAGCGAGTAGCGGAGCGTGTCGCGAAAGAAGGTGCTTTGGATGCAAAATGACATAACAAGCAGGCCTAGGGCGCTACCTGTAATTAAGAGGATAAAGGGGGTTGGTAGCGCTCTAAGCGAGTAAAATGTGCGGCCTGGCGATGCAAAAAAAGCTAGGATGCAACCAAATAACATACTGTCAAATCGTGTATCTGTAGAAAGATAAATCGCTTCACTGCTTGAATTGAACACAAGAACGCGGACGACACGCCAGATTAAGATAGCAGCTATCGCGCACAATACCCAAGATATCGAAAACTTGCGTGTTTGCAGGGCAATGAAGACAAAGGGCCATACGAAATAAAAATGTTCTTCGATGGCCAGTGACCACAAAATCCCCAGCCCTTCCACCGAACTTCCTGTTGGGAAGTAAATTGCGTAGTAATTTGAAAAAAAGAAGGCCTGAGCGAAGATCGCTCCAACATTCAAATTTCCTTCGAGAATGCCTACGTATGCCAACAATAATGCGACTAAGAACGTCACTAGGAATGGTGGAAAAATACGCATTGCGCGTCGTTCGTAGAATGCTCGAATTGAAATGCACCCGAATTTGGCATGTTCGCGAAGTAAAAGCCGGGTGATGAGGTAGCCCGATAGAAAGAAAAATGTTGTAACCCCAAAGCCGCCTGGCACCACATGCCCAAGACCCGCATGAGCGACAAACACGACTGAGATAGCGAGTGCTCTAATTCCATCTAAACCCGAAATGTATCCTCTATCAATCTGAGCAACCATCGGGCGTTATCCTACTGCGTATTTTGGTCAGCCAAGTGGTCTGCAAGGCGGCAGGCAAGGCTTACAAGTGTGAAGGTTGGATTGCATTGGCCTGAACTTGGAAAGGTCGCGGAACTGCAGAGATAAAGGTTTGTAGTGCCAAACACCTTTAGGTTTTCGTCGACGCAACCAGTGTCTGGTGAGCTTGCCATGCGGGCAGTTCCGATCTGGTGGGTGCCATGGGCAGCCAATTTAAGGATCGCGTCGGGGGTTTCGTCTTTGGGGTGATGAAAGCGAAGATACCCAAGTTCGTTTGCGCGCAGCCATGTATCTAGATCAAGATGCGCACGCATTACGGCTTCGGCATCCTTGCGAGAAAACTGCAAGTCAATGTTAAGCTTGGGACGGCCTAGAGCGTCTTGTTTTTTTGCGAGAGTGAAGCCATTACTTTGGCTTGGGCTTTGTTCACTGTGATATGATAATCCATAAACGCGGCCTTTATTGCGAAGAAAAAAACCAGGTAGCCGAATTTTGTCAAAATAGCGTCGTTTGAAAAAGAACGGTAAAAATAGCACGGCTCGGGGGATACCCAAAATGACATTGCGAATATGAGGGAAAATCGCAGTACCTTCAGGGATGTGTCGTTTTCGAATTGCTTCGGCGACTAAAAGCCGCCCAATTGGCCCGATACGAAAGGCTAAAAAGACCATTGATAATATCGCGTCACGGTGACTGGAATCTGCGATTGGTGGCACTACAGGCCAAAACGAAATATTGGGTAGCGCATTGGCGATCTGCTGTGCGTCATTTGGGACTAATCTGTGCCTAACGTAGCTGCCATATGTGTCGATATGAAAATCAAATGCTTCGTCTAATTCAGGTGAGGCGAGATGCAAATCGGCTACCTCACCGATGATGTGGCCCATGTAGTAGCGTCCGAGCGCACCCGCGATCCCGCCAGCAATCATCGGCGATTTCTTTTGGAAAATAAGAAGAGTACGGGTGCTTTCAACACCCCCGCAGGCAAGGGTGACCCGTTCGACTGGCAGCACATGTTCAGCCCCAGCAAGGGATTTAAGTTCGAGATGCGTCAGCCGATCGCCATCAAATTGGGCCCCCGTGACGGTGCAATCAAATACAATGCTTAGAAAGGGGGTTGTGGCAATCTCATCTGCGTGTGCCTTTTGCAGTTTGGGAACGTTGGAAAACCTCTCTAACCTATCTGTTTTAAAGCGTGTGTCAGACAAATTGAGCCCATCGATAGGCTTTGAAAATTCAGGTGCCCCGCATTGAAGGAGTGCAGCCGCGCGGGACGCATATTGGCAGAGTTCCGTCCGGGGGATCGGCCAGTTTATATCCGCAAAGCTTCTTTCGGGGGTAAAGTCTATTGGGTCCATTGGTTGGCAGCGCGCTCCCCAGTAATTTGAGGTACCTCCAAATTCGCGACATGTGGCGATGCGCATGTCATCGTGGCGATCTAGATCAATCGTTTCTGCCGCCGCGAGATCTTGGTGTCGGGCAGATTTTCGTTCCATCCCAGATTCGAGCACTAAAACTGATCGGCCTTTACGGCAGAGTTCTAGTGCAAGAGACAGGCCTGCATGACCTGAGCCGACGATGATATCCCTAGGTATCTCTTGAACCGGCAATCGCGCGAGTTGCTTGAAGCTAATGTTCTGCATTAGCGCCCTGAACCTATATTACAGGTGCTCTCGATGAGCTGTAAAATATCCCGTGAAAGAGGAGGGGCTTGTACGGCTTCAAGGTTCGATGCGAGATGTTTTTGCGAGAACATCGACATCAAAACGATGCTGTGGGGGTTTAGCGAAAAGGCGCGCCGAAGGAGAGTTTTGGCAGCCATGTCGGATGCTGATCCTTCAATGCCGATGGCGTTGATAGCGTGACGTAGTTGTGGATTTGCGTTAATTCCATTCGTGAGTAATTCACATGCGCCCCCCACACCCAGCACAGAGTGCACCACGGTATCAAACGGCCGATTTACTTCATGCGCCAGTTTGTGAACCACACCACCCGATCCCGGTGGGTCGGCGAGCTGAGCAAAGGAAAACGGGGGCATCGGGGCAGTTAGGCCATGCCTGCACGCGTTGTAAGATCCTGCGATTGATAATGCCCTTACTTTACCTTGTTCTTTTAGGCGCATTAATACGTCGCAAATGTCGTCACGACGTGTGTCTTCTGGGGCTGGATCGTGCAACGCGAAGACATCTACATAGTCGGTCCCCAATGCGGCCAAAGACTGGTCTAATGACGTGACAAGAAGTTCAGGGGATAGTGCAACGTGTACGTTTCGGGTCGCCCTCGATTTCCTGAACTGTTTACGCAGTCCTTTGGCCATAGCCGCGGCAGGACGCGCAAGCGAATAAGCCAATTTGACCACGCCATTGCGTGCAGGTGGCGCAAGCCCGACCTTAGTGCAAATAAAGGCTTGGTGGCGTTTTCCCTTGAGAAAATGGCCTAGAATTTTTTCGGCCTCGCCAGCGCCATAAGCCGGGGCGACATCAAACCAGCGGACGCCGTTATCATACGCGAGCGCGAGCGCCGTTTGTCCACGGTTTGGAGAAATTCGAGAACCCAAAGAGGCACATCCCATTCCGAGGGGAAGCGTATCCTTCATGATCTCTTCTAATAAGGCTTTATGCAAAATATGCGCTCCTGAAAGCGTTTTTATGGGGGTATTTAATAGCAGATTGCCTAATTTTATAAAGGTCTTGTTTGCTGTTCCTGTATTATAAAACTATTTTAGGGTGTGTATTTACTGTCGGGGTTGAAAATTGATGGAATAGCTTGCAATGTGTCATATATTGGCCGTTGGGCCGGTGATTTGCAATGTGAAATAAGTAATTGAATAATATTATGTGAATTGACTTAACAGGGTGGGTTTGCATCTTTTGTAAAGGGCGATTTTGCGGTGACGTATATCTGCTCTCTTTCGTGTCTCGATAGTGTTGCGTAATTTAACATGAGGATGAATTAGTGGCAGACGTGACGGTGCCTCGGGGTGGGCTGCATTCAATTCAACATCTTCGCGCTGTCGCTGCCGTTGCCGTGGTTTTTTTGCATGTTGGTCTGATCCAAAAGTTTCCGATTGCGGCGTCATGGCCAGACCAGTTCGCTTCTGGCGTTGATGTGTTTTTCGTCATCAGTGGTTTTATAATGTGGATGACCACAGTTAATGGCGCGGTGACGCCGTTACACTTCTTATTGAACCGGATACGTCGGATTCTTCCTCTTTACTGGGGTGTAACTTTTTTTGCGGTGGCTGTTTCATTCGTTTCACCACGTTTAATGCAAAGTACGATCATAGAAGAGCGACATTTGATTGCGTCGCTACTCTTCATTCCAAGCACTCACCCGATCTACCCAGAGTCCATACGGCCAGTGATAGGTGCAGGATGGACCTTGAACTATGAAATGATGTTCTACGTCATTTTTTCATTGTGTTTGATGTTTGCGAATACATATCGGAGATTTTTGGCAACGATTGTGGCACTTTTTGTTCTTGTTTTGAGCAGGATTTTTGCAGCCGAAACCGACATAGTTTGGTGGTTTTTTTCGTCTCCGATTGTCTTGGAGTTCGCATCAGGGGTCATGGTTGGAGTGTTTTTTCAAAAGTCACGATTGTTAGGAGCTAGGACCGCATTGATTGGCCTCTTGGCAGGGGCAGTGATTATTGTGATATCTTCCGGAATGGAGAAGTCGGACTATGGCCGTTTTCTGTTTTGGGGGCTGCCGTCTACACTCATCGTGTGGTGCGCGGTATCGTTGGAGATGGCCGGCGTGTGGCCGAAAATCCATCTTGCTCGGCGACTTGGTGATGCCTCTTATTCTATTTACCTTGTGCACGGCATTGTTCTTTCTGCTTGTGCGACATTATGGATTAAATTGAATTTTCCGTCTTCAGCGCTGGCTTTGCTTTTATTTGCCAGCATTGCAATTTTGGCTTCGATTGCAGGAGGTTTGCTTGTCTATCGGATGTACGAAAAACCTATGGATCGGTTGTTGAGGTATTTAACACGCCGCAGCAAACCAGTGGTAACCAGAGCGTGATTGGTATGCGACATGAGGAAAAACAAACATTTGTCTATATTCAGTATTTAAGGGGGATCGCCGCTCTTGCAGTCGTGGTCTTCCATCTGGAAACTTCGATGCGGCGGCTAGGATACGAAGGCGACTGGCCCACTAGTTTGGCTGCTGGAGTGGACGTATTTTTTGTAATTTCAGGATTCATAATGTGGCTGACAGCGGGCGACCGTGATGTTCGCCCGTTACGTTTTATTATAAATCGCATCCGTCGTATCGTGCCACTGTATTGGGCTGTCACATTGTTTATGGCACTGGTCTTGCTTGTCGCTCCTTCTCTATTGAATAGCGCGGCGCTAGATCCCAAACATTTGTTAGCATCCTTGTTTTTTTGGCCCTCAGCTCACCCGGTTCTTGAGGGGCAGTATCTGCCACTTTTGGTGCCAGGCTGGACGTTGAATTTTGAAATGTTCTTTTATGCGATTTTTGGGCTGGTGCTGTTCTTGCCCGCGCAGCTGCGATTGCAAGCCGTCGCTTTTTCATTGGGTATCGTAATCCTATTACCAGTTTTATTTCCGAAGTTACCGCCTGAACTCCAATTTTTTGGAGCTCCGTTGATTATGGAGTTCGTGGTGGGGATGGTGCTGGGGAAGTATTACCATCACTTGAAAGCGGCAGGCGTCAGGATTGGCATTCTGGTTTTAGCTGTTGGCTTACTTTTCATTATTGTTTTAGGCGGCTCAGACGGGGCTGATCAGGGCTGGGCGCGCCTTGTGTTCCGAGGTGGGGGCGCTGGCCTCGTGGTCGTCGGCGCCGTGGTTTTAGATACGCAAAACTTATCAGCTAAAAGTCGGTTTTTACATCTGATTGGGGATGCTTCTTATTCCATTTATCTGGTGCACGGCATTATTCTCTCCGCTTGCACAACATTTTGGATAAAGGCTCATCTGCCGACGTTCGGCGTCGTTGTTCAAACGGTTTTTGCTTTGAGTGCAATGTTAATGTGTTTGTTTACGGGCGTGTTTGTGTACAGATTTTTCGAGAAACCGACAGATAAATTACTGCGGCGCTGGTTGCAGGGTGGGGCGGCGCAGAATGCTGGTTTGTTTGTTAAGTAATTATAACGAAATGGATATTTTGAAATGAATAAATGTAAGGTGGCACTTTTTAATAGCGCGGATCCACGTGGATTGAAGGTCGGAGGCATCGAGACGTATACACGCGATTACATACAGTTTCACCCCGATGACATGGAGGTTCTATTTATTGGTCCTGATGAAGTCGGGGACCTGGAAATCGATACAATTAACGAGATTGAATTTAGGGGGCGTCGCCTCAAATTTCTACCGGTGAGCCAATTGGATGACAGTACCAACAAGGTGCCACAGTCTATTTCTGAATCGGAGACATTTCAATTTTTTAGAATATTTTGGAAGAAGCGAAAGCTGTTGAAGAAAATATTGAAAGGCGGCGGGTACTCGGCCGAAATTCGTCGTGTCGAATATGCGCCGATTTTGTGGTGGATTGGTGTGCCGGTGTTTTCGATGGTTCATATTTGGGGGGATAAATCCAAACCAATGAGCGGTATTATTGGAAAACACCACCGCATCCGCGCGTTGACGGAATATATCGGTGCCGCATTGAGTGAGAAATTCTATAGCGTAAACCCGGATTTTACCGAGATGTATGCTGAGAAATACTGGCCGTTTGGACGAAAATTCGACACGCTGACGACTTGGGCGAATACAGAAATGTTCTCTCCTAAGCCCTTTCGCAATGAAGGGCCGATCCGGTTGCTTTTTGCAGGAAGGACAGATGATTTTAAACGTCATGATATCATGATGCGTGTGATGGCAAAGGTGCGCGCGTCAGGGCAAGATATCGAATATCATTATATTGGTGACGGCGATTTGACTGAATATGAAGAGTTTGCTTCAATACAGGATGTGACCACTTTACATGGACGAAAGCCTGCGGCGGAAGTGTGTGAAATCATGTCTGATTGCGATATTGGTTTGTTAACCTCTGAGTTTGAGGGCATGCCACGTTTCGTGATCGAATGTGTGGCGTCGGGACGGCCAGTTGTAGCGCTTCTCCTCCCTCAACTTGAAAATATGTTTTCCACGGGTGTTGCCGGGAAGTTGATTGAGCGCGGCGACGATCAAGAGGATCGTATGGCGGTCGCCATTGTGCAGTTGGCAAAAGATATCCGTGCTGGAAATATCAACCCTGACCTGGTTGGGCTTGCCGCCGATAGTTACAAGCCACGAAAGCTACTTAATAAAATATGGAATGATCATCGTCGGTTGGCTAATATTCCCGAACAGGTTGTATAGCTTGGGGGCGTAGGTGTGGCGCTAGTGGATTGCGCAACGCCTGTCTCTATGTGTCAGCAATGGATAGAAAATAAGGGCCATCAAGCGCCATGCGTGATTGTTCGCAGTTGTGCTTTGATCCGGAACCGACTGACACTGGCAAAAGTCGGATCGCACCAACAAGCCGCGCGACTTGAAACATCGTTGTTCGTTTTAGATGCGCCTAGCTTCCTAGGCGCCCGTCTAGCTCATTTTACTTTGTTGCTTTCATGGTCGGCTCGCGACAGCATTCAATTCTTTGTCGCCATGTTGACTGGCACCGTGTTAGCGCAAATATTCACATCCCATATTGTAGTAATGCCATATTGATTAAATAATTTATTACCTTAGGATGATCTTTGTGTTGAAGGGGTATTGCTCAGCAGATATGAAGTGTTGTGTATTGGGGCGTTACGCGTCAGACGTTCGTTATTTATTTTATTTAATCGCAATAAAAATTAAATTTTAATACGCAAGGAAAAGGTGTATTTTGTATGATTTCTCCAGTCATTCTTTGCGGTGGGTCTGGAACGCGGCTTTGGCCCCTTTCTCGTCGCTCCTATCCGAAACAGTTCGTTCCGCTTATTGGTGAGGAAACTCTTTTTCAGGCTTCGGCGAAACGAATGAGTGGCACAACGGATCAGGTGTCATTCTCAGCCCCAACCATCTTAACGGGCTCAGACTTTCGGTTTATCGTTGTTGAACAATTGGATGGGGTCAATATAGATCCTGGCGCAATCATCATTGAACCAGAAGGCCGGAATACAGCCCCTGCGATACTCGCAGCTGCACTTCATTTGGTTGCGTCAGATCCTGAAACAATCATGCTGGTCGCTCCTTCTGATCATGTAGTACCCGATACTAAAGCATTTCATAAAGCTATCGAAAAAGGACTTGAGGCGGTCGCGGAAGGTAAGCTTGTTACCTTTGGAATCAAGCCGGCACACGCCGAGACCGCGTACGGGTATCTTGAGTTGACGAAGCAACCCAACGTCTCTGGGGCGGCAGTGGACTTAAAGCAATTTGTTGAAAAGCCTGATGCGGTGCGCGCGACTGAGATGGTCAGCGCTGGGACATTTATGTGGAACGCCGGTATTTTCCTTTTCAAAGCAAAAGATATCATTGCGGCATTTCAAAACTATGCGCCGAATTTAGCAGCCCCAGTTTCTGCGGCAATCGAAGGGGCTAAAACCGATCTCGGATTTTTGCGTTTAGATCCTGAACCTTGGCTTCAGGCGGAAGACATATCGATTGATTACGCTATTATGGAGCGGGCAACAAATTTGGCTGTGGTACCGTTCGAAGGTGGATGGTCCGATCTTGGGGCGTGGGATGCCGTCTGGCGCGAGGCAGGACCTAATTCAAGTGGTGTTGTAACTTCGGGCGATGCGACAGCAATTGAGTGTAAAAATAGCCTTTTGCGGTCGGATAGCGAACATCTTGAAGTCGTGGGGATCGGTTTGGATAACATTATGGCCATTGCGATGAATGATGCGGTGTTGATTGCGGATATGTCGCGTGGCCAGGATATTAACAAAGCAGTTGCTGCGCTGAAGGCCAAAGGCGCAACCCAAGCGACAACATTCCCTAAAGATCACCGTCCGTGGGGGTGGTTCGAAAGCCTTGTTATTGGTGGCCGTTTCCAAGTGAAGCGCATCCATGTTCATCCAGGCGCTGCACTCAGCCTGCAAAGCCACTTTCATCGTTCTGAGCATTGGATTGTCGTGGAGGGCACAGCCCGCGTGACTGTCGACGATGAAGTTAAACTCCTCACTGAAAACCAATCGGTTTACGTGCCGCTTGGCTCGGTCCACCGTATGGAAAATCCTGGCAAAGTGCCCATGGTGCTAATCGAAGTGCAAACAGGCTCTTATGTTGGAGAAGACGACATCATCCGTTATGAGGACGTCTATTCTCGTGGCTAAGGTATAAAAGGATCATTCATGAAAATTGCAGTTGCTGGTATTGGTTATGTTGGCTTGTCTAATGCCGTTTTGCTAGCGCAGAGCCACGACGTAGTCGCCGTCGATATTTCAGAGCGGCGGGTCGAGCAACTGAACGCACGTCAAAGCCCAATCGTGGATGCCGAACTTGAAGAGTTTTTGGCGAATAAACCACTTCGCTTGTCGGCAACGACAGACGGGGCTTCGGCTTATGCAGGGGCGGATTTTGTCATTGTCGCGACCCCGACGAATTATGACGCAGATACGAATTATTTCGATACGTCGAGTGTGGAAAACGTGATCAAGTCGATTATAGCTGTCAACAAAACGGCTACCATCGTGGTGAAGTCCACTATCCCGGTGGGATTCACACGACGGATCAGAGGCGAACTCGACACTGATCAGCTGATTTTCAGTCCCGAATTTTTACGCGAAGGCCGTGCGCTATACGACAATTTATATCCCTCTCGGATCATCGTCGGCGAACAATCAGAGCGCGCGCGCGCTTTTGCTGATCTATTACTGGAAGGGGCAATTAAAAAAGACGTCGAAATCCTGTTTACTGATGCGGATGAGGCGGAGGCGATTAAGCTATTTGCCAACACTTATCTTGCTATGCGGGTGGCGTTTTTTAATGAACTAGACAGCTACGCAATAGCGGGGGGGATGAATTCACGCCAAATCATTCAAGGGATTGGTTTGGACCCGCGTATTGGATCGCATTACAATAACCCAAGCTTTGGATATGGCGGCTATTGCTTGCCAAAAGATACCAAACAGCTACTGGCCAACTACTCTGAGGTACCACAGAACCTTATTCGTGCCATTGTAGACGCTAACCGCACACGCAAAGATTTCCTTGCCGACCAAATTATAGCCAAGTCGCCGAAAGTTGTCGGTATCTATCGTTTGGTCATGAAGGCGGGTTCTGACAATTTTCGCCAATCCTCGATTCAAGGCATCATGAAGCGTATCAAAGCGAAAGGTATAGCCGTCGTTGTCTATGAACCTGTCATGACTGACCCAGACTTTTTTGGCTCGCCCGTGATCCGCGACTTGGAAGCCTTCAAGGCGCAGTCTGACGTGATTGTGGCAAACCGCGTCACTGATGATATCTCTGATGTGATAGAAAAAACATACACGCGCGATTTATTCGGCGCTGACTAAGGAACCCCATCTATGCCAACAGCTCTTGTTACCGGTGCTGCCGGGTTTATCGGCTCTTTCGTTTGCCGCAGGCTTTTAGAAGACGGTTACCGCGTAGTCGGCTTAGATTGCATGTCAGACTACTACGATGTTGCTCTTAAAGAACGGCGTGAAGATACGCTTCTGACCTATGAGAATTACCGCTCTGTTCATGATAAGGTCGAAACACCAGGGCTTTTGATGTCACTGTTCGAGGCGGAAAAACCCAATGTTGTGGTTCATCTCGCGGCACAAGCAGGTGTGCGATATTCGATTGAAAACCCGCGCTCTTATCTTGAAAGTAACATCGTGGGGACGTTTGAATTATTGGAGTCTGCACGGGCATTCCCTCCTCAACATATGCTTTTGGCGTCGACATCATCGGCCTATGGCGCGAACGAAGACATGCCGTATTGCGAGACGGATAAAGCCGATCATCAAATGTCGTTTTACGCAGCCACAAAAAAATCAATGGAAAGCATAGCGCACTCTTATGCCCATTTGTTTGACTTGCCCATCACGATGTTCCGCTTTTTTACCGTTTATGGCCCGTGGGGGCGCCCTGACATGGCCCTGTTTAAATTTACCAAAGCTATCCTCGAAAATGCGCCGATAGATGTCTACAATCACGGCGACATGAAACGAGATTTTACCTATGTGGAAGATCTCGTGCATGCTATTCGGTTGCTAATAGATGCTGCGCCAGTACGACCGGCGGATGGCAAGGTGGAGGAAGGCGATAGCCTGTCCCCAGTTGCACCTTTTCGCGTCGTAAATATCGGTAATAATGACGCCGTCCAACTGGTCGATTTCATCGCGGAAATTGAAAAGGCGACGGGAAAATCCGCCGAACGCAACCTTATGGCAATGCAAGCTGGCGATGTTCCAGCCACATGGGCGAATGCCGACCTTTTGAAAAAGCTTACTGGGTATACTCCGAAAACAGCCGTTCCAGAAGGTGTTGCTAATTTCGTTAGATGGTTTCGACAGTATTATGACACATAAGACCGTTCGGGGGGGGCAATCCGTAGCGCGTACAAATGTGATCGTCGTATTGGCGATGCTTCTATCAAGCATGGCAGGTTTTGCGATTGCGTTAAGCATGCCGTGGATACTGTCGACAACCGAATACACGCGGTTCGTTACAATATGGGCGACGGGCCAGTTCGTCGCAAGTCTTGCCTTCGAGTGGATGCGGTTTGGGGTTATACGCTTTGCCAATACCGCACAAGTCGAGGAAATGCATGAACGACGCGCCTTGTTGCTTCGTCTTTACCTCATTGTTAGCGCATTCCTGCTGATGGGGGGGGCTCTCAGTTGGGGGCTCTTGAGTGGGCGTTTCGATTTGGTGGATGAATTGTTTCTGGTGGCACTGTTTGCCGTCTCAAATGGTGTGTTTGACGGGTTTCAAGGTCTTCAACGTGCGGAGCTGCGGAATGCGGCTTTTTCTTCTGCTCGGGTCATTCGCACCTTTAGTGGGTTTTTCTTAGCGATTTTGTTCGGGGCGCTCTGGGGCTCGGCTGGGGCTGTTTTGATAGGGCTCGCTTTGTCATTCCCTGTCACGATTGCTGTCGTGCATTTTGGGGCTCGGAATCCCATGCCGTCTTGGCCCAACGTCAAAATACAAGGGGCTACGTTTCGCTTTCTCGCGTTGTTCGGCCTAGCGGCTGCTGCTGGTACGAACCTTACGATGCTTGCACCGGCTATGCAGCGCCTTATTGCTGTTCGTGCCTTTGGCTTGGAAAATAGTGCAGGAATCGCACTTGGGTTTGATCTGTCCCAAAAGGCGATTGCGCTTACGGGCTTGGCCATCAACGTGGTGGTGATGCAAAAATCAATACACAGTGCAGAATTCGGTGACACAAAGCAGCAAAAACAGCAACTAAGCTTACAAATATCGGGAACCTTTGCTGTCGTCGTTCCCGCCGCGGTTGGATTTTATATTGTGTCACCGGATATAGCAAAGTTGTTGGTTCCGGGTCCGTTGGTGGCCTCATTTCAGGCTATTATATTGGCTGCAACGCTTACGGCTGGTCTGTTGGCGATCAGAATGTTTTCTATCGATCCGATTTTTTTAGTAAAAAAACGACCTCAATTTGGGCTTATTGGTCCATTCTTTACTGTATTGTCTTTGGTTTTGATTTGGCTTTATCCCCCCGACGAGCTGGTCACATTTGGTTGGGTCATGGTTGGGGCGGCAAGCATTGGTGTAGTCGCAGCCTGTATTGCGGTGTCTATGATCGAAAGCGTTCAGTGGCCGATCAACGATTTGGTGAAAATCACACTAGGAAGTGCTATTATGTATCTGCTCACGACACTCCTTATATCTGAACAAGGCGTTCTTCCCCTGATCGGCAAATTTGCCATTGCTGTTTTCAGCTATGTCGCGGTCGCGATCGTTCTCAATACGATAGGGGTGCGTGATACGCTTGCAACGTGGCGAACAACATGACCGACACATCCCCAGCGTCTTATCCTATGGTTTTACCGCTGGCGCGTGTCGAGAAATCGGGGATCATTGGTAAAGCCATTTTATCCCTTATTTTACTTACGATGTTCGGAGTTTTTCAACGTCCCTTGGGGGGCGGGCAAATTGAAGGCTCGATGACGGGGGTGGTCATTCAAAACAGCAATGTGCTGTTTCAATTATTTAGTCTTTCATTGATCGGTTTAATTGGATTGTTAGCATTGGCGCGGTTGCGATTTTTCACACTGCCATCCGGCGCGATCCCTTCGGTACTCATAACTGGCTTGGCCATTTTGTCAGCAGGTTGGAGCCCTTTACACGGCTCAACCATGTCAGCCGCAATCGCCTTGGCGGGAACGACGCTCATGGCTTTGTATGTCTATGCGTACTACTCTTGGATGGACTTCATTCAGGTCCTTAAAGGCGTCGCTGCCTTGCTGGTCTGGGGAACCGCGTTGCTGGCCATTTTCGCGCCAAGCTATGCATACCATTCCACAAATGAGTTTTTCAGTATGCATGCCGGGCTTTTAAGAGGCTTTTATTCCCATAAGAACTCTCTCGGGGCAATGCTTAGCCTAAGCATTATTGCGCTTTATACACTGACACCAAAGGTGCAGCGCGGGTGGCGGTTCTGGGCTACTATTTTCGTCGGTGTCTGGCTAATTTCAATAACGGGCTCCGCGAAATCGCTTGTGGCGGTCCCGATGGCGCTTTTTATACCGATTGTCGTGCTCTCTGCGGCGTCGGGTTCGGCACGGCTTTCTATTATACTATTTTCTCTTTGCCTGATTATGGCACTGTTCATCAGCGGTCTTGTTGGTGACATGACCGCGGCGACACTCGCTGCCTTGGATCGTGATCCAACGATGTCAGGACGAACCCTCATTTGGCAAACGGCTATTGATTACACGTTTAAGGCAGGACATTGGGTATTTGGTGGGGGCTATTCCACAGCTTGGTCTGCCGGGTTAGGTGAATACAGCCAACAGCAAATTGGCTTTAATGCGGGGCATCCGCATAACGGATTTATAAAGCTGTTTATTGAACTCGGGGCTGTTGGGCTTGGGCTTGGTATACTTCAACTCGGTGTAGCACTTTTTGGCGCTCTCGCGGTTGATGGCCGATTAAATAAATGTGCAGGATCACCGCAGTATTTTGCGCTTGGATTCATAGTGTTACTTGTCACTAACAATTTTGCGGCTTCTAGCTTTGTGAAATATTTAGACATATATTGGTTTTTATTTGTACTTTTGCCAGCGGTCACGACCTGGTCCAATCGGGACAAAAAATGACACAATCTGGGCAAAGGCTGTTAGTTTTAGATGGCTTTCGCGCCATCGCAATTATTTCAGTTCTATTTTACCACTATTTTCAGCGATTTCCCAATTACTATCCTTACGGAGCAAGCTTGTTCCAATGGAGCCATGAAGGATATGTGGGCGTTCATTTTTTCTTTATAATTTCAGGGTTTGTCATTGCCTTGACGCTAGAGAAAACAACAAGTTGGATGTCGTTTTTTCTTAGGAGAGTTTTTCGCCTTTTGCCGCCACTCACCATAGCTGCACTGGTTTCTTACTTTGTTATTTGGGGTCTGGGCCGTAACCTAACGCCAGAAATTTCGCGTCAGCCATTGGATTTTATTCCATCGTTAACCATGACCAGTCCCTCGTTATGGCGTTGGCTGGATCCGTCTATAACTTACATCGATGGGGCGTATTGGTCGCTCTATGCAGAGGTCCGTTTCTATCTCATTGCCGCAGCAATATATTATTGTGCGCCTCGTCGGATTACTCTTGATTATATATTGGTCGCGCTTTCATTATTTGCGGCGATTGGACAGCTTTCCCAGTTTTCAGCGGGTATAAGGACGATTACTGAACATCTTCTCATCGCGCCATACCTTCACTATTTTGCCGCAGGGACGCTGTTCTTTCGCGTCTGGCGAGGAACGGGTCAGATTACGGTCTGGATTTGTATCTTAGTGATGCTCCTCACTGCAATTTTTAGTTCGTCCTCACCCGAAGCGCGTATGATTGACGTTATCATGTTCACTGGATTTGCTTTGCTGGTGAAGCAGCCAAAGGTATTGATGCCTTTGACCTTTGCTCCGCTCGTCTGGATCGGTCAGATTAGCTATTCGATCTATTTGCTTCACCAAATGATCGGGGTGATTTTGATTGCGCATATTCCTATTAATTGGCCAATCTGGGGGCAACTTTTGTCTGTAGGTGTGGTCACCGCACTGATCGTCACGCTCAGTGCGGCTTTACACAGCAACGTCGAAAAACAAAGCACAGCTATGGCCCGAAAAGTTGAGGGCTGGATAGCCTCTAAATAGCTTTAAAAGCTGCGTTTTCGGGGCATGCTGGTCATCGTTATGCCATGGCCGATCAGACCCAGCGGACGCTTATTAAGGATGTAGGGGCGTTCGATGCCTATGAAAAAGGGGGGCGGTGTAAAAGCTGCCCCCCTTTGTACCGTAGCTATTACGACGTAAATTAGCGCTTAACGCACGAATTTTTTATGCTTCATCCGCTTGGGTTCCAGCGCATCTGCGCCAAGGCGGGCTTTTTTGTCTTCTTCGTAATCAGAAAACGCACCT
Organism: Yoonia maritima; assembly: GCF_002933395.1. Lineage (GTDB taxonomy): Bacteria > Pseudomonadota > Alphaproteobacteria > Rhodobacterales > Rhodobacteraceae > Yoonia > Yoonia maritima_A. Next base: position 340,502 of record NZ_PKFN01000009.1, read on the forward strand.
TGGAACCATTCGACGTGGGCGTCGCCTTCGAACGCTAGGATGTGTGTACAAATCCGGTCGAGGAAGAAACGGTCGTGCGAGATGACCACGGCGCAGCCTGCGAAATCGACCAGTGCGTCTTCCAATGCGCGCAGTGTTTCGACGTCGAGGTCGTTGGTCGGTTCATCGAGAAGCAGGACGTTGCCGCCGGATTTCAGCAGTTTCGCCATGTGAACGCGGTTACGTTCACCACCTGATAGTAGGCTGACTTTTTTCTGCTGATCGCCGCCTTTGAAATTGAACGCCGAGCAATACGCGCGGGAGTTCATAGATGCATCACCCAGTTCGATGATTTCAGCGCCGCCGCTGATTTCTTCCCAGACAGTCGTTTCGTCAGACAGCGCATCGCGTGACTGGTCCACGTAGGACAGTTTTACGGTTTCACCGAATGTGACTGATCCTTCGTCAGGTTCGATCTGGCCAGTGAGCATCCCAAAGAGCGTGGATTTACCTGCGCCGTTCGGGCCGATCACGCCGACAATGCCGCCGGGTGGTAGGTCAAATGACAGGTCTTCGACCAGTAGCTTGTCGCCCATCGCTTTCTTGAGGTTCTCGACCTCGATTACCTTATTACCCAAACGGGGACCGTTGGGGATAATGATCTGGGCACGGCCGACTTTTTCTTTTTCAGACTGGTTGGCCATCTCATTATAGGATGCGATCCGCGCCTTGGATTTTGCTTGGCGTGCCTTGGCGCCCTGACGCATCCACTCCAATTCGCGCGCAAGGGTACGCTGTTTGGATTTATCGTCTTTGGCCTCACGCTCCATCCGTTTCGCTTTGGCTTCCAGCCAGCTAGAATAGTTACCTTCGTGTGGGATGCCCGAGCCGCGGTCCAGTTCCAAAATCCAACCGGTGATCGCGTCTAGGAAGTAGCGGTCGTGGGTGACGATCAGGATTGTGCCTTTGTAGTCGATCAGGTGCTGTTGCAGCCAAGCGATGGTTTCGGCGTCAAGGTGGTTGGTCGGCTCGTCCAGAAGCAGCATGTCAGGTGCATCAAGCAAAAGCTGACACAGTGCAACACGGCGCTTTTCACCACCGGAAAGGGTTGTAACATCGGCGTCATCAGGGGGGCAGCGCAGGGCCTCCATGCTGATGTCGATTTGAGCGTCGAGGTCCCAGAGGTTTTGCGCGTCGATCTGATCCTGAAGTTGGGCCATTTCATCAGCGGTTTCTTCGGAATAGTTCATCGCGACTTCGTTATAGCGATCAAGGATCGCCTTTTTGTCGGCCACACCCAGCATGACGTTTTCACGCACGGTTAGGTTTGGGTCTAGTTCAGGTTCCTGTGGCAGGTAGCCCACTCGAGCACCTTCGGCGGCCCATGCTTCGCCGGCGAAATCCTTGTCCTGACCGGCCATGATCCGCATCAGGGTCGATTTACCTGTGCCGTTCACACCGACCACACCGATTTTCACACCGGGAAGAAAGTTCAGGCGGATGTTTTCAAAGACCTTTTTCCCACCGGGATAGGTTTTGGACACGCCGTCCATGAAATAGACAAATTGATTGCTGGCCATGTTGGGCGGTTCCTTATCATAAAGCTTGCTCCCCACTTAAAAGGAGAGCGCGGTGTAGGCAAGGGGAGGGGTTAGGTTGGGAGTTCGAAAGAGTCGAGGGATTGGGTAATGGTGTCTGGGATCGCTTGTCTGCTATATTTGGCAGTGAAGTGGTCACTAAGGCTCCGCGATACGTTCTTAGAAATGCCATTTATAGGGCTCGCAATCTCGGACACACCAGATGCTAGTGCCGCCGCGCCCAGTCGCGCTGCCATTGGTAGTAGCTTATATGCTGCCCCATCCGCGATCAAGCGCGATGACAAGCGGGTCGTCGATGCTTTCGACCAAATTAGAGAGTTGGGCCGCCATCAGTTTGCGGTCAAGTTTATCGTGCTTTGCCAGCCCATCTTTATACAGCGTGATGTCAGGTTCGGGGGGGGTAAGTTTTAACGCAATTTCCTATACCAGTCCGGGCGTGCGCAGGGGGAGCGCTTACAAGTGTCGATTGAATAGGGCTCATTTTGGGAGGTAATGTCGGATTTTGTGGCGGATTGATGGCTGAGTCTCCTCTATCGAGATTAGTCTAATGTGCTTAATTGGTGTATTTTTGAGGTCAATTATCCTTGGTAGTTTTTGTATTTTCAAAATATGTACTGGAATTTGATCATTTTGCAATTTTTTCACGCTGCTGAGTGTTGTTGGCGTATTATTGATGGCATCAGCCGACAGAAGCTGAACCTTCCCGCTGGTTGATTTACCGGTTGGGGCATTTTAACAGCCAACTGAAAACAGGGATTTGCAATGACTGAAACAGTATTCGTCGTCGGGATTGACGGCTCGGATGCGGGAGAGCGAGCGCTTGCGTTTGCCAAAGACCGCGCCAAAGCGGTGGGCGATTGCACGATTGTGCTTTGCTACGTAATCGAATGGTCGCCGTTTAGCTTTCAAACACCAGAAGAGAACGAAATGCGGCACAAACGCCGCGAAGAAGAGATCAGCATGGCGCATTCGCGCGTTCTAGATCCCGCTGTCGCAGCGACCATGAACGACGGAGTGAATGTGATCGGCGTCGTTAAGCATGGTGATGTTGCCGAAATATTGGATGGCTTAGCCAAAAAGCACGAGGCAGCCCAGATAATCGTTGGGCGCGTGGGTGTGCGCGGTTTGAGAGAACGCGTGTTTGGCGGTGTAACAGGGCGACTTGTGGCTTCGGCTGCGGTGCCCGTGACGATCATTCCATAAGGGGCAAAAACATGAAAAAACTATTAACTGCGGCCTCGCTTGCCGCGATGTCTCCTGTGGCGGTTGCCGCGCAAGAGGCGTCTTTGGACGATAAAATCAATGATGCCTTTGCCGCGTCCACTGGTTGGTTCGTGACCTTTATTTTCGCGCCTTTGCCGTTTGATGTGGCTGGCGCCAGCTTTCCTTGGATCGTGATGTGGCTGGTGATTGGCGCGATGGTTTTCACCATTTATTTTGGTGCAATTCAATTTCGTGCCTTTGGTCACGCGATCTCATTGGTAAAGGGTGATTATTCGGACCCCGATGATGCTGGTGAGGTAAGCCACTTTCAGGCGCTTACCACTGCGCTGTCGGGAACTGTTGGTTTGGGTAACATTGCGGGTGTCGCTGTTGCCGTAGGTATCGGCGGGCCGGGTGCGACGTTTTGGATGATCTTTGCAGGTCTTTTAGGCATGGCGTCGAAATTTACCGAATGTACGCTGGGTGTGAAGTTTCGCAATGAATACGACGACGGATCGGTTTCGGGTGGTCCAATGTATTACATGACCAAAGGGTTTGCCGAACGCGGGCTTCCCGGTGGTAAAATTCTCGCAGTCTTCTTTTCAATCTTTTGTATTCTTGGCGCCTTAGGCGGTGGGAATATGTTCCAAGCTAACCAAGCGCATGCGCAAATTTCGGGTATTACGGGGGATTATCCCGGTTGGATAACTGGCGTCATCTTTGCGGTTGTCGTCTTTGCCGTGATCGTTGGTGGGATCAAATCCATCGCTAACGTCACTGAAAAAGTCGTGCCCTTCATGGGCATTATGTACGTCGTTTGTGCGCTGATCATTTTGCTAGTGAACTATGATCAAATCGGTTGGGCCTTTGGCCAAATCTGGGCGGGTGCGTTTACCGGGCTTGGTGTTGCTGGTGGTTTTGTTGGGGCGTTGATCCAAGGTTTCAAGCGAGCTGCGTTCTCGAATGAGGCGGGTGTTGGTTCTGCGGCGATTGCGCACTCGGCTGTGCGGACTAAGGAACCAGTGACCGAAGGCGTCGTATCATTGCTAGAACCATTCATTGATACTGTTGTGATCTGTACGATGACCGCGTTGGTAATCACGATTTCTGGTGTGCTGGTGATGGACCCTGCATCAGGTAACTTTGTCCTGAACGAGGCAGGTACCGCGATCCAGACAGTGGACGGGTCATCAGGTGTTCAGCTGACTTCGGCGGCGTTTGCGACTGGGTTTAGCTGGTTCCCTTATGTGCTGGCTGTTGCAGTTGTACTATTTGCATTCTCAACCATGATTAGCTGGTCATACTACGGCCTTAAGGCATGGACCTATTTGGTTGGTGAAGGGCAGGCGCAGGAACTGGCGTTCAAGATCATTTTCTGCATCTTCATCGTGATCGGTGCGGCGGCCAAACTGGGCGCTGTGATCAACTTCTCGGATGCGATGATCTTTGCGATGGCAGTGGTGAACATCACCGCGCTGTATTTCTTGATGCCCATCGTGAAGGCCGAGATGAACAGCTATTTTGGTCGACTGAAGTCCGGCGAGATTGTAAAGCATAAGCACTAGGCCGAGCGCAAAGAAAAGATGGCGCGCCGTGCAATCGGCGCGCCTTTTGTTACATACCCAAAACAAAAGGCGCGGGCATTGCTGCGCCGCGCCTATCCGTAGACCTGATTGAAAGATTTTACATCAGGTGCTGCACATTGATCCCAAAGGTCATTGCACCGATTACTTCGCCGGTTGCTGGATCAACCACGGGCAAGGATGCCTGTGCCTGATAAAAGCCAGTACTGTCATCAAACTCTATATCGCTAATGTGAAGCGCATCTGCCCCGACATGATAGGTTTCTTGGTGCTTGGCTTCGTCGCCCTGCCAGTAGTCTGACGTTGCCACGCTTTGCGCGACGTTCAGGCCAAGGTGATCCATGATGAAGACTTCGGTTACAAAGCCGGCTGTTTCGTCTTGGTGCGCACGTAGCCATTCAGACACCGGATTATCCAGCGCGGCAGTCATCAGCGGGCCACCGTCGCCAGATGCTTCTGCGCGCCATTGTTGGTCAAGCGCGATGACAGCATCTTCGGACATGTTGGCATGCGCGATATTCTGTGCGTTGACCGCGTCGATCACGCGTTGGTCCGATGCCCATGTCCGCAGTTCTGCATCTGCGTAGGCTTCAAGCGGAACGCGGTAGATGCCGTCTTTGCCGGGGGTCGCGATAAGATACAGCGTGATCGCGTTGTTCATTCCAACGCTAAGTTCCTGTGTCAGCGCATTTGAAGCGATAACATCGTCAGCCGTTGGAACCGCGCCGCCCTTGATCGCATCATAGATGCCACGTCCAGCTTGCCAGATTGCATAGGTGCTTTCTAAGCTACCTTTGACCGTGTCATTGGGCGGAGGATTGACACCTGCGGCCGGGTAACCGTCACGAAGTGCAACTAGAGATAATTCGAACATATCGACTGTTGCAATCAGTTCGCCAAGTGCGGCTTCGGGGTTTGTGTCTGTCGCAAGTTCACAAACCGCGCGGGTCATACGCTCTGCGAGTGCACGTTGCCGTCCCGCAAAGTTCAAGACTGTCGCGTCGCTTTGCAGTAATTCCTGAGGGTTCGTGTATTCGCCAGATACATCGGCAGCTAAGTTGGTCGTCTGATCAAATAGCGCGTGATAGCCATCGGTGATGATTGCGGCGTCATCAGGGGACGCTGTTCCGCCAAGCATCGCAAGCGCAGCATGTTCCATTGGGTCCCAAATTTCATGGGTCTTTTTGATAGCGTTCAGGATGCGTGGTGTTGTTTCTGCCCCGGGCATACCCAATGCGCGGTCACCAAATTCAAGTCCAGCCAGAATAGCATCAAAGTTGTCGTGAACATGTTGTAGGTCGTATTCCGCAGTCGCGAGATCAATGCCCGCATCGTATCGGCAACTTGCTGATGCGACGGACTCTGACAGGCCGCGAAGTGCGAGCGACCTGTTTACGCGAGCTTTCCCACCGTCATAAAGTGCGGGATCTAGTGATTGAGCTTGTGCCGTTGTTGCGCCAAACCCCAGCAGGGCAATACAAGCGGTCGTTGTCAGCGCCAACCGGCGTGATCGGGGTTTTGTCGACATGCAATTCTGCATTGTGAACTCCTATGCGTCCGACCGGGGCAGCACGTAAATCGCGTCTGTCGGTCGTGTTTATGGATTTCTTGACGCTGCAAAGGCGGTAACTTTGGTCAAAGTCGGAGCTCCGACAGGGTCAAGCAAAGAAAACGTTGCTGCGTGTTATCGCGAAGAAAGCGCAGCTTGGTGTGCGGGCGCTGGGTTACTCGCGCCCGCATGCGTACGCTTAGCCGTTAGCGGCTTCGATCCATACCTCAACGCGGCGGTTGATCTGGCGTTCGTTTTCCGACGTGTTACAGGCAGACGGTGCGATTTCACCGTAACCTGCTGTCGCCATTTCGATGTTTGTCAGGCGGTCACCGGCGACGTTTTGCAGTTCTGCGCGAACCTGTTCTGCGCGTGACTGAGACAGCGAACGGTTGCTGTCAAATGCACCCACATCATCGGTAAAGCCAACAAATAGGATCTTTGTGCCTTCTGGCTGCGCTTCAAGGAAGTCTGCCAGACGTTCAAGGTTGAGCACGCCGCGTTGGTCGAGCTTTTGAGACCCAGTGCGGAAGCGGAATGTTGTGGACAGGCGGTCATAGTCCACCATCTGTGACAGCATTTCACGCATGAAGCCGCCTTCGTATGCGTCGACATTTGGGTTAAGCAGGGCACGTGCACGATCCCCGTCGAGCGCCTGTTCGCGACGATCAATACCTAGGTCTATGAATCCAGCTTTGGCGATGACTTCGTCTGCGGCGGATGATTCAGCGTAGTGGATAAAATCCATTGTTGCTTCGTCGGCAGTGTCGTCACGTGTGTAAAGGTACATCAGGCGCTGAAGTGCGTATTCTTCTGTACGTGCCGAAAATGCGTCTGGGATCATTGTTAGGCCACAGTCGTTGACCAATGACAGCGCGCTTGCACCACGTTGGAATGCGTAGCCCACGAAGCCGATCGCGGTTTCATCTGCGTTAACTTGTGCGGCCATTTGGTTGTTGTCTGATACGACGATCGTATCTGCCTGCGGTGCAGGAGCTTGGTCGCCGTAAACACCGTTCATAAAGACTTCGCGTGTGCCAGAGTCGACAGCACGGTCAACGAGAGTGATTGCAGCATTTTCTCCGCCAACTTCGGACCAGTTGGTGATACTGCCGTTATAAATGCCCCGCAGCTGCTCCAAAGAAATGGATTTCACTGGGTTGTTGGGGTGTGTAATCACAACAAGACTATCGACTGCGATGATATGTTCGCTATTCGTGCTGACCATGTTGCCAGCGCCATCGGCGCGCAGGGCGCGTGCTTCGTCAGGTGTGATGCGTCGTGCCGACATGCCAATCTGCGAAGTCCGGTCAAGCAAGGTGCGGAATGCATCGCCAGAGCTTGTTGACGAAACAAGGTATGATCCCATCGGATCACCAAAACCTTCGTCGCCAACCATCTCGGTGATGAACTGACCGTCAACGCCGGTTGCCGTTTGCGTTGCTTCAGCGCCAAGGCTTGCGCCGTACCCGGACATAAGTAGCGGCATGACACCTGTACCAATCGCGTCAGAACCCGCGATATTGATGTCTGCTTCGGCTGTACCAAAGCTAGGGCAGTCTGCGCCAGCACAGCTAACACGCGAAGCTGAGATGCGCAGGTCGCCAAGGCCGGTACGGATCACATAGTTATTGTCTGTGAATTCAATAAACTCGCCCACAAGGTTCACTGTGCCATCTGCGGATTTCAGTGTAACTTCGCCAGCCATGGTAGCCGCAGGGGCAATAAGTGCCGCGGATAATGCAAAGGATGATACTAAATTTTTATATGTCTTGCAGACTGTCAGGTCCATAAATTTTCTCCATAACTCATTGAGACTTTTACACTTTACTGTAAGCGGTTTCCCGCCTTGGTGACCTAAAAACAACCTGTACTTTTGTATAAGTCGATTGCCTTATTTTTAATTCACCCATGGGTTGTTGTATTGAGGTGGTTGGTTCAATGCGAAAGCTGGGTGCATTAAGCGCTTGGCCGGTTCTTGTGGCTCAACCCTTGCGCTAGGTGTAAGGTCTGTGGGTAAAAAGCGTTTGTTTCTTAATTTTTTGCAGTAAAACTGCGTTCAACTTGGCCAGGTTGATATCTGTTTTTATTTCGCGAATACCCAAATTGGATAGTTTGTTTAAATGGCTTGCTGTTTGCCTGCACGATTCGCACCTTGAGGTTGTTATTGTGTCGTGAATATGAACGTTTGATGCGTATCTGTGGCATTATTTTGCATGATTCATCAACTGTATCTGGTAAGTGCGAGGTATTGTTTCGTTCAAATTTTCGAGATCGTGGCGAAATCAGAGCGTAAATTAACCTTGAATGCAAAAATGGCCCCGTCAAAGACGGAGCCATTCTAGATGGTGTCTCTATGAGGTTACTGCGGGATTTCGCCGGTTAGGCCTTCAACGAAGAAGTTCATGCCTGCCAGTGTACCATCATCAGCAGTTTCACCGTCAGCCAGCCAAGCAGATCCGTCTTGTTTGTTCAGTGGACCAGTGAATGCGTGGTATTCGCCAGAGGCAAGGCTATCGCGCAAGGCTTCTGCCGATGCTTTTACCTCGGCTGGTACTGCGTCAGTGATTTCACCAATGCCAACCATGCCAGAGCCGATGCCGTCCCATGTGCTTGTGCTTTCCCATGTACCGTCGATGACGGCTTGGGTGCGCGCGATGTAGTATGGGCTCCAGTTGTCGATGATTGATGACACGCGTGGGAACGGACCGAATTCAGCCATGTCTGATGCTTGGCCAAATGTCACAACATTGCCAGCGGCCTGCGCTGCGGCCTGTGGCGCGGTTGAGTCTGTGTGCTGCAGGATCACGTCAGCGCCTTGTTCGATCAGAACGGTCGCTGCTTCGGCTTCTTTTGCAGGGTCGAACCATGTGTATGCCCAGACGATTTTGAATTCGACGTCAGGGTTTACGGCCTTAGCTTGGACATAAGCTGCGTTGATGCCACGGATAACCTCGGGGATTGGGAAAGACCCGATATAACCGATGACGTTGCTTTCGGTCATGTGACCAGCGATGTGGCCCTGAACAGCACGGCCTTCGTAGAAACGTGCAGAATAGACAGACACGTTGTCGGCCTGCTTATAGCCAGTCGCGTGCTCGAACTTCACGTCAGGGAATTTTTCCGCAACGTTGATCGTTGGATCCATATAGCCGAACGACGTGGTAAAGATCAGGTCAGCACCGCCAAGTGCCATTTGCTGTAGAACGCGTTCTGCGTCCGCACCTTCTGGTACGTTTTCAACGAAGACAGTTTCGACGGCATCGCCGAATGCTTCTTCTACAGCCAGACGGCCTTGGTTGTGCTCGTATGTCCAACCGCCGTCGCCCACTGGGCCGACGTAGATAAAGCCAACCTTGGTTGGGTCTTCAGCAAAGGCTGCTGTTGAAAGGCTCGCGGCAAATGTTGCCCCGGCCATAATTGATTTGATAGTCATACTCATCCCCTTGGTGGTGACGCCTCAACGCGAGGCATGGAAAGATTGGCCCAGTGATCCCGGCGCCCGTCCAGCACGCATAATAACCAGAACGGCTATTGTTGCCAGATACGGCGACATGGAAAGATATTCGACCGGGATCGCCATCCCGGCTGCTTGTAAGTTTAGCTGCAACACGGTCACGCCGCCAAACAAATAGGCGCCAAGCAAAAGCCGCAGTGGTTTCCAGCTTGCAAAGACCACAATCGCAAGCGCGATCCAGCCGGCACCTGCGGTCATGCCTTCGGTCCATTGCGGTACGCGAACAAGGCTAAGGTAAGCACCGCCAAGTCCAGCACAGGCCCCGCCAAACATAATGGCCAGCATCCGAACGCGGATAACGTGATAGCCTAACGCATGTGCCGCTTCGTGGTTTTCACCGACTGCACGCAAGATCAATCCCGCGCGGCTGTATTTCAGAAACGACCAGACAGCGATGACAATCGCCAGCCCAACGTAGACCATTGGATCATGCTGAAACACAATTGGGCCAATAACTGGAATATCGCCAAGCAACGGAATGTGCCAATCAGGGAAATCCGGGGCTTTGATCCCGATATAGCTTTGCCCCATCAACGCCGACAGGCCTAGCCCAAATAGCGTGAGCGCAAGGCCCGTGGCGACTTGGTTCGATAATAGAAATTGGGTGAGGAAACCAAACAGCAGTGACAGTATCGCACCACCGATCGCGGCACCAATAAAGCCAAGCACGGGAGACCCGGTATTGACCGCGACGATAAACCCGCAAACGGCACCGGTGATCATCATACCTTCGACACCAAGGTTCAGAACGCCAGCGCGTTCAACGATCAATTCGCCGACTGACGCTAGGATGATCGGGGTTGCTGCCACCATTAGTGACGCAAGCAAAAGGATGGGGTTGATTGCAGTCCAGTCCATCACATCGCTTCCTGATTTAATGACAATCCAAGTGCCGCGCCACACAGGAGACCGGACCACGTACCTAAGATGTACATTAGTTCTTGCCGAAATTTGCCCTGCTGTAATTTCGTTAAGGCGTAAGCAAACCCAAAGAAAGGTGCGCCCAAGAGGATTGCAGTTATCCAAATTAACCTAAGCGCATCCCCACCACCTATATGAAATGGTGTCATTAGTATAAGGGCGAATAGTGTACCGAGTTGTGTGAACGTCGCTGTAACCATCAAGCTGAAACTGATCATCGCCGGCAAGCAGAAGTGCTTTATCATATGACCCGCGCCCTTCTAAACGTTACGCGGTAGTTGCTTAGAACATCTACCATCAACAAGAAGAACAGCAGCATCCCTTGCATCAGTTGGATCGCTGCGCCGGGTAGGCCAAGGTTGGATTGCGCAATCTCGCCCCCGATATAAGTCAGGGCCATCAGGCCTGCTGCCAGCAAGATGCCGATGGGGTGAAGGCGACCAAGGAAGGCGACAATAATCGCGGTGAAGCCGTAGCCGACATTGAAATCAATGCTAATCTGCCCAGCCGGGCCTGCGACCTCGAATAGACCAGCGGCACCTGCAAGGCCGCCAGAAATACCCATGCAGATTAGGATCAAGGTGCTTGGGTTTACGCCAGCAAAGCGGGCGGCGCGGGGGCTTTGGCCCGCAAGGCGCACGTTAAAGCCAAACAGATGGCGCGACAGAGTTACATAGGCAAAGATGACGGCGATCAGGGCAACGACAACACCCCAATGCATGCCCGCATTTTCTGATATCCAGCTGGTGGCGCTGTCGTATTTGGCTAAATTCCGCGATCCTGGAAAGCCCATGCCGTCAGGGTTACGCAGTGCGCCCAGCGCCATAGATGCCAGCAATTGTTCCGCTACATAGACCAGCATAAGCGACACTAAGATTTCGTTCGTGTCGAATTTGACTTTCAAAATCCCTGGGATCAGCGCCCAAAGCGTACCTCCAAGCACCCCTGCAGCGATCATCATCGGAAAGATGAATATCGATTCAGTTGGATAAAATGCCAGCCCAACAGCCGCACCGCAAATTGCGCCGACGATATATTGCCCTTCGGCGCCGATGTTCCAAATACCTGCGCGAAAGCCAAAGGATAGCCCAATCGCGATCAGCACAAGCGGTGCGCCTTTTATCAAAAGCTGCGGGCGGTAGAACCACGCGAATTCGGAAAACAGCGGATCAAAGAAAATCGTGCGGATGGTTTCGAACGGGTCCTTGCCCAGCGCCGCAAACAATAGCCCACCACATATCATCGTCAGCAATACTGCAAAGATTGGGGCGGCCAGTGTCCAGACGCGCGAAGGCTGCGCACGTTTCTCGAGCATAATCATGCGGCCATCCTCGCTTTGGTCAAAATACTCCCGCCGGAGGCAGCGCTACACATCAACATGGGCGACCTCCATATCATGGGCACCGCCAAGCATCAGGCCGATTTCTTCGACCGTGAGGCCCTGCGCTGGGCGTGGGTCTGATAACCTACCTTCGTTCAGTGCAGCAAAGCGGTCAGAGATTTCCATCAATTCGTCCAAGTCTTGCGAAATACAGATCACGGCGGTGCCTTTGGCGGCCAGATCAAGAAGTGCCTGACGAATAGAGGCTGCGGCGGATGCGTCAACACCCCATGTCGGCTGGTTTACCACCAGAACATCAGGGGTTTGCATGATCTCGCGGCCGATCACGAATTTCTGCAGGTTCCCGCCAGACAGTGACCGGGCTGTGTTCTGTGGGCCAGGGGTCCGCACGTCAAAGGTGCTGATGACGTCCTCGGCAAAGCTGCGTGCCTTGCGCCAGTTTACGAAACCTTTGTTGACCAGTTTCTGGCGCGTTGTCGCGGTTAGAACGGCGTTTTCGGTTAGGCTCATGTCGGGGGCGGCAGCGTGTCCCATCCGTTCTTCTGGCGCGGTCAAAAGGCCAATTTTGCGTCGGGCGTTGGGGCCAAGTTGGCTAATGCTTTGCCCCTGATAATTTACCATGCCTTTGGCGGTACGCATTTCGCCTGAAAGCGCTGCGACCAATTCGTCTTGGCCGTTGCCAGCAACACCACCGATGCCCAGCACTTCGCCCTTTTGCACCTCAATAGAAATATCGCGTAGGGCGGTGCCAAAGCGGTGTGGTGCCTTTGCCGACAGCCCCTGAAGTGACAGGACCGTTTCGCCCGTTGGCCGCGCGGCACGTTCCGGCACAAGAAGCGCGGACCCCACCATCAGCTCTGCCATATCGCGTGCGCTTGTCTCGCGTGGATCACAGGTGCCAACTACTTGGCCCAACCGCAGCACAGTCGCGTTTTCGCACAGGGCCCTAATTTCTTCTAGCTTATGTGAGATGTACAAGATCGCGGTGCCTTCGGCGCTGAGCTTGCGCAGGGTTTTGAATAGGATGTCGACCTCTTGCGGGGTCAGAACCGAGGTGGGTTCATCCATGATCAGCAGTTTGGGGTCTTGCAGTAGACAACGAATGATTTCGACCCGCTGGCGTTCACCGGCTGACAGTTCGCCAACAATCCGCGAAGGATCAAGCGGTAGCCCATATTGGTCGGAAACGGCACGCACGCGTTCTGCGATTTCGCGTTGGGGCGGTGGGTTTTCCATGCCAAGTGCAATGTTTTCAGCGACGTTCATCGCGTCGAATAGCGAAAAATGCTGGAATACCATTGCTACGCCTGATGCGCGGGCGGCGCGTGGTTCGGCAGGCGCATAGGGTGCGCCATTCAGTGTCATAGTGCCGCTATCTGGTTTCACCAGCCCATAGATCGTTTTAACCAATGTCGACTTGCCCGCACCGTTTTCGCCAAGCAGCGCGTGGACTTCGCCGGGTGCGATTTCGAACGACACATCCTTATTGGCGACCACACCGGGGTAGGCTTTGGTCAGCCCGGTCAGGGCAAGCAAAGGTTGGTTCATGCGGTACGGTCCTTGGTCCGGTGCGTTTGCGGCGCGATCATCGCGGTTGCGACGCCAAGCGCAAGAGCCGCCGGGTGTTTCCCGAGGGATGGATCACCGATTGGACACGCGATGCGCGAGATGTGTTCAGGTAGGTGCCCCAATGCGGCGAGCCGCGTCCGAAAACGCGCCCATTTTGTCGCTGATCCGATCAGTCCAGCATGGTGAAAGTTGCGCGATAGAATCGCATGGCACAGCGCGAGGTCCATATCGTGGCTATACGTTAGGATCAGGTGAACAGCATCATCTGGCGCGTGTTTGACGACTTGGGATGGATCGCTCGCGACCAATGTCGTGGTCTTTGTTTCAGGAAACCGATCTGCGCTGGTGTCTACCCAAGTGATCGTAAAATCGGGCAGGGGGGCCATGACATTGACGATGGCCCGCCCGACATGGCCCGCGCCGTAGATCCAAAGCGGTCGTGTTTGGCTTGTGGCCATGCCGTCAGCATGTTCCCACGACAGCGTCACCGACCCGCCGCAACATTGGCCAAGTCCGGGCCCCAGTGGGATCGTACGGGTTTGCGTTGTTTGTTCGCTCATCAACATGCTGCGGGATTCGGCAATTGCATCCCATTCGAGCCGCCCGCCGCCGATGGTGCCTTCGGTCCTATCCGGCCAGACCATCATTTGCGTGCCAGCATCGCGGGGCGTTGACCCGGCGGTTTTGGTAATGGTGATCCGAATGCCGTTGGTCATCCGCGTGCCCTGTGGATCGCATTCAGGATTTCTTCGGCAGTCGCAGGGGCCTGAAGGTCGGCGTAGTTCGGACCGCAGGCACCGACCGCATCAGACAGTGCTAAGAATGCGGATATGCCCAGCATGAACGGTGGCTCGCCCACGGCTTTGGAGCGATAAATTGTTTGCGCGGGGTTTGGTTCATCCCACAGCGCGACATTGAACACATCAGGCCGATCTGAACAGGCCGGGATTTTATAGGTTGATGGCGCGTGGGTCCGCAGCCGCCCCTTATCATCCCAGACGAGCTCTTCTGTCGTTAGCCAACCTGCGCCTTGGACATAGCCGCCTTCGACCTGACCGATATCCAAGGCGGGGTTTAGTGATGCGCCCGCGTCATGCAGGATATCTGTGCGTAGAATGCGGTTTTCGCCAGTCAGCGTGTCGATGACGACTTCGGTGACGGCGGCGCCTTGGGCGAAGTAAAAGAATGGTGTGCCAGTGCCTTTGGTCCTATCCCAAGCAAGACCCGGTGTTTTGTAAAAACCTGTGGCCGATAGGCTGACTCGGTTTTGATAGGCGGTCATTGCGGCCTGCGCGAAGGACATGGTTTCGTCTGCAACGGTGACTTGACCGTCTTCAAACAGCACGTCCTCTGTCCGGCTTTGATGGAGTTCGGCGAGGCATGCGGCGATCCGGTCGCGGATTGTGTCGCAGGCGTTGGCGACCGCCATACCGTTTAGGTCTGATCCTGATGATGCAGCGGTGGCTGACGTGTTCGGTACTTTGCCCGTGTCGGTCGCGGTGATTTTCACGGCACTGACGTCAATGCCAAAACGGCTGGCGGCGACCTGTGCAATCTTTTGAAACAGCCCTTGGCCCATTTCGGTGCCGCCGTGGTTCATATGAACAGAGCCGTCTTGGTAGACATGCACGAGTGCCCCGGCTTGGTTCAGGTGGGACAGTGTAAAGGAAATGCCGAATTTGACCGGGCTGATCGCGATGCCTTTTTTCAGGATCGGTTGGTCGGCGTTCCATTCTGCAATGGTTTCGCGGCGGTTTTTGTAATCGGACGTCTCAATCAGCCGTTCCGTCATCTCGTTCAGGATAAAATCGGTGACTGGCATGTGATAGGGCGTAGTCTGGGGGGTAGGTGGATCAAGATCCACCCTACGGTCCGCCTCCGCGTAGTAGTTGCGTTGCCGCACAAGCGCAGGGTCGATTCCAAGGTCACTTGCGATATGGTCCATCACCCGTTCAATGCCGAGCACCCCTTGGGGGCCACCGAACCCGCGATAGGCGGTCGCAGATTGCGTATTGGTTTTTAGGCGGTGGGACGTGATGCGCACGGCTGGCAAGTTGTAGGCATTGTCGGCGTGCAGCATGGCGCGGTCCGCAACAGGCAGCGATAGGTCTTGCGCCCAGCCACAACGCGTGGCTTGTGTGAAATCAACGCCGCTAAGTTTGCCTGTGTCATCATAGCCAGCGACATAGTCGATCCGAAAATCATGCCGCTTGCCCGTGATCATCATGTCATCGTCGCGGTCGTAACGCATTTTGCAGGGCCGCCCGAGTGTCTGCGCAGCGACGGCGCAAGCGACCGCTAACGCGTTACCTTGGCTTTCTTTGCCGCCAAAGCCACCACCCATGCGCCGGACTTCGACGCGTACGGCGTGCATTGGCACGCCAAGCGCCTCTGCCACTTTGTGTTGGATTTCGGTGGGGTGCTGGGTGGAACTGTGGACGATCATATCGCCGCCCTCTTGCGGAAAGGCGAGCGCGGCCTGACCTTCGAGGTAGAAATGTTCTTGGCCGCCCATCGTGATGCTGCCATGCAACTGGTGCGGGGCATTTGACAGCGCGCTATCGACGTCGCCTTTTTTCCAGATGACTGGGCCATCCTCGAACCGGCTATTGGCGGCTAGCGCCTGATCAATCGTCAGGATCGGCGTTTCTTCGGTATAGTTGACGGTGCCAAGCCGTGCGGCCTTGCGCGCGTTCAGGTGGCTGTCAGCGACAACCAAGAATAGCGGCTGACCCAGATAATGTACCGCACCCGTCGCGAGGAGTGGCTCATCGTGGACGGAAGGCGACACATCATTGGCAAAAGGCAGGTCATCGGCGGTAAGCACTGCGACCACGCCGGGGGCTGCGCGAACGGCGTCTAGGTTCATGGTGTAACTGCCACGCGCGATTTCGGACATGCCGAACGCCAAGTGTAGCGCATTTGCAGGTGTCGGAATGTCGTCGATATAGCGGGCGTTGCCCGTCACATGCAGTTTGGCCGCATCATGCGGAAGGGGCTTTGCGACGCTCATGCGGTGACCTTTAGCACGTTAGTGGCCTGTCCGGTGCGGTCGGCAAAGTAGCGGTGCAGTAGGTTTTGCGCGATCTGGAGCCGATACGCGGCCGAAGCGCGCATGTCTGACATTGGTGTGTAGTCGTCACCGAATTTTGCGGCGGCTTGGGCGACTGTCGTGCTGTTCCATGGTTGGCCGATCAGGGCGGTCTCTACGGCGGTGGCGCGGTGTGGGATGCCAGCCATCCCGCCAAATGCGATGCGGGCATCGACGACGGCGCCATCAGATACGGTGACGTTAAAGCACCCGCAGACGGCAGAGATATCTTGGTCAAACCGTTTCGATATTTTGTAGCATCGCAGGTCGGGTGTTGATTTCGGGATCGTCACACCGGTGACCAGTTCGCCGGGCGTGCGGTGTTGTTTGCCGTAGGCAATAAAGAAGTCTTCGATTGGCATTTGCCGTTCTGTGTTGCCATGGCGCAGATGCAATGTTGCGCCAATTACAATCAGCGCAGGCGGGTTGTCCCCGATTGGCGAGCCGTTGGCGATGTTGCCACCGATGGTGGCTGCGTTGCGTACCTGTTCCGATCCATAGCGCCGGATCATCTCTGCCCAATGCGGGTGATGGACGCGGGCCAGTGCAAGTGTTTCCGTCATCGTGACCGCAGCACCAATATGAATATCATCGCTGCCGATGGTCGTTTCGCGTAGTTCTGCGCAGCGGTTTAGGAACGCGACTTTTGGCAGTTCGCGCAGTTGTTTCGTGACCCAAAGCCCAACGTCAGTGGCCCCGGCGATAAGCGTTGCGTCGGGATTGGCAGCGTACCATGTGGCAAGCTCTTCAAGGTTTTGCGGTGCATAGACTGTAGGTGATACAGCAGGCAAATCATCGTTTAGCCACGCGGGTACTTTGGCCGTTTCCGCAGCTTTGGCAGCACGGATGATTGGGGCGTAGCCTGTGCAGCGGCACAGGTTTCCGGCAAGGACATCATCGTGGTCGGTGCGTCCATGGCTGTGCCCTGCGGCCATCGAGGCAATAAAGCCCGGCGTGCAGAAACCACATTGCGATCCGTGGTGGGTGATCATCGCTTCTTGGACAGGGTGCAGTTCCCCGTTCGGCCCGCTGATCCCTTCGACGGTACGAACAGATTTTCCGTGAAGTTGTGGCATGAAAAGAATGCAGGCGTTCAGGGCTTTGTCGCCGGTGTCATCGCGTACCAGAACTGAACACGCGCCACAGTCCCCTTCATTGCACCCTTCCTTGGTGCCGCAAAGCCCGCGTTCCACGCGTAGCCAGTCCAGCAAGGTCTGCGTCGGTTCCGCATCCACCTGCACGGTTTCCCCATTCAGAAGAAACGTGACATCCATATTGTAAACCTGCCGCCTTACCAAAACAAATATCCCAGCCGTAAACGTCGATGCGGCGTAGACGCTTTGGCTAAACTGGCGTCCATGAAAGCGCTGTAGGGGCGATTTAGCAAGAGGAAATACACCATGTTGCGCTGAATTTTTGACTTAATGGTCAAAAATTAGGCAATTTGACCGGGCTGCTCTTGGCGTTTGTCAGAATCATCTGGACGATGTTCCCATAAATGCCTTTGCCATGCGAGCCATCCTTGGGCTTCGATCAGGGGCGCATATTCGATATGGCAGGTCCGCACTCGACCTTTTTTAACCGATTGCACAATGCCTGTTTTTTCGAGAACACCAAGATGCCGCATAAACGTTGGCAGCGCCATATCATGAGGCGCATGTAATTCACTTACGCTAGCCGGACCGCAGACTAGCCGCTCGATCACGGCCCGACGCGTCGGATCGGACATGGCTGCGAAGAATGCGTTCAGTTGCTCTGTCATAGGAACGTCATATTTCCGATTCCATGTACCCCCGTCAATGCATGTGGTGATACGTAGGCGATCTTTCGTCGCGCAATCACTGGAGTTTTCTAGAGTTGGTGTAATTCTCGCGCATCTGAAATTCGGATGTTTTAGCAGGTGTACTGCGCCAAAGTTGTGGCGGCCATTTGCGCGTAATGCGTTTGGATAACTGCGCATGGTCCAAGAGCGTTGATAGAGGTGATAATTGCCCGAGTGTTGGGGCAGTCAATTGTGAAATGGCGCAGAATAACGCGACATCCTGAAATCATGCTGACACAACGCTGTCAGTAGGGGTATGGTTAAATATCTTCATCAACCCCAAACATAGGAGATGAGAGATGACCAAACACGCAGTAGCATGGACAGAAATTCCCGTGACGGACATGGAAAAGTCGGTCACGTTTTATAATGACGTCTTTGACTTTGGCATGACGATCGACAATTCCGGCCCTAATCCGATGGCGATGTTCGGCGCGACCGGAAACGTAATCGGTGGACATCTGTACCCCGGAAAACCGGCGGCTGACGGCGGAAATACCATTCACCTTTACGTACCTGACGGATTGGAGGCCACGATGAAACGCTGCGAAGCTGCAGGTGGCGAAATCGTAAGCCCTATCATTACGATTCCACCGGGGCGCTTTGCTTACGCCATAGATTTGGACGGCAATTCACTAGGCATATTCGAGGCCGCGTCCTAATGCGCCGGGCCGACCGTCTTTTCCAGATACTTCAGTATCTCAGGGGCGGTCGGCTTATCACTGCTGCGCAGTTGGCCGAAAAGCTAGAGGTCACACCGCGCACGATTTACCGCGATATTGCGCATTTGATCGGGTCGGGCGTGCCAATCGATGGTGAGGCAGGCGTTGGTTACCTAATGCGTGATGGTTATGATCTGCCGCCGCTGATGTTCACCCAAGAAGAGATCGTCGCGCTCGTCGCTGGCGCTCGGATTTTGCAGAGCTGGGGCGGGACTAAAATGGCCGCCGCCGCCCAAGAAGCGCTGGTGAAAATCGACACCGTTCTACCCGATGACGCCCGGCAAAAGGTCGGACAAGTCAATGTGCATGCCGTGACAATGCCGTGGCACGGCGGCACGTGGCGGGATTATATCGACCAGTTCGAAGCTGCAGCCGAAGACCTGATCCGGTTTGATATCACCTATGAAGATGAGAAAGGTAACGAAAGCCAGCGGATCGTGCGCCCGCTTGGCGTTTGGTTCTGGGGGAGGGTTTGGACAGCCGTTTGCTGGTGCGAACTACGGAATGATTTTCGGATGTTCCGGCTGGACCGGATTATTCGCTTGGAAGAGGCCGGAGCCTTCCGCCCTCAAAAAGAGCAAACCCTAAAGCACTTCATGGATACAAAGGCCTACATGCACTAGATGCATATCAGGGTAGGTAAGCACACCACCCTGATATTATGTCCTACTTTGAAAGGCTTTGCGCCAATCGCATCAACTGCACCGCTTCGGTCCGATAGCCGAAATCGTCGGTCCCGCGGTTTTCATTGGCCAGTGCAATTGCATCGTCATAGCCCCAGTCACCTAGGTAGCTGTCATCGCGCAGTAGCTGTCCGAAACCTGCAATCGCCGCCGCGAAATTGGCTTCGGTTTCGGGGGTGCTTTGCCCAATAATCGGCGTTTCGATTAGTTCGCTGATATCCTCACCCGGTGCTTTATAGCGCAGTTTGACAAAGCCGATCTCGTCCGATGTGGCAGCCACCGTGTTCGGCGCATAGCGGAGCGGGTCGCTTAGCTGCGCAGGGCTGCCCACTGGGGTGATTTCATAGATCGCCGTCACCGCATGCCCGGCCCCCAGTTCACCCGCATCGACCTTGTCATTGTTGAAGTCTTCGCGGTTCAATGCGCGGGTTTCATAGCCGATCAATCGGTATTCCGCGACTTGGGCTGGGTTGAATTCGACCTGTACTTTGACGTCGCCCGCGATAGGAAATAGTGCGCCAGAAAGCTGATCGACAAGCACCTTTTGGGCCTCGGACAAAGTGTCGATATAGGCAGCGGTTCCGTTGCCGTTTTGCGCAAGCGCCTGCATCGTCGCGTCGTCCAGATTGCCACGACCAAAGCCCAAAACAGACAAGTAGGTGCCAGTATCACGCTTGTCGGCGATAAAGTCTTTCAGCGCATTGGGGTTGTTAATCCCGACGTTGAAATCCCCATCAGTGGCAAGGATCACACGGCTGACTTCACCATCAGAAGCCATCGCGTCAGCAACAGCGTAAGCCTGCTCTAGCCCGCCTTGGCCGTTAGTCGGTCCACCTGCGCCTAAGGATTGGATCGCATGCAAGATCGTTGCGCGATCAGAGGCCACAGTCGGGGCCAACACCTGACCCGCGCTGCCCGCATATTCTACAATCGCGACCTCATCTTCCGGGCGCAGTTGATCCAGCATTAACCGGAACGACTGTTTTAACAGCGGTAGCTTGTCAGGGCTGCCCATTGATCCCGATGTGTCGATCAAAAACACAAGGTTCAGGGGGGGGCGGTTTTCAAAGGCAGGCATTTGCCCTTGCAAGGCGATGTGTACCAATTGGGTATCCGCGTTCCACGGTGTTTCAAAACTGGACACGGTGCTGCGAAAAGGGGCATCGCCCGCGTCAGGGGCTGGGTAGTCATATGGGAAATAGTTAATTAATTCCTCAATACGGACAGCGTTTGCAGGCGGCAACTGGCCGCGCGACAAGGACGACCGAACAACTGAATAGGCCGCTGTATCGACGTCGATTGAGAACGTTGAAACGGGTTCTTCTGAGGTGACTTTCAGTGGGTTCGCTGCTGCGTTGGCATAGGTCTCGGTGTTTGATTGGGTTGCAACGGTGCTTTGGTCAGGGGCAACGCGGTCGCCGACTGAGAGCGTTGACAGCGCTTGGGGTCGCGGCTGTGCGATCTCGGCCTCCTCGACGGTTTCCATTGGCGCCGTCGTGTATAGCTGAGCACTATCACGGCTAGTATCGGCCGGGCTAGGCACCGTTTGTGATGCTTCGGGACGATCTAATGAACGTAGCGCTGTTGCTGGCGCAGTGGGCATTGGCAGTGCAGTTTCTGCCGCCATCGTCGCAGTCTCTTCTGTGGCGGTTCCATCGAAAGCAAATGCCTTGGGCGCCGGTGAATGGTCGCTTTCGACGGTTGGTGCAGGGGGGCTAATAGCGTCGAGAATGTTGATATCTTCAGCGATCCGCAGTTCTGGGTTTTCAGATGCGCGTGTATCATCCGCTACCGGTGCCTCTGTCAATTTCGTTAGCACCGGGTCCGTCGCAGTTGGCGGCGCTAGCAGGCTTTGGCCTTGCGGGGTCAGAAACAAAAATCCGCAAGCGACAAGCGCGGTGGTTGTTCCAAGCGCGGCCTTGGATGTTAGTGCATTCAGCATGGTCATTACTCCTGTCCAAAGGGCGTTACGCCCGGTTGCAGGAGTGGGACGCGGCTGTTCGCGTGATCCTTGGAGGTCGTCGAAGTTTTTGCGGGCAAGCGCGATGTTATCCGCGCGGCGTGTTTCATCTGCGCGCGGCGTGGCCTGATCCATCAGGGACTTGAGGTCGTCGAGATCGTCGTTCATTCTGCGGCCTCCTTTTCTTTGATCGCGCGCAGGGCTTTTTTGGCTTCGGATATCCGCCAGCTGATGGTGCCTTCGGATACCCCAAGGATGTCAGCGGCTTGTGCATGGGTCATATCATCAAGAACAAGCGCGAGCGTATCGCGTAGGTCGTCGGTCAGCTGGTTCATCGCGGCCGTCAGCCAGTCCAGTGCTTCGGTCGTTTCTGTTTGTTCGGCCTTGCGCGCGATTTCCCAATCGCCCCAGCCAGATGTTGCCTTGGTGTACGTCGCGCGTTTTCGGCGACGATCATGCGCTGCGTTTACGGCAACTCGGTATAGCCATGTCGTCACTTTGGCGCGGCGTTGGTAGCTGCCCAATTTGGCGGGCAGGGCGGCGCAAATATCTTGTGTTAGGTCTTCGGCCTCGGCCCGTTGACCGGTTAATCGAAAGCAGAACGCGAACAGCCTATCGTAATGACGATCAAGCAAGTTGGCAAAGGCCGCCCCGTCGCCATTTGCGGCTGCTGCCGCGAGGTCTTCGTCACTGGTTTTCATACGCATCACGGTGGTTGGACGTTGCAGAATGGTCAATCCTTGGCAGCACTTGGAAATAATTTGTTTGTGAGGTGTGATAAAGGTGTGGCGAATAGTAATCTTACCGCGAATTCTGGGTATCATCATTGAACCCATTGATCATCATGTCGCAGAATTGGGCTTCTATCATCCAGTAACGCGAAGGCCCATGATCAGCAATGTCCTCGGACTTTGGGGGTGTTGCAGAAATACTTGCAATAGCCGAGCTTATTTCGTATATTTCTGCTATGACAGAAATTACACAAATAAAGCGACCGGAGGCAGTTGATCAATTCATCCTTTATTGGGGTGATATGGGCAGCCAGTGGGGCGTTAATCGGTCAGTCGCGCAGATACATGCATTATTGTATCTTGCGACCAAGCCAATGAATGCAGAGCAGATTTCTGAGGCGTTGGGAATTGCGCGATCTAACGTCTCGAACTCGCTTAAGGAACTGGTCGCGTGGCGTTTGATCCGACGCGTTCCGATAGCAGGTGACCGTCGCGAACATTTTGAAGCCGAGGTGGATGTATGGGAGATGGCGATGCGGATCGCGCAGGGCCGTCGTGAGCGCGAGATTGATCCTGCGGTTTCCGCGATTGATCAATGTGTCGCACGAGCAGATGTCGACGGTGATGTTGATCCGGTCGCACTGCAGCGCTTGCTGGACATGCAGAATTTCCTGTCCACGACGACGCGTTGGTATGACCAGATGCTGGGTGTTCCCAAAGCACAGCTAGTCAGGCTGATGGGGCTTGGGGACAAGGTAATTAAGCTGCTCAAATTTGCGGGCGGCAAAGGAAAATAACCCACCAAAGATAGGTGGGATGATGCGTTAGGAACGCGCGATGCAGCTAGTTCAATATGTCGAAAATGCTCCTCCACCGCCGCTGCCGGTTGATCCCCCACTCGCCGATGACAGATTTCGAAACTTGCTGGGACCGCAGGCTTGGGCGTTATTACCCGCTGCCATTCGTAAACGATTTGGAAAGCGGCTCAAGGGCGGGGATAGTGTTGCATACCAAGGTGTTGTGACTGCTATGCGGATGAACTGGGTTGGCTGGATTTTGGCGCATGCCGCCCGGCTGGTTGGCGCGCCGTTTCCGTTTGACCGCAGTTCTTTGCACCAGCCTGCTGTTGTCATCGTGACCGAGGACCGCGTGACTGACGGGCAATTCTGGATAAGGCAGTATGGCCGTGGACGTGGCTTTCCGCAGGTTGTTCATAGTTCTAAACGGTTTGCGGGCCCAACTGGCTTAGAAGAATACATCGGCTATGGTGTCGGTATGGCCTTGCAAGTTGAGGCAACTAACCAAGCGCTGCTATTCAAGAGTGACCATTTCTTTGTCCAGATCGCGGGCCGCAGGTTGCGTTTGCCGCAGGTTCTAAGCCCGGGAAGGGTCGTCGTTGGCCACCACGATATGGGGGCGGCAAGTTTTCGGTTTTCCTTAGAGGTGACACACCGGTTGTTCGGGTGCATGTTGCAGCAAGACGCGATTTTTCGCGACGCTGATTAGCCCTGAAACCGGAGCCCGAAATTGCGCCTGAACCTTAAGCAGCTGGAAGCCTTTGTTTGGGTTGCTGATATGCAAAGCTTTCGCCGCGCGGCAGAGCGGCTGAATACAACGCAGCCGAATATTTCTGCGCGCATTGCGGGCCTTGAGGGTGCGTTAAATACGCAATTGATGACCCGCGATGCCGGGTCGGTACGTTTGACCCGTAAAGGGCAGGAATTGCTTTCGCACGCTCGCAGGGTTCTGGATGCGACGGAGGCGTTGGTTGTTGCGGCTGATCAAAAGGGGCTGTTGTCGGGGACCTTGCGCCTTGGGGTGACTGAAATGATCGTTCACACGTGGTTGCGTGACTATTTGCGTGCACTCAAAGACGACTATCCAAACTTAGTGGTTGAGCTAACTGTCGATCTGTCGGTGAACCTTGAAAAGGGCTTGGCGGAACGGACGCTTGATCTTGCCCTGCAAAATGGGCCGTTCAGCCGAATGTCGAGCGGTGAGATCACGCTAGGGTCATACGACATGGTCTGGGTGGCCGCACCTGAGATTGCACCGGGTGGGATCGCCACCGCCGAAGATTTGGCACAGCATCCAATCCTGACGCACGCGCGAAATACTCGGTTATTCGATGAGGTTTCTGCCCATTTTGCTATGCGACGTGATTTGGATGTGCGGTTGGTGCCGTCCAGTAACCTTGCCGCCTGTTTGCACATGACGCTGGATGGTATGGGGATTGCGACGCTGCCTAGGGCAATGGTTTCGGGTGAACTAGCGCGGGGTGCCTTATGCGAAATCCAGTACGATTGGTCGCCGGCACCGCTTGATTTTTATGCACGATACGATGCGGAACGGGCGGCACATTCTGTTGTGACTTGTGCTGAAGCTGCGGTTCGTGTCGCGCAGCAATATGATCATAAAAATTTATTATATGTATCCAATTAAACAATTTGTGATGATGGGTTGCGCGGCCTAACCTTTCCTTGTGAACAGCTTGGGGACCGCGTTTATGCAAAATCACATCCGACTTGGCGTTGATATTGGCGGGACCTTTACGGATGTCGTTCTGGAAGTCGGCAAAGATCAATTCTCGACCAAGGTTTTGACGACATATGCCGCCCCTGAAAATGCGATCATCGAAGGGATGCATCAGGTCTGTTCCAAGGCAGGGGTAGCGCTCGATGCAGTTTCACAAATCATTCATGGCACGACGTTGGCCACGAATGCGCTGATCGAACGGCGTGGCGCGAAAACTGCGCTGATCACGACCCAAGGCTTTCGCGATGTGATAGAAATGCGTACCGAAAGCCGTTTTGAGCAATATGATTTAAACCTGACATTGCCCGAACCGCTATTGCCCCGGCAGCATCGCTTTACGCTGTCCGAACGCATGGATGCGCAGGGCAACGTTTTGATCCCGCTGGACCGCGCAGAGGTAGAGGCGCTGGCTGATCAGCTTGCCCCGATGGGGTTCGAAAGCATCGCGGTTGGGCTGATCCATGCCTACCTGAACGACGCACATGAACAGATGATCCGGGATGTGTTGGTAGAAAAACTGCCCGGCGTGATGGTGTCGATTTCGTCCGAGGTGTCGCCGCAGATGCGTGAATATGAACGGTTTAATACGACCGTAGCGAATGCCTATATCAAACCATTGATGAAGTCCTACCTTGGTCGGCTAAAGGGGCGCCTTGCCGAAGAAGGCGCAGTATGTCCAATCTTTTTGATGCATTCGGGTGGTGGGATTATCAGCCTCGAAAGCGCCGCGGAATTTCCCGTGCGCTTGGTCGAATCTGGCCCTGCTGGTGGTGCTGTCTTCGCGGCCAATATTGCTGCGCGGTATGGTCTGAATAAGGTGCTGTCTTTCGATATGGGGGGGACGACTGCCAAGATTTGCCTGATCAAAGATCAAACCCCGAAAACGGCCCGTGTGTTCGAGGTCGCGCGTACCTATCGTTTCAAAAAGGGATCAGGCATGCCGATCTCTATCCCTGTGATTGATATGGTCGAGATCGGGGCAGGCGGTGGCAGCTTGGCCCATGTGGATGCGATGCGCCAAATTCGCGTTGGTCCAGAAAGCGCCGGATCAGAACCGGGGCCAGCGTGTTATGGCCGCGGCGGTTCGCGCCCGGCGGTGACTGATGCTGATCTTACCCTCGGCAAGCTGGACCCTGATAACTTTGCGGGTGGATCAATCAAATTGCATTCGGACGCGTCGAATGCTGCATTGAATGAACTTGGTGCGCCACTCGATATGGATGCGCTGACTGCGGCCTATGGGTTGGCCGAGGTCGTTGATGAAAACATGGCGAACGCTGCCCGCGTGCACGCCGTCGAAAATGGCGAAGACCTTGTCGATTATACGATGATTGCCTTTGGCGGTGCGGCCCCGCTGCATGCTGGGCGCTTGTGTGAAAAGCTGGGTGTGAAACGGCTGCTGGTTCCAACTGGGGCAGGTGTGGGATCGGCGATCGGATTTTTGCGCGCCCCGTTCAGCTTTGAAGCGACGCGCAGCGTTTATATGAAACTGTCAGATTTCGCGCCTGTGACAGTCAAAACCCTGCTTTCTGACATGGAAACTGAGGCGACAGGCTTTGTGCGCACATGCGACGCCACTGCACCGATCCATTCTGAATTTAAGGTCTATATGCGTTACACGGGTCAAGGATGGGAAATCCCGATTAGCTTGACGGCTGACCAAGCAATGAACCCTGATCCCGCGACATTCCAAGCCCTGTTTGAGGCCGAATACGAAGCGCTGTTTGGACGGACCGTTGCAGGGATGGATATCGAAATTACGGTTTGGGCAGTGAACGCCACGACTGACGCAGCCGTTGCCGATGCGTTGACCGCGACGCCGGACGAAAGCAACGCTGCGGTGTCGGGAGAACGCGACCTATTTGACCCTGCATTGGGTAAGGTTGCCAAAGCTGCCGTCGTTTTACGCGATAGCCTCGTGCCCGGTGCCGTCGTTCAGGGACCTGCTTTGATTACCGAAGACGAAACGACCATCGTGGTCCCCACCAGCCGGAGCGCAATCGCGCGTCCTGATGGAACCATCGACATCACAGAGGTGCAGTCATGAGCAATGTCGCCTACCAAGTTATGTGGAACCGCCTGATCTCAATCGTTGAAGAACAGGCGCAGGCGCTGGTGCGCACCGCGTTTTCAACGTCCGTACGAGAAGCCGGTGATCTTTCGGCGGGCGTGTATAACGCCGAAGGCCAGATGCTGGCCCAAGCAGTGACGGGAACGCCGGGCCACGTGAACGCAATGGCCGACGCCGTGGCGCACTTCATTCGGCGTATTGGTCGCGAAAACATCTTTGAAGGTGACGTCTATATCACCAATGATCCGTGGGAAGGGACCGGGCATTTGCACGACGTCACGGTCGTGACGCCATCGTTTCATAACGGCAACCACGTCGGGTTCTTTGCGTGCACAGCGCATGTGGTGGACATTGGCGGACGCGGCTTTGGTGCCGACGCGGCTAGCGTTTATGAAGAAGGGATCTACATCCCGATCATGAAGTTCGTGGAACGTGGTACGGTCGATGAAACCTTGATCCGCATCGTGCGCGGCAATGTGCGAGAACCCGATCAGCTGGTTGGCGATATGTATGCGCTTGCGACCTGCAACGAGATCGGCCAGCGCCGCCTTGCTGAGATGATGGATGAATTTGACCTGTCTGACTTGGGCGGTATCGGTGACTTTATTCTCGACAACTCTCGGCGGGCTACGCTTGAACGGATCGCAGGGCTACCTCAGGCGTCGGCTGACGGTGGGATGACCATTGATGGATTTGATGCGCCGATTGATCTGCGCGTCAAACTGACAATCGAAAAAGATCGTATGATTTGCGATTTTGCGGGTACGTCTGGGCTGGATAAAAAGGGTATCAACGTTCCGCTTGTCTATACCAAGGCTTACGCCTGCTATGCCTTGAAATGTGCGATTGCGCCTGAAATCCCAAACAACGCGGCATCTCTTGCTCCGTTTGAGGTTACAGCCCCAGTGAACAGTATCGTGAACGCGGTGCATCCCGCGCCGGTCGCGTTGCGCCATATCATCGGTCATATGATCCCTGACACAGTCTATGATGCACTTGATAAAATCTTGCCCGCCACTGTTCCCGCCGAAGGGGCAGGGTGCCTGTGTAATTTCCAAGTCAGCTTGCGCCCCGCGCCGGGTCACAACGGAACGCGGTCCGAGGTGCTGACCTTTAACTCTGGTGGGGCAGGCGCGCGGCCAACCGTTGATGGGCTAAACGCCACGGCGTTTCCTTCTGGGGTGATGACCATGCCGATTGAAGCGACTGAACACACAGGCCCGGTGATTATCTGGCGCAAAGAACTCCGCCCCGATAGCGGTGGCGCTGGGCAATATCGCGGTGGGCTTGGCCAATATATGGAGGTCGGCGCAACCGACGGTCACGAGTTTGATTTCTCGGCAATGTTCGACAGGGTGGATCACCCCGCACGTGGTCGGCAAGGCGGCGCTAGCGGTGCGCCGACGACAATTGCGCGCGATGATGGCACCCCGATGCAGGGCAAGGGAAAACAGTTCGTTGCAGATGGCACGCGTGTTGTTCTGGGGCTGCCGGGCGGTGCGGGCTATGGCCCCGCAACTGCGCGTGATCCGGAACTGGTTAAGCGCGATTTGATCCGTGGCTATATTTCAGCCGCGTCCGCAATCAAAGATTATGGGTTTGATCCGCAAACCGTCACAGACATCTTGGAAACCGTTGCACGTGGGGAAACTGCATGACGCAAACACCTGTGAAGGAAACATATGATGTCGTGATTGTCGGCGGCGCGATGCTGGGTTCGTCGGTGGCTTGGTTCCTATCGGATAATCCCGATTTCAACGGTTCGGTCCTCGTGGTGGAACGTGATCCGACTTATGAATTCACTTCGACGTCCCACACCAATTCATGTATGCGCCAGCAATTCAGCCGTGAGATCAACGTGCGCATTTCGCAGTTCGCTGCAGATTTCGTGAAAAACTTCCGCAGCTACATGGGCGGCGATGAACGCGTGCCGAACATCCCGATCCAAAGCTATGGCTATATGTATCTTGCCGATAACGCCGAATTCGCGGCGACTCTGCGCGAAAGCCAGCAATTGCAGGCCGCATGTGGGGCTGGCACAAAACACATGACCCGGGACGAGATCGCGGCGGCCTATCCGTTCTACAATCTTGACGACATCATCGCGGGTAACCACAATCTGATCGACGAAGGGTATTTCGATGGAAATACGCTGTTTGATTGGTGGAAACGATCCGCGCGCGAACGAGGTGTCGAATATGTGACGAACGAAGTTGTGGCGATGACCAAGAACGCCACAGGTACCCGCGTTGAATCAGTGACGCTAAAATCAGGCGAGGTTATCGCCTGCGGGACCATTGTGAATGCCAGCGGCCCACGTGCCGTGCTGACATCGCGTATGGCTGGTATCGAAATTCCGGTCGAGCCGCGCAAGCGATACACTTATATATTCGAGGCGGAAAAGCCGTTCGACCGTGACCTGCCGCTGACGATTGATCCGTCCGGTGTGCATATGCGGACAGACGGCACCTATTACCTTGCCGGTAGCCCCCCTGACGACGACCCCGCCGTCGATTACAACGATTTCACCCAAGACCACAGTCTATGGGAAAACAAGGTCTGGCCAATCCTCGCTAATCGTATTCCACAGTTCGAGGCGATCAAGCTGCGCAATTCGTGGGCTGGGCATTACGCTTATAATACCTTTGATCAGAACGCGATTGTCGGGCCCCATGCTGAAGTTTCAAACTTCCTTTTCGTGAACGGGTTTTCTGGCCACGGCTTTCAGCAATCTCCGGCAATGGGGCGCGGCACAGCAGAGTGGATCGCGCATGGTGAATACCGTACGCTTGACCTGACGCCGTTCCATTTCGATCGCATCGTGAACGGCACCAAGTTTGTCGAAAAGGCTGTGATATGAAGATGCAAACCAACCGCTTTCTTGCGGGTCTTAAAGCGGGCGAAAAGCAGGTTGGATTTTGGGTGAGCCTTGCCAGCCCTTATTCTGCCGAAGTCGTCGCTGCCGCTGAATTTGATTGGCTGGTGGTTGATCTGGAACACACGCCCGGCGACATGCAGACGGTGCTAGGTCAGTTGCAGGCGATCGCGCCATACCATTCAACCGCGATCGTACGGACCCCAGTGAATGATCCGGTCATTGTCAAACGGCTGCTTGATTTGGGACCAGAAGGCATACTCTTCCCCATGATCCAAAGCGCGGACGAGGCGCGTGCCGCGATTGAAGCGACCCGCTATCCGCCGCACGGCATTCGTGGTGTTGCAGGGGCCGCGCGTGGAAACCGCTTTGGTCGCGTTAAGGATTACTATGAACAAGTTGAATCCCAGACGTGTGTGTTGATTCAGATCGAAACATGTGCCGCGCTTGATCAAGCAGAAGAAATCGGCGGCGTTGAGGGTGTGGATGGCGTGTTCTTTGGTCCGGCGGATATATCCGCAGACATGGGAATGATTGGCCAACCACTCCACCCTGATGTCTGGGCGCGGATTATGCCTGCTGCACGCAAGCTGATGGATATGGGCGTGCCCGTGGGGACATTGGTAACTGATCCTGCGATGGCCGCAGATCTATTAAATGACGGTTTCTCGTTCGTTGCCTGTGGCACCGATGTGGGGACTTTGGCAAAAGCGACCGACAGCTTGCTGGCGCAGATGCGTCAATCGATTGATAAGGAAAAGACATGAAAAAACTCGTACTAACCGGGGCCGCAGGCAGATTGGGATCATACCTGCGCGAGCCGCTGACAAAGATGTGCGATGAGCTGGTATCTACAGACCGGGCCGAAGCGATTGGCAAAACCTACCCCGGTGAAACATACGTTCAGGCCGACCTAACCGATTTGGCCGCGATGGAAACGATCCTCGAAGGCGCTGATATGGTCGTGCATTTTGGTGCAATCGGGGATGAGGCACCTTGGGATGACATCCTGCAATCCAACATCATTGGCGCGTACAATGTTTGGGAAGCAGCATTTCGCAAAGGCGTGCGCCGCGTTGTTTACGCCAGTTCTGTCCATGCCGTCGGAATGCACGTGAAAACAGACGTGATTGATCTGGATGCACCGCATAAGCCGGACACCTACTATGGTCTGGCAAAATGCTTTTGCGAAGATTTGGCAAGCCTGTATTGGGATAAGCGCGGTGTTGAAGCTGTTTGCATGCGGATATTCTCTGCGGCGCAGGTCAATAATGCGCGGGCGCTGGGGACTTGGCTTTCTTATGATGACTTGATCCACCTTGTTGAGCGTTCGATTGATACACCTGTCGTCGGTTTTACAAAGGTTTGGGGCCTGTCAAACAACGACCGCATCGTCGCCGACAACAGCAAAGCCGCGCATCTGGGCTATCGCCCCAAAGACAACGCAGAGGTTTTTGCAAAGGAAATTTTGGCAGATACCCCGCCATTGGATAACAAAGATCCGGCGAACATGTGTTTGGGCGGGCCGTTCGCGACAGTTGAATTGGGTAACTCTGGCGTTGCCGCACTTGGTGTCGTCGACGATCGCAAAGAGATCTAAGTTATGACACCCCGGGGCATTCCCGGGGTGTCACAGGCAAATAGGCTTAGCCGTTCATGTCAGCCAAAATAGCGTCCAGAGAAGTACAAACAGCTTCGATGTCTTCCGCAGCAGCGGCTTCTGTCATCGCGGCCTGCAGATCGTTAGAGACTTCCATCATCTTTTCAGGGTTCGTCGCTGCAAGAGCCTGCATCCCAGTGGAAATTTCCATTGTTTTTTCTTGAACCGAAGCTTCTGTGCATTCAGCCGCTGCTGTTGTTGCGAATGATGCGAATGCGATAATTGCAGACAGCTTTAGTGTGTTGTTCATTTTGAATTTTCCAGTTTTGTTTTCAAACACGGACTAAGTGTCATTTCGAAAAAATAACGTCCATCTAATGTGACTACCTATGGCGGCAATATGCGCAGCACTGCGCCAAATATTGCCAACACCGAATGACCTGTATTGGGTTGAGTTGTGTTTTTCAGTTGTCGCTATGGGTGTGTTTTGTTATCGGCTTTGGCCGTTTTGATCGTGATGCCCACATCCCCAAAAGAATCAGCGCAACGCCAAACGTCCGGGCCCATGGGCTGCCCGGGGCACCCATCGCGATATCCAGCACTACACCTGATATCATCTGCCCTGCGATAATCAGCATGGCGGTCTGTGCTGCCCCAATGCGTGGGATCAGCCAACTTCCAGCCGCAATAAAGATCACGCCGATTGGTCCGCCGAGATAAGCCCACCATGGCGATGCTTGTGGCTCTCCTGCGAATAAGCCACCGATAATTAGCGCGACGCAGGTGATAAACGCGAATCCGACAAAGTGGTTCCAGAAAGACGATTCCATAGCAGAGGTCGAAAGCGCCAGCCTTCCGTTAATCTGGCGGCTTAGCCCTACAAGTAACCCTGCAATGACTGCGAGCGCGGCGTAGATAATCATGCCTCGCCTCCGAAAAAGATCAAAACAAGGCTACCGGCGATGATGAACGCCAGCGATACATAGTCACGTTGTGTTGGCATCCGCTGCGGTAGGCCGAACAATCCGCGCATATCAGCAAACAGGCTGAACAAGACTTGGCCAGCAAGCCCAAGTGCGATTGTCCCTGATAAGGCGAGCGCCGTGTTCATGGTCGCTGAGGTCAGCATGACCGTTACACCGCCAGAGACACCGCCCAGATAGGCCCAAATCGGTGGCCGTGCTTTAGCAGCCCTACGCGGTCGTAGAATCAGTAATAGGATCAGTGCAACAACGCTGCCAGCCAGATGCGGCACCCAAGATGCAAAAAATAGCGATCCATAGGCGGCAAGAGTGCCATTGCACAATATCATCAGGGTCAGCAAACTGCCCGCGCCAAAAGCTGCTGCAAAATGAAAAGGCTTTGGTGAAAGAGATGTATTTTCCATGAGACATGCATCACCAATTTTGTGTTGTGGTGCAATGGGGAAGAGCGAGCATGTGGGACAACATTGTCGCCACATGCTTGCCATACTCTTTAACTGGATTTAACTCTTGAGGTGAACAAACTACTCGTGACACACGGCATGCGATCCTCATCACTGCCTTAGGAACACATTACCATTCTGATATGTTTAGAATGGGACGCAAAATGTGCTTTCATAGGGCCGTTGTGTGCCACATTTAGACGTTGATACTTTGGCGTTGACAGTACCGGAACAGCCTCTATAAGCCGCCCATTCATTGGTGTTGGTGGACCTCGCAAGAGGAACCCTGTCGTTCCGGCAAAATCCGGAAAAAAGGACAACGCCCTTCGTAATCTAAAGAAGGAGATCAGCGTATGACTAAACGTACCGCTGCCAAGTACAAAATTGACCGCCGGATGGGCGAAAACATCTGGGGTCGTCCAAAGTCACCAGTAAACCGTCGTGAATACGGCCCCGGCCAGCACGGTCAGCGTCGTAAGGGCAAACTGTCCGACTTCGGTACACAGCTGCGCGCAAAGCAAAAGCTGAAGGGTTACTACGGCGACCTGACTGAGAAACAGTTTCGTCGCATCTACGGCGAAGCCGAGCGTGTAAAAGGCGACACAGGTGAAAACCTAATTGGTCTGCTTGAGCGCCGCTTGGACGCAGTTGTTTACCGTGCGAAATTCGTACCAACTGTCTTTGCTGCACGTCAGTTCGTGAACCACGGCCACGTGACTGTGAACGGCAAGAAAGTGAACATTCCTTCTTACCGCGTAAAAGAAGGCGACGTGATCGAAGTTCGTCAGAAGTCCAAGCAAATGGAACTAGTTCTGGTTGCTTCACAACTGCCTGAGCGTGACGTTCCTGACTACATGGACGTTGACCACTCCAAAATGACAGCGACATTTGTGCGCACGCCAACACTGGGCGATGTGCCATACCCTGTCACAATGGAACCAAACCTGGTCGTCGAATTCTACGCTAAGAACTAATCAGTTCTGGCAATCAAAACGAAAGGCCGTGCCATTTGGTGCGGCCTTTTGCATTTGTGGCTTGTCCGGCGTTTTGAAAATTACAAATGTGTTGCGGCGTATGTGGAAATTTTGCCGGGAATGCCCCTGTATGCGCCTTGTCTCTGGTCAGCCCCCGATCAGGGCGTTAGAAACATGCGACATGATAAAGGTAGGGTAAAATGGCTGACGGTATTAAACCGCAACCGGGTATTTTGGACATCGCGCTTTATAAAGGCGGCGACGCGAGTTTGGATGGCGTGAGCAATGTTCTCAAGCTTTCGTCAAACGAAAACCCATATGGCGCAAGTGATGCAGCCAAAGAGGCATTTTCGCGCGCGGTTCATACCCTTCACCGTTACCCGTCAACAGATCATGCCAGTCTTCGCAAAGCGATCTCTGATGTATGGGGCGTCGATGCCCATCGGGTATTTTGTGGTGTCGGATCTGGTGATGTGCTCAAGCTATTGTCTGAAGCCTATGCTGGCCCCGGTGACGAGGTCGTGTTTACCGAGCACGGGTTTTCAATGTACCCGATCTATGCACGCGCCTGTGGCGCGACGCCTGTCGTAGTACCCGAGCGTGAGCGTGTGATCGACGTCGATGCCATTTTGGCCGCATGCGGCGATAAGACTAGGCTCGTGTATATTGCCAATCCTGCGAACCCAACAGGAACGATGCTCGGCGCAGCAGAGGTGACACGGTTGGCTGACGGTTTGCCGCCGCAAGCCTTGCTTGTTCTTGATGGCGCTTATGCGGAGTATGTCGAAGGTTTTGACGCTGGGAAATCCTTGGTTGATACCCACGCGAATGTTGTCATGACGCGCACTTTTTCTAAGATTTATGGCCTTGGTGGGATGCGTGTTGGTTGGGGCTACGCGTCGCAAGACATTATTGATGTGCTGAATCGTATTCGCGGGCCGTTCAATCTGTCATCAGCGGCGCTTGCAGCGGCCGAAGCCGCTGTGCGTGACACAGAATACACCGAAAAATGCCGGGTCGAGAACGCGCGCCTACGTGAATGGATGGCGACAGCGCTGGCTGAGCTAGGTGTCCCATCTGATACTTCAACAGCTAACTTTGTTCTGGCCCGTTTCGCGGATGAGACAGAGGCAGATGCATGTGACGAAGCATTGCGCAAGGCTGGCATCATCGTACGTAAGGTTGCCGGGTACAAGTTGCCGCATTGCTTGCGCATTACCGTAGGTGATGAAAGCGCATGCCGCCGGGTTGTCCACGCTGTCGCGCAATTTAAGGGGGCCGTGAAGTGACCCAAGTTTATGGTCGAGTAGCCCTTATCGGATTGGGCCTCATTGCGTCGTCTATGTGCCACGCAATGCGCCGCGCTGGACTCGCTGGTGAAATCGTTGGCTACGCACGGTCCGAGGAAACTCGCGATATCGCCGGCGAGATTGGCCTATGTGATCGTATCTGTGATAGTGCTGCAGAAGCCGTAGAAGGTGCCGATCTTGTTGTGCTGTGTGTGCCTGTTGGTGCGATGGGCGCCGTTGCTGCTGAAATTGGCCCGGTGTTGAAACCGGGCGCGACTGTCAGTGATGTGGGGTCTGTGAAGCGTACCGTGATTGATGCTGTGGCACCGCATATCCCCGCAGGCGTTCACTTTATTCCCGCACACCCGCTGGCAGGGACCGAGCATTCTGGTCCTCGGTCGGGGTTTGCTGAACTATTCGATAATCGCTTTTGCATTATCGTACCTGTCGAAGGTTCCGACCGGGAAGCGGTTGATCGCGTGGCTGATCTGTGGCGCGGTATAGGCAGTAATGTTGATGAGATGGACCCGGATCACCACGATCTGGTCTTGGCTGTCACCAGCCATACCCCGCACCTGATTGCTTATACGATGGTCGGTGTCGCCGATGACCTTAGTCGCGTGACAGACAGCGAAGTGATCAAATACTCGGCCGCTGGTTTCCGGGACTTTACCCGTATTGCAGCGTCTGACCCGACCATGTGGCGCGATGTGTTCTTGAACAACAAAGAAGCGACACTCGAAATTTTGGGTCGCTTTACTGAGGAACTGTTCGCGCTTCAGCGGGCCATTCGCCAAGGCGACGGTGATCATCTGTTCGATTATTTCACGCATACCCGTGCGATCCGACGTTCAATTGTCGAGGCGGGCCAAGATACTGATGCGCCGGACTTTGGCCGTAATACGGCGCCATCAAAGTGATGCGCTTGGCGGTAGCGATGCTGGTCCTTTGGGCTGGTGTGGCCAGCGCCCAAGATGACAGACCACTGCTGCGCCCCGTTGCGCGCGGCACATATGTCCAGCCACCAATGCTGCGTCCGGTTGTACGTCCCTATGATCGGCCTGATATGGTGCATGGCGCACATAC
This sequence comes from Yoonia maritima, assembly GCF_002933395.1. Lineage (GTDB taxonomy): Bacteria > Pseudomonadota > Alphaproteobacteria > Rhodobacterales > Rhodobacteraceae > Yoonia > Yoonia maritima_A. The sequence continues at coordinate 376,628 of NZ_PKFN01000009.1, forward strand.
ACGACCAGAGGCACGTGCCGAACGTGGGGTGTTTGCGATCAGTCCCTTTGCTGTGCTCGGCTCTTTGCGTCCGGCCAAGCGCCCGCAAGCGATAGAAATCGCCGCGGACGAGCGCCGTCTGGCGCGGCTGCGTGGGCAGGTTTGTAATGATATCGCGATTCAAGGACAATCACTCGGGCGGGTCGACGGGCCGGGGGCTTGCGGCGTTTCGAATGCGGTAAGGGTCCGTTCCGTTTCTGGTGTGCTGCTTCGACCTGCGGCGACAATGGATTGCCAGACCGCTGCTGCGCTCAAGCGATGGGTTGATCGCGGGGCAATTCCTGCTGTCGGCAACGATGGCGGTGGCATTGCGAGTTTGCGTGTCGTGTCCCATTATGCGTGCCGTAATCGCAACAATGCAGCAAGTGGGCGACTGTCTGAGCATGCCCATGGGCGTGCAATCGACATCGCGGGTATAGGTCTAAAAGACGGTAGCGAGATTACGGTTCTGTCAGGCTGGGGGACGGCTTCGGATGGTCGCCAGTTGCGCCAGATGTGGCGGGCCGCATGTGGTCCCTTCGGGACCGTGCTGGGCCCCGAAGCAAACAGGTTTCATCTCGATCATTTCCACTTCGACACCGCACGGTATCGAAGCGGTTCTTATTGTCGCTAGGCTGCAGCTTTGACGCGCAGCGCCTCGGCGATTTGCACAGCGTTTTGTGCGGCCCCCTTAAGTAACTGGTCACCCACAATAAACATGGTTGAAGTGCGGCCCGATGGGTCACCCAGATCGTCGCGGATACGACCGACCAACACATCCTGTTCACCTGATGCTTCGGACGGCATTGGGAAATGGTTCGCTTCGCGATCATCGACGACACGAATACCCGGTGCGCCGTTCAGGGCGTTGCGAATGCTGTCGGTGTTTACATGTTCGTCAAAGCGGATCGACAATGAAATCCCATGCGCACGCAAGATCGGAACACGAATACAGGTCACGCTGATCGGAAGAATAGGCTGGCCAAGGATACGACGTGTCTCGGCGATCACCTTGAGTTCTTCGCCGTTATATCCGGTTTCGGGATCCACATCAGAGTTATGACTAAAGATATTGAATGCATATGAATGGGGCAGAATCTTAGGTTCAAATTCTTCGCCGTTAAGATGCGCGCGGGTGCCTTCGCGCAGTTCTTCCATCATTTCGGCACCACCACCAGAGGCGGCCTGATATGTGGACATGGACAGGCGTGTAATAGACCAACGTTCATGCAGCGGGGCAAGCGCGGTTGTCAGGATCGCCGCGATACAGTTGGGGTTCGCGATAATACGCGGAGCGGCGTCCAGTTCTTTGCCGTTCGCCTCTGGCACGATCAGCGGCACGTCATCTTGCATCCGAAATGCCGAAGAGTTGTCGATCACTTGTGCGCCCGCATCCACGGCAAGTGGCGCGAATTTGCGTGAAATCGAAGCACCGGCAGAAAAGAACGCGATATCGACGCCTGCAAAGCTGTTTTCTGTCAGTTCCTGCACCGGAACCTTGTTCCCGCGAAACGACATACTGCGACCAGCGGACCGGGCGGACGCAAGCAGGCGCAGCTCACCAACCGGAAAGTTACGTTGTTCAAGGCTATGGATCAGCGCAAGGCCAACAGCACCTGTCGCGCCAACAATTGCAACAACAGGGGCATCGCTTTCGGGGGCGGGGGGATTATGGGCATTCATGGTTTAGTCTTCCTTTGGTGTTTTGGAAGACGGGGCTAACTAAAACAAAACCCCGTCCAGTCCGGCGGGGTTTTTTGTTTGGCTTAGGTTAGCTGTGATGCGCCCATACCAAACATTCCCCCGCGAGAGCGGTGGTCATCTTGGTCATGGTTGTCGTCATCATGTTAGTCATGGCGGAGTGGGTAGCAGCTCAAATCACGGCTGGCAAGGGATGTGTGCAAGATGCTTGTCCGCATGAATTCAAGGTGATCCAATTATTCATCAGGTGTCGTATCAACAGCATCGTTCTCCCATCTACGGAACAGAACCACATCAAGATTATCAAGCCGCCCCAAAGGGTCAGTCGAATACACCAATTCTATATCAAGATGATTGAGGGCATAACTTAGACCTGAGTCAAAGTTTACCGCTATGATTTCGGCTCTTTCACGCGTGAAATCATTGGGTTCGCTGTCAAGATAGTATCTGAACTTGGCGGATAGGCCATCTAGTTGCAACACGACCATTCTCATGTCTCGCGAGATTTCGCCGCTCAGGCACTTCACGGCCCAAATAAACGTCTTGTCATCTAATGGCATTGAGAATTTCCCTAAGAGCCAACGGTGTAACCGTTGCAGGTTTTCGAAGGTGTTACAATGAATTGAAACTTTATAGGCGACACAGACGTCTGCAAACACGACCCTTTACCACCATCGCGACCCTGCCTATAAGCAGCTTCATGAAGTTGAGCATGATGATCATACGCATTATCTGCCCGGCGGTTTGATTGCCTCAAACCAGCCGGGAAAATGGTGTCGGCGTATGCGCACCGCTCCTTACCTATATGAATTCCCGATTTTCAGAGGACGCTCCACATGTGCGCCGAGACCACAGACTATAAAGACACATTGAACCTGCCACGCACCGATTTCCCGATGCGGGCGGGATTGCCAAAACGCGAACCCGATTGGCTGGCCCGTTGGGCGCAGATCGGCGTGTATGAAAAGCTGCGTGCAAAGGCAGATGGGCGTAAACCGTTCACCCTGCACGATGGCCCGCCGTATGCGAACGGCCACCTGCACATCGGTCACGCGCTGAACAAAATCCTGAAAGATATGGTTGTACGTTCGCACCAGATGATGGGCCGCGACGCGCGTTATATCCCGGGGTGGGATTGTCACGGGTTGCCTATCGAATGGAAAATCGAAGAGCAGTACCGCAACAAAGGCCAGAACAAGGACGACGTGCCTGTCGTTGATTTCCGTCAGCAATGTCGCAAATTCGCCCAAGGCTGGGTGGATATCCAACGCGAGGAATTCAAACGTCTCGGGATCACCGGCAATTGGGACGAACCCTATCTGACGATGAACTTCCACGCAGAGAAAGTCATCGCTGAGGAATTCCAGAAATTCTTGATGAACGGCACATTGTATCAGGGCTCTAAGCCCGTGATGTGGTCGCCAGTTGAACAAACCGCATTGGCCGAGGCCGAGGTGGAATATGCCGATAAAGAGAGCTTTGCGATCTGGGTCAAATTCCCTGTGCGTGAAACCAACAACGCAGCGCTGAAAGGCGCAAGCGTTGTGATCTGGACAACGACGCCTTGGACTATCCCATCGAACAAGGCGGTCGTCTATTCAGAAACCATTTCTTACGGCGTTTACGAAGTAACCGATGCCCCAGAGGATAACTGGGTTCGCAAAGGCGAGCGTTACATCCTTGCTGACAAGCAAGTCGAAGCAGTGTTCGCAAAGGCTCGTATCGATCAGTTTACGCGCGTCAGCGACGCTGGCGATATGTCAGAAACGTCTTTGTCTCACCCGCTCGCGGGTGCGGAAGGCAGCAATGGCGAATGGGATGATGCCCGCGATTTCCGCGCGGCCCCATTTGTGACCGAAGACGAAGGTACAGGTTTTGTACACTGCGCCCCATCCCACGGTATGGACGAATTCGAACTGTACCGCGATCTTGGTATGTTGGAACAAGTGATCACTTACAACGTGATGGAAGACGGTTCCTTGCGGGCTGATCTTCCATTCTTTGGCGGTGCGAAAATCCTGCGCGACAAGCCCAACAAAAAGAACAAGAACAACCCTTGGGAAGGCGACGCGAACACTGCCGTGATGTCGAAGCTGACCGAGGTTGATGGGCTATTTGCGCGCGGTGTGATCAAACACAGCTATCCGCATTCTTGGCGTTCCAAAGCACCGGTAATCTATCGCAACACGCCACAGTGGTTCGCCGCCGTGGATCGTGCGGTTGGTGACGGCCAAGACCAATATGGCACCACGATCCGTGAACGCGCCCTGCGTTCCATTGATGAACTGGTCACTTGGACGCCGCAGACGGGCCGTAACCGTCTGTACTCTATGATCGAGGCCCGCCCCGATTGGGTGCTGTCGCGCCAACGTGCTTGGGGTGTGCCACTGACTTGCTTCACCAAGAAAGGTGCGCTGCCAACTGATCCGGATTTCTTGCTGCGCAATGAGGCGGTCAACGCTCGCGTGCTTGAGGCATTCGAAGCTGACGGTGCCGATGCTTGGTATGCGGATGGTGCTAAGGCGCGGTTCTTGGGTGATGATGTTGATCACGATGCTTATGATCAAGTGTTCGACATTTTGGACGTTTGGTTCGACTCTGGTTCGACCCACGCGTTTGTTCTGCGTGACCGTGCGGATGGGTCCGAAGACGGCATGGCTGATGTTTACCTTGAGGGTACGGATCAGCACCGTGGTTGGTTCCATTCGTCGATGTTGCAGGCCTGTGGCACGATTGGGCACGCGCCTTACCGTGCTGTTGTCACCCACGCGTTTACGCTGGATGCCAAGGGCGAAAAGATGTCCAAATCCTTGGGCAACACAATCGTGCCCGAACAAGTGGTGAAGCAATACGGCGCAGATATCCTGCGCCTGTGGGTGGCGACGACCGACTATAAACACGATCACCGCATCGGGGACGAAATCCTGAAAGGTGTGGCTGACAGCTATCGCCGTTTGCGCAACACGCTACGTTTCATGCTGGGTTCACTTGCGGACTTTACCGAAGCTGACCGTGTCGAGCCTGCCGATATGCCAGAGCTAGAGCGTTGGTTGCTACACCGTTTGTCCGAGCTGGATGAACAGGTGCGGGAAGGCTACGCGAAATACGACTTCCAAGGTGTGTTCCAAGCGGTGTTTACCTTTGCCACGCTTGAACTATCCGCGTTCTACTTCGATATCCGCAAGGATGCGCTGTACTGCGACGGCGATACAGCACGACGCCGTGCATCGCGTACGGTTCTGGATATCCTGTTCCACCGCTTGACGAAATGGTTGGCCCCAATGCTAACCTTCACGATGGAAGAGGTCTGGTTAGAGCGCTTCCCGGGTGACGACAGCTCGATCCACCTGGAAGACTTTGCCGAAACGCCTGCCGCATGGCGCGACGACGCATTGGCCACAAAATGGGCTGTTGTGCGTCAGGTCCGCCGCGTGGTGACGGGTGCGCTTGAGGTTGAGCGTACAAATAAGGTGATCGGTGCATCGCTTGAGGCCGCGCCAACTGTGTTTGTAACTGCCGATGTCGCCAAAGTTCTTGAGACAGTCAGCTTTGATGATCTGTGCATTACCTCTGGCATCAACGTGTCAACAGACGCAGCACCAGCGGATGCGTTCGCATTGGACGAAGTCGCAGATGTTGCCGTGGTCTTTGCCCGTGCAGAGGGCGACAAATGTCAGCGCTGTTGGAAAATCCTGCCCGACGTTGGCAAGCACACACACGAAGGTGTGTGCGGACGTTGTGACGCAGCATTAAGCTAAGACTTTTATCCCCGCCCCCAGAAAAGGGGCGGGGATTTTTCGTTAAGCGGCCTGAAGATCGCGTAAAACCTCTGCTGCGATTTCAAATGAACGCAGTCGTTCACTGTGATCGTGGATCATACCCGTCACCATCAGCTCGTCTGGTTGAAAACTATCCAGCAGGCTTTGCAGCTGGGTTTTAATCGTCTGCGCCGAGCCTGTCGCAGAACACCCAAGCGCGGCATTGACCTGCGTGAGGACTTGGGCAGGGACTTCGGCTGCGATGTCATTCACCGGAAGTGGCAGTTTGCCGGGCTTGCCCATTCGCAATCGGGCAAAGGCCAGCTGTTGCGATGTGCGCAGATATGCCGCCCGTTCATCGGTGTCTGCCGCACAAACACCTGCCGCCATCATGACGTATGGCTTTGCCAGCCACGCTGATGGGCGGAATGTACCGCGATAGACCTCGATCGCTTGTTCAAGCATCGTGGGTGCAAAGTGGGATGCAAATGCATAGGGTAGCCCCAAATGCGCAGCTAGTTGAGCACCGTAAAGGCTTGAACCCAAAATCCAAACGGGCACGTTAGTTCCTGCGCCTGGGATCGCCTGAACTGGCGTCGGATCATCCCCAAGATAGGCGATCAGTTCCTGCACATCTTGCGGGAAACTATCCTCGGGCGCCATGTGTCGACGTAGGGCACGAGCGGTTTGCATGTCCGTTCCAGGCGCGCGACCCAAGCCCAGATCAATACGATCTGGGTAAAGCGTTGCAAGCGTACCGAATTGTTCCGCAATCATCAGCGGTGCGTGGTTTGGCAACATAATGCCGCCGGCACCAACGCGGATCGTCTTTGTCGCGCTGGCAACATGGCCGATGACAACTGCGGTCGCCGCCGACGCGATACCGGGCATATTATGGTGTTCGGCCAACCAATAGCGGTAATAGCCTTCATTTTCAGCAAGTTGTGCTAATTCAACTGTATGCGAAAGCGCATTAGCTGCTGTTTGGCCTTCAGGGACGGGTGATAGATCGAGAAGAGAAAAGCGTTGCATCGTGGACTCCTTAGATGTGTACCTAAGAACGAGGACCGCGTAATCCAAGACGGACGGCGGGTTTAAGAAGGGCAATCATGATGACCGGTCTGATTTGTGAAAGCTCGCCTGTAGGCGCGATTGGTGCAGATGCAACTGATGGCGCTATAACGCGGCTGATATGGGGGCGGGCGGGCACGCTAACAGATGGTGCGTTATTCGATCGCCTGTCAACCGAAGTCGCCGCGTATTTCGCAGGAATGCTTACGACCTTCTCCGTGCCGCTCGCACCACGCGCCACCGCATTCCAATCAGATTTCTACGGCGCGCTTTGCGCGATTCCATACGGTGAAACCCGCACCTACGGAGACTTAGCCAGATTACTAGGTGTCTCGGCCCAAGCGATTGGGCAAGCCTGCGGCGCAAACCCAATCGCTATCTTGATTCCATGTCACAGAGTATTGGGCGCAAACGGGTTAGGCGGGTATTCCGGTGAAGGCGGGGTCGAGGCAAAGGTCGCCTTGCTACGTTTAGAAGGCGCTGCAGGGTTGCTGATTTAAGCGGCCGTTTTCTCGGGAACGATTTGCTGCACGACTCCGACCAAAAGCAGGTAAACAGAAGTGATGACCAGCCCCCAATGCGCAAGGCTTTCGGGGTGGAAATCAACCCAAGCAGCCCAGCCAGCAAAGAATGTCCAAGCAAGCGCCATCGGCAAAGTAACCCCCCGCCAACGTTCTGTCCGGACAGGGTGAACAAATTTAAGCGGTAAGAACATCGCGACGGCGAGGCTTGCAACCAAGAACAGTGAGACCCAAAAATTGGGCGCGAGCGCGAAGATCACAAGCACAAGCATGTTCCAACAGCCGGGAAAACCGGAGAATGAATTATCCTTGGTTTTCATCCGCGTATCTGCAAAATACATCGCGGATGTGAAGGTAATGATGATGATTGCGAACCACCCGGTCCAACCGGGCAATAGCCCCGATTTGAATAGGGCGTATGCAGGCACAAAGACATAGGTCAGATAGTCGATGATTAGGTCCAGTAGCACGCCATCGAAAATCGGCGCATTTGTTTTGACGTCATAGCGCCGCGCGAGCGGCCCATCGATTCCGTCGACAAAGAACGCGACAACCAACCACAGGAACATCATGTTCCACTGCTCATCAACCGCGGCTAGCATTGCAAGCATGGCAAAAACGGCACCGGTGGCAGTAAGGAGATGAACGGCAAGGGCTTTGGATTTTAATGTCATAGGGACTTCATGGTGGAAAACGCAGCAGGGGGCAATCGGTTAGTCACGCCTTTGGGTGTGCCTTGTCGTAGACTTCCATCAATCGTGCGGCGTCAACGGCGGTATAGGCTTGGGTTGTCGATAGCGAGGCATGTCCAAGCAGTTCTTGGATCGCACGCAGGTCACCCCCTGCCGCAAGCAGATGGGTCGCAAAAGAATGTCGCATTGCATGTGGGGTCGCCGTCGCTGGCAGCCCAAGCTGCATGCGCGTTTGCGCCATAACTTTCTGGATTGCACGCGGGGAAAGCGGGCCGCCGCGGACTGCCCTGAACAGCGGCTCGCCCGGTTCCTTAGGGTAGGGGCACATGCGTAGATAGGCATCTACCGCATCACGTGCTGCGTCAATCACTGGCACGATCCGTTCTTTATCGCCCTTACCGGTGATCCGCAGCACAGCGGGCAGGGGGGCATCGGCACCCTTTAGGCCCAATGCCTCTGAAATCCGCAGGCCGCATCCGTATAACAGCGTAACGACCGCACTGTCGCGGGCGGCAACCCATGGCTCGCGGGCTTGCAGTTCGACTGTTTCGATCATCGCCGTGGCCGCGTCTTCGGCCAATGGCCGAGGGAGCTTTTTCTGAAACTTCGGTGACCGCGTGGATAAGACGGCTGTGGGCTCAAACCCCTCGCGTTCAGCCAGCCAGCGATAGAAAGACTTTACCGCAGACAATGATCGCGCAAGCGACCGTGCACCAACACCGCGACCACGTTCATGTGCCATCCAAGACCGCATGTCGCGCACGCCAATCTTTGCGATTGGGGCTAACCCTTGCGAACCGCCATTGTGGTGGGTCATGAATGACAAAAAACCTAACACGTCGGTTTGATAGGCCTTTAGCGTATTTTCGGCAGCACCTGACAAGGCGCGCTGGTGATCCAGCCATTTGCCCAAAACATCTGTGAGTGCTGGCGAAATCATCGGCTTATCCCAGCCAGCGGCGCATGACCCGTTCAAAGACGCCTGTAAAGAAGGTCAGCAAATCGGTGCCTTGTTGCGCTGTGAACTGCTGCGGGTCTTCGGACCCCATGATCAGCATTCCGGGGCGGTTGCCTTCGCCAAGGTCAAGCTTGAGACATGCCTCGGACTGGATATAACCAGCGCGTTCGCCGTAAAGGCTGGCACCCGCGTTATCGAATTTGCGCAGGGTGATCTGGCGGACGGGCATATTACGACCAAGGGTGATGTAATCGTCAATGAACCCTTCGGGGACCACGGCGACGGCTGGACCCATATCGTTGTCTGCCTCGGGTTCAGCGCTTTCTAGAACCAACCGGATTGCATCAACGCGCAAGGTGTTTGCGACATCGCCCGTTAGATCATCAAGAAACGCAGTGAACGTGTCAGCGTCCATCATGCGCAGAATCGCGCGGTGTACCTGATTGGTGCCAGCCAGATTATCATAGGCGGCGGCGATGACGTTGCGATGGGTGTCCTCAAGGCGATCAAAACGCGCCTCTAGCCGTTCCATAGCGATGCCGCGCAGGTCAACAATATTCCCACCCTTGTTGTCGTCATCACCACCCACAAGGGCACGCATGACGTCGTGATCCTCAAGCAAAAGGTTCGGGTTAGCGATGATCTGCTCGCGGGTTTTTTCGTCCATCTCGGGTTTACTCATAAGCCTGCTCTTTTGTTTTGACAAAAGTGTAACAGACTGAGGCGCAGGGTTCTGCAACTATTTTTGCGTGGTGATGCAGGGTGACTTTTGGGACTCACTTTACCGCGCCTAAGGGGGGTGCTCGCCCCCACGGTACGGTGGTTCTCGCAGTTTGTCGCGAATCGTGGGTTAACGGTTTATTTCATTGAGGAATCCACGGTCGGCAATGCGGCGGCATCGCGTCAGCAAAGCGTCGGACTTTTGGCGGGGATTTGCGGGGTTAATGGAGCGTGCGGACGGTTTTAGCCGTCAAAAATGTCGGCGGTGAGGCTGCGCATATACAAGTGTGAAATCATGCCGGGCCAATGTCTGCTTCGCGCCCATACCAACCTATAATTTTCTAACGAGCCGCATTACATTGCTAGTATGTTCAATCGTTTTTTCATCAATCCATTTAGGCCACGGCCACAAAAAACTTTCCGATTTAGACCCCGCTGGAAGGAAGAACTCGTCGTGTCCGGTCCTAGCGGCAGTTTCATTCTTGAGCTACCTATGGGCGTGTATGCTGCATATCTTCCAACCCAAAGGGCCTGGGAAAGGAAGGCACCAGAATGGGCAAGAGACCTTTGGCCGTTGCTAAAGACCGAATTGGAAGATTGGTGCACGAATAATAATGCTGAATTTTATTTGGACGACACTGCGTCTGTATCCGCCGAGGAATGATTAAGGTCTGGTTTGTCCGCACGCCGGACATCAAAGTCAACCCGAAATTGTCTCTTTGACGCTCGCATTTAGTGGTGGCGGCCCCGCCAAGTCACGCTTGCGTAACTTGGCGGGCGTTGTCCTTTACAGGATTTTAATGCCTGCTTTTTCGATGTCAGCCATGAAGCCGGCCAGACCTTTGTCGGTCAGCAGATGGTTGGCCATCGCTTTGATCACTGCGGGTGGTGCGGTTGCAACATCGGCGCCGATTTTTGCGCATTCTGACATGTGGTTGGCAGAACGGATCGACGCGGCAAGGATCTGTGTGTCGAAGCCGTAGTTGTCATAGATGGTGCGGATGTCTTCGATCAGTTCCAGACCGTCGATGTTGATGTCATCCAAACGACCGATGAAGGGGCTGATGAATGTTGCGCCTGCTTTGGCGGCCAACAGTGCTTGGTTCGCTGAGAAGCAGAGGGTCACGTTGACCATGGTACCTTCGTCGGACAGCGCTTTACATGTTTGCAGGCCAGCCCATGTGAGTGGAACTTTTACAGCGATGTTTTTTGCGATTTTGGCCAGTTTGCGGCCTTCGGCCAGCATGCCTTCGGCGTCAAGAGCGACGACTTCGGCGGAAACTGGGCCATCGACGATGTCACAGATTTCTTTTGTGACTTCCAAGATGTCACGGCCAGATTTAGCGATCAGCGATGGGTTGGTTGTGACACCATCGACCATGCCTAGGTCGTTGAGCTCTTTGATCTGGTCGATCTCAGCGGTATCTACGAAAAACTTCATGTCTTCACTCCGAGTATGGGTTGGTGTTTGTTGTGTCAGCGTTTACCTGATGTCAGGCACAGCGTGAACCCGCAAAAGGCTGATATGACAGATAGCTATTTCCACGAGGGCGATTTGGTTGGGGTTTTGACCGCACAACCGCTTGATCGCTTATTGGATTATAAAGCCCCTGAAGGTGGATGTCACTTGGGGGCCTTTGTTGAGGTGCCTTTGGGGCCGCGCAAAGTGCTGGGTGTTGTTTGGGGACCGGGGCAGGGTGATTACGACCGCAGTAAAATCCGGTCGGTCATCCGCGTTCTGGATGTCGCCCCGATGCGTGATGAGATGCGAGTATTTCTAACGCGTGCTGCTGATTACACGCTGACCCCGTTACATGCGATGTTGCGTCTGGCCACCCGAGCGCCCGGTCTTGGTGATGCGCAGTCGATGCGCAAGGTCTATCGCCTTGCTGATGGTGTGCCTGACCGCATGACCGATGCCCGCGAAAAGGTGCTGGCGGTGCTACGTGATTATGGCGGGCTATCGTTTACACTGGGCGAACTGGCTGAAATGGCGGGTGTTGGGACATCGGTCGTTAAGGGATTGGTCAAACACGGTGCCGTGCGCGAGGAGGAAGCCCCGCGTGATACGCCCTATCCGAGGCTGGACCCCGATTACGGTGGCAAAGAGCTAAGCGCCGATCAGACAGTTGGTGCCGAGGCATTACGTGACGCGCTGCGCAGCGACAAATACGGAACGACTTTGCTGAAGGGGGTGACCGGGTCTGGAAAGACCGAGGTTTACCTGGAGGCCGTTGCTGAATGTCTGCGGATGGGCAGGCAGGCGCTGGTTTTGCTGCCAGAGATTGCCTTGTCTGGTGAGTTTATTAACCGGGTCGAGGCGCGATTTGGGATGAAGCCCGCAGAATGGCATTCGGGTGTAACGATGACCGAACGCCGCCGTTGTTGGCGCATGGTTGGGCAGGGTGATGCGCAGATGGTCGTTGGTGCACGGTCAGCACTGTTCTTGCCGTTTCAGAACCTTGGGCTGGTGGTCGTCGATGAAGAACATGACACGTCCTACAAACAAGAAGACGGCGTGCTGTATAACGCCCGCGATATGACTGTTCTGCGCGCAGCGATAAATGGTGCGCAGGTGGTTTTGGCGTCGGCCACGCCTAGCCTTGAAAGCTGGGCTAATGTTGAGGCGGGGAAATATCAGCGGCTTGAGCTAAAATCCCGTTTCGGGGCGTCTGTTCTGCCGAAAATGTCTGCGATCGATATGCGTGCCGAGGATCTGCCCGGTGGCAAATGGGTTTCGCCGTCACTGCGAGGCGCCATTGCGCAGCGGTTGGAAAAGGGCGAGCAGTCGCTCGTGTTTTTGAACCGTCGTGGTTATGCGCCGGTCACGATTTGCCGTGCTTGTGGTCATCAGATAGCTTGTGATCAATGCGACGCGCGTATGGTTGAACACCGGTTCCTCAAGCGGCTTATGTGCCACCAGTGCGGTGAAACTAAACCGATGCCCACCGTTTGCCCCCATTGCGAGGCCGAAGATCGTCTAAGCGCGGTTGGTCCTGGGGTTGAGCGTATGGGCGAAGAAGTTGCTGAGCTGTTCCCAGATGCGCGGATCGCGGTGCTTTCGTCCGATCTGTATGGCTCTGCCCGCGCGATGAAGGCACATATCGAAGAAATCGCCCAAGGCGGGACCGATATTATCATCGGGACGCAGCTGGTTGCAAAAGGGCATAACTTTCCCAAGCTGACGCTTGTTGGTGTCATTGACGCTGATCTTGGCCTTCAAGGTTCGGACTTGCGCGCGGCCGAGCGGACGTTTCAATTGATGCGTCAGGTTGCAGGCCGTGCTGGACGGGCAGAGGCCCCGGGTGAGGCGATGCTACAGACCTACCAACCCGAACATGCCGTGATCCGTTCGATTCTAGCTGGCGACGAAGAGGCGTTCTGGGCTGCTGAAGCCGCAGAGCGTAAAGCAGCGGGCGTTCCGCCCTACGGCCGAATGGCGGGCATTGTTTTGAGTAGTCCAAATGTCCAAGAGGTGTTCGATCTTGGTGCCGAAATGGCGCGTCGGGATGAACCGCTGCGGCGGATTGGGGCGCAAGTCTTTGGTCCTGCGCCTGCGCCGATTGCCCGAGTTCGGGGGAAACATCGCGTTAGGTTGTTGGTGAAGGCTGAAAAAACTGCGCCGCTACAACAGGCGTTGGCGCAGTGGGCGGGGCAGTTTCGATTGCCAAATAACCTACGGCTCACAATCGATATCGACCCGCAAAGTTTTTATTAAGGCTGCGCGGTGTCGCCCATTTCTTCACGCCAGTGGCGACGGCACAGCGACACATAACGATCATTACCGCCAATGACGATCTGGTCGCCCGATCGTGAAACTTGCCCATTTTCGTCTTTACGGACAACCATCGTGGCTTTTTTTCCACAGTGACAAATTGTGCGGACTTCGCGCATTTCATCGGCTAATGCCAAAAGTGCGGCGGAACCGGGAAAGAGCTCTCCTAGGAAATCGACGCGTAAGCCATAGGTCATGATTGGTACGCGCAGGTCGTCAACAGCACGGGCAAGCTGCCAGACCTGCTCCGGTTCAAGAAACTGGGCCTCGTCCACAAAGACGCAAGCACATGGGCCAGAATCAAGCCGCGCTTTGATTTTGTCGAATAGGTTTTCTGAAGGGGCGAATGTATCTGCCTCGGCGCCAATGCCAATGCGGCTACCCACACGGCCTTCGCCTGCGCGGTTATCAAGCTGCGCAATCATCAGATAGGTTTCCATCCCACGTTCGATATAGTTGTGAGACGCTTGAAGAAGCACTGTCGATTTCCCAGCGTTCATCGTAGAGTAATTGAAGTATAGTTTGGCCATAGCGCTCATTAACGTTGGCGCTATTAGCTTGGCAATACCTAAGAGGCGAGGTATCTGCCGGGCCCAGCAAGATAGCCTCTGTGGATCACGATCCGTAACATCGGATGTCCGTCGGCATCAAAACTGGTTAAATAATCCCCGAACACGGGACAATTTATCAATGACATAGAGGCGGTTACCAATTAATGGGAATGGAATGGTAATTTTCCCCCTACGCGCAGGGGCGCACGAGATGGAGTACGGGTATGAGCAATTATCTCAAACGGCATACAGAGGCGTTGGTAAAAGACGTTGGTATCGAAAGTGCCTGTGAGTTGACCGGGAAATCGAAGGCGACATTAGGACGCTATTATTCAGATAACCCAGAACATGCAGATCGTTACATGCCGGTTGATGCGGTTGCGCAACTCGAGGCAGCTGCCTCTTACCCTCATGTTACTTCCGCGCTGGCCGAGATGCGCGGGATCACCCTGTCATATGATGCCGAACGTTCGAACAGCGAAGGCGGCGTGAACAACGATGTTATCAAGCTTAGCCAACGCTTTGCTCAGTTGATGGCAGAGTATAATATTTCCATCGAGGATGGCATTATCACGGTGAACGAAGCAAAGCGTCTGTTGCGCGAAACGACTGCGCTGCAAAAAGTCTTGATCGATATGAAATTGCATCTCGAGGAAAACAACTAGTTGCTATGAATACGACGGATTTGCCTAATATCGTTTCGGGCGCGCTGAAGCCATTGGACTTTCCTTCGCTTGCTTCGGATGCTGACGATGCTCATCCACCACGTATCCTATTGCTTTATGGATCATTGCGCGACGTTAGCTATTCGCGACGCTGCGCAGAAGAAGGCGCACGTGTACTTAACGCGTTAGGTTGTGAAACACGCTTTTTCGATCCTTCGGGTTTACCGTTGCACGGGGATGCAGGGGAAAACCATCCCAAGGTCGTTGAGTTGCGTGATTTGGTCATGTGGTGCGAAGGAATGGTTTGGTCCAGTCCAGAACTTCATGGTGCAATGTCCGGGGTCATGAAGACAATGATTGACTGGATACCGCTGTCAGCAATCGGTGGTGTACGCCCCACACAAGGCAAAACATTGGCGTTGATGCAGGTATCTGGTGGATCTCAGTCGTTTAACGCGGTGAATCAAATGCGCATCCTTGGTCGTTGGATGCGGCTGATCACCATTCCAAATCAGTCTTCTGTCCCTATGGCGTGGAAAAAGTTCGAAGATGGGCGGATGAAGCCATCATCGCTTTATAATCGCATCGTTGATGTGATGGAGGAGCTTGCGCGGTTCACCGTCATGACGCGCGGCCGGTCTGCAATGCTAACCGACCGATACTCTGAGCGGGTTGAGACGCTGGAAGACGTGCACAAACGAGTCAGCTCTTAGACGAGCGGAACAAACGGTACGCCGCATGCTGCAAGGCTGCAAACTGCGGCGATAATCATTAGTTTTTTCATGTTGTGTTCTTCCTTAGGTTAGCCGCGTTCAACCACGACGGAACCCACGGAATACCCTGCGCCGAACGAACAGATCAAGCCTTTGTCGCCTGGCACAAAATCGTCAGAGTGTTTGGTGAAGGCAATGATTGACCCCGCAGATGACGTATTTGCATAGTCTTGCAAGACATTTGGCTGTTCATGTGGTTCGGGTGGGCGGCCGAGCACCTTTTTGCCGATGTAGTCGTTCATCGACTTGTTTGCTTGGTGCAGCCATAGCCGGCGCAGGTCTGATGCTTCGATGCCAGTGTCGGACAGGTGGTCGGCGATGTGCTGGCTGACAAGCGGTAGCACTTCTTTGAAAACCTTGCGGCCGTTTTGCATGAATTGCATATCGCGACGGTCATCCATGGCGTCATGGGTGCGGCGCAGAAAGCCGTTATTGTTGCGGATGTTATTGCTGAACTGCGTCGCGCAACGGGTCGAAAGCACCTTAAAATGCGGGCGATCAAGGCCTTCGTCGCGTTCAAGGTATGTGGCGGTTGCCACGTCGCCAAAGATGAAATGACAATCGCGATCCCGCCATTCGATATGGGCGCTACATATTTCGGGATTTACGACAATTGCGGAACGGATAGAGCCTGCACGGATCATGTCGGCGGCGGTTTGGATGCCGAAGGTCGCGCTGGAGCAGGCGACGTTCATGTCAAAAGCAAAACCACCAGCGCCCAGCAGCTGTTGGATTTCGACCCCAACGGCTGGATAGGCCCGTTCCATGTTGGAGGCGGCGCAGATCACAAGATCAACATCAGCGGCGGTACGGCCTGCGGCCGAGATCGCTTTTTGCGCGGCATCTACGCCGATTTCGGCCATGTAGCCGGGTTCTTCGTCTGACCGCTGGGCGAGGCGTGGGAACATGCGTGCGGGGTCAAGAGGCCCTTCTTTATCAAGCACATAGCGGTTTTCGATGCCGGATGCCGCCACGATAAAGTCGGATGAGGAGTGGGGCTTTGCCTTAACGGTGTCTGCTTCAATCGCGGCGGCGTTTTCGGCGTTCCACAGATCGGCGTAGGCGTTAAATGCTTCGACCAATTCGTCGTTTGTGATGACCTGAGAGGGCGTGAAAAGCCCGGTCCCGGTGATGGCGACTTTATGCATGACAACCCCCATTTTGCGTTGTGCCACCTTATTGTGCAGCGCTAACATTTGTCCACAGCGGTGGGTTTGTGACCTAGGGGAACATCGGCTGCATTGCGTGCAGACCGCGTACACACAGCGTGCGCACGGTCATGCAGCGGCGTTTTTACCTTTGGCGGTCAGTGTGACGGCAAAGGAGACCACGATGATCGACCCCAAGAAGATGACCAAGACACAGCGGATCAATTGGAACTATGCGGTTGATGCGCAGGCGATGATCGAATGGGATTTGCATACGTTTGTCGCCAAAGAAAAGATGCTGCCGCCACGCTGGGGTGAAATCTGGAAAGACGACGACAGGCGCGACCCAAAACGTCAACGGGTGACGATGCGGCTGGATGCAGATGTGGTGAAATTTTTTAAGGCGATGGGGGAAGGGTATCAGCCCCGGATCAACCGGGTGCTGCGGATGTTCATGCACTACCGATTGGCCGGGATCATAGATGGGCCTGACACGACCGACTATGTACTGCGCCCCGAGACGTTATTGTCTGGGAATCCACCACGGCCCAAGTGGGGTGATTTTGAACGGCTTCAGGATGAGATTGCTTTGGATCGTGATTGATTAACTGACCTAACGACCTGTGGAGCGTTGAACATCTTTGGCCCGATATGCAGAACTTTACATATCCTATTAACAGGCCGCGTCACGCAATAATGGCTAAAACGCAAAGTAAATCTGGTCCAGACCGGAAATTGGCATTGTAGTAGGATAAGGTCCGCTATGCGGGACAAAGGGTGAATTCGCTGCAGTTGCGCCAATGTCGGTTTTCTGGGAGCCTCAACAAACGGTTCTTTTGAGAGCGCCTTACGTTAATGCGGGAACAACTGGGAATTGGCTGACAAAGAAAGGTCAGAACTTTGTTTAAAGATGAGGACCTACCCAAATTCGAAGTTGTTTGGGAAGCTTTCGGAGCTGCCGATATTTCGGCGCTCGAAAAAATAGCCGCCACAAGCGAATTGCCGCATGGGGTTGATCCGTGGTCAGAAAGGTATTGGCTAAGCCATGCAATAGCTTCCGGAAAACCAAAGTCTGTAGAGTGGGTTCTTAGCAAAGGCGTTGATGTTCACTATGTTGATGGAGGGTTTTCTGCATTGATGGACGCCCTACAACTCGAGAAGGATTATCAAACTATCCATAAGGTCGATCCAGCGGAAGCTGCGGCGATCACGCTTAATACAATCGACCAACTCGTTGCTGCTGGCGTGGACATTAATCAGCGACTTAACCTAAACTACACAGCATTTCACTCTGCCATCGCGTGGTCGTCGATCACCGTCATACGTCACCTCCTAGACCTCAACGCCGACTCAAGTGTTTGCAATACCGATCATTGCACCAGTTATGGTAGCCCAGTGGATAAGGCAAAGCTCTTAAAACGCTGGGACGTTCATGAATTGCTGTGCGAAGCATTGGGTCTAGCACCATCTGGTAGACCTCTACGGTAATCTGCGTTCAGTAGCCAAGCGGTTGTCGAACGGTTTTGCTCCATCATTGCAGCCGTTAGCTGCATCGCAGAAATCCGGCAAAGAGGGCTCATAGCAGCCTTACGCATGGACAGAAATACCGCATTTAAGGCGCGTCTGAGAACGGCCATTCAACCCGATGCTATGTTCTGGTCGTCAGCGCTGTGCTGACGACTGGGCATGACCGCGTTCGTGAACGGGTTTCGGTGATCCAGAGCAAGACCAAGAAACCAGTTCAGTTCGAACTCACTGAAAACACACGTGATACTGTCATCGCTTTGGTAAAGTCACCTGAGATGATCGGGTGCCGCTTTATGTTCCCGAGCCGCTTCCATGACCGCCCGCACATCTCAACCCGGCAATATGGTCGGCTCGTTCGTGATTGGGTGACAGCGATCGGTCTGGAACCCAGTGGATATGGCACACACTCGCTACGCCGAACCAAAGCCGCGGAAATTTACCGCAAAACGGGCAACCTTCGCGCCGTGCAACTTCTGCTAGGCCATACGAAGATCGATAGCACCGTTAGCTATTTAGGCGTTGAACTGGAAGATGCGTTAAGCATCGCTGAACGAATCGACATCTGAACGAAGTTGGCGGACGGTCTTGCCGTTCGCCAATTTAGAACAGACGTAGGATCATGTTGCGGCGAAAACAAAGAGCGAGCCCAAATTTTTGCGATTCTGCATCGCGGCGAACGTTCGCTATCATATGTGGATTAGGATCTGATCGCATGAGCGACTTCAAAATTGAGTGTTGATATTCAGTTTCGGCGCTGTCCCAAAATCGGAAATATTAGCGTTGTGTGTTATCCAGTGGCCGAACGGTATCGTCGAAAACCACATGCCTTTTTCGAAACGCCTTACTTTCGATGCACTGCGGTTCACTAATCCGGTCCATGCGGAAGTGCCGGAAATCGTTACGGGCAGGGTCCCACGCAACGAGATACCAAAGCGGCGGAAGGATCAGCATCGCTTGTGGCTCAACCATTCGCATGCTGTTCACACCTTTCGCATCATGGTAATTGAACTGCAGATGCTGGCGCTGAAGAAAGGCTACCTCGAATTCGAGAAGCAAGGCGGGGTCCATTGTGCCAATGTTGGATCTGTCCACCTGCGGGGCTAATTCTCCGATATACAAACAGTCCAGAAAATCCCGTAAATCTCTAATTTTATCCGACGGAAGTGCTTTTTCGATCTTTGCTAGTCCGGCATCAGCGAAGCTCGAAAATGGAAGGTTTCCTGCCGCACGCATAGACGCGACACTGATCAAAAGCGCAAACACCTCGGTCACGGAAAGACGTGGAGCGGTCTGAACGGAACGCGGATCAAGTTGCAGCCCTCCGCCGCGACCGGGTTCGGAATGAATGACAAAACCCTGATCCCGCAGCGCATTAATATCGCGCAACAATGTGCTGCGCGATGCCCCGACCTGTTCGGTGAGCGTCGCAATGGTTGATGATCCATTGCGGCGTAGGCTGCGTATGATGGCTTCTTGGCGAAGGCGTACATTCATTTTGTTTGGATTAACGATCAAAGGTGTCAAATTTTGAGACCATTGCATCATAAGTCGCGAATGTCGACGCCATTTGGGCGTTCGTCACAAACCGAGTAACTTGCCGAGCATAAAGTTAGCACTGCTAGCTGATTGCCCGTGATAAACACAAAAGGCAGAAAAATGTTTAACTCCAACGACTTCCTCCAACCAACGATGATCTCGGCCAATGGTGTGGAACTAGAAGTCTTCGAAGCTGGAAAAGAAAATGCAGGAAACCCGATCGTGCTGTGTCACGGCTGGCCCGAGCATGCATTTTCATGGCGGCATCAAATGCCAGCGCTTGCAGCCGCTGGCTATCACGTCATTGTCCCCAATCAACGTGGGTATGGCCATTCCTCCCAGCCGACTGACGTATCCGCATATGATATCACATGTCTGACTGGTGATCTTGTCGCGTTGCTTGATCACTTTGGCTACGATGATGCCATATTCGTTGGTCATGACTGGGGCGCGAATGTTGTTTGGGGTATGACATTGCTGCACCCTAAGCGCGTGACCAAGGTCATCGCACTGGCGCTTCCTTATCAAGAGCGAGGCGAGACACCATGGGTCACATTGATCGAAAGTTTTATGGGGCCGGATAACTACATGGTGCATTTCAATCGCAAGCCCGGCGTGGCGGATGCGGTTCTGGATGCCAACCGTCGACAGTTTCTGCAAAACCTCTACCGCAAAAACGAACCTTTGCTGCCCCCAGAACCAGGGATGATGATGATCAATCTGGCCGAGGCCGAAACGGCAGCCGGTGAGCCACTTTTGAGCGATGAGGAGCTGTCTGTGCTCGACAAAGCATTCGAAGTCTCTGGCTTCACGGGCAGTATCAACTGGTATCGAAACCTAGATCGCAACTGGCATCTTTTGGCGGAGGTTGACCCTATTGTTTCACATCCTGCGCTGATGATTTATGGCGAACACGACTTGATACCACAATCGCCTAACCTGAGTGATTTTGTGCCAAACGTTGACGTTGTCAGCCTTGACGCAGGCCACTGGATTCAAGAAGAAAAACCAGAAGAGACGACCAAAGCAATCCTGGACTGGCTCGCGTAAACCGCTGCAAGGGCATCGCCCGGCCCCATTCGATCCTCAACCCCGAACGGCGGATCACACACGCAGCTATCACCGAGAACAAGCGCCTCGGCGCCGTTCTCGCCTATATCAAGGAGGAACAGGATAAACCTGCACCCCAGCCCAAGGTCAAACCAATCAGTGCAAAAAATGGATACAAGAAGACAGGCCGCCGTTCACCCGGAGCGCCGTCAAAAATGGAAGCCTACTATGAGCGCCGACGGGCTGAGCGGGCAGCCAAAGCAGCGACGGCAACCAAAAGCTGACGTTAACGGGACGCTGAGCAATGGCTGAGACGCGGACTTTTCTGCCGTTCGATTTCTCCTGCCTAAAGTTCGCTTTGTGTGGTTTGCGACCGCCGCGATAGACTCAGGGGACGTGGGTCAGTCGTCGTTGTCACTGCCATGGAATTTAAAAAGAGAGTAAGAGTACGGACATTCAGGACAACGCTCCAACACCTTAAGCGGGCCCGCTCGAATTTCGTACCGTCCGGACGGGCCGCCGCGTTCACCGGTGCGTCCCGCGCAGCTTCAACTCGGCGTGTAAAGTACAAATCCGTTCGGGTTCGTCAGTGGAAAGCAACTCAGCAAGGGTCGACGCGATGCCACTATAGGGCTGCGCAAAGGTTGATAGTCGATAAGCCTGCCAGGAGGCTTGGGGGATATCGTCAAATCCAAGCACCGCAACGTCCGCAGGCACTTGGCATCCAAGTTCTCGGGTCAAAGCATCCATCGCCCCACAGGCCAAAAGATCGTTGATGCAAAACAACCCGTCCGGCGCGTTGCGAGACAAGAACAAATCGCGTACCGCGGCTTGGCCGGTCTCATAGGTCGTGGATGCGCCGCGCCAGACATTGACCTTGATACGATGTTCAATCAGCGCGTTTTGCAAGAGCAATTCACGCTCGGCCAAGCTGTGTGAGCGTTCCGCGCGGGTCACGATGGCGATATTCTTGTGCCCGCCCTTGTGAAAAAGCTGGGCCGCTTGCTCCATGGCGCGGGCATAGTCGATCCGCAGGTGGTAGACGTCTGGCAAATCGTCGCCTCGGTTCACAAGGATCACCTTTTGCCCCGTGCCGATACAGCGCTCCACCAGTCGCGCAGGGGGTGAGCCCGACAGCACGATCGTAGCCGCTGCACGGTAGTTCATCGTCTGAATCAATGCCTGGTCGGCGTCATCCGCGGAGGCGCCGACATTGATCACGATTGCGATGCGCCCTGCTTTTTGCAGCGCGGTGGTGATGAGGTCCAGCAACACAGCGTGATAAGGTTTGCGCAAAGTGGAAACGAGAATACAAACAGGGCGGCTTTCTTCTTTGGACAAACCACGAGCCAGGTGGTTCACGTGGTAATTCAGCGCTTCCGCCGCCTTGATCACCCGCGCACGGGTTTCCGGCGCAACACTGGCCCCGTCGGTAAAAGTTCGGGACACAGCGGAGCGGGAAACGCCGGCAAGGGCCGCAACGTCAGAAGCTGTTGCCGGTCGATCAGCGGGCTTGGAGCGTGCGATGAGGCGGTCCTTTCAGGTGGCGAAGTATGGCTGCGCAGCGGGTGGCGGCGTCTATCAAAACTTGTTTTGGCGCGCTTGGCCACTCTTTTGGGTCCAGCTGGCGATGTGCGCGCACATGGGCGATGGCCGCGTCAAGCGTTGGATAACTCTCGGGGCGTTCCATATGCAGAAAGAGCGCGACCAAGATGACTGAGCGACTGCGCCCACCTCGACAATGCACCAACACATGTCCACGGGTCTTCCACGGGTAGCTGGGTTTTTCCGGCATCTCTTGTGTTAACAGGCCGCGCAGCAGGAAGTAACCCGCTATGAGAAAGTCGTCGGAGTTGCCTGCTCCGTCGATCATGCCGAGCTTGTAATAACGCACAGGGCCCCAACCAAATTCGAGGTTCTTCACGTCCGCAGCCGGGTCGGTCACCATGTTGATATCGAGATTGACCGCACAGTTCAAAACGACGCCAACGCCATGTTCGGCCAAAAGGTCGGGGCTGCTGGCGGCTTGACGGTTTCCGATGAACAAGTCCGCGCCATGAAAGCCCCCATCAATGCGATGAAGCGGCGCGCGGCCTGCTTCGGCCTCGGCAAAGACAAGTTTCATTGTGCCTGGATCGACGCTCATGTCGCGGCTCCTAGCGCGAGCGCTTCGTCTAAAAGCGCGGTGAGCGCAGGCGTGCAAGCGCGAACCGGGGCGGGATTGGCCAACCCGTCCAGACCACCAGCAAAGGGGCGCACATGGCCGCCTGCTTCTTCGATCATCAGCATCCCAGCAAGGCAATCCCAGCAGTTCATGTTTGCCTCTAGGTAGCCATCCGAGCGCCCCTCGGCCACCCAAGCCAGCGCCAGCGCGCCAGAGCCGCCACGACGGATATTCGCACCGCCCGTGATCACATGGCGCTGTGCGGCAAGGTACCCTTCGACAGGGTGGCGGCGCGACCAGCCCATTTCGATGCAGGCCGTGTCGGGGGATTCGGTACTGGTGACGCGGATCGGGGCGCCATCCTTTTCGGCCCCTTTGCCCTTTTGAGCGAACCAGAATTCACCGGTCATCGGCTGGATAATCGCACCCAGCACCGGCGCTCCGTCCAGCGCGAAGGCGATGCAAACGCAGAAATGCGGCACGCCGCGGGCAAAATTCGCGGTGCCGTCGATAGGATCGATGATCCACAGCTGGGGCGTGGGCGTGCCGCCGCCTTCTTCGCCAAGGATGTCGTCTTCGGGGAAGGCTTCGCTCAGTGCATCACGGATCAGCGTCTCGACCGCGATATCGGTTTCGGTCAGAAAATCCTGCGGGCCCTTCAGGTCAAAGGTGCCTGCGTTGCGTGATGCAAAGCCGTCTCGGGCCAGGTCAGCCGCTTTGATGGCCAAATGGCGCAGGAATTCAGCGCGGGCGGAAAGGTCTGGATCGGTCATTAACGTCTTTCAAAAAAGGAGGGCTCCGGGGCCAGCGCGCCCCAGAGCCGTTTGGTTTATTGGCCAGCGCGTGCGAGGGACCAAATGTCTTGCCAGTCCTGACGGGTTGCCCAGTCATCGGAGGAAGTGTCGGTGTTATACACCCAAAGCTGATCAAGGTAATTCATCACGCCGGAGGGCTCGCCCTCGGGCACACCGTGGCTGGTGTTGGTTGCCATTTTGCCGTCGAGAGCTTGCGGAGCCCAACCTTCTTCGGTCAGCAAGTAGTGCACGTAGAGCTTGGCGGCATTCGGGCTGTCGGTGTCTGCAGTGATCATCAGGAATTTCGGGGTCAGCAGGCCGATCATTGGCTCCATACCCGCGCATATCCCAAGCGTCATGCCCTCTTCGTTGTCGCGGAATTTGGCGGTGGACATAATGCCGACGAAGTTCTCTGTCGCATCGGGGCTGCCCACAGCCTTTGCCACATCGCTGTCAGAGGAGGTCAGCAAGGGTTGGTTCGCCGCGAGAGCGGTGACCCAAGCTTCGGTGGCGCTGTCGCCTTCGAAGGATTCGCCGAATTTGGCCTCATAGGCCGCAGCGATCTTGTCGTCGTGATGCATGGCCATCTGGTTGAACCAGTCGGTGTATGCCGGTTTGGCCAGCGGGTCAGGCATGGAAACGCGGCCGGTCCACGTCTCATCAGTCAGGTCCCAGATATTGCTGACAGGGCAGCTGTCATTCAGCGCAGTGTTGTAGCTCCAGACAACAGGTGAGTTGGAGACAACCAGCGGATCGCGGGAGCCTTCGGGGATGACGCCCATCATGTCGGAAGGCACATAGCTGACCGCATAGCCCGGCTCCAGCAACTGCGCGGTGGCAGCAGGTGTGTCAGAGACAGTGATCACGTCAGCCTGCACATTGCCGGCCTGCGCCTCGCCCACGACCATGCGGATGGTGGCAGGGGCTTTGGACTTGGTGCCGTTGATTTCAAGGCCGTATCTCTCGCCAAAGGCTCTGGCTTGCGCGCGGACCTTACCAGTGCTGTCGATTACGAGCAGCGGGGCTTCGGTTCTCGCCGCCTCTAGGAGCGTGGCTTCGTTGAACTCTTCAGCATGAAGAGCGGTGGTGCTGAGAAGAGCAGCAAGGATTATACGTTTCATGGAGGGTCTCCGGATTGGATCAGTTTAGGGTTGGGTCAAGGCTTCTAAGGGATGCGAAATGGGGTCGGACGCGTGGCGTTGACCGCCCGCGTCAAAGAGGTGGAGCTCGGTCGGCGGGGCGATGGTCACGGCCTGACCGGGGGCGATATCGGGGCGGCGATTGGTGGACATCAAAAGCGGTGCGCGATGTTCCGGCAGGTCCAACTCCACGATCCAAGAACCGCCTGTGGGCAGAACTGCGCGTACGCGGGCGGGCAGACCAACGTCAGCGAGCGTCACCGTTTCGGGACGCCATGCAACGGTCATATCGGTGCCCAGCTTGCGGGCCATAGCGCTGCCCGCTTCGAAGATGTTGATTTGCGGGTTCCCGATGAATTCCGCCACAAAGCGGTGGGCGGGGCGGTCATAAATGTCGTTCGCAGTGCCCATCTGTTGCAAACGGCCTTCGCTGACCACTGCGATATGGGTGGCCAGTGTCATTGCTTCCCATTGGTCATGGGTCACGAAAACGATGGTTGTGCCAAATTCGCGGTGCAACCGGGCCAACTCGGCGCGCATGTGCAGGCGCAAAGCAGCGTCAAGGTTTGACAGGGGTTCATCCAGCAACAGTACCTTGGGCGCCAAAGCCAACGTGCGGGCCAGCGCCACACGTTGTTGCTGCCCACCTGACAGTTGAGAAGGGTAGCGGCGCTCTAGCCCGCCGATCTGAAGCGTTTCGATCATTTCGGCCACACGGGCCTTGCGGGCCTGCGTGCTCATACGCTGCACCTTGAGGCCAAAAGCAATGTTGTCCTCGACAGTCATGTGCGGCCACAGCGCATAGGACTGAAACACCAGCCCAACGCCCCGTGTTTCGGGCGGGGTAAAGAGGCCTTGGCGCGGCCCGTCCACGACGGTTCCGTCGACTGCAATCTCCCCTTCGCTCGCGCGTTCAAGCCCTGCGATCATCCGCAACAGGGTGGATTTGCCGCACCCAGACGGCCCGAGAATACAGGTAAAGGACCCGTCCTCGACCGTGAAGCTCACGTCATCAACCGCGGGGGCATCGGCCCCAAAGCGCTTGGTGAGATGGGTGATGTCGATCTGGGGCATCTAGCTTTCCAATCCTTGGGCAAGACTTGCCCCTGTGATGCGGTTAATGAGCAGCGTGCCGCCAAGCGCGATGAGCGAGATCATCAGGACCACGACATTGGCCGCCTGCGTGTAGTCGTAATCCACCAACCGCAGCGAAAAGGTCGTCAGAACGTCGGTCGAAGGTACGGCAAGCATGATGAATAGGCTCACGCCCTTGATCCCGGAAATGAACGGCATCAGCACCCCCACGGCCAGCGCCCCTTTCTGAATCGGGAAGATGATGGAGCGCATCCGCTGGAACCAGCCCGCGCCGACCATCCGGGCGGCATCTTCGACATCGCTGCCCAGTTGGGTCATGGCCGAAATCCCGGCGCGGCTTGCAAACGGCATTTGGTCCGCGACCAGCGCCAAAAGCAAAATCCACGGTGTGCCATAGAGCGCCGGAATCGGCCCGCGTGGTTGTGCGAACAGCACGAGGAACGCAGCGGCAAAAGCGATGCCCGGTACAAGATAAGGGAAGAAGGTGATCTGCCGCAGTGCCATGGCCAGCCACCGCCATGGGCTGCGCACCACAATATAGCCAACCAACAGCCCCAACGTGCCCGCCGCAAGAGAGGCCAGCCCGACGATGCGCACGGAATTCCACGCCGCCTCCCAAAACACATCCGACAACAGGATCCCGTCGCGCAGGGCAATCGTCGGCAGGTCGCGTCCGACCCAATAGGCGAAGGTGAAATTCTCAGCGGTAAAACGGCCCGGCACATGCATGATCGTCGATAGCAGCAGCGTGCCAAGCGGCAGAACCACGCCCACCGCAAAGAGGGTCAGCGCCAGCGTGACTGCCGGGATCTGCGCCCGGCCCAGCCGGCTACGCCGGGCCATTGCGCCTTTGCCGCCGATGATTGCGTAGCGGCGGCTTTCGCGCATCATCCAAGTGTCGATCGACAAGGTGATGACCCCGATGGCCATGACCACAGCTGCGAACACCGCCGCCATGCCGTTCTGCTGCGTGCCAATAGCGCGGTAGAGCGATGTGGCCAGCGTTTCGAACTGCACGGGCAGGCCCAGCACATAAGGAACGGAAAACTCACCAATCGCGTCCGCGAACATCAAAAGCGAGGCCGATAGCACCGCCGGGCGCATGAGAGGCACGACGATCCTGCGCGAGATCAACCCGCTACGCGCGCCCAACATCCGGGCGGCTTCTTCGAGCTGACTGTCAAGCTTACGCAGGGCGTTGCCAACCAGAAGGATCACGAATGGAATGTTGTTTATCGTCATGATCACGATGGTCGGCACCGCGCCATAGGCTAGCCAATCGGGCGGCTGAAGGCCAAAACCCTGCACAAACCCAGGCTGTCCGCCCACAGTGCTGTTCTTGAACAGCGTTGTCCACGCCAGAGCAAAGGTCCATGCGGGCAACATGAACGGAATGATCAACCCAATGGAAAGCCAGGCCCGCCCCATCAAATCCGTGCGCACCAAAAGCCACGCGACACCCGTGCCGATCACCAGTGCCAGCACTGTGGAAACTGACGCAATGGTGAGCGTGTTCATCAACGGACGATAAAAGATGATCTGTGACATACGCGAGGAGAAGGCGCGGGTCAGGTAATAGTCGGTAAAAGCGCCGGTTCCGGTCTGAGTGCGCGCTTCATCGCCGGGCTGGGTGGTCAGCATATCGGCAAAGACCATGAACAGTGGCGCAACAATCAGCCATCCGAAAAAGGCCAGCAAGACCAGCCCGACCACACGCGTCGGATCGCTTCGCAAAGACGCACCCGACGACCGCAATCGCGCCATAGGCAAGCTCGGCGCGCTCATGTGGGGGCGTCCATGGCAAGACGGGCGGGCATTATCACACTCCTGTGCGTTTCACTGCTTCGCTTTCTAGGGTGATTCCATGAAAAATTGGTGACAATTGCACATATGTGCAGAATTTAAATATTTGTAATATATATAAAAAAACTTCCAAATAAAATTTGTGTGCACGTAAGCACATGAAACCTCAACGAAAAGCCAGACCGGAGGCTAGCGACCCCGAAAAGCTGACACAAAACTGTCATTCAGCCCGTTTAGAGCCAGCTTCGACCCGATTTGCGGTCGCCTTTAACACAGGAGACTCTAATGCTGAGAACTACCTCGATCTTTGCTCTAGCCCTCGCGCCGGCACTGGCTTTTGCCGATCCCCTACTGTCCACCATGACCGCAGACAATGCTCTGACCGAAGCTCCCACAGAATGGCTGGGCGAAGAGCCGCACCTTGTCATCATGGGCACCGTTTCGAGCTATGATTTCGACATGCAGGTCAGCGATTTCGATAAACTCGACATCCACGAACTGTCCATGAAACGTGAATACCTGCTGAACGAAACCGACTATAGCCCATATCAGGAACTCGACTTTGGCATCGAATTCATGCTGGACGGTATGGCCAAACAAATCGAGGGCAAGCTGGTCCACGCTGACTTCAACAAGCTGGGTGATTTGCCCAACACGTTCTCTCTGCAATCCGAAGAAGAGTTCCCAGAGGGCGATATGGCCTTCACCGAGTTTGAATTCGAATGGGAAGCCGACGGCAGATCCGTAAACGAAGAGATCGCTGACTGGACCGGCACCGCAACTGTTAACCTCGATCCGGCGCGTGGTCAGGCGCCCAATGGCGACGGCCTAATCGGCGGCTATATCAACGCGGTCAACGGCGACAACAATATCGTCATTTCCTACACACTGAACGTGACGGAGTTTGAAGTTGAAGATTAATCTGACCCTAGCGGCTGCGCTGATGGCGACCTCGGCTTTTGCCGAGGTCCCAGTGGTGCAGGTGACCGCTGTAACCGAATCCATGCCCATTATCGGCGATGCAGACGACCCGGCAATCTGGGTGCATCCTACCGACCCTGAGGCCAGCATCGTTCTGGGCACGGATAAGTATAACGGGCTGCATGCCTTTGACCTGAATGGCGAAGAACTGGCCTTTTTTGGCGACGGCGCTGTGAATAACGTCGATATTCGAGAGTTTTCTTTGAACGGCGAACAAGTGTGGCTGGCCTCTGCCACCGAGCGTGACGCAGACGGTATTGTGTTCTATGTGATCCGCCAGGATGGCTCCATCGAGCGCGCCGATCCGAATTACTTCGACGTTTTGCCCGACATGCCCGAAGGCACCAAAAAGATCTATGGCCACGCCATGGGTCGCGACCCTGCAACGGGTCGGGTCTGGGCACTGGCCAACTTCAAGACCGGCCATATCGCACAATACGAAGTGATCGACGCTGGCGACGGTAAGATCGACATCGTGCTGGCCCGTGTTCTGAAGGTCGAGACACAGCCCGAAGGCATGGTCTTTGATGACAAAGAGGGTCACCTCTACGTCGGCGAAGAGGATGTGGCGATATGGCGGTTCCCAGGTCTGCCAGAAGCAGGTGACGACGCGACAGAAATTACGCGCATCCCGTCAGATTGTTTCCCCCGCGACGATATCGAGGGCATCACGCTCTATGATGGGGCCGAAGGGCGCTACCTCGTGGCCTCTTCCCAGGGCATCCACCGCTACGGCATCTTCCCGCTGAAGGGCGATGACATTCCGGCCTGTGCAGGTCTGGTAGAGATTGCCGCAGGCGATGTTGACGGCGTGTCCGAGACCGACGGTCTTGATGTCGTAGCCTTGCCAGTTGGTGCGAACTACCCCCGCGGTATGTTGGCCGTCATGGATGACCAAAACGAAGAATTCACCACGAATTTCAAGTTCGTCTCCTTCGGCGATGTCCTAGACGCGCTGAACCTCAAGTAAAGTATGCGCCCGGTTTGGTAGGTCTGAATCGGGCGCTTCACACGTCCATTTCACAACGCTGGTCGTCCAAGTGCGACGAGTTCCCTAGGTAGGGCGCTTGAGCGATACGCTTCGGCACAAAACAACAGATCGATCAACACCGAAGACCCAATCAGGTCAACTAGGTGTGCTTTTGAGCATGCGGTTTGGAATGACCTTCATCGCGAACTTCATCTCCCTTTGGGACGATTGCGATTGCGTGGACCGAACGGCGCAAATGACGAATTTCTACTCGCCGCCACCGCCCAAAATCTCCGCAAATTAGCCAAGATCTCTCCTGCACCGCAGCAAACGCGCAAAGCCTGATAGAAAAGGCGCTCGCGCTGTGTTTGAAGCGATATTTTCTGCGCCAGCAACACGGTGTTTTTCAACAGAATCGGCTCAAACCTGCCGTTCGCTGCATTCAGCGCGAAGGTCTGCTTTTCTATTTGAGGTCAGTTCTGACGTGGCGCTCAAAGCCATGTGAAGTTCAATACGGGTCAAACCCTCCCCCATGGGGAGGGCGCTTTGCACCCACCCTGAGGTCCGGAGGATGCCCTGGGTGGGCGATCAGTTTTAGCTATTAGGCGCCTTGTAGTGAGCGCACCCCAACATCACCTTCTTCGCGGGCTTGCATGGCAAGTGCTGCTGCGTGGGACGCGGCGGCTGTCGTGAAGTAGGGGATTTTGTCGTAGAGGGCGACGGCGCGGATGTCGCGGCTGTCTTCTACGGCTTGGGCGCCTTCGGTTGTGTTCATGACCAATGCGATGTGCCCGTCTTTGAGGCGGTCAACGATTGTGAGGCCGCCCTCGTAGACTTTGTTCACGACTTCGCAGGCGACGTTGTTTTCGGTCAGCCAGGCAGCGGTGCCGCGTGTCGCGACGATGTTCAGCCCAAGGTCCACGATGATTTTGGCGGCCTCTGCCATGTCATCGGTTTTGTCCATGTCCTTGATCGAGAAGAACACAGTGCCTTCGGTCGGGAGCTGAGTGCCTGCACCCATTTGCGCCTTGAGGAACGCACGGGGGAAGGACCGATCCCAGCCCATGACTTCGCCGGTTGAGCGCATTTCTGGCCCAAGGATCGTATCAACGCCGGGGAAGCGGGCGAAGGGCAAGACGGCCTCTTTCACGCTAAACCACGGTGTGTTCGGGTCGGCCAATGTGAAGGCGTCGCCAAGCGGCAGCACGTCCATTGGGTTTTCTGTTGCAGGATAAGGTTCGCGCAGTGGGAAGTTCGTCAGCGGCTCGCCTGCCATCAGCCGTGCGGCGATGGATGCGATGGCGCTGTCGGTCGCTTTGGCCACGAATGGCACGGTGCGGGATGCGCGGGGGTTCACCTCGATCAGGTAGACTTCTTCGTCTTTGACCGCGAACTGGATGTTCATCAGGCCGACCACGTTCAGCGCGAGCGCCAAGGCTTCGGTCTGTTTGCGGATTTCAGCGATCATCGCTTCAGAGAGCGAGTAGGGCGGTAGCGAGCAGGCGCTATCGCCAGAGTGCACGCCGGCCTCCTCAATATGCTGCATGATGCCTGCGACGTGGGTATTTTTGCCGTCGGATAGGCAATCCACGTCGACCTCGACCGCGCCGGACAGGTAGCTGTCGAGCAGAACCGGGCTATCGCCGGAGACAATAACGGCCTCTGAGATGTAGCGGCGCAGTTGGTCCATGTCGCGCACGATTTCCATTGCCCGGCCGCCAAGCACGAAGGATGGGCGGATCACGAGCGGGAAGCCGATGCTTTCTGCGATATCGAGCGCTTCGGCGTCGGTGGATGCGATGCCGTTGTGTGGCTGTTTGAGGCCCAGCTTCTGGACAAGCTGTTGGAACCGTTCACGGTCTTCGGCCAGATCAATAGAGTCTGGTGTGGTGCCGAGGATCGGGATGCCTGCTTCTTCGAGCGCGTTGGCGAGTTTCAACGGTGTTTGACCGCCGAACTGAACGATGACGCCGTGCAGTGTGCCATTTTCTTGTTCAACCCGCAGGATTTCCATGACGTGTTCGAATGTCAGCGGTTCAAAATACAGCCGGTCAGAGGTGTCATAGTCGGTGGACACTGTCTCTGGGTTGCAGTTGATCATGATCGTTTCATAGCCCTGATCGGTGAGCGAGAAACAGGCGTGGCAGCAGCAGTAATCGAATTCGATCCCTTGGCCGATCCGATTTGGACCACCGCCAAGGATCACAACCTTTTTGCGGTCGGATGGGCGCGCTTCACATTCGACCTCGCCCATGACGGGGGACTCATACGTGGAGTACATGTAGGGTGTTTGCGCTTCGAATTCGGCGGCGCAGGTGTCGATGCGTTTGAACACGGCGTTGACACCAAGGTTCTGACGCGCGCGGCGTACGTTGTCTTCTTCGCGGCCAGTTAGTTTCGCAAGGCGGGCGTCGGTGAAGCCCATCATCTTGACTTTGCGCAGGCCGTTTTCGGTGACGGGCAGGCCGTTCACCGTGATTTCAGCCTCGGCCTGAATGATTTCGCGGATGCGAGCAAGGAACCATGGATCGAATTTGGTGACGGCATGGATGTCGTCGTCTGACAGGCCGTGGCGCATGGCTTGGGCGATCACGCGGATACGGTCAGGCGTTTGTTTGGCCAGCGCTTTGGTGATTGCAGCGGCGTCAGGTGCACCGGGGATTTCGATTTCGTCGAAACCGGTCAGTCCTGTTTCCATGGATGCCAGCGCTTTTTGCATGGATTCGTGGAAGGTCCGGCCAATCGCCATTGCCTCGCCCACGGATTTCATCGCGGTGGTCAGGTGCGGTTCAGAGCCTGCGAATTTTTCAAAGGCAAAGCGTGGAATTTTGGTGACGACATAGTCGATTGTTGGTTCAAACGACGCAGGTGTAACGCCTGTGATGTCGTTGTCCAATTCGTCAAGCGTATAACCAACGGCCAATTTCGCCGCGATTTTCGCGATTGGGAAACCTGTCGCCTTTGATGCCAACGCAGATGAACGTGATACGCGTGGGTTCATTTCAATGACGACCATGCGGCCGTCGGCAGGGTTTACGGCCCATTGTACGTTTGAGCCGCCTGTTTCAACGCCGATTTCGCGTAGCACGTTGATCGAATGGGTCCGCATGACCTGATATTCTTTGTCGGTCAGGGTCAGGGCAGGGGCGACGGTGATACTGTCGCCGGTGTGCACGCCCATTGGGTCAACGTTTTCGATGGCACAGACGATGATGGCGTTGTCGGCCTTGTCGCGGACGACTTCCATCTCGAATTCTTTCCAGCCAAGTAGGGATTCATCAACAAGGATTTGACCCACAGGGGATGCTTCCATCCCGGTGCGGCAGTAGTGTTCGTATTCTTCACGATTATAAGCAACACCGCCGCCAGTACCGCCGAGCGTAAAGGCAGGGCGGATGATTGCAGGGAGGCCAACATATTCAATTGCGTCGATGGCCAGTTGTAGGCCAGCTTTGATGTCGTATTTGCCGTCAACCTTCGGTGCGGTGATGATCGTCGCCTTTGGGTTTTCAATGCCAAGGCGGTCCATCGCTTCGCGGAACAGTTTCCGGTCTTCGGCCATCTCAATCGCTTCGCGGTTTGCACCGATCAATTGGACGTTGAATTTTTCCAGAACACCCATGTCGGCTAGTGCAAGCGATGTGTTCAGGCCAGTTTGGCCACCCATTGTTGGCAGCAACGCATCGGGGCGTTCTTTTTCGATAATCTTTGCAACAACTTCGGGGGTGATGGGTTCGATATAGGTCGCGTCAGCAAGACCGGGATCGGTCATGATTGTCGCTGGGTTCGAGTTTACCAGAATGACCCGGTAGCCTTCTTCGCGCAGTGCTTTACAGGCTTGTGCGCCGGAATAATCGAACTCGCAGGCTTGTCCGATAATAATAGGGCCTGCACCGATGATCATGATCGACTTGATGTCAGTACGCTTTGGCATGGCAGGCCCCTCTGGAAGGTAAATTTTCGTGGGTTATAGACAACAGCGCCCAAGGCGCAAGGGCCTTTGGGCAAAGGGTTCGGGTTGTCGCAAATGATCTGTAATTTTCGGGCTGGGCCGCGTATCTGAAGCGATGAATCGGTAAGGAGAAACGGTTTTGCGTTTGCAATTTGATCATGGCCCGGATGGCGCAGGTGTTTTTGAGAACGCCAAACGCATGATTCAGGCCGAATCTATTGCCGATGTAGATCGTGCATTAGCCGAACTAGATGCGGCGCTTGCAGTTGGCGATTGGATTGCTGGCTATGCGAGCTATGAATTGGGTTATGCTCTCGAACCACGATTGCAGGCGTTGATGCCAGAAGATCGTTGCCTGCCGTTGATTTGTTTCGGTGTCTTTGATGCGCCAGTCAGTGGCGGTGCTACGCCGGGCCCTGCGCAGATTGGCACATTGGATCCGGCTTGGGATGACGCCACATACGCCGAAGCATTTGCTCAGGTGCATGACTGGATCAGCACTGGCGATATATATCAAGCGAACCTGACGTTCCCAATAAATGCAGCGGTGCAGGGTGACGTTCCGGCGATTTATGCGGCGCTAAAGCAAGCGCAGCCCGTGGGATATGGCGTATTGGTTGAGCAAGATGGCTTGCCCGATCTTTTGTGCCGTTCGCCTGAATTGTTTTTCACTTTGGATGGTCGCCAGATTACCACCCGCCCGATGAAGGGCACCGTGCCGCGCGGTGCAACCCCGGCCGAGGACGCGGAAAACCGGGAGTTTTTGGTCAGTGATCCAAAGAACCAAGCCGAGAACCTGATGATCGTCGATTTATTGCGCAATGACATTAGTCGCGTTTCAAAGGTTGGTTCGGTTAAGGTGCCGCAGCTATTTGAGGTCGAAACCTATGCGACCGTGCATCAGATGACATCGACTGTAACGGCAGAGCTGTTGCCGGGTGTTGGTTTGGATGCGATTTTTCGGGCGCTGTACCCCTGTGGGTCGATCACGGGCGCACCGAAAATCCGCGCGATGGAGATCATTCGGGCGCTAGAACCATCCCCGCGCGAGGCCTATTGCGGAACAATTGGCTGGGCTGCCCCCGATGGGCGTGCATCATTCAATGTGGCGATCCGTACGTTGATGGTTGAGGGGGGGAATGCCACACTCAATGTCGGTGGTGGCGTCGTTTGGGACAGCACTGCTGCATCGGAATATGAGGAAGCACTTTGGAAAGCGCGCTACGCATCCCTTTAGGCACCAAGCTGATCGAGACCTTCGGTTGGGTTCCCGCGTACGGGTATGTGCGGCTTGATCTACATTTGCGGCGGTTAGAACGAAGTGCGCGGGTGCTCGGGGTTGCCTGCGATCGATCCGCGATTGGCGCTGAGTTGGCTGAATATGCGGGTGACGTCGCAATGCGCTGTCGGCTGACCTTGGCGCTTGATGGGAGGGTTGAGGTGACCCGTGCGCCGATGCCGCCCGCGAAGGGGCGGTGGGTCGTGCGGATCGCGGACGTGCGTTTGGATTCGGCTGATCCTTGGTTGCGGCACAAGACGACGAACCGTGCGCTATATGATGAGGCGCGGGCGGCTATGCCTGACGGCGTGGATGAGCTTATTTTTCTGAATGAACGTGATGAGGTCTGCGAGGGCACGATCACGAATGTCTTTGTGAGAACGCAGGATGGAAAATCGCTGACGCCACTTATGTCATCTGGTTTGTTGCCCGGCATCTATCGCGAGCAGCAGTTGGAGCAGGGACTTTGCCAAGAAGCTGTGCTGACGCTGGATGATTTACGGCAGGCAAAAGCGATTACATTGGGGAATTCCCTGCGCGGAGAGATCGCGGTAGACTATCAGGGGCCATTGGCCCGCTAAATCCTATCATATTCGGCGACCATCCTTGACATCGGGCCGTCAACCTTGTGTATCGGCTCAACAACTCCGTGAACCCATAGGAACATGATATTATGCACGCTTACCGCAGCCACACCTGTGCCGATCTGACAGCCGCCAATGTTGGCGAAACCGTCCGCCTTTCTGGCTGGGTCAATCGGGTGCGCGATCACGGTGGCATCCTGTTTATCGACCTGCGCGACCACTATGGTATTACGCAGGTTCTTTGCGATCCTGACTCGGCTGCTTTTGCTGATGTTGAAAAGGTGCGCTCTGAATGGTGTATCCGCATTGATGGCGAAGTCAAAGCACGTGACCCTGAACTGGTGAACGCGAAACTGCCAACTGGTGAAGTCGAAGTATTCGTACGCAGCATCGAAGTGCTGGGCGCATCTAAAGAACTGCCTTTGATGGTGTTCGGTGATCAGGAATACCCCGAAGAGACACGCCTAAAGTACCGCTATTTGGACCTGCGCCGCGAGGCGATGCAGGACAACATGAAGCTGCGTTCTGATGTGGTTGCATCTATGCGCCGTCGCATGTGGGATGGTGGTTTCCGCGAATACCAGACGCCGATCATCACAGCCTCCAGCCCCGAAGGCGCGCGCGATTTCCTTGTGCCGTCACGTTTGCACCCAGGTAAGTTCTATGCGCTGCCACAGGCCCCTCAGCAGTTCAAACAGCTGATCATGGTGTCGGGCTATGATAAATATTTCCAAATCGCGCCTTGTTTCCGTGACGAAGACCCGCGCGCAGACCGTTCGCCAACCGATTTCTACCAACTTGACCTTGAGATGTCGTTTGTTGAGCAGCAGGATGTGTTCGACACGATCCAGCCAGTGCTGACCGGTATCTTTGAGGAATTCGGCAAGGGTCGTAATGTTGACCAAACATGGGAACAGATTTCTTACCGTGATGCAGCGCTTTGGTATGGGTCGGACAAACCTGACTTGCGGAACCCAATTAAGATGCAGGTTGTGTCTGAACATTTTGCGGGTTCTGGTTTTGCGATCTTTGCGAAACTGCTTGAGCAAGAAGGCACCGAAGTACGCGCCATTCCTGCGCCGAAGGGTGGATCGCGCAAATTCTGTGACCGCATGAACGTGTTCGCGCAAAAAGAAGGTCTGCCTGGAATGGGCTATATCTTCTGGCGTGAGAAAACGGCTGATGCTGTGGCCCAAGAATTGGGCATCACTGTCAAAGAAGCGCAAGCCAAGCTGAAATCAGGCGAAGTCGAAGGCGGCATGGAAGCTGCTGGACCTCTTGCGAAAAACATCGGACCAGAGCGCACTGAAGCCATTCGTCAGCAACTGGGTCTTGGTCTTGGTGATGCTGCGTTCTTCCTTGGTGGTAAGCCAAAGGCGTTTGAAGGCGTGGCTGGTAAAGCCCGTAACGTGATCGGTGAAGAGCTGGGCCTGACGGATATGAACCGCTTTGCTTTTGCTTGGATCGTGGATTTCCCGATTTACGAGCAGGACGAAGAAACTGGTAAAATCGATTTTGAACACAACCCATTCTCAATGCCGCAAGGCGGGATGGAAGCACTTCAGGGTGATCCGCTGAAGGTGTTGGGTTACCAGTATGATCTGGCCTGTAACGGTTATGAGCTGGTATCTGGTGCGATCCGGAACCACCGCCCAGAAATCATGTTCAAAGCCTTTGAAATTGCTGGTTACGGCGAAGACGAAGTGAACAAGCGTTTCGGCGGCATGGTCAACGCGTTCCAATACGGTGCGCCGCCCCACGGTGGTTGTGCTGCTGGGATCGACCGTATCGTAATGTTGCTGGCCGATGCGTCCAACATTCGCGAAGTCATCATGTTCCCAATGAACCAGCGCGCTGAAGATCTGATGATGGATGCGCCATCTGAGCCAATGAACGAACAGCTGCGTGAACTGCACCTGCGCACGATCCCAGCTGAAAGCTAATACATTGGGCCGCCCCTGTTTGGGGCGGCCTTTTTGTTAGAGCGGTCCACCCGCTGCGATACGTTTTTCGACCATATCTGATAGCGCGTTCATGCTGGGCGTGAGGTCGTCACCTGTCGATTTGAGGGCTGCGAGGTCTTCCACAGCTTTTCCCAATGCATCATCCTGAGCGCTGCGCGCAACGCCATCCAAGAACTGGGTGACGTAACTGATGTTATTGCTGTTTGGCGCTGTATTCAGGAATTCCGCAATATGGTGCAGGTCATCGCGGTAGGCGACCAAATCGGGGTTTATCATTTCATCGGTAATAATACGCGGGCCGGGCGGTTGTTTGTCGGCGGGTAGGTGGCGCAGGATCGCGGCCTGAAACGCGGCTAGATTTGCGATTGGTTTAGGGATGAACCCATCTGCGCCAGCGGCCAACACCTGTTCTTCGATATCAGTATCGCCGCTAATGCCGATGATGACTTCGATCCGTGGTGACGCCTGCGATAGCATTTCGATCAAATCCAGACCTGATCCATCAGGAAGACCGACGTCAATCATCACCACCGATGGCCGGTATATCGCCAGATGGCGGCGTGCGTTTTCAAGGCTATCGGCGCGACGTATCCGTGCGCCAGACCGTTGACACAGCAGGCGCAACGCCTCGCAGGCGAAACGGCTATCTTCGACGACAAGTACGGTAAGCCCAAGCAATGGACGACGCGCGGTCGGCGCTGGTGTGAGCAATAATTCGTCCATCGCGATTCTCCTCTATGGATATGACTTGTCGCAATCAAAGCAGGACAAGGTGAACGGGACGTTAATTTGGAAACCGCATTGCACTCGGGGCGGGCTTTCGCGATATTGCGCAAAACTGGGAGAATATGAAATGATCGGTCGACTTAACCATGTCGCAATCGCAGTGCCGGACCTAGAAGCGGCAAGCGCACAATACCGCACGATGCTAGGTGCTGATGTAGGTGCCCCACAGGATGAGCCGGATCACGGTGTGACCGTCGTATTCATCAATCTGCCCAATACCAAGATCGAATTGCTGTACCCGCTGGGTGATAGTTCCCCGATTAATGGGTTTCTAGAAAAGAACCCGTCGGGTGGCATTCATCACGTCTGCTATGAGGTTGACGATATTCTGGCCGCGCGCGACCATCTAAAGGCCGAAGGTGCACGGGTGCTGGGGAACGGAGAGCCGAAGATCGGCGCACACGGTAAGCCAGTGCTGTTCCTGCATCCCAAGGACTTTAACGGCTGTTTGGTTGAGCTTGAGCAGGTTTAGCCCTGAGACAAATCGCGCAAGTCTAACAACAGTGCTTGCGCGACCCGCAAAGCGGCCTATGTAGCGCAGTATGTAAGGAAAGGATCACCTATGGGACCGACCTCTGCCATTGTGCTATTCGCTGTTGTCTGGGCGATGGTGTTTTTTATCGTGCTGCCTTTGCGCGTAAAGACCCAAGGCGAGGCAGGCGAGGTTGTGCCCGGTACGCATGCGTCCGCCCCAGCTGATCCGCAAATCAAACGCAAAGCAATCATCACGACCCTTTGGGCGGTGCCGATTTGGGCCGTGATTGCAGGAACAATCCTATCGGGTGCGATTTCTGTGCGCGACATGGATTGGTTTAACCGGATGGCGACGCCCGATCTGAACGCAGACTGATCGCGTGATACAGGTGCGTGAATGTCGCAGCACCTAAGATCGGAATGAACAGGTTCACGAGCGGAAGTGTCAGCGGTAGCGCCATTAGGCAGCCCGCCACCCAGATCGTGCCTTGGTTTTGCTTTGCCATGGCTTTGGCGCCTTCGCGGCCTTCACGGCGCATCGCGGCAAGCTGAAAATACTCCCGGCCCAACAGATAGCCGTTCATCGCATAAAAGATGAAGATCGCAGCGAAGGGTAGGATGAGGTATAGAATAAAAGCTGCGATATTAGCTGCGACCAATATTCCCATGAAGTTTACGGTGTCGCGCAGCCCTTCGAAAAAGCCGATTGCTGGCGTTGGAGGTAAGGTCGGAAAATGCTTTTCCTCGACGGCATCTGCGACTTCGTCCAAGAAAAGCGACGTGATCGCGGATGCGACAGGTACCATCAAAAACACCGACAGTACGATCATAAGAAAAAACGATCCCCAGCCCAGTAGATCGCCGAACCAAGTGATTTCGCCGATGCCAGGTAGGGTGATTGGCTCCGACGCGAGCCAATTAATCAGCCCAAGCAAACCCCAATAGCATGCGATCAACAGTCCGATGGTCACGCCAATGCCGCGCCAAAGGACCGATTGAAATCGGTTATCAGGAAGCTGTAAGATTGCCTTTATAAAGGACGTGAAGATCATGCGTTAATCCATGTTGTGATTGCCGACAGGTCAGGGCGTGGGCGTTCGGGTGGTTTGTTGGTCTCAGTCCCGAGGTGGATGAAGCCAGCGACGAGTTCGTGATCCGCGAGGCCCAGACCATCGCGGATAAAGTCGCGGTCGTGGCTTGCCCAACCTGACAACCAATTCGCACCCCAGCCAGCCGCCAGCCCCGCGTTCACAAGCGCCAAACAGACCGCGCCTGCAGAATAAACCTGTTCGATTTCGGGCACTTTTTCAGAAGCAACGGGGGATGAGATGACCGCAACAGCCAAATCTGCCGTCGCGAACTGAGCATGGCTTTTGGCGATCTTATCAGGATCAATCCCAAGCGCAGCACCACGTTCATCGACCAGCCTAGCAAGCCGTGTCAGAGCGGCTTTTTCCAGCACGATAAAGCGCCAAGGCTCTAGCTTTCCATGATCGGGCGTCCGCGCTGCTGCAGTCAGCAGCGTCTCAATCGTAGCACGGTCAGGCACCGGAGTCGTTAGCGTCTTGGCCGGGCGCGACCGACGGGTCAAAAGAAAATCAAGGGCGGCTTGGTTCGGTGTGGGCATAATAGGTCCTACAATATGATGGGTGACAGATATGTGCCGGAGGAGGAGCTGACAACCGAGAACGATTAATTACCCTTGCAAAGGGTGTCATGGCGGACGTCTTAGCCATTTGATGCCGCTGCAATGAACGAAAGAAATTGCAGGCTAGGATTTGGTTTTGTGTCAGTCTATTGATTGGAAAACGAATGAGGTCAGATCATGCAGCGTACTGCGATTTCAGCTATTTTGACGATTATGCTTGTTGCTGGCTGCAGCGAGATAGCCGGTGACCGCGTTGTGGTCGAACGCGCTGGGCCGGATGACTTGCTTAAGCTGCGGTCAGGTCCGGGGCTTGGCTATAATGTGGTTTTGGGCCTGCCTGACGGGACGTCGCTTGTTCGTCGTGATTGCGTGACCGAAGTTGGGCAGCTTTGGTGCCGGGTTTCTCTCTCGGAGGCGCCGGGGGTCACGGGTTACGTTTCTGCCGATTATCTTTCGGAGCGTTCGTTTTAAGCGCAAAGTTGGCTATCTAGGGTTACCGATGCTGACAGGTTTTTTTTGTCGTGCACCTGTCGTGTGGTTTCTCACAAGCTCTTTTCCATCGCGCCAAGCACCCCGTCTAGATAGGCGTCGAAACCAGCGTCGGGTTGTCGTAGTGGGAAGACTTCGGCGAAAGGGTCGGGGGCTGTGATGTTGCTGTTGGACAGTGTTTGCAAGACGGCGTGGCCGCAGAAGGGGACGTAGGTTTCCGAATAGCCGCCTTCGTGGACCATCAGTAGTTTGCTGTCGCATATATCATCCGCGAGCGCCATCACCTGTTTAGTCATTTGTGCGAATGTGTCTGCTGTGGCGAGCATGCGCCCCAGTGGGTCGTTGGCAGCGGCGTCGTAGCCGCAGGCGATGATGAGGATGTCGGGTGCGAAGTCTGTGATTGCGGGTAAGGCAAGCCTGTCCATCGCGGCAAGGTATCCTTTGTGTCCCGTGCCGGGCGGTAGAGGGATGTTGAGGTTGTAACCGGTGCCTTTAACTGTGCCGCGGTCGTCGAATGCGCCTGTGTCCATCGGATAGTTGCGGTCTTGGTGGATCGAAACGGTAAGCACATCGTCGCGGTCATAGAATACGGCCTCGGTCCCGTTGCCGTGATGTACGTCCCAGTCTAGCACGGCAAAGCGTTTGGCGAGCCCAGCAGTGCGGGCGGCCTCGATCGCGATGCCGATGTTGTTCAGCAGACAGAACCCGTTGGGAAAGTCCGTCAGGCAATGGTGCCCCGGTGGGCGCGATAGAGCGTAGGCGTTGGTGAGTTCGCCTTTTAGGACGGTCTCTAACCCGGCCTTGGCTAATCCTGCTGATAGAGCCGCGAGTTCGTACCCGCCGGGGCCAAAGGGTGTGCGGCGTCCCAGTTCCCCGCCACCAGCGTCTGACAATGCTTTGAATTCATCAAGATAGTGGGCTGGGTGAACCCGAAGTAGGTCTTTGCGCGTTGCCATTTCGGCACCGCGCATGTCGAGTTCGCGGGCTAGCCCGGTGACTTCGATTAGGTTTTTCAGGCGCCGTTTGGTTTCAGGGCTTTCGGGGAGGCCACCATCCAACGGTTGTACCAGCCCACCAACAGGCAACATCCCTGCGTAGTTTCCACCGCTGTGCCAAAAGCTGCGTTCATCCCAGAAAAAACCTGTTGTCATCGGTGAGCCCTCTTTGTTTGGGGTACCCTCGCCGAAGCAGTGTTAGGAATGCAAGAGGCGTCTATGCCTTCTTTGGCTTGCGTAACTGATAGACGCCCTCTGGCAGATCAAGCGCGGCTTGCAGGTCGCGTAGTTGGCTAAATGATATGGTGATTTGCATCACCTCATCGGTGCGCGGATCAAGCTGTGTGACCGTGACGCAATCATCGAACGCGTTAACTGTAACATCCTCTAACAAGGGGGCTTTGCCCTCGTCCACGAGGGTCACAACAGTCGCGTCATATTCGTGTTCTATCGTAAACATGGTTTCAGCGTAGCCCGGGGTTGCAGGTTGCGCAATCGGTACTGGTCATAGGTTGCGACCGTGTTAATGTGCATGCTGTTAACGAGAGGAAGACCCGATGCGTTTGACCCCAATTGCGCTTGTCTTGGCGATGGCCGCTTGTACGCCCGTTGTTGTGGATGAAGGCCCCGCAGTAGCACCGCTACAGCAAACGGCGAATGCGCCAAAAGTGTCGCGGGCACAAGCGATGAACAATTATCGCCGCGCCGTTGCACGAGTTGAGCCGGTTGCAGAGGCGTTGTGCCGTCAACGCGCCCCATCGTTGAACTGCGATTTTCGGATCGTGATTGATGACCGAAACGGGGATATGGTGAACGCCTATCAGACGCTTGATAATAACGGACGCCCTATATTGGGGTTCACGACCGGGTTGATCGCTGAAGCGCGCAACGAAGACGAGATCGCTTTTGTTATCGCACATGAGACCGCACACCATATTGCAGGTCACATTGCGCGACAGCGGCAAAATGCGATGGTTGGGGCGGCGTTGTTAGGTGGTTTAGCTGGTGCGCTAGGGACCACGAGTGCTGATGCGATCAATAGTGCGCAACAGATTGGCGCAACTGTTGGTGCGCGGACGTATTCCAAAAACTTTGAGCTCGAGGCCGATGCGCTTGGCACACGGATTGCGCATTCTTCCGGTTATGATCCGCTTCGTGGGGCGCAGTTCTTTTTTCGCATTCCTGATCCGGGTGATCGGTTTTTGGGGACACACCCAGCGAATGGGGATCGGTTGAAAACCGTTCAGCGCGTCGCTGCGGGCCTGTAGAAATGAAAAGGGTGTCGCCCAAAATTTGCGACACCCTTTAATTACAAAACTCAAGATCACCTCAGGACACGCGACTTAAGCTCGAAACGTTTAACTTGTTACATGCACTGCAATAACGGTGGGTTGACCCGTCGTCAGGTCATGAATTCCATACCCCCTGCGATGTGGCCCACACCGATTACGATTGCAGTGAAAAAACATGCGGAGGCCGCAATGACAAAACCGTGCCAAATGGCGTTTGAAAACTTCATATCTTTGGCGACGTAAAAACCGACGCCACATGTGTACATCAGGCCCCCAGCCGCGATCAAAGCCATTGCTGCGCCGGGGATGATTGGCCACAGCGACCAGATCAAAAGAACGCTGAGCCATCCCATAATCAAATAAAGCGCCGGGCCAAAGCGCCCCGGTGTCTGCCAAAAAAATAACTTGAGCACCATGCCGATCACGGCAAGCCCCCACACAATGGCGAGCACGACATAGGCAAACCCGCTTCCGATCATGACGACAAGTGGCGTGTAGGTCCCCGCGATTTTCAGATAGATCGCGGCATGGTCAAAGCGGCGCAGGGTTGGCCGGATGCTTTCCCATGGGGTCATGTGATACATCGCCGATGCAGTGAAGGTTGCCATCAAGGTTGCGCCGTAGATCGAAATCGCAGTGACATGTCCAGTCGAAGCGATACCCGATGCCCAGACAATCAGAACCACAGATCCTATCAACGCACCAATCACGCCAAGCGCATGCATGGTGCCGTCAGCGATCCGTTCTGCGCGGGAATAGGTTGGATACATCGTTGGCTCCTTGCTGTTGCCAAGAAAGTAGGGGGCGCATAGGTTTGGTCAATTGTTCCGTTAGGTCATAGTTTAATACCTGACCGTAAAGAAATGATGAGGCGAGGAAAGCTGATATGTGGCA
This sequence comes from Yoonia maritima, assembly GCF_002933395.1. Taxonomy (GTDB): domain Bacteria; phylum Pseudomonadota; class Alphaproteobacteria; order Rhodobacterales; family Rhodobacteraceae; genus Yoonia; species Yoonia maritima_A. The sequence continues at coordinate 420,395 of NZ_PKFN01000009.1, forward strand.
ACAGTTTATGCGCGTGCGGCAGCGTGCGATATGGTCTTGGGACGGGTTTGTACACGTCTGGAAAACCGAAGGGTCGCTTGCCCAGTGGATCGTTGCAAATATCATGTTTGGTGTGCTGGCACTGGTGTTGCCATTGACGACTGGCGAACGTGGGATGCTGTTGATGGGCGGGATCATCGTGCTGGCGGTGGAATGCATGAACACGGCGATCGAACGCGTTGTGGATGATATTGGTACAGACAAGCGTGACGCAGCGAAGCAGGCCAAGGATTGCGGGTCTGCTGCGGTCGCCGTGACGGCCATTGGTGTGGGCGTCGCTTGGGTCTGTGTGATCGCGCGGTTGCTGTGAAAATCATCACGAATGTTGTCAGTGATCGCGGGTCGAAATACGCGGTTTCGGGTGGGCCTGTAGCGTCCGCTGACGAGGCGCGTGATTTCATTAAGGCACTGTGTAAGAACAAGAAATTCGCGAAGGCGACGCATAATACTTGGGCCGTTCTACTGCCTGATGCGCCGCTAAAGAACGACGACGGCGAAAGTGGTGCGGGCATGGTGATTTTGCGGATGTTAGAGCGCGAAGAACTGCACGGCCATATCATCGTGGTGACGCGGTGGTACGGCGGCAAGCACCTTGGCGGAGATCGGTTCCGGCATGTGCAGGACTGTGTGCGGATCTATATTGAGGCGCTTTAGGCCGGTCGGCAAAGCGTCGGATTATTGTCAGACATGCGTATGGCAGCTTTGTGAGACACAATGCGCAACAAGAGGGCAGCGTCTGGACCTCGGGGTGGGTGCGAAGCGCCCTCCCCATGGGGGAGGTCCGGGCGCTGCCCGGCGCTGCCGGGCGATTACTCTCCGGATGCCGCGGCTCTTTTCGCTGCTCGGCGGTTTAGCTTAAACGTAGGGCCATTCGGGCCAATCTCTGCTTCTGTAGTAACATTTAACAGAGCGGCCAACGCATCAAGAGAATTGGTATCATGAGCTGCAGTATTTGGCCTTTCAAAAAGGCTCGAGCAAACGCTTTCAAGCCACGTATTGGGTAGTTCTTCTAACTCGGCATCTGTTAATTCAAGAATGGTCTCGATTACCCAGCTCGCTCTATTCATATCGAACGCATACTGTTCCAAATTGCGATGATGCGTGGCTTCCTCTACTGCGAGCTTCCTTACCCAAGAAATTGCGTACGCGAAGAACCCTACAGTTGCGGCGCTGCTCAGAAAAATCTTAACATATTGAAGATAAATTGGGAGGCCATCAGGAACCGAATTTATAGAAGCCTGTGCTGAGTAAGTGAGGTAGGCAAATATGCCTGCACCAGCTAAGCATAGAGCAGTAACTTGCATCGCATACGTACGAGAACGAGCGGAACTCGATGGAGTTTCTAGGCTGCTCTTGATCTCATTAGTAATAGTTTCTCGGAGTTCTCTTCGAACATGCTTATGTTCTCTATCGTCGAGTTCTTGCAGAAGCTTTTCAAGCGCAGTTCGCTTATCCGCAATTTCTACAAGTTTTTGAGCGTTCGTTTCATCTAACGCGACACGTTTTTGTTCAATTTCATCTTCAAGCGTGTCGCGTAGGCTATCTAGTTCAAGGCGCTTCTTATCTGCACGCTCCAAGAGGCCAGCAGTGACATCCGCGAATTGAGCGAGTTTGGCATCCTGGACCTGTCGCGGTTTGATGCCGCTCCTTTGATAGCATTTACTGCAGCAAAGGAGACTGACTATGGGACTGAAAC
>NZ_PKFN01000010.1 GCF_002933395.1 Yoonia maritima
GGATCAAGCGCAACACCCGTCAGCGTCACATTGCCGTCGTTGGTCGCCGTGTAGGTATAAGACACCACATCACCCGCAGCCACAGGGCTCGAGAGTGCAGAGGTATCATCCGTCAGAACAAGGCTAATCGCAGGCGCTGCCGTGATCGCAGTCGCTGTCGCGTCATCCGCACCGGTCGCATCCGCAGGGTCATCCGACGTATCGCTGACCACAGTGATCCCATCAGGCGCTGTGCCATCCACATCCGCCGTCTGGCTGATGCCGCCCGCGTCAATGTCAGATTGCGTCAGCTCGTAGGTCGCCGTGTATGTCCCGGCTTCGCCCGGCAGCAACGTGCCATCCGCTGAACCCGCATCCGCGCTCACAAAGGTCGGACCAGAGGTCAGCACCAGCGTGTTCCCATCCGCATCCGTGATCGTCGGATCAAGCGCAACACCCGTCAGCGTCACATTGCCGTCGTTGGTCGCCGTGTAGGTATAAGACACCACATCACCCGCTGCCACAGGGCTCGAGAGTGCAGAGGTATCATCCGTCAGAACAAGGCTAATCGCAGGCGCTGCCGTGATCGCAGTCGCTGTCGCGTCATCCGCACCGGTCGCATCCGCAGGGTCATCCGACGTATCGCTGACCACAGTTGTCCCATCAGGCGCTGTGCCATCCACATCCGCCGTCTGGCTGATGCCGCCCGCGTCAATGTCAGATTGCGTCAGCTCGTAGGTCGCCGTGTAGGTCCCGGCTTCGCCCGGCAGCAATGTGCCATCCGCTGAACCCGCATCCGCGCTCACAAAGGTCGGACCAGAGGTCAGCACCAGCGTGTTCCCATCCGCATCCGTGATCGTCGGATCAAGCGCAACACCCGTCAGCGTCACATTGCCGTCGTTGGTCGCCGTGTAGGTATAAGACACCACATCACCCGCAGCCACAGGGCTCGAGAGTGCAGAGGTATCATCCGTCAGAACAAGGCTGATCGCAGGCGCTGCCGTGAGCGTCACAACGGTTTCATCGTCCGGATACCCATCAAGGTCACCATCGATGTCATCTGCGTTGTTTGGATCATCCGACAGACTGCTAATCGTCCCACCGGACGGCGTTGTTGCTGAAACAGTTGCTGTGTTCGCGAAGCTACCTGCATCGATATCAGCGACCTGAATTGAATAGCTTGCCGTGAAGGTGCCGGTGTCAGATTGACCAGGTGTTAGCAGTGCAATTGGGCCACCAGACATCGTGGCCTTTGGATCGCTAACCGTGATATTTGTCAGGTTTGAACTACCCACGTTTCTAACAACAAAGCTATAGGTGATCGTGTCATTTTCGTCTACACGACCGTCTCCGCCATCATTAAGCGTCGCCGTTTTCGTCACGGTAATTCCGGCATCTTCGATCGCACGGAAGTCTACTTCTGTCAGGTTACCTTGGTCGTTTTGAAGGTCAGCATAAGTTGTTGTTACGCCCCCATCAGGGTCTGCGTATGATGGTGCAGAAATTGTTCCTGATTCAGCGCTATCAAGGATCGTATCCCCATCACTATCATCATCAAGGAAGTCGGGCGTTCCGTCTGTATCATCGCCATCATCATACGGTGCATTAAACGTCGCAATGGTTCCGCCAAACCCAAGTGACGTATCAAAAATGTCGACAACACCATCATTATCGCTATCGCTCGCATCGCCAACCGGGGTTGTGTACGCGACATAACCGGTCGTTGCTCGGCCCTCGACGGCGTCTGGAATGCCGTCATCATCACTGTCAAGATCACGGAAGTCCGCAATACCATCAGTGTCATTATTGACGGGAGTAACACCTGTGTCTTCACCAAAAATTGCTTCGACGCCATTCGACAGACCATCGTTATCCGTGTCCGCGCTTTCAGATGTAGAAATCGTACCGTCGCCGTTTGTGTCAAGCGCACGTACAGCAGCAGAACCCGCCTCGTAAATATCACTGATACCATCGTTATCAGAGTCAAGATCGCGCGTATCGGCAACATTGTCACCGTCGGTATCCGGCGCACTCAGTTCGATTACACCAAAGATAAAACCAAATTGATCACGGCTTGCCGGGTTTGGTTGGTTGATTGTGACATTCACCAAGCTGCTGGTCGAAGGGATCGCATAGAATGTGTACTGATCCACCGGACTGTCGCGAATATCGCCTGTGGTGTTTGCTGTGTTTGTCGCAATGACATTCCCAGTTAGCCCAGTTTGGTCGCTTTCTACGCCATTTAGCAATGAATACTGATGTGGAGGCGCGACCCAGTTGAATGCAACGCCTGAGGCAACAGTTGTCAGTTGAACATCGGTAACAAATTCAGTTGGGCCGCCGTCCTCGCCAGAAAGACCGGCAACGCCAAGCACGAAAACATATTGGCTTGTTGCTGTGCTAATACCCTGTGCAGATGCGCCAAAATCAAGCGAAAATGTACGTGGGATGTTACCAACAATATCAATATAAGGCGTTTGAACCGTTGTATCCACCCCCAGAAGGTTCACGTTCATCGGGTTCACTGGGGGCGAAAAGCGCCCCCAACCATTTGCAGACCCGCCGCCGCCGCTTGTCCAGCGAAGGTTTACGCCGCCAAATGGCAAAGATGAGCTGCCACCGATTGTCAAAGGCAACAGGACAGGGGAGCCGTTCGCGTTAGTATTGCGGATCGCCTGAATATCACCATCAGTCGGGGCGTAGACGTATGATGTGGCAGTGCCGCCTTCGTCGCCATCGCGGATACCATCGTTGTCATCATCAGTGTCGAAAATATCAGTCAGAGCGTCACCATCCGCGTTCTGCGCATGCGCCGCAGAACTAAATCCGCTTAACCATCCATTTGATGACGTGGGCACCGATACAGAGAGCATGGTCGCCAGAACAAACACGAAAACCGCCATGAAGGCGGAGCGGGTCGTTTGAAGAACGAGACCGACCAGTGATAGAAGGTTCAGGGAAATATTTTGCTGTATCATAATGCGCCCTCGTTCAGGAACTTCAAACTGGAAAACTGGCTCGTTGTTTTAGTAGTGGCGGTGAGTGGCAGGTAAGTAGGTCGACATCGGCGTAGATGTTCATGCAGAGGCATGCCAGATCGGGCAATACGCCGGAGCGCGCCCAACACAAAACGACAGTTAAGAGACGTGTAAAATTCGCGCAGACGCATGGTTTTGCCAACCGACGCGTGAAAGCGGGAAGGCTTAGCAAATGCCAAATCCCAGACTGCCATCCGGAAACCAGACACAAATGTATCGTTGCTAGCGAAGCGGGCGCATAACATCAGCACGTCCTCATTACTTCAAGAATGACATCGCCATTCAAGAACTCGTTAAAAAAGCGAGACGTTTTTCAACCCGTACCTATCGCGTCCCAAAACGCTAAATTCCGTGTCGAAAACCCCTCTAAGACGCAAACAGCAAAGCTAGTCACCGAAAGCCAAACGCGCTCGCCCCTTGGGAGAGTTATCGCAGATCGAATTCTTTACAGCAAAGGGCAAAATTTAGGCAAATATGTCAAAAGCTTGGCGACACTTTTAATCAAATCCGTCTCAAAGTCGAAATACCTAGATACGATAGATCTCAAAAACATGTTTAAAAATAAACAACTTAGCTAAAATATGTACATGAAAAAAATAACGACGGACCTCTCAAAAACAGCCCACGACACGCAACCCTACATGGTATCTAAAGCGCCACCCCCTACCCGAACGGATAGGATGCAATACTAAATAGTCATCATCACTATTTGCGCGGGTTTCTGCCACCCACACCCTAGACGGTTCAAAGACGTCAGTTCTCAAAACTACGTTAAAAAAAGGGATTTTTTCATGGTGCCTCCATGAAGCAGGCTGCAAAAACGACACTTCCAAGCACTCGATACAACGCGCGATCAAGAAACGCAGCGCGCAACGGTTTAATTGCGCCCTGCGATAATCACGCTGGTCTCTTGGCTTACAAGTTTAGTGTTTTTTCCACGTTTTTCACCTGCACACGCGCCATACCTAGATTGGCCAGTTTTTTATCTAACGCGACGTACAGAAAAACAGTCGGGGTCTGATCCAATGGCCGGATCAAATGAAACTGCTTGCCCAATGTGATCAATATATCGTCGATATGATCATCCAAGCCCAGCATTTCGATCGCAGACAACTTGGCCTTTACGACCTCTGTGTTCGCGGCGCCAGCCGCCTCGAGATCAAGCGCACCGCCCCCTTCGGATGCCATCATCAAACCGGTTTCACTATCAACAAGGCAAGCACCGATAAAGCCGCCGACCTCGGTAAGTTTAGAGATATCCACATTCGCCATAATATTTCCCTTCTTGGTTTCACGATGACAGTTCGTTCTGTGAGTGGTGTCACATCGTTTATTCGCCCGCCTGCTCGCGACCGGTGAGATCACCTGAAGTCGCCAGCGCTAAGCGCTCTAAAGTCGTAGTCAGTTCGTCTATGATCTCCCTCAGCTTTTCTATTCGCAGTTTTATCTTTTCTTCCATGCCAAGCGCGTGCAGCGCCTCGTCACGCTTTTGCTGATCATTCAACATCGCGATGGTTCGAAGACCATGCATGTGCTCTTCGAAAAACCCGTCGATCAGCATGTTGTTTTCGGACATAAAGTCCGCAACATTCGCTGTTTGAATTTCTTCCAGCGTCTGCCGCTGTTCTGCCGCCACAAGCTGCCGAAGTTTACGGATATAGGACGGGCGCTTCGCTCTTTTTGACAGCCACCCGCGCAGCCAATTCGACGTAATATCTAACGGCATTGTCCGCATTAAGCAGGCCGGGTTTTTGAGACTCTGTGTCTCGAGTGGCTCCACAGCAATAAGCTGAACCGAATTCCCAAGTGCACTGTTATATAGGCTTTGCACTTGCTGGACTGCATCTGCCAAGATCGCATCGACCTTAGGCGGTGTTTCACGTGCGAAATCAGAATAAGTCGCAATAAGCGATCGCCTTAAACCTTCGATTTGTGGCGTCCAGCCATCCGCGCGTTTGGTCTCAGAAAGCTCGGCTTCAAGCGCAGCCTGTTCCCGGTCACAGAATGCTTGATATGCATTAGACATCTTTTCGGTCATCGCATTCGATGCAGCCTCGGTTTCCGCTGCGACAGCTTCGGTCACTTCGTCTTGTATGGTCTCAAGCCGGGCAATTGCAGCGTCCATGTCAAAGCTAGGAGGCGTCACCCAGTTTGTTTCATCAACTTGCTGAAGGAATACTTTCGAGGTGCGCGCAATATCAAGAGCCCGACGTGCAATCCCTGCCATGTGAGGAACAGCGATATCACTGATGCTCTTTGTTTCGACTAACTTCCGCAGTTCAAACAGCCCCGATAGGTCTCTCGTTTTTGACACCGTGTGCGCCAATGTACCTATAGGATCTGGGCTGCTATTGACGTCATTCTGATTGTCCAAACGCGCGGCGGCAAGATCGGTTAAACAATCAATCGACGCGGCGCCGACGGTCTCAGACATTCCGAACACGGCCATCTCAGCCCAAGCTGCGCTGCCGAAAATAATCGGTATATCAGGTGATAATTCTTCGGTACGCAAAACGTCACGAATAAAGCTATCGATTTCAGGTATCTGTTCTGTCGGATTGTCTAATGCATCGATGCGGTTCACAAAAAAGATTATACTGCTTTTTTTCATGGATCGGATCGTGCGCAATAACGCCACATCGACGGTACTGAATGACTGCTGCGCACTTAGTACCAGCACGCAAATATCTGTCCCGGTTAGACTATCAAGAGTAATTGCCTCTCGCATCAGGAAAGGATCATTTACGCCGGGTGTGTCGTGGATAATCGTGGGCACCCGATAGCTGGCGCTATCAATATAAATATCAGCTGATTTTGTCACGTCGGCGTAACGACCATCGGGTATCGTGGCGCTCCCCTCGTCGCCAAGGCACACATACTTCCGAAGCATCTCGGACGAAAAACCCACAAAGCTATGTTTTCCCCCCATAAGCAATGCAAAGTTATGACCTAGCCGCAACTCGGTCCGCTGTTGCATCTCACGTATTTGCGCATGCATTTCATCCACTTCTTCATCAAAGCCACTGCGCGTGGCCGTTTCCCCCAAAGTACCTCCGACCTCGACCATATTCAGCCATTCTTGGGTCGTGAAGAAATTGAACACCGCCGCTTTACCAGCAGGCTTTGGGGTATTGATGTGGACAGACGTTACGACCGAAGTCCAAGGATTAACATCCGAGGGTAACATTTCAGGCTTGCCTATCAGCGCATTGGTCAGCGCAGTTTTACCTGCTTTCACTTGCCCAATAAGCGATACACCTATCGACAAATTGTCTAGCTCTTCAATCAAAGCCAAAACCCGGTCATGCGATAGTAATGCAACGGCCTCTCTTAGGCGCGCCAACAAATTGCCAAGATATTCCCGATTATAATTGAAATGCAGTTTACCATCGCCATGGCTTAACGCCTTTTCGCCGTTAAAGTACCCGTCAGATAAACAAAACTTCAAAAGGCTCTCAACCTCAGACTGCATATCTTCAGACGTTTTTTGGGAATGCACAGACTTACCTCACTAATCTTGTGCCCTCTTAAACAGACGCCCAAAGCTTCAGGCGTTGTTCAATCGAACACCACTCCATTCACACATAGCTTTTTGGTTAAGGCAATATTTTTTCCACCCTGACGTGTATTTATTTAATGCAGACAATCAACAGGTTTGCACTTCAAAGCCTTCCGCTTACTTTTCCCAACACTGGTTTTATGTTGAATTCGCGCTCCAAAGTTGCCAAAACAATGCAGGGTGTAATTAGACTGACAATTAAATAGCGCCGAAAGCAGAATGCGCTTTCACCGCAAGCATTACGCTTTTGGCACTGAGCACGAACTTCTTACAATAAGATCGCCATGTAGTTCTTTGCCCTCGGTCGGCGCGTTAGGTTGTGCTAGTCTATCCAACAGCGCGGTCATCGCATATTCGCCGATCTGGCTGCGCGGCTGCCGGATGGTCGTAAGCCCAGGTGTGATGTTACTGGCAAAGGGGATGTCATCGAATCCGACGACCGACATATCATCAGGCACATCATACCCGCGATCCTGAAGCGCACCAATCACACCAATTGCAGTGTTGTCATTAAAGCAAAAGAATGCAGTTGGCAGGGTGTCCCTAATAAACAGCCGTTCAACAGCTGCCCGCCCACCCAAACTGGTTCCATCACCGTCGATCTTCCAAATCGACATCGGCTCTGACGCTTGGCTAAGCGCATCACAGTACCCTTGAAGGCGACGCTCAGACAGCACGTTCCCCTTTGGGCCAGCGACATAAACGATCCTCTTATGGCCCAACGACATCAAATATTCGGTCGCAATCCGCGCCGCTGCCCGGTCATCGGTACAGACATAGCTAATATTGTCATGCTGGACAGGCGTAGCTGCCGCGACCGCTGGCGGAATGAGCGTCTTTGATTGTTCGGGCCAACCTGCAACTGGCAAGTGACCTGTTAGCAAAATCAACCCATCTGCGGTTCCGGCGGATAGAAAACGTAGATATTTTTCTTCTAATGCAACATCACCGTCGGTGTTCCCAATAAGCACACCATAGCCGCGCGCATTGGCCACCTTTTCCAGTCCTGTTAGTATCCCCGGGAAATTGGGGTCTGATATGGATTCCGCCAAAACAAGAACCATATGGGATCGCTGGCGGCGTAGATTTTGCGCCATAGCATTGGCAGTGTATCCCGTCCGAGCAATCGCAGCGTTCACTTTTTTCCGGGTACTTTCCGCGACTTTTTCAGGTTTTGAAATCGCCCTGCTAACGGTCGCAATTGAAACTTCGGCCAAGCGTGCGACGTCTTCGATTGTTGCCGGTTTTTTGGGGTGATTGTGCACGTTTGATTGTTACCGTTTGCCTCATGCAGGGGTTTGTCTGCGGCTTCGCAACTTCACATTCCCTGTCCAATTATCGACAGGATAGCGAAGTAACCGCCCAATGAAAACCTTTACATAAGTCGATGTAAAGGTTTACATGAGATTCGCTGCGGGAGGCAGTAATGGATCGGGGAGGGTCTATGTTGGTCAAAAATCCGATAACGTCGGATGTGTTGCTTCGCGCGGAGTCGCTTAGCAAATCATTCGGAACGGTACCCGTTCTATTCAGTGTTAGTTTTGATTTAAAGGCCGGCGAAGTTCACGCGCTTATCGGAGAAAATGGTGCGGGAAAATCGACATTGATGAAAATCATGTCGGGCTTTCATAGCCCAACGTCAGGCCGCATATTTTACGATGGCGCACCTGTTACCCTGCCCCGAAACGGTCAGGCCGAGGCGCTGGGGATCGTACTTATCCACCAAGAACTGAATTTGGCCGAACAGATGACCGTCACCGAGAATATTTTTCTTGGACGGGAGATCGCCAAGAATGGTATTTTAGACAAATCGGCTATGCATAAACGTGTGGTTCAGATTTTGGTCAGCGTCGGTTTAGACATTTCGCCAGATACGCGGATTTCGCAGTTATCCATTGCCCAAAAACAGATGGTCGAAATCGCCAAAGCGATGAGCCGCAACGCCCGCGTTCTGATCATGGACGAACCAACCGCGGTGCTGACCGAAGCAGAAACACGTATATTGTTTGCTCAGGTTGATCGACTGCGCAAGCAAGGCGTCGCGATCATGTTTGTCAGCCACAAGCTGCATGAAGTCAGTGAAATTTCAGACCGCGTGACTATCTTGCGCGATGGTCAGTGGATCGCAACTCGCCCGACCAAGGGCCTCGGGCTAGATGAAATGGCACGGATGATGGTGGGGCGCGAACTTTCCGATCTTTACCCACCAATTGCCGAAGCCGACATTGATGCCGATGTCGCGTTAAGCGTCGAAGGGCTAAGCACACAGAATGTGCATAACGTGTCGTTTGAACTACGGTCCGGCGAAATTTTAGGATTTTCAGGGCTGGTAGGATCAGGCCGCACCGAACTGTTCGAGGCAATATGCGGACTAGTGCCAATGCAGAATGGGGCGATCACGACCTTTGGTCACGCTGGTCGCTTTGCAACGGTTGCGCAGGCCCGCGATGCCGGGATTGTTTACCTGACAAAAGACCGCAAAGGTAAAGGTCTACTACTTCAAGAAGGGATGCAGGCGAACCTAACGCTTCTTGCCCTGCCCCGGTTCGCAAATCGCCTGATGCTTAACAAAAAACAAGAAACGGCAGCGCTTGCCCGTGCGGTGCGTCGTTTCGATATCAGGGCGCGAGATCCGAATGTGTTGGCCAAGGACATGTCGGGTGGCAATCAACAAAAGCTACTGCTTGCCAAGGTGATGGAAGCCGACCCAAAGATCGTCATCATTGATGAACCGACCCGCGGAATTGACGTGGGTACAAAACAGCAAATCTATCACTTCATCGCGGCGCTCGCTGCCGAAGGTGTGTCGATTGTCGTGATTTCATCCGAGATGCCCGAGGTCATTGGGATAAGTCATCGTGTGATCGTCATGCGAGATGGTCAAATTGCAGGCACTCTTACCGGTGACGCAATCAACGAAACACAAATTGTACGATACGCCGCAGGGCTGAACGAGGAAAAGATGCATGCCTGACACCGCCCAGACACAACCAGCGTCCAATAAACCAAAGATAGACCTTAAAATGTATGGCCCTGCCATTGCCTTGGTATTGTTATGCATCCTCGGATTTTCACTAAACACCGCATTTCTAAGCGAAGGAAACATAACGAACCTTCTGACACGTTCCGCATTTATCGGGATTATCGCCGTTGGTGCCACGTTCGTGATCACCGCTGGAGGCATCGATTTGTCGGTCGGCTCCATGGCCGCCGCAATCGCTGGCGTCATGATTATTCTGATGAATTCACTGATAGATGTGCTGGGCACTGGCACGCTGACAGTGGTGATCGGGGCGGCTAGTGCGATCATGCTTGGCGCGCTGGCCGGGCTTGCGAATGGTCTACTAACCACCAAAGGTAAGATCGAGGCGTTTATCGTCACGCTTGGCACAATGGGTATCTTCAGATCGCTTGTGACCTATTTCGCGGACGGTGGCACACTATCGCTTAGCTTTGAAATTCGCGGCACTTATCGACCCGTTTATTACGAAAGCATTCTGGGTGTACCGATCCCAGTTTGGGTGTTCATAATGGTCGCGATTTCTGGATGGTTCCTAATGAACCGCACTACATTCGGACGCTATTGCACCGCCATCGGATCAAACGAACATGTCGCCCAATATTCGGCCATAAACGTCAATAAAATAAAGACATGGACCTATGTGATCCAAGGTCTGTGCGTGGCTCTCGCAACCGTCATATATGTTCCAAGGCTGGGCTCTGCATCATCATCCACCGGTGTGCTGTGGGAGCTAGAAGCAATCGCTGCGGTCATTATCGGCGGCACTGTTCTTAAGGGTGGGTATGGGCGCATTGGCGGCACGATCTTAGGTGCGCTTATCCTAACAACCATCGGGAATATTCTGAATTTCACCGATCTCGTTTCCAACTACCTCAACGGCACAATGCAGGGCCTGATCATTATCACCGCGGTTTGGTTGCAGCGCGCCGACTGGGGAAGCAAGTCCAAGACCTAAATCAACCAGCGCATCGGGAGAGGAACCTGATACGCAATACAGCCTTCAGCAATTTGGTGCGGGCTTCATCAGCAGAAATCTCATGGGAGGGATAAAATGCATTTCGGAAAAACAATTTTCGCAGGTTTGGTCGGTGGCGTCATGGCGGTTGCCAGCGCTGCTTCGGCGCAGGACACGATCAAGATCGGCGTCTCATATCCGACGCCAACACACGCGTGGGCGGCTGGTATGAACTGGCACGCAGAACAAGCCGAAGCCAGGCTCGAGGCGCTATATCCAGATATCGACCTGATCCTTATCAACTCACCTGATCCAGCGTCGCAAGCAAGCGCGTTAGAGGATTTAGTGTCAATTCACGCGATTGATGCGCTTGTCGTGTTGCCGTTTGAATCAGAACCTCTGACCGATCCAGTCCTGAACGTAAAAGAAAGCGGTGCCTTGATTACCGTTGTTGATCGCGGCCTAAGCCAGCCGGGCATCGAAGACATTTATGTCGCAGGCAACAATCCTGAACTGGGCCGTGTGTCTGCACAATACATGAAAACCCGCTTAGAATCCGGCGATAATATCGTCATCCTGCGCGGCATCCCTACGGTAATCGATAACGAGCGCTTTGATGGTTTTATGGCCGAAATCGAAGGGACTGGGATCAACGTTCTGGATCACAAACATGCGAACTGGAACCGCGATGATGGGTTCGAAGTGATGCAAGATTTCCTGAGCCGCTTTCCTGATATCGACGCTGTTTGGGCCCAAGATGATGACATCGCCATTGGCGTTGTAGCTGCACTTGAACAGGCAGGGCGTACCGGTGACGGCATGTTCGTCGTGGGTGGCGCAGGCATGAAGGAAACCATTCGCGGCATCATGGACGGCAACGAACTAGTTCCCGTTGACGTGCTGTACCCACCATCGATGATTGCGACTGCAATGGATGTCACTGTCGCCGCGTTCAAATCCAACGGGCCAGTCGCAGGACGGTATATTCTAGGCGCGACACTTATCACGCCAGAAAATGCAGAAGCATTCTATTTCCCTGATTCACCTTTTTAAGAGCGCATAAACGAGAGCGGAACAGAACCTCCGCTCTTGTGTCCACATAGGTCGGGGTTAAATCCGAAACAACGGCTGCAACATACGTGGGACAAGCGATGTAAATCGCAGTGGCGCATCAGTCGCGGCAAGACAGATACACGGCAAACCCGCGTCCGCAATCGGCGTATGTTGCAAATCTTGATCAGCGACCTCAAGGTCGCCAGCACCATAACACCCCGTTTCGTCGCTAAAACTACCCTGCAGAACAAGCGTCAATTCTAGCCCATTGTGACTATGATCAGGTACGGCCTGCCCTGGTGGGATGTATAGAAGACGCACATTCCCGTCTGCACCACCGGCGATAATGCTTTGCCGAACGCCTAACCCCAGTGACTTCCATCGGGGTGGTTTACCGTTCAACGCTTCCATCACCGGGCCCGGATAGATACCTGACCGCTTGTGAACAGGCTTGGATATCACGGGTGCGTCAAGCAACGCCATGATATCCGTTTTCAGTGTATCAGACACACCTACTGCTTCGGTCGAGTCCAGTACAACGCCGCCTGCGGCTTGGTGGGCTTCAAATGATACGCGACATTCAACACATAGCGAAATATGTGCAGCGACAACTAACGCATAAGGGTGCGGCAGGTTACCAGCAGCATACGCAGCCAAAAGTGCGTCAGGTGTGTGGTATGAGATATCTTTCATCTTAGCGCATGTCCTTCAGCTCGTGGCGCAATCGCTGCAAACCAAGCCGGATTCGAGATTTAATAGTACCCAGTGGTAAGCCCATCTGAGAGCTGATTTCCTGATGGGTAAGTTCACCCAGATAAGCCTTTTCGATAACCTCACGTTGATCTGGCGCGAGCTTCGTAAGCGCACTTTTTAGATGCCCTGCTTCTTGCTCTAACGCGACAATCTGGCTCGCATCTGGTTCTGTTTCTGGGTTTTCGTTCAATTCGTCGGGCAGCGGACGCCCTTCTTTTCGGATCATGTCAATCTGACGATTGCGGGCGATTTGGTAGACCCAAGCCGAAACCTGCGCACGGGCAGGATCGAATTGGCTCGCCTTACGCCAAACCGTCAACATAACGTCTTGGACGATTTCCTCGGCCTGGCCTGACCCTGTCCCTGACCGCATGATGAACCCCTTTAATCGGGGTGCAAAATGGTCAAACAACGATGCAAACGCAGCCTTGTCACGCTGATCGCGCACTGCCAACATCCATAATGTCTGGGGTGAAATCTTGGGGGACGGTGGCGTCACCTTTGGCACATCCTTTTGAAGCCCTAAAAAAGAGCTTCGGTCCGCTGGTTCAATGTCGAGGCTCACGTGCAACATAACCTCATTACGGGGCTACATGAAAGTTGGATCATTTTTGATCCAAAATTTCTTTGGAGACGTATTATTTTTTGAATCATAAAGCAGGGATCCAGAATGTCACTCGACGCACTACCACATCGCGAACAACGCATTGCCGTCATTGGTGGCGGTATTTCTGGCCTATCTGCTGCATATCTATTGGCGCCGAACCATTCGGTGACAGTGTTTGAAGCTGCCCCACAGCTTGGCGGGCACGCACGGACTGTCGTCGCTGGACGCAACGGTGACCAGCCTGTTGATACTGGGTTTATCGTCTTTAACTACGCAAACTATCCGCACCTCACCCGTATGTTCAAAGATCTTGATGTGCCTGTTGTGAAAAGCGACATGAGCTTTGGCGCGTCAATCAATGACGGACAGATCGAATATGGGCTTCGTGGGTTGGCATCACTTACCGCCCAACCGCGCAATCTGCTGCGCCCCGGATTTTACCGCATGGTCCGCGACATACTTCGGTTTAATGGACAAGCCGAAGCAATGTCCGAGGGTTCAAATGCGACGATCGGCGAGTTAATGAATGACTTACAGTTGGGTGATTGGTTCCAACGGTTTTACTTAATGCCACTGTGTGGCGCGATCTGGTCTACGCCCCCAGCCGAGATACGTTCGTTTCCCGCACGCGCACTGGTACAATTTTTCCGTAATCACGCCCTGCTAAGCACGTCAGGTCAGCACCAATGGTGGACTGTGGATGGCGGCAGCATCGAATACGTCCGTAGGCTTGAACATCATTTGCGAGGACACGGCGTTGCAATACATACGAATACTGCTGTTGAAAACGTAACGCGCGACAGCGAAGGCGTCACAGTTCACACCAAAGCGCATCCAGAACAACGGTTCGATCAGGTCATTTTTGCTTGCCACTCGGATCAGGCATTGCGGCTTATTGCACAACCAACCCCACAAGAACAATCTGCACTATCTTCCATTAGGTTTCAGGATAATCAAATGTTCTTGCACCGTGACACCGCCCAAATGCCAAAGCGCAAGGCAGTCTGGTCAAGCTGGGTCTACAAAGCCGACACCACAAAGCCAGAACCCACAATCGGTGTGACCTACTGGATGAACAAGCTGCAAAACATATCCAACGATGACCCGCTTTTTGTTTCGCTCAACCCATCTGCGCCGATCAACGAACAGATGATCTATGATCAAAAGACCTTTCGCCATCCTGTGTTTGACGCGCCTGCACTTGCCGCTCAGGCCCAGTTAAAAACGATGCAAGGTGAAAACAACACTTGGTTTGCCGGCGCTTATACGCGCCACGGATTTCACGAAGACGGTTTTGCGAGCGCGGCGCGCATCGCCCGTGCTTTAGACAGGCAAATCGCATGACATTTAACCCTGAACATATCGCGGGCGTGACAACTCACACGCGACGCGGAGCAATCCGGCATGGATTTCGGTACGGCGTGGATTTTGTGCTGATCGACCCAGAGTCGTCTTTCACTGGGCCGCAGCTATTTTCGCGTAATCGGTTCAACCTTGCATCCGTGCACGACTGCGATCATGGCGGCGCACTACATAAAGGTCGCGGCCCACGCTGGGCACGTGATGTACTTGCGTCTCAAGGCCTCACAGCGTGGAAAACACAATTATTGCTGCTGACACAGCCGCGGTTCTTAGGACATGTGTTCAACCCGGTCAGCTTCTGGCTCGCACTGCAAAACGATGCACTGGTCGCGGTCATAGCCGAGGTTTCAACCCCATTCGGCGACCGCCATTCGTATCTATGCCACCAACCCGACTTTGCGCCGATCACCGGTGAAACGCGCATAACAAAACCAAAGTCGCTTCATGTTTCGCCGTTTCAACAGATTGCTGGCGGATACGAATTTGGATTTGATCTGCGCCATGATCAGATTGCGATCCGCATTATTCATAAAAATGGCGATGAGGGGGTCGTCGCAACGCTGTCCGGCGCACGTCTGCCGATGACAAACACTGGATTGGCGCGTGCCGCACTCCGCCGTCCATTTGGCGGCTTGCGCACGAAGGCTCTGATCTATTGGCAAGCGCTTCGGCTTCGCCTGAAAGGCGCGAAATACCGAAACCGCCCAACACCACCCAACACCGAGGTTACATAATGTTAGTTCTGACAAAACGCGTAAAACACGATTTTCTTGATACCTGCGCGCAGATTGAAACTGGTAGCCTGCGCCTGCGCACCCCCGAAGGAGAAGTGTTCGATTTCGGACACGGAAACCCCGCAGCCGAGATGCAGATTTCAGACTGGTCTGTCGTAACGGCAATTGCGGCACGTGGCGATATTGGGCTTGGCGAAACCTATGTTGCCGGCCTCTGGGACACCCCATCAATCGCGGATTTGGCCGAAGTCGCGCTTAAGAATCTCGATCAATTTAGCGGATACGCTTACGCGGGATTTTGGCAAACTCTTAAATTTCGGGTCGTAAATCGCTTGATGCGCTCAAATTCTTTAAAGGGCTCAGCACGCAACATTCGCGCGCACTATGATGTCGGGAACGAATTCTACCAACTATGGTTGGACGAAGGCATGACATATTCCTCGGCCATGTTTACTGCTGATGACAAAGACCTTGTGCGTGCGCAAAACCGTAAATACGACCGCATCCTAAACCGACTGAATAACGCCGAACGTGTGCTTGAAATCGGTTGCGGTTGGGGCGGATTTGCAGAGCGCGCAACCGATACAGGGCGGCATGTCACAGGGCTGACAATTTCACCCAGTCAAAAGGGCTATGCTGATGCGCGCCTTGACGGGCGTGCCGACATCCGTTTGCAAGACTACCGCAAAAGCAGTGGAAAATACGATAGCATCGTCTCGATTGAAATGATCGAAGCCGTCGGAGAAAACTACTGGCCAACATATTTTGCAACAATCAAGGCACGGCTTGCCGATCACGGTAGCGCCATGATCCAAGCGATTACAGTGCCCGATAGTTACTTTGACACATATCGGCGTAGTTCAGACTATATCCGGCAATACACATTCCCAGGTGGGATGTTGCTGTCAGATGCTGTGATTGCAGATCAGGCAACCAAGGCCGGATTAATCGTGCGCGACAATCACGCATTTGGCGCGGACTATGCCGCGACCTGTACTGCATGGTACGATCGCCTTGACCAAGTGTCTGATCGCATCAAACGCCTTGGCTATGATGAAAGCTTCCTACGGAACTGGCGGTTTTACCTAAATATCTGCGCTGCTTCGTTCAAAACGGGGCAAACTGATGTTGTTCAGGTGGAACTCGCCCATGCCTGAACTCATTTGGATTATCGGCGCAACTGAAGGGATCGGCGAGGCTCTCGCGCGGGAGTGGGCAGCGCGTGGTGCGCGGCTCATTCTTTCGGCGCGGTCCACCCAAAAATTGGATCAACTCGTGTCGGAACTCGGCGCGCAGCATATTGCTCTGCCGTTAGACGTTGGCGACAGATCGACAATCGTGGCAGCAGCGGATCAGATATCAAAAATCGGTCCATTGGATCGCGTAGTCCATCTTGCAGCGCTTTATGATCCGGGAAAGGTGTTGGAAATCGATGCTGAAAAGGCTGCGCAAATTGTCAACGTCAATCTGACCGGCAGTTTCCATATTGCGCAACTGGCCCAACCTTTGCTGAAAGACGGTGGTCAGCTCGCGCTATGTGGCTCCGTCGCTGGATATATCGGGCTACCGCAAGGACAAATCTATTCAGCGTCCAAAGCGGGTGTGATCAATATAGCCCAAACTCTGCGCAGTGAATTGTCAGGCGTGACCGATGTACGCCTGATCAACCCCGGTTTTGTCGATACGCGCCTGACACAGCGTAACGATTTCACGATGCCGGCAATGGTCACACCACAAAAGGCAGCAAACGCGATTATCAAAGGGCTTCGTTCCAGACGGTTCGAAATCCATTTTCCCCGCCGCCTGACCTACAGCCTCAAGCTTATCAGTATCCTGCCCTACTGGGCATCATTGCCGCTGTTGCGGCACCTAACCCGTTAATCATTGCCACGATGCTGCGCATCCCAACCAGAAAGAACAAAAATCATGCAGACCATTATTCTTTACCTTTCAACCGCGTGCATGTTTTTTGCTGCTGATGCCGTTGGCCTACGTCTTCTCATAAAACCTGTCTTTGAACGTCATATCGATCATCTTTTTGCAGATCCATTTCGCATCGTTCCCGCAGCACTTTTTTATCTCGGCTATGTGGCTGGGGTTCTGTGGTTCGTGTCCGTGCCTGCATTGCGCGCAGGCGATCCGATGGCCGCGCTCATCAATGGCGTGCTGCTAGGGCTGTTAGCCTATGGAACCTATGAGTTCACGAATTACGCAACGCTTCGCGATTGGTCTGTTCAACAGCTTGTCATTGATACCCTGTGGGGTGGCGTGTTGACTGGAATATCAGCATGGGTTGGTGTCAGCGTCGTCCGTGCGATTGGTTGACGCATCAAACAACCGATACTCATGCGAATGACACGAGTATCGGTATCGTTTCACCGTAAACGTAATTCAGTTTGCGCATCAAACAGCATGACGTCGTTTGCGTCGAAATCAAGAGTGACCATCTCGCCTTCTTTCATCCGCTCTAGTCCGCGTTCTTCGATGACGATTTTTTCGCCGGTGTTCGTGACCATGTGGGTGTGGCTGACGCCGCCTAACGCTTCGGAGAGTTCGACTTTTTGTGCGCCACCTTTGACTGCCCGGCAGTGTTCGGGGCGGATGCCGACCCACACCTCTGTTCCGTCAGCCGGAAGGTTCATTGGTACTTCGATCGTCCGGTCAAGCGATGGGATCTGCACATGGCCATTTGTCACGGTGCCCGAGAGGAAATTCATCGATGGCGACCCGATAAAGCCAGCAACGAATTTGTTGTCGGGGTCGCGGTACAGGTCGAGCGGCGCGCCAAATTGTTCGATTTTGCCGGCACGCAGCACGACGATCTTATCGGCCAATGTCATGGCTTCAACCTGATCGTGCGTAACATAGATCATCGTTGCGCCGATTTCTTTATGGAGACGAGCGATTTCGACGCGCATTTCAACGCGCAGTTCCGCGTCAAGGTTCGACAGTGGTTCGTCGAACAAGAATACTTCGGGTCCCCGCACAATCGCGCGGCCAATAGACACCCGCTGGCGCTGACCGCCCGAAAGCGCGGCGGGTTTGCGTTTCAGGTAGTCATCCAGTTTTAGAATACGGCTGGCTTCGGCAACTTTGGCTTCGATTTCGGCCTTGGGGTAGCCGTTCATCTTTAGGCCGAACCCCATGTTCTGTTTGACGGTCATATGCGGATAAAGCGCGTAGGTCTGGAACACCATCGCGACACCGCGGTCGGCAGGTTCCATGCGGGTCACGTCACGATCACCGATCTCAATCTTACCGCTTGTGGTTTCTTCTAACCCGGCGACCATCCGCAGCAGGGTAGACTTACCGCAACCTGATGGGCCGACAAACACGCAGAATTCACCGTCTTCGATTTCCAGATCGACCCCGTGGATCACCTGAACGTCGCCGTATTTCTTGATCACATTATTTAGCGTAACACCGGTCATTGGACCCTCCCTAGGCGGTGGCTTTGGTTTCGGGGAAACGCCAATTCTGGGTCTCTCGCGCGATTTGATTAGTGGTATCTCGGATCAGTGGGACAAAGCTGTCCAGCTTGTCCAAGGACGAGCGCAATGTTGATGACGTGATCGACAACGCCCCCAGCACACGGCCAGAGTCGTTCCGAATCGGTACAGCCACACAGATGATCCCCGGCTCGTGTTCTTCGCGATCATAGGCGTGCCCACGTTCACGAATTGCAACAAGCTCAGCACGCAAAGCGTCCTCTTCCGCCAATGTGCCATCGGTGAATCGGTGCCATGATTGCTGTGCCAGAACATCTGCTAGCTGGTCTTCGGGTAGATAAGCCATCATCGCCTTGCCGACGCCTGTGCAATAGGCGGGACCAACCTTGCCAGCCTCGGAATACATGGGCAGCGGTTGGGACGCGTTGCGTTTATCGACGTAGATCACCTGCGCATGATCTAGCTGCGCAAGGTGCACGGTTTCGCCCGTCTTTTCAGACAGTTTATCCATATATGGCCGTGCGATAGGTGCCAGTGAACTGGTCTTCCAGGCGGCGTGTGCCAAACAGACAAGACGTACACCCAGTGTATATGTCCCACTATCAGGATCATACGACAGCATCCGTTGTTTGGTCAGCGTTTGCAGCAGCCGGTATAGCGTTGCCTTGGGGTAATCGCTGGTGCCTTGCAGCTCGCTAAAGCGCACGGGCCGTTCAAAGCCCGCGACCAGTTCTAACACCGCGAGCGCCTTGCCTACCGTTCCGTCTGCCTTCGATTGCATGTGGCCTCCCTACCCCGAGTTATCCGAGGAACCTATTGACAAGCCTATACCGATCCGCGTTAAGGTTTCAATATTAGAAATACGGTTCCACTATATGAAACTAAAATGTTTTGACGGGATCGTTGGGAGCATAAATAGGGAGGACACTATGCGTTCCATGAAGAAGCTGATGCTGGCCGGTTTGGCCGCCACAATGCTAAGCAGTTCTGCGTTTGCAGAAGGCCTATCAGGCGAACTGCGCGTATTTTCTGACATGTCGAACCCGGCGCCGCGTGCCGTAATGGAAGGCATGGTTGAACGCTTTGGCGCGATGCACCCTGATCTGGACATCGAACTGACGGTCATCGACCGCGAAGCCTACAAAACACAGATCCGCAACTTTTTGACCGCTGACGCGCCTGACGTTGCGAACTGGTATGCTGCGAACCGTATGGGTCCATATGTGAACGCTGGTCTTTTCGAAGACATCTCTGACCTATGGGCAGAGCCAGAATTCGCAGCGCTTGCATCCACCAAAGGCGCGATGACTATTGATGATAAGCAGTGGGGCGTTCCCTATACTTACTACCAATGGGGTGTTTACTACCGTCAGGACATTTTCGAAGAGCTGGGCCTAACAGCACCTGCGACCTTTGAAGAAGAGCTAGCGAACTGCGAAAAGATCGTGGCGTCTGGCCGTGCTTGCTACACCATCGGTTCCAAATTCCTTTGGACTGCTGGCGGTTGGTTCGACTACCTGAACATGCGTACCAATGGTTATGATTTCCACATGCAGCTTGCACGTGGCGAAATCGAATGGACAGATGACCGCGTTCGCGAGACATTCGCAAACTGGCGCAAGCTGATCGACATGGGCGGTTTCATCGAAGACCACCAGACATACAGCTGGCAAGAAGCCCTGCCATTTATGATCAATGGTGATGCGACTGCTTATCTGATGGGTAACTTTGCGGTGCCGCATTTCCGTGATGGTGGCCTGACTGATGACCAGCTTGGTTTCTATCAGTTCCCAGTGATCAACCCAGATGTGGCAATGGCGGAAGACGCGCCAACAGACACGTTCCATATTCCTGCGAACGCGCAAAACAAAGAAGCAGCACGTGAATTCCTGCGCTTCATCGTTTCTGCGGACAACCAGACAATGATCAACGCGGGTGACGCGCTGGGTCAATTGCCTGTCAACGCTGGGTCTTCGGTTGATGATGACAAGTTCCTCAAAGCTGGCTTTAGCATGCTGTCCAACGACGCACCGGGCGGCGTGGCACAGTTCTTTGACCGCGACTTCTCGGCTGAGATGGCAAAGGCTGGCATGGAAGGCCTTCAGGAATTCATGGTTTACCCTGATAACCTAGACGACATCCTAGAGCGTCTTGAATTCGTCCGTCAGGATACTGCTGAATAATCACAACAAATGCGGGGTGGCTTATGCCGCCCCGCTTTTTCGACCTAACTGCAAGCACCTGCGCTGCGGGTTTTTGCACTTGGGACTTGAGGAGTAGAAAATGACTGACACGACGGCTGCTGCGCCGCACCACAGTTGGTTCCATCGCAACCGGCAGACCATTACGCCTTGGCTGTTTTTGCTGCCGGGCATTCTGTTTTTCACGCTATATGTAGTCTACCCGATCATCCAAAGCATCAGCCTGTCGTTCTATAAATGGGATGGCCTAGGCGAAGCGACATATGTCGGCACAGCCAACTATGAACGTTTGGCAAGTGACCGGGCATTCACCGTGTCCCTGTTCAACAACATGAAATGGCTGTTGCTGTATCTGTTGGCGATCCCGGCGGGTCTGTTTATTGCGCTATTTCTAAATCAAACCGTGCGCGGCATTCGGATTTACAAATCGCTGTTCTTCTTTCCCTTTGTGATCTCCCAAGTCGTCGTGGGCCTTGTTTTTACATGGTTCTACGATCCAAACTTTGGGCTTTTGAACGGTATCTTAGGTGCTGTCGGGCTTGGTCCAATCAACGTGCTGGGTGACCCTGCGCTGGCCACCTATGGCATCATCGCTGCGGGCCTTTGGCCGCAAACCGCATATTGCATGATCTTGTATCTGACAGGACTAAACGCCGTTGATCCCGAACAAATCGAAGCCGCCCGCCTTGATGGCGCAAAAGGGTGGCGGATGCTTTGGCACATCATCGTTCCACAGCTAAAGCCCGCGACGTTCATCGCCTTTGTTGTGACCATCATCGGTGCGCTGCGGTCCTTCGATCTGATCTCGATCATGACCAATGGTGGTCCGTTCGGATCAACCCGCGTGCTGTCATTCTACATGTTCGAAAAAGCGCTGTCCGAATACGGGTTCCGCATGGGTTATGGCGCTGCCATCGCGGTTGTTCTGTTCTTTATCATGCTGTTCTTCATCGCTTATTTCCTGTGGTCGATGTACCAAGACGAGAAAGGTCGCTAAGATGTTCCCTACCCCACTCGAGCGAACATCCCGGTCGTGGCAGATTGGCTATCAGTCACTGCTGCCCGTTGCGGTTATCGCATGGTTGCTGCCTTTGCTCGCCGTCGCGATGTTCTCGGTCAAGCCAAGCTCTGATTTCACAGGTGGTGACTATTGGTCGTGGCCATCACGCTTTGCGGGTTTCGAAAACTACGGCCGTGTTTTCACCGACAGCCCAATGCCCCGCTACATTCTGAATTCCTTCATGATCACCATTCCAACGGTAATCGGCGCGGTTGCACTGTCCTGCATGACTGGCTTTGCGCTCGGCGTGTATCGGTTCCGCTTTAACTTGGTGGTGTTCTTTCTTTTCATCGCGGGGAACTTTGTGCCGTTCCAAATCCTGATGATCCCAGTGCGCGATCTGACGATTGATGCCGGGCTTTATAATACCAAGCTGGGGTTGGTCCTGTTCCACATCGCGTTCCAAACGGGGTTTTGCACGCTCTTCATGCGTAACTTTATCCGCGCCCTGCCCTTTGAACTGATCGAGGCGGCCCGCGTAGAAGGTATCACAGAATTCCAGATTTTCTGGCACATCGTCCTGCCCTTGATGAAGCCCGCGATTGCCGCGCTGTCCGTGCTGATCTTTACCTTCATCTGGAACGACTATTTTTGGGCGGTCGTCCTGACCCAAGGTCCACAAGCACAGCCCGTGACCGCAGGTATCACCAGCTTTAACGCACAGTTTGGCGTGGCCTATCACATGCTGTCGGCGGGCTCGATCGTTGCGGCCCTTCCCCCTGTGTTGATGTTCTTCTTGATGCAACGCCACTTTATCGCGGGCCTTACACTTGGGGCGGTCAAATGATCCAATGCTGGCGACTAGACGATGCCCGACAGACGCTTGTTTTGGGCGTGCGCGATAAACAATTGGCCGAGGCGATCTATTGGGGACCGCGCCTGCCTGATAGCGAAAATCTGGAAAACCTTTACGCGATCCATGGCATCGACGTCGCTGGCGGCATGCTGGACCAACACCCAGAGCTGTCGATTTGCCCTGCCGCAACGCGTACGTTTCAGGGTCACGCAGGCATGGCGTTGCGTGACACGGCAGGCAAACCGCTGTTACCAAAGCTGGCGTTCGAAAGCGCCAAGGCGACGACAGACGCGCTTTGCCTAACGTACACGGATCAATCCATTGGCCTAACCTATCGCGCCCATTTCGCGATTGATCCCGAAACCCATCTGATCACCATGTCGGCGGAACTGGAAACAGAGCAGCCCATCAACCTGCAATGGCTTGCCGCACCCGTGTTACCTGCGCCGCAGCTATCGGATGAGATGATAGACTTTGCCGGGCGCTGGTGTGGCGAATTCCAGATGAACCGCACGCCGTGGTCTGCCGGAATGCGCATGCGCGACAACCGCACGGGTCGGTCCGGGCATGAACATTTTCCGGGCCTGATCGTCCCTTGTCGTGGCGCGACCAACACCCAAGGCGCGGCATATGGCTTCCACTATGGTTGGTCCGGTGGACACAAAATGGTGGCCGAAGAACTGCCCGATGGCCGCCGCCAAATCCAATTTGGCAACGCGTCAGACACTGAACTGACCCCGCTGACCCATTTCAAAACTGCGCCGCTTTTCGCGACATATTCGGGTACTGGACTAAACGGCTGCGCAATCGCGTTTCAACGGCACCTGCGCGACCGCGTGGTAACTTGGCCGCATCCTGACCGCCCGCGCCCAGTGCATTATAACTGCTGGGAAGCCATCTATTTCGATCACGACATTCCAGAGCTTCAGGAGATCGCCACACATGCAGCCAATCTAGGCGCAGAACGTTTCGTGCTGGATGATGGCTGGTTCGGAAAACGCGATGACGACACGACATCGCTTGGTGATTGGTTCATTGATACGCGCAAATATCCCGATGGATTAACCCCGCTGATTGACCACATTCATGGGCTTGGCATGACCTTTGGCATCTGGTTCGAACCAGAGATGATCAACCCAGATAGCGACACCTACCGCGCCCATCCCGATTGGGCATTGGGGGATGAAGATCAGATTCTGGGCCGCCACCAAAAGGTGCTGAATATGGCACTGCCAGCGGTCCGCGATTACCTATTTGATCGGATCGCCAAAGTGCTGACCGACTACGATATCGATTACATAAAATGGGATCATAACCGGGTTCTGCCGACCCCTGATGCGGATCAAACACGCGGCACATATGCCCTGCTTGATCGGTTGCGCACCGCGTTTCCACAGGTCGAGATTGAAAGCTGCGCCTCGGGTGGTGGCCGGATTGATTTTGGGATCATGGAACATACCCAACGTGTCTGGCTGTCCGACAGCAACGACGCGCTAGAGCGGTTGAAAATTCAACACAACGCAGCACTATTCCTGCCCCAATGCGTGACAGGCAGCCATGTTGGCCCGCGCGTTTGCCATACATCTGGGCGCATCTTGGATATCCGGTTCCGCGCTTGGGTCGCTGCCCAACGCCACATGGGGTTCGAGATGGACCCGCGTGAACTGACCGGCGACGAAGCCGATGTGCTGCGCCGTGTCACCCAGTGGTGGAAAGACAACCGCAACTGGATGCGCCACGCCGATATTTTGCGGCTTGATGCGGCGGATCCGGCAGTTCTGGCTGAACAACATCTACATCAGGATCAGTTCGTCGTCTTTGCGGGCAAGGCCGACACATCCACGCAAATCGCGCCACGTCCGCTGCGCCTGACCGGGCTTGACGCCAACGCAACCTACCGCATTGATCTAGCGAACCGCGATGAACTCACTCGCAAGGCGCTGTCACGCGGACAGTCCCTCTTGAAAACAAACGCGATAAAGGTCAGTGGCCAATATTTGATGCATCACGGGATCACTCTCCCGTGGAGCTTTCCAGAAACCATGTGGGTTATCGAGGGCCACAAAATATGAAGAAACCACGCCGCAGCAGTAATTGGTACGGAATGATGGACAAAGACGGGTTTACCCGTCGGTCCTGGATGAAGAACCAAGGCTTCCCGGATCACGCCTTTGATGGCCGCCCTGTTATCGGGATTTGTAACACTTGGTCAGAACTGACGCCCTGCAACAGTGGGCTGCGCGATCTAGCCGAGGCCGTAAAGCGCGGCGTCTGGGAGGCAGGCGGTTTCCCGGTCGAATTCCCGGTGATGTCGCTGGGCGAAACCCAGATGAAACCCACAGCAATGTTGTTCCGCAATCTGTTAGCAATGGATGTTGAAGAATCCATTCGCGCCTACGGCATTGATGGTGTCGTGTTGCTGGGCGGTTGTGACAAAACCACCCCCGGCCAGTTGATGGGTGCTGCATCGGTAGATTTGCCATCAATCGTTGTGTCCTCTGGTCCGATGCTAAACGGTAAATGGAAGGGCCGCGATTTGGGGTCCGGCACTGACGTCCGCAAATTCGCGACCGCTGTGAAAGCGGGCGAAATGACATTGCAGGACTTCATGGCAACTGAATCCGGTATGAGCAGATCCAAGGGTGTCTGCATGACCATGGGCACCGCGTCCACGATGGCGTCATTGGTCGAGGCAATGGGAATGGCCCTGCCAACCAACGCCGCCCTCCCCGCCGTTGACGCCCGCCGCGCAGCACTGGCCCATATGACCGGTAAGCGGATCGTTGAAATGGTCGACGAAGACCTAAAACCATCCGACATCCTGACCAAAGCGGCGTTTGAAAACGCAATCTTGACCAATGCCGCCGTCGGCGGATCGACAAACGCCGTTGTGCACCTGCTCGCGCTCGCCGGGCGCGTGGGGGTGGACCTGACGCTTGAGGACATCGAAATCGGTGGTGAAATCCCATTACTGGTCAACTGCATGCCATCGGGCAAATACCTGATGGAGGACTTTTGTTATGCGGGCGGCGTGCCTGCCGTGTTGAATGAACTCAAAGACATCCTGCGCCCATCGAAAACGGTGCTTGGTGGTGACATCAGCGCCTATCACGACGGTGCCGAATGCTATAATTCCGATGTAATCCGTCCGTTTAACGACCCGATCAAACCTGCCGCTGGTCTACGCGTGTTACGCGGGAACCTTGCGCCCAATGGTGCCATCGTAAAACCATCGGCGGCGTCTGATCATCTGTTGGAACACACTGGACCGGCCTATGTGTTTGAAACCATCGAAGACCTAAAAGCCAACATCGACCGTCCTGACTTACCTGTCACCAAAGATACTATTTTGGTGCTCAAGGGCTGCGGCCCCAAAGGGTACCCCGGCATGCCAGAGGTCGGCGATATGCCGATCCCGGCAGTGTTGGTGAAACAAGGCGTGCGCGATATGGTTCGGGTTTCGGATGCCCGCATGTCCGGTACGGCCTTTGGCACCGTAATCTTGCACGTCGCACCCGAAGCAAATGCAGGCGGCCCGCTTGGGCTTGTGCAAACTGGCGATATCATTCGGGTATCGGCAAGCACTGGTGTGCTTGATCTTCAGGTCGATGAAGCCGAACTTGAAAAACGCCGCGCAGCTTGGGTCGCGCCCGAACCGCATTACACGCGTGGCTATGCCAAGCTTTATGTTGATACCGTGCTTCAGGCTGATAAAGGCGCAGATCTAGATTTCTTGGTGGGCAAAGACACCCGCCCCGTCACAAGGGAGAGCCACTAATGAGCCACCCAATTTTTCCTGACCTCAAATCAGCATCGGTATTCATCACCGGCGGTGGATCGGGCATCGGGGCCGCACTGACCGAAGGGTTCCTGCGCCAAGGCGCTAAGGTTGCCTTTGTCGGGCAATCTGATGCGTCAGCTTTTGTCGATCAGATGGAAACTGCGACAGGTAACCGCCCGCTGTTTATCCAATGCGACATTACCGACACCAGCGCACTACAGGCCGCAATTGATAAGGCCGCGGCGGCCCACGGGCCGGTCACTGCGTTGATCAACAACGCAGCCAACGACAAACGCCATGCCACCGAAGAAGTCGACGAGGCCTTCTGGGAATGGTCCATGGCGATTAATCTCAAGGCATATTTCTTTGCTTGTCAGGCCGTCCTGCCCGCGATGAAATCGGCTGGAGGCGGAACAATCATCAACATGTCCTCGATCAGCTATATGATGGGAAACGCAGGATATGCGCTTTATACAACGGCAAATGCCGGGATCACGGGCATGACCCGGTCGCTGGCCCGTGAATTCGGCCCTGACGGTGTTCGCGTAAACGCAATCGCGCCGGGTTGGGTGATGACACAAAAGCAAAAAGACATGTGGGTGACGCCCGAAGCTCTCGCCGGGCATCTTGACCGACAATGCGTCAAGACCGAACTAGAACCAGACGACATGGTCGGTCCGGTCCTGTTCTTAGCGTCAAACATAAGCCGGGCAATCACCGGCCAACTGATCGCCGCAGATGGCGGCGTAGTGGTGACAGGATGACCAACAACACCAAAAAACCGAATTGGATCGGCGTTGACTGGGGTACATCCAACCTACGCGTTGCCCTGATGTTTGACGACGGCACGACACAATGCCTGACATCTGACCAAGGCATGAGCGGGCTAAGCCCGGACGCATTTGAACCCGCACTTTTAGCGATGATCAACGATCACCTTGGCACTGGCGTGACCCCTGTGGTCATCTGCGGCATGGCCGGATCGCGTCAAGGCTGGGCAGAGGCTCCCTATATCGCGACGCCCTGCAACCCGCCGTCCATTGCAGAAGCCGTGAAGGTAAAGGTCAATGACCCGCGTATTTCGGTGTCAATTCTACCGGGGGTCAAGCAGGCCAAACCTGCCGACGTGATGCGTGGCGAAGAAACCCAAATCGCTGGCTTTCTGGCGCAAAAACCCGATTTTGACGGTGTTTTGTGTCTACCCGGCACCCATTCGAAATGGGTTCATATCAGCGCGAAAGAGATCGTTAGCTTTCGCACCTTCATGACCGGTGAAATGTTCGCGCTGTTGGCCGAACAATCCGTGCTGCGCTTTTCGGTTCAGGCAGAACTGGATCTGGATGCCTTTGATGCCGCTGTCGGTGATGCGCTTAGCCGCCCTGAAACAATCGGCGCAGAGCTATTTGCGCTGCGTGCGGGCACCCTACTGGCGACGCTTAGCGAAAGCGCGGCACGGGGGCGTTTGTCTGGCCTACTGATCGGCACAGAACTTGCGGGCGCACGCCCCTATTGGCTGGGCCGCGACATTGCACTGATCGGTGCTGGCAAACTGACCGCCCTTTATCAGCGCGCCCTTGCGCAACAGGGGATCACCGCGCCTGCTGTTTCTGGTGAAGACATGGTTCTGTCCGGCCTATCTGCCGCCTATACACAACAGGTAAAATCATGAGCCGCAATATCATCGCTATTCTGCGTGGGGTCACGCCGACAGAGGTCCTTGAAATAGGTCAAACATTGATCGACGCAGGTATCGACCAAATCGAAGTCCCGCTGAATTCGCCTAATCCATTGGAAAGCATCGGCATTCTCGCGGACGCGTTTGGTGATGTGGCGCTGATTGGTGCAGGCACCGTTCTAACGACCAAAGACGTGGCGGATGTCGCAAGCGTTGGTGGCAAACTGATCGTGTCACCTGACTGCAATCCAGATGTGATCCGCGCGACCAAAGCCGCCGGATTGGCCAGCTACCCGGGCGTCATGACGCCAACTGAATGCTTTGCTGCACTGCGCAACGGCGCGGATGGGCTCAAATTCTTTCCCGGATCACTTGTCGGCGTTGATGGGTTCAAGGCCGTCTCAGCTGTCCTACCCAAAGGCACACGCAG
Organism: Yoonia maritima; assembly: GCF_002933395.1. GTDB lineage: Bacteria > Pseudomonadota > Alphaproteobacteria > Rhodobacterales > Rhodobacteraceae > Yoonia > Yoonia maritima_A. Next base: position 28,455 of record NZ_PKFN01000010.1, read on the forward strand.
CTATGCTGTGGGGGGCGCAGATGCATCGAACTTTGCCGATTGGGCCAAGGTCGGGATCACCGGGTTTGGCATCGGATCGGCCATTTATAACGCCGGGATAACCGCCCAAGACGTGCGCACACGCGCCGATAAAATCGTTGCCGCCTACGACGCGGCGATGCCTGCCTAAGAAACGAAAGATCACCCGATGAAACGCACCCTTGGCACCTGCTACTACCCCGAACATTGGGACGAAGAAATCTGGGCAGAAGACGCCCGGCGCATGGCCGATCTTGGTCTGACATGGGTGCGGATCGGGGAATTTGCATGGTCGCGGCTAGAACCATCGCCCGGTGATCTACAGCTAGATTGGCTGGATCGCACGATTGATGTGCTGAATGACGCGGGGCTTTCTGTGGTGCTGGGTACGCCAACAGCCACACCCCCACGCTGGATGCTGGATAAGCACCCCGACATGATCGCGCTGGACGCTGACGGCAAACCGCGCGGGTTTGGATCGCGACGGCATTATTGCTTTAGCCACGCTGGGTTTCGCGCTGAATCGCAACGGATCACACGGATTATCGCCGAACGGTTTGGGTACAAAGTTGCGGCATGGCAGACCGACAACGAATACGGATGCCACGACACGGTGATCAGCTATTCAGACGCGGCTCGCGTTGCGTTTCAGGACTGGCTACAGGCCCGATATGGCACAGTCGATGCGCTGAACGCTGCTTGGGGTAACGCATTTTGGTCAATGGACTATGACCGTTTCGACCAAATCGGTTTGCCCAACCTAACCGTCACAGAACCTAACCCGGCCCACGCGCAGGCATTCCGTAGGTTTAGTTCGGATCAGGTCGTCGCGTTCAACCGTGAACAGGTCGACGAAATTCGTGCGCACTCAACCGCGCCGATCAGCCACAACTACATGGGGCGCGTCACAGACTTTGACCATTTCGAAGTTGGCAAAGACCTCGAGATCGCGACATGGGACAGTTACCCGCTTGGGTTTCTCGAAGACCGCGTGGGGGCAAGCCTCGAACATCAACGCGCCTTTGCCCGACAAGGTGACCCGGATTTTCAGGCGTTTCACCACGACCTATACCGCGCTGTCGGCCGAGGCCGTTGGTGGGTGATGGAACAGCAACCCGGCCCCGTGAACTGGGCACCGCACAACCCAGCGCCCCTACCCGGCATGGTCCGTCTTTGGACGTGGGAGGCATTGGCGCACGGTGCCGAAGCCGTCTGTTATTTCCGCTGGCGTCAGGCCCCATTCGCCCAAGAACAGCTACATTCCGGCCTGCTACGCCCCGACAGCGCAGAGGCGCCAGCAATGCTTGAGGCCCGCCAAGTCGCGAGTGAAATCCAAGACGCCCCCGATGTCAGCATCCCGCGTGCCGATGTGGGGCTTATCTTTGACTACGACGCAGATTGGGCATGGTCGGTGCAGCCGCACGGCGCGGAGCTGAGTTATTTCGGACTGGTGCTCGACCACTACCGCGCGCTGCGGCGTGCGGCGTTGAACGTGGATATTCTGTCGCCAGACACGCAGGATTTCAGCGGGTACAAAATCGTGCTCGCACCCGGTTTAATGCATCTAACCGACGAACTGCGGGCCGCATTGGCACAGACCGAAGCGCATGTTGTCTATGGCCCACGCACCGGGGCGCGCGATGCAGATTTCAAAATGCCTATCCCGTTACCGCCCGCGATTGCCGGACTGGATGTCACGGTCGAAAGGTTAGAGAGCCTGCGCCCCGACAGCCCAACCCCATTGAAAGGCGGCGGTGCGGTGCAAGGCTATCTCGAAGAACTCGAAACCACCGCGACACCGATGTTCACACGCGAAGACGGGCAGTCAATCACAGTGACAGACGGAAACCGGACCTACAACGGCGGCTGGCTAGACGACGCCGGAATGGACCGACTGGTCGCACAGCTTTGCGAAACAGCCAACATCGCGACACGGGCACTGCCAAATGGCATCCGCATTCGACGCACTGTGACCGAAGAATTCTGGTTTAACCACTGCGCCGGGGCGGTCGAAACGGAAATCGGGAGGCTCGCGCCTGCATCGGTAACACGCCGGATCATCTGATCGGCGTGTTACATATCATGCATGTACATCGTGAGGTGCTGCGGGCAACAAAGGTTGAATTAGTCTCGTAAACGAGTCGATGTAGATCAGCAAATCCATCAATCGCAGCCAAACGATCGGCAAGGTCGCGCGACAGACGCGTCAATGTATCCAAGTCCGGCCCAAAGATTTTGATAGCGACAGGTGTGGCAACCCCGCTCCCGAATGAATCAGGTGGGCCGACGCGAAACTTTGCACCGGGAACAGCTGATAATGCGTCTCGAACACATGGGGTGATCGTTGTCAGGTTCAAGTCGCGTTCTGTCGGTGGGGTCATACGCACAACGATAGCAGCACTGTTTTCCCCTGAGTTAGAGCCTGAGCAGCGCAATCTTGGTCAGTTCGCTCGGCAAGATTTGCATGACGACATCGCGAGGTTTTTCGTCCGTCATGACAACGGCTGTTTCCGCGGGCTCCGTGCCCCCCGTCAAAGCGCTGCTTTTCAACGTGAGTCCACCGACAACAAATATTGCCAAAACCACCCAAGGCCAGCGTCGCCGCGGTGGTTTGCGCCCTTATGCTGTAGCTTTCTCAACCTTCTTTTCGCGGTTTGTTAACGCCCAGTCTGGATTGGGCGCGTCTTGGGTCGGCTTATTCACATCAACGTTCCATCTATTCGTCCGACACATCTTTCGACATCGAAATTGTATCATTTTGAGCCAGTGCATCTGCCCACGACTTTAGAAAGTCGGCAGACTGGCGATAAAAATCTGCGAGCTCTGACACAGGTTCGCGTTTGTGTTCTTTGTCGGCAGGAAAGCTGGCCGCGATTTCATCGATCTGCGCAGCGTTACGTTTAAACCGTTCTGACATCGTTGAAAGAATGCTCTGATGTGGGCGCGGCAACGCGCGCCACAGGTCTTGGCGCGACCCCTTACGGCTTTCGCGGACAACAATGCCTCGGACCTCTAGCAGGCGCACATTGGTCGAAACAGACGCCTTAGATACATCAAGATCTTCGGCGATTTGGGTCAAAGAACAAGCCTCGCCCGCGAGTACAAGGTATGCCGTGATTTGCCCTGAAATACGCGGCGACCCATCCGCCTGAGAAATCAAGCCGAGCGTTTCGATAAACTTGTCTTCCGGTGTCTGCGTCATGTCATTTCTTTCATTTAATACGTTCAGTACATACTGAACGTTAGATTCGCAAGTCTACTGATTGGCTGTGGTTTTAACAAAAAAGGGCCGCACAATCACACGATTGCACGGCCCCATGTTGTCTAGTCGGTGATTGCTTAACCGATGATGGCGTTCAATGTTGCCGATGGGCGCATCACTGCAGCCGTTTTCGCGTCGTCAGTGTGGAAGTAACCACCAAGATCAGCGGCGGCACCTTGCGCTGCTGCGATCTCCGATGTGATTTTAGCTTCATTGGACACCAGCGCTTCTGCAATTGGCGCAAAATGCGCGGCAAGCTCTGAGTCAGTTGACTGTGCTGCCAGTGCTTCTGCCCAGTAGCGCGCGAACCAGTAGTGGCTGTCGCGGTTGTCAGGCTCGCCGACTTTACGTGACGGTGAATTGCCGTTGTCCAAGATACCTTGAGTGGCGGCATCAACCGCAGCACCCAGAACACGTGCCTTTTCATTGCCTTTGGCATCCGCAAGGAATGTCAGGCTTTCGCCAAGCGCGCAGAACTCACCAAGGCTGTCCCAACGCAGGTGGTTTTCTTCGACCAACTGCTGCACGTGCTTTGGTGCGGAACCGCCAGCACCCGTTTCAAACAGGCCGCCGCCATTCATCAGCTTCACGATAGAGAGCATCTTGGCAGATGTCGCGAGTTCCAGGATCGGGAACAAATCGGTCAGATAGTCGCGCAGGACATTGCCGGTGATCGCGATTGTGTTTTCACCCTTTGTGATCGTCTCAAGCGATGCGCGTGTTGCTTCGCGTGGCGCCATGATCTCAAACTTGTCAGCAACACCTTTGGCTTCGAGGATTGGTTTCACATAGGCGATCAGCTCTGCATCGTGGGCGCGGTCTGCGTCCAGCCAGAAAATTGCGCGTGTGCCTTCGGCCTTTTGGCGATCAATGGCAAGGTTCACCCAGTCTTCGATTGGGGCCTTGCGCGCAGAGGCTGAGCGCCAGATGTCGCCAACTTCTACGTTATGGCTGTGCAGAACTGTGCCATCATCAAGGATCATCTTAACGGTGCCAGCGGCGGGGATTTCAAACGTGGTTGGGTGTGAACCGTATTCTTCGGCTTTTTGCGCCATCAGACCGATGTTCTGAACTGTACCAGCAGTCGCTGGGTTCAGCTTACCGTTCTCTTTAAAGAACTTGATGGATTCGTCATAAACTGGCGCATATGAATTGTCAGGGATCACGCAGTTTGCATCAGATTCTTTGCCGTCTGGCCCCCAACCTTTACCACCAGCGCGGATCAGCGCAGGCATTGACGCGTCGATGATCACGTCGGATGGAACGTGCAGGTTGGTGATACCTTTGTCGCTGTCGACCATGTACATCGGCGGACGCTGCGCAGTGATTTCTTCAATCGCGGCTACGATCTCAGGCTCGCCTTTTACCTTTTCAAGAAGCGTACCCAGACCAGCGTTACCAGTCACGCCCAGCGCGTCCAACTTGTCGCCGAATTTGTCGAATACAGGTGCCAACCACGCTTTAACTGCGTGACCAAAGATGATCGGGTCAGAGACCTTCATCATTGTCGCCTTCATATGCAAAGAGAACAATGTCCCCTCGGCTTTGGTCTTTTCGATTTCGTCAGCAAGGAACGCATCAAGCGCTGCGGCGCTCATGAATGTCGCGTCAACGACGGTACCTGCAGGGTATGTGACGCCGTCCTTTAGGACAGTTTCACCATCAGCTGTTTCCAGAACGATCTTTGCAGTCGCTTCCTTTGCCAGCGTCGCAGACACTTCGTTTGAGAAGAAATCGCCGCCAGACATAGAGGCCACACGTGTTTTGCTGTCGGCAGTCCATTCGCCCATGCGATGTGGGTTCTTTTGGGCAAAGCTTTTCACAGCTTTGGCCGCACGACGGTCAGAGTTACCTTCGCGTAGCACAGGGTTCACAGCGGAACCTTTCAGGCCATCGTATTTCGCGCGGACAGCTTTTTCTTCGTCGGTGCTTGGGGCCTCTGGATAGTCTGGCAAAGCGTAGCCTTGCGATTGCAGTTCTTTCACAGCAGCAACCAACTGCGGGACCGAAGCCGAGATATTCGGCAGTTTGATCACGTTCGCATCAGGGGTTTTAACCAGTTGACCCAGCTCGGCCAGATCATCGGTCTGACGCTGTGCTTCTGTCAGGTAATCTGGGAATGTCGCAAGAATACGACCGGCAAGGCTAATGTCCTTAGTTCCAACAGATACGCCCGCAGCGGCGGCAAACTTCTGAATAATTGGCAGGAATGACGCAGACGCCAGTTCAGGTGCTTCGTCGACTTTTGTGTAGATGATATCTGACATAGGAAACCTCTTGAGATTAGTTGCCTAGGTCCATAGCGGATGCTGCCACAATCGTCCACAGTATACCGATGCATACGAACGAAAGGCGGGCGGCAGCCGAGTGGTCGCCGCCGCCCTCGCTGGGTTTAAAAGAAGCCCAGTTTATTTGGATTATAGCTGACCAACATGTTTTTGGTCTGCTGATAATGATCCAACATCATTTTGTGGTTTTCACGGCCAACACCGGACTGCTTGTAACCACCAAATGCAGCATGTGCAGGATAGGCATGATAGTTGTTCACCCACACACGGCCTGCCTCGATCCCGCGGCCAAAGCGATAGCAGGTATTCATATCGCGCGACCAAACGCCGGCGCCAAGGCCGTACATCGTGTCGTTTGCCAGCTCTAGGGCTTCGGCTTCGTCCTTAAAGGTTGTCACAGACACAACCGGGCCAAAGATTTCCTCTTGGAAGACCCGCATCTTGTTGTGGCCTTTCAGGATCGTTGGCTGGATGTAGAACCCGTTCTCAAGTTCGCCACCCATCTCGGCCGCTGCACCACCGGCCAGAACCTGTGCGCCTTCTTCAACACCGATCTGAAGATAGGACAGAATCTTATCCTGCTGTTCACGGCTTGCTTGTGCGCCAACCATCGTGTCAGGCAGACGCGGATCACCCTGCTTGATGGCTTTTACCCGTGCAATCGCGCGTGCGATGAACTCTTCATAGATATCTTCTTGGATCAGTGCGCGGCTTGGGCAGGTGCAGACCTCGCCTTGGTTAAAGGCAAACAGCACAAAGCCTTCGACAGCTTTGTCTAGGAACGCATCATCCTTTGCCATCACATCGGAAAAGAAGATGTTCGGTGACTTGCCGCCCAATTCCAGCGTAACTGGGATCAGGTTTTCGGTCGCAGCTTGCATGATCTTGCGACCAGTCGCAGTAGACCCTGTAAAGGCAATTTTCGCGATCCGCGAAGATGTCGCCAGCGCCGCGCCGACTTCTGCACCATAGCCGTTTACGATGTTCAACGTCCCAGCAGGAAGCAGGTCAGCGATCAATTCAGCAAACACCATGATCGCAGCTGGTGTCTGTTCGGCAGGTTTCAGAACCACGCAGTTCCCAGCCGCAAGCGCCGGTGCCAGTTTCCAAGCCGCCATCAGAACAGAGAAGTTCCAAGGGATGATCTGACCAACCACACCAAGCGGTTCATGATAGTGGTAGGCAACGGTATCCGCGTCGATTTCGGACATCGACCCTTCTTGGCCACGTAGAACCCCCGCGAAATACCGAAAATGGTCAGCCGACAGCGGGATATCCGCAGCCATGGTTTCGCGGATTGGTTTGCCGTTATCCCATGTTTCCGCTGTCGCGATCAGTTCAAGGTTTGCCTCGATCACATCTGCGATTTTCAGCAAAATGTTAGACCGCTCTGTCGCGGATGTCTTTCCCCAAGCATCTTTGGCAGCGTGGGCGGCATCCAGTGCCAGTTCAACATCTGCCGCGTCGGAGCGGGCGACCTCGCAAACCACGCTGCCGTTGATTGGGGTGATATTATCGAAATAGCGCCCACCGACTGGGGCAACGAATTTTCCGCCAATAAAGTTATCATAGCGGCTTTTGAACGGAGAGCTAAATTGCTGCTCCGTTTGTGTCATCTCATTCATAATTATTCTCCTCCTGACCAGGTCCTCCACCCGGGTTAGAAGAGGCTAGCGATCTTCAGTTCATGCCGTAAATGCCCCCACAAAAAAGCGCGACTTGATCTGTCTCAGAAGTGAGACACGCCGCGCCAAAAACCCATCAAGCGCGGACAACAAGGCCTGCCGTCAGAGGCACCAACGCCATAAGAAATGCCAGTGTGGCAAATGCTACTGTTAGACTGGTCGCATCTGCAACAAACCCAACCAACGCAGGCCCCAGCAGAACCCCTGCATATCCAGTCGTTGTAACCGAAGCGACTGCAAGGCTGGGTGGCATGATCGTTTGACGCCCTGCCGCGCTAAACACGATCGGTACCAAATTCGCAGCACCAAGACCGACCAGTATGAACCCTGACAACGCCACGGTTGGCCAAGGCGACACAAGCACAACTGCGATACCAACTATGGCAGCAATCCCACCAAATACCAAAACGCGGAATTCGCCCAAAGCCATAACGATCCGATCACCCGCCAGCCGCGCAGCCACCATCGCGACCGAAAACAAAATGTATCCGATACCTGCTGTCTGGGCGGCCGTGATCTGACGATCAATAATCAGTAGCGCCCCCCAGTCCAAAATTGCGCCTTCGACCAGAAACGTCACCCCCGCAATAATCGCAAGCAACAACACAATCCCATGCGGAATGACATAAGGTTCGGGGTCACTGCCGCTCACCGCTAGCAGCCGCGACCCAGCCAAGAGTATCGCCACAAGTGCAACAGTTGCACCGATCAGCGCTGAAATCACAGCTGACACCCCCAACGATAAAAGTATGGTCATCAGCCCAGCACCGAAGAAACCGCCAATGCTAAACTGTGCATGAAAGTTAGACATCAATGCACGGCCTTCTTTGCTCTCAACTTCAGCGCCGTGAACATTCATTGCCACATCAATCGTGCCTAACGACGCGCCAAACATGAACAGTGCAACACCAAGCGCGAGTGGCGTCGTAGCAAACGCCAACACCGGCAAGAATGCAACCAACCCAATCCCCCCGAGTAAAACCATCGGCCGAGCACCCCGGCGCGCAGCAATGATCCCAGTCACGGGCATCGCGACAATAGACCCCAGCCCAAGACACAGCAAAACTAAACCAAATTGACCTTCATCTGCTTCGATATTCGTTTTGATAAATGGAAAAAGCGGCGCACAACACGCCATTGAAAAACCAGCCGCAAAAAATGCCAACCGCGTCGCAAGACGCGCTGGTGCAGTCGTAGAAAAATCGGTCAAAGGCTTCCCTTGCTTTGTTAAGTTTCGAAATTAGGTCAGACCGTGATGACCCTGTCGCCAGACCGCGTTAACAGTTCAGTCGCGCCTTGGTCGGCATCAGTGATCAACAGATCAATTTGATTCATGTGAAGCGTGTGGTGCCGCGCGCGTTTCCCGATCTTTTCAGCCCCAGTTACAACAAAGGTCCGGGCAGCCGCCGAATGCATTGCAGCTTTCATCTGGGCTTCTTCATAGTCGTCTGTGCTAAGACCGAATTCGGCGTCGATACCACAGGCTCCTAGAATTGCGATATCCGCGGTCACATCAGCAACCTTACCCAATGCAAGACCACCGACCGCAATTCCACCACGCGCGCTTAGTTTTCCACCTAACAAAAAAACGTCGATATCATTTTCTTGACAGGCAATCGCGACCCACGGTGACGGCGTCATCACCAGCCGACCTGTGAAGTTGGAAAGATGCGCAATGAGCCCGAGCGTGGTCGATCCACCGTCAACCAACAACGTAGAAGCATCGCCAATTTGAGAAATCGTCGCGTGGGCGATGTTTGGGTTGATCCCGCCTGCGCCAGCCAAACGCGAGTGGAGCGGAGCAACCGGTTTCGAAATAGGCACCGCGCCACCACGAACGCGGTGCGCCTTTCCCTCTGCCTCAAGCGCAAGAATATCACGGCGAATGGTATCCAAGGACACATCAAATTCCGTTGCAGCATCGGCAGCGACAATTTCTAAACCATCGTCCAATCGTCGAGCAAGAATACGTTGGCGTGTATCGGGTATATTTAAGTTCATGCATAATCCTGCAAATTATTGCAGAATCATGCATATGTTGATTTCCCGAAACCGTCAATGTCGTGGATTGTGCCTAGTCACCAAGCCCAAGACGCTTCATGCGCCGGTATAGCGTAGCGCGTCCGACGCCCAGCGCACGGGCGGCTTCGGACACGTTGCCGCTAGCACGGGCCAATGCTCGCACCACGGCGGCCCGTTCTGCTTTGACAAACCCTGTCGGGCCATCTTCGCGGCCAAAGATATCAGAGGCTGGGCGTGGCTTGATTGCGCCCAACAGTTCCAAATCAAACACTTTGCGCGCATTCCGCGTTGCGCCAATTACGATGTCATCGGCATCTATGGCCAGCAATGTTGCAATGTCGGCATCCCCGCTATCTGCAACAACGATGCGCGCCTTCGGGAATGATGCGCGGAAAAAATCGGATTCAATGGACTTCGCCGTTTGCGCGACCATAGCCCCGATCAACTGATTATAGCTTTCGGTTTGATCCGCACGCGCGGATGAGACATCTAGTGCCGCAAGCAAACGGCCATCGATCCCAAAAATCGGGGCGTCCATGCAGCTCATTCCAATATTTCGGGCAAGAAAATGGTCATTGCGATGGATCGTCACTTGGCGCTTTTCAGTCAGGCAGGTGCCAATACCATTTGTGCCTTCGGCAGCCTCGCTCCAATCTGCACCCAGACACAGCCCCCATTCCTGAAAGGTATCAGTATCAGCGTCAGTACAGCGTTGATCTAGCACAATCCCAACTTCGTCCGTCAGCAAAACGCCGCACCCAGAATTCCCAACCAGTCCAAAAAGGTGGTCCAGTTTAGGCGCAGCAACCATCATAAAACGGTCGTGTTTATTGCGCCGATCATGAAGTTCAGACGCATTAACAAGGTTGACCGTGATATCATCGGCCGGGTCTAACCCATGGCGTTCGACAGACCGTCGCCAAGACGCCGCAAGCGACGAACGCGCAGCGGCGGATCCCGAGTTCACGGCACCCATGATTTTATCAATGTGCAGCTTCTTTTCCGAAATGACCATTCCCCCCTCCCGTGGTTACTGATCTTCCTCCCGTCGGGCACAATAGCCTGAGACAGTGCAAATGTCTCGGCTTGTGTTCATCACAGGCAAGTCTTCAACTTTGGGCGTTTTGGGAACTGCGAATATCCTGCACAGAAAAGTCGATCAGCGTTCGGATTTTCCGTGGGAGAGCACGCCCCTCAAGGTACACTGCTCTAAGCGGGATCTCTTCGCATGTGAAGTCCGGAAACAGCGGGACTAGGGCACCCGACTTAAGCGCGTCAACCACAGCGAAATGCGGCGAATACACGATACCCTGCCCAGCAACCGCCAAATCACACGCCGCCCGAGCAGAGTTCACATGAAACCGTCCGGCTACCGTCACGGCAGTTTCTTTCGTTTCGTTTTGGAACGTCCAGCGGCGCGCATTGCGACGGTTGGTGTCGACAATACAGGCATGGTCGGACAGCGCTGCAACGGATTGTGGCATGCCGTATTTTGCAAGATACGCAGGGCTAGCGGCGACCACACTACGGATCATACCCAGTTTGCGCGTTTTTATTGACAACATATCCGTCGCACCCAAACGAAATGCGACATCAATCCCTTCTGAGGCCAAATCGACGTAATGATCGCTAAGCCGCATATCAAATGTCAGGTTCGGATGCTGCATGGCAAAACGACCCAGCATTGGGGCAATATAGGATTCTCCGAATGTGACGGGTGCTGACACACGAATAACCCCAGAAAACCCACGCGAACCTTCTGACACGTCCCCAAGCAGATCATCTAGTTCTTCCAGTAATGCTGGCGCCCTTGCCAACAGATCCTCGCCTGCGGGGGTCATACCCACGCGCCGCGTCGTGCGCTGAAACAAGCGCACCCCCAACTGTGTTTCAAGCTCTCCCACATATTTTGAGGTCAGACGATTTGATACGCCTAACTGTTCTGCGGCCGCCGTGAACGACCCGCTCTGCGCCGTCGCAACAAATGCGCGCAGTTGATCAAGCATATCCATAGCAAAATCCAATTAAGAACAAATTGTGGTAATTCAATCCATAGCTTCGCCATTTCGTGGATGCCAATCAAGACTTATGTTCACCTCAATCCATGAAAGGACCCTGAAAATGAGCACTGCACATTCCCTGCGCAATTTGCGCGAAAGCCTAGCACCAAGCGAACGTATGCCTCTGGTCTTTTTGGGTCACGGAAGCCCAATGAACGCCATCGAAGACACGGAATACAGCCAAGCATGGACCAAATTAGGACACGCGCTACCGCGACCGAATGCGATTCTTGTGGTTTCGGCACATTGGATGACGCAAGGAACCACATTGGTCGATGTATCAGCCCTACCCCGCACAATACACGATTTTCGCGGCTTCCCCGACGCCCTGTTCGCGCAGCAATACCCGGCCCCCGGCGCGCCCAATCTTGCACGCGAAGTCGTATCGATCCTAGCAAGCCACCACGCCCAAGAGGACGACACATGGGGTTTAGACCACGGCGCATGGACCGTTCTAAAGTTCCTGTATCCGAATGCCGATGTTCCGGTCTTTCAAATCTCAATAGATATGACACGTGACCTTAGCTATCAGCTTGAGATCGGGAAAACCCTGTCAGAATTGCGTGATCGCGGCGTACTGATCCTTGGTTCTGGCAATGTGGTGCACAATTTACGTGCGGTACAACATGGCGGTAAACCACAAGATTTTGCATTAGAGTTCGACAGCCTTGTAGCAAATCGTTTAACGGAAAGAGATTTTAGCGCGCTCGCGGATCGTCAATCATTGGGGTCGTTACTGCAAATGGCACACCCGTCCGTCGATCACTATCTACCTGCCCTCACAATTGCAGGGGCATCGACAGAAAAAGACCAGTTAACGTTCATGACCGATGCCATCGATCTGGGGTCTGTATCGATGCGATCGTTTGTCTTTCACGACAGCTAAACCCTAAAGGGTCAGTGGTTAAATACCGCTGACCCTTTGTAAGTTACTGTGGCAGTTCGATTTGCAGCTTCACATCCTCTGGCGAAGCAGACGCAGCAACATCGAACGCGTGGACGCTATCTTCGAACGCAAATGTGCGCGTGATAAGTGGCTTTACATCAATCGCACCGGAACTCAGCATTCCAACACAGCGCGGGAAAACATGGGCATAGCGGAAAATATTTTCGACACGCGCCTCGCGGACCATTGCAGCGCCTGCATCGTATGAAATCGGCTCTGGCTGGCCACCGATCATGACGACACAACCGCCTGGGGCAAGTGGTTGAAAAACCTGCGCGGCGGCTTGGGGTGATCCTGTTGCCTCGAACACAACGTCGGCCCCCCAACAATCAGTTGCGGTAAGAACAATATCGACAAGGTTTTGCTGTGATACGTTTACCGGTGTGATCGCTTGCGACAGCCCAGCCGCAATTTCCAGTTTTTTCTCAGCTAAGTCACTGACAAACACGCGCGCGCAGCCTGCTGCGATTGCCGACAGCGCCGTGACCAATCCGATTGGCCCAGCACCCATAACGACGGCAACGTCGCCAGGTTTGATCCGCGCCTTAGTCGCGGCATGCACGCCGACCGCCAATGGTTCAACCATCGCCGCCTCAGCAAAGCTAACGTTATCAGGCAAGCGAAACGTAAAATCAGCGGGGTGCACGCAGGTCGGTCGTAAAATTCCATGCACTGGTGGGGTCGCCCAAAACCGAACCGCCGGATCGATGTTATACATCCCCAACCGTGCAGCTTTTGATGTAGGGTCCGGGATGCCGGGTTCCATGCACACACGATCACCGATTGAAAGGTTCGTTACCTCTGCTCCCAGCTCAATCACTGTGCCGGAAGCCTCGTGCCCAAGTACCATCGGCGCGTTCACGACAAAGGGACCAATGCGACCATGCGTATAGTAATGCACATCCGACCCACAGATTCCCACAGTATGCAATTTTATCCGTACATCGCGCGGCCCAAGCGTTTCTTCTGCTTTTGATATTTCGGGAAAGTCGCGCAGCGACAGTTCGTCTTGACGTTCAAGAACCAGCGATTTCATGAGACATGCCTCCACACTTGTCATTGTGCAACACCAGTGCCCATCCGCCGCCAAAGATCAAGCGCCAGTCACAAAAAGGGGCGCAAGCATGTTGCCGCGCCCCTTTCAAATTGTCTGTATGATGTCAGATCAAATATCGAAAAAGATCGTCTCGCCTTCGCCTTGCAGGCGGATGTCGAACCGGTAAACACCGTCGGCTTCTTTCTTGGCCAGCAGTGTCGGCACCCGGTTTTGGTGTTCGATCCGAGTTAGGATCGGGTCGGCCGCGTTCGCGTCCGCCTCGTCTTCGAAATACATGCGTGTGTGCAGACCGATGTTGATCCCGCGCGCAACAACCCAAAAGGTCACATGCGGGGCCTGCATCCGGCCATCAGGGAACGGGACCGTGCCCGGCTTCACGGTGTCAAAGGTAAATTCACCCGTATTCATATCACCTGGTGACCGGCCCCACCCCGTAAAGTTTGGGTCTGCCTGTCCGCGCGTTTCATTGGCAGAATTGAACAGGCCCTCACCGTCTGGCTGCCAGATTTCGATCATAGCATCGCGCAGTGGCGTTCCAGTGCCGTCAAACACTGTCCCTTTGATCATGATTTCCTGACCTTTGACCGGGCCGGTCTTCATGGACGCGCCTAGGTCTTCGCCGTAAATATCGATTCCCGTGAATTTCGGGGTGCATCCGATATGAACATATGGGCCAGCCGTCTGGCTGGGGCTTTCTTTGAGGTATTCATCAAGTTTCTGAACCATAATTACATTCCCTCAACACGGTTTTCAAAGAACGTCTGACGACGGCCGCGCAGGACGATGTCAAACTTATAGGCACGTGAATCCATTGGCACAGTGCGGTGCATATCCAAAGGTGCGATCAGCGATTCAACAGCAGCTTTGTCGTCGATGGTATCAACGATGGGGCACAGCCAGATATGCGGGTCACCTTCGAAATACATCTGCGTAATCAGGCGCTGGGCAAAACCATGACCAAAGACGCTAAAGTGGATATGCGCAGGGCGCCAATCATTCATGCCATTGGGCCATGGGTACGGACCGGGCTGAATGGTGCGGAATTCATATGATCCGTCTTCGCCCGTGATCGTACGCCCGCAACCACCAAAGTTGGGGTCAAGCGGCGCAAGATAGCTTTCTTTCTTGTGGCGGTAACGGCCACCCGCGTTGGCCTGCCAGAATTCCAGCAGCGCACCGGGAACAGGACGGCCCATTTCATCCAACACACGGCCATGCACGATGATACGCGGACCAATCGCGCTTTCACCCGAGGCGGCGTAGTTGTGGATCAGGTCGTTATCCAAATCGCCCAGCATGTTGTGGCCAAAAACCGGGTTGGTTTCTTCGCTAAGGGTCGTTGGGAATGAAAGCAGGGCGGCTTGCGGGCTGCGCTTGACCGAAGTCTTATATTGCGGCGTCAGCGCGGCGGGCTGCCAATTGCGGTCACGAGGAACAAAGCCCCCTGTGTTTTTGATGATTGTCATACCTCGACTCCCAATTCGGCGAAGGTTTGTTTAGCAAGTTTGATCGCATGATTGGCCTTAGGCACCCCGGCATAAACCGCCACATGCATAAAGGCCTGAAGAATATCTTCGGGGCTTGCGCCCGTGTTCTGACTGGCGCGGATATGCATCGGGATTTCTTCGAAATTCCCAGTCGCGGCCAGTAAGGCAAGCGTCAACATAGACCGTTCGCGGCGGCTGATCGTGTCGTCAGACCACAAGGTGCCCCATGCGCCTTCGGTGATCATCGACTGGAACGGCACGTCAAAGGTCGATTTGTTCGCCTCTGCACGGTCGACATGCGCGTCTCCCAGAACCTCTCGGCGGGTTTTCATGCCTGTGTCGTATCGGTTGGTCATCTGTTTGGCCTTTCAGCAATCAATAGGGCAAGCCCACATAGTTTTCGGCCATCGCTTGCTGCGCGGCTTTATTTTCGCGCAGGAACTCAAGCTCTGCGAGTTGGATTTTATAGTCGAAATCCGTCTGGTCCGGGAAACGGTGCATTAGGGACGAGAACCACCAGCTAAACCGTTCCGCTTTCCAAACGCGGGCAAGCGCCTTTTGTGAATAGGTATCGATACCTTCGGAACTGTTGTTCTCATAAAAATCACGCAGACCGTTATATAGGTAATGCACATCAGACGCGGCGGTGTTCAGCCCCTTGGCACCTGTTGGCGGCACGATATGGGCGGCATCACCGCAAAGGAACAACCGGCCCCAACGCATAGGTTCGGTCACAAATGACCGCAGCGGCGCAATGGATTTTTCAATCGACGGCCCTGTGACCAGCTGTTCGGCCTGATCCGCAGGGATGCGGCGCTTTAGTTCTTCCCAGAATGCATCGTCGGTCCAATCGTCTGGGCTGTCTGACAGCGAACACTGGATGTAATAGCGGCTTAGTTTTTCGTTCCGCATCGAACACAGTGCAAAGCCACGTGATGAATTCGCATAGATCAGTTCGTGGTTCACTGGCGGTGTTTCTGACAAAATGCCAAGCCAACCAAACGGATAAATCTTTTCGTATTCTTTGCGCACGTCCAACGGAATTGCCTGACGGCTGACGCCATGAAAACCGTCACAGCCCGCAATGAAATCGCAATCAACGCGACGGGCCTCGCCTGCGACATCATAGGTCACATAAGGCGCGTCGCTGTCAGCATCGTGGATAACGACGTTTTCAACATTAAATTCGATCTTACCGTTGGCCTTTTCACGGGCCTCGTACAGATCGCGGGTAACCTCGGTTTGGCCGTAAACCATCACCGCGTGCCCAGTGTGTTCGCTGAAATCGACGCGGAAAATTTCGTCGTCATATGAAATCAGCGTGCCATCGTGCAGATATCCTTCTTTATCCATCCGTTCGGAAACACCTGCCTCGCGCATCAGATCAAGCAGCCCGCGTTCCAACACGCCCGCCCGGATACGACCCAGAACATAGTCCTTTGTCTTGCGTTCCAGAACGACACTGTCGATCCCACGTGTGTACAATAGCTGCGACAAAAGCAGGCCCGATGGCCCGCCCCCAATGATGAGGACTTGCGTTTTCATGTGTGTCTCCGACTCTCTTACCTATGCAATTTGCCTATCATTTTTAGATATGTAAAATGACATTTAGATCGTTTTACTTTCCAAATAGGCAACTGTGGACCGCAGAATTAAATTTCGTCACCTAGAGGCGTTCACCCACATTGCTCGGGCCAAAAGCCTGAAACGCGCGGCTGAGCAGCTACATCTGACGCAACCCGCGATTTCAAAAACGCTCAAGGACCTTGAGGTGATCATCGGCAAGCAGCTGATGGATCGCGGCCGTGCTGGTGTGCGGCTGACGCCCGAGGGCGAAGTATTCTTGACCTTTGCCGAACAAAGCATGCAAGCGCTGCAAACTGGATTAAGCAGCGTGGCCAGCATTGGGGCTGGCGGCAATCCCACATTGACCGTGGGCGCCCTGCCCAGTGTGGCAAGCCAACTGCTTCCGTGGGCGGTTCAGGATTTTCGGCAAAAGTCACCGGGTACGGTCGTGCAATTGCTTGAAGGACCCCACGAATATATGACTGACCGCCTGCGCGCGGGCGCTCTTGATCTCGCGGTTGGGCGTTTGGGACGGCCCGAAAGTATGGTCGGCCTATCCTTCACACAACTCTATTCCGAAGAAGTCGCGATTGTTGTTGCCCCAAACCATCCGTTGGCCGGTGCAACGCAGCTTGAACAGCTTGATGGATTCCCAATCATCTATCCACCGCAAGCAGCGGCGATCCGACCCTTGGTAGCAGGCAAACTGATCGCCTCGGGCCTTCCGCTGTTCAACAACCGGATCGAAAGCGCATCCGGCGAATTCGGACGTGCAATGGCCTTGGGCAAGGCGCAAGCAATATGGTTCATCTCACGCGGCGTCGTCGCCAATGATCTGGAAAGCGGGCGATTGGTGGCAATCGATATCGACATGTCGGCCACGACAGGCGCCATCGGGGTCATGGCAAGGTCCGAAGAAGTCCCCAGCGCAATCGCCCATCTATTCCGGCAAAGCCTGTTAGACTACGTGCAGTGCCCTTAGCCCAATGCCATCATGGCAGGTGCCACGGGGATTGGACGTGACAACACCACATCACGCAGCCGAGTGTATTGCGCATCACACTCAGCAATCCGGCACCAAACAGCACGGTAATATAGCTGCATCGTCAGCTGCATGAAATCATGAGCAAGTGCAGCTGGGTCGTAGGAATGCGTCACGTGAGTGCGTGCGGCACGCCAAGTATCGCGCAATGTCATAACGGCAGGATGGTCTGTCAATTCGCCGATCAAGGCATCAAACGCATCCGCGCCGTCACCAAGGCGCAAACCACGTGTCGCGGTCGCCAGAGAATGAATGCCATTCGCCCCTTCGTAGATCGACGTGATCCGCGCATCGCGCCATGTTTGCGATACTCGGTATTCGGTCAGATAACCGTATCCACCCAAAACCTGCATACCTAGATCAGCCGAGGTAATCCCCGCTTCGGTGCAAAACACTTTGCAAAGAGGCGTCAGAAAATCGACGAGGCCAGGACGGTCGCCCTTTTCAAGTTCCACCAAGGCAAGATGCGCCATCACGCGTGCGCCCATCGTCAGGGCGCGTTGGTCATCCAGCATGCGCTGCACGTCGGCATGATCGGCCAGAACGGCATCTGACGTGTCACGACGCCGCCCCTGTTTTCGTTCGGCGGCATATGCAGCGGCAATCGCATGGGCGCGACTAGCATGGGCTACGCCTTGAAGCGCGACATCAATCCGTGCGTGGTTCATCAGGGTGAACATCGCGGCCAGCCCGGTACCTTCTTGCCCAACCAATTCGGCGAACGCACCCTCAAACACCATCTGACAGGTGGGCGATGCATGCAGCCCCAACTTGTCTTCGATCCGTGTAACTTTGATCGTATTGCGTGCAGCAGCTTTGTTGGCGATGAATAGCGACAAACCCTTTACGCCCGAATTGGCATCCCCCGTCCGGGCAAGGATCAGATGCAGGATGTCATCCGACATGTCCTGATCGCCGCCCGAGATGAATATCTTTTCGCCATCAATACGCCAGCTGTTGCCGTCGCGGGTCGCCTTGGTCCGGATCCGCGACAGGTCAGACCCCGCTCCCGGTTCCGTGAGGCACATCGTCGATAGTGCCTCGCCACTTGCAAGCTTTGGAACCCATGTCGATTTTTGATCGTCCGTTCCAAACCGCATCAACGTCGCAATTGCGCCGGGCACCAGATTACAGACCATTTGCATGGCGTGGTTCGCACCGGAAAACACCTCTGACACCGCAGCGGCAATCAGATGGTTTTGCGCCATTCCGCCGAATTCCTCGGGGGCGCTTAGGCCCTGCCAGCCGCCTTCGGCCAATTCCGCGAACGCTGCGACAAATCCATCGGGCATCGTCACCCGGCCGTTATCAAACCGACAACCCTGACGGTCGCCGCTTTCGTTAAGCGGGGCGATCACACCTTCGGCGAAAGACGCGAAATGGGTGATGATCCCTTCGGCAAGTCCATCATCCCAATCAGCAACGCTGGCAGCGCCAGCAACACTGCGCAGCGAAAACAAGATGTCATCAACTGGCGCAGAGAATGGGGTCATTTTGACACCCCAAGCAGCCGCATCGCGTTTTCTTTTAAGATCAAGGGGCGAACCTCGTCTTTGAACTCTGCCTTATCAAAGGCATCAAGCCATTTTTCCGGGGCAATCATTGGCCAATCCGACCCGAACAACATCTTCTTTTTCAAAAGCGTATTGGCATAGCGAACAAGGATCGGAGGAAAGTACTTGGGCGACCAGCCAGACAGATCGATGTAAACGTTAGGCTTGTGGGTCGCGACCGAAAGCGCCTCTTCCTGCCACGGGAATGACGGGTGCGCGAGGATGATTGGCATGTCAGGGAAATCCACGGCGATATCATCCATATACATCGGGTTGGAATATTTCAGCCGCATCCCGTTGCCGCCGCGCATCCCTGATCCAACACCGGTTTGCCCGGTATGAAACAATGCAGGCTTACCCGATTCCGCGATCGCCTCGTACAGCACATAGGCGCTGCGATCATTGGGATAAAAACCCTGCATCGTGGGATGAAATTTGAACCCCTGAATGCCGTGGTTTTCAACCAGATCACGCGCCTCGCGTGCGCCGATCTTACCCTTTGCCGGGTCAATCGAAGCGAACGGGATCAGGATATCGTCATTTTTAGCGCAGGCATCGGCAACTTCGTAGTTGTCGTAACGGCGGTAGCCAGTCTCGCGCTCTGCATCGACAGGAAAGATCACGGCGGCGATGTTCTTTTCACGGTAGTGCGCCGCGGTTTCATCAATCGTTGGCGGATGTGCCCAAGGCGCACCAAAGTATTTCGCCATCGTCGATTGTAGTTCGTCATAGCCATCATCATCGTGGCAGCCGCAGGATTCTTCTGCGTGGGTATGAAAATCAATCGCGCGGACTTTGGAAAAATCGACCATCTGTTTGCTCCTTTAAACGCGGATCAGCGCGGGGTCTTCGTTATCGTACAAACGCTCAAGCAAGGTCGCACGGCGCGTCATGATTTTGCGGACGTTCAGCGACCCTTTGTCGGTGACTTCGGCGTCCTTCAATGATGGTGGTTCGGCCAAGATCATCGCGCGGCTGATCCGTTTCGCGGACCCCGTCGCGGCCTTTGCCATGTTGCGCAAACGTTCCTCGATCTGCGCCTGCAAGGCTGGATCAATGACCGCACCATCGGACGTATTGTCGCCATGTACTTGATCGGGACGCGGGAAAATGAACAGCCCAATCGCATCGCGGTCGTGGCCGCAAATGACAACATCTTGGACAAGACCGCGAAGCCCATCAAGTGCATCCAGCCGCAGCTTACCCGCCTGCACCCATGTACCTGTCAGCAGTTTGAAATCCTCGGACACGCGACCGTCAAATTTTAGACCGCGTTCAGGATCGTCATTGTCGACAAAGCGCATCGCGTCGCCAGTCAGCAAGAAACCATCTTCGTCAAATGCCTCCGCTGTTTTGACATTATCCGCGAAATAACCTGGCATAATGTTCTGCCCTTTGACGCGCACCTCGCAGCGCATTTCATCATCCGGCAGCAGTTTTACTTCGGTGCCCGGCAGCGGGACGCCAACAACACCCGAACGCCCGATGGGTTCGTGCAGCATGATCGTGGCAGGCGCAGTTTCGGTCATGCCCCAGCTGGAAATCATCAAAGGCAACTTACCACGTACCTCTAACGCCATTTCCTCGAGCCGGGTCCAGACATCTTGGGGCAGCGATGCGCCCGCATAGAAAATCATGTCGAGGTCTTTGAAATATGCCTCGCGCAGGGCGTGGTTGGTTTCCATTTCGGCAACCAGCATCGCAAAGCCAACAGGGACGTTGAACGACAACGTGCCGGGGCGCTCGATGATGCTGCGCGCGGTCTCGGCGAACAGTTTTTTGGTCGGCTTGCCAGCATCGATGGTCAGCGTACCACCATGGGCAAGCATCATGTTTACGTTATGCGATCCGCCGAACACATGGTTCCACGGCAGCCAGTCACAGATGCGCGGTGCACGTTCTTTGATAAACGGCAGAACCGAGGCCATCTGCGATTGGTTTGCACACATCATACGCTGCGTGGTCAAAACACCTTTGGGGTCAGAGGACGACCCAGACGTAAACAGAATTTTTGCTACCGTATCGGGCCCAGTCGTCGCCAACAGCGCATCGGCGTCGTGACTGTCATCCCCTGCAAGCAGTGCGTCAAAGCTAGTAACTTTGCCCGGCGCCCCGTCAGTTTTTGACGCAACAATCTCAACCTCGTCCAGCTGAGACAATGCCAATGCAGCAGCATATCGTCCTGCATCATCGACGAATGCCATCGCCGGTTTGACCTTGTCCAAAACATAGATCAAGCGGCCGTGCGCCTCGGGGATCAGCGAATATTGCTCGGCCAGTGGTACGGTCGGAACACCCGCATATTGCGCACCGAAAGATAGCAGTGCGTGATCAATCGAGTTACCGGACATGATCACAATTGGGGTTTCCTGTCCCATGCCACGACCCGCCAGCGACGTGGCAATCGCGCGGACCGCGGTAAGTGCCTGCGCATAGGTGACTTCGCGCCACGCGTCGCCTGTACGTTCGGCTAAAAATACCACGTCGGGGGTCTCACTCGCCCACTTGTGCAGCCAATCGGCTGTCCGATCCACGACTGGATCCAACGGAATTTTTGACGTTAAGATCAGGTTATCACCCGCCTGCGTCATTTCCACCGCATGAGCGCGTAAATTCAGGCCAGTTATCTTGTCCGTCATGGTGTTTACTCCTTGGCCCGTTCGGCGCGCAGTATGACCCGAGATAGGAGATCACGAATTTGATCATTCTCTTCGTCAGTTAAATCAGTAAAAAGGCGGTCTTCGTGTGCTTGAATTGCAGCCTCGGCCTGCTGCCAAAGCTTGCCGCCGGCTGTCGTCATAAACAGCGCATTGGTGCGGCGATCCCCCGCGACTGGCTTGCGTTCAATCGCACCGATCCGTTCCAGCTCATCCACGACAGCAACAACGCCGGATCGTTTGATTTTCAACACGTCCGATAGCTTTGTTTGCGATATACCGGGGTTAGCAGCCACAACTGCCAACGGTGCAAATGTACCAACCCGAAGCCCAAGCGGCACAAGAGTTTCGGTCATGTCTTCATGTACAACCAACAACGCACGTTTGATCCGGTATCCGGTAAACTGCTGCAGAAACCGATCTGCAGCAGTATCTCCGGAAACTTGGTCCTTAGGCGTATCGGACATCTTTCCCCCTTAATTGGCGACCAAATCGACCAGCCAGTAACTGAGCACTGGGAAGGCGATAAGGATGGCTATGCGGATAAATTCGGCCATGATGAATGGAATTGTACCGCGGAAAATTTGCGTCATTGGGATGTCTTTGGCCATCGCGGAAATGACGAATAGGTTCATCCCCACCGGCGGCGTAATCAGCCCCATTTCCACCACCACAAGCGAGATGATTCCGAACCACATCGCCTGCTGCTCAAAGGTCATCCCGAAATCAAGCGCCATGACGGTCGGAAAGAACACCGGCACAGTCAGCAAGATCATCGAAAGGCTGTCCATCAGACACCCCATGACCAGATAGAACACGACGATACCCAACAAGACCACCATCGGGGCGATGTCCGAGGTCGCAAAGTATTGCGCGACTTCCATCGGCATCCGGCTAAGCGCTAGCGCGACGTTGAATAGGTCGGCCCCAAACACAATCGCAAAGATCATTGCGGTTGAACCTGCCGTGTCGATCAGACTGTTCAGTATCGTCTTTGGCGTCAGGCCGCCTTTGATTGTGCCCAGCACCAGCGTCAGAACAACGCCAACTGCAGCACCCTGTGCAGGTGTAAAGAACCCGCCATAGATACCGCCTAAAACCACAACAAAGATCACCATCACGTGCCAGATATCGGCAAGCGCACGAAAGCGTTCCTTCATGTTTGACCGTTCGCTTGTTGGACCCTCTTCAGGGAACAGGTGGACGTAAATAGAAATTGCGATGATAAAGCCAACGACAGCCAAAATGCCTGGCACCGTGGCTGCAAGGAACAGTTTGACGATGTTTTGTTCGGTCAACAGCGCGTAGATGATCAACACCACAGATGGCGGGATCAGAATACCCAAGGTACCACCCGCAGCCAGCGAACCAGACGAAAGCGCACCAGAGAACCCGTGCTTGCGCATTTCAGGCATCGCAACCCGCGTCATCGTAGAAGCAGTTGCCAGTGAAGAACCTGAAATAGACCCAAACAAGGCGCAACCCGCGACCGCAGCCATGGCCAAACCGCCACGAAGATGGCCGATCCACGCCCGTGCGGCGTTAAAGATCGATGCGGAAATTCCAGAGTTGGTTGCCAAGTGCCCCATCAAGATGAACAGCGGCACAACCGACAGATCATATGACATGAATTTGTCGACCCACGCCGTACTGAGATAGGCCTTTAGCCCTGCGAGCGAACTAAGCTGTATATAGCCAAAGACACCGACCAGCGCCATCGCGAGCGCAATTGGAACCCGCAAGAAGATAAGAATGAACAACCCAACAACAAGAAGAAGGGCAAGTGTAAACGGGTCCATTATTCGGCCTCCATCGGGATAAGGCGCGGCATGAACACCGACAGGCCCATAAGTGCGGCAACGATTGCGGATAGTCCGGTGCCAAATACGGCCGGAACGTAAACCCACCAAACAGGCGCACGCAAAAGCATGGTCTTGTCACCGTAACCGTGGATTTCTTCGAGCCCGACGCTTAACCGCCAAGCAAGATAAGCCCAGCCCAAAGCGAAAAACAGCGTCCAGACGGCATCAACGGTCGTGTTGATTGCCCCCGGTAGTTTGCTTGTGAACACGTCGACCATGACGTGCCCTTTTGTCAGTTGGCACAACGGCAAAAACAGTGATGCGCTCGCGGCACAGGCCAATTCAACAAGTTCGAATTCGCCGCGCACAGCGCCGAATCCAACGGTGCTAGACAGCACCGAATACGTAACAACAAACGCCGCTCCGAAAATCACCAGCCCGCCAATCGCAGCGCTAGAGATGCAGACGGCATGCAAAAGCCGGTACAGGAGAGAGTTACTCTCTCCTGTCTGGTGAACAATCGGTTCAGACATGATCAGATCAGCCTGCGTCCAGCAGTTCGTTTGCGCGTGCCATCACAGCAGCACCATCGTGGCCCATGCCGTTCAGCTTTTCGATCCACGCTTCGTGAACTGGTACTGCTTCTTCCTGCCAAGACGCGATTTCTTCGGCTGGAATTTCAACGATTTCGTTGCCCTGTGCTTCGACAGCAGCTTTACCGCCAGCTTCGAATACGTCGAACTGGGCGCCCAAACGCTGTGACAACTGGATACCAGATGCAGCATCAACCGCCGCACGGATATCGTCAGACATGCCTTCGTATTTTGCTTCGTTCATGATGAATGCAAAGGTGTTCGAATACAGACCGCGCGACGCAGGTGCCGGAGCAGCGGTGTAAGATGTCAGTTCCTGTAACTTGAACGCAGGCACAACTTCGTATGGTAGGCAGCAACCGTCGATCACGCCGTTGGACAGACCAACAACCATGTCAGTGACCGGGAAGAACACGACCTCTGCACCAAGTGCAGTCAGCATGTCACCAGTAGATTGGTTCGGTGCGCGCAGTTTCAGACCTTGCAGGTCCGCTTTGCTAAGTACAGGGGCGTTACGTGTGTGCAGCTTGCCGCCATCGTGTGTGTGGAACGCAAGCGGCTTGATGCCGCGGTATTCGCCTTGGCCGAATTCATCCATCAATGTGTGCATCGCAACTGAAGACTTTTCAGCGTTGGTCACCATGAATGGGTTCGACATTGTTTCAGCGATTGGGAAACGGTCAGGCGTGTAAACTGGCAGTGTCCATGCGATATCGCAGATGCCCTGACGAACCTGATCAGCAAGCTGTGGCGGCTTACCACCCAACTGCATCGCTGGGAAAATCTGTACTTCTACAGCGCCGTTTGTGGCTTCGGACAGTTCAGAAGACCAAACCTCGAAGAACTGTTTTTGCATGGGTGCGACCGGTGGCAGAAAGTGGTGCAGGCGCAGCGTCACTTCGGCGGCGTTCAGATTAGAAACAAGCGCGGGTGTCGCAAGCGCGGCCCCCATCGAAGCAAGTGCCGTACGGCGTGTCATTGTTGTCATTTAGATTCCCCTGTTTTGGAAAAGATAGCTTCTTGGTTTCCCGGATTACCGGAAAACAGGTTTTCTTTTTTCTAAGAACGCCTTGAGCCCTTCTTCGGCATCCGCACTGGTCTGAGAGACCGCTGCAGCAAGACTTTCGGTAAACAATCCATCACTACGAGACATATCTGAAATCCGGCTAATCGCCTGAATCATCATATAATTTGAAAGTTGCGCATTTCGCGCGATCTTTCCAGCAAGTTCACGGGCCAAAGGCAGCGCCTCGCCCTCACCTACGGCATAATGGGTCAGACCCATCGCTAGACCTTCTTGGGCGTTATATTTACGCCCAGTCAGCATCATTTCACACATCCGGTCAGCACCCAGAATGCGACCGATCCGAACCGAAGCTCCGCCACCAACGTAAATGCCACGCCGCCCTTCGGGCAGCTGGAAAATGGTAGACGGTTCAGCAATACGCACATGCGTCGAGGCAGCCATCTCAAGCCCGCCACCAATCACAGCACCAAACATGGCCGACACAACTGGCAAGCCCGAGAACTGGATCGTATCCATGACCCGGTGCCAGTTACGCGAATGGCGCATCGTGCCTTCGGCGTCGCGCGCAACATGTTCAGAAAGGTCCAGACCAGAACAATAGTGCCCCGCAGTCCCGACCATAATCACAACACGCACACCTTCGGGCGGCTTTGCAAAGAACGCATCGATGTCATCAAGCAATTCATCGCACATCGCGTTCCGCTTGGCGGGACGGTTCATCGTCAATGTGGCAATCGGGCCATCAACGTCAATCAATAGAACAGGTTCTGTAGGCGTGTTGGACACTGTCTTTCCTTACTTAATCGGCATACGCGCAGCGGCATCAAGACGGATCACCGTACCGTTGAGCATGGGGTTCTCGACGATGCTTTGCACCAGTCGGGCATATTCATCGGCGTCGCCCATCCGTGATGGAAACGGCACCGCTTTTAGGATTTCGGCACGCACGTCGTCGGGCAAACCTGCACTCATTGAGGTCTCGAACAGGCCGGGTGCAATCGTCATGACCCGAATACCAAATCGCGCAAGTTCACGCGCGGCAGGCAAGGTCATCGACGCGATGCCACCCTTTGACGCGGAATAGGCGGCTTGGCCGATT
Source organism: Yoonia maritima (assembly GCF_002933395.1). Classification (GTDB taxonomy): domain Bacteria; phylum Pseudomonadota; class Alphaproteobacteria; order Rhodobacterales; family Rhodobacteraceae; genus Yoonia; species Yoonia maritima_A. The sequence continues at coordinate 54,619 of NZ_PKFN01000010.1, forward strand.
TGACCATCTTCGAAGGCAACTGACGCGGTATTGATAATCACGCCCCGTTGCCCGTCCGCATTGATCGGGTCAGCGGCGGCCATCGCGCGCGCTGCGATATTCATTACCGCGTAGGTCCCCAATAAATTAACGCGCAAGGTCTTTTCAAAACTATCAATTGTCAGACTACCATCGCGCGGCAAAATACGGCTAGCGGTGCCAATCCCGGCACAGGAGACGACGACGCGCGGCACGCCGATCTCAACACCGATTTTTTCAAAAACGGCCTCTACTGCGGCGCTATCGGAAACATCCACGGAATACCCAACACCATCAATTTGGGACGCAATTTCATTGGCCGCGTCGCCGCTTAGATCAAGACAGGCTACTTTCGCGCCAAGTTGTGAGAAACGTTTTGCAGTCGCAGCGCCTAGGCCGCTGCCCGCACCGGTCACTACAACGCAAGTGTCCACTAATGTCATTATCGTCCTCCCTGCCGGAAAGCTTCATCATCCGAATTGTTATGTCAATGAACAATTGAACTCGATACTTTGACCGCGGCAGCGCGAGCGATACAACCCCTAAGCGCAAAACACATTTTTACTATTCCTATAAAGAACTTACGCTCAGCATAGGTCAACAAAAATATTATAAATTTTGCAGTGCAGCAAAGGTTATTGCAGGTGCAGAAACGACCAACGCCCTCTAAAAATGCAACCGTCAATTGCGGATCAAAGGTACTCACTCACCGGCAACTTTGATCAGCACGATTCCGCTTAGGCGGCTGTACCGATCCGTGTGATCTGGTCGCTTAGTGTCTGCGCAGCCGACAAACTGCGGGCGGTTGCCTGCGCCATCTGCGGTAGAATCATCCATTCAAGGGTCCACGCAGCGCCTGACCGTTCTTGTTCATGGACCATCGCATTGTGCATTCCGGCGACTTGGGTTGTATTAAAGCGCGCGAGCGTGACCAGCAATTCAGCGAGTACCGGGTTCTGTTTATGTGGCATCGCAGATGAACCGCCGCCGCCATCCATCCCAATCTCGCCGATGCCTTGCTGGGCCATCAGACAAACGTCTTGACCCATCTTGCCTAAGCTACCGCTGATCAGTGACAAAAGCCCCGCGTATTCGGCGATGCCATCGCGCATCGCATGCCATGCGCGCTTTGGGTTTTGCAGACCTAACTGCTGCGCCATATCAGCGGCAATCGCAGTCGCATTGTCAGCCAAAGCAGCACGGTTTCCGGCGGCACCGCCAAGCTGCAAACACTCAACACGCGGTTGGATCTGCGCAAGTCGCTCGATATGCGCTTCAAGCGGCTGCACCCATGTTTCCAAGCGGTCCGCCACCGTGATCGGGACAGCCGCCTGCATACGCGTACGGCCCATCATTTGGTTTTCACCAAACTGGGTAATCAATTTGCGCAGCGCAGCGACCAAACCAGTCAAACGTTCGTGCAATAGCGCGTTGAATTCCAGCACTGAAAGGGCCAGCGCAGTATCGATCACGTCTTGCGAGGTCGCACCGCTATGCACCGCCTTGGCGTTATCACCTGCCAGTGCTTTCAGTTGCGCAACCAATGCTGGGACAGGCAAACCATCGCGGCCTGATCCGACCTGTAGATCAGCAATGTCGGGCGTAAAGTCCGCTAACTGATCCGCGACTGTTGTAGCAACGTCTTCGGCTACGACCCCAGCACGACCCAGCGCGCGCGTAAACGCGACTTCGAAGGCCATCATATGTGCCAACTGACGGTCAGGGCCAAAGATCGCGCTTGCCTCTGCGTCGCCCAACAGGCCGCTAAGCCACGGGTGGTTAAAAACGTCAGTCATTGAGCGCGCCTCGCATGTTAGTGACAGTTGCCGCCACCCGTGTTGGGACCTCGATACACGGCAGATGCCCAACGCCTTCGATCACTTCCAGCGTGGCACCTTTGATCATCGTGGCAAGCTCTTGCAACAATGGAACAGGCGTCGACATATCCGCTGTCCCCGCAACACAATGGGTCGGTACAGTAAGCTGAGCGGTTTGTTCACGGTAGTCCGTGTCGCGGATTGCAGTACACACACCAGCATATCCCGCAGCCGAAGTGCGCACTAACATGTTGCGATACCCGGCAAGCGCCGCTGGCTGCGTCGAAAAATAGCCCGGCGAAAACCAGCGTTCCATGATCGCGTCCGCGATGGGCGCGATACCATCGGACTGCACGGCGTTGATCCGGGCGTTCCAACCGTCGGCATCGCCGATCTTTGCCCCTGTGCAGCACAAAACCAGCCCCGAGACCAAATCCGCACGCGTTGCGGCCAATCCCTGCGCGATAATTCCGCCGACTGAATCCCCACAAATCAGAGCATTTTTAATCTCCAACTGGTCCATCAACGCGGCAACATCAGCGACCAAAAGATTCATGGTGATCTCTGCGTCGTCGCTAAGGCCATGACCGCGTTTATCCATGCAAAGCACTGGTGTGTCGGGATCCATATCGGCGATGACTTCGTCCCAAATGCGGAAATCCGTTCCGAGTGAATTTAGGAACACCACCGGCAGGCCCGAACCCTCCCGAAACCGATAGTGTAGCGTCAAATCGTTTACATTAGCGAATGGCATTCGTTCGATCCTCAGGCTGTTTCGACTTTGCGCAGACCCAATATGTCGCGGGCTTGCTGCCAGGTCGCAACCGGGCGTGCATATTTTTCGCACAGGTCCACGGCCCGCTGCACCAAGGCTGCATTGGACGATGCCAGCGTGTTGCGATCCAGGCGCACGTTGTCTTCCAATCCAGTTCGCGTATGTCCGCCTTTAGCAATAGACCATTCATTGATCGTAAGCTGCGCTTGTCCGATCCCTGCAGCACACCACTGCGCGTCTGGCGCAAGGCGCTTAAGCGTTTCGATATAGAAATCAAAGATCCGCTCGTCCGCTGGCATCGCGTTCTTCACGCCCATCACGAACTGCACGTACAATGGCGACTTGAGCCGCCCATCGGCCGCCATGCGGGTCGCCTGCACGATGTGGCTTAGGTCGAATGCTTCGATCTCTGGCTTGACGTCATAGGTTTGCATTTCAGACGCCAACCAATCGACCAGATCAGGACTGTTTTCATAAACCCGCGTTGGGAAATTGTTAGAACCGACAGACAGTGACGCCATATCTGGACGCAGCGAAAGCATCCCGCCGCGATCACGCCCGGCACCTGAACGACCACCAGTGGACAGCTGCACAATCATACCGGGGCAGTGTTTTTCCAACCCTTCCTTAAGACGCGCAAAGCGATCGGGGTCCGATGTTGGTTTGCCTTCGTCATCACGGACGTGACAGTGGGCAATGGTCGCCCCTGCCTCAAATGCTTCTTGCGTGCTTTCGATCTGTTCGGAAATCGTGATCGGCACCGCCGGGTTATTTTCCTTGGTCGGAAGAGACCCCGTAATTGCGACGCAGATAATGCAAGGATTAGTCATAGTGCCCCCAAAAGTATTTGCGCCAATTAAATCAGGTTCATAGCCAGACCGCCAGTGACGCGCGGGACTTAGGCTTTTGGCATACCTTTGGGGCGCATCAGGCGTTTCTGCGCGGCAATGCGGAAAGGCGCATTTGGTGCACCGTAACCCGCATAGCCACCTTTGCGTTGAACGATCTCAAAGAACATTCCGCCCGCATATGGTTGCGAATAGAACTGGTAGAACGCGCCATTGGCATCTTCGTCATACAGAATACTGCCGGCCTTTAGCTTGGACAGCTTTTCGTCAGACAGCGTAAACCGCGCCGCCAAATCGGCATAGTAGTTGTCGGACATCGGTAGCGGCTTGAAGCCACGTTCGGCCATCGCGTCGCGTGTCGCAAAGATATCATCGGTGGCAAGCGCGATATGCTGAACCGACGCGCCAAAGCTATCGGCAAGGAAGTTCCCAGCCATGGTACGGTGGGTTTCGGCACCGTTTAGCGTGATACGGAAACTGCCGTCTTTGGTCTCTAATGCTTGGCTGCGCACCAACCCATCTGGGTCAACCACGTCAAACATCGGCGATTTCCCCATGCTGAACAACGACGTGTAAAACAGTGACCAGCTTAGCATCTCGTCATAGCTCATGGTCTGGGCAAGGTGGTCGATACTGCGCAAACCTGCGCCGGTACCGACATTTTCATCAGAGGTGAATTCGACAGACCAAACGTTGGAAAGACCGCTTTCTTCGTCGATGAAATGCATCACCGATCCGCTAAGACCACGGATCGCAGGGATATCCAATTCGCCGGGGCCAACCGGTTGGTTGAACGTATTTGCACCCAGCGCCATCGCACGCGCCACCGTCGCAGCGGCATTGTCGACAGACAGGCCAATATCACAAACTGTGGTGCCGTGCATGGTGTAGGCACTGCTGGCATAGCCTTCGGTTTCGCGGTTGACCACGATCCGGACATCGCCTTGCGTCCACAGCGCAAGGTTCTTTGCAATGTGATTGCCCGCCTTTTCAAAGCCCAGCGTTTGCAGCATCGCCTCTAGCTGTTCGGCCTCGGCGCCGCGCGATGCGAATTCAACGAATGATACGCCATCGACCCCGATACGTGGGGGCATTGCAGGCATATCGACGGTCACAGTGGGTTCTGCACGACGTACATCATCCATCAACGCGATCAGTGAACGGTGGCCGTCCTTGGCAATCGTTGTCGGACTACCGCCGCGGAATTGGTCGTTGAAAATCTCAAGACTGATCGGGCCACTATACCCCGTTGCCATGACAGCCTGCATGAAACCGGTAACGTCCAGATCGCCTTCGCCCGGCATGTTCCGGAAATGGCGTGACCAATACAGCAGGTCCATGTCGATCAGCGGTGCATCCGCCAGCTGTACAAAGAAAATCTTGTCGCCCGGCACGCTGCGGATCGAATTCGGGTCTAACTTGCGAGAAAGCGTATGAAAGCTGTCTACAATCAGCCCAACGTTTTCATGATCAGCGCGGCGCACGATTTCCCATGCATCACGGTGATCATCAACATGTTTACCCCACGCCAATGCCTCATAGCCGACACGCAACCCGCGTTTTGCAGCGCGTTCGCCCAGCTCATGGAAATCTGCAGCAGCGCGGTCGATGCCACCGATAGCTTCAGGATGGCAAGACGAACAGATCAGCACCAAATCGGTGCCGAGTTCCTGCATCAGGTCGAACTTGCGCTCTGCCCGGTCAAACGCTTTGGCGCGCAACGGCTCGGGCAGGCTTTCAAAATCGCGAAAGGGTTGGAACAACGTGATGTCCAACCCCATGTCGCGGATCATATTGCCCACATCGCGCGGACTGCCGTCATGCGCGATAAAGTCCTGTTCGAAAATCTCGATCCCATCGAACCCTGCCTTTTGAATGGCATCCAGTTTCTCAGGAAGGCTACCAGAGATAGAGACCGTGGCGATCGAGGTTTTCATGTTAGTATCCTAATACGGTTGGCAGCCAAGTGACTGTTTCAGGAACGAAAGTCAGAACAAGTAGAACGGCAACTTCAACCAAGAAGAACGGCAAGATCGCTTTGGTCAGTCGGGCCATCCCGACCCCGGCTATCCCTTCGGCAACGAATAGACACAGCCCAAGCGGTGGGGTGATCAGACCAATCATTAGGTTAAAGATAACCAAAATGCCGAAATGCACAGGATCGATGCCAAAGCTTACTGCGATTGGGTGCAGGATTGGCACCAGCACCAGCATCGCAGCGATGCCTTCTAAGAACAGACCTACGAACAAGAACAGAATGATCACAGCAATCAAGAAGGTCGTTTTGCTATCAACGTTACCCAACACCCAATCTGTCAGCATGTTTGGCACACGGTTATAGGTCAGCAACCAGTTCGCAGCAGATACAGCGGCGATAATGATCATAATGACCGCACTATCGCGCATGGCTTCGGTGAACAGCCGCGGCAGGGCGGAAATCTTGATCTTGCGGTAAACAAACGTACCGATGACAAGCGCATAAGCCACGGCAAAGCTGGCAGCCTCGGTCGGGGTGACGATACCCATCAGGATCGAACCAACAACAAACACCGGCATCAACAGCGGCAAGATACCACCAAGAAGCGCATCACGTGCTGGCTGTTTTTCTTCGTTCAGGGCAGCAGACGCTGCGTTGATCTTTTTCATGTCGACGGTCAGCATGACGTAGACGGACAAGAAAACAGCCAACAGCAGACCCGGAATGATCCCAGCCATGAACAAAGCAGGCACGGACACACCCGTTACGATCAACGCATAGATGATCACAGGAATAGATGGCGGGATAATCGGGCCGATAACAGATGAAGCGGCAGTCAACGCAGCAGCATAGGCGCGGTCATAACCGTGCTTTTCCATCTCTGGAATGAACACGCGGCCAATGGCAGAGGTGTCAGCAACCGCAGACCCAGAAAGACCAGCAAAGATAACAGAGGCCCAGATGTTCACCATCGCGAGGCCCGCACGCATGCGTCCGACTAGGACGTTCGCAAATGCGATAATCCGGCCCGTGATACCGCTTTCGTTCATTAGTTCACCAGCCAGAACGAACAACGGAATGGCAAGCAGCGGATAGGAGTTCAGACCATTGAAAAGCTCTGTCGCGACGATGCGCAGATTGTAGGGCGCGTCGCCGGTGGCCATGAAATAGGAAAGCGAAGCAAGGATAGCAAAGGCAATCGGCGCGCCAATCAAAAGGCCCGCGATCAAGATAACGTAGATCATATTACAGTCTCCGCAGCGCGGTTGCACGCTCGATGAATTTCAGTACGGCAGCCAGCGTGATCATCGCGCCGCCGATAACCAGCGCGTATTGGTATGGTCCAAGCGTACCAAGCGCATCTAACGCCTTGATACCGGTCGCATCACCCAACCAACGCGAAAGGCCAAACATACCCGACGACATCGTGTCACCACGGCGGTCGACAAAAGCCAGCGCAGAAAGAACAAGCATCACACCGGTCACGGCCATCAGCACATCACCAAGGATAAACATGATCGTCTTGCGGCGTTCATTCAGAAAATCGATCACGATTGTGAAACGGATGTGGCGGTCTTGCATATAGGCCAGCGCGACACCGAACATGACACCGTAAACAGCAAGGTAAACGGGCAGTTCCTCACCCCATTGGACGGATTGTCCGACAGTGTAGCGACGCAGCGAATTTACAAAAATGATTACAAAAACCAGCCCCATTGAAAGGCCAGCCCCCCAACCGAATATTCGGCTTACGAGTGAATTCAGTTTGGTCATTTGGCTGGCTCCTACATGGCTCGTAGATTGGTAGGCGAAACCTAAATGCCGCCTACCAATGTGTTTCGTTACTGCGCCGCAGCGGCAGCAGCTTGCAGTTGGTCGATCCAAGCAGCGTCGTCACCCAGTTCGCCGCGCAGGAATTCTACGACAGCTGGCTGTGCTTTTTCAGCAAACATTGCCAATTCATCAGCAGTCGGAGAGTAAACCTGCATGCCTTCGGCTTGAACAGCCAGAACGCCTTCGGCAGATGTCCACTGCTGGATTGAACGCCCCATGTTACCCGCGACAACTGCCGCACGTGCAACGACTTCTTGCTCTGCCGCAGTCAATGACTGGAAGAACTCATCGCTGATGACAAGGAAATCAGCCGCATAAACGTGGCCGTCAAGCGTCATGTATTTTTGCAACTGGTGCAGGCCGTTGTTATAGATAACGCCAACAGGGTTTTCCTGACCGTCAACAACACCAGTAGAAAGCGCGTTTGGCAGTTCTGTCCATGCGATTGGAGTTGGCTCACCGCCAAGACCGCTAACCATTTCCAGATACAGCGGGATAGGCTGCACGCGGAACTTCAGACCTTCCATGTCTGCGGGTGTGCGAATTTCACGTGTGTTGTTTGTGAAGTTACGGAAACCAGTTTCGCCGTACGCCAAAGTACGCATACCAGTCTGCTCTAGGCAGTGCTCGCCCAGTGCTTCGCCGAATTCACCGTCAAGAACGTCCCAAGCAACAGTCGCGGATGCGAATGTGTAAGGGATATCCAGAACAGATGCTGCTGGGCAAGCTTTGGACATTGCGCCAGAAACGATTGCCATTTGCAGCAGGCCTTCTTGAACCTGACCAACCAGTTCGTCTTCGTTGCCCAAAGCGCCCGCTGGGAAGATCTCAACTGACAGACCAGTTTCACCTTCGACGATGTTACGGAAAATCTGTGCAGCAGCACCTTTTTTAGAGCCCGTCCATTCGTCTGGATCAACGTGCGCGATGCGAATGGTTTGCGCCTGTGCAACAGATGTCGCAAGCGCCATAACAACCGCTGTAGAAGCGGCGATGGATTTAAATGTGAAACGCATGGTATCCTCCCTTTTGCGTATAGTACTGCTTTCGCAGCGTCGTTTATGAGGTCATAGCCTCAAAAGTTGCTTTCATCCGGGCCGCGTCTGGCTGACGCCCGGTGAAAAGTTCGAACGCTCTAACAGCCTGATAAACGGCCATTCCAGAACCGGGCAGCACGCGGCAGCCTTTGGCACGCGCGGCGGCCAGCAATTCAGTTTCAAGCGGAAAGTAAACAATGTCAGCGACCCACATTTCAGGGCGCAATAAGGATACCGGGTAAGACGTGCCCGGCAGTTTGGCCATTCCGACCGGAGTCGCGTTCACAATACCATCAGGAGCAAGGTCTAGCATCTCCTTAAGATCAGCTACATCAACGATGATACCTTTGTGCGCCGCCGCAATTTGCGATTGCAAAGCAACAGCACGACCATGGTCGCTGTCGGCGATTGTCAGACGCTGCACATCCAAAGACGCAAGCGCGTGCGCAACGGCCACGCCAGCGCCCCCAGCACCAATCTGCAAGACATGGTTAAGGTTTGCGCCGGGCATGTTTTGGCGAAAGCCCTCTTGGAAACCCACTTTATCAGTGTTGTGACCAATCCGCTTACCGTCTTTGAACACAACTGTGTTCACCGCACCGATCGCGCGCGCATTATCTGAAAGGCTATCCAACAGCGGCATAACGTCAATTTTATATGGAAAAGTGATGTTCAGGCCGGAAAAGCCGCAAATTTCTGCGGCATCAATTATTTGTTTTAGCGGACGATCACCGCCCGGAAACTGATCAACATCAAGCAACTGATAGATGATCCGCTGGCCCTGCGCAGCACCTTCGGCCATGTGCATCCGTGGGGTACGTGAACTTTGAATTCCACGCCCAACGAGCCCAATAACCAAATCATCATGTACGCCAGAATCAACTGCGATAGATTGTTGCGATGTCATTTACGTCCTCCCACCCCAACGAATCTAAACCCTGTCCGCTGGAACGAGCACAATGAACCACGCGGTTAATTGCCTGTCAATCACTTTGAACCAATCGGTTAATTGCGAAGGGCGTAAATTGCGGCTAAGGATGTCACATGACAGCCGAAGCAAAACCCAAAGCCTCTCGCCAACGTGCAACATGGAAGCAAGACCCCGAGGCCGTGAAGGCCGACATTCTACGGGTCGCGCGAGAAGAATTTGCAGCACACGGGCTGTCGGGCGCGCGGGCGCAAGAAATTGCTTCGCGCACCAAGACGTCAAAGCGGATGATCTTTTACTACTTTAAAGACAAGGAAAGCCTGTATCGTGAGGTACTTGAGCAAGCTTACCGTGACGTACGAAACGGTGAAAAAGCCTTAGAGCTTGAAAACCTAGATCCGGTCGCTGCGCTGCGAAAACTAGTGTCCTATACCTTCGATCATCACCGCCAAAACGAAGACTTCATCCGGCTTGTGATGATTGAAAACATCCATGGCGGATCACATGTCGCAGCCTCTGAAACCATCCGGGAAGGAAACTCTCCGGCGGTTGAACAGCTTGAAGAAATTTTAAAACGCGGCACCCAACAAGGTATATTCAGACGCGACATCGACCCGCTTCAGCTCCACTGGAAGATTAGTGGTCTGTGCTTTTTTAACGTCTCGAACGAATCGACTTTCTCTGTCATTTTCGGCGACAAAATAGCCACACCAGAGGGGCAAATTGCGCTGAGAGACGACATTGTTTGCACAATTGTCAAATCAGTTCTCGCTTAGTGACCCCCTCAAATCCAGCCTTAACCAATACATATTTTCCATAAAAATAGGCAATTTATCGCCACAAAAACCGGCAAGGTTGCACCAGCATGTGTCACTAATGCTGCGATTGCAAAAAACCTAACCCAATCCTAAAATCCGCCAAGTTTTCGCCGCATTCTTCAAACAGTCACGGACGCGGATAACAAAACAATTTTAACAAAATCAAGGGATTGTAATATGGTGACGTTGAACAGGTGTTTCTGGGTAGCCCAAGCTGGTCTACTGGCAGCTGTGCCTGCCATGGCCGAGGTTACGCTCGAATCGATGGACCGAACAATTCGCGTCTCGGGCGAGCTGATCAAATTTGAAAACGATCAGTATACGATTGCATCAGGTCTTGGTGAGCTCGTGATCGACAGCGATAAGGTGACATGCAGCGGCGAAGATTGCCCAGAACTTGCAGATGAGCTGAACCAGCTAATCCGCATCGCCTCTACCCCTGCTTTCACATCCGAGCTGCTGCCAGAACTGATGGAAGAACTTGCGACGCAAAGCGACGCGAGCCTTCAGCTTGTCGTTCAGCAAACGATATCGCAATCAGGTCTTATTCTTGGCGAAGGTGGTTTGCTTTATGGTAACTTCCAGATCCAAAGCAGCGACACATCTTCTGCGTTTGAGAAGCTGTATAATGGCGAAGTCGAAATCGTATTCTCAGAGCGTCGCGCAACAAACGCCGAAGTCGAACGTTTTATTGATGCGGGGCTTGGCAATCTGAACGACCCAGAAAATGAAACCATTTTTGGTCAAGATGCGCTTGCTGCGGTTGTCTCGCCTGACAACCCAGTAAAATCCATTAGCGTCGCACAAACCGAAGCAATCTTTTCTGGTCAGATCAGTAACTGGAGCGAAATCGGTGGGACCGATTTGCCCATCTCGCTGTACGTTCCATCAGATGGCGGTGAATTATCAGACTACTTTACTCGCGCAATTCTAGACCAAAACTTCTCGTCCTTCTCACCAAACGTGGACCGGACACGAAGCTCTGATGAGCTGGACGCACTGGTCGCAAGCCAACCGGGCGCAATTGCACTTCTTTCTACGGCAGACAACAAACTTGCTCGTCCGGTACGCTTGGCGTCAGCTTGTGGGATCATCTCTGAACCAGACACATTCGCAATCCGCTCAGAAGACTACCCGCTTAGCCGTCGTTTGTACGCATACACAACCAATCGCGTTTCACCATCCTTGCTGCGTCGTATGATTACCATCATGCAAAGCCCCAAGGGTCAAAGCATCGTCACCAACGCCGGTTTCGTAAGCCTTGATTCAGAAACTGCGACTCTGGACGCATTCGGTCAGCAATTGGCGTATTCCTTGGCGGCGCCAGAACAAAGCGGCGAACTGTACAACATGCAGCAGTTCACACGCGAAGTTTTGAATTCTGAACGCCTGTCGACGACTTTCCGTTTCTCAAGCGGGTCCAGCCAGATCGATAACAAAGCGCGTGCCGATGCGATCCGTCTTTCAGAATTGCTTGAACGCCCTGAATACGAAGGCATCGAAATGCTACTGATCGGCTTCACCGATTCCATCGGTAAAAGCGAATTGAACACAGTTCTATCGCGTCGTCGCGCTGCGCAAATTCGTGATGAAATTCTGGCAGCTAGTGCCGGTCGGATTGATCCAAATACCATCACTACGTTGGGCTTTGGTGCTGCATCTCCTGCTGCGTGTAACAATGATGAAGACGGACGCCAAATCAACCGCCGTGTTGAAATCTGGCTTCGCTAAGCACGCTAACACTGGGTCGCTCTATGGTTGTGATGCTTCGTATGATAGGATTTAGAAACCACATGACGAAGTTCGCAACCACCGGCCCTATTTTAAACACGAATGTGCCGCCACTTTGCCAAAACCAAACGCGAAAGTGCCCGTCACAATGGAGACGTAAATGAATAAGACGCCATTCCAGATTACACGTCGTAAGTTGTTGTCGACGACAACTGCTGCGATGACGACAACGCTAGCGACACCAGGCATTCTTCGCGCTCAGACGGTCAATACATTAACCATGTCCGTTTGGGTTCCCCTGCAAGGTGACGTTGCCCAGAATCTGTTTTACCCTTGGGCCGAAGGCATTGAAGAAATCACCGATGGCCGGGTAAAGATCGACATCTTACCAAGCCCGATGGGCCCCCCACCTGCGCACCTCGAACTGCTGCGTTCGGGTCAACTTGACGTTGGGTTTAGTATCCACGGCTATTCGCAAGGCGAATTTGCACGCGCAAAGATCGGACAGTTTTCGTTCTTGGGCGACGCTTATGGTGCGTCTCAGGCGTTCTCAAAGGTTTATGGCCAACTGTTGCGTGGTTCGGAAGAACACACTGGCATTACACTGCTTGGATTGTTCCAACACGGCCCTGGCATGTTGATGTTGCGTGACAAAGTCGTAAGAACCGCCGAAGATTTCCAAGGGCTACGCGTGCGGACGTCAGGCGGCTATATCTCTGGGCTTATGTCTGATTTAGGCGCGACCAACGTACCAATGTCGCCGACCGATGCACGGCAGGCATTGATTGATGGAACAATCGACGGCGTATGCTTTCCCTTTGAAGGCGCGAAGGCATTCAACATTGTAGACCAGATCACATATGTTTCCGAAATCCCAAGCGGGTATTATAACGCGACCTGGTTCCAAGGCATGTCAAACGCTGCAGCGGCGCGACTACCTGCCGAGGATCTCGCGCTGATCCGCAGCTATTCGAATGAAATGATCCCTGTTCTTGCGGCCAAGGCGTTCGACTACGCTGACTACATTGGCAAAGAGCAGCTTATCGCAGCAGGTATCGAAATCGAAACAGCCCCGCAAAGCGTTATCAACGCTGTTAAGGGCGTCGCAGCCAACTACGAATCCGCATGGAGCGCAGAAATGGCCGCGGCTGGTTTTGAGGGTGAACGTGCACTGGCATTTACACGGCGCTTAACCTCAGGCGGTTAAGTTTGCGTATGGACACGCGCAAAACAGCAAAAGCAGCCCAATGGGCTGCTTTTTTGTTTCGACTACCACGTTGCAGGTATACCGCCCATCGCACTCACGCCGCAAGCGGACGACAACATCTTTGCTGCATCCAGATCGTTGTGCCCTTTGAACAGATATCCCCCAGCGTATATGAATTTATGCCATAGGGGGATGGCTTGGTGACAGCGCGCCGTCGCGCCGAACTTGCTGCCACTCGAATACATGATTTTTTTAGTCAGGTAAATAGGTCACCCCATTATTGCCCATCGGATTGCATAGGCAACAACACCAAGCACTGCGACGCTTGCAATCCAAATACCGATGAACCACGCGATTTTTGCGAGCGATCGCATCAATGATACCCTTCCTCTGGATCGATCTTGCCGCGAAACACCCAGTAAGCATAGGCGGTATACACCAAAATCAACGGCACTAAGACAACGGTTCCAACCAATGCAAATTTCAGACTTGCATCAGGTGCGGCGGCTTCGGCGATGGTCAGGCCCGGCGGTACGATGTTCGGATAAAAGCTGATCCCAATCCCGACGAAACATAGCACGAATAGGCTAAGCGCAGATAGGAACGGCTGCCCATCCTTTCCGGCACTCAGTCCACTGAACAATGAAAACGCCGCCGCCAGAACTGCACCCGGCATGAGCACGCTTAAAATACTACCCGGCAAGTTAAACCAACGTTGGAAATAGATCGGGTCTTGGAATGGGGTCATGATACTGACGACACCAATAAAGCCCAGTGTCCCCGCAGCCAACCACCACGCATAGCGCTGCATCTGGTTCTGCAATGGTCCCTCGGTTTTTAGGATCAACCAAGTTGCGCCCAACAGGGCGTAACCAACGACCACGGCAACCCCCGTCAGGATAGAGAACGCGGTCAACCAGTCCCACCAGCCGCCAGCATAAGCGCGGTCGGCCACCTTAATCCCTTGCACCAGTGCGCCCAGCGCGATGCCTTGCATAAAGGCTGCCATGATGGATCCGCCAAAGAATGCGGCATCCCAAACAGGTTTCCATCGTTCGGTCCGCCAGCGATACTCAAACGCGACACCGCGAAAGATCAGCGCCAACAGCATCAAGATTATGGGCATATAAAGCGCGGGCATGATCACGGCGTAGGCAAGCGGGAATACCGCAAACAGACCTCCGCCACCCATAACCAACCATGTTTCATTCCCGTCCCAAATTGGGGCAATGGAATTCATCATGGTTGCCTTGTCTCTTTCGCTTTTTGCGGTCGGAAACAATATCCCGATCCCAAGGTCAAACCCGTCAAGGATCACATATGTCAGTACCGCAAATGCGATGATACCTGCCCAGATGAAAGATAGTTCAAACATGATCAGTCTCCTTTTACGCCATGGGCGTCGTCTGGGTGTGTCTCTTGGATCGGGGTAATCCCTGCCGCACGAACGGGTGCATCACGCAGCCCCAAACGCACAGTGCCTGCAGGTTTGTTCATCATCCGAAGCAAGTAGAACGTTCCTGCCCCAAAGATGAAGAAATACACGATGATAAAAGCGATCAGCGATGCAGCAACAGCGGGTGCGGCCACCGGCGCAAGGCTATCGGATGTGCGTAGTAGCCCGTAAACTGTGAAAGGCTGCCGCCCGACTTCGGTTGTGATCCATCCTGCGAGCACCGCAACAAACCCCATCGGCCCCATCAAAATGGCAGTGCGATGTAGCCAGCGATCCGCATAGAGTTTGCCTTTGATTCGTCGCCACAAGCTCCAAGCGCCAAGACCTAACATCGCGAACCCCAGCCCAACCATGACGCGGAAGCTCCAGAATACAATCATGACAGGCGGCTCATCTTCGTCAGGAATAGTGTCTAATCCTGCCAAAGGTGCGTCCCAATGGTGCTTGAGGATCAGACTCGACAGCTTTGGAATTTCGATTGCGTAATCGATCCGCTTTTCTTCCGGGTTCGGGATGCCAAACAGGATCAACGGCGCGCCATCTGGATGACTATCATAGTGACCTTCCATCGCCATGACCTTGGCCGGTTGGTGTTCCAGCGTATTTAGACCATGCGCATCACCTGCGAAAATCTGCAGCGGAGCAACGACAACCAGCATCCACATCGCCATTGAAAACATCCGCCGCGCGGGCGCATCTTCACGGTTACGCAATAGATGCAAACCACCCACCCCTCCAACGACAAGCGCGGTGGTCAGATACGCTGCTAACACCATATGGACGAGCCGATATGGGAACGACGGGTTAAAGACGATCTGCCACCAATCTTCGGGTACAAACTGCCCCAACTCGTTCATGCTATAACCAGCAGGTGTCTGCATCCATGAGTTCACGGACAAAATCCATGTTGCCGACATCAGCGTACCAAAAGCCACCATTGCGGTGGCGAACATGTGCAATTTGTCACCAACACGTTCGCGGCCGAACAACATGATACCTAAAAAACCTGCTTCTAGGAAAAACGCAGACAAAACTTCGTATGCCATCAACGGGCCCAGCACCGGCCCTGTCTTATCCGAAAATACTGACCAGTTGGTGCCAAATTGGTAAGACATCACAATCCCTGATACGACGCCCATCCCAAAGGCGACGGCGAATATCTTTTTCCAATAGTTAAACAGGGTCAGGTAAGTCTCATCACGGGTTTTGAGCCATAGACCATTTAGCACTGCCAGATAGCTGGCCAGCCCAATGGAAAAGGCCGGAAAGATGATGTGAAACGACACCGTGAATGCAAATTGCATCCGGGCAAGGGTTTCGGCGGTCATAGTATCGAACATATTAATCTCCGCTTATCGCGTCATTCTACGCGACGGCTGAACAAGTCGATCGAACAGGTTGCTGTACACATTTCGACATTAGAATGTATATCATCACATAGAGCCTAAGCTTACGGCGGCAAAGCGCAACAGCGTGGATTTCATGAGGCATCGCGCCGCAGTGCGGCGATTGGTAACGGGACACACAAAATAATGACGATTGAAAACTGGACACAACGTTTTCCCGGCTTGGCAAAACTGTCTGCAGAAACTCAAAACCTGCTTTTGGCCAAAAGCAACGTTATTTCCGTCCCTGCGGGTACGACAATTTTTGGCCCCGGAAATTCACCAGAGAACATGCTGTTCTTGCTAGACGGCACTGTTCGGGTGCAGCAAGTATCAGAAACCGGTCATGAAATTGTTCTTTATCGCATCCACGCAGGCCAAAGCTGCGTGCTAACGACGGCCTGTTTATTGGCCTTCGAAGACTACTCAGCCGAAGGTATTTGCGAAACCGACATCCAAGCAGCCGCAATACCGCGGACCGTCTTTGACGACCTTGTCGCCCAGTCCAAACAGTTCCGCGACTTTGTTTTTGCTGCTTTTTCCAAACGAATTACCGATCTATTTTTAATGATCGACGAGGTCGCGTTTCAAAAGATGGATGTGCGGCTAGCAGATAAGCTGATCGCGCTTTCTGATGGCCAAGATACCATCACGACAACCCATCAAAAACTATCTATCGAATTGGGCACCGCCCGCGAGGTCATCTCGCGCCAGCTTCAAGAATTTCAGCGTAGGGGCTGGGTCGAACAAAGTCGCGGGTGCGTGCATTTGATCCAACGCAATGCGCTGGAAAACTTAGCAGGCCATAATCACTAACGGGAACCTTATATCGTTTGGTGACAATGTCACCGAAACTAGCGGGCTCCCGATGTAGAAGGATCATGAACCTAACACGGAGCCCAGAAAATGACCGTAAATGTTGGAACACGCGACCGCCTTGTTCGCCTTGTGATTGGCGCTGTCTTGCTTGCTGCGCCTTTCGTGACGAATTTCGCTCTTTTTAACAGTACCACTGCGACCGCGATTTCAGTGGTTGCTGGTATCGTCTTACTAGCCACGTCGGCCATCCGATTTTGCCCAGTTTATCGCATTTTCGGCCTGCGTACCTGTCAGGCCTAACCTCCCTGAATCAAAGGAGACCACACATGACTTATCCAGTTGATATGAACGTCACCCCTGACGTATCCGCCCATTTTGATGAGGCAACAAACACGATTAGCTATATCGTCAAAGACCCAACCAGTGACCATTGCGCGATCATCGATAGCGTGATGGACATCGACTATGCCGCGGGCCGGATCACCTATGACCACGCAGATAGGCTCATCAAAGAAGTGCAGGACCGAGGCCTGACGGTGGACTGGATCATCGAAACCCACGTGCACGCCGACCACCTGTCAGCTGCGCCCTATATCCAGCAAAAACTGGGTGGTAAGATCGGCGTCGGTTCAAAGATCATGATCGTGCAAGACACATTCGGCAAAGTCTTTAACGAAGGCACCGAATTCCAGCGTGACGGATCGCAGTTTGATGCGCTGTTCGAAGACGGCGACACCTACAAGATCGGCAATATGGAAGTCTTTGCTATCTATACCCCCGGACACACGCCTGCATGCATGGTTCATGTCGTCGGTGACGCAGCATTTGTTGGTGACACACTGTTCATGCCAGACGGCGGATCGGCCCGTGCCGACTTCCCCGGTGGTGACGCAGGTACGCTTTTTGACAGCATCCAAAAGGTGCTGACACTGCCTGACGACATGCGTTTGTTCATGTGCCACGACTATGGCCCCAATGGCCGCGACATTCAGTGGGAAACCACTGTTGGCGATGAAAAGGCGCACAACATCCACGTCGGCGCAGGCAAGAGCCGCGAAGATTTTATCAAGTTCCGCAACGAACGAGATGCCACATTGGACATGCCAAAGCTGATCATACCCTCGCTTCAGGTAAACATGCGCGCCGGAGAGGTCCCAAAAGACAAAGATGGCAACCCAGTGCTGAAAGTGCCTGTAAACGGTCTTTGATCTAGGAGAATAATATTGGAACTGAACACCCTTACCGCTGGGCTGTCTGCCAGTCCACAGATCATGCCTGCCGACATGCAGGTCATCAAAGACGCGGGCTTTAAAGCTATCATCTGCAACCGTCCCGACGGTGAGGGTGCGGATCAGCCAACGTTCAACGAAATCGCCAAAGCCGCCGAAAAACTCGGCCTAGAGGCCATTTACCAACCCATCGTCGCAGGCAAAGTCAGCGACGATGACGCGACAACATTCGGTGAGACGCTGAAAGCCCTCCCCGGTCCAGTGCTGGCCTACTGCCGTACAGGCACACGCTCGGCGACCCTATGGTCACTATCGCAAGCCGCCACGCTTAGCGTGGCCGATATTCTTGCAGCGACTAAAGCTGCTGGCTATGACATGGGCGGCGTTGTCCGCCGGATCGCGAATGGTGGCAAAACCCCAACCGATACTGGCGACGCGAGCTATGAGGTAGTGATTGTTGGCGCAGGCGCGGGCGGTATCGCAGTCGCAGCCAGCCTAAAGGCACGCAAACCAGATCTGGAAATCGCGATCATCGACCCCGCTGATGTCCATTACTATCAACCCGGCTGGACGATGGTCGGCGGCGGCATCTTTGAACCGCAAGAAACGGTGCGTACAATGGGGTCACTGATCCCGCGTGGCGTTCACTGGATCAAAGCGGCAGTCGCTGCATTCGAACCCGACAATAACGCGATCATTCTTGATGGATGTCGGGTCATAAAATATGGTCGTTTGGTCGTAACGCCGGGTCTTAAACTAGACTGGAACAAGATTGACGGCTTGGTCGAAACCTTGGGGCAGAATGGCGTGACCTCAAACTACCGGTATGACCTTGCCCCATATACGTGGGAATTAGTGTCTGGCATGAAGTCTGGCCGTGCGATCTTTACCCAACCACCGATGCCGATCAAATGCGCAGGCGCGCCGCAAAAGGCGATGTATTTGTCCGGGGACGCATGGTCCCGCCGGGGCGTCCTAAAGGACATCGACATCCACTTTAATAATGCTGGCGGTGTGCTGTTCGGGATCAAAGACTATGTTCCGGCACTGACGGAATACGTCGAAAAATACGACGCAACGCTGAACTTCTTTCACAACCTCGTTGCCGTCGACGGACCCGCAAAAAAAGCGTGGTTCAATGTCGCCAAACCCGACACCCCAATCGAGCGCGTCGAGATGGATTTTGACATGATGCATGTCGTTCCTCCACAGACAGCGCCGGATTTTATCCGGGTGTCGCCACTGTCTGATGCCGCGGGTTGGGTCGATGTTGATCAGGCAACACTGCGCCATAAAACCTATGACAACATCTGGTCGCTGGGCGATGTTATGAACGCGCCGAATGCGAAAACAGCTGCGGCTGCGCGAATGCAGGCACCGGTTGTCGCCGATAACATGGTCGCCGACATGCGTGGCGGTGCACCTGTTGCCCAATACAATGGATACGGGTCGTGTCCATTGACCGTTGAACGCGGTAAAATCGTGCTGGCCGAATTCGGCTATGGCGGCACGTTGCTGCCCAGCTTTCCAAAATTTTTGATCGACGGAACCAAACCGACGCGCGCAGCGTGGTTCCTTAAGGAAAAGCTACTCCCGCCGATATATTGGAAGGGGATGCTAAAGGGCCGTGAATGGCTCGCAAAACCCGAAAAAATCACTACCAAACAATAATAACGCCACCCAAGGCAACCCGCATGAAACCGAGCCCTCGCATGAACGTCACCTTCACACGCTACCTACCCATCCTGTCATGGGGCAAGGCTTATAACCGCGCGACGCTCTCTAACGATCTGATCGCGGCTGTGATTGTGACGATCATGCTGATCCCGCAATCACTTGCCTACGCCTTGCTGGCGGGCTTGCCTCCAGAGGCGGGGCTGTACGCGTCAATCGCACCCATTATCCTGTACAGCATTTTCGGAACAAGCCGCGCGTTGGCCGTAGGGCCTGTTGCGGTTGTTTCTCTTATGACTGCTGCCGCGCTGAGTAACATCGTAGAACAAGGGACCATGGGCTATGCCGTCGCCGCCCTATCACTTGCGGCACTTTCGGGGATGATCTTGCTTGCTATGGGGTTGTTTCGGTTAGGGTTCATCGCAAACTTCCTATCCCATCCGGTCATCGCTGGGTTCATCACAGCATCTGGAATCATCATTGCAGCGAGCCAGCTCAAGCACATTCTTGGCATTGAGGCCCACGGGCATAACTTGCTCGACCTGCTATCGTCACTTTTCGAACATTTACCTGAAACGAACGTCATTACCGCGACTATCGGCATCATCGCAACAGCTTTCCTATTTTGGGTCCGCAAAGGGCTAAAGCCGTTGCTGCAAAAAATCGGGCTGAATGCAGGGTTAACCAGTGTACTTGTTAAGGCTGGCCCAGTTGCTGTGGTCGTTGCGACGACTCTCGCGGTGTGGCTGTTCGGATTGGCTGACCAAGACGTCAAAATCGTGGGTGACGTTCCGCAAAGCCTCCCGCCGCTGACGCTACCATCTTTCTCGGTTACGTTGCTAGGGCAGCTACTACTGCCCGCCTTCCTGATTTCGATAATCGGCTTTGTAGAGTCTATTTCTGTCGCGCAAACGCTTGCTGCAAAGAAACGCCAACGGATCGACCCCGACCAAGAATTAATCGGATTAGGCGCTGCGAATATCGGCGCGGCATTCACCGGTGGCTTTCCCGTCACGGGTGGGTTTTCACGGTCTGTCGTGAACTTTGATGCGGGCGCGGAAACCCCCGCTGCCGGTGCATTTACCGCGATCGGACTTGCCATCGCCGCATTGGCACTAACCCCGCTGATCTTTTTCTTACCCAAAGCTACGCTTGCCGCGACAATCATCGTGGCAGTGCTTAGTCTCGTTGATTTCAGCATACTCAAGCGCGCTTGGAACTATTCAAAGGCCGACTTTGCGGCTGTTTTGGCCACGATCCTTCTTACCCTTATCATGGGAGTAGAAGTCGGCGTCTCTGCTGGTGTTGGGCTTTCGATAGTCTTGCACCTGTATAAAACATCGCGCCCACATATCGCCGAGGTCGGCCTAATCGCTGGCACCGAACATTTTCGAAATATCAATCGACATGATGTCCAGACCCACCCAGAGATCGTGACATTGCGCGTCGACGAAAGCCTATACTTTGCCAATGCTCGCTATCTCGAGGATCAAGTACAAGATCGCGTCGCGGAAGACGAACAAGTACGGCACGTGATATTGCAGTGCTCTGCGGTCAATGAAATCGACCTTAGCGCGCTCGAATCGCTTGAGATGATCAACCAAAGACTACTGGAAATGGGCGTATACCTACACTTATCAGAGGTAAAAGGCCCAATAATGGACCGTTTGCACGAACAACATTTTTTGCAGGAATTAGGCGGGAGCGTCTACTTATCGCAGTATGAAGCGGTCGCGAACATTACCAAAGATTTAAAATAATTCAGCAAAAACAATCACAAGTCGTTCAACAGATCAGCACACCCAAAGTAACGTAACGTAATCCACAAGCATTATCACCCCAGTATTGCGTTGCCATAAACAGTTCTTCGACAACTCAAATAGTTGCAAAGATTAACAGTCATACGGCATAACCTTCCGTAAAGTCATTTATCCAACACTATTTACCGCCCTTGATCGCTAAAATTCGACCCATACTCCATATTGCGGCCTCATTTTTACCGCGTTAGATGAATAACAATAGGGCGTGAAATGTCAGAAAGTAAGCAGTTATGAAACAAGCCAATAAACTAACCGCCCCCCACGAAGCCGCCGCTTCCTCTTTTTACGGCCAAAACGAGGCCGACTTTTCAGAGCAAGTTGAACAACTTGCTATCAACGATCCCCGCTTAATCGCGGTATTTCACCAGACACGTACGCACTATCTCCAGTCTCGTCAGAACTGATCGCCCTCTGACCCGACACATCAGCACCGCGATGCGTTTGCCGTTTATATCGGTCACAAGTGCCTCAATACGTCCCTATTTCCTGAAAACCACTTGACCTTTGTGACCCTGAGGGGTTGAACGGCCATCAGATTTTTATGGGAAAATGGGCGGTTTCGAATGGACGACCAGAACAAAAACCTCATCTTGGCAACAGTGCTAAGCTTTGCGGTGATCATGGCATGGACAGTATTGTTCCCGCCAGAGGACCAACCAATCGATATAGCCGCCGAGGCAACGGTTAGCGCCGATGTGTCAGCGCTGCCCGGCACGACCACAACGACATCGACGGCCACCGCTCCGGCAGAAGCCGAAGTGGCCGCCGCTCCGGCCCCACGCATTCAAATCCGCACAGCAGACCTAGAAGGTTCATTGTCACTACGCGGTGGCAGGATCGACGACCTTTCCCTGACCCAATACCATGAAACAATCGACCCGGACTCTGAAATCGTCCAATTGCTGCGCCCCGAAGGCGAAGCAGGGGCATATTACACGGCATTTGGCTGGGCCGCGTCGGAAGGCATCGACGCCGCCAATGTCCCAACACCTGATACCGTTTGGACATTGGAAAGTGGCGATGTCTTAACAGATCAGACCCCCGTAACCCTTTCTTGGGACAATGGCGCAGGCCAAGTTTTCCGCACCGAAATTTCTGTGGACGACGAATTTATGTTTAGCTTTGCGCAAAGCATCGAAAACAACGCAGATACTGCGATCTCTGCGCGTCCATATGGTCTGATCCGTCGTCACGGCATTCCCGCTGACCTGAAAAAATTCTTCATCTTGCATGAAGGTCTGGTACGGATGACTGACGGCGCGCTGGAAGAAACCGACTATAAGGATATCCAAGATTACGATATCGACCCAAAAGAAGGTGTGCCTGCAGAGCGCCTAGAGGCAAGCGAATCCGGCTGGGTTGGATTTACTGACCACTATTGGATGACAACGCTGATCCCGACGCAGGATGCACCATTCCGCTCAACGTCAAAATACTACGAAAGCCGCGATCTATTCCAAGCCGAGGCTGTGATGCCCGTCGCATCTATCGCCGCTGGTCAAACCTATACAAACACGACCCGTTTCTTTGCTGGTGCAAAAGAATGGGAAACCATCAAGCACTATGAAGACGAAGAAGGTGTTGGCGGTTTCTTGGACAGTATCGACTGGGGTATGTTCTTTTTCCTGACCAAGCCGATCTTTTGGCTGCTGCACACGCTGCATGGTTTGATTGGCAACATGGGTTGGGCGATCATCGCGCTCACTGTTATTCTCAAAGCGATCGTGCTGCCTTTGGCCTACAAATCCTATGTCTCTATGGCGCGAATGAAAGAGCTGCAGCCAGAGATGGAGAAACTGAAAGAGCAATCAGGCGACGACCGTCAAGCTCTCCAGCAAGGCATGATGAAGCTTTACAAAGAGAACAAGGTCAGCCCTGCATCCGGTTGTCTGCCAATGCTGTTGCAGATCCCGATCTTCTTTTCGCTGTACAAGGTGATCTTTGTCACCATCGAACTGCGCCACACAGCTTGGATCGGTTGGATCAATGACCTTAGCGCACCAGACCCATCATCAATCTTCAACCTGTTTGGGTTGCTGCCATTCGCTGTGCCTGATCTTGGACCGCTTCAATTGTTGTCTTTGGGTATCTTGCCAATCTTCCTTGGTGTTTCCATGTGGCTGCAACAGCGCCTGAACCCAGCGCCGACTGATCCAACCCAGCAAATGATCTTTGCGTGGATGCCGTGGGTATTCATGTTCATGCTGGGCAACTTTGCCAGCGGCTTGGTTCTATACTGGATCGCGAACAACGTGATCACCTTTACTCAGCAGTATCTGATCATGCGCAGCCACGGGGCAAAGCCGGATGTGTTTGGAAACATCAAATCCAGTATGCGCCGCAAAAAGAAGACTGCCGCCGAAGACGACAAATAAGATGATGCCCCTTGCAGGGGCGGCTATCCAATGACCTAGACCGCGGGGTGCTGCAAAGCGTCTCGCGGTTTAGTAATGAAATGACGGCCTAATAGTTCGGGCCACAAATTTTGCCACCTATGCCATCGTCATGAACGGCGATAAGGTGCGATGAACGACAAGGTCGAGGTACTTTAAAATGGAAATGCGCTTTCCCGAGGTTGAAACACCTGAACCAAGCGAACTGGAAACTGGCCGCCTATTGTTTGCGGGCGAAACTGAATTCGTCAAAGGTGTTGTCGCCATGGACGGGTTGCCGCCAGCTGACCGTTTAGAAATCTGTTTTGCTGGTCGATCCAACGTTGGTAAATCGTCTCTGATCAATGCGCTGACAGGCCGCAAGGGCCTCGCCCGTGCATCAAACACACCAGGCCGCACGCAAGAAATCAACTACTTCACCGCCGGCGACATCTATGTTGTCGACCTTCCGGGCTATGGCTTTGCTAATGCGCCCGTCGCCGTTGTGGAGAAATGGCAGCGTTTGCTGAAAAACTACCTGTCCGGGCGTCAAACACTTCGCCGGGTCTTTGTTCTGATCGACGCGCGCCATGGCGCCAAA
This sequence comes from Yoonia maritima, assembly GCF_002933395.1. Taxonomy (GTDB): domain Bacteria; phylum Pseudomonadota; class Alphaproteobacteria; order Rhodobacterales; family Rhodobacteraceae; genus Yoonia; species Yoonia maritima_A. The sequence goes on from NZ_PKFN01000010.1 coordinate 78,965, forward strand.
GCCGTAGACGAAGAAATCATGTCACTGCTCGACCGTTCTGCGGTGACATTTCAGGTCGTGATGACCAAAGTCGATAAGCTCAAGGGTGATGCGCTTGCTGCGTCGCTTGAAAAAACACGTGCTGCGCTGGCAAAGCACCCCGCGGCATTCCCCGAATTAATCCTGACCTCATCCGAAAAAGGCGAAGGCATTCCAACGCTTCGCGCCATCATTGCAGGCCTATCATGAAATCAAGGACCGAAGACATGAACCGTGATTGGATCGCAACCGCCCGTACATTGTCCGAGGCCCTGCCATACCTACAGCGCTATTCCGGTGCAATTGTGGTCGTTAAGTTTGGCGGCAACGCAATGGGTGACGCAGATGCGATGGCGCAATTTGCACGTGATATCGTCCTGATGAAGCAAGTCGGGATGAACCCAGTTGTCGTTCACGGTGGCGGGCCGATGATCAACGAAATGCTGGGTAAACTGGGTATTGAATCTAAATTTGTCCGCGGCAAACGCGTAACCGATCAAGCAACTGTCGAAGTCGTTGAAATGGTCCTAACGGGTCTTGTGAACAAACGCATCGTGCAGGCCATCATGGACGAAGGCGGCCGGGCTGTCGGCCTGTCTGGCAAGGATGACGACCTGCTGGTTGCAGAAGCAGACGATCCAGAATTGGGCTTTGTTGGCCGCCCTGTCGAAATGAACGTCCAAGTCCTACGTGACCTGTTCAACGCGGGTATCATCCCTGTCGTCGCACCTGTCGCCACCGGGATGAGCGCGAATGAAACCTTTAACGTCAACGGTGACACCGCTGCAGGGGCCATTGCAGGCGCGCTGAAGGCTGACCGCCTGCTGTTGCTAACGGATGTGCCCGGCGTAAAAGACAGCTCAGGAGAAGTCGTTACACAGCTCTCTCCTGCGCAGGTCCGCGAAATGGTCGCTGACGGCACTATCGCTGGCGGCATGATCCCGAAAACAGAAACTGCGCTTGATGCGCTCAACAAAGGCGTGCGCGCCGTGGTGATCCTTGACGGGCGCTTACCAAACGCCAGCCTACTGGAACTGTTCACCGAACATGGTGCCGGTTCAATTATCAGGGAACCCCGGTAAACCTTACTTTTAGCGGGCAAGCGTCCCGTGCTAATCTTTGCATGTAATTCTCATAAAGGAATTAATAATGCGCATTTTAGCACTCTCGCTCGCCCTTGCCTTTCCGGCATCAACGGCGTTCGCAATTGATGACTGCCTTGTCGGAACATGGGTCGCTGACCTAGATGATCTTGCCCACATCATGGCAGTCCAAATGAATGCAACCGGGCAACCGGTCGGTGGCGAAGTTACCATGCAAATCGCAGCTGACGGTACATTCACAACCCTGATTGATAACCTCATCATCCGTGTCGAAGCCGCAGGCATTCCGCCAATGGATGTGTCAGTCGTCGGCTACAACAGCGGTGTCATGACGACAGATGATGGGGCGTGGGTCGTTACCGTGCCCGAATACGACCTTGTTGGATCAGCGGATGTCATGGGACAACGCATGGACATCCCATTTAGTTCTGAAACTGGACTATTCGGTGGTGGTTTAGGCATCTATGGCTGCCGCGCAGACAGTGTCGCGTTTGAATCCACAGGTGACACGCCACGCATACCACGCAGTTGGACCCGTGTTGATTAAACGCGCTCGCCTGATCGAAAGCTTAGCCCAACAGCATCTACAGTTGATGGGCAGATTCGCTATTTCCACCAAAGACGCGCTCCCGCTATCACGCGGAACCGTTCTACTGATTGGACCCGACGAGCCATCCTTCTGGGCACATTTCACAGCGTCCGTGGAATACTTGGATGGCCGGCCTGATCCGATGGATCGCTGGTCGAAACGGGTTCTTGATCCGCTTGCCACCATGGTTGAGGGCCACGCCCTATATCCGTTTGGCGGTCCACCATATCATCCCTTCTATACGTGGGCGATACGATCAGGTCAGGCATGGGCATCACCTATTGGTTTCTTAGTACATGATCAGGTTGGGTTGTTCGTGTCGTATCGCGGCGCGCTGGTCGTGCCTTGGGAAAACCCCACCCCAGAAACGCAGTCGCCCTGCAAGGCCTGCGCGGAAAAACCCTGTTCAACAGCTTGCCCTGTTGGCGCGCTCACAACCTCTGGCTATGATGTTCCAAGTTGTAAGAATTTTTTGACCACGCCCGCTGGTCAAGCATCATGCATGACACAAGGCTGCGCCGCACGTCGCGCCTGCCCCATTGGCCAAAATCGCCGCATAGCCGACCAATCCGCATTTCACATGGACGCTTTTTTATGACACTTCGTTTAATTTTGATCCGCCATGCCAAATCCAGCTGGGACGACCCGTTTTCTGATGACCACGCAAGGGTGCTGAACGCACGTGGCATCGCATCGGCCAAGGCAATTGGCGGCTGGATGCGCGATAACGGCTATGAACCCCAAGATATCCTCTGTTCAGACGCGACCCGCACCCATGAAACAGCCGACCTGATCATGGCAGAGCTATCAACCACGCCAAAGCTACGATTGATGAAGTCGCTATACCACGCTGCCCCCGACACGCTGATGGATACGATCCACCGCGAAAGCGCCAAAACAGTCGCTCTTATCGGGCATAACCCCGGGATCGGAATGTTTGCCAACGGGATGGTCGCCAACGCACCCGATCACGCACGTTTCAGCGGCTACCCCACTTGCGCCACAACAGTGATCGATTTTGACGCCAATAGCTGGTCAGCGGTGCAAAGGCATACGGGGGAATACATAGATTTCATCGTGCCACGTGATTTGATTGGAACGACGGGTGGCGTAGACCGCTAGTCATCAGATGCAAACATAGCATTCATGCGAGCAAGGTCATACTCTAGCAACCATTTGTTAAATTTTATGAAAAGCTCAGATAACTGCGATTTGTTAAGAGAAACGACATCCAGCCCGCGATCATCATATGCATGCAAGATTAGACCATTTCTCGCATCTACAAGATACGCCTTGGTCGAATGAAAAGCGGGCTCGATCATCATTTCGGAAGCGATGCATAACCACATGATATCGGAAATAGATCGTTTATCGTTTATCGTTTACATTAACAATATCCCAATGACGAAACTTATCACATCCAAACTCAGCCATATGCTCTTCATCTTGCTGCGCAGTCTTACTTACGTACTGCACTTCGGAACGCTCAACTCCACAGAGTTCGATATGGTTTAGACGTTTCTTACTAGGCTGCTCTAAGCCATAGCTAGCAAGCAGAAGATAAATCTCTGATGAGTGTTCAAAATGCGTATGTGCAATCGTACATGCACGCTCATATGCTTGACAGAACCGGCGCATCGGACGGCGGATGTTACTCTCTTTGCCTCCCAAATCGAAACGCAGCGCATTGTCGAACGCGTGGAATAAGCCATGAGGCAGTTCCTGAACTCCGAACTGATCTTGAATGTCCGCTAATACTGTCTTCATGAAATGTGCACGTGGAATCTAGAGAAGTAAAAAAATCTGCGGTATTCCCACAAAGTAAAAAGCCCCGGGTTATCCCCGGGGCTTTGTTTTTTAGTGGCCGATGATCTGGCTTAGGAACAACTGGGTCCGTTCAGACTGCGGGTTGTTGAAGAACTCGGTCGGTTCGTTCTGTTCCACGATCTGACCTTGGTCCATAAAGATGACCCGGTTGGCAACCGCTTGTGCAAAGCCCATTTCGTGGGTCACGCAAAGCATCGTCATGCCTTCTTCGGCCAGTTCGATCATTGTATCCAACACCTCTTTGATCATCTCAGGGTCAAGTGCAGAGGTCGGTTCGTCGAACAGCATGATACGTGGCTTCATGCAAAGCGAACGGGCAATCGCCACACGCTGCTGCTGACCACCGGACAACATGCCGGGGTACTTGTGCGCCTGATCAGGGATCTTCACCTTTTCAAGGAAATGCATCGCGATTTCTTCGGCTTCTTTCTTGGGCGTGTTACGGACCCAGATTGGCGCCAAAGTGCAGTTCTCAAGGATCGTCAGGTGCGGGAACAGGTTAAAGTGCTGAAAGCACATGCCAACCTCTGACCGGATCTTATCGATGTTTTTCAAATCCGAAGACAGCTCTGTCCCGTCAACGATGATGTCACCAGCTTGGTGTTCTTCAAGCCGGTTAATGCAGCGGATTAGGGTCGATTTACCAGAACCCGACGGGCCACAGATAACGATACGCTCACCGCGTTGCACGGTCAGGTTAATGTCGCGCAGAACGTGGAACGTACCGTACCACTTGTTCATGTTGCGGATTTCAATCGCGACCTCGTCAGAGACCTGCATCTGGCTACGATCGACTGCGCGTTCTTGTGTGAGTTCAACCATTGTCAGGTCTCCTTAGCGGTGTTCACGCTGGAGTTTTTTCTCCAGGTAAAGTGAGTAACGGCCCATGCTGAAGCAAGAGATGAAGAACATGATGCCGATAAAGAGGAAGAGTTCCCAGTAGATGCCGTTCCATTCAGTCGTCGCACGGATCGCGCTGGCAATGCCAAGCGGGTCGAACAAGCCAATGAAAACAACCAGCGTGGTGTCTTTGAACAGACCGATAAAGGTGTTCACAATACCCGGGATTGAGATTTTAAGGGCCTGCGGCAAGATAATCAGCTGCATTGACTGCCAATAGTTCAAACCAAGGCTATCACCGCCTTCGTATTGTCCCTTTGGCAGGGCGGCAAGACCACCACGAACGACCTCTGCAATGTACGCAGATGCAAACAAGGTCACCATGATGATCACGCGCAGTGTCAGATCAAAGTTGCTGCCGGGCGGTAGGAAGTAGTTCAGTAGCAATTGCGCTGTGAACAGCCACACAATCAACGGCACGCCGCGGATCACTTCGATAAACACGACGGCACATGTCTTGATGATGAACAGATCTGACTGACGGCCCAAAGCCAACAAGATGCCCAGCGGCAGTGATATTACAATCGCAGATAGCCCGATCACGATTGAAAGCATAAAGCCCCCAAATGACCGAGACGGGACAAACTCGATACCCAGCGGAACGATGCTTGCCAATCCAGAGGCAAGAGGTCCCGAGAGATACAGCCAGTAGATCAACGGCAGCACAATCGCGCCAATGATCGCCACAAGTGAGCTCGCAGACGCGCTCAATAGTTTAAATGCAACGACACCTACACCGAACCCAAGCGCGATGCTGATGGGTAGCCAAATGGAACCGCCCCAGAGCAACCAAAAGCAAAGGAATGGCGCAATCATCGAAACGATGAAAAGCTTGCGTGGCAGTGAAGGGAACAACACTGGCGCGATGCCAACGAAAAACACAAGCAAAGCCAAGACCGGGCGCCAGTACAGCTCGGATGGGTAGTACCCGAACACAAGCTGGTGCCAACGCGCTGTGATAACGCCAAAGCAAGCTGCAGAATGATGACCATCTCCTGATGCCGCAATGATTTCACGACATTCGGTAAGCGAATCCGCATCCCAAATGCCGTTGATCAACCAAGGCCCGACATGGCTGATAACCGTATAGACGATGTACAACGACAGGATGGTCAAAATGGCATTCATAGGCGACGAGAACAGGTTCTCGCGCACCCAACGAACTGGACCGATTTCGGACGTTGGTGGTGCCTTTTGCGGCAGCATCGTGTCACGGACGTAAGTAATAGGAGTATCCGACATCTTAGCGCTCCGCGAGTTGAGTTGAACGGTTGTAGTAGTTCATACCGCCAGAAATCACCAAAGACAGGGCAAGATAGAACGCACCCATCAACAGCATGCCTTCTAGCTCGCGACCGGTTTGGTTGATGGTGATGCCGCCAAGCGTAGCGCGAACGTCCATATAACCAACCGCAATTGCCAGAGAAGAGTTTTTCGTCAGGTTCAAGAATTGCGAAATGAGCGGCGGGATGATGACGCGCATCGCCTGCGGCAAAATCACAAGGTTCATCGTGCGGCTTGGTTGAATACCCAGCGCGGCTGCGGCTTCCGACTGCCCCTTAGAGACCGCCAAGATACCAGCGCGAACGATTTCCGCGATAAATGCACCTGTGTATAGTGACAGCGCAAACCAAAGCGCGATCAAAGAGTTCCGAAGGTGGATGCCCTCAGTAAAGTTAAATCCTTTTAGGTAAGGCGATACGATCGTCGCCCCCAAAAGAAACAGAACGATGCCCACGGGAATAACCAACAGTCCAAGTCGTTGATACCACGTCGTTGGGCGCTCGCCGGTTGCTTGTTGAATACGGTCTGCACGTTGACGAACCAGCCGCATCGCAAAAAGGCTAAGACCCAGTGTTCCAAGAACCAGCAACCAATCCAGCCCACCGGATGCCACAGCAGCGGCACCTTCCACTGGTGCAACGGCTTCTTCGCCGCTTACCGAATTCGTAAAGCCAATACGCGGAATCCAAATGCCGCGGTTCGTTACCGCCACGTTATCGCTGAAATACATGCTTTGCGTTGCGTTTTCACCTCGGAATTCCCGCGGCTGCGGCATGCTTTCTGACATCACAGCGCCAATCAGCAGGATCCAAATCAAAAGCGGTACGTTACGAAAGCCTTCGACGTAAACGGCCATCAGCTTACTTACGACCCAGTTTTTAGACAACCGTAAGACGCCCACGAACACACCGATGATCAAAGCTGCAATACAGCCAAGAAATGCCACCAACAGCGTATTCAGAATACCAACCAATGCGGCACGTCCGTGCGACATCTGGTTATTATACGCTATTAGCTTTTGGTTAATGTCATAGCCCGCAGCGTTATTCAGGAACCCAAAATTAAAGTCCTTACCCAACGCATTGAGGTTGTTCACTGTGTTGTTTCCCAACCACCAGAACGCAGCGACGATCAGCGCCAATGCAATTACCTGGATGGTGATGGATCGATAGCGTGTATCGTAAATAAGTTGGCTTAGCCGAAAACCCGGCTTAGGCGGGTCGGTCAACGTCGACATATATTTATCTCCCGGTGCGTCCTGATATAGGCCGCGTGCGCGTCAGTTAATCTGACTGTCATCACGCGCAGGATACGCATTTTTATTATTTAGCGTGGTCGCCATTGGGTAAAGGGCCCGGTTAAAAACCGAGCCCTTCGCCGTTTTCAGTTCTTAACGGAAAGGCGGAGAGTAGATCAAGCCGCCATCTGTCCATTGTGCGTTCAGGCCACGGGCCAGACCGATCGAAGTGTTTTCGCCGATGTTGTTGTCGAACAATTCGCCGTAGTTACCACCAGCAGCGATTGCGTTCTTCGCCCAGTCAGCATCCAGACCCAGTTGCGCGCCCAGTTCACCTTCGGTGCCCAACAGACGGTTAACTTCAGGGTTGTTACCCGGAGTCGCAGCAAGCTCTTCGATGTTTTCTGAGGTCACGCCCAGCTCTTCGGCTGTGATCAGTGCGTTCAGTGTCCAACGTGCGATATCACCCCATTCGTTGTCGCCGTGGCGAACAAGCGGGCCGAGTGGCTCTTTAGAGATGATTTCAGGCAGCAAAACGTGATCAGCTGGGTTTTCGAAAGTCGCACGTGTCGCAGCCAGACCAGATGCGTCTGTTGTGTACACGTCACAAGCACCAGCAAGGTACTGCTGTTGACCTTCAGCGTTTGTTTCGATTGGAACCGGCTCGTAGCTGATGTCGTTGACGCGGAAGAAGTCAGCAAGGTTCAGCTCTGTGGTTGTACCAGTTTGGATACATACAGTTGCGCCGTCCAGTTCTTTAGCAGATGTCACGCCAAGCGCTTTTGGTACAAGGAAACCTTGACCATCATAGTAGTTCACGCCAACAAATTCGAACTTCAGATCGACGTCACGGCTCATTGTCCATGTTGTGTTACGTGCGAGAAGGTCGATTTCGCCGGAAGCAAGCGCTGTGAAACGTGTCTGGCCAGTTGTTGGAACGAATTCCACTGCAGTAGGATCACCAAAGATTGCAGCAGCGACTGCGCGGCATACGCCAACGTCGAAACCTTCCCAAACGCCTTCGGCGTCAGGTGCAGCAAAACCAACAAGACCAGTTGTAACGCCGCAGTTCAGCGAGCCACGTGCTTTGACATCGTCCAGTGTCGCCGCAGAAGCCATACCGGCAGTCAAGCCAGCAACAGTCAGCGCGCCGAAGAATACGGTTTTTTTCATTTTTACCTCTTCCTGAGTTTCCACCCCTAACAAGAGGGGCAGTATTTTATCCCGTCCTATTGGACAGTGTGGTGAATGAGAAAAGAAGTCCCCCCTCTCAATGCCGCTAGAGTGTGCGGAATCACACAATGAGGTCAAGGGTCACAAATAGAAAACCCTAGGCAAACGCTGCCAAAACAGGCATTTTTCCTGCCAATTAGACCGAAACAGGACAATTACCTAGCGACGGGAAAGCTCATAAAACCGCGCGGCGTCCATAAATGCGGCGCGCTTGGTCAATTCTAGGGCAGATGCTTCATCATCTTCACCCCATTGCTCAATTTGCCAATGTTCGTCGATGCGCGAAACCATCCATGCGTGATCGACGGTAATCGCTTTGCGGGTGACGGCCAACGCCAAAACCAACGATCCTGATATGCTAATCAGGTCATGTGCTGCGGCTAATGAAAATTCGTCGAAACTCTCGACCTCAGCCCGTAATCGCGCCAAAGCATCGGGATTTTGCGCCACGTGCATAACGCCTTCGCCAACAGCAAGGCGCACATCCAGCGATTCGGCTGCCCACTCCAGGATCGGGTCCCAGTGTGCTGCCTGCCGCGCAATCAATGCATCAGGCCCTGCGGCACGGTAGCAAAGCAAATCACTATCACCGTATTCTGACAATAGCGCCGCAACTTCCGCATGTTGCGTGCGAACCTTATCAATTGCAGCATTTGCACCACGTGTTAGCGGCATTGTCACGGGATCGACGGTTTCGATTTGTGCATCCCACTCGGCCGCAATAGCTTCGGCCAGTGCGATGGTCGGCACCGTCAGTGATGACTTTGCCGGAGTCCTCACGCCACGGTCGTCCAACAATACCGTGAACCCCCCGTCGCATTCAGTCGCGGTTGCTGTGGTCCAGAAACGTTTTGGTTTCCAATCGCTCATTTTACTGTCCTGCTAGTTCGTCAACGGCGCCGGGCAACGCGCCAAATTCGTGGATAAGGATATCAGGCATCAGTAAATCAGCCGCGTGATAGCCCCATCCAACGCCAATTTTTGCCACGCCAGCGGCGCGCGCCATATCCATGTCATACGTGGTGTCGCCCACCATTACGGCACGGCTCTGGGCAACACCTAATTCATTCATCGCCGTTAAGATCATCGAAGGGTTTGGCTTCGACGGATGGTGATCAGCAACTTGTTCGCTGTGAAAGAAACCTTCCAGTGCATGCCGCTCTAGCAGCTTATCTAAGCCACGCCGCGACTTGCCAGTCGCCACAGCCAACAGCGTGTTGTCCTGCGCTGCGAAAGTATCAAGCACCGCGCGAGCCCCCGGATACAACGGCCCGTGGTCCGCGTTCTTTGCCCGCTGCGTACTGAACGCATCCTTGTAGCCTTCTACCAGCCGGGCTTGCCCCGCCTGATCGACATTAGGGCATAATCGGGCAAACGCCACCTCGAGTGAAAGCCCAACAATAGACAGCACATCAGACCGATCCGGCATCGCACGACCTTCAGCCCCAAATGCATGTGTCATCGCGGCCAAAATCTCGGCCTGACTGTCGACAAGCGTGCCGTCGACATCAAATATTACAAGGCGTAGATCACTCATCCGGCATATTGAACGGATCGACGGGGGCGTGCCCCACGACCCAACCCACGAAATCCCATGTGTTTTGCATATGCTCTGGCAGTGGCGCTGTGATATGCAGCGTCGCACCAGTCTCAGGGTGTTCGATCGTTAGTGAACGCGCGTGCAAGTGCATCTTGCGACCAATTTCGCTGCCCATGCCAGCACCCCAGCCATCACCAAGGTTTTCCTGACCAGAGCCACCGTATTTCCCATCGCCAATGATCGGGTGCCCGATCTCGGCCATATGCGCACGAAGCTGGTGAGTACGACCTGTGATTGGCACCAAAGCACACCACGATGCACGTGACGCCAGCGTATCCATCACAGCGTAATCCGATGTCGCGCGTTTCGCGCCTTCGGTGCTGTCCACTTCACGCGGGTGCACGCAACGCATCTTTTCATTTTCAGCACCACGACCGTGACCACCAGATTTGACCAAACCGTATTTGATCGTGCCAGCACGCGGATGCGGAACACCTGCAACAGCGGCCCAGTAAATTTTGCGGGTTTCGCGATGCTTCAGGTTCTCGGTCAGTTTTTTCGCCATCATGCGTGTACGCGCCAGCAACAAGACACCAGACGTGTCCTTGTCCAAACGGTGCACAAGGCGCGGCTTTTCATCATAGCCAAAGGTCAACGCCTCGGCCATGCCGTCAACGTGGCGGCTCGTGTTCGTTCCGCCTTGCGTTGCCAAACCGTGTGGTTTGTTGATCGCAATGATGTGGTCATCTTTGTAGATCACGCATGATTGGATCAGCTTGGCGTCGGCCTTGGTCACGCCTTGCTTAGCCAACGACCGAAGCGCTTCTGCTTCTTCCTCTGTTGGCAATGGCGGAATGCGGACCTTTTGACCAACTTCAAGCCGGGTATTTGATTTTACGCGCCCACCATCCACGCGCAATTCCCCCTTGCGACACATCTTTTCGATGCGCCCTTGCGTGACATGGGGGAATAGGCGCCGCAGATAGCGGTCTAACCGTTGATCCCCGTCGTCAGGGCCGATAATTTTTGTCTGTACGCCGCTCATGCTATGGCCCACCGTGTTAGGGCCATACCGGCCATGATTGCAATTAGTCCGACCAGCACCGTGCCGATCACATAGGCTGCTGCGTGAACGACTTGTCCTCGTTCAACCAACGTCACTGCGTCCAAAGAAAACGCCGAAAACGTTGTAAAGCCGCCCAACATCCCCGTCATAAGAAGTGGTGCAAAACGCATGCCGCCCTTATGCGCCAAAACGACAACCATGACGCCCATAAAAAACGACCCAAGCACGTTCACAGTAACGGTCCCCCATGGAAAACCGATCCCAGCCAACCGAGTTGCCGCGATGTTTACGCCGTACCGGCCAACAGCGCCAATCGCGCCGCCCAGAGCCACTGAAATTACTGGTGTCATCATGTGTGTGCCTTGGCCTGTTCGCCTGCGGATGTCAATTCTTGGCTCGCTTTGCCCGTAGGCCAGCAAAGTAATCAACACGTTTTTTCAACTCTCGTTCAAACCCACGATCAACGGGCATGTAGTAAACACCGCGCTTCATACCATCTGGGAAATAGTTCTGCCCCGAAAACGCGTCTTCGGCGTCATGATCGTAGGCATAGCCTGCGCCAAATCCCTGCTCCTTCATCATCTTGGTCGGCGCATTGATGATATGGCTCGGTGGCGGGGTGGAACCTGTGCTTTTCGCGGCGACCACCGCGGCTTTATACCCGACATAGGCGGCGTTCGATTTCGGCGCCAAGGCGACATAGACCAGCGCCTGCGCAAGGGCCAGCTCACCCTCTGGGCTGCCGATGCGTTCGTAGGTATCCCACGATTGCAGACAAACCGCCTGCGCCTGCGGATCAGCAAGCCCAACCTCTTCGACAGCCATACGGGTAATGCGGCGCGCCAAATAACGCGGGTCTTCACCCCCGGCCAGCATACGCGCAAACCAATAAAGCGCGGCATCAGGGTCAGATCCCCGCACAGATTTATGTAACGCACTGATTAGATTGTAATGTTCTTCACCTGACTTGTCGTATTTCGCAGCACGCTTCATCAAACGTTTGGTCAAGTCGTCTGTAGAAAGCTTACCCTCGACCTTCCACGCCGCGACTTGTTCAATCAAGTTCAACAGCGCACGGCCATCACCATCGGCCATCTCAAGCAGCGCTTCGCGGGCGTGACCATCGAGCGGCAACCCGCGGTCCAAGTCCTTCTCGGCACGTTGCGCAAGGCGTTCAAGATCAGCAAGGTCCAGCCGGGTCAGGATCAACACCTGCGAACGGCTTAGCACCGCAGCGTTCAGTTCAAACGACGGATTTTCGGTCGTGGCACCAACCAGAAGAATGGTCCCGTCTTCCATGTAGGGCAGAAATCCATCTTGCTGCGCTTTGTTGAAGCGGTGAATCTCGTCCACGAACAACAACGTACCCTTACCGTTTTGGCGGCGCAGCTTGGCGGCCTCAAAAACTTTGCGTAGGTCCGGCACGCCCGTAAAGATCGCGCTAATCTGGACGAAATGGAGATCCGTTTCATCCGCCAGCAAACGTGCAATTGTCGTCTTACCGACGCCCGGCGGGCCCCAAAAAATCAATGACGACAGCGATCCAGATGCCAACATCGTGCCCAACGGGGCATCTGGGCCAAGAACCTGTTCCTGCCCAATGACATCACCCAACCGCTGTGGACGCAAACGATCGGCCAGCGGGCGGGGGCCAGCGGGTGTATCAGTAGGGGCGGATGCGAATAAGTCAGCCATAGGGGAAACATATGCCTTATCTCAAAAAGCGAAAGCCCCGCGATACCGCGAGGCTTTGCAAAATCTCAACGAAATGTCGGGAAATTAATCCTCGAGAGCTTCGAACTCAGCCAGACGTGCTTTGTCAGCAGAACCTTTAGCATCAACATCGCGGTCTACGAATTCGATGATCGCCATTGGCGCCATGTCACCGTAACGGAAACCAGCTTTCATGATGCGGATGTAACCACCCTGACGGTCTTGGTAGCGTGGCCCCAAGATTTCGAACAGTTTCGCTGTGTGCATTTCTTGCTTCAGGCGTGCGTTTGCCTGACGACGTGCGTGCAGATCACCACGTTTTGCAAGTGTAACAAGCTTTTCAACAATGCGGCGAAGTTCTTTCGCTTTTGGCAATGTTGTTTTGATTTGCTCATGTTCAATGAGCGAGCCAGCCATGTTCGCGAACAGCGCTTTGCGGTGTTCGTGTGTACGGTTCAGGCGGCGGTAACCTCGTGCGTGACGCATTTGATAGTCTCCATTTTGTTTTATGATGGGCCTGCGCTGCGATGACGCCTGCTCCGTTAGTGGGACAGAATTGTCCGAGTATTCCCAGCCCGTGCTGGCATTTGTGCGGATGGGCCCGAAGGCCCACCCAAATTCTTAGAACTGATCTTCGAACTTTTTCGCCAGATCTTCGATGTTGTCCGGCGGCCAATCCTCAACATCCATGCCAAGGTGCAGACCCATGCCTGACAGTACTTCTTTGATTTCATTCAAAGACTTACGGCCAAAGTTAGGTGTGCGCAGCATTTCTGCTTCGGTTTTCTGGATCAGATCACCGATGTAAACGATGTTGTCGTTCTTCAGGCAGTTTGCCGAACGGACAGATAGTTCAAGCTCGTCCACTTTCTTCAGCAGAAGCGGGTTGAACTCAAGACCGTCATCGTCTGCACCAGTAGAAGCAGATTCAGGCTCGTCGAAGTTGACGAAGATAGAAAGTTGATCCTGCAGAATACGTGCTGCGTAAGCAACCGCATCGTCAGGTGTAATCGAACCGTCCGTTTCGACTTTCATCGTCAGCTTATCATAGTCCAAAACCTGACCTTCACGAGTCGGCTGAACGTCATAGCTCACTTTTTTCACAGGCGAATAGATCGCGTCGATGGCAATCATGCCGATCGGTGCGTCTTCTGGCTTGTTCTTGTCTGCAGCAACATAGCCCTTACCGGTATTCACGGTCAGTTCCATGTACAGATCAGCGCCATCATCAAGGTGACAAATAACGTGGTCTTTGTTCAGAACTTCGATTCCAGCAGTTTCTGAAATGTCAGCAGCTGTCACAACGCCAGGGCCTTTGGCCTGAACGGACAAACGCTTTGGGCCTTCGACTTCCATGCGGATAGCGACGCCTTTGAGGTTCAGAACGATGTCAGTGACGTCTTCACGTACACCGGACACGGAAGAGAATTCGTGCAGGACGTTGTCGATCTGTACAGCAGTAATCGCAGCACCTTGCAACGAAGACATCAGTACGCGACGCAGCGCGTTGCCCAATGTCAGACCAAAGCCACGCTCGAGCGGCTCGGCAATCACTGTCGCCTGACGCATCGGGTCGTTACCCGGCTTAACTTCCAATTGAGTTGGTTTAATCAACTCAGCCCAGTTCTTGTGGATCATGTGTCCCTCCATTCCTGTCTGCCTTCATGTCCAAAAGGCAAACGCCCGAGGTTTCAAAATGACGTATTGGGGCCGCGCAATAAATGCACGACCCCAAAGCGTTTGGGTGAAATTAGACGCGGCGGCGCTTTGGTGGGCGGCAACCGTTGTGTGCCATTGGTGTCACGTCACGGATAGATGTGATGTTAAAACCAGCAGCAGCCAGTGCGCGCAATGCGCTTTCACGGCCAGAACCAGGACCCTGCACTTCGACCTCTAGCGTTTTCACGCCGTGATCTTGAGCTTTCTTGCCTGCATCCTCAGCAGCCATCTGAGCAGCATAAGGTGTCGACTTACGTGACCCCTTAAAGCCCATTGTGCCAGCAGACGACCAAGAGATCGCGTTGCCCTGCACATCGGAGATGAGGATTTTTGTGTTGTTGAAAGAAGAGTTCACGTGAGCAACGCCAGCGGCGATGTTCTTGGAGACCTTCTTTTTGGTGCGTTTGGTATCGCGTGCCATCTGTCAGATCTCCCTTATTTCTTCTTACCAGCAATGGCCTTTGCAGGACCCTTGCGTGTACGTGCGTTTGTTGATGTACGCTGCCCACGAACAGGCAGGTTACGACGGTGGCGTAGGCCACGGTAGCAACCAAGGTCCATCAGACGCTTGACGTTCATTGTGACTTCACGACGCAAGTCACCTTCAACTGTCAGGTTCGCGTCGATGTATTCGCGAATCGCCAATACTTCGGCGTCTGACAATTCGTTGACGCGACGTGTGCGGTCAATTTTGACAGCTTCACAGATTTCTTCAGATTTGGCAGGGCCAATTCCGGTGATATAAGTAAGGGCGATTGGAACCCGCTTTGCAGTCGGGATGTTTACGCCGGCGATACGTGCCACGTGTGCAATTCCTTTTGGTTGCGGGTCCGTCATTCCAGACCCTTTTTTCACAACGCAAGCCCGAAGCGATGCGCCCGGGCTTAAGTCATATCGAGGTGGTTGATAGCGTCACGGGTGCGACCCACTAACTATCTATTGATTCCCTTTCGGGATGGCGTTGTTTAGGGGGCATTTCCTATCGGGTCAACCCACCTAAAGTGGAGCGATGGATTTTCTAGAAAATCCACCTGACGCGTAAATTTCTAGAAATTTACGCCAGCGCCGCCGAAATGCTTTTCGCAACATCATCCATGCTGGCCAAGCCATCCACGGATTTCAGATCGCCTTTGGCATAGTAATAACCGACCAGCGGGCTGGTCTGTTTGTAATACGCCATCAGGCGGGTGCGCAGGCTTTCTTCGTTATCATCGGCACGACGTTGGAAATCAGATGCACCGCAGTTGGTGCATTTGTTGCCCGCTGGGATTGGCTTGGTGTTATCGTTATAGACCTCACCACAGTTCCCGCATGTAGAACGGGCAGTAATACGGTCAACGAGGGCCTCATCATCCACTTGCATTTCGATAACGCTGTCAAGGTTTTCACCCATGTCCATCAACAGACGGCCCAAGGCATCAGCCTGCGCCAATGTGCGTGGGAAGCCATCAAAAATGTAACCGTCTGCACCGTTGTCAGCCTCGAGCTGTTCGCGGATCAAGCCGATTACGATGTCGTCGGTCACAAGATTGCCAGCATCCATAACGGCTGCGACTTTCTTGCCCATTTCAGTCCCGCTGGTCCGCGCGGCACGTAACATGTCCCCAGTGCTTAGTTGCACCATGTTTCGTTCTTCAACAAGCTTGCGTGCTTGTGTTCCCTTGCCCGCTCCGGGCGGTCCCAGCAGAATAATGTTCATCGACGCGAAGGCCCCTTACGTTTATTTGCACTGCGTTTACCACGCAGCTGTGATTTCTCAATCAGACCTTCGTATTGATGGGCGACGAGATGCGACTGGACTTGTTGGATCGTATCCATCCCGACCGACACGATGATCAGCACTGACGTACCACCAAAATAGAATGGCACAGACAGTTGCGCCCGGATGATTTCAGGCAATAGCGCAACGAGCGCCAGATAGCCCGAACCAAGCACAAGAATGCGGGTAACAACATAATCCAGATATTCAGCCGTCTTCTTACCTGGACGAATGCCCGGCACGAAGCCGTTTTGGCTTTTTAGGTTTTCAGCAACTTCATCGGTCTTAAAGGCGACTTCACGCGTGTAGAAATACGTGAAGAACACGATCATGCCCCCGAAGAATATCAGATAAAGCGGTTGACCGGGACCAAACAACGCTAAGATCGTCGACATGACTGGTCCAGATGTACCCCCACTGAACGTGCTGATGGTTGTTGGAAGCAACAGCAGCGCAGAGGCAAAGATCGCAGGAATAACGCCGGCTGGGTTTACTTTGATCGGCAGGTGGCTGGACGATCCATCATACACTTTCATACCGCGCTGTTGACGCGGATACTGAATGTGAATTTTCCGAAGCGAACGCTCCATAAATACCACGAACAACAGAACCACACCAACCATCAGCAGAATGCCAATAATTGTCAGTGGGCTGATCGTTCCAGAACGACCTTGGGCAAGGAACTGCGCCATTGCCGCCGGAATTTCAGCGATAATACCAACGAAAATGATCAAAGAGATGCCGTTACCGATCCCGCGCGACGTGATCTGCTCACCAATCCACATCAAAAGCATTGTGCCGCCGACAATAGTGATCACACACGAAGCCCGAAAGAAGAGACCCGGATCAGTCGCGAAACCACCAGCCTCAAGGCCGACAGACAGACCATAGGCCTGCACGGTCGCGAGGAACACAGTGCCGTACCGCGTGTATTGCGTCAGCTTACGGCGACCTTGTTCGCCTTCTTTCTTAAGGTTTTTTAGCGGCTCCCACATTGAGCCAAGCAACTGCATCACGATGGATGCAGAAATGTAAGGCATAATACCAAGGGTAAATATCGCCATACGTGATAGCGCACCACCGGTGAACATAGACAGGATGCCGCCAATACCACTAGAGGCCTGCGTCATGAAATCACGCAATGCGATAGAATCAATACCGGGAACAGGGATATAAGTACCGAGGCGATAAACCATCAGCATCCCGATGGTAAATAGAATGCGCTGACGCAGTTCCGTTGCCTTACCGAACGCGCTCCAACTAATGTTCGAAGCCATTTGCTCTGCTGCAGAAGCCATTTGGGTCTCTTTTCATGCTAAACGCCGCCAGACGGTTTCCCGTTGGCGGCGTTTGGGAAAACTTGAAAGAATATGTAAGCGACGTTACCGCCGCTCACAAGCCTTACTCAGCCGCTGCGACAGTTGCGACAGTCAGTGAACCGCCTGCTTTAGCGACAGCTTCTACAGCGCCCGCAGACGCACCAGTAACAACGATTGTTGCTTTAGCGTTGAAATCGCCCTTAGCAAGAACGCGGATACCGTCTTTTTTGCGACGAACCAGACCTGACGCAATCAGCGCATCTTCGGTGATGTCTGCTTTGATGTCGATCTTGCCTTCGTCGATGAATTTCTGGATCAGGCCAAGGTTTACAACAGCAAATGCCTTGCGGTTCGGCTTGTTAAAGCCACGCTTAGGCAGACGTTGGTAAATTGGCATTTGGCCGCCTTCGAAGCCTTTGATCGCAACACCAGAACGTGACTTTTGACCTTTGATACCACGACCACCGGTTTTACCCATGCCAGAACCTGGACCACGGCCAATGCGTTTCTTGCGTTGTGTTGCGCCTTCGTTATCGTGAAGTTCATTCAGTTTCATGTCGCTTCTCCTTTTGCCGGAACTGACCCCCAGCGACGGGAGCGGTCAAACACGGCGTTAAAATGAATCGGGTCAACGTGATCCGACCCGCGGCGTATAGACGGATGGCGACGCTGGATCAAGTAGGCACAGCACACACAACCCATGGGCGCGCGCATTTGACGCGCAAATAAAAAACGCCGGATGATTTCTCATCCGGCGTATATACTCGTCACTTGTTACTAAAAAGCTATGCGTCGCCGTATGCGGCCTGCTTAGCCACATCGCGGATCGCAATACGTGCCACACCAATATCGTCTAGGTCACGGTCAGACATGCTGTTCAATTGACCGAATACTTCGCGATAAACCGCGCGACGTGCGCTTGCAGCTTTGAAACCTGCAATAGTGTCGTTAACCATGCGACCAAACTGATTGTTGGTCGCGGTCTGGAGGTATGCGTTTGCGTAAGCCATTGTATTTTCCTTCTCGAGCGATGCCCATTTAACGCTGCGGTCAGCGCGGGGGCGTTGAATTCCTTGACCTCAAGATAGGCGTTTCAGAGCCATGCAACAAACGCTGGTTCGGAATTGCTGCTATGCAGCATTGGAATGCCGCAAGTGCAGTATACAGACCAAGATGCGCGTCGCCCCAACCTTTCTCCCTTAGAAAGATCGGGCGACAACCTTTGTTCAGTTAGGTGTTGGCCAAACAAAATCTGCCCGCAAAGCGTCGCTCACTGGGCGCCCATCCGTTGGGCGTGTTTCGCCAGTCTTAGGATCATAGAACGCGTGATACGTTGCCGCCGGAAAAGACGCATCATAGCCCATTAGATTTGGCACAATTGCGCGAATCCTTTTTTCTTTATCGTCGAGCATGATCGGCGTACCGCAATCCGCGCAGGTACATAATTCAAGCGGTCCATCAGGGTTAGCTGCGTTGAACGGCTGACGGTTCAGCCTTGCGGATCCATCAGCCACAAGATCGTTGTGTTTAAAAAACGCAACATGAGTCGTCGGCTGTCCCGTCACGCTTTTGCAGACAGAGCAATGGCAGGTGTGATTGTCGATGGGGTCGGCGTCAGAATAAGTCTTAATATGATCGCAGCCCCCAGAAAGTTTATGAGACATGGTTTCCTCCTCCAAATACGCTAAGCGCGCAAACAGCGCGCACGACGAGATCGGATCACACCCATACGATTCGAGCGATACGGACTTTAGGATTAGGCCAAACGTAGAAACGCCCCCGGTTTCCCGAGGGCGTTTCTAAATCATGTCAACGAAACCCAGACGGGCTGGGTAAGGCGTTAGCCTTTTTCTTCGATGATTTCGACCATGTGGCTGATCGAGTTAACCATGCCACGAACTGAAGGAGTATCTTCCAGTTCTTTAGTACGGTTCATTTTGTTCAGGCCCAGACCGATCAGCGTAGCGCGCTGTTTGGCGGGGCGGCGGATGGGCGAACCCACCTGCTTAACAACAATCGTTTTTGCCATTGTTCAGGTTCCTTACGCGTCTGCTGCTTCAGCAGTGGCGGCAGCAGGTGCTTCGTCACGCTTCGGCAGGATGTCAGCAACCTTTTTGCCACGGCGCTGAGCGACGTTGCGTGGGGATTGCTCTTTAGAAAGGCCATTCATAGTGGCGCGGATCATGTTGTATGGGTTCTGCGAACCAATCGACTTAGAAACAACGTCCTGAACGCCGAGCATTTCGAAAACAGCACGCATTGGACCACCGGCGATGATACCGGTACCAACTGGGGCTGTACGCATAACAACTTTACCGGCGCCGTGACGGCCTTCGATATCGTGGTGCAGTGTCCGGCCGTCGCGCAGGGCAACACGGATCATCTGACGCTTAGCTTGCTCAGTCGCTTTGCGGATCGCTTCAGGTACTTCTTTCGCTTTACCCTTACCGAAACCAACGCGGCCTTTTTGGTCGCCAACAACAACAAGTGCTGCGAAACCAAAGCGCTTACCACCTTTTACGGTTTTAGATACCCGGTTGATTGCGACCAAGCGGTCAGCAAACTCAGGAGCTTGTTCTTCACGGTTGCGGCCGCGGCCGCGGTTTTCACGTTCTGCCATATGTGGCGTCCTTTTATGAATGGTGCATTGCACCGTTTTGTACGATCGCAGTGCCCTTGCAGGCCTGGATCATCGAGAGGGTCCCGAACATGTCCGGGACCCTCTACGCTGTCTTAGACTTTCAAACCGCCTTCACGTGCAGCCTCGGCCAGAGCCTTAACTTTGCCGTGAAAGAGGAAACCACCACGGTCGAAGTAAGCAACTTCGATGCCGGCTTTCTTGGCGCGTTCTGCGATTGCAGCACCCACCTTGGTCGCGGCTTCGATGTTGTTCTTGCCAACCACGCCCAGTGTTTTTTCGAGAGACGAAGCAGACGCGATAGTCACGCCTTTGACGTCGTCGATCAGCTGGACGCTGATGTTTTTGTTCGAGCGGTGAACAGACAGGCGCGCACGCCCTTGGTTCGCTGTAACGCCCTTGATTTTGTTCCGAACGCGCATGCGGCGCTTCAGAAACAGAGTTCTTTTGCTGTTTGCCATCTGTGCGTTCCTTACTTCTTCTTGCCTTCTTTGCGGAAGATGTATTCGCCTTTGTACTTGATACCTTTGCCTTTATAAGGCTCTGGCTTACGCCAAGCGCGGATATTTGCCGCGACCTGACCAACAAGTTGTGCGTCGATACCTTCCACTGTGATTTCGGTTGGCTTTGCAGATGTCACTGTGACACCCTCTGGCACTTCGAAATTCACATCATGGCTGTAGCCCAATGACAGTTTCAGGACATTGCCCTGCATCTGTGCACGGTAACCAACACCCGACAGCTCAAGCTCTTTCTTGAAGCCTTCGGAAACGCCAGTCGCAAGGTTCGCAACCATTGTGCGGCTCATGCCCCACTGCTGGCGCGCGCGCTTGGATTTGCCGCGTGGTTCTACAGTAACAACGTTACCATCAATAGAGATGGTGACGTCGTCAGTGGCCTTAAAAGTCTGGGTCCCTTTAGGGCCCTTAACTTCTACGGTTTGACCTGAAACCGAGGCAGTAACGCCTGCGGGCAGCTCAACCGGTTTTTTACCAATACGAGACATGTTATCCCCTTAGAATACAGTGCAGAGCACTTCGCCGCCAACATTGGCCGCACGTGCGTTTGCATCCGACATCACACCCTTAGAGGTGGAGACAATCGACACACCCAAGCCCTGACGGACAGACGGGAGGTCATTTGGACCCATGTAAACGCGACGGCCAGGCTTAGAAACCCGCTTCACTTCACGAATAACAGGAGTACCCTCGTAGTACTTCAGTTCGATTGCAAAAGCGGGGTGACCGTCTTTGCCATCTTTTTTAGCGTAACCCCGGATGTAACCTTCGTCAGAAAGCACGTCCAGAACCCAACCACGCAGTTTAGAAGCAGGTGTTTCCACCGCCGCTTTGCCGCGCATTTGGCCGTTACGGATGCGTGTTAGCATATCACCGATAGGATCGTTCATCTTATGCTCTCCTTACCAGCTCGACTTGACCATACCAGGAATTTCGCCATTGGAACCAAGGTCCCGCAGCGCGATCCGGCTGATCTTGAGTTTACGGTAGTAGGCGTGTGGACGCCCGGTGAGCTGACAACGGTTGTGAAGACGCGTTGCAGAAGAGTTGCGTGGCAGTTTTGCCAGTTCAAGGGTTGCCTTGAAACGCTCTTCTACGGGCTTTTCTTTGTCGTTGATGATCGCCTTCAGCGCCGCGCGCTTTTCAGCGTACTGGGCCACCAGCTTTTCACGCTTAACTTCGCGTGCGATCATGGATTTCTTAGCCATTTCTAATCTCTCCCTAACGCTTAGCTGTTGAAAGGCATGTTGAAAGCTTTCAACAATGCTTTTGCTTCAGCGTCAGTGTTCGCTGTGGTGCAGATGACGATGTCCATGCCCCAGTTCTCATCGATTTTATCGAAGTTGATCTCGGGGAACACCAGGTGCTCTTTTAGGCCAGTGGCATAGTTGCCGCGACCGTCAAAGGATTTGCCAGATACGCCGCGGAAATCGCGGATACGAGGCATAGCAACTGTGATCAGACGATCCAGGAATTCGTACATTTTATCGCCACGCAAAGTTACCTTTGCACCAAGCGGCATGTCTTCACGAACGCGGAAACCAGCGATTGACTTCTTAGCGCGTGTTGTCATGGCCTTTTGACCGGCGATTGTTGTCAGATCTTCCTGAGCGGATTTTGCTTTCTTGCTGTCACGGACAGCTTCTGCACCGCAGCCGATGTTCAGAACAATTTTGTCCAAACGTGGGATCTGCATGTCGTTCTTATAACTGAACTCTTCTTTCATCGCTGCGCGAATCTTAGAAGCGTATTCAGCCTTCAAACGTGGGGTATAGTTTGCGGTATCAAGCATTAGATCGCATCCCCTGTTGTCTTAGCGAAGCGCACTTTGTTGTCGCCATCCATACGGAAGCCAACGCGTGTTGCTTTGCCATTTTTGTCAACGATTGCCAGGTTTGACAGTTGGATCGGCATCGCCTTTGGCGTGCGGCCACCTTGTGTCGCCTGAGATTGCTTTACGTGACGAACGGCCATGTTTACGCCGTCTACGATTGCTTTGCCTGATTTCGGGTCGATGGACGAGATAGTGCCCTTTTGACCTTTGTCTTTACCGGCAAGAACGATCACGTCGTCACCTTTACGGAGTTTAGCAGCCATAGTTACAGCACCTCCGGAGCAAGCGAGATGATTTTCATGAAGTTTTTCGCACGCAGTTCGCGAACAACTGGGCCAAAGATACGCGTACCCATTGGCTCACCAGCGTTATTCAGGATGACGGCAGCGTTGCTGTCAAAACGAATCGCTGTGCCGTCTTCACGGCGAACTTCTTTTGCGGTGCGCACGACGACGGCCTTACGGACGTCACCTTTCTTTACGCGGCCACGTGGAATGGCTTCTTTCACCGATACTACGATAATGTCACCGACACTCGCGTAACGACGATGTGAGCCACCCAGAACCTTGATGCACTGAACACGGCGAGCGCCGCTGTTGTCAGCAACATCCAGATTGGTCTGCATCTGGATCATTTGGTTTCCTTCCGACCTATGAGGTATTCCCGATTTCCGTCCGGGGCCCCAGGGTTTCGATTAAACTGTTGGTGGACGCCTTAAGACGCGATCACTTCCCAGCGTTTCGTTTTCGACTTCGGTGCACATTCTTGAATGCGTACTTGGTCACCGACGTTGAATGCGTTCTTCTCATCGTGCGCCCGGTATTTCTTGGACTTACGAATAGTTTTCTGAAGCAGCGGGTGCTTATAACGACGCTCTACAGATACTGTGACCGTCTGTTCGTTTTGGTTGCTTGTAACAACCCCAGCTAGGATACGCTTAGGCATAGATTAAGCCTCCGAAGCAGCGGACGCTGCTTTTTCGTTCAGAATTGTTTTTACTTTGGCAGCGTTGCGGCGTGCAGCGCGGATACCAGAAGTGTTTTCAAGTTGGCCTGTGGCCTGCTGAAAGCGCAGGTTAAAGGATTCTTTTTTCAGGTTTACCAGCTCTTCACGGAGCTGATCGGGCGTTTTATCCCGCAGTTCATTGGCGTTCATGCCATTTTCCTTTGTCAACATCACCGGTAGGCCGCACATAGGCGTGACCCGATTCCCGGTGGAGTGGGTGTAGAAGTGCGCCGTTTAGACCTCATCCCCCAATAAAGCAACCCCTGTTTGACCATTGAACCTCTTGGTTTCGTGTCCCGCCGTAGGCCAGCAGCCTTGACGCCCGCACGTTGCTCTCGCTCCCGGCAAAACCATGCGGTATGATCACGCCATGTCTAATATCAAATCGCTTTTCGCGACCCGCCTTTACCAAGCCGCCCTGTCCGAACATGGCGCCATCGACCCAGCCGAGCTGGAGAACTCTTGCCTTGTCATCGCCGATGACGATGAGGCCGGCCAAGAATGGTGCGAGGAACATGGGTTTCCAGGCTATACGTCCTATGCATCGCTTAGCGATCTACCGTGGCGTTTTCCGATCTTTGCTGATCTGGTCAAAAACCTCGACGCGCATGTCGCCGCCTTTGCTAAGGATCTTGAATTTGATCTGGGTGATAAAGAGCTCAAGCTCGAGGATATCTGGATCAACATCCTTCCGCCCGGCGGCATTCACACCGGCCACATCCACCCGCATTCGGTGATCAGCGGCACAACCTATGTCGCTATGCCCGAGGGCGCGAGCGCGCTCAAACTCGAAGACCCGCGCCTGCCCATGATGATGGCCGCACCCACCCGCGTCAAAGACGCCCGCGAGGAATTGCGGTCGTTTATATATGTAAAGCCAGCGGTCGGTGATGTCTTGCTATGGGAAAGCTGGTTACGTCACGAAGTGCCAATGAACATGGCCGAAGAAGACGAACGCATCTCTGTTAGTTTCAACTATAGCTGGGGCTGAGCCCCCACGAGATAACATCCCCACTGTCGTACCAGCGGGGATGTATTGATCGGTTAAGAGAACCAGCCTTTAACCTTGCCCCAAGCGGATTTAGGCGGTTCAGCCCTTTCAGCTTCGGCTGACGCAACCACCTCAACACCGTCAAGCTCTGGCAGTGGCTCTGCTTCGAAATGCTCTTCGTCGGGCTGAACGGAAGCCATTTCCACAACCTTTTCGGTCACGACGTCAGCAAAGGTTGTCAGCTTAGTCAGTGTTGCTGGCCCCGCCATACCGTCAGCTGCTAGGCCATTCTTGGCTTGGAATTCAGCGACAGATTTCGCCGTACCCGCGCCAAAGATACCGTCAGCATCAATGCCAAGGCCTTCTTGTAGTTTCTTAACCTGCGCACCGCGTGAACCTTTGCGCAGCAGGATCAATTCAGGCAAACCAATCGCCGCAAAAGTATCAGGACCAGCAATGCCGTCAGCCGCCAAGCCGTTAGCGGCCTGCCATTCTTTCAGTGCTTTTTCAGTACCGGGACCAAAGTCGCCGTCGGCAGTAACGCCAAGTTTCGCCTGAAGGCGTTTAACAGGAGCGCCTTTGAGGCCGCGTTTCAAAATAGACATATTGTTTTCCCTGTGTCTGTAAATTCGATGCAGGCCGGGCCTGCAACAGTAACGCTACACCGAAGATGTAACACCAGTGAGGGGGAAAACGGGCGCGATCGACGCACACTGATCGCCACTTAGACTGTACTCACGATAAAACCCCCGCTGATTTCTCAACGGGGGTTTCAATTTCTTAGACGTCGGGATGTTACTCCCTACGGCTTACCAGTCTTCACGAACGATTGTACGTGTTTTGATCGGCAGCTTCATCGCAGCAAGGCGCAGTGCTTCGCGTGCGATGTCTTCGTTGACGCCGTCGATTTCGAACATCACGCGGCCAGGTTTAACCTTGCATGCCCAAAAATCGATAGAACCTTTACCTTTACCCATACGAACTTCGACGGGCTTAGATGTAACAGGGGTGTCAGGAAAGATACGGATCCAAACGCGGCCTTGACGCTTCATGTGACGCGTCATTGCACGGCGTGCAGCTTCGATCTGACGCGCTGTGATCCGCTCTGGTTCAATAGCCTTCAGGCCATATGTACCAAAGTTCAGATCAGAACCGCCCTTTGCTTCACCACGGATACGGCCTTTGTGCAGTTTCCGGTGTTTTGTACGCTTTGGTTGTAGCATTTATCTAGCTCCTTAGCGACGGCCAGCGCCGCGAGGGATGGAACCCTCTTGCAGCTCGGCGTGTTTACGATCGTGCGCTGACGGGTCGTGCTCCATGATATCACCTTTGTAGATGAATACCTTGATGCCGATGATCCCATAAGGTGTCATAGCTTCGAACAATGCATAGTCGATGTCGGCACGCAGTGTGTGCAAAGGCACACGACCTTCGCGGTACCATTCAGTACGCGCGATTTCAGCACCGCCCAGACGACCAGCAAGGTTGACCCGGATACCCAGGGCGCCCATGCGCATCGCATTCTGAACCGAACGCTTCATGGCGCGACGGAAAGATACACGGCGTTCCAGCTGCTGACCGATGGATTCAGCAACAAGTGCTGCGTCCAGCTCGGGCTTACGCACTTCAACGATGTTCAGGTGCAGTTCTGATGCGGTCAGTTTAGCAAGTTTCTGACGCAGACCTTCGATGTCTGCACCTTTCTTACCAATGATCACACCAGGACGCGCAGCGTGGATCGTAACGCGGCACTTTTTGTGCGGACGTTCGATGATCACGCGGCTAATACCAGCCTGTGCACATTCTTTTTTGATGAAGTCTTTGATCTTTAGATCTTCTAGCAGCAGATCACCATAATCTTTGGTGTCAGCGTACCAGCGGCTGTCCCAGGTGCGGTTGACCTGAAGACGCATACCGATAGGGTTTACTTTGTTACCCATTATGATTGCTCCTCAACTTGGCGAACCACAATTGTGATTTCCGAGAATGGCTTGATGATCTTGCCGAAACGACCACGTGCCCGCGGGCGACCGCGTTTCATGATCAGGTTCTTGCCGCAATATGCTTCTGCAACAACCAGTTCATCAACATCAAGGTTGTGGTTGTTTTCAGCATTCGCGATGGCAGACTGAAGACATTTCTTCACGTCATCAGAAATCCGCTTTTTGGAGAAAGTCAGATCAGTCAGAGCCTGCTCAACTTTCTTACCACGGATCAGTGCCGCAACGAGGTTTAGCTTTTGTGGCGAAGTACGGAGCATGCGCAGTTTTGCACGTGCTTCGTTGTCGGCCACGCGGCGGGGATTAGTATCCTTGCTCATGGCTTATTTCCGCTTCGCTTTTTTGTCAGCTGCGTGGCCATAATAGGTGCGTGTTGGTGAATACTCACCGAACTTTTGACCGATCATGTCTTCAGAGACGTTAACAGGGATGTGCTTCTTGCCGTTGTACACACCAAAAGTGAGACCAACAAACTGAGGCAGAATAGTTGAACGACGAGACCAAATTTTGATCACTTCGTTGCGACCGCTTTCGCGTGATGCTTCTGCCTTTTTCAAGACATAGGCGTCGACGAACGGGCCTTTCCAGACGGAACGAGCCATAATTACCGACCCTTCTTCTTGGCGTGACGCGAACGTACGATAAGACGCTGCGACGCTTTGTTTTTGTTACGGGTACGCTTGCCCTTGGTGTCTTTACCCCAAGGTGTCACAGGCGTACGACCACCAGATGTCCGGCCTTCACCACCACCGTGGGGGTGATCGATCGGGTTCATCGCAACACCACGAACCGAAGGACGGATGCCTTTGTGGCGCATACGGCCGGCTTTACCGAAGTTCTGGTTAGAGTGGTCAGAGTTTGACACAGCACCGACAGTTGCCATGCATTCCTGACGTACCAGACGCAATTCGCCAGAAGACAGGCGGATCTGCGCATAGCCACCGTCACGACCGACGAACTGTGCGTATGTACCAGCAGCACGAGCGATTTGACCGCCCTTACCGGGTTTCATTTCGATGTTGTGAACGATCGTACCGATAGGCATGCCTGAGAAAGGCATCGCGTTACCTGGCTTAATGTCAGCCTTGGCAGATGCGATCACCTTGTCGCCAACAGCCAAACGCTGAGGGGCAAGGATATAGTTTTGTGTACCGTCTTCGTACTGGATCAGCGCAATGAATGCGGTCCGGTTCGGGTCATATTCAATACGAGCAACAACAGCGGACATGTCCAGCTTGTTACGTTTGAAATCAACGATACGGTAAAGGCGCTTTGCACCCCCACCAATGCGACGCATTGTGATTCGTCCGGTGTTGTTCCGGCCGCCCGATTTTGTCAGACCCTGTGTAAGGGACTTGACTGGACGTCCTTTCCAAAGCTCCGAACGGTCGATCAGCACCAACCCACGTTGGCCTGGCGTCGTCGGCTTATACGACTTTAATGCCATGTTAGCTTCTTCCGTTTGCTTAGGAGGGCCTGTTTCCAGACCCCGAAGTTATAGGCCCCCGTAGGTGCCCTGAGTAATAAAAGCGCAGCCCCGGACGAATCCGAGGCTGTGCGATTGCTGGCGTATAGCGGCGGATGGCGTTGAGGGCAAGTAGGAACAGGTTGTTTTGTCAGCAACCTATAAGGGATCAAGTCGAGAATGTATGCTGTAACTGCGCGCGGAGGATCTTTGCTTTATGCTTAGTGATCGTGATGTCGATCGCCTTGACTTTCAACCCAAGTCACCACTGCTACACCTGCCGTCAAGTAAGATACCAAAACACCTTGGTTGTCATGTGACCTATAAGAAACTGAAATAAAAACGTCACAACACAGAGCTAGCTGAGCGCAATGCACCGCGCACCTTATATTTCATTTTGGCGCCCGCGGTGTGCATCTTAGAAAGGACTATACGATGCCCGCTCAGAAGCCCAGCGTCATCAAGCTGACACTCACCAGCACGATGGCTGCGCTCTTTACCACCACTGCTATGGCAGACCCGCAGCCTGTTGGCGCAGAATTTATTGCCCCCCTTCCGGATGTTGCCTATCCGCTGCCCGTAGTTAAGAACTACATCCACCAGACAGGTCAAACCGCCGATGGCGCAGAGATCAACAAATATGACCGTACACATAACCCGATCATCGCGATCCTATCCGGGTTCGATGCCATTTGGACTGTCGGCTTGGATGATTGGCACTCCGGTGGTGCGACGGGTTCCGGCAACAAAGACTATTCTCAGGTACAGATCATCGACGCCGATACGTGGGCAGCCAACGTAGCCTACGTTGTTGACGTGACCGACAACCTTGGCACGCATGCTGCGCTTCGTGCCTATCTGGACGATCGCCGCCACAAAGGGGTTTCAGTGCTCGACGGCTTTGGCCCACTTGAGGCCGCCTATGTTGCGAATGCCCGCGCTGGATCTACAATTGACCTGAATACGGACACGAACATCGTCTTAGAAGGTAAGATCGACGACCACGGCCGAGGCCCCGGCCTGACCAGCGCGCCGCTAGGTACGTTCGTTGAATTCATGTCCGCCATGCGCGGACCAGAGGGAACGACATCACCGTCCAAATATTTCTATTCCTCACCCCGCCCATGGCGGATGAATGATGCGGGGGAAGTGGTTGAGATCGGCACCGATATGGTGCGCAGTCAGGAAATCAACGCCTATGACACCAATGTCAACGTCATCCCTGCCCTGCTGAACGCCCGTGAAATTCGTGGCCGTCATAAAGATGCCGGTTACCCATCAGGTCATACAAATGCGGGCTACATTTCGGCGATCACATATGCCTATGCTGCGCCCCAGCGGTATTCAGAAATGCTCACCCGCGCGTCAGAGCTGGGCGAAAGCCGGATTACAGCTGGGATGCATTCGCCACTGGATGTCATCGGTGGGCGTATCATGTCGACCGCTGTCATGGCCGCATATCTAAACGATCCCCGTTATGCGAACCTAAAGGTCGCAGCTTATGACAACATGCAATCCGTCATGGGCGAACAGCTGCAAGACGGTGAGAGCCTAATGGATCTCGCGCAGTCTGGCCTGAACGATGCATGGCCAGATGATGAGACAAACAAAGCACTATACCAGTTCCGCATGACCTATGGTCTGCCGCAGGACACAAGCCAAGCTGGCCAAGACATGATTGTACCACAGGGTGCAGAAGCATTGCTTGAAACGCGCTTACCTTATCTTAGCGATGAACAGCGCCGTGCGGTACTTTATACAACAGGCATCGACAGCGGTTGGGCCGTGTTGGATGCGTCAAACGGTTGGGGGCGTTTGAACTTGGTTGCCGCCGCCGATGGCTATGGCAAATTCTTAGGTGATGTAACCGTTGATATGGATATTGCCAAAGGGACCTTTAATGCAGCCGACGATTGGGGGAACGACATCTCTGGTCCCGGAATGCTGACTAAACGTGGTAGCGGTGAACTTAGACTGTCCGGTGAAAACAGCTTTATGGGTGGGATCACACTGGAAAACGGAACACTCACGGCAGCATCAGCAACAGCTTTTGGCACTGGTGATGTTCTGGTGACAGGTGGCATGATCAACATCTCAGTGCCTGACTTTGCTCATGCTGGCGAAATCAACGTTAAAGCAGGGAACCTTTACTACAGCTTTGATGAAGCACCCGAAGCCGGCGCACAAATCACAATCCTAAAGGCTGACACCTTGAACGGTGAATTCGATGAAATTATCATTGAAGGCGCAAATGGCTTCATCGAAATGGTCGATAATGCAATTATTTTCACTGCAAGCTAAAACACAACAAGGGGCGGTTTTCCGCCCCTTACCCCCGTGGGTGCCGACCTAAGAGCTTTTAATCAGATATCTGGTTGCCTGACTGCTAACCACACGAAAAAGGCCCCCGGCAATCGCCGAGGGCCTTTCCCAATTCTATCCGACGGGCTTACAGGCCAGTCGAGACGTCGATGGTGTTACCCTCTTCGAGAGTAACGTAAGCCTTCTTAACGTCCTTACGGGTGCCGAGCGAACCGCGGAAGCGCTTCACTTTACCCTTAGTGATTGTTGTGTTGACCGCTTTAACCTTCACACCAAACAGAGCTTCAACAGCTTGCTTGATCTGTGGTTTGTTTGCTTCGATCGCAACTTCGAAAACAACAGCATTAGCTTCAGAAGCCATTGTTGCTTTTTCAGTGATGATCGGCTTGCGGATCACATCGTAGTGTTCTGCTTTCGCGCTCATGCTAAACGAGCCTCCAGTGCTTCAACACCTGCTTTAGTCAGAACAAGAGTGTCAGACTTCAGGATGTCGTAAACGTTAGCACCCTGAGAAGGGAGAACGTTCAAGGTTGTGATGTTAGCAGCTGCCTTTTTGAAGTCAGCACTGACTTCGGCGCCATCGATGATCAACGCACGTTTCCAACCCAACGCACCAACCTGTTTGGCCAGCGCAGAAGTTTTGGTGTCTTTGACGTTGATGTCGTCGATGATGACCAGCTCGCCTGCTGCCACTTTCGCGGACAGAGCGTGCTTAAGACCCAGCTTGCGGAACTTTTTGGTCAACTCGTGGGCGTGGCTACGTGGGGTCGGACCCTTGTAGATACCACCCGAACGGAAGATCGGAGCACCACGGGAACCGTGACGTGCGCCACCAGTACCTTTTTGGCGATAGATCTTCTTAGTCGAGTAAGACACTTCGGAACGACCAAGTGTGTCGTGTGTACCCGCCATTGCCTTGTTGCGCTGCCAGCGAACAACACGGTGCAAGATATCCTTGCGTGGCTCAAGACCAAAGATCTCGTCGTTCAGTTCGACGGAACCAGCAGCCTTGCCGTCCAATTTGATTGCATCAGCCTTCATTGTTTTCGCCTCCCTCAACTGGAGCTTCGGTTTGATCAGCCGCAGTCGCCGCAGTTCGCAAAGCAGCAGGGTACGCAACACCTTCAGGAGCAGCCTTTTTGACAGCGTCCTTCAGAGTAACCCAACCACCTTTAGAACCGGGAACAGCGCCTTTGACCATGATGATACCACGGTCGGCATCGGTCTTAACGACTTGCAGGTTCTGAGTGGTGACTTTCGCCGCCCCCATGTGACCAGCCATTTTCTTGCCTTTGAAAACCTTACCGGGATCCTGACACTGACCAGTTGAACCGTGTGAACGGTGAGAGATCGAAACACCGTGTGTCGCGCGCAAACCACCAAAGTTGTGGCGTTTCATCGCACCAGCAAAACCTTTACCGATCGATGTACCAGATACGTCAACGTACTGGCCTTCGAGGTAGTGATCAGCAGACAGCTCAGCGCCGACTTCGATCAGGTTGTCTGCAGAAACGCGGAATTCCGCAACCTTACGCTTAGGCTCAACCTTTGCAGCGGCAAAGTGACCGCGCATCGCTTGGCTTGTGCGCTTCGCTTTTGCAGTACCTGCGCCCAACTGAACAGCTGTGTAGCCGTTAGTTTCAGCTGTACGCTGTGCGACAACTTGCAGGTTTTCGAGAGAAAGAACGGTCACAGGAATCTGCTTGCCGTCTTCCATGAAAAGCCGGGTCATGCCGACTTTCTTTGCGATAAGTCCTGTACGGAGCATCTAAGACCCTCCTTAAACAGAAATCTGGACGTCAACGCCAGCAGCCAGGTCGAGCTTCATCAGCGCGTCCACTGTCTGTGGTGTTGGGTCGATGATGTCGAGAAGACGCTTGTGCGTACGGATCTCGAACTGATCACGGGATTTTTTGTCAACGTGTGGACCACGTAGAACGGTGAATTTTTCGATCTTGTTTGGAAGTGGGATCGGACCACGCACAGATGCGCCAGTGCGCTTTGCTGTGCTAACGATTTCCTGCGTGCTTGCATCAAGCACCCGGAAATCAAACGCCTTCAGGCGGATACGGATGTTTTGGCTGTTCGCCATATTCATCACCCCTAGATTAGGGCCTAGATCGGAGAGGAAGACCCGCGCTCATCGCACACCTTCATCGCGTCTTTTCCCCAACAGAAAAAGGCGCGCAAAGCGCACCCCTGTTGGATTTGAGCCGTATAGGGGGAGTCGGATGATGTGTCTAGTCTATACGCAATATTTTCTACGTGATTTAGACGCTAAATCTGTATCAAGTTAAATATGCCCGCCTGCGATACTAACAAACTCGATTAGCCAGATCGCCACTTATGTACCAACAACGTTCAGAAATATCTACTTGGTGCAATAAAACGTTAGCGTATATCACATAGCAAAAGGCCGCTCCATTTCTGGAGCGGCCTTTGTGTATTGAGTAACTCCTGAGTGGGTTCTCGGTGTTTGCAAGCAAACCCCTGCCACCCACGCGGTGCGTTTGCGGCCCTAGGGCCGCAAGCCGCTCCGGAATTATTCTACGATTTTAGAAACAACGCCGGCGCCGA
This sequence comes from Yoonia maritima, assembly GCF_002933395.1. Lineage (GTDB taxonomy): Bacteria > Pseudomonadota > Alphaproteobacteria > Rhodobacterales > Rhodobacteraceae > Yoonia > Yoonia maritima_A. The sequence continues at coordinate 111,622 of NZ_PKFN01000010.1, forward strand.
CTGTGCGGCCGCCTTCGCGGATCGCAAAGCGCAGACCGTCTTCCATCGCGATTGGTGCGATCAGCTCAACGTTGAACTTCAGGTTGTCGCCCGGCATGACCATTTCTGTGCCCTCTGGAAGAACAACAGTGCCTGTCACGTCAGTTGTACGGAAGTAGAACTGTGGACGGTAGTTCGCGAAGAATGGTGTGTGACGACCGCCTTCTTCTTTGGTCAGAATATAGGCTTCTGCTTCGAACTTTGTGTGTGGGTTCACTGAACCTGGCTTACACAGAACCTGACCACGCTCAACGGCTTCACGGTCGATACCACGCAGAAGAACACCAACGTTGTCGCCTGCTTCACCGCGATCAAGCAGCTTGCGGAACATTTCAACACCAGTACAGGTCGTTTTTTGTGTTTCGCGGATACCAACGATGGACAGCTCGTCACCAACGTTCACAACACCACGCTCAACACGGCCAGTCACAACTGTACCACGACCAGAGATCGAGAACACGTCCTCAACTGGCAGCAAGAACGGCATGTCAACCGCACGTGCAGGTGTTGGGATGTAGTCGTCAACAGCAGCCATCAGCGCTTTGATTGAGTTCGCGCCGATTTCTTCGTCACGCTCTTCCATCGCAGCCAAGGCTGAACCTGGGATCACTGGAATGTCGTCGCCTGGGTACTCGTAAGAGGACAGCAGTTCACGGATTTCCATTTCAACCAGCTCAAGCAGCTCTTCGTCGTCTACTTGGTCAACTTTGTTCATGTAAACAACCATGTACGGGATGCCAACTTGGCGGCCCAACAGGATGTGCTCACGGGTTTGTGGCATTGGGCCGTCAGCCGCGTTCACAACCAAGATCGCGCCGTCCATTTGCGCAGCACCTGTGATCATGTTCTTGACGTAGTCGGCGTGGCCGGGGCAGTCAACGTGCGCATAGTGACGTGTTTCAGTCTCATACTCAACGTGCGCTGTAGAGATCGTGATACCACGGGCTTTTTCTTCGGGCGCGCCGTCAATCTGGTCGTAATCTTGGAAATCACCAAAATACTTTGTGATCGCCGCAGTCAGCGTCGTCTTACCGTGGTCAACATGGCCAATTGTACCAATGTTAACGTGCGGTTTTGTACGTTCAAACTTTTCCTTAGCCATGATGGCCTCCTTGGATATTCAAATTATGTGATGCCCCGGGACAGGCCCGGGGCGCCTAACCCGAAAGGGTTAAGCGTATTTCTTTTGGATCTCGTCCGACAGGTTCTGCGGTACGGGTTCGTAGTGATCGAACTGCATTGTAAAGTTCGCACGGCCCGAAGACATCGAGCGCAATGTGTTGATGTAGCCAAACATGTTCGCAAGCGGAACGAAACAGTCAATCGCAATCGCGTTACCGCGTGTGTCTTGACCCTGAACCATGCCGCGACGTGATGTCAGATCGCCAATGATGCCACCAGTATATTCTTCGGGTGTAATCACTTCGACTTTCATGATCGGCTCGAGCAGTTTCGCACCAGCTTTACGCATACCTTCACGCATACACATACGTGCAGCGATTTCGAATGCGAGGATGCTGGAGTCAACATCGTGGAATTTACCGTCAAGCAGCTCCACTTTGAAGTCGATCACAGGGAAGCCAGCGAGTGGGCCGCTATCCATGACGGACTTGATGCCTTTTTCAACACCGGGGATGTATTCCTTAGGAACGGCACCACCAACGATCTTGGACTCGAACGAATAACCTTCACCAGGCTCTGTAGGCATGATGTTCAGTTTTACTTCACCGAACTGACCTGAACCACCAGACTGTTTCTTGTGCGTATAAGTGTGCTCAACAGCGTGACCAATGGTCTCGCGGTAAGCAACTTGCGGTGCACCGATGTTCGCCTCAACTTTGAATTCGCGCTTCATGCGGTCAACAAGGATATCGAGGTGAAGTTCGCCCATGCCCTTCATGATGGTCTGACCAGATTCGAGGTCAGTTTCCACACGGAAGGATGGATCTTCGGCAGACAAACGCTGTAGCGCAAGGCCCATCTTCTCTTGGTCGCCTTTTGTTTTAGGCTCAACGGCGATCTCGATCACGGGATCAGGGAACGTCATTGTTTCAAGAACGACAGGCTCGTTGATCGAGCAAAGTGTATCACCTGTTGTCGTGTCCTTCAGCCCACCAAGCGCGATAATGTCACCAGAGAATGCTTCGCTGATTTCATCACGGTCGTTGGAGTGCATGATCATCATGCGGCCAACGCGCTCTTTTTTGCCTTTGGTCGAGTTCAGGAAGTTGTCGCCCTTTTCCAATTTACCGGAATAGATCCGTGTAAATGTCAGGGAGCCCACGAATGGGTCATTCCAGATTTTAAACGCAAGTGCAGAGAACGCCATGTCATCGTCCGCACGGCGGGCAATGTCACGAACTTCGTCTTCGTCACCGGGTTTAAAGCCCATGTAGTCAACAACATCGAGCGGGCTTGGTAGGTAGTCGACAACAGCGTTCAACAGAGGCTGAACACCTTTGTTTTTGAATGCCGAACCACCAAGAACAGGCACGAATGACATGCTTAGCGTACCCTTGCGGATCAGCTTGCGCAGTGTTGGAACGTCAGGCTCGTTACCTTCAAGGTATTCCATCATTGCGTCGTCGTCTTGCTCAACGGCTGCTTCGATCAGTTTACCGCGCCATTCGTCAGCTTGGTCTTTCAGGCTGTCACGAATAGGTGCTTTGATCCATGACGCGCCAAGGTCTTCGCCCTGCCACAGCCATTCTTCCATAGTGACGAGGTCAACCAAGCCTTCAAGCTCAGTTTCTGCGCCAATTGGGAAAGCGATAGGAACAGCACGCGCACCAGTGCGGTCTTCAACCATGGCAACACAGTTAAAGAAGTCCGCGCCGATTTTGTCCATTTTGTTGACAAAAACCATACGTGGAACTTTGTAGCGATCAGCTTGGCGCCAAACAGTTTCTGTTTGCGGCTCAACACCAGCGTTAGCGTCAAGAACACAGACCGCACCATCAAGAACCGCCAAAGAACGCTCAACTTCGATTGTGAAGTCAACGTGGCCAGGGGTGTCGATGATGTTCAAACGGTGCTTTGGGCTATCAGCAGTTTCACCATCTTCTGTGCGTTCCCAGAATGTGGTTGTCGCAGCAGACGTGATAGTAATTCCGCGCTCTTGCTCCTGCTCCATGTGGTCCATGGTTGCAGCGCCGTCGTGCACTTCGCCGATGTTGTGCTCTTTACCTGTGTAATACAGGATCCGTTCAGAACATGTGGTCTTACCGGCGTCGATATGCGCCATGATACCAAAGTTCCGGTACAGTTCGAGAGGATACTCGCGTGCCATATCAGATGTTTCCTATTACCAGCGGTAGTGGCTGAACGCTTTGTTCGCGTCGGCCATTTTGTGGGTGTCTTCACGCTTTTTAACGGCTGTACCGCGGCCATTCACGGCATCGATCAGCTCGCCAGAAAGGCGTTCTTCCATTGTGTTCTCGTTGCGTGATTTCGCAGCTTTGATCAACCAACGGATGGCCAAAGCTTCACGGCGCTCAGGGCGCACTTCAACAGGAACCTGGTATGTTGCACCACCGACGCGGCGCGAACGCACTTCGACGGAAGGCTTAATGTTTTCAAGCGCCTCGTGGAATACTTCTACAGGGGCTTTTTTCAGCTTGTCTTCAACGCGATCGAATGCGTTGTAAACGATGCGTTCAGCAACAGATTTCTTACCATCGATCATGAGGTTGTTCATGAACTTGGTTAGAATGATATCGCCAAACTTTGCGTCTGGCAGAACTTCGCGTTTTTCAGCGGCGTGACGACGTGACATCTAATCTCTTCCTTACTTAGGACGCTTCGCGCCGTACTTAGAACGACGTTGCTTACGGTCTTTAACACCTTGGGTATCAAGTACACCGCGCAGGATGTGGTAACGAACACCTGGCAAATCTTTTACACGGCCGCCGCGGATCAGAACCACTGAGTGTTCCTGAAGGTTGTGGCTTTCACCGGGGATGTAAGAGATGACTTCGAAACCGTTTGTCAGGCGCACTTTGGCAACCTTACGCATCGCAGAGTTTGGTTTCTTTGGTGTCGTTGTATAAACGCGTGTGCAAACGCCGCGTTTTTGTGGGCAAGATTCCAAGTGCATTGACTTGGATCGTGTAACTTTTGGCTGGCGCGGCTTGCGGATCAGCTGCTGAATCGTTGGCATCGTTTGATGTTCCCATCTATTCACGTGTGTGCCCTCTTACGAGGACGGTTTCTAAAAATACTTTTCGTCTTCGAAAAGCACAAAAATTCCGCAGTCGAACCCTTACCGGAGGTTCGGTGCGGTTGGGCTACAGAGGAACAAGACAATAGGCGTCCGGTTCTTGACCACTCAACTTTGATATCGGAACAAAAGAGGGAATTCCCCTAGTCCGGATGAGCGGCGTATAGGGGGAGTCGGAATGCCTGTCAACAGGCTGGGCAATGCGTTACCGCCCAGACGGCACAGGGACCCGACGCACGCGGTAGCGGCTTTCGCGGTACAACGTAAATAGGCCCGTCGCCACGACAATAGTTGCACCGATGATGGTTAACATATTGGGCCATTCCCCAAACACCAAAACCCCAAGGATCAACGCAACGACTAGACTTGTATAGCGGAACGGCGCGACAAAGCTGATTTCGCCCCAGCGCATCGCGGTGACCGAAAATATATAGCCGCAGATCAAGAAACCTGTCGCACCTAACAATTGCAACGTTGCCTTGGTCGTAAAGGGAACGGTTTCAGTAAACAGTGACCCAACGCCACCAAGCATGGTAACGCCAACCGCTGCGATCAACGCGACAAAGATTGACGGGACATCACGTGACATTCGGCGCACAACGACATCGCGCAAAGTGATACACGCGACTGCGGCCAAAGCATACATACTGAATAGATTGAAATCCGCCCCACCCGGCTGAATGATTAACAGCACGCCGGCGAAACCGATGCTAATCGCAGCCATGCGACGCCAGCCAAGTGGTTCGTTTAAGAAAATCATCGCACTAAGACTAACGGTCAACGGAAGCGACTGCAAAATTGCGCTCACATTTGCGATGGGCATGTTGAACAAGGCGGTCAGAAAGAAATAAGTGCCCCCTACTTCGCCTAAGCTGCGCAGCGTAATCAACCCCCACTCGCGGCGCGGTAGGTCAAAGCGCAGCTGCCCCATCATTCGGCACATAATCAACAGACAGATTATCGCCCCAACACCCCGCCAAAGCACAGCCTCAAACAGAGGGATTTCGTCCGAAAGCGCCTTCATAAAAGCGTCATTCACCGTGTAAGCGCACATGCCCCCCATCATAAGAAGCGCGCCGCGAATATTTTCTGAAATTGGAGCCATTACCAATCAGTAGCATGTGCAATTGATAGCGCAAGGCACCTTGGAAAACGACATCAACGAACGTCGGCAAACCATGGGATAACCGTAGAGAATAATTGCGGTGTCATTAACCCAGGAGACACCAAAAATTCCGCCATACGTCCCACTGTTCGCACCGGCTTCGCAAAAACTTCGACGTCGTGATAAATCACGCGCCCGAGATAGTCGTCGAACAATACCCGCGTTTCCTGTTTAATATTCATCAGTGTCGCTGCAAAACAAGCCTTACGGAAACGCCCGTCAATCAGAACAGTATCGACCTTTGCTGCAATCGGGTCGTCCCACACTTCCAAGGGGTAACGCCAGTATTGGTCCGATCTTCTACGGGTTTGCGGGTATCCCCATTCTTTTGTCACCCCGATGTTAATGGGCATCGCAACAGCCGTCGGCTTAACATGGGCCGCGTTCAAAACTTTGTTCAAACTTTCAGCCCAACGGGCATCTGATTCAACTGACACACATGGAATACCTAATTCCGCAGCCAATCGTGTTGAGCCGCCACTACCATATTCTATTATGCCTTGCGCCAATTTGTAATTTTCACGTACGAACTCTTGCTCTTTTTCAGGAAACGAAAGCGGAAAATCAGTGGGGGATCGTGCGGCGTCAGTAGGCATGGGTGCATTACCTTTAGGTTGGATGTTCGCATGATAGGTATCTTCAATAATTTGCAGCTCATCAGAGATATCACACTCCGCGATCAACTCATTCTTGGTCTTTTCTACAGCATGCTCCCAGCGCAATATTGATAGATCAGTCGTCTCGTTTTTGTTATTTTCTTTATAGAAATCATCAGTGTGTCGGGGGCTATAATTTATTTTTTGTTTGTGCCCCCTACCCCGTATTTTTTTCATCTCAAAAGATAGCGGGTCACGAACAATATAATGATTGATTTGCGCGATATCATAGCCAACTTCATCATCTAAAAGAAACGCGTAAGCATCATCGCCATTTTCAAGCCATGACTGGTGCCGCCGCCGAGCGCGGGCGTTCGACGATGCGCCTAATTCATGGCCTGACCCAACGATAAAACTCGACAGCTTCGCAGCTCCCGGAACGACTTGGCATCTATGGAGTAACGGCGAAAAACCATTTGTCAGTTTTCCAACCTTAAAAAACGTTTTGAACTGAGTGTAAGAAGATTCAACTTCGCACCGCGTAAACGTATTATTAATATATGATCCAGAAAATTTATCCTGCCCAGAGTCGCCAAATAAACGCCAATTGACCAACATACCTTCAACGGAACGTTTTTCGAGATAATCAGCCAAAGCTGAAACCCGACCATCAGCCAACTTTATGTTAAGGTATTCGTCGGCATCCAAAAAGATCGCCCAGTCTCCGTCGACTAGATATTGCAGATCATGAACCACCTGTACCGCACTTTTTTGAGGCGACATATCTTCGGGAACGGTTTGGTCGAAATGGTGAATGACCCCCGCATCCGACAGTTTTTTTAACAGTGGATATGACCCATCAGTGCATTCATTGGTCACAATACAAATACGATCAAAGCCGATGCTTTTATGATATGCAATCCAGTCAAGTAAGAAGGGAGCTTCATTGCGCATTGCAGAAAAAAGTACAGCGGCCATGCTTGATCCCTCATTAACGTCAGTCGAAGTTATAAATAAATGCTCCCTATAATTCCAGCGCAGTAGCTATTCCACAACAAAAAGGCCCCCGCAATGCGAGGGCCTTTTCATTTGTTGCTTTGCGTTTTTACGCATTGCCTTCCGGCGTATCGACCGCAAGATCGCTGAACACGTCGCTTTCGGAAACGTCGTTTGACGATTCCATTGGCGCAGCAAGAGCAGCAGCTTTTTCGGCTTCGATACGACGCGCATCAAGTACAACGTTATCACGGTCAGCAGCAACTTTACGCATTTGCTGTGTCGCGCCGCCAGTACCCGCAGGGATCAAACGACCCACGATGACGTTTTCTTTGAGGCCGATCAGTTTATCACGTTTGCCCTGAACCGAAGATTCGGTCAGCACGCGTGTGGTTTCCTGGAACGACGCCGCAGAGATAAACGAACGTGTTTGCAGCGATGCTTTGGTGATCCCCAATAGGATCGGCTCGCCTGTTGCCGGACGATCGCCGCGTTTCAGCGCCTTCGCGTTGGCCTCATCAAACTCGGCCTTATCGACGTTCTCGCCTTTCAGCAGAACAGTGTCACCGCTGTCTTGGATTTCCCATTTCTGGAGCATCTGACGCACGATAACTTCGATGTGCTTATCGTTGATCTTAACGCCCTGCAGACGGTAAACGTCCTGAACTTCGTCGATCATGTAGTCAGCCAAGGCTTCGACACCCATAACCGCAAGAATATCGTGCGGAGCAGGGTTGCCGTCCATGATGTAGTCGCCCTTCTGGACAAAGTCACCTTCCGCAACCGGAATGTGCTTACCCTTAGGCACCATGTATTCGACCTTCACTTCTGCATCATCAGAAGATTCAATCGCGATGCGGCGCTTGTTCTTATAGTCCTTGCCAAAGCGCACGTAGCCATCGATTTCCGCGATGATTGCGTGGTCTTTTGGACGACGCGCTTCGAACAGTTCAGCAACACGTGGCAGACCACCGGTGATGTCCTTGGTCTTGGCGCCTTCACGCGGGATACGCGCAACAACGTCACCAGCTTTGATCTCCTGACCGTCTTCGACAGACAGGATGGCATCAACAGACATACCGTAGGCGACGGGGTTACCGTCGTCTTTCATGGCAGGTTCACCATCAGCACCGACCACGATGATCTTTGGTGCAAGCTCATTGCCTTTTGGTGCCGCACGCCAGTCAGCAACGATACGCTGGGTCATACCCGTTGCATCATCGGTGTCTTCACGAACTGCGATACCGTTAACCAGATCGACGTATTTCGCCGTACCTGATTTTTCAGCAATGATCGGCAGAGTGTATGGATCCCATTCGAACAGCTTATCGCCGCGCAGGATATCCTGACCTTCTTTGACGAACACCTTAGAACCGTAGCCAACCTTGTGGTTAGCAAGCTCTGTGCCTTCGGCATCTGTGATCGACAGAACCATGTTCCGGCCCATGACGACCATTTCACCGGCAGCATTTTCCAACAACGATGCGTTATCAAAGCGGATTTTACCCGGCTGTGATGCCTCTTGGAACGACTGTTGGCCACCTTGCGCAACGCCACCAATGTGGAATGTACGCATTGTCAGCTGTGTACCAGGTTCACCGATTGACTGCGCGGCAATAATGCCGACAGCTTCGCCGATGTTGACGCGCGTACCGCGGGCAAGGTCACGACCATAACACATTGCACAGACGCCATCTTCGGCCTCACATGTCAGCGGGCTACGGATACGCATTTTGCCAATTGCTGCAACGTCGATCATGTCGGCTTTGCGTTCGTCGATCAGTTCACCAGCTTCGACGATAACTTCGTCTGTGCCCGGCTTCAGAACATCATCAGCAGACACACGACCAAGGACGCGTTCAGCCAAGGATGATACGACCTCACCGTCGTTTACGGCAGCTTCGGCAGTGATCGCACGCTCTGTACCACAATCGATCTCGCGAACGATGCAATCTTGCGCAACGTCAACCAGACGACGTGTTAGGTAACCAGAGTTCGCAGTTTTCAACGCGGTATCTGACAGACCCTTACGGGCACCGTGGGTCGAGTTGAAGTACTCGAGAACGGTCAGACCTTCTTTAAAGTTCGAGATGATCGGCGTTTCGATGATTTCGCCGTTTGGCTTAGCCATCAAACCGCGCATACCGCCCAGCTGTTTCATCTGCGTAACAGAACCACGCGCACCCGAGTGTGCCATCATGTAAACCGAGTTAGGCTCGTTTTCGGCGCCGTTCGCATCGCGACCAGAATCCGAAATGGTCGACATCATCGCATCAGTGACTTTGTCGTTGGCCTTTGACCACGCATCCACAACTTTGTTGTACTTTTCACCCTGAGTGATCAGGCCGTCCATGTACTGCTGTTCAAAGTCTTTCACGAGGTCACGTGTTTCGCCAACCAGTTCCCACTTGTTATCAGGGATAACCATGTCGTCCTTACCGAACGAGATGCCAGCCTTAAACGCTTCGCGGAAGCCCATCGTCATGATCTGGTCACAGAAGATCACCGATTCCTTCTGACCGCAGTAGCGGTAGACGGTATCAATAACTTGCTGAACTTCTTTCTTACGCAGCAGACGGTTCACCAAAGCAAACGGCGCTTTAGCGTTCATCGGCAACAGACCACCAAGACGCATACGGCCCGGTGTGGTTTCGAAGCGGATCATCACCTCGTTACCTTCTTCGTCGATCTGCGGCATACGCGCGCTGATTTTAGCATGCAGGTGCACCTCACCAGCGTTCAAAGCATGTTCGACTTCTTCGATGTCGCGGAATTCCATACCTTCGCCCTTCATGCCTTCGCGCATGATGGTCGTGTAGTACAGACCCAAAATCATATCCTGTGAAGGAACGATAATCGGCGCACCGTTGGCAGGCGACAGAACGTTGTTCGTAGACATCATCAAGACGCGTGCTTCTAGCTGGGCTTCCAGCGAGAGAGGCACGTGAACAGCCATTTGGTCACCGTCAAAGTCAGCGTTAAACGCAGAACAGACAAGCGGGTGAAGCTGGATCGCTTTACCTTCGATCAGGGTGGGTTCGAACGCCTGAATCCCCAAACGGTGCAGCGTAGGCGCACGGTTCAGGAATACTGGGTGCTCGCGGATCACCTCGTCCAAGATATCCCAAACTTCGGGACGCTCTTTTTCGACCAGCTTCTTCGCCTGCTTCACGGTAGAAGACAGACCTTTTGCTTCAAGGCGCGAATAGATGAACGGCTTGAACAGCTCGAGCGCCATCTTCTTGGGCAGACCACATTGGTGCAGCTTTAGCTCTGGACCAGTCACAATGACCGAACGACCAGAGAAGTCGACGCGCTTACCCAAAAGGTTTTGACGGAAGCGACCTTGCTTACCCTTCAGCATGTCGGACAGCGATTTCAAAGGACGCTTGTTTGCGCCAGTGATAACGCGACCACGACGGCCGTTGTCGAACAGCGCATCAACAGATTCCTGCAACATCCGCTTTTCGTTACGGACGATAATGTCAGGTGCGCGCAGTTCGATAAGACGCTTCAGACGGTTGTTCCGGTTGATCACACGGCGATACAGATCGTTCAGATCGGATGTCGCGAAACGGCCACCATCCAGCGGCACCAGTGGGCGCAGCTCTGGTGGGATCACAGGGATCACGGTCATAACCATCCATTCAGGACGGTTGCCCGATTCCAAGAAGCTTTCAACGATCTTCAAACGCTTGATGATCTTCTTAGGCTTAAGTTCGCCTGTTGCTTCTTTCAGGTCGGCGCGCAGTTGGTCTGCTTCGCCTTCCAGATCGATCTGGGACAGCATTTCACGGATCGCTTCAGCACCGATGTTGGCTTGGAACGCGTCCATGCCGTACAGATCCTGCGCGTCGTTGAATTCTTCTTCGGTCATCAGCTGACCATAGGTCAGATCTGTCAGACCGGGTTCGATTACAACGTAGTTTTCGAAATATAGAATACGTTCCAGATCACGCAGCGTCATGTCTAGCATCAGACCGATACGGGATGGCAGCGATTTCAAGAACCAGATGTGTGCAACGGGTGCAGCTAGTTCGATGTGGCCCATACGTTCACGGCGAACTTTTTGCAGCGTTACTTCAACACCACATTTTTCGCAGACAACGCCGCGATATTTCATGCGCTTATATTTGCCGCATAGGCATTCGTAATCTTTGATTGGGCCAAAGATACGCGCACAGAACAAACCGTCACGCTCTGGCTTGAACGTACGGTAGTTGATGGTCTCTGGCTTTTTGATCTCACCGAACGACCATGACAGGATACGTTCTGGAGATGCCAAAGACACCTTGATTTCGTCAAACGTTTTTGCCGGTGTGAGCGGGTTAAACGGGTTGTTTGTCAGTTCCTGGTTCATCATCAATTCCTTGAATTGGGTGCAGTGGGGAGAGGGCGGGCGATGGTTTTTTCTAGAAAAACCATCTGACCCTAAGAAATTTCTAGAAATTTCTTATTCCTCATCCTCTGCATCCAGGAGTTCCATATTGAGGCCGAGGCCCCGGACTTCTTTCACGAGCACGTTGAACGACTCTGGGACGCCTGCCTCAAAGTTGTCTTCGCCTTTGACGATGCTTTCATAGACTTTCGTCCGACCTGCAACGTCATCTGACTTTACAGTCAGCATCTCTTGCAAAGTGTAAGCAGCGCCGTAAGCTTCCAATGCCCAGACTTCCATTTCCCCGAAACGCTGGCCACCGAACTGGGCTTTACCGCCCAACGGTTGCTGCGTGACAAGGCTGTAAGGCCCGGTGGAACGTGCGTGGATCTTGTCATCGACCAAGTGGTGCAGTTTCAGCAGGTATTTCACACCTACAGTCACCTTGCGGCTAAACTGTTCACCTGTACGACCATCGAATAATACCGATTGACCTGATGTATCGAAACCAGCGCGACGCAAGCTGTCGTTCACGTCTGCCTCTTTCGCACCATCAAATACCGGTGTCGCAATCGGCACACCGCGTACGACGTTACCGGCCGCTTCGACAATCTCGCCTTCGTCCATGCCTTCGATACCTTCAGCATAAACGTTATCGCCATAAACGATTTTCATCGCGTCGCGAACAGGTGTCAGATCACCAGAGCGACGATATTCACCAAGTGCATCGTCAACTTGCAGACCTAGTCCGCGTGCGGCCCAGCCCATGTGACACTCAAGAATCTGACCGACGTTCATTCGTGAAGGAACACCAAGCGGGTTCAGACAGAAGTCAACTGGCGTACCGTCTGCAAGGAATGGCATGTCTTCCATAGGTACAACCTTGGAAATAACACCTTTGTTCCCGTGACGACCCGCCATCTTATCACCGGGCTGAAGCTTACGCTTCACGGCGATAAAGACTTTGACCATCTTCATAACACCCGGTGGCAAATCATCACCGCGACGGACTTTTTCGACTTTGTCCTCAAAACGCGCATCCATTGCACGCTTCTGGATTTCATACTGTTCGTTCAGGGCTTCTACGACCTGCGCGTCAGCTTCGTCCTTGAGGGCAACCTGCCACCACTGACCACGGCTAAGCTCAGCCAGCGACTCTTCGGTAACGATCGAGTTTGGTTTGAAACCACGTGGACCTTTGACAGCTTCTTTGCCGATGATCATCGACTTCAGACGCGCATAGATGTTCCGGTCAAGGATCACCAATTCGTCATCACGGTCACGTGCAAGACGTTCGACTTCTTCACGCTCGATTTGAAGCGCACGTTCGTCTTTTTCCACCCCATGGCGGTTAAAGACGCGTACTTCTACGACCGTACCGAAATCACCTGGTTTAACGCGCAGCGATGTATCGCGAACGTCAGATGCTTTCTCACCAAAGATAGCACGCAGAAGCTTTTCTTCTGGTGTCATCGGGCTTTCGCCTTTTGGTGTGATCTTACCGACCAGAATGTCGCCTGGCTCTACTTCGGCACCGATGTATACGATACCAGCCTCGTCGAGGTTACGCAGCGCTTCTTCACCAACGTTTGGAATATCGCGTGTGATTTCCTCTGGCCCAAGCTTTGTATCACGAGCGGCGACTTCGAATTCTTCGATGTGGATCGAAGTAAAGACGTCGTCACGCGTAATACGCTCAGAGATCAGGATACTATCTTCGTAGTTATAACCGTTCCACGGCATAAACGCGACGACCACGTTTTTACCCAGAGCCAATTCACCGATATCGGTAGATGGACCATCGGCAATAACTTCGCCCTTAAGAACTGTATCGCCAACCTTCACCAGCGGACGCTGGTTGATGCAGGTGTTCTGGTTCGAGCGCTGGAATTTACGCATGCGGTAGATGTCTACGCCTGCGTCGCCCAGTTCAAGATCGGAAGTCGCGCGAATAACGATACGCTGCGCATCGACTTGGTCGATGATACCGGCGCGTTTCGCCATGATCGCAGCACCTGAATCGCGTGCCACAACTTCTTCGATACCAGTACCCACAAGCGGGGCCTCGGCTTGAAGCAATGGAACAGCTTGACGCATCATGTTCGAACCCATCAGGGCCCGGTTCGCATCGTCGTTTTCAAGGAACGGGATCAAGGACGCAGCAACAGAGACCAGCTGCTTTGGCGAAACGTCGATCAGGTCGACATTTTCACGCGGAGCCAGTGTGTAGTCACCGTTCATACGTGTTGAAACGAGGTCGTTATTGAAACCACCGTCTTCGTTCAAGTTCGCGTTGGCCTGCGCAACAGTATGGCGCATTTCTTCGGTCGCAGACATGTACTGAACTTCGTCTGTTACCTTGCCTTCAACAACCTTGCGGTATGGCGTTTCGATAAAGCCGTATTTGTTCACACGTGCAAAAGTAGCCAGCGAGTTAATCAGACCAATGTTCGGCCCTTCCGGTGTCTCAATTGGACACATACGACCGTAGTGCGTTGGGTGAACGTCACGAACTTCAAAGCCAGCACGTTCACGTGTCAAACCACCGGGCCCAAGCGCAGACAGACGACGCTTGTGCGTCACTTCGGAAAGCGGGTTGGTTTGGTCCATGAACTGCGACAGCTGCGAAGAGCCGAAGAATTCACGTACCGCAGCAGCCGCTGGTTTCGCGTTGATCAGGTCCTGAGGCATCACAGTGTCGATTTCGACGCTGGACATACGTTCTTTGATCGCGCGCTCCATGCGAAGCAGGCCAACACGGTATTGGTTTTCCATCAGCTCGCCAACGGAACGGACACGACGGTTACCAAGGTGGTCAATATCGTCGATATCGCCTTTGCCGTCGCGCAGTTCAACCAGCGCTTTGATGCAGGATACGATGTCTTCCTTGCGCAATGTGCGCATGGTGTCTTCGGCATCTAGGTCAAGACGCATGTTCATCTTAACGCGACCAACAGCAGACAGGTCATAACGCTCGCTATCAAAGAACAGCGTGTCGAACAGTGCTGATGCAGAATCTACGGTCGGTGGCTCGCCTGGGCGCATCACGCGGTAGATATCCATGAGAGCCGTTTCACGGTTCATGTTCTTATCAGCTGCCATCGTATTGCGCATGTACGCGCCAACGTTGACGTTATCGATGTCCAAGACTGGGATCGTGGTGATGCCCGCATCAACCAGATCTTTCAGTGTACCACCGATCACGTCACCAGCTTTGTCGACTTCAACAGTCAGCTCGTCACCAGCTTCGACATAAATCGCGCCAGTTTCTTCGTTGATGATATCGGTAGACACGAATTTGCCGATGATTTGCTCGTATGGAACCAGCAGATCAGTGACAGAGCCTTCGTCGATCAATTTCTTGACGGAACGAGGTGTAACTTTTTCACCTGCTTTTGCGATGACTTCACCAGTCTTCGCATCAACCAGATCATACGCAGGACGTGTGCCACGGACACGCTCTGGGAAGAACTTTGTCTGCCAAGCACGCGCTTTAATATCGAGATGATATTCAACGGTGTCGTAGTAGGCATTCATGATGCCTTCTTGGTCTAGACCCAGCGCATACAGCAGGGTTGTGACAGGCAACTTACGACGACGGTCGATACGGCAGAACACAAGGTCTTTCGCATCGAATTCAAAGTCCAGCCAGCTACCGCGGTATGGGATGATGCGGCAAGCAAACAGAAGTTTACCGGACGAATGCGTTTTACCTTTGTCGTGATCAAAGAACACGCCAGGTGAACGGTGCATCTGAGATACGATAACGCGCTCTGTGCCGTTCACGACAAATGTGCCGTTCGGCGTCATCAAAGGCATATCGCCCATGAACACGTCTTGTTCTTTGATGTCTTTAACAGACTTGTTGCCTGTATCTTCGTCCACATCAAACACGATCAAACGCAGCGTGACTTTAAGGGGCGCGCTGTACGTCATGTCGCGCTGCATGCACTCTTCGACGTCGTACTTTGGCTTTTCAAGCTCGTATTTTACGAACTCAAGCAAAGCTGTTTCATTGAAATCTTTGATCGGGAACACCGACTGAAAGACACCTTTGATGCCTTCGCCGTCAAGCGGTGTGTCACTGTCGCCAGAGCGCAGGAACAGATCATAAGAAGATTTCTGAACCTCAATGAGGTTCGGCATTTCGAGTACTTCACGGATTTTGCCGTAGTACTTACGCAGGCGTTTCTGACCAAGGAAGGAGGAAGCCATATGCGGTGTCACCTTTTGTTTGTCTCTCGAATGACGCATCGCCCGGGCCGCGACACATCACCCATTTGACCGGGGGTTTGATGTCTATTCGTGGCTGCCGTCCCACCGGCACCCTCCCGACATCTCAAACCTACCCAAGGGGTCGGTCAGCATTTGGCCGACCTCTAAGACAGGTTCGGCTGGACGCACATTTCTGCGCGCCCAGCCTTATTTTCATGACGAAGAAGACTTCGCCTGATACTAGCTTAGGCCAGTTCGACTTCTGCGCCGACTGCTTCCAGCTTCGCTTTGATCTCTTCAGCTTCTGCTTTCGCAGCGCCTTCTTTGATCTTGCCGCCAGCTTCAACCAGATCTTTCGCTTCTTTCAGGCCAAGACCTGTGATGCCGCGAACTTCTTTGATCACGTTGATTTTAGAAGCACCAGCGTTCTTCAGAACGACGTCGAATTCAGTTTTCTCAGCAGCAGCTTCGCCACCAGCGTCACCACCTGCAGCAACCATTACGGCGCCACCAGCAGCTGGCTCGATGCCGTACTCGTCCTTGAGGATAGTTTTCAGTTCTTGTGCTTCGAGAAGGGTAAGACCAACAATCTCTTCAGCAAGTTTTTTCAGATCAGCCATTTTATGCTTTCCGTTCGTTTTAAGTGTGTTCCAACGTCAGGGCAAAGCCCCAAGTCAATTCAGATGCTTTATGCAGCTTTCTCTTCGATGGTCGAAAGAATGCTTGCGATGTTCGAAGCAGGCGCGCCAATGGCCCCAGCAATGTTCGAAGCAGGTGCACCGATGCAGCCAACGATAGAAGCAATAAGCTCCTCGCGAGACGGCATACCGGCAACGGCTTTAACACCAGCAGGATCAAGAGCTGTGTCGCCCATTGCACCACCCAAGACAACGAGCTTGTCGTTACCTTTGGCGTACTTATCCACGACCTTCGCAGCTGCGACAGGGTCTTCGGAATAGGCGATTACAGTCATACCCTCGAGGTATTCAGCGATGCTTGCGCATGGCTTGCCCTCAAGAGCGATTTTGGCGAGCTTGTTCTTGGCAACGCGCACAGAACCACCCGCGTCACGCATTTGTGCGCGCAGGTCCTGCATTTCAGCAACTGTCATGCCTTCGTAGTGGGCAACCACTACGACGCCAGAGCTTTCAAAGATCTGGCCGAGATCGTCGACCAGCTGTTCTTTTTGTGCTCTATCCACAGTTTCACTCCAAGTTTGGTACTGGGTTAAGCCCAGCACCGGCTCTAATTTTGTCACGCGGCAAGCCGCCCAACAGTCTACAGTCCATGTGCAAACGGGGCGTCCAAATTGCCGAGGAGAGCCTCAAAAATCTGGTCTATCCCGCCTCAGGCAGGAATTAACGACATAAATGCCAACCCACCGTCTCGGACGAATAAAGGCCCGAACGAATCAATCTCTCGGGCCAGGATTTCTAGGTACTGCGACAAAGTCCGTTTGCCAACCCCATATCCCTACTTTTAACCATGTAATCAGAAACGAAAACGGCAGACCCAAACAAGGGCCTGCCGCAATACATCAGTTAAGATGCTTGAATTATTCGTTGCCAGTTGCCGAAGCGACGTCAACGGATACGCCTGGGCCCATTGTAGAGCTGACAGCGATCTTTTTCATGTATGTACCTTTTGCGCCTGATGGGCGGGCTTTGCTGACCGCTTCAACAAATGCCAGCATGTTTTCTTCCAGCTGCTTAGCCGAGAAAGATGCTTTGCCGATACCTGCGTGCACAACACCAGCTTTTTCAGCTTTGAACTGCACTTCGCCGCCTTTAGCAGCTTCAACAGCCGCTTTAACGTCCATAGTCACAGTACCAACGCGTGGGTTTGGCATCAGGTTGCGAGGGCCAAGAACTTTACCCAGACGACCAACAACACCCATCATGTCAGGTGTCGCGATGCAACGATCAAAGTCGATCTTGCCGCCTTGAACAGTTTCCATCAGGTCTTCTGCACCAACGATGTCTGCACCAGCTGCTTTTGCTTCGTCAGCTTTTTCGCCACGTGCAAAAACAGCAACACGAACAGTTTTACCAGTGCCGTTCGGCAGGCTTACTGTACCGCGAACCATTTGGTCAGCGTGACGCGGGTCAACACCCAGCTGCATTGCGATTTCAACAGTTTCGTCGAACTTCGCTTTTGCGTTATCTTTGATCAGAGCAACGGCATCAGTTACTGATACGTTATGCTTGCCTTCGAACGCAGCACGAGCTGCGGTTGTGCGCTTACCGAATTTTGCCATTACTTGACCTCCACACCCATAGAGCGGGCAGAGCCCATGATGATCTGCATCGCGCCTTCGATGGACGTCGCGTTGAGGTCCTTCATTTTTGCTTCTGCAATTTCACGAACCTGCTTACCAGTGATCGAACCAGCAACGGCTTTACCTGGTGTGTTTGAACCAGATTTCAGCTTGGCAGCTTTCTTGATGTAGTAAGACGCAGGTGGTGTCTTGATTTCCATCGAGAACGACTTGTCCGCGTAATATGTGATTACGGTTGGGCAAGGTGCGCCGTTTTCCATGTCAGCTGTCTTCGCGTTAAACGCTTTACAGAATTCCATGATGTTGATGCCGCGCTGACCCAATGCTGGGCCGACGGGTGGGGATGGGTTTGCTGCACCTGCAGGAACCTGCAGTTTCAGTTGTCCAACAACTTTTTTGGCCATGGGGCCTCTCCTTTTTCAGCGGTGGATTAAAATCCACCCTACAATGCCCCCGAAGGGACGGTTTTGCCGTGGTTCGGGCGATGCCCTCCCACGTCTGAACACACGGGTTACTGTTTAGTAACCTGCGTGAATTCCAATTCGACCGGCGTCGCGCGGCCAAAGATCGAAACAGTCACTTTCAAGCGCTGGTTCTCGTCGTCGACTTCTTCGACCATACCGTCGAAGTCTTCGAACGGACCTTCGTTGACTTTGACTTTTTCTCCGATGTCGAAGTGGATCAGCGTACGTGGCGCATCTTCGCCTTCTTGTACGCGACCAAGGATAGCCTGCACTTCGGCATCACGCATCGGCATTGGGCGACCTTGCGGGCCCAAGAAACCTGTGACGCGGTTAATAGAGTTGATCAGGTGATAACCTTCGTCCGACATTTCCATGTGAACGAGCACGTAACCAGGCATAAAGCGGCGCTCGGTCGTGACTTTTTTGTTGCGACGAATTTCGATGACTTCTTCAGTCGGCACCAGCACTTCACCGATTTGCTCAGATAGGCCCTGCTCTTCCGCTTTTGTGCGGATCGCTTCTGCGATTTTCTTCTCGAAGTTCGAGAGAACGCTTACGGAGTACCAACGTTTCGCCATGTGTCAAAGCACCTTGTCGTCGCCGACCACAACGGGCCGCATGTTCAAATTAAATCCAGCAGCACGGCTGCTAGTCCTGAAAATAAAAGCGGCGTGAAGCTCGATTCGCCGCACGCCAATTTCAGGAGTTTGTGGCTCTTACCGCTGACACCCAGTGTTTTCAAGGGGTGAACGGCAATTTCCACACGATGTTAGCCACCAAAGTAATCCAGCACACCGGTCAATCCAACCCGAATCGCCATATCCACAAGCGAGAAAAAGATCGCGGCGATAGATGCTAGGATGAACACCATAATCGTGGTCAAAACGACTTCGCGGCGTGTCGGCCATACGACCTTAGAGACCTCAGCACGGACCTCTTGGAAAAACTTGACAGGATTGGCGATGGCCATGACATATCGTCCTTTGTGGAAACACCCCGCGACATACGGCGTTCGCACCACGATTTCAAGCCCGACGACAGATCAATCATCGCTTGGTTTAAGAAGCGTCACATCGGCCATGTTGGCAATCGACGCAATCTGGGCGCGGTATGTCATATCAGCAAAGTCATGCTCGCTTTCGGAAAAACCATCAAACCGATCATATCCCTCATCGACCGGAAACGCGTTGCCCGCGTCTTTTGCGATATCTCCGCGTTCACCTGCGTCATAGCGGGCCAGCGTTTGCGCAACAGCTTGCGCTGACAATCGCGGATTAACATTGCGCTCAATCGAAGGAACCTTCTGCCCGACCATCGCAACGCAAATATCGTCGAACACGCCATTGTAGTCTTCGTAGGCCCAGACAACCAATTTGCCGACACCCTGTGTCGCACGCAAACGGGCGACCAAATCCGCCCAATCGCCACGCGCCATTGGGACCATCGCCTTATATTCGGCAAATGGCATAACCTTATTGCCACGCAATAATTGCGAATACACTGAGTTAATCAGCGCCGTAGGCTTACGCAGACTTAAAAACAGGTCGAGCGGACGCCCAAGCGCTTGTGACAACTGCGCAATCTTCATGTCTGCGCGCGGATACCCAAATTCGATATCGCTACGCTGTGGATGGGCAAGCGTGCCGATGAAATTCTCTTCACTGAACACAAGCCGACTGGCACCTTTGCGCATCAACCCAAGCTGGTCCTGCGGCGACCGTTTACTACGCCCGCCACCAGCGCGCGAACGCATCCCAAAAAGCGCAGAAATCGTACGCCCCGGCAGGCGAAAATGTTCGGGACCATAATAGCGAACACCAGCGTCGATCAAATCATCGGATGCCATCAACAACGACCGCTGCAAATGCGAGGTCGCGGTCTTGTGCGCTCCTATGTGGAACCCAATCGAAAAATCATCTTGTGGCATGTGTTGGATTTGATCCCCCGGCTGAGCGGCAATGATCTGGTCTGGCAGGGGCATGGAGACTCGAACTCCAGACCTACGGTTTTGGAGACCGTCGCTCTACCAACTGAGCTATACCCCTAAGACCAGTTGCCGAACTAGTCTGAAAATCCAACCGGATCAAGAGGCAACCCGCACTAGACTTGCCATCATAGGCAAAAATGTGAAAACAACGCAAAGATTTCTGTAAGAAAGGCCCCTGCCCTCGTGTCACTTCGCCGTCGAATCGAAAAATCAGAGTGGCTCGCAGCACGGATCGCCGGGTTAATCGGTGGTTATCTCAGCCTATGCAATCGGCGAATTATATGGAAAGCCAAAGGATTAGACGATCTACAGGCAGCATTACAAGACGGCCCCGTTCTACTTGTCATGTGGCACAGCCGATCGGTCATGGGCGCTTTGCACTGGCCCGTCACAGATGGGCCACTATCTAGCCTGCACGATAGTTCACCTGTTGGGCGCGTATCTGGGGCGCTTCAGCGTCGGGTTGGACTACGCCCGATGCAGATGTCACGCAAAAGATCGAATCGTTCGGCATCGCGCGAAGTTCTAAAACGTGTAAAAGAAGGCGTCAGCATAGGCATGACCGGCGATGGCCCACTTGGTCCCGCGCTAGAGGTCAAAGATGCGCCCCTTGATTGGGCCAAAACCACAGGGATGCCAGTCTTCTGCTACGCCTACTCGGTCAGCAAAGGACGCAGGCTCAATTCTTGGGACAAGATGCTCGTGCCTCACCCCTATGGTCAGGGCGCGTATGTGTTTCGTCGCTTCGGTGGCAGCGTGCAGCGTAAAATGAACCCAGAACAGATCGAAACGCTGCGCGCAGAAATGCACCAATTCATGCAAAATACAACGGCCGAGGCCGATTCAATGCTTGGCCTGCCACTCGGCGCCTAGAGACTGGGCCGCTGAAACGCTTGCCTGGCCACCGACGCAATCTCGCGTGATGCACATCCTGCCGCGTGATCATTGATCAACCCCATGGCCTGCATGAAGGCAAATGCCGTTGTGGGACCAACAAACTTCCAACCGCGCTTCTTTAACTCTTTTGACAAAGCGACTGATGCAGGCGAAGTCGTTCTGCTTTGCGGTTCAATGCCTTCCTCTTGCGGTTCAAAGCTCCAAATGAATGCCGCGAGCGATCCTTTGGCATCGACCAACTCACAACAACGCTGCGCGTTATTGATCACAGCGGTGATCTTGCCGCGATGGCGCACAATCCCTGCGTCATTCAGCAGTCGCTCAACATCAACATCACCAAACTGAGCGACCTTCCTAAAATCAAACCCGGCAAAGGCAGAACGAAAATTCTCGCGCTTTGTCAAAATCGTGCGCCAACTCAGGCCCGACTGAAAACTCTCAAGGCACAGCTTTTCAAACAAACGAATATCGTCCCCAACGGGATAACCCCATTCATTGTCATGATAGGCGATGTAGTCTTTGGTCGCAGAACACCAACCGCAGCGCGGGATATTGTCAGTCGGGGATGTGAAAAGCGGCATGGTTAAAACTTATCCTAATTGGACCTAAGTTCACCTTACGCAAGAACCACCAAATGCAAAAGGCCGCTCCATTTCTGGAGCGGCCTTTGTGTATTGAGTAACTCCTGAGTGGGTTCTCGGTGTTTGCAAGCAAACCCCTGCCACCCACGCGGTGCGTTTGCGGCCCTAGGGCCGCAAGCCGCTCCGGAATTATTCTACGATTTTAGAAACAACGCCGGCGCCGACTGTGCGGCCGCCTTCGCGGATCGCAAAGCGCAGACCGTCTTCCATCGCGATTGGTGCGATCAGCTCAACGTTGAACTTCAGGTTGTCGCCCGGCATGACCATTTCTGTGCCCTCTGGAAGAACAACAGTGCCTGTCACGTCAGTTGTACGGAAGTAGAACTGTGGACGGTAGTTCGCGAAGAATGGTGTGTGACGACCGCCTTCTTCTTTGGTCAGAATATAGGCTTCTGCTTCGAACTTTGTGTGTGGGTTCACTGAACCTGGCTTACACAGAACCTGACCACGCTCAACGGCTTCACGGTCGATACCACGCAGAAGAACACCAACGTTGTCGCCTGCTTCACCGCGATCAAGCAGCTTGCGGAACATTTCAACACCAGTACAGGTCGTTTTTTGTGTTTCGCGGATACCAACGATGGACAGCTCGTCACCAACGTTCACAACACCACGCTCAACACGGCCAGTCACAACTGTACCACGACCAGAGATCGAGAACACGTCCTCAACTGGCAGCAAGAACGGCATGTCAACCGCACGTGCAGGTGTTGGGATGTAGTCGTCAACAGCAGCCATCAGCGCTTTGATTGAGTTCGCGCCGATTTCTTCGTCACGCTCTTCCATCGCAGCCAAGGCTGAACCTGGGATCACTGGAATGTCGTCGCCTGGGTACTCGTAAGAGGACAGCAGTTCACGGATTTCCATTTCAACCAGCTCAAGCAGCTCTTCGTCGTCTACTTGGTCAACTTTGTTCATGTAAACAACCATGTACGGGATGCCAACTTGGCGGCCCAACAGGATGTGCTCACGGGTTTGTGGCATTGGGCCGTCAGCCGCGTTCACAACCAAGATCGCGCCGTCCATTTGCGCAGCACCTGTGATCATGTTCTTGACGTAGTCGGCGTGGCCGGGGCAGTCAACGTGCGCATAGTGACGTGTTTCAGTCTCATACTCAACGTGCGCTGTAGAGATCGTGATACCACGGGCTTTTTCTTCGGGCGCGCCGTCAATCTGGTCGTAATCTTGGAAATCACCAAAATACTTTGTGATCGCCGCAGTCAGCGTCGTCTTACCGTGGTCAACGTGGCCAATTGTACCAATGTTAACGTGCGGTTTTGTACGTTCAAACTTTTCCTTAGCCATTTAGCGGGCCCTTAATTTTGAGGGGCCACATCGGCCCGGTCCAACATCGCGGGCGATGTATTGGGAAACGGCGCGGAAATCAAGGGAAATACGACATAAAACAAGAGGAATGATACACTTCGATTATCAACCAAGGGACAACCATGCGGCTAAGTGCTTTCTCTATGTGCATGCACACATAGAACACCGCTGAAATGTATGAAACATATTCCAGAACGAGACTGGTTCAGTTCAGTCTTCGTTGGCAAAGATGGGGTGATATTCACCCCACCTTTTGATTTTATTAGCCGACTCGTTCATTGTCAGCGCGTTTTACCGCGATGATAGACGAACGCGGCAACGTGCCTTCACCGTCAGGGAAAGGTGCGGCCGGGTGCTGGATACCAACAAACATCGTGCGTTTATCAGCCGACCACGTTAGGCCCGTAACCTCGGACCCGTTAGGACCCGTTAGGAAGCGTTCGATTTGGCCGGTAGCCGGGTCGCCAGCAAGCATCTGATTATTGCCCATCCCGGCAAAATCACCTTCGTTGTCATCATCACCGTCGGTCTGAATCCACAGCAAACCTGTACTGTCGAACTGCATCCCGTCAGGCGAATTAAACAGGTTACCTTCGTTCACATTTGCTGACCCGCCGTAGGCACCTTCGTGCACGGTGGGGTTACCCGCCATTACGTATAGATCCCATGCAAACGTATCTGCAGCGTGATCGTCGTTGCTTGGGTACCAACGCACGATTTGACCATAGTTGTTTTCATCACGTGGGTTTGGACCGTTGGCCGCCGTGTCATCGCCGCCCGCATTTGGTTTGACACCACGGTTCTTGTTGTTGGTCAGGGCGCAATAAGCCTCGGCGGCGACAGGATTCACGGCAACCCACTCTGGGCGATCCATCGTCGTTGCGCCCACGTTAGACGCAGCCTGCCGCGTAAAGATCGCGATTTCGGCTTCGTCCATTCCGGTGGCTTCGGGCGTCAACGCAACCCATTCGCCTGTCAGGTCCGTGTTGAATTTCGCCACATAAAGCTGACCTTCATCAAGCAACGCAGATGTTGGGCCACCCGGAGTATAAACGCCAGCAGAGACGAATTTATACAGGAACTCACCACGCTCATCATCGCCCATGTAGACCACAACACGGCCATCAGGCGCGACAACGGCAGCCGCGTTTTCGTGCTTAAAGCGCCCAAGCGCAGTATGCTTGATTGGTGTCGATGTTGGATCGGTTGGGTCGATCTCAACAATGTAACCAAAGCGATGCGGCTCGTTTGGGTTCTTTGATGTGTCGAAACGCGTATCAAACTTTTCGTAAGCATAGCGACCTTCCATGCCGATGCCATAACGAGCGTAATCGTCAGGCGCGGTGAATTCAGGATCAGTCGAACCAAAATAGCCGTTAAAGTTTTCTTCGCATGTCAGGTAAGTGCCCCAAGGCGTCTTACCTGCACCACAGTTGTTCAGCGTGCCCAGCGCGGTCGTACCAGCAGGGTCGGCCTCTGTCTGAAGCAATGGGTGACCCGCGGCAGGGCCGGTAATTGTCATCGGGGTATTTTGCGTAATGCGGCGGTTCAAATCGCTGTCTTTGACAATAGCCCAACCATCAGCACCTTCGGCGATTTCCATCACCGTCACGCCCTGCATGTTTTGCAGTGTGAGCACATCATCAGCGCTTGTCGTTTCGCCACCAGTGTGCGGCAGGTTCACCTTTGGATTTACGTATTCGTGGTTCACCGCGATGACCTGACGACCATCGACAACGAATGCCTCCATCCCGTCAGTGTTTTCACCGAATACACGGTCAGAGCTAGCAACCGAAACGCCCGTTTCTTGACTTAGCTCTTCTGCGTCCGAAAATAGCGGCTCTCCCCATTTCGCAAGCGCATGCCAGCTATAGCCATCTGGAACGTGGATCGTGAAATCCGTCTGGGCCGCAATTGGCGTAAATGCAAAGCGGCTCGCTGTTTGTGCTTGTGCCGATGTGCCCGAAAGCAGACCGGCCCCCATCACAGCCGCACCAGACCCGTAAGCAACAACGCCAGTCAGGAACCCGCGACGCGACAAAGCGGCATCAACTACACCATCAAAATCAGTGGTTTCCGCAGCCGGGCGCTGCAGTTCATCCCATTCGTCCCAGGACAGATCATATGTATCGTTCGAATTCATCGCGCTTGCTCCTTGCTGGCGTGTATCGCCGGGAAGCTAAGCGCGAATTTTTGCAGTTTCGTGACAGTTTGGGCCGCCCTGCGACGGGCGGCGGCAATTAGTTGAACTTATTATCGCGTGGGAAACCACGTGGGGCCATCCGCCCAGCGCTGGCACGCTTGCCTGTCCACTCGTCTAGGTCCGTTTCTGTCCGTGTACGACCAGCCGGGTCAAGCCAGCTAAGCCCTGCTTCACGCGTGAACGTGGTTGCGTCAGACATACCGCCGTCTTTGTATTTTTGCAGACGGACACCTTTGCCGCGACCCATTTCGGGCAGTTCATCCAGCGGGAACACCAGCACCTTGCGGTTCTCACCGACGACAGCAACAGAATCACCATCGACGCGATGGCAAACGCGGGCAGCGCCGCTCGCAACGTTCAGCACCTGCTTACCCGTCCGGGTTTGCGCGATGATGTCATTTTCCGGCACAATAAACCCATTACCTTCGGCCGAGGCAAGCAACAGCTTAGCGCCGGGTTTATGGATCAGGATGTCGATGATTTCGGCCTCATTGGGCAGATCAATCATCAGGCGCAATGGTTCGCCCATGCCACGCCCACCCGGAAGGTTGGCGGCAGACACAGTGTAAAATCGGCCATTCGCACCAAACACCAACAGGCGATCCGTGGTTTCCGCATGAAAGATAAAGCGCGGACCATCACCGTCTTTGAACTTTAGTTCACGGGCGAGATCGATATGCCCTGTCATGGCGCGAATCCAACCCATCTTTGAGCAAACAACAGTGATCGGTTCTTTTTCGATCATCGCCTCAAGCGGAACTTCTACCACTTCGGCAGCTTCGGCGAATTGCGTACGACGCGCACCACCAACACTATCGCGACCGAACACCTTGCGGGTTTCACGCAGTTGCTCGGCGATTTTGGACCATTGCAGGTCTTCGCTAGCAAGCAATTCTTCGATACTTGCACGTTCCGCACGCAATGCATCACGTTCGGCAACCAGTTCCATTTCTTCAAGGCGGCGCAAGCTGCGCAGACGCATGTTCAAAATGGCCTCGGCTTGCGTTTCCGTTAGCGCAACTTCGGGGTCGCCCCCTACAGGCGATTGGTAATCAGCCTCGGAGGTGGCGCGAACATGTTCCTTAGCCCAATCTTCGGCCATCAACGCCTTTTTCGGGTCGTCATCATAGCGGATGATATCAATCACGCGATCCAAATGCAGGAACGCGATAATGAAACCTTCCAAGACTTCGAGACGGTGATCGATCTTTTCAAGACGATACTGACTGCGACGCGCCAGCACTTCGCGGCGATGATCAAGAAACGCACGCAACACTTCCTTGAGCGAACAAACCTTGGGGGTCACACCGTCAATCAGCACGTTCATGTTGAGGCTAAACCGCGTTTCCAGATCAGAATTGCGGAACAACATGCCCATCATGACTTCTGGATCGACGGTTTTTGCGCGTGGCTCTAGTACAATACGGATGTCGTCAGCAGATTCGTCGCGGACATCGGCCAGCAATGGTACTTTCTTCAACTGGATAACTTCGGCCAGCTTTTCAATCAGCTTCGACTTTTGAACCTGATACGGAATTTCGGAAACGACAACCTGCCATGTGCCACGGCCAAGGTCTTCGACCTCCCACTTTGCGCGCAAACGGAACGCGCCGCGTCCCGTACGATAGGCGTTCGCGATATTTTCAGGCGGCTCAACAATCACACCCCCGGTCGGGAAATCTGGACCTGGGATATAGTTCAAGAGCGTATCGTCACGGGCATCCGGCGTTTTGATCAGATGCAAACATGCGTCAATCAATTCGTGCAGGTTATGCGGCGGAATGTTCGTCGCCATACCAACAGCGATCCCGCTTGAGCCGTTAGCCAACAGGTTCGGGAAGGTCGCAGGCAGAACCGAAGGCTCTGTCAGGCGGCCATCATAGTTGTCGCGAAAATCAACGGAATCTTCGGATAGACCTTCCAGCAACGCTTCTGCGGCGGCGGTCATCCGGGCTTCTGTGTAACGCGACGCAGCGGGGTTATCGCCGTCGATGTTACCAAAGTTACCCTGCCCGTCGACAAGCGGATAACGCACGTTGAAATCCTGTGCGAGGCGGGCCATCGCATCATAGATGGCCATATCACCATGTGGGTGGAAATCACCCATGGTGTCACCGCTGATTTTAGCTGACTTCAGGAAACCACCCGTCGGCGATAGGCGCAGTCGGCTCATTGCATACAGGATGCGTCGGTGAACAGGCTTTAGCCCGTCACGCGCATCCGGCAAAGCACGGTGCATGATCGTTGACAGCGCATAGGTCAGGTAGCGATCACCAATAGCCTTGCGAAGCGTTTCAGTCGTATCGATTGGCCCCATTGCGGGCTCACTGCTCTTATCATTCATGACAATTTGTTTAGCGGGCGGAAAATCTGGCGTAAAGCAGAGAAAATTCCCCGTTTTTGGTAACGTGATCTCTGCGCATCTAGAGGCACACCAGTTTTTACGATTCGAAGTAACCCTTTGGGGGAATGTACCAGTGACCAAGTTGTTAATAGTGACCAGCCTATTCCTTGTTTGGGCTATGTTTGAAATGTCTGGCGGACAGTCCTTTGCCCCCGGGACTGCCCGTACAGACAACGCCATCCAAGAATCGGACGTCTTGATTGAAAAGACACGACTGCCAGCCGTGACCACTGTGTCGCTTGAACAGGCGGTTAGCGTCGAAGAAGCCCTAACCGACGCATCTTATGTCCCATTCAACGCGCCAATCATTAGCCACGATCCGCAAGCTCCAAGTGTGTTGCTCGCATCGTATGCCGAACCTGTCACAATGACCGATGCAACCTTGGTGCGCGATATACGTCGCGTTACGGGTGACAGCGTTAACGTGCGTCAAGGCGCAGGAACCCAGCACAGCGTCGTTGGCAAAGCGAACCGCGGCGACGAAGCCGAAGTACTGACAGTTGATGGCGATTGGGCCCAAGTTCACCTGATCAGCACCGGCGAGACTGGCTGGATGGCGTCCTGGCTTTTGACTGAATAACCAACCCACTCACGACCAGCGTTCAAACATATTTGGGAACTTTCGTGCCGCTTTGGTGTTCTTTTAGCAACACAGCAACGGAAGACCCAAAGATGTACAAGTTTATCATTTCAACCACATTATTATTCGCTTGGGCCTTCTTTGAAATTTCGGGCGGGTTCGATTTTGAACCGGGCTGCAACGGTTGCGATGTAACTGCGAACGACGTGATCAGTGAGCATCCTAGCACCTCTAGCCGTCAACATATCGCCGCATTTCCGGTCAACAATTACGACTACGTACCGTTTCACGAACCCATCATCGAAGCAGAGAAACCCGTTGTGACGGCACAGGTGATGCCATCATCTGCGATGGTCGTTCAGGCATCTTTTTCCACTGACGATACGACAGGTCCGCAACCTCAGAAGCCGCGCCAAGACCTGCGCGTCGTCACTGGCGACTGGGTGAACATTCGCGATGGTGCAGGCACCGGCTTTGCTGTCATGGACACTGTGCCCCATGGAACCGAAACGGAACTGCTTGATATGCAGGGCGACTGGGTCAAGGTGCGCTTGCTCGAAAGCAACGAAATCGGCTGGATCGCGTCATGGCTGATCAGTGACTAACCCTTTGCTTGCCACATCGCACTGAACACGGCACACATGCCGCATGACACAAAAAACCATTCTTATCACAGGCTGTTCATCCGGAATCGGGTACGATGCAGCACATGGATTGCGGGACGCCGGGTGGCGCGTCTTTGCCAGCTGCCGCCAACAGCTAGATTGCGATAGGTTAAAAAGCGAAGGCTTCGAAAGCCCGCTTATCGACTACGCTAACGGTGAAACCATCGTTAACGGGCTGACAGAGGTGCTTGAGGCGACAGGCGGCACGCTAGACGCGCTATACAATAACGGTGCCTTCGCCTGCCCCGGCGCCGTCGAGGATTTGCCAACAGACGGCCTGCGTGCGATCTTTGAAACCAACGTCTTTGGCTATCATGAACTGACACGACACGTGATTCCGGTGATGCGCGCCCAAGGGCATGGGCGGATCATCAACTGTTCTTCTGTGCTTGGACTGGTCCCGCTCAAATGGCGTGGGGCGTATGTTTCGACCAAATTCGCGCTTGAGGGTCTTACTGACGTTCTTCGGATTGAAATGCACGGCACCCCGATCAAAATCATCTTAGTCGAGCCGGGACCGATCACATCAGACATTCGCAAAAACGCGATTCCGCATTTCGAAAAATGGATCGACTGGGAAAACTCTGCACGAGCTGACGAATACAAAGATGTCATGTCACGGCTTTATACGGACAGCGGACCCGACAAATTCGAATTATCGGCCTCAGCGGTCACCAAGAAACTGCTGCACGCACTGACATCTGCACGCCCCAAACCGCGCTATTACGTCACAACGCCGACCTATCTTATGGGGTTTTTGCGACGTATCCTGCCAACGCGTTGGTTGGACGCATTGATTTTGCGCGGCTAAGGGGTTTCTTTGCCGCAAATGCCAGCTACATGGCTGACAATGCTCTTGAAGGATAAGACACATGGCGAATGACCCGTTTTTTTGGATCGTTGCAATCGCAGCGCTGGCCGTATTGGCGATTTTACTGTTTGGCATAGGTACATTCGGCAAAGGCGGCGAATTTAATCGGAAATACGCCAATAAAATCATGCGCTGGCGGATTGGGGCACAGTTTTTTGCCGTCATCCTGATCGTTGCATTCGCATATCTTCGCAGCCGAGGGGGCTGAACCATGGTCGTTCTAAATAAGATTTATACCAAAACGGGTGATGCGGGTAAAACCGCGCTTGGGAATGGTGACCGCGTTGCCAAACATGCGCTACGCGTGAATTCATACGGCACCGTCGATGAAACAAACGCGACTGTCGGATTGGCGCGCCTACATGCGTCCGGTGAAATCGACGCGCAATTGGCGATGATCCAAAATGATCTGTTCGATTTAGGCGCTGACCTTTGCCGCCCCGACATGGAGAAAGACGCCGAAGCCGAATACCCAGTGTTACGCATGTCGACAGCACAGGTGGAACGGCTTGAGATCGAAATCGACGCCATGACCGCCCGCGTAGACCCGCTGCGCAGTTTCGTGTTGCCAGGCGGTTCTGCTTTGGCCGCGCATCTACACCTTTGCCGCACCGTATCACGCCGCGCAGAGCGTCTTGCCGTTGAGCTATCAGGCGCTGAACCTGTGAATCCGGTCGCCGTAAAATACCTAAACCGCTTGTCTGATTGGTTTTTCCAAGCCAGCCGCATCGCCAACGCGAACGGCAAAGAAGACGTGCTTTGGGTGCCCGGCGCGAACCGTTAGAGCCGCAAGACATCATGCCCTGTATCAAACCGGATAGTTGTTTACACTGATTACGCTGCCAGTCTAAAATCCCATCTAAATTAACGATGGGAAATAATAGATGGGTTTGCCAACGATCGGCATGTTTTGGGACGGGCCACCGCTAGGGTTTGTTGAGCGGCTTTGTTTAACGTCTTTTATACATGCCGGACATCCTGTGGTCCTTTTCTCATACGGGAAAGTAGAAAACGCCCCTGACGGCGTGGAACTCGCGTCTGCAACTGACATTCTGGCCAAACCGAAAGAAATGGTACGGCATGGCCGTACCGGAAGTCCTGCGATTTACGCCGATAAATTCCGATATCATTTATTGGCCCAAAATGAAGGGATGATATGGTCTGACACTGATGCGTATTGCTTAAAGCCCTTCGCGCCCAACGCAGGATATTTCTTTGGCCGTGAGTCCGATAAAATCATCGCAAACGGCGTCATGGCGCTTCCTTCAAAATCAGCGACGCTGAATGACTTGATTAGTTTTTGCGAAGACGAATATGCGATTCCAACTTGGATGATGCCTAAGCACGTCAAAGAAATGGAAGAACGACAGGCAAATAACGACCCAATGCATGTGTCTGAAATGCCGTGGGGTGCATGGGGACCAAAGGCACTATCACATTTCTTAAAGAAAAATGATGAGTTCAAATATTCTTTGGCTCCTCATGTGCTTTATCCCGTGCCCTTCGAAGACCGTCGCATCTATTTCCGTGAGGCCTGGAAAACATGGAAACGTGTACAAGACGACACCGTTTCCATTCATTTTTATGGACGCCGTGTAAGAGAGCGCCTGAAGAACCGGTTTAAAGGTGGCCCCCCGGAAGATTCTGTGCTTGCTGAATTGGCCCAAAAGCACGGGGTTCCTATTGGCCCCCAATAAGCCCTTAAGCAGTGGTGGGTTAAAACCCACCCTACGTGCGACACGCCATGATGCGCGATAGCGGGATAAATGCTATCCCATTATCCATAAGCGTTATCATCACACCTACTCTTTAACTCGCCCCGCACATTCCCTGTTTCGCTGACACCAAGCGTCAGCTGCGATTATTTCTCTCTACGCCGAGCAACCTGACGTAAACGTCAAGAACGTGACGTCCCTGCCCCTTACCGCGTCGATTTTGCACTTTTGTCACCTGCGCTGAACGGCTAACAACGTTCTGAGACAGATAAAGATCAATTTTCTTGGGAGAGAAACGCAGATGAAGGTCATCGTACCCGTCAAGCGCGTGATCGACTATAATGTGAAGGTTCGCGTCAAAGCGGACGGCACAGGTGTCGATCTAGCAAACGTCAAAATGTCCATGAACCCATTCGACGAAATTGCCGTCGAAGAGGCAATTCGCCTACGCGAAGCTGGAAAAGTGGAAGAAGTCGTCGCTGTGTCCATCGGCGTTAAGCAGGCGCAGGAAACACTGCGCACTGCATTGGCCATGGGCGCGGATCGCGCGATCTTGGTTGTTGCGGCTGACGATGTGCACACTGACATCGAACCGCTGGCTGTTGCGAAAATCCTTGCCGGTATCGTCAAGGAAGAAAACCCTGATCTGGTGATCTGCGGAAAGCAAGCAATCGATAACGACATGAACGCAACGGGTCAGATGTTGTCTGCCCTACTGGGTTGGTCACAAGCGACATTCGCCTCAGAAGTTAATCTGGATGGCGACAGTGCTATTGTCACACGCGAAGTTGACGGCGGTCTTCAGACCATCAAAGTCAAAACGCCGACCATCATCAGCGTTGACTTGCGCCTGAACGAACCACGCTATGCGTCGCTTCCAAACATTATGAAGGCCAAGAAAAAGCCTTTGGATGAAAAGACACCTGCCGATTACGGCGTTGATGTCACCCCACGCCTAACCGTGGTCAGCACATCAGAGCCTGCAACACGTCAGGCTGGTATCATCGTTGGCTCTGTTGATGAGCTGGTCGAGAAACTCAAAGAAGCGGGGGCTGTGTAATGGCTGTTCTTCTACTTGCTGAAGTCACCGATGGCGCATTGGCCGTTGATGCAACTGCAAAAGCAGTGACTGCTGCGGCCGCGTTGGGTGAAGTGACCGTTCTCTGTGCTGGTGCATCGGCGAAAGCCGCTGCTGACGAAGCTGCAAAAATCGAGGGCGTTGCCAAGGTTCTTTGCGCCGAAGACGCAGCGCTTAGCCACCGTCTGGCCGAACCAACAGCGGCTTTGATCGTTTCATTGGCTGGCGACTATAGCCACATCGTTGCACCGGGCACGACTGACGCGAAAAACATCATCCCCCGCGTTGCGGCACTGCTAGACGTGATGGTGATTTCCGAAGTGACTGGCGTTGTTGACGCTGACACATTCGAGCGCCCAATCTACGCCGGCAACGCAATCCAGACTGTAAAATCTGGCGACGCGACGAAGGTCATGACAATCCGTACCGCTGGCTTTGACGCCGCCGGCATGGACGGTTCAGCTTCTGTCGAAACCATCGGTGCCGCGGCTGATCCTGCGCTGTCCGAATGGGTCGAAGACAAGGTCGCCGAATCCGATCGTCCCGAACTGACTTCTGCTGGCGTTGTTGTTTCCGGTGGTCGCGGTGTTGGTTCCGAAGAGGACTTTGCCCTGATCGAGAAACTGGCAGACAAGCTGGGCGCAGCTGTTGGCGCATCACGTGCTGCGGTCGACAGTGGCTATGCCCCGAACGACTGGCAAGTTGGCCAAACAGGTAAGGTGGTAGCACCTGATCTATACGTTGCTGTCGGCATCTCGGGTGCGATCCAGCACCTTGCCGGGATGAAAGACAGTAAGATCATCGTCGCAATTAACAAAGACGAAGAAGCACCAATCTTCCAAGTCGCCGACTTTGGTCTGGTCGCTGACCTGTTCGACGCTGTACCTGAGCTGACCGAAAAGCTGTAAGGCAGCAGTCGAGAAGAAATTGGAAAGGCCCACCTGAATAGGTGGGCCTTTTTTCTTACGAACTCAGCGACTTTGGGTGCCATCTGCTAAGCCGCTGCGTCGCAGCGGAGCTGACCTTGATCACCCACCCGATTTCGGCTACCCAGCCGCAGGCTTATCGGCTGCGATTTAACCTTTCGCGGCCATCAGCTCTTAGAGGGGCGAGGCTCAGGGTGGAATGACAATGGACGGCCTTCACACCGGCACAAAAGCTGAATTAGTTGGAAGCGATATCGCGCTAGCTGATCTTTGCTATGCCGTGGCCGGTAAATCCATTCTTTCTGACGTTTCCATTCAAACAAACGCTGCCCGTGTAGGTATTGTTGGTAGAAACGGATCAGGGAAGTCGACGCTTGCGCGCCTTATTGCAGGTTTGATTGCGCCGACTTCGGGAACAGCGCAGATCAATGGCAAAGACCTTTTCAAGAACCGCAAAGCGGCACTGACTGAAATCGGGATTTTGTTCCAAAATCCCGATCACCAGATCATCTTTCCCACGGTTGAAGAAGAAATCAGTTTCGGACTGCGCCAGCTAGGCCAATCCAAAGACACCGCCGCAACCAAGACCCAAGAAACGCTAACCAGTTTTGGTAAGGCACATTGGGCCGAGGCATATATCAACACGCTATCGCAGGGTCAGAAACACTTGGTGTGCTTGATGGCAGTTGCGGCCATGGCCCCAAAAACGATCATTCTTGATGAACCGTTCACCGGGCTCGATATCCCGACAAAGGCACAGCTCAACCGCTATCTTTCGCAGTATCACGGTAGCCTGATCCACATCACACATGATCCTGCCGACCTTATCCAATACGATTATGTGATTTGGCTAGAACAGGGCGCCGTTCAGCAAACTGGGCATCCCGATGACGTGCTGCCTGCCTATGTTGCACGCATGAATGAATTGGGGGGATCCGATGATATCTCTGACCTCTCCGATTAGGACCAAAGCCCACAGCTGGCCCGCTGGCGCAAAGCTGGCAACGCTATGCGTTTCGACTGTTGCGCTGTTTTATGTTCAGAACGCCGCCATTCATGCCGCTATCTTCGCTGGCATCCTGACGCTCTATGCGCTGCCGGGAGGTGCGTTTTTTATGACAGGCCTCCGCGCCTTGCGTTTGCTGTGGCCATTCATTGTGGTGGTCGCGATCTGGCATCTTTGGACCGGCGAAGTCGCACTGGGCGCCGCTGTTATCCTACGGATGATGTCCGCAGTGGCGCTGGCAAATCTAGTGACGATGACAACGCTGTTGTCAGATATGATCGACGTTGTTCGCACAATTACACGGCCACTAGCCCGTTTCGGGTTACGGCCAAACATACTCGAATTAGCAATTGCATTGGTAATCCGGCTTACCCCGGTTCTTGTTGAAAAAGGATCGCTGCTGTCGCAATCATGGCGCGCGCGGTCTTGCCGGCCCTCGGGCTGGCGTATCATCTTACCTTTCACCGTACTCGCGCTGGATGACGCGGACCAAGTCGCAGAAGCCCTGCGCGCACGCGGTGGATTTGACACAATGAAGGATACCTAAATGGAAAAGAACGTAACCTTGATCGCCCTATTCGCGGGACTTATCGCGGCGCTAGGCATTATCCCTGCAATCACACTCGGGTTCGGCGTACCCATCACCGCACAAAGCCTTGGCGTCATGCTCTGCGGTACGATTTTGGGATCGAAACGCGGCGGTCTTGCGGTCTTGTTATTCTTGCTGGTTGTTGCCATCGGTGTCCCGCTGCTCTCTGGTGGCCGTGGCGGCTTGGGCGTATTTGCATCACCGTCCGCTGGCTTCTTGATTGGCTGGCCTGTTGCCGCATTCGTCACTGGCCTTATCGTTGAAAAATGGAACGGTGCGCCTTTGATGATCATTGCTGGTATCGCTTCTGTCGTTGGCGGCGTCATCGTGATGTACGCATTCGGCATCGTCGGCATGTCTATCGCGCTCGACAAAACGCTGCTTGAATCCACTGGATTGGTCACTGCGTTTATTCCCGGCGATTTGCTGAAGGCAGGTATCGCAGGCATGTTAACCTCGGCACTAGCCAAAGCGCGCCCAGCAAGCGTTCTATCGCGTGCAGATGCCGTCTGATCTAACTGATCTTCTACGCCAACGGCGATCTATCCGGGCCTTTACCCAAGACCCGGTTGATCGTCACACGGTAGAGCGGCTGTGCACTGCCGCTCGCTGTGCACCAAGCGGTGCAAACCTTCAGCCCGGTCAGTTTCACGTGCTAA
The DNA here is from genome assembly GCF_002933395.1 of Yoonia maritima. Taxonomy (GTDB): domain Bacteria; phylum Pseudomonadota; class Alphaproteobacteria; order Rhodobacterales; family Rhodobacteraceae; genus Yoonia; species Yoonia maritima_A. Next base: position 147,519 of record NZ_PKFN01000010.1, read on the forward strand.
CAGGTACGGCGCTGACCGAACTTAAGACGCGGCTTGGTCAGGCTGTCGCTGACAACACCCCAATCGATCTTGAATATTCATACTTTCCCGATGTGATGCAGCCCGAGCTAAAAGATCGGCAACGCAAAGCGGGTTTTGCGCTTTACGAGGCGCTTGGAATTGCTCGCCGTGATGTCACCGGGCGACGTGATCAATTCGCCAAAAACTACTGCTTTTTCGATGCCCCTATTGGTATTGTGATCACCATCAATCGGGACATGGGCAAAGGCTGCTTTATGGATCTTGGTATGGCGATCATGGCGTTTTTACTGGCCGCCGAAGACGAAGGTCTAGGTGCGTCAGGGATTGGCGCATTGGCAAACTATGGGGCTATCGTGCATGACCACCTCGAACTGCCGCAGAATGAAATGGTCGTTTGCGGAATCGCGCTTGGTGTTCCCGACATGGACGCAAATGTGAACCAGTTTCGCACTGAACGCCTGCCGCTTGACGCGTTTACGACCTTTCGCGGGTTCGACGACTAATCCGAACGCAACACAACAGCCGAGCCCAAACCACCAGCTGACGCAATCGCGGCAACGCCCGTACCCTTCGTTCGCAGCAACTGATGGAACAAACGCGCAGCAAGTATTGCCCCAGAAGCCCCAATGGGGTGGCCCCAAGCAAGCGCACCTCCATGCCGATTAACGACTTCTACAGGCAGGTTTGCGCCCTGCTGACAGGCGATTGCTTGAATGGCAAAAGCCTCCATAATCTCGGCGCTGATCAGATCATCAACCTTCACCCCAGCCATGTCCAAGACCGCGTTGATTGCCTTGACCGGCGCGATACCGGGTAGCACGGGATCGTCGCCTAGGGTTTTACCGGCAACGAACTCGACAGTATCGATCCCATGATCGGCGATATATTTCTCAGACGCGAGCACAACAAACCCTGCCCCATCAGCCGCGACAGCCATGTTTGCGGCAGTGATACTACCAACCACGACCGGGGCCTTGTCACACAGACGCGCGGAAAGGTTACGCGTAAATGCATCCCCGCCAATTCCCTCGACTGGCACGATTTCAGGGTGCACGCCGACCAGCGCCTTAGCATGGCTTTCGATTGCCCATGCGTCTTGTTCGGCCTTGCTGATCCCAAGTTTTTGGGCAAGCCTATCAGCGGCAAGGGCCATATCAGGATCTCGGTCCGCCCACGGGGTAAAACACGCCTGATCGTAGGGCGCCGGATCACGACCATCCGCAAAGGTTTGGTACCGCAATGGTCGACGCGAATAGCTTTCGACACCTCCCGCAATCACAACGTGGTGCTGACCAGACCGGATCATCGCATCAGCCAAGACAAGGGCATCCAAACCGCCCGCGCATTGCCGATCAATTGACAACCCCGCAACCCGGTCAGGCAATCCTGCATGCAAGGCAATAATACGCGCTGGGTTCCCGCCCGCGCCCAGCGCATTGGACACAACCAATTCGCCAATATCTGCAGGCGAAATCGCGGCATCTCGAAGCAATTGTAAAAGAACCGGCTTAGCTATTTCTTCAATCGAAAGATGGGCCAACGCACCGTTGCGGGGGACCACCGGACTTCGCCTTGCAGCGATCAGATAGGTCTTGGTCATCCGTCAGCCGCAACTATTTCACGCAACAACTGTAAGTCAGGCTTTCCCGCGGCAAGCATCGGGATCTTATCAACGATCCGTATGTCTTTGGGAACTGAATGCTGTCCAACCATCATCTTACAGTGCCTATGAACAATTGCGGAGGTCAGGCTTTCATCAATAGATTGTACAAAACAAATCAAACGATTACCCCGTTTTTGGTCCGGCGTGGTAACGACTGCACATTGCTGCGCAGCGTCCAATTGCATAACGCAGCGTTCGACCTCTTCAGGAAAAACATTTGTATCTGCAACCGTCACCATGCGGTTTTTGCGTCCGCTTAGAAACAAATAGCCGCTACCGTCCATATACCCCATCTCGCCAATGCTCAGATACGTGCCATCCCATTGAGTATCCGGATGATCACCGGCCTCATACCCGTCATATAGATACGGGCTTGCGACCCAGAGCTCTCCGGCTGAGGCATTATCAGTGGTAGCAATGCGCAGTTGAACCCCCGGATAAAGCCGCCCAACAGACCCCGGCGGCGTATTTTCATCTGACATAGTGATGAAACTGGTTTCGCTCGCGCCAAAGATTTCATGCACGTGGGCAGCGGGAAACAAACGGTGCAACGCGTCTTTCACCCGAGAGCTCAGCTTACCACCACCCGAAAAGATATGCCGCACGTGCGGTAATGCGCTAATTTGCGCCAAAGCTGCGCCCTTTATCAGCAGTGTCAGTTGGGTTGGCGTTGCATAAAGGATCGAAACACCAAAGCTCTGGACTGCGCGCACCTGACGCTGCGGACCAAGGTTCGTCAGCGAACAAATATCAGCGCCTAGGCTCAATGCCTCTACCGTTGCATAAAGCGTTAACGAATGCCCCAAAGCGCCCAACGTTGCATAGGTATCATCAGATGATATTGAAAATCGGTCAGATGCAATTGCAAAACTCTTGTTCCATGTATCCGGCTTGCGGCGGATCACCTTTGGCTGACCGCTTGATCCTGACGTTTCGCACATCAACCATTGCGGCCCAGCCGCGCCAGCGGCAATCGGTTCGCCAGCAGATTGGCTTGCCTTGATCGTCGCACCGCGGGTTAGGCAATCGACCAGCACATCAATGCCACGAACATCTGGTGTCAGGATTTCACTGAGGCTACTTAGCGTAAATTTCATTTCATTTTTCATATCACGCCTAATCTAACACTTTACCGTCCCGTGATGGAACGGACGATAAACAGCCAACAAAATGAAATCAGCTGGGTGAACAAATAGACGCTGCGTGCTCCATGATCGCTATGCGCGTTCATGAACCGGTCCTCTTGCTCCAATTTTCGTGACTTCCTTTGGTCCGGAAATGGGCAGCCCGAATGGGAAAACATGTTCATTCCTTCCTGCATGGCCAAGTTCAACAGTTGACCCAAGCAGAAATTACCGCTTGTCTCTATGCAGATAAATGAAACGCTTTGAATTGATCATTTCATGGATGAAAAGAATGTAGATTGGCGGGATCTCCACCTCTTTCTCGCTGTTGCGCGCGAAGGTGGGCTGTCACCCGCCGCCAAAGTGTCAGGCAGCAGCCCCGCGACGCTGGGTCGTCGTATGCTTGCGCTTGAACGGACAATGGGGCGCGACCTGTTCGTACGGCATGATCGCGGCTATGAACTCACGGTAGACGCCCGCGATCTTTTGATCAAGTTGACGGATATTGAATCTCTCATCCGTCAGGCTACTGTACCGATCGACAAGCAGCCTATGCCGGTCGTTAAGGTATCAGCCGGGTCGTGGACAACGCTTCACTTACTAAAGCATATTGACCAGATTACAGGCACACCAGCCGATATCAAACTGCGGTTCATCGCTGCCGAAAACATCCTAGATATCCCACATCGCGAGGTCGTCATCGGATTTAGAAACGGCCGACCAACCAGTCCCAATCTTGCTGGGCGCAAGATGTCACGTGTTGAATTTGCTCCGTACGCAACGCCTGATGCGCCCAAGCAATGGATCAAAGTGATCGCTGACACCCCTTCCGCACTGTGGGTTGATCGTATGATTGGTAACGACGCCATTCATCAGGTGAACGCACCACGCAATAGTCTCGACCTTGCGCTGCTTGGCAAAGGAATCGCGCTTTTGCCGACATTCATCGGCGATACAGAATCGACATTAGATCGGGTTGGCGAAACCATTGCAGAACTCGCACATGATCAATGGATTGTAACGCACCATGAGGACAGACACCTTCCCGAGGTGCGGCGCGCCATTGACCGGATGTATCACGCGCTCGAACGGTTGTAGGACTGTATTACGAAGCATGATAAAGCTGCACCCGGATCGTTTCTATCAGTCTTGCGCTTGCCTCTTGATGGCATTGGACGCCCAGCATCTCAGTCGCCATCGCAGCCTGTGAAGCCGGATAAAACATTCCCGTCGTCCCTGCTGCTAACGCCGCTGGTGTTGGGTTCGCAACAACGATATCCAGCACCAATGAACGCAACTCATCAACCATAGACGCGGTTATAAACAGCGGATCGGCCTGCAACTGCGACGGACGCAATGTCCAGTTCTGGTCGTCGAACTGTTCATCAGAAAACCAAAGTAGGATCACGCGCCCCCCGATTTGACCCAACATGTTTCTCATACGTGCAAGCCACGCTTCTCGGAGTTCGTTTACGACAGTTTCGAACCGATCTGGCGACTTTCCGTGAAGGGCACCCAACATATGGCGCGTAAAAGCGAATTCTGAAAAATCCACATCATGGTAAATCGCCTGTAACACCGTTGATGCCTTAAGGAACCGATCATTTCGACGCGGATGAACCGAATAGAAGCGATTGGATAAATTATTCGCCCCCATGACCTGAACGACCGTCAAATCCGCATCCCGGCAGATTTCCATCACTGACGTATCGTTAACAAATGCATCGATACCACCGTTTACGCACCCAAAGTTTACGCAGGTTTGCCGCATCGCCCTTTCGACTAGCACTGGAAACGGCTTTTCAATGAATTTGCCATAAGTCTCTGTACCGCCGACAAACGCCATATACGGCCGATCAAGCCGCCTTCGCGGGCCGCGAAATAATACTTTTGAACTGCCGTATCGACATGGCGCATAGCCAAGCTCTTCGGCCTCGATCACCTCTTGTTTCATGGTTCCTACCGATTCTAATTCTCACCCAGAATGCAGATTCGCCGAAATCCTTTGCCAAATTCCTAATGGCAAAATTCAATTTAACTTTTCATCAACGGCGCGACTTGAAGCCCCCATGCACACGGGCCTATGGTGCGTTTAACCGGTAAAGGAATGACCAGATGGCAATTGAACGTGTGGGTGTCGTTGGGGCAGGACAGATGGGCAATGGGATTGCGCATGTGTTTGCATTGGCAGGCTACGACGTCGTGATGACGGATATAAGCGCAGATGCGCTAACCGCTGCTGTAGCGTTGATTGACCGCAACCTAGAACGCCAAGTCAGCAAAGAAGCCATCACGGCCGACACAAAGGCACAGGCAATGGGACGCATCAAAACGACCCAAACCCTAACAGATCTTGGTCAGATGGATCTGATCATCGAAGCCGCAACCGAACGTGAAGAAATCAAAACAAAGATTTTTGCAGAACTTCAGCCGCATCTGAAACCTGAAACGATCCTAACATCAAACACGTCTTCGATTTCGATCACGCGTCTTGCATCCCGCACCGACCGCCCTGAGAAATTCATGGGCTTTCACTTTATGAACCCCGTTCCAATCATGCAGCTGGTGGAACTGATCCGCGGGATCGCAACTGACGAAGAAACCTTTAAAGCCTGCTATGAAGTTGTTGAGCGGCTCGGCAAAACATCCGCCACGGCGGAAGATTTCCCAGCCTTCATCGTAAACCGCATCCTGATGCCAATGATCAACGAGGCGATCTATACCCTCTACGAAGGTGTCGGGTCGGTGAAGTCTATCGATACTTCGCTAAAATTGGGCGCGAACCATCCGATGGGCCCGCTCGAGCTGGCTGATTTCATCGGTCTAGATACGTGTCTGGCGATCATGAACGTGTTGCACGATGGATTGGCTGACACCAAATACCGGCCCTGTCCGCTACTGACCAAATACGTCGAAGCAGGCTGGCTAGGCCGTAAGACCAAGCGTGGTTTCTACGACTATCGGGGCGAAACTCCGGTTCCGACCCGCTAACCCTTTAGCGCCAAGGTCTGTTTGCGCAGCCACGCCATAAATGCGCGAGGCTCTTTTAGGCGCGTTTTAACGTCTTCTTGGTCAAAAGGTTCGCCGATAACCGGCTTTTGCGGCTTACCACACGCATGCACGATCTCATGCAGCAACAGACTTTGACGAAGCGTCGCTGAAAGGCGGTTCGCAATCTGATACCAACGTGAATTCGCGCCTGGGAAAAAGCATGGGACAACTTGCGCCCCCGAGGTCCTGATCATTTTGGACGTAAACACGTTCCACTCTGCCTCAATCGCGGGGCCAAACATCGTTTCAGACGAAGCCACAACACCCGAAGGGAATAAGGCGATCAATCCACCACTTTTTAGATGTTCCATTGCCGTCCGGCGCATCTCGACCATCTTTTTCTGTGCATCCGGTTCATGAGGGAAAGGCACAGGGATCATAAAATCACCGGCTTCTTTATCAATACCGGTTAAAAATGATCGTGTTAAAATGCGATAGTCCGTACGGACACGACCAATCAAATCAGCAAGGATCATACCATCGACCATCCCATGTGGATGGTTCGCGACCAACACGGTCGGGCCCGTCTTAGGAATATTGTTTAGCTGTTCTTGCGGTGTCAGCAGATCGATTTCCATGACACCCAAGGTCCCACGCCAAAATGCTTGGCCTTCGAATTTCCCCATGCCTTCGAACTTGCGGATCATCCGAATGACCCTAACTTTGCCCGTCATCCATTCAATTGCACGAATTACATTGCGCTTAAAATTGCTATCGAATGTGTTTGAATACGTGAGGCTTCGACGGTCATAGATATGCTGCCCTTCCGGGCCAGTGACCGGAGCCGTTTGCGTTTTCCGGGTCGTTTCAGTCACGGTGTTGTTCCTATCAGGATAAAATAGCTGCTAGTTGCCTTCACCAAACTTGTCGGCGACTAGTTCAGTGATAGCGACCGACAAAGCATCCGCCTGCGGGCCGCGCGTTTCAACGTCGATATAGGTCCCAATTGACGCAGCAAGCATCAGCAGTCCCATAATGCTATCTCCGCTCGCACTTTCACCATCTTTGCTAACGGTGGCTTCCGCGTCAAACCCTTCGACGACTTCGACAAGTTTAGCTGATGCACGCGCATGCAGACCTTTGATATTTTCAATTTTCAGTCGGCATGTCGTCATACGTGTGATCCGCCGTTGTGGCTGTTTATATATTTATGCGCTGCGTTGATCGCAGCTTCGACCGCATCCGGCACCGTGCGGCGACGCGATTTCGCTAACTTAATCAACATAGGAAGGTTGGCACCATAAAGAATGCGTCGGTTTTCAGGATTACAGGCCCGTAATGATAGGTTTGATGGTGATCCGCCAAACATGTCGGTCACTATCACCACGCCATCTCCCGTATCGACAGCATCAGCAGCGTCGCAAATTTCGGACTGTTTTACCGCACGATCATCTTCGGGCCCAATCGCGATACTGATTACACCAGTTTGTTCACCAACAACGTGTTCTACAGCGGCAAGATATTCCTGCGCTAACCCGCCATGTGCCACAATGACAATACCAATCAAACCTGGTGTCCCTTGCTACCCAGCGCATCGCGCCGTTCCATTTCTCGATGCCGTTTAGACACATGCCATCCATCATGCGCAAGAGCAGATGCAAGCTGCTCTGTTACTGCGACTGAACGGTGTTGCCCTCCGGTACACCCAAAGCCAATCGACAGATGTGACTTACCCTCATCCTTGTGTGCGGGCAAAAGCAGATCAACCAGCGACTTAACCCGCTCAAAAAACGGATCATAGCGTGGATCAGCAGTCACATACTCGGCAACAGCAACATCACGGCCGTCCAACCGGCGCAGACTTTCGTCCCAATGCGGATTTCGCAGAAATCTGCAATCGATGACGATGTCCATACCACGTGGCAGACCACGTTTGTAGGAAAATGAATGTATCGTCACGCCCAATGGGCGCCCGTCACCGGGGGCAAACCACCGGTCGACCTCTGCACGTAAATCATGCGGGGATAGTCCGGTCGTGTCGATCAACACATCTGCACGCGCACGAACCGGACCCAACAATTCACGCTCTCGTGCAATCCCGGCCAATGGTGTTCCCGCAGGCGCAAGCGGATGACGACGTCGCGTTTCCGAATATCGCCGCACTAATTCTTCTTCATCAGCATCTAAATAAAGCACCTGCGCATCGCGGTCTGACCGCGCGGCAAGCTGATCAATGGCTTCGATCAACGCATTTGTCCCGAAATCCCGATTACGAACATCCAACCCCAATGCGAGTGGGCGACTAATCGGCGGCCCTTCTAATAGACGGGGAAGAAGCGAAAGCGGCAAATTATCAATAACTTCGTATCCGAGGTCTTCCAGTGCATTAATCGCTGTAGACCGCCCTGCTCCTGATGGACCTGTGACCAACACGATAGCCGGCGGCGACTGAACAGATTGCGGAACTTGCGACGTCATCGATTACTCCAACCTGCTTTGAGAATTTGCAGGATTGCTGACACAAAGTGATCACCACTCACGCGATGAATCAAGGGGATGTTACGTCCGCACAGTTCAATAACGCGTCTTTCAGGCATGCGGCTCTGTTCTATTTCATTCAAATCAACGACAAGCCGCACTTGGGCACTAGAAACGGCCCTTGCATTTAAAATGCCGACCCCACGTGCTTCGATCAATCCGGCAATGGTATCAGGACAAGATGCAAACAGCCCTTCGTCATCCGCAGTGAGTAGAACACGATCATCCGCCACCAAATCGCAACCCAGCGCCATGAGCTGGAGCCCCAATGCGCTTTTACCGGACCCCGACCGCCCCTTGATCAACACAGCTGCGCCATCCCATGCAACGCATGTCGCATGAACGGTTTGTGTTACATCCATCGTAGAAACCTAAATTGGTAGTCCAACCACAAAACGCGCACCTAGCGGTTCTGAGGTCGGATCAGCATCGGTAGGGCGAATGTTTTCGGCCCAAATGACACCATCGTGAGCTTCGACAATCTGCTTGGAAATCGCAAGGCCAAGACCTGAATTATTCCCAAACTGGCCTTCTGGCCGTTCTGAATAAAAGCGCTGAAAAATCTTAGCCAATGCACCGTCGGGAATACCCGGACCTGTGTCTTCGACCACGACAAGCACCCGATTATCACGTTTACGCGCCCAGACGCGAATAGCGTCGCCGTCTTCGCAGAATGAAATGGCGTTGGTAATCAAGTTCACGAACACCTGCGCCAATCGCCCCTCTAGGCCGCGTACCTTAATGATCTCTTCCGGCAAATCAGCGACAAAATCGATTCCCTTGAGCTTGGCATCCTTACCCAAAAAGTCGTTAATGTTGCCCATCATTTTGATCAAATCAAAAGATTGTTCTTCTTCTTTTACAAGCTCACTGTCTAATCTCGACGCATTCGAAATATCACTCACAAGCCGATCAAGCCGTTTCACGTCATGGTCGATGATTTCCATTAGGCGCTTGCGCTGATCTTCACGCTTTGCAAACTGCATTGTACCGACCGCTGATCGAAGCGAAGCAAGCGGATTTTTGATCTCGTGTGCGACGTCAGCCGCGAACTGTTCATTTCCTTCGATGCGTTCATAAAGGGCTGCAACCATCCCACGCAGCGCCGCCGACAATCGTCCAATTTCATCCGGGCGGGCCGTCAAATCTGGAATACGTACCTTTCCGGGTGACATTTTGCGTGCGTTTCGATCATGGCTCGCCTCCGCCGCAGTAGCAAGGTCTGCAAGTGGGTTCGCTATTGTCGACGCAAGCACAAGACTGAGCCCGATGCTCACCAAAATCGCGACTAAGAACAAACGCAGAACCTGCTCGCGTTCACGCTGAACAAGGCCGTCAATTTCACCAGCCGCAGTTTGAACCGCAATCACCCCAACAGCGATATCATCTCGCATGATAGGAGTAGTAACAATAAAGTTGGTCGCCCCACCGATCGTCGTGCTTTCAAGATGGGTGCCTCGTGACAGGGCCTGCCTGACATTTTCCTTTGAAAGCTCTACGAGCTGCTGTTCAGGCGTCAGCCTGTCACCACGATACGAACCAATCGCTGCAATGCCGTCCCAGATTTTCCCAAGAAAGTCAGTGAGGAATGTACCACCAGCTTGCGTTTCAAGTTCGGCCAGCTCTGATGCGTTCAAGCTTCCCTTAGCCGTCGCAACCAATGTCGCGTCCAAAGCGAACACTGATACTTCCACGCCACCACGCAAGTTGAGCCCTGCAAGCGTTTCCGCCGGGTCGATCCCATCAGCCGTGACAAAATTAACAGGTGCCGTGGTCGGCAACTGCGCTTCAAAGACGTCAGAAATAAGCCGCGCCTCGTTCACCAATCCGCGCGCACGTTGATAAGCAAGGTGATCGCGCGAAGGGTTCATATATAGAACACCGGCAATCAACAAAATCATCGCGATCAAGTTGATCGTCACGATTTTGCGGGCAATCGGCGAATTGCGTAGCGCGAAAATGCCGCGACGTGGTGCGGCGACTTCGGCGCCCGGATCAGGAAAGCCCCAATCATCGCCGAGTACAAGATCAGGATCGCGCGCTGCAGCACGCACCGACTGCAAGTCGCGAACATCAATCTTGGGAGCGGCAGTCATGCCTTACTCTTCGTTATAGCGATACCCGATACCATACAGCGTTTCGATCGCTGAAAACTCGTTATCGGTGTTGCGCATTTTTTTCCGCAACCGCTTAATGTGGCTATCGATCGTACGGTCATCTACGTAAACTTGGTCGTCATAGGCGACGTCCATCAACTGATCGCGACTCTTTACAAAACCCGGACGTTGGGCAAGCGCTTGCAGCAGCAAAAACTCTGTGACTGTAAGAGACACATCGCGCCCCTTCCACTTCACGGCGTGACGCAGCGGATCCATCACGAGTTCACCACGAACCATGACCTTTGTTTCCTCGGTCTCTTCAATCTCTTCGCCAGCAATTGCGTCCTGGCGACGCAAAAGCGCGCGGATGCGCTCGACAAGCAAACGTTGAGAGAAAGGTTTTTTGACATAGTCATCTGCGCCCATACGCAGGCCCAGAACCTCATCAATCTCATCGTCTTTTGACGTTAGAAAGATCACGGGCATTGATGTCTTTTGACGAAGACGCTGCAGCAGATCCATCCCATCCATGCGGGGCATCTTAATGTCCAAAACTGCCATATCTGGCATACGTTTATTGAACGCCTCAAGCGCTGCCTGACCGTCATTGTAAGTCTCGACCTCAAAGCCTTCAGCCTCAAGGGTCATTGAAACTGAGGTCAGGATATTTCGATCATCATCGACCAATGCAATTCTCGACATAAAACTCTTTCCCTAGTGCCCGCAGTTCTAGCTATCCTTCCGGTTTAAATGTTTTCAGCGTTTTGGCTAGGCGAATCAATCCAAAACTCGCACATGGCCACAATATCGCCGCATTTGGCACGGTTTTGCATGTTTGCACGCTAACATTTCATGACCCTTAGGACAGAAATTGCCACTGGTTGCGCTAACATCGAAATGGTTGCGCTAACTGTGGCAACGCGGGCTATCCGGCCGCGAAAACTTGGTGTTAATGAACTCTATCGCAGGCCATTTCGGCCATATCATTTAAGGAGCGAACCCATGGACCAAGGTACGGTCAACCCATCGATGAAACTTGAAGATCAAGGCATCACAGGGCTGGGTTATGTATATTACAACCGCTCTGAAGATGAATTGCAAAAAGCTGCTGTCGCCGCTGGCGAAGGCGTGAACGGCAAAGGCGGCACTTTCCTGGTTACGACGGGCAAGCACACTGGCCGGTCGCCAAAAGACAAATTCGTTGTTCGCACCCCGTCCGTCGAGGACAAAATCTGGTGGGAAAATAACCCACCAATGGACCCGGCCAAATTCGATGTGCTCTACAATGACATGCTAGAGCACATGAAAGGCGGCACTTACAACGTCCAAGACTTGTTCGGCGGCGCTGACCCAGAACACCGTCTTGATGTGCGCGTTGTGACCGAACTGACTTGGCACGGGCTGTTTATCCGTCACCTATTGCGCCGTCCCGCGGCAGAAGAACTCGAAACATTCGTCCCAGAGTTCACGATTATCAACTGCCCAAGCTTCAAGGCGGAACCGGCAAAGCACGGCTGTCGCTCTGAAACAGTGATCGCACTTAACCTAGAGGCCAAGCTGATCCTGATCGGCGGAACAGAATACGCAGGCGAGAACAAGAAGTCTGTGTTCACGCTGCTAAACTACCTGCTGCCAGAAAAAGACATCATGCCGATGCACTGTTCTGCGAACCACGCGCCGGGTAACCCTGTCGACACGGCCATCTTCTTTGGTCTGTCCGGCACAGGTAAGACCACGCTTTCTGCAGATCCATCACGCGTTCTAATCGGCGATGACGAACACGGCTGGTCCGACAGGGGTACCTTCAATTTCGAAGGCGGCTGCTACGCCAAAACCATCGGCCTTGATCCAAAGGCAGAGCCAGAAATCTACGCAACTTGCTCAATGCCGCACACGGTTATTGAAAACATGGTGTTCGATCCCGACACGCTCGAACTTGATTTCGAAGATGACAGCCTGACCGCGAACATGCGTTGCGCGTATCCGCTGAACTACATCTCAAACGCGTCCGATACGGCGCTTGGTGGTCACCCAAAGAACATCATCATGCTGACATGTGATGCATTCGGCGTACTGCCTCCGATCGCGCGACTGACACCAGCGCAGGCGATGTACCACTTCCTGTCGGGCTTTACATCCAAGGTCGCAGGCACCGAACAAGGCGTGACCGAGCCAGAACCAACTTTCAGCACCTGCTTTGGTGCGCCATTCATGCCGCGTCGTCCAGAAGTGTACGGCAACCTATTGCGCAGCAAAATCGCTAGCCACGGCGCGACCTGTTGGTTGGTAAATACTGGCTGGACTGGTGGCGCTTATGGCACCGGATCACGGATGCCAATCAAAGCAACACGCGCCCTGCTCGCGGCTGCACTTGACGGGTCACTATCCGAAGGTACGTTCCACAAAGATCCAAACTTTGGCTTCGACGTTCCTGTCGCAGTGGATGGGGTAGATAACGCGCTACTGAACCCACGGGACACTTGGTCAGACAAAGAAGCCTACGACGCTCAAGCAACAAAGCTTGTTCAGATGTTCAGCGACAACTTTGAAAAATACGTTCCGTTCATCGACGACGACGTGAAATCAGCCGCCATCGGCTAATCCGTAGGGTGGATTTCAATCCACCTTACGTCACAGAATTACCTACGCTAAGGTCAGCCCATGAAACATTGGCTGACCTTTTTTCTTTTAATACTCGTGCCGACACTCGGAAGCGCTGACCCCGACATGGTCAGCTCCGAAATCGCATCCATCGAAATTGGAATTGTCTGCCCGCCTGACCCGATTAGCGTAAAACCTGCGCCAAACACGCTTGCGGGTACGACACACATCATCGACGAATCCCCACCCTTTGTTTCGAACAGCCAGATGGTCCCAGCCGCCTACGGCGTCGGCTTTGGCGTGAAATCACTCGCGCGACGCGAAGAAGGCCTAGAAGGCGTGACGATCGCAATCACCCATCCGCCAATGGGCGACAGCGGCACGACAATGCAAAGCTTTGGAACACGTATCAGTGGGATCGATCCGTCAATTTCATTCTATCAATTTGATTATGGCTACGAACTCCAGCCCGGCACTTGGACGATGACAGCGCTACGAAACGGCAAACAACTCTATGCAGTCACGTTCGAGGTCGTCGCACCTGAACGCCTGCCCGAACTGGCAGCAGCTTGCGGATACATCGACCTGCTTTCGTAGGGTGGGTTTTAACCCACCAGCCCCCGACGGATCAGGTTTGAACCAGCAAGCACCAACACCCAAAGCGTCGCACGGCGGAACCGCTCTTGATCAAACCGGTCCCCCAGCTTGAATCCCAGCCACATCCCGGCAATCGCGGGCAACACAAGCAACGCCGACAATTGCCACGTCTGCGCATTCAACACGCCAGACCGCAGATGCCCAAGAAATAGCATCACAGACCCCAGCCCATAGATAACACCTTGCACGGCCATTTGACGGGCACGGGGCGTATCAAGCGCGAGTAGATACAGAACCGTCGGCGGGCCCCATGTGCCAGCCAAACCACCCAGCGCGCCCGAAACCGCGCCAGCACCCCATTCAAAGATACGGCGATGCTTTGGCGGGATACGAGGATGCCATCCGATCAACTGGATCGCACATAACCCGACAACAGGCACGCCCAGCACGATGAACATCGCATTTGCTGGAATGCTGCGTAGAAACTGCGCTGAAACGAGGATCATCGCGCAGACCACAAGCACATAACGCCAATGTTCCTTTAGGCTGTCCCATGCGGACCCTAAGCCCGCGCGGGCGACCTGCATTCCGTTCGTGACCACAATTGGAATGATCACACCGGCCACGACAATCTGCGGTTCGATCAAAATTCCCATGCCGGAAATCATGATCAACGGCATCGCAAAACCAACGGCACCTTTCACAAAGCCACCAAGCAACGTCACCGCGCAAGCAAAGATCAATAACGACAGCGGAAGAATATCAAGTAAGTCAAACATACCTGTGCATACGCCGTTCCCAACCGACTGACAGCCCCAATTCACCTGCGACACTTTAGTTCCAAAAGTTATATGTTTGCGAATTAATATTGCGCTGCAAGTGCAAACACATTATCTCTGCACCTGCAAATTAAGGGGAATCGACGGATGCCACATGATGGACAGGACATGACACAGACCAGCAACCCAATTCTGGCCGATCTATTGCAGCTATGTGATGTCGCGCTTCCTGCCGTCGACTATGTAGTGACACGCGCCAAAGCCGCAGTCCGCGAGACAGTAACCGACGGTGAACGTATCTCTGCACGTCTGATCGAAGAAAACCAAACCGCCGCCCACGGGCTGGCGTGGTTGGCGACCTATGCGCAATCCCTGCGCCAAATGCAAAACTGGGCGACCCGCCTAAAGGCAGACGGTAAATTCGGAGAGGTCGAACAGCTGATCCACCAGATCGCATTCGGGGAATACCTCTGGCAGATCTACGGCGGTATCCCGATGAGCCAAGGCGAGATCCTGCGCCTTCAAGATATCGGCCTGACCCAAGACGAAATGCGGGCGCTGATGCTGCCCGAAGTGATGACACTCACACAATCAGGCAACACCCAAGCCGCACGCACGCGGCTGGTCGAACTGATGCAAGAACATTCCGCGAATGTGACCGTCGGGGCGACTGGCCTTGATGATGAACTCGAAATGATCCGCGAACAGTTCCGCCGCTTTAGCGTTGATAAGGTCGAACCATACGCCCACGACTGGCACCTAAAAGACGAACTGATCCCGATCGAGGTCATCGACGAGATGGCCGAGATGGGCGTATTCGGCCTGACCATCCCGGAAGAATACGGCGGCTTTGGCCTGTCCAAGGCATCCATGTGCGTTGTATCCGAAGAACTGTCGCGCGGTTATATCGGTGTTGGTAGCCTTGGCACCCGGTCCGAAATCGCGGCCGAGCTGATCCTTTGCGGCGGCACCGAGGAACAAAAACAACATTGGTTGCCCGGCATCGCCAGCGCAGAAATCCTGCCCACGGCCGTCTTTACAGAGCCTAACACTGGGTCTGACCTTGGTTCACTACGCACCCGCGCGGTCAAGAACGGCGATGACTGGGAGGTCACAGGAAACAAGACGTGGATTACTCACGCCGCACGTACCCATGTCATGACGCTGTTGGCCCGTACCGACCCAGACACGACCGACTATCGCGGGCTGTCCATGTTCCTTGCAGAAAAGACACCCGGCACCGACGAAGACCCATTCCCAACCCCCGGTATGACCGGCGGCGAGATCGAGGTTCTTGGCTATCGCGGGATGAAAGAATACGAACTTGGCTTTGATGGCTTCAAGGTCAAAGGCGAAAACCTGCTTGGGGGCGAAACTGGCAAAGGTTTCAAACAACTGATGCAGACGTTCGAAAGCGCGCGCATTCAAACCGCCGCCCGCGCCATTGGCGTTGCGCAATCTGCGCTGGACGTCGGCATGCAGTACGCCCAAGACCGCAAACAGTTTGGAAAATCGCTCATCGACTTCCCACGTGTGTCGGGCAAGCTGGCCATGATGGCAGTTGAGATCATGATCGCCCGCCAATTGACATATTTCAGCGCCGCCGAAAAAGACAACGACCGCCGCTGCGACTTAGAGGCTGGTATGGCGAAACTGTTGGGCGCACGGATCGCATGGGCTTGCGCAGATAACGCGCTGCAAATCCACGGTGGCAACGGCTTTGCCCTAGAATACAAGGTCAGCCGTATCCTGTGTGACGCACGTATCCTGAACATCTTTGAAGGTGCTGCCGAAATTCAGGCACAGGTCATCGCGCGGCGGGTACTGGATTAATTCAGCACGCGTTGCAGCCCAGCCTGCACTTTTTGCAATAGCGGCAGATAGGCGGTGACCAGATCATCGACTTCTGCCTGCACTGCGGCGACACCGATATTCAGCGCCGCAACCGTTTGCCCTCGCGTATTCCGGACTGGAACAGCGATAGACCGCAGGCCCATCTCGACCTCTTGGTCGATCAACGCATATCCATCACGACGCACCTGCTCCAATCGGGCCATCAAATCGGCCGGGTCAGTCAGGCTAGTCGCTGTGCGTGGGGTCATGTCACCCTGTTCGATCAGGCTAAGCGCTTCGGCCTCTGGCAATGCCGCCAACAGCACCCGCCCCATCGACGTGCAATGCGCAGGGAGACGCGAACCGGGCATCAACCCAATCGACATAACGCGGGTCTGCGCAGCACGTGCGACATAAACAATCTCAGTCTCGTCCAGCAGCGCAACAGACGACGATTGCCCGGTTTGCTGCGATAGCTGATCCAACCACGGCTGTACAATCTGCGGCAATGGCAGCGCGGCCAACGCGCCCATCCCCAGCCGTAAAACGCGTGGGGTAAGTTGAAAGAACTTGCCGTCGTAATCAGCATAGCCAAGTTCGTTCAGCGTCAACAAACAGCGACGCGCCGTCGCGCGATCCAGCCGCGCGTTGGCCGCCGCCTCTGCCACCGAAAGGCGAGGCGTTTCAGCGCTGAACGCCTCGATCACCCTTAATCCCTTAGCGAATGACGAAATAAAGTCTGTCCGGTTTACCATGCGAACAGCCTGTATCACATTGTGAACAAATATCACAATACGCACGTTTTAGATTGGCCTGTCATACCGAGGGCGTAGTTTCTTCCCATCCCTGCCAAGAGGTTCCAATGGACAAGACACTACATTCACTCGCCGACGCTGTGTCGGTTATCCCCGATGGGGCAACGATCATGATCGGCGGTTTCGGCGGCTCTGGCGCGCCAATCGAACTGATCCATGCGCTGATCGACCACCGCCCGCGCAACCTAACTGTGATCAACAACAACGCAGGCAACGGCCATATCGGCATTGCCGCGATGATCGAACAAGACATGGTCGCGAAAATGGTCTGCTCTTTCCCGCGTTCCAAGGACCCTCGCGCGTTCACCGAACGTTACCTTGCGGGCAAGATCGAACTTGAAATCGTACCCCAAGGCACGCTAGCCGAACGCATTCGTGCGGGTGGTGCTGGCATCCCGGCGTTCTACACCCCCACCAGTTTCGGAACCGAATTGGCCGAAGGCAAGCCAGTCGAAGAATTCGAAGGGCGGTCATATGTCCAAGAACGTTGGCTCAAGGCTGACTTTGCACTGGTCAAAGCAGAACGCGGCGATACGCACGGCAACCTGACCTACAACAAGGCAGGCCGTAACTTTGGCCCGCTCATGTGCATGGCCGCGAAAAACACGATCGTTCAGGTCAGTGAATTGACCCAACCCGGCGCCATTGACCCCGAAACCGTGATCACCCCCGGCATCTTTGTGAACGGTGTGATCGAGGTGCAAAACCCAGCCCAAGAAGAAGTGCTTAACCTTGCAGAGGCGGTATACCCATGACCCAGATCGACGACATCAAACTAAGCAACGCGCAAATCGCATGGCGTGCCGCACAAGACATCGACGATGGGGCCTATGTGAACCTCGGGATCGGGTTCCCTGAAATGGTGGCTCGCTACCAACGCGAAGGCTGCCAAGCGATCTATCACACCGAAAACGGTATCCTTGATTTCGGCGCACCACCTGCACCCGGGGAAGAAGACTGGGACCTGATCAACGCCGGTAAAAAAGCGGTCACGCTAAACCCCGGCGCATCGTTCTTTCACCACGCGGACAGCTTTGCGATGGTACGCGGTGGGCACTTGGATGTTGCGATCCTCGGCGCTTACGAAGTTGCCGAAACAGGTGACCTTGCGAACTGGTCCACAGGTCGTGGCGGCGTTCCTGCTGTTGGCGGCGCGATGGATCTGGTGCATGGCGCAAAACGCGTCGCGGTCATCACAGATCACCTAACCAAAAAGGGCGATCCGAAACTGGTTTCAAAGTGCTCATTGCCGCTGACGGGCGTTGGCTGCGTAACACGTGTTTATACGTCACTTGCCGTTGTCGACATCGAAGACGGTCACTTTGTCCTGCATGAAAAGCTGCCTGCGATTTCGTTCGACGATCTCCAAGCACTGACCGGTGCAACGCTACACATAACAGACACCGTGGGCGATCTAATCGTCCCTGAACTGTAAGGTACCACAATGACCCAAGCATATATCTGCGACTACATCCGCACGCCTATCGGACGCTTTGGTGGGGCGCTTGCCCCAGTTCGTGCCGACGACCTTGGTGCAGTCCCGCTGCGCGCACTCATGGCCCGCCACGACATAGACTGGGCCGAGGTTGACGAGGTCTACTTTGGCTGTGCCAACCAAGCGGGCGAAGACAACCGCAACGTCGCACGCATGTCCGCGCTATTGGCAGGTCTGCCCGAAACCGTACCGGGTTCAACTGTGAACCGCCTGTGCGGGTCCGGCATGGACGCGCTGATCTTGGCCGCTCGCAGCATCAAAGCAGGCGAGGCTGACATGATCATCGCAGGCGGCGTCGAAAGCATGAGCCGCGCACCATTTGTGATGCCCAAGGCAACCAGCGCCTATTCCCGCGCGAATGAAATCCACGATACCACCATCGGCTGGCGCTTCGTAAACCCGTTGATGAAATCGCAATATGGCGTCGATTCGATGCCCGAAACTGCAGAAAACGTGGCCGAAGATTTCAACGTGTCGCGCGAAGACCAAGACGCATTCGCGCTGCGGTCCCAGCATAAAGCAGGCGTCGCGATGGAAAACGGCACGCTGGCACAAGAAATCACACCAGTGACCATCCCACAGCGCAAGGGTGAAGCGGTTGTTGTCGACACAGACGAACACCCACGTCCACAAACCACAGCCGAAGCATTGGCCAAACTGCGCGCACCATTCCGTGAGGGCGGGTCTGTGACCGCAGGTAACGCGTCCGGCGTAAATGATGGGGCAGCCGCGCTGATCATCGCGAACGAGGCCGCGATCAAACGCCACGGGCTGACACCAATCGCACGCGTCATGGGCGGCGCAAGCGCTGGTGTTGCGCCGCGGATCATGGGCTTTGGCCCTGCACCTGCATCGCAAAAACTGATGGCACGACTTGGGCTAACCGCTGATGCATTCGACGTGATCGAGCTGAATGAAGCCTTCGCATCACAGGGTCTCGCCACGCTGCGCGCGCTTGGCATTGCCGATGATGATGCACGAGTAAACCCAAACGGCGGTGCCATCGCACTGGGTCACCCATTGGGCATGTCCGGCGCGCGGATCGCAGGTACTGCGGCACTACAAATGCAACGGACCGGTGGCAAATATGCATTGGCGACGATGTGCATCGGCGTCGGGCAAGGTATCGCCGTGGCACTGGAAAGAGTCTAACTAAGCTAAATGCAGCCCCAAAACACCTTGGGGTTGCATCTTTGACGCAGGTCGAGCCAATTCGACAAATGCACATAGCCTGCAAAGCGTGAACCGGATACTTCTACCAGAGAGGTCATTCTTGGACCGCCCCTGATTATGTCGGAGCGTATTGTGCCCAAAACTGTTCTGCTCACCGGTGCGTCCGGATACATTGCCAAACACATTGCACTCCAACTTCTTGAAGCAGGCTATCATGTTCGTGGCACCGTCCGAGATCTCGCCCGCAGCGCTGAGGTCAGCGATGCGATTGCAGCGCATTTGTCGGATACCGATAACCTCGACCAGCGACTTACATTTGCCGCGGTTGATCTGAACAGTGATGACAATTGGGCCGATGCGATGGCCGGGATCGACACGGTACTTCATACGGCATCTCCGTTTCCCATGGTCCAGCCCAAAGACGAAAACGACCTGATCCGGCCAGCTGTTGATGGGGCACTACGGGCGCTAAAAGCCGCCAACAACGCGGGCATCAAACGGGTCATCATGACGTCGTCCACTGCCGCGATCAACGGCTCTGCTCTGCCTGCGGGCGATACAGCCTATAGTGAAACAAATTGGACCAACCCCGACGACGCCGACATCACGCCTTACACGAAATCAAAAACACTGGCAGAGCTGGCCGCTTGGGACTACGTCCGCGACCACGCGCCAGAAATGAAGCTCACAGTCATCAACCCCGGTTTTGTGGTTGGCCCGCCACTGGACAATAAATTTGGCACTTCGGTGCAGGTCATCGAACGGATTTTACGGGCCAAAGACCCCATGCTCCCCAACTTCGGCTTCACTGCTGTCGACGTTCGCGACGTGGCGGAAATGCACGTGCACGCAATCCAAAACGCCGAAACCTTCGGCCAGCGGATCATGACAGTGGACCGATTTATCATGTTCGCCGAAATGGCCAAAGCGATCAAAGCAACCTACCCCCAGCGTCGGGTGGTTACGCGAACGGCCCCTGATTTCGTTGTGCGGCTGCTAGGCATCTTTGATCCTGCAATCAGGCAGATTATCCCGTCGCTTGGGCGGATCGAAAAGATCGACAACAGCCGCGCCATGAAAACACTAGGACGCGGGATGCGACAAACGCCCAAAAGCGTGGTCGAAACCGCCGCTCATCTCATCGACAATAACCTGATTTAGGTGCGGGCAATCGCCTCAATCAACCGCGCACGCGCCGAAGGCACCGGGCGGTCACCCATCGACTTTACCAACCGGTGCTCAAGGAAATACCCTGTCGTCCGCAACGCGATAACGATCTCTTCGTTTGTTGCGTCGCCCTGCCCCGCCAATACAGGCGGAAGCGGCAATAACCGGTCCGCCCATTCGCCCGCCGCCTGACGGCTAACCGCGCGACCGGATTTGGGGGACACATATATCAGCTCTTCGTTCGTTCCGCGCACGGCGCAGGCCGACAAATCCATCCCAAATCCCATCTCCTCTAGCAGCGCCTGTTCCCACCGCAGATAGGCCAGCGGCCAAAGCTCTGACTGCCCTAACAAATCGAGCAAACTAATCGTCCGCTCATAAAGATCAGAGTGCGGTTCCCGCTCTGGCAAAACAAGGACAAGTATGGCGCACACCGCGTTCAGCCCCGCCAACGCAAGCCGATCCCCCATAGCGACCGCAGCGCGGCTGCGGATAGGTTCAACCGTGAATGACCCTAAATGACTGTCCAGCCGCGCTTTCCAAGCCACCGAAAGCTGCGCACCAGGTTGCAATGTTGGGGCAATCTTACGACTGGTCCCACCGCGCACCACCCCGGCATGCAGACCATGGGCCGCGCTAAACACCTCAATAATAACAGAGGTTTCGCCAAAAGGTCGCGCAGCCAGCAACGCCGCCTCATCGCGCCATTCGATCATTGGGGTAATATCCGGATCATTTCACCATATCAGACGCGAAGCCACAAAATTGCAAGCCTCGGCCGCCTCCGGCGGGAGTATTTTGGGCAAGATGATACGAACGACCATCTTGCCCATGTGTAAGGCATACGCCCCATCACCTTGCACGGCCATCGGCTCTCCAGCCTGTACCCCGCTTTCTTTGTAGCAAAAGGTACTTAACAACCTGTTACGACGATGCCGCCAAACATCATCTTGCCTAAAATACTCCCGCCGGAGGCAAGAAGATTATTCTAAACCCGGTTCATCCAACAAGTGACGGCCCTGACGGTCCTCAACTTCGATCACCCACAGGTCAGGATCAAACCCACGTTGCTTGCTAATAGAGCTATCGACGGCTGACTCATCACCCTCGGTTAAGACAACCCATTTGCGTTCACCCGTCATCAGGTCAAAGCTACGTTGATAGCATGACGCCTGCCCATCCAGCGTGTTCAGCTTAATCAGAACCGCTCCGGCAGTACTGTCACCGCGTGCAACGACAAAGGCAGGGATATCCAGCAAGCGTAGTCGTGTCAGATAGGCCGACACCCAGATGTCTGCTGTCAGCCGCATCAGTTTACAAGATCACGCATTGCCGTCTTTGAAATCGAGGCCCATCTCTGAATATCGTTCAGATTCCTCAAGCCAGTTTGGCCGCACCTTAACCTTAACGAAAAGGTGCACACGGCGGCCCAGGAATTCTTCCAATTCCAGCCGGGCGGCTTGGCTGACCGACTTGATCGTCTCGCCACCTTTGCCAAGCACAATACCCTTATGGCCATCGCGCGCGACATAGATAAGCTGATCAATCCGGGCAGAACCGTCGGGACGTTCTTCCCAGTTTTCAGTCTCAACAGTCAGCTCATACGGAAGCTCTTGGTGCAGACGGAGTGTCAGCTTTTCGCGCGTCATTTCGGCTGCGATCATCCGCATTGGCAGATCAGCGATTTGGTCTTCGGGATACAGATACGGGCCTTCAGGAACCTGTTCGACCAGCCAGCTACGCAGCGTATCGCAGCCATGCCCACGTTCCGCCGAAATCATGAACGTTTCAGCGAATGGGTATGCATCGTTCATGTCTTTGGTCAGCGCGAGCAGCACCTCGGATTTCACTTTGTCGATTTTGTTGATCGCCAACGCGACCTTTGTCTTGCCAGCACGCTCTTCCAGCGTTTCCAAGATCGCCTTTACACCGTCTGTCATGCCGCGATGCGCTTCTATCAGCAAAACGACGACATCCGCATCAGCGGCACCGCCCCAAGCGGCGGCGACCATCGCACGGTCAAGACGGCGACGTGGTTTGAACAATCCGGGCGTATCAACGAAGATAAGCTGTGCGTTTTCTTCCATCGCTACGCCGCGAATACGGGCGCGCGTGGTTTGCACTTTATGGGTCACGATCGACACTTTCGCGCCAACCATACGGTTCAGCAGCGTCGATTTACCGGCATTCGGCTCACCGATTAGCGCAACGAATCCCGCTTTTGTTGGGGCATCAGTCATGACTTAACTTTCTTAAGAAGGGCTGTCGCAGCAGCCTGTTCGGCATTGCGCTTGGAACCAGCGGTCGCTTGCTCGGCTGGACCGGATTCAAGGCGCACCTCAATGGTAAACACAGGTGCATGGTCAGGTCCAGTTCGCGCGACCTCTACGTATTGGGGGGGCACCTCGCCACGGGCTTGCGCCCACTCTTGCAAGGCAGTCTTAGCATCCCGTGCGTCGACGGCAACATTATCGATGCGTTTACCCCACAGGCGCAGCACGGCTGACCGCGCCGCATCAAATCCACCGTCTTGATAAACGGCTGCGATGACAGCCTCCATCGCATCAGCAAGCAGCGCCTCTTTGCGGCGACCACCAGATTTCATCTCGGAACGGCCCAGCTTTAGCACAGCGCCCAAATCAATCTGGCGGGCAACATCGGCGCAAGCCTCGCGACGAACAAGCGCGTTATAGCGCGGGGCAAGCAACCCTTCGGGGGCGGATTGGTCGGCCAAAAGCAATGCCTCGGCCATCACCAGCCCCAACACACGGTCGCCCAAGAATTCTAACCGCTGGTTATCATCCCGGTGCGGGCTGACCATCGACGAATGGGTTACAGCGCGTAACAACAGTTCTGGCTTCGCAAATTGATAGCCAAGCCGGTCGGAAAACGCAGAGAGTTCAGCTGAAATCTTCAATCGAGTGCCTTAAAGAAACGGTCGCTGCGCCATGTCCAGAAAAACAGCATGGAACGGCCAGCAGATGAAAAGATAACCCGATCCGCGCGACCAATCAGGTCTTTGCGTTCGACAAAGCCAACGCCGTTACTGGCCTGGCTGAACCGGCTATCAGTCGAGTTGTCACGGTTATCACCTAAGAAGAAGAACTCTCCTTCGGGGACAACGAAGACAGGTGTGTTGTCTTGCGGGCGTGGCCCGCTGTTTAGAATGCTGTGGCTCACGCCATTCGGTAGTGTTTCGATCTGACGTTCTTTGATGCAGTCAGCACCTTCGCCAACAACGCCATTGATACATGACGGACGGCGTCGTTCGGGGCCTTGCGGCTCCATCACTTCGATGAATGGGTCAGTATCCTCAACCACAACTGCCACATCATTGATATAAAGCAGCCCGTCTTTCATCTGGATGCGATCACCCGGAACACCAATCAGGCGCTTAATGAAATCGCGGCCAGACACAGGATGGCGGAACACGACGATATCGCCCCGCTCTGGATCTGAACCGAACAGGCGGTCGTCAAAGTCCTCGGCAAAGCCACAAACGTCATCCGCTCCGATGTTTAGGAACGGAATTGACGGACATGACGCATAGGAATACCCATACGCCATCTTGTTCACGAACAAGAAGTCACCGACCAACAGCGTGTCTTTCATTGACCCCGAAGGAATCCAAAACGGCTGAAAAAATATACTTCTGAAAATCCCCGCAATAATGAGCGCCCAGAAGACGGTTTTGACCGTTTCGATGATAGCACCTACAGGTCCAGTTTTTTCGGCTTGTTCGGCCATTCCAAATTCCTTTTTGGCGTTTGAGGCTTCATGAGGTGACGCGCACGCCCTGTCAAGCGGCGGGGCGGGCCTCAATGACCACAAACGCTTGTGCCCAAGGGTGATCGTCGGTCAAAGTCACGTGAATGACAGCGGTGTGACCCGGCGGTGTCATTTCATCTAGCCGCTCTTTAGCCCATCCAGTTACCTGCATCGTCGGCTGGCCGCTACGCAAATTAGTGACAGACATATCTTTCCAAGAAATACCCATTGCCAACCCGGTGCCAAGCGCCTTTGAGCACGCTTCTTTCGCAGCCCAGCGTTTCGCATAGGTCCCGGCAATATCTTTACGACGCTCGGCCTTAGCTTGTTCAATTTCGGTGAAAACCCGATTGCGAAAACGGTCTCCAAACCGGTCAAGCGTACCAGAAATACGTTCGATATTCGCAAGGTCAGTGCCTATGCCCAAGATCATTTTGATCGCCCAGCTTCAATCGCCTTGAGCTGATTTTTGGCACCCATACGCAGGAATAAAAAATTGCAAAGCGCTATGATCAAAATCATGAAAACCGACATGCCGATGATCAGCCCAATTGATGGCGGTGCAGTTAACAGGATTTCATACCCCGGAACGTTCGTGACGACTGTCGCAGTAAAAAGCGCCAAGAAGCCAGCAGCGATAAGGGTACCCACAATCACGAATGATTTGGTTTCTGCCCACGTTGGAGTTCGGTCATTCTGTACCGCGAATTTCTGCCCTTCGATCATCGCACCAGCAAGGGCTGGCGCAATTGCAACAAATCCCGTGGACAGGTTGATGCCCGTTAAATGTCGCAGCAACCCAAGCAAGATCGGCAACCCCATGGTCAAGCCAATGACCACCCCAGTGTATCGCATATAGTTCATATCAAATCCCCGCCCGTGCCACGTCCATACACCGACGCATTTCTTGAATCGCTGGACCAAGACCACGGAATATTGCCTCACCAATGATGAAATGTCCGATATTCAATTCTTTGACTTGCGGCAGCACTGCGATTGGACCAACGCTGTCGTAGGTCAAGCCATGGCCCACATGCACCTCTAGACCCAATTCATCAGCGTAGGCCGCCATATCCATGATTTTCGTCAGCTCGCTATCGCGTATGTCCCAACGTTCCTCGGCCCATGCATCGGCGTAGGCACCGGCATGCAATTCGATCACGGGCGCACCGATACGCGCGGCAGCTTCGACCTGCCGCTTGTCAGCCGCGATGAATAGCGAAACACGCGATCCCGCGTCCACAAACGGTTTAATATAATGCGCCAGCTTATTGTCCTGCTGCGCAACCTCTAACCCGCCTTCGGTTGTCTTTTCTTCGCGCTTTTCAGGAACAAGACAAACCGCGTGGGGTTTATGACGCAAAGCAATCGCCTGCATTTCATCAGTCGCAGCCATTTCAAAGTTCAACGGAACCGATAGTTGCGTCGCCAGCCGATCAATATCACTGTCAATGATATGACGGCGATCTTCGCGAAGGTGTGCCGTGATACCGTCAGCACCCGCCTGCTCCGCGATCAAGGCCGCACGCACAGGGTCAGGAACATCGCCACCACGCGCATTACGCACCGTCGCGACATGGTCAATGTTTACACCAAGACGCAATTTATCATGTGTCATCTACGTTCCCCTTTTCACTTAGGAAGCTAGGATTATCCGCGATTGTCGCCACCCGCTGTATCGGACTTTTTATTGAGCTGACTTAACTTGTTACGCAAGGCCTTGCGGCGGCGGTTCTGATGGCCCGTGATCAAGGGTACACAAATGTAATAAGCCAAAGCACCACAAATGATGCCAGGGATGATGCCTCCAACCAAATACGGCAAAAACACCTCGTGATAGAATTCAGCCAGCCCATGCCAATCCGGGGTCGCACTGGTGAACATCGCCATGAAGTTATGGGAAATATCGGAAAACGCACTGCCAAACCGGCACCCTAAGCCGCAGAAATTCGGGTCTCGGTGACCGAAACCAAACAGCGCAGCATTGAATGGGCGACCTAACAACCAATGCCCGGCAGACAGTGCCGTAACGCCGATCGGGATATAGGTCAGCGGGTTACCAAAGAAAGTTCCCAGCAGCGCTGCAAAGATATTCCCACGCATGGCACGCGCAATAAGCGCAGCAATGACAAAATGAATTCCATAAAACGGTGTGAAAGAGGTGAACACCCCAGCGGCAATCCCGCGTGATATTTTCTCTGGCGTGTCAGGCAGCCGCCGGACTCGGTGTTTGACATATTCAAACGCGCGGGCCCACCCGCCACGGGGATAGAAAAAGTCGAGCACGATCTGCCAGATCGGTCGCCTATCCCTGCGCTTAAACACCAAAACCTTTATTCCTTCGACAACGAGTTAGCTGCGCCTCATATTCGCGAGCGCGGGATCACGATGCCGCACGATGGACGACACATTACTTTCGGCCTCTAGGGCGGTCATAACACGATGCAGATGCTCTGCATCACGTAAATCAACGTCAATCAAAAGCCTAAAATAATCAGGTTTGCGATCAATAAACCTAAGATCCGAGATATTGGCGTTTTGCTCGCCTATCAATGTGCAAATTCGTCCCAGCACACCAGAATCGTTTGTGATGGCAACATCAAAAGTCACAGTATTTACAGCGGCGTGGGTTCCCTCGTGCCAATGTAAATCAACCCAACGTTCTGGCTGGTCCTCGTAATCTGCCAGCGCTTCGCAGTCTATGGCGTGTACAACAACACCCTGACCTCGGTAGGTGATTCCCAGAATACGTTCGCCCGGCACTGGCTGACAACATGGACCACGCCGTTGCACCTGATCAGCAGCAAGCCCTACAACTGCGCGTTTTTCATCTACTTCATCGCCATCGCGCGCCTCAAGCTCTGGATAGATAGCGCGCACGACCTCTCTGCCAGTGATTTCAGCGCTACCCAACTGCGCAAGCAGCTCATCGACATCTGCAATGGCAAGCGCCTTAGCGGCAGTGCGCAGCGCCTTATCCGTGGCCTTTTTGCCGACGTTTTCGAACGCGACCCGCGCCAGTTCACGACCAAGACGCATGAAACGCCCGCGATCTTCTTCGCGCAGACTTCGGCGGATGGCCGTTTTGGCGCGCCCCGTCACGGCGATCTCGATCCAAGTTGCTTGTGGGGTTTGGCCCTCGGCGGTGATCACCTCGACCGATTGACCATTTTTCAAACGGGTCCAAAGCGGCACCCGGATGCCATCAACCTTTGCCCCAACACAAGCAGACCCGATTCGCGTATGGATCGCATAGGCAAAATCAATCGGCGTCGCGCCACGTGGCAGCTTAATCACGTCACCCTTTGGGGTGAAACAGAACACCTGATCGTTGTACATCTCAAGCTTGACGGCCTCGAGAAATTCATCATGATCCTGATCTTCATCCAGCCGTTCAGTCAGGGACGCGATCCAGCGTACCGGGTCAACAGCAAAGCGGTTTTCAACCAGTTCACCGTTCTTATATGACCAATGTGCCGCCACACCCGTTTCAGCAACTTCGTGCATCTCACGCGTTCTGACCTGCACTTCGACTTGCTTACCATCGCGGCCAGAAACTGTCGTATGGATCGAACGATAGCCGTTACTTTTGGGTTGGCTGATATAATCCTTAAACCGGCCCGGCACAGCCCGCCAGCGCTGGTGAATTGCACCCAGAACGCGATAACAATCGGCCTCTGTTGCGACAATAATGCGGAAACCGTAGATGTCAGAAAGGCGGCTAAAACTCTTTTCTTTTTCCTGCATCTTACGCCAGATCGAATAGGGCTTTTTGGCACGGCCCGTAACTTCGGCCTGAATGCTTGCCTTTTCCAGTTCGACCCGCATATCGGCCGTAATCTTTTGCACCACGTCACCCGCTTCACGTTGAAGCGTGATAAAACGGCGAATGATGGAACTGCGCGCTTCGGGATTAAGAACCTTAAACGATAGATCCTCTAGCTCTTCGCGCATCCATTGCATACCCATACGGCCTGCCAAAGGCGCAAAGATATCCATCGTTTCGCGGGCTTTTTGGGCCTGCTTTTCCGGGCGCATCGATTTAATCGTGCGCATGTTGTGAAGACGGTCAGCCAGTTTTACCAGCGTTACACGCAAATCGCGCGAAGTCGCCATGAATAGCTTGCGAAAGTTTTCGGCCTGTTTGGTCTGCGTCGATGTCAACTGCAGGTTGGTCAGTTTCGTAACACCATCAACCAGATCAGCAATCTCGCGACTAAAGCGTTTTTCGACTTCTGCAAATGACGCTTTGGTATCTTCGATAGTGTCATGCAGTAGGGCAGTGATAAGCGTCGCATCATCCATCTGCTGTTCAGCAAGAATACACGTTACAGCGATAGGATGGGTAAAATACGGCTCGCCGGAATGGCGAAACTGCCCTTCGTGCATTTCAGCACCAAAGGCATATGCGTCGCGCAACAATGCCTGATTCGTATTTGGATTATAAGCGCGGACCAGAGAGATCAGTTCGTCAGCAGTCGTCATCTGGTCCCGCACCTATTTGTGTAGGCCGGCAAAGGCCTATTAGCGCTGTCCTTGCGCTTCCATCAGCGCGCGCAGCAATTTTTCTTCGGACATGTCATCTTCGACAGGTTTGTCAGCTTCTGCACCCATCAACAGGGACATGCTGTCTTCTTCTGGCTCATCAACTTCGATTTGAGTCTGGTTTGCTTCGATCATGCGCTCGCGCAGGTCGTCAGCTTGCTGTGTTTCATCAGCAATTTCACGCAGTGACACAACTGGGTTTTTATCATTATCGCGGGCAACTGTAAGCGGAGCGCCAGCAGCAATTTCGCGGGCACGGTGGGCCGCAAGCATCACAAGATCAAAACGGTTAGGAACTTTATCGACGCAATCTTCTACGGTAACGCGGGCCATGGGCGTACTCCAGTCAGACAAGGGGACTTAGCAAGAGGCTTATCTATTGCCAAAATTTAAGATTGACAAGGGGCCGAACCCGGATGGAACCATAAAATTCGCGGCATGCACAAGCAGCAAACCGCGCTAATCCACCCGCACAACAGTTTCCAGTTCCTCTTGCGGTAACGCATCGCGCATTTCACGCACGGTTTTGCCGGAAACAGGATGCACCCAGTTCGGCGCCACATCACATAGTGGAACCAAAACGAAACTGCGGTCCTGCAATCGCGGATGCGGCAAAACCAGTCGATCTGGCGCTTGCGCTTGCTGATCAGCCAACGCCAAATCGCGCCAATAAGAATAAGTCAGGGCATCTGGTAAAACCAACGCATCGACGGCAATTAAATCCAAATCTAAAGTGCGCTGGCCCCAACGCTTATTTCGCGCGCGAAGTGCTTCAGTTTCGATTTCATGCAATTTCCCTAGTAATGTGTCAGGTGACAGATTCGTGTTTATCACCATTGCGGCATTAAAAAAGTCAGGCCCCGCGCCTTTTGGAAATGCCGGATTCCGGTATAAATCGCTCGAGCAATGATGTTTCACTGACATATCAGCGACAAATTTCATTGCTTTTTGTACAGTTTCCCTAGGGTCACCAAAAATTGAATTTTCGTTGCTACCAAAGGCGATAAGCGCCAAACTAAGATTATTCGTCATATTCGCCACTTGTCAGGTTTAGCGAAAACATTACAATATTCGAACCCTTGCACAATACTTACCACTCACTGAGTGCAGGGCAGCGCGAACAATTTTGAAAGGAAATTTCATGTTTTATCGGGACGAGCGGCTTGCGCTCTTCATCGATGGCTCAAATCTTTATGCAGCCGCTAAATCCCTTGGCTTTGATATCGATTATAAACTTCTTCGCCAAGAGTTTATGCGTCGTGGCAAAATGCTTCGGGCTTTCTATTACACAGCCCTGCTTGAGAATGATGAATACTCGCCGATCCGACCACTGGTGGATTGGCTTCACTACAACGGCTTTACGATGGTGACGAAGCCAGCGAAAGAATACACTGACAGCATGGGCCGCCGTAAGGTCAAAGGCAACATGGACATCGAGCTTGCCGTAGACGCAATGGAACTTGCGCCGCATGTCGATCACGTTGTGCTTTTCTCTGGCGATGGCGATTTCCGCCCACTGATCGAAGCGCTGCAACGTAAAGGTGTCCGCGTTTCGGTGGTTTCTACGATCCGTAGCCAGCCACCGATGATCTCTGACGAACTACGCCGTCAGGCCGACAACTTTATCGAGCTCGATGAACTGCGTGATGTGGTGGGCCGCCCTACCCGTGAACCACGCCCAGAGTTCGCTGAAGAAGCAGCCGCGACCGAAGAAAGCTAATAATATTGGCGTCAGGCGGGCAACTGTCTGACGCCATCCACTGGACGCCACGGCGTCAAAGTCCTACCTCTGTAGCAACCGCCAGAGGATACAGATGAACAAGCCCCCTCTTACCCTATACCTTGCCGCTCCGCGTGGCTTTTGCGCTGGCGTAGACCGCGCGATTAAGATCGTCGAAATGGCGATCGAAAAATGGGGTGCGCCCGTCTATGTGCGTCACGAAATCGTCCACAACAAATTTGTCGTAGATAGCCTGCGTGATTTGGGCGCGGTATTTGTCGAAGAACTTGACGAATGCCCGGATGACCGCCCCGTCATCTTTTCCGCGCATGGCGTCCCCAAGGCCGTTCCAGCCGCCGCAGCAAAGCGCGAAATGATCTATGTCGATGCGACCTGCCCGCTGGTGTCCAAGGTTCATATCGAGGCACAGCGCCACGCGGATAACGGCCTTCAGATGATCATGATTGGCCATGCAGGCCACCCCGAAACCGTTGGAACCATGGGGCAATTACCAGATGGAGAGGTCTTGCTGGTCGAAACCGTCGAAGACGTGGCAACGGTGCAAGTTCGTGACCCCGAACAGCTTGCTTTTGTGACCCAAACCACCCTATCGGTCGACGACACGATCGACATCGTCGCGGCACTAAACGCACGCTTCCCCAAGATCGTCGGCCCCCACAAGGAAGACATCTGCTACGCCACCACCAACCGCCAAGAATCCGTCAAAGCCATCGCACCAAAATGCGACGCGATCCTTGTGGTCGGCGCACCGAATTCGTCAAACTCCAAACGATTGGTCGAGGTAGGCGCCCGCGCAGGCTGTGCCTATTCCCAACTCGTGCAACGCGCGACCGACATCGACTGGCGTGCGCTTGATGGCATCAAAACGATGGGGATCACGGCCGGGGCGTCCGCCCCCGAAGTCCTGATCAACGAAGTCATCGACGCCTTCCGCGACAAATACGACGTCACGGTTGAACTGGTCGAAACCGCCAAAGAAAACGTTGAATTCAAAGTCCCGCGCGTGTTGCGCGAACCGGCCTGATGCCAGACGCGAAAACAATCGCGATCTATAATGAAAAAGCAGCGGAGTATGCCGCGCTAACCAAAACCGCCAAACCCGACGCTTCGCTTCAGGCATTTATCGACCTAATGCCCGAAGGTGGACGCGTGCTCGATCTTGGGTGCGGACCTGCGACAGCATCGGTGCATATGCGTGCCGCAGGGCTTTCGCCTGATCCTGTAGATGCATCACCGCAGATGGTCGCATTTGCTAACCAAAGCCATAATATCGGTGCACGAATAGGCACATTTGACGACATCAACGGGGTTAACGAATACGATGGTGTCTGGGCCAGCTTCAGCCTCCTGCACGCACCAAGAGAAAAGCTGCCAGAGCACTTTTCCGCCATCCATCAAGCGTTAAAACCTGCAGGTATTCTTCATCTTGGCATGAAGACAGGTTCCGGCACCGCCCGCGACGCCATGGATCGGCTCTATACCTACGTCAGCATTGATGAACTCAAAAACATGCTAACCACCGCAGGCTTTGCCATTGTTTTCACGCGTGAAGGCGTTGAAAAGGGGCTCGCTGGAACAGCCGACCCATTCGTGATTATGCGTGCAAAGAAAGAAACAAATGCCTGAACTATTCGCCTACACCGACGGAGCTTGCTCTGGAAATCCTGGCCCTGGCGGTTGGGGTGCACTGCTGATCGCGCGGGACGGCGACACTGTTGTTAAAGAACGCGAACTCAAAGGTGGCGAAGCCCACACAACCAACAACAAGATGGAATTGCTTGCCGCAATCACCACGCTTGAAACGCTGGACCGCCCAACCAAACTGACCATCGTGACCGACAGTTCATACGTCAAAGACGGTATCACTGGCTGGATCCACGGCTGGAAGAAACGCGGTTGGAAAACCGCAAGCAACAAACCCGTCAAAAACGAAGACCTGTGGCGCAGGCTTGATGCCGCCGTACAGACTCATGACGTGACGTGGGAATGGGTTAAGGGGCACGCCGGACACCCAGAAAATGAACGCGCTGATGAACTCGCGCGCGCGGGCATGGCCCCGTTCAAGAAATGACACTGCTCGCATTCCTCGATTACGCATCGGTGTTTGTGTTCGCACTCACAGGCGCGCTGGTCGCCAGCCGCGCGCAGCTAGACTTGGTCGGGTTTGTCTTTATCGCCAGCCTGACCGCAGTCGGCGGCGGGACCCTGCGCGACATCATCCTAAATCGAGATGTCGTGTTTTGGGTCGATCATCCCGCATACATCGGGGTTGCGGCGCTGGCGGCACTACTGGTCTTTCTGACGGCACACCTGCTGGAAAGCAGATATAAAACCATTCTGTGGCTAGACGCGTGTGCACTTGCCGTCGCCGTACCCGCTGGCGTCGCAGTCGCGCTCGCCACCAATCAGCCACCCAGCATCGTGATCATCATGGGCATCATCACCGGCTGCTTTGGCGGGCTGATGCGCGACGTGGTCTGTAACGAAGTCCCATTGGTGCTAAAGCAAGGTGAACTATACGTGACCTGCGCAATGGCAGGCGGCATCGCAGCCTCAATCGCGCTTTACTTCGAAATCCCCGAAGCAACTGCACTCCTCATCTGCGCAGGAAGCGCCTTCGCCCTCCGCGCCGGAAGCATCCAGTTCGGCTGGCACCTCCCCGTCTACAAATCCTACCCACCGCGGCAAAAGTAGAGCTAAGGGACAGCATCTACCACTTCGTCGCAGATGTTAGATTGAAGCACCCAATTTACGAAGTGGCGTATCCAATACAACGAACACCCTCAAAAACGACGTAGGTCTCGTCGGAATAAACCATATTGTCTTCAATTTCCCCTATATCTGTTTCAGGACAAGTAATGCGGATCGCAGACCGCGCCAAATTTAGCCGTTCCTCTTGATCGACTACGGCCGCAGCAAAAAATATCTCGATATCACTTCTGAAATAGTCTGCATGCCCGACTACCCCATTTGGGTGAATGACTTTCGTTCCGACCAACTCGCGAACTGCTCGCAAGGACACCCGTGGTCTAAACGACAATGTATTCTCGTAATATGGTGTTAAGCGTTCGTAATACCATGCCCCAGAATACCCTGTCCGGTCCTGATGTACTGCACAGCCCGAACAGGCTAGAACGGACAGCACCGCTATTTTACTTTTCACTTTGTTCATAGCCACGCCCCCCCTTGCGGTTTGATATCGCAAACTTGTCAGGTACCAACGCCCAGAACAATCTTCCCAATATGTGCACTGCTTTCCATCCGCGCATGGGCCAGCGCTGCGTCCTCCATGGCGAACTCTTGATCCATGACAGGCGCAACCTTACCCGCTTCGATCAATGGCCACACCTTTGCCCTCAACTGGTCCGCGATACGCGCTTTGGCTAAATCTGATTGCGGGCGCAGGG
Organism: Yoonia maritima; assembly: GCF_002933395.1. Classification (GTDB taxonomy): domain Bacteria; phylum Pseudomonadota; class Alphaproteobacteria; order Rhodobacterales; family Rhodobacteraceae; genus Yoonia; species Yoonia maritima_A. The sequence continues at coordinate 181,876 of NZ_PKFN01000010.1, forward strand.
TCGATCCGGTCACCGTCAAGCGACGCATCATCAACTGCATCAGGTTCAATTCGACCTTTGGCCCTTGCAGAAACGCGATCTGGACCAGCCGTCCGTCATCAGCCAAAGATTTCAGGTTTCGCTGAATATACGGGCCGCCGACCATATCAAGGATCAGATCAGCCCCACCAACAGATTGCATTTTTTCAACAAAATCGACGTCGCGATAGTTGAACGCAGCTTCGCCCCCCAGATCGACGCATGCCTTGCATTTTTCGTCGCTACCAGCGGTAGTAAACACGCGTGCGCCAAAAGCTTTGGCAAGTTGGATCGCCGTCGTGCCGATCCCGGAACTGCCGCCATGCACCAAGAACCGTTCGCCCGCCTGCAAGCCACCGCGCATGAACACGTTAGACCAAACAGTGAAAAACGTTTCCGGCAAACAAGCCGCTTGCGCCATACCAAGGCCTGCGGGGACAGGCAAACAATGCGCGGCAGGTGTCGTGACATATTCCGCGTAACCACCACCGGGCAAAAGCGCACAAACATGATCACCGACAGCAACTGTCGTCACGCCAGCACCAACGGCAACCACCTCACCAGAGGCTTCTAACCCCGGAAGATCGCTCGCGTTTTTTGGCGGATTGTATAGCCCTGCACGCTGCAACGCGTCCGGTCTGTTCACGCCAGCAAACGCGACCTTAATCAATACATCGTCATGGGCGGGCTGTGGCATTGGCCGGTCAGCTAGCTTCAATACATCCGGCCCGCCGGGCTGGGAAATCTCAATGGCCTTCATCATTGCGGATCCTTCCAAACACCCGGCAAGTCATCGGGGACTGATCCCGCAGGGGCCCGTACGCCGGATAATATCTTTCCCAACGGTCCCGTGAACGGCTTTAGCAATGGGTTTGCATTAACCTGCGCCTTCACCTTCTCGAATTTCATGACATCATCAATACGGCGGTCAATAAATGCATCTGTCGCCTGACCATCCAAACTGTCATCGCCCAACCAATATAAAACAACAGACGCATACACAGCCGAGAGCGTCATGCGCTTGCTGTACCAATTCGCATCACGTGACGTATCGCCAAGCGCATTCCAAATCGCGTCAGCGGTGCCCCAGATCAACTTTGCCCCGTCCGCAGCCATATGGGGCATCGCAAATAATGTCGTACCACGGCGCACAGCCTCTTTATCATCAACGGCGGATAGACGCAGACGGATGGCTGTCGCTACTTTGTCTCTGAAACGTAATTCCGACAGGTCGGTCGCCTTCAATGCAGCAACCATCGCATTGTCACCCTGTTGATGGAACGCAATCGCCAAATCAACCGCGCCGCGCGGGCAGCTTGCTTTGGCTTCAGCATCCGGAATTTCTACGTCATTGACAGCCATGTTAAACGCGGCCGGCGACCAGCCATCAAAAGCGACATGCGGCAGTATCGCATCCAATAACTTTGCCTTATCTGGTGTAATAGCAGTCTTAGTCATCGCTGTTCTCCTTACGGCCACGGGTACTAGACAAACTAGCCCACCTTTGCTATCTGCCCACTTCCTGCAATTTTTGCAAATCCAACTTAGAGAGGTGGTGAAAACCACATGCAGGTTAGTGTTCGTGATAACAACGTCGATCAGGCGTTGCGTGCTCTGAAAAAGAAACTTCAGCGTGAAGGCGTTTTTCGTGAAATGAAGCTTAAGCAACATTTCGAAAAACCGTCAGTACGTAAGGCGCGTGAAAAAGCAGAAGCTATCCGTCGTCAGCGCAAGCTGGCTCGGAAGAAGCTCCAGCGCGAAGGTTTGCTCTAAGCAATCCATCGTGACAAATTTGAACCCCGTTTGAGAAATCAAGCGGGGTTTTTTCATATTACATTTATAGGTTTTACTTTATCCCGCCCTATGGGAACGTTAAGATAATTTGATCATTTCGAAAGTGAACGCAGATGACATACACGCGCGGCCTACTTATTTTCATCTCAAGCCTTAGCTTAGCAGCATGCGAAGACCAAGGTTTTGGCGACGGCAACACCCCGAGCACGGGTATTGTCACACTATCTGATGAGGGCGAAATTCCTGATCAAAATTATGAAGAAGACGGTGGTTCAGGATCGCATTCTGATCTTTCAGTCGTCGGGACGGCCCTAACTGGGTACGCCTATTCTTACGGGCTTGTAGATGGCACAACCAACTTTGTCGGTGTTGCCGGAATTGCGCCCGCGTCCGACCCCGGCGATGCGATCACAACTGGAACAGTCAGCTACGATGGAACCTATGCGCTCACGCATGTTGACGAAGACAGCGAAACATTCGTAACGGGTGACATTACACTGATCGCTGCCTTTGATACCGGGTCAGTAACCGGCGACGACGGAGATCTTGTTGTGAACGGTAATTTCTCGGGAACAAATCTCGGGGGAAGAGTAACTTACGAAGACCTTACCGCAAACCTAGATGGTGTTGTTGGTACCGACGCGGTTGTTGGCGCCTTTGCCGGGAATGACAGCGAAAGCCTAATTGTTGGTGGTATTGTAGCGACCCCAGAATAATGGCGCGTTATCCTTGTGCCGGGGGTGTCTGCCACTCTCGGCCCAGAAGAAAACGCTGCCCTAAGGGTCCATTCGAATAACCGAGGTACGCTTATCCGACACGCAGATTCGCACTGCACTTTGCCCGCCTGCAATAACAAGTTCAGGGAACAACGCCTCAATTTCTTTTTGGGTCGCAGTTGCGTCGATTTCTGCAACACCCGGAAGATAGCTTTCTGTCCAAAGACCATCACATTGCACAATTTGATGCTGGTCGAACATCACATGGTAATACTCAACCCCGTCTAAGCACTGATCGACAACAATAGTGTGATCGTTCTTTAGCTTAGTCACTGGCACTAGTATTTCGTCTTCACCAAACAAAAGTTCCGCTCGCCAGTCCGTGATCAAAACACGATGCTGCGGTGATAATCGCATATCACACTCAGGCTGCCCCGCAGCAAATGCATTCTGTTTAACAAGTATTGGACAGAATTTTGGGTTAGCCACCAACGCCGCCCGAGGTAATCGAGTAGCCCCAATCCAACGCACAGTTTGTGGGCCATGATCAAGCGTCAAAACAAGGTCGCCCACCTTGATATCTTCAACTGCCATCAACCCAAACGGGGTTTCCAACCGACAGCCGCGTGTAAAGCATGGTGGCGAGGCAAGCGTCGTATATGGGTTACTTGGTCCTTCTTGGCTCGACAGCACAGTAAGCGGCACACCAACAGGAGGGAAGCCACCAACGCCACCGACAAATGCAAGCCCTTCAACTGTAGAATACGATGGCCCGCCTCCGGCTTCGTTAATATTGAACCCACGCACGACATAGGTATTCCCGTCGGGGTCCTGCAACGTTAACCCATACTCTGCCTCAACACGCTCGCCTCCTGCATATGCAACGCCATCATAGGTTTGTGCGCCATCTAGGGTCTGACCATTACTCGAATCCTGAAAATTCGCGTTGTCATCGATGATGTTAACAGCCTGCCAATTATTGTTGTTCAACGTAATAGTCTTACCAACCAGATGAGTTCCGTCACCTTGGGTAATTCCTGACAACTGCGCACCATCAGAAATCGTAATATTGGATTCAGCTAGGGTATATATCGTTTCGACAGGCAACAGACCAACCACTTATTCGACGCTTCGTTCAACATATATACTTAGTCGTAAAAGTATATGCGCGACCACTCAATCCCAACATATCTGGCCGCGAACGGCCAAATTTCTGGGTTTTTCGTCAAATTCCTAGCTAATGCTGCTCTGGCACTAGGATCTCGCGCTTACCAACGTGGTTGGCCGAACTGACCACGCCTTCGTCTTCCATCTGCTCAACCAGACGCGCGGCCTTGTTATAGCCGATCGCCAGTTTGCGCTGGATATACGAAGTCGAACATTTCCGGTCCTTGATCACAATCGCCACGGCGGTGTCGTACAAAGCATTCTCTGTGTCAGATCCGTCACCCAGTCCCAACACCAGATCAATGTTGCTTTCTGTACCCTCTGGCGGACCCTCGACAACACCAGACATGTATTCTGGCGGACCAAAGCCCTTAAGGTGGTTCACGATTTCTTCGACTTCTTCATCGCTGACAAACGGACCATGAACGCGGGTGATCTTGGAACCGCCCGCCATGTAAAGCATGTCACCCATGCCCAACAGCTGCTCGGCACCCATTTCACCAAGGATCGTGCGGCTATCGATTTTCGACGTCACTTGGAATGAAATCCGCGTTGGAAAGTTCGCCTTGATGGTACCTGTAATGACGTCAACCGACGGACGCTGCGTTGCCATGATCAGGTGAATACCCGACGCACGCGCCATCTGCGCAAGGCGCTGAATGCAGGCCTCGATCTCTTTACCGGCAACCATCATCAGGTCGGCCATCTCATCGACGATCACGACGATATAAGGCAGCACCTCTGGCGCGAACTCTTCGGTCTCGAACACTGGATCGCCCGTTTCATCGTCAAACCCGGTCTGGACAGTGCGGCTGAACATCTCATCCTTGGACAGCGCGTCTTTGACACGGCCATTGTAGCCATCAATATTCCGCACGCCCATTTTGGACATCTTGCGGTAACGCTCTTCCATCTCTCCCACGACCCACTTCAGGGCGACGACCGCCTTTTTGGGGTCGGTCACAACCGGGGACAACAGGTGCGGAATGCCGTCATAAACCGATAGTTCCAGCATCTTGGGGTCGATCATGATCATGCGGCATTCTTCGGGCGTCAGCTTGTAAAGCAGCGATAGGATCATGGTGTTGATCGCCACCGATTTACCCGAACCCGTCGTACCCGCGATCAATAGGTGAGGCATCTTTGCAAGGTTCGCAACGATAGGCTCGCCACCGATATCCTTGCCCAGCGCAAGCGGCAGTTTCTGGTTTCCATCACCAAAATCACGGTGCGAAAGGATTTCGCGCAGCACAACCTTTTCGCGGTTCTCGTTAGGCAATTCGATACCGATCACAGTACGGCCCGGCACGGTTGACACACGTGCAGCAAGTGCAGACATCGAACGTGCAATATCATCGGCCAAACCGATCACACGGCTGGCTTTCAAACCCGGTGCGGGCTCAAGCTCGTACATTGTGACAACGGGGCCGGGGCGCACGGATGTGATTTCGCCTTTAACACCATAGTCATCCAGCACGCTTTCCAACATGCGCGCATTCTGTTCCAGCGCATCATCGCTCAGGTGATGACGCTGAACGTCGATTGGGTTCATCAACAGATTAAGCGGCGGGTGCTCGTAATCTGCGTATTTGTCGTCAAACGCCAATGCAGGTTGGGCTTCTGCCTTTGCTTGGCGCGATGGCTGTGGCGCACGCTTTGGCGGATGCTGAATGACGGCACGTGGTTCAGGCGTCGGTGCAGCAACCGGTGCCGCAGAAACCCGCGCTGTAGCAGATGGTGCTACGGGAACATGCGCCGGCGGAATCGGCATATGTGGCGCTGCAACATAAGGTGCCGCGTCCATGTTTGGCTGCGTTGTGTCCTCATCATCCAGCTCCGGCATCGGCTCTAGCTCGGCGATTGGTGCACGTTCTTGAACAAACGCAGACGCAGGTTCCTGCGCGGCAGGTTGGGCTGCAACAATTGGCGCTTCGCGATTACCAAAGACAAGCGGCTTAGGACCGCGACCAGCCGTCAGTGACGGTTCAATACGGACACCAGTCGGCGAGGGGGGGATCTCGCGTGCCTTAATCGCATTGGCAATACGCGTGCTAACCCGCTCAGAGTCATTGGCGAGCGGAGCGATTGGCTCAATCGGCGCAGGCGTCACCAACTCTGGCTCTGGCATTGGATCATTGCGTTTCAACAGCCCAGACAAAAAGCTCCCGCCGGTTGCAGGTGCTGGCTCTGACGTTGTGACAGGCTGCGGCTCTACTTGCGGTGCTTCGATGTTGCGCGATGCCGTCAATGGCGGCGCAGGTGGCATCTTTGGTGCTGCACCAGTCACCGGTGGTTCAGACACAGGCATCGCAGGGCGTGCACGCACAACTGCGGCAGCGCGGGCCTTTAAATCGGGTACGCTTGGGGCTGGATCGGCAAACGTGTCTTCTAACACATCTTCATCCATGAAATCAGTTGTTGCCCGGCGCTCTGCTGCGGTGGCGCGATATGTTTGCAGGTTAGCGTTCATGCCCTGTGCAGCCTTTGCAGACAATGCAGCGCCCTTTCCAACAAGCTTGAGCAGTGTCGCATACAGCATCACTGTCCCAAGTAGCAGGAACCGCCCAGCAATGCGCAACTCAGGCCGAGTAAACCCAAGCGCAAAAGCCATTAAAGCAACCAGCGCAACGCCTGTCAGTAACGACAGCAGCTTAACACCGAAGACTGCGCCAAACGGAACGATGGTCAGGATAACACCTAAAACAGTATCACCAAAAAGACCGCCCATGCCAAAGTTAGCAGGCCAATCAGTCCCCGGCGTCAGCGTGGCGGCATAAACAGCGCCAACAACAATCGCGACAGGGGCAAAGATAATGCGGCCCATTGCGCGATCTTGACCGTGGTGCAGTACAAAACGCGCACCCCAAGCGATCAACAGAACTGGCACAACCCAGATACCAAGACCAACAACCATCATTAGCGGCGCAGCAATAGACGCACCAAAATGGCCCAGCCAGTTTTGGACAGGGGCATCAGTCGCAGAAATCCAGCTTGGGTCGTCAGGCGAATAGCTACCAACGATCATGGCAATGATCAGGCCAACAAAGCCAAGCCCAAGACCCAGCAATTCCTTGCTGCGCTTTTCAAGCGCCGCTTGCGTTGCACTATCCAAAAGAGGGTCCCGCTGCCGTGTTTGATATGATGCCATCTTTACCGTCCTCAACCATACAAACAGTCACGAATCAAAGTCAGTCCGCGCTGCATTTCTTGTGTTGGGGCCACCATAGCGACCCGAATATAACCTGCGCCGGGGTTCTCGCCCGCGACATCGCGACTGAGGTACGCGCCGGGCAAAACCCGAACACCTGTTTCCTGCCACAGCTTTAGCGCCGCCGCTTCGCCGTCTTCAACAGGCAGCCAAAGAAAGAAACCCGCCTGTGGCGATTGATACCCCGGCACCTGCCCGAATATTTCATCCGCGATTTCGTATTTCTGATGATAAAGCGCGCGGTTTTCTTCAACATGCGCTTCGTCATCCCAGACCTTTGCTGCAACTGCCTGCAGCGGCTCTGGCAAAGGTGCGCCCGCAAAGGCGCGTAACTGCCGAATACGCGCGATGGATTTTGTACCACCAGCACAGAACCCAGACCGTAGGCCCGGCAGATTCGACCGTTTCGACAGCGAATGAAAAATGACCACCCGATCAGGATCTGCACCCATCTCGGTCGCGATCTGCAATGCACCAACCGGCGGCGTCTCGCGATAAATCTCGGAATAGCATTCATCAGCAAAAATGATGAAATCATGCTTTTCGGCCAGCGTGATCAACGCACGCCAATATTCCGCATCAGCCACAGCACCCTGTGGGTTCGCGGGCGAACAGATATAAGCAATCGTCGTGCGGGCCAGAACGTCATCAGGCAACACATGGAAATCTGGCAAGTGACCGCTGCTTTCGGTCGCCGGGACATAAATCGGCTCGGCACCGACAGACAGCGCAGCAACAGCATACACCTGATAAAACGGGTTCGGCGTCAGAATGACAGGCTGGCCATTATTTTCTTCAGGGCTCAACGCCATCGCAGCGTTATACAGCCCTTCACGCGTTCCGTTCAGTGTCAGAATTTGGTCATGCGCAAGGTCCAGGCCATAACGGCGGTTCAAAAACCCGGCGATCGCATCAAGCAAGTCATCAGTGCCGTTATTATTCGGATACTTTGCAAAGCCCTGCAGATTAGCCGCAAGGATATCACCCACAAACGCAGGAAACGCATGGCGCGGTTCGCCAATCGTCATATTGATCACGTCCGAGGCCGTTGTCGGTACGTCAAGTAACGCACGCAAACGGGGCCACGTCGCAACCGGGAGGTTCGAAAACCGCTCGGGTAACACCATAACTGCCTCAATTCACGGGATCATTTCGCCCCGTTTTTTTACCAAAGTAGCGTGATGCCACCCTGTCTGTCCAGAACTAGCGGCGAATCGTTGTGATTTTGTGGCTTTTACGCCAGCGCTTGTTCAGCGGCGGCACACAGGCGCAACAGCGCGGCCTCGCCCCCATTTGACCCGTTAAACATGATCCCGCAGGATGGAACGCCAGTAGGCAAAGTCACAGACGCCAAATCAAGCAGGTTCGCCACACGTGTATTACGCAGCGCCAACAAGTTCTCGGCCTTATAATATGAGTCATCCGACAACAGGCGATCCGCATGCGGCGGCAGTATCGGCGCCGTCGGCATAATCACCGCATCAAACTGCACGACCTCGGCTGCGTATTGCTTGCGAATATCGCGCAGCAGGTTCCAACCCGCCACGTAATCAGGGCCACTTACATCCTTGCCACCACGAACACGCTCCAAAATCTGCGGGAACATCTTTTCGGGATTTGCCTCGACCAGATCACGCCACCAGCCATAGCTATCAGCGGCGTACAGATTACCCGCCACATTGAACGCATCAAACAGCTGCGAGAAGTAGCGGTGCTCAACAATCGCGCCAGCGTTCTGCAACCGTTCAACCGCACTTTGGAACGCCGCCCGCGGCGCATCGCGCACATCATCGGGAACGATGGTATCCAACACCATCAACCGAACACCTTTTAAATCTGTATGCCCCAGATCAACGGCTTTCTCACCCTCCAACGCAGCATACAAAAGCGCGGCATCCTCGACCGACCGGCACAGCGGACCGACGGTATCAAAGGTCAGGCAAAGCGGCACAACACCATCCAGCGACAACCGCCCATGCGTGGTTTTCAAACCAACCAGATCGTTCCACGCAGACGGAATACGCACCGATCCACCAGTATCAGACCCTATTCCAGCCGCCGCCAACCCAAACGCAACCGAAGTCCCCGCCCCAGACGATGACCCACCAGCAACGGCGTCATGGTCATTCACACAAGGCGGCGTCGCCGTAATCGGGTTCAGCCCAAGCCCCGAAAACGCGATCTCGGACATGTGTGTTTTACCAAGGCACACCAGCCCGGCAGCAGTCGCATTCTGCAACACCAACGCATCCTGCGTCGGCACACGGCCCGCCATCAATGCGGTACCTGCCTCGGTCGCAATGCCAGCGGTATCGAACAGATCTTTCCAAGACACAGGCACACCATCCAACGGCCCACGGCGAAACCCGGATTTTGCGCGCTCTGAAGCCGCAGCAGCCTCGGTCCGCGCACGGTCATGCATCACCCGCGCATAGATACGATGACGGAATTCGTGCGTATCAATGGCATCCAGATACACATCCGTCAGAGCAACCGGATCAATCTCCCCCGCCCCAATCGCACGACCCAAATCAGCCGCCGTCATCCATCGCCAATCTTGCATGTGAATTCTCCTATCTTACTGCGACCCTAGCGGGGAGGAAAACGGAGAACAATCGAGGAAAGGAGCGGCTTCGGGTCACAGTTTGTGCCGCAGTCATTGGCTGCGCTTCAATTTGGTATGTTATAGCTGGCTAAGGTCCGGTAATATCGGGGCCATAGGTCACTGACTGGTCTTTTATGACAACGTGACCGCGCTTCTCCAGTTGAGCAACCATCGCCGCCAGTTCAGCCTGGTCTAAACTCTTCAAGAAAAGGGCATTGACCGTGCCAATGAGAGTTTTAAGCTTCCTTGGTCGCGATGTGCCCCTAGATCTCAAGCTGTCGATTATTGCTTCAATTTTCTGATCCAGTGAACTTGCGTTCGAGATTTTGACGAATGGAATCTCCGATAGATCGGGGTGACGGTGGACGTGGATTTTTCTTTCCCGCAGATGAGCAACCAAAGGGTCAAAGCCCTTGTCACGCGATACTATGTGGAAATACGCACTGCCGTCTTTTGCGGCCAATTCGCCCAAATAGAACGCGATATGGAAGTCCAAAGCGTTCGAACCGTTCCCCGAAATCCTCTGATAGCTAGCATTCTGCCCTAAATCTTGTAGCGCTTGAGCAAAATCAAAGGGGACGTTTTTCTGGTTTGCGCCGACAAATACAATCAACGTGAAGGTGTGCCCTGATAGCAGCCCTAGATTTTTAGGCTGCACATTTTCAAAGTCGATTAAAATATAGTTGTTCTTCAATCTTTGCGCTCCAATGCTCGCTCTTAATCGTAGCGAATTAGCTTACAAACAGCAAATTCTCTGGTGTCTTTTTTTTGCAAAACCTTTACGCGTGCCATAAAGCCGACAGCACCTGCTAGAAACGCGCATATCCGCTTTTGACTACCATCCTCGCACTTCCACACCGCATAAACGCACGCAGCATTAACCCCGTTCGGCTATACAAAATATGCCCGACACCAGTCCGACGCATCTCCGGCCGCTCACTTCCCAATAAAATAACGCGTTAATCCTCACTTCGAGCCAAACCGCAAAAACCACAGTACGGTACCCCACCTCAGCGGCCAAGGATCGCATGGACAATCTGGCCCGCAGGGTCATATTACGCCCTATGGATACGGATATCATCATCGTAGGTGGCGGGCTGAACGGCCCGGCCTTGGCACTGGCTGCTGCACAGGCAGGCTTTGCCGTGACAATCATCGACAGCTTGGCCATTGATCGGCGCAAACGCCCTGATTTTGATGGGCGCAGCTATGCTTTGGCGCTGTCATCAAAGCGTCTATTACAAGGCATCGGTGTATGGGATGCCGTCAGCGATGACGCCCAGCCGATGCTAGAAATCAAGGTCACCGATGGCCGTGCAGGCGAAGGGCCAAGCCCGTGGATGCTGCATTTCGATCACGCCGAAATCGAAGAAGGCCCGATGGGTTTCATGGTCGAAGACCGCCACCTGCGCCGCGCATTTCTTGACGCGATGGCAGAGGAACCTTTGATCACCCAACTGTCCAAAGAAACCGTTGTTTCACAGGCGATCCAGAACGCCCAAGCCAGCGTGACGCTCGCCTCTGGCAAGGTGGTAACTGGACATATTTTGGTCGGGTCTGATGGTCGCCGCAGTGGTACCGCCGAACGCGCCGGGATCAAGCGCACTGGCTGGGGTTACGGGCAAACCGCCGTAGTCTGCGCCGCCGTCCACGACAAACCGCACGGCGGTATCGCGCACCAGTTCTTTATGCCCGGTGGCCCGCTTGCCATACTGCCGCTCACGGAAAATCGCAGCTCAATCGTGTGGAGCGAAACTGACGCCCGCGCCACCGAACTCGCCACAATGAATGACACAGATTTCCTTGATGCACTGCGCCCCGCCTTCGGCAGTTTCCTTGGCCAAATCAGCCTGACAGGCGCAAGGTTCACCTATCCGCTAGGCCTCACGCTCGCCAACAGCCTGATCGGTGATCGGCTAGCGCTGGTCGGCGACGCCGCCCACGGGATGCACCCCATTGCAGGGCAAGGATTGAACGCCGGATTACGCGACGTGGCCGCATTGGCCGAGGTCCTATCAGACGCGCGCGCGCGCGGCGAAGACATCGGTAGCCTGCAAGTTTTGGAACGCTACCAACTATGGCGGCGGTTTGACACGGCGACGCTCGCGCTCGCCACTGACACGTTCAACCGACTGTTTTCAAACGATAACCCACTGCTGCGTGCAGCGCGTGATATCGGCATGGGCGCAGTCAACGCGATCCCCGGCCTTCGGCGCGGCTTCATCCGCGAAGCAGCCGGGCTGACCGGTGATTTGCCAAAACTAATGCAGGGGTAGCGATCAGTGACCATTACAAAAGAGGACGAACTGGACGGTCTAAAGGAAATCGGCCGCATTGTTTCCAACACCATGCACACCATGGCCAAAGCAATCGAACCCGGCATGACCACCGCAGAGCTAGACGACATCGGCCGAGAGCTGCTGGAGCGTGAAGGCGCGGTATCTGCCCCGCAATCCGCCTATGACTTTCCCGGTGCAACATGCATTAGCGTGAACGAAGAAATTGCCCACGGCATTCCGGGCGACCGCGTTATTGCGTCTGGCGATCTGGTCAATATCGATGTGTCCGCGTCAAAGAACGGGCTGTTCGCTGACACCGGCGCAACCTTTCGCGTTGGCAAGGTCCGGCCATCACTGGATCAACTGTGCCGCGACGGCAAACGCGCAATGCAGATCGGTATCAAAGAGGTGCGCAGCAATAGGCCCCTCGCCAACATTGGTAACGCAATCGGACGCTTTGCCGCGGATCGTGACTATACGCTGATCCGTAACCTTGCCAGTCACGGTGTTGGCAGATCTCTACATGAATATCCAAATGAAATCGCTACATGGCCGACCCGTAGTGACAGACGGCGAATTAACAAAGGGCTGGTGCTGACCGTTGAGCCATTCTTATCCAAGGGCGGACTTTGGGCGACTGACGGTGACGACGGATGGACACTTTACAGCGAACCTCAGGCACCCGTTGTTCAATATGAACATACCGTTGTCGCGACGGACAAAGGCGCGATTGTTGTGACCATGCCGGGTTAAACACGGGCTGGACTGAACTTGAGTCTGGTGTAATCTGACCTCGCACAATCAAAACATGTTGAGGATAAGATGCCCAACAACGACACGTCGCCCTTTTTCGATATCCATAAATCGGTTAAACGGCGGGCGGTTACGAGGTTGATTATCGTTCCCCTAATGGCCATCGGACTTATCTATTTTGGGCTACGTCTAATCCCGGGCAGGTTTGGCTTTGGCATGTCGATCCACGACCCCAACTTCTGGAACATCGTTGGGGTCTTCTTGGTTGGCACTGGGGCCTACCATCTTATTAAGGAAGCCGTTTTTGCATATCGGTCACGCAAACCGTCTGGATACTGGCATTTTCGCCTAACGTCTGACGATTTGCTTTGGCATGTGCCGCAACATGCACACGGCACAGAAATCGGGTTTCATGTGGACCTTTCAGACATCAAAGAAGTCGAATTCCGCACGCTTGAACGCGACGAACAATCTGATCGACGCAGTTATTGGATGCACTTTAACTATGACACACCCGCGATCGAGCTTAAGAATTATTCAGGTGTAAGCCTAAGTTGGATCGCTGAGAAAATCAGAGAAGCTGGCGTGCCTTACAAAGAAACGCGCAGAGCGTATTAATCAATCCAGCTTGCGCGCCTCGTCCACCAACATCACTGGGATGCCATTGCGAATTGGAAAGGCAAGCTGCGCGTTTTTCGACACTAACTCTTGCTTTTCTGCATCATAGGTCAGTGTCGCTTGGGTCATTGGGCAGACCAAAGCCTCTAGCATTTTTGGATCGAATTGTGTCTCGTTCATTGCAAAATCTCGTCCCCTGATCCGCCACGCAAGGCGAACTGGATTAGTGTTGTCAGCGTCTCGCGGCGCGTGGTGAGTGATGGCGCCTCTAGCAGGGCTTGCTTGTCTTCGGGATCAAAAGGGCACAGCATCGCGAGTGAATTGATCAGCAGTTCATCGTCTGCATCACCCAAGCTGTCCCAATCTGTGGACAGGCCTTTGTCTTCGAAAAACCGACCAAGCGTTTTCATGAATGGTTCTCGGTCAAAACCGGGATCTTTCTCGGCGCTGCCAAGATCGCGATCAAAACCGTTCCAATCAACTTTGCAGCGTCGATAGGGCGTGAAACCATCAACCTCATTTGCGATCCGAAACCGCGATGCGCCGGATAGAGTGATCATATAGCGTCCATCCTCTGTCTCAGAGAATGCGGTGATCCGACCGGCACAACCAATCGCGTGTAAACGGCTACTGTCGTCCGGGCGCGCATAGGGTTGGACCATGCCAATCAGTCGGTGCGAAGTTTTCAGCACATCATCCAGCATCGCCAGATAGCGTGGTTCAAACAAATGCAACGGCAAACGTGCGCGCGGCAAAAGCAACGCACCCGGTAGCGGGAACACAGGAATAACATCAGGCAGGTCAGCGATTGGTATCATGACAGTCAACCTAGGCCGATATACCGATCATGCAAATATCAACGATGACAATTTCCGACGACCATTCAAGACAATTGGATCTTTTGCCTCTCTAGCGTCGAAAATCGTAAACAACTGTGCCTTGGCCGCTCCATCATTCCACTCGCGATCACGGCGGAACAGTTCGAGCAGTTGATCGACCCCTTCCTCTACCTGCCCGTTCGCATGCAGGGCAATTGCCAGATCAAAACGGGCTTGGTGGTTTGCAGGGTCAGCTTCTACTGCGGCTTGCAGTTCAGCGACCGGACCCGCGTTTGCTGCTTCGCGCGCAAGGGTGATTTGCGCATGTGCGGCCTCAAGCAACGGATCTGTCGAAATTTCTGCCGGTGCACCGTTCAAGACCGCCTCGGCCTGTTCAACGTCATCCAATGCCAGATAAGACCGGACCAGCCCGGCATAGGCGGGTGCACTGTTCGGTTCCTCTTGCAGGATCGCCGAGAATGTTTCGACAGCGTCAGCAACTTCGCCTTCGTCGAGCATCAATTCAGCGGCTTCAATCGCAGCGGACAGCCCTTCAGCTTCGGGATCACCACCAAGCGCCGCAATCTTTTCAACAAATGCGTTGATCTCGGATGGGGGTATTGCACCTTGAAAACCATCGACAGGCTTACCCTGAAAAAACGCATAGACGGTTGGGATCGTCTGTACTTGCAATTGACCAGCGTAGGCTTGGTTACGATCCACATCAATCTTAACTAATTTGACCCGACCGCCCGCGTTGGTCACGGCCGCCTCGATTGCTGGGCCCAGTGTTTTGCACGGGCCGCACCACGTCGCCCAGAAATCCACGATGACAGGCACGGTTTGTGATGCCTCGATAACATCGGCCACAAATGACGCGTCAGTTCCGTCTTTGATCAGATCAGCAGGGGCCTGTGGGGTGGCGTCCAATTCCAGCATGTTCTGTCTCCTTATACGTTTGTTACCGCATATATGTGCGTTCCTGCGCGATAGGCCAAGAGGCAATGACACTTTACCAATAACGTTTCCGAACATAGCGTGCAGACATGACAAAAACATTGATGACATTTGGCGATAGCAACACGCATGGAACGCCACCGATCCAGAAGCGCGGGGTATATGCACGCTATGGTCGTGAAACGCGGTGGCCAACGGCTGCACTTGCTAATCTTGGACTAAACTGGGAGCTGATCGAGGAAGGGCTGCCCGGACGCACCGCCGCCTATGCCGACCCAACGATGGGTCCGCACATGAACGGGCAGCTGGGACTACGGATTGCGCTGGAAAGCCACGGACCTATTGATGTGCTGGCGATCATGCTTGGCACAAACGATCTAAAGGCACATTTTGGACTGACCGCCGAAGGCGTTGCTGCAGGGATCGCGGGCCTTCTTGCCATCGCAAATTCCGAAGAATACCAAACAAGACACAGCGGCTTCGAAGTCTTGCTGATCTGTCCGCCTTTGGTGCTTGAACAAGGGCCTATCTCAGACGTGTTCTATGGCGCGGCGGCCAAGTCAGCACAGCTTGCGCCGCTTTATGCCGGGCTTGCGGCACATTGGGGTGCTAAATTTTTGGATGCGGGACAGCATATTGAACCAAGCCAAATCGACGGCGTGCACTTTGATGCTGACGCCCAAATCACCCTAGGCCACGCGGTGGCCGCAGCGCTATGATCCCAAAACTTGCTGCCATCGCCGTGGTTCTTCGCGGCGACCACGTGCTGCTTGCCCAGCGAAAAAACGAACCCGATGCTGGGCTGTGGGGTTTTCCGGGTGGGCATGTTGAATTTGGTGAAACGGCGCTGGACGCGGCTGCCCGCGAGTTATTTGAAGAAACCGCCATCGTCGCAGAACCCGCACGTTATCTAACAAACCTAGACATCATCACACATGATGCGAATGGGACTATCGAGCATCATTTCCTACTAGCAGCGGTCCTGTGCACCTATCGATCAGGCACGCCAAACGCATCCGACGATGTAGACGAAGCAAAGTGGTTTGAAATCGCTAAGGTTCCCGCACTAAGAACAAGCGCCGATGTTGTAGAAGTAATCGCGCTGGCGCAATCCGTCTACTCGACCACCCCAACCATCGGACCTAGCTGAAACCCAAAGTCAGAGCGCCGAAGGTCGGTTGAATAAAGCCGCGAAACTTTGCCATCGAAATACAACGCGTTGGGTAGTTTCAAGAAATCGCGGAAGAAGCTTCCGAATTCGTGGAATGTCACCGCGTTGTTTGAAATCGCGAATACGGCTGTTGCGCCGTCTTCTGTCGTCCCGACCCCATTGCGTAGATAGCGTGACGTGCTGTCGACCAAGAACCGTGGATGCAGGTCACCATCAATCACGAGCATTGGCCCAGACTGCGTCGCATCGCGGCATTCTGGTGTTTTACTTAAATAATCGAGAGTTTCATAAACCTGCGCCGCGTCATCGGTCAGGCACAACACGCCATTGGGGAGCAGTCCAAAGTTTCCCGGCCCCGCGTTCGGGATCACGCGCATTTCTTCGATCCCGTTTTCGACATAATGTCCGACAGGCGCACGATCATCGTGGTACATCCCGGCATTCATCGCAAAAACAAGCGTGCCTTCGACCGCGAAATCATCAACGGCCGAAAAACTGCCCAGCACTGCGCCTTTGTCATCGCGAAGGAATAACCGCAGGTCTTCGGTCGCCGCATCAACGCTACAGGTAGTGTAGCTGTTGCCTTCGTAAGATACGTCTGCGCAGGTGACAGCCGCCGCCGGGGCGGCCATCCAAACCAACACAAACGCCAGCGCGCGCATTAGTCGTCGATGTCCTGACGCACGTGGTCTTCGGCCAATAGGGCGCGGGTCGCGTCCATTTGATCGAAAGTACCATCAATTTCGAACCGCAGTTCAGGTGCGAACTTCATCGTGCCCCCTTTCACCACAAGGTGGCGAATTTCATAGCGGTTACGACGCATCGCTGCCAAGGCTTCTTCTTTGCCTTGCCCGCCGAGCGGCAGAATAAACGCCGTTGCGATGCTAAGGTCCGGCGTCATGCGTACTTCGCCCACGGTGATGGACATGCGATTAAGTTCAGGGTCATGCACGTCACCACGTTGCAGGACTTCGGATAGGATGCGGCGAAACTGTTCGCCCACGCGCAACATACGTTGTGTGGGTGCCTTGCCGTCGCGATTTGATTTCTTTGCCATGCCCCACATTTAGGCCTGTTCTGCGCCAAAGCCAAGCAAGGCTTTGCGTCAGCGGCAATCCACGGCTAATAGGGAACAAACGCGAAGGGATAGACCAATGACAGATACTCCAGGCATCGTAATTACCGGTGGATCAGGCAAAATGGGCCAAATGTTGATCAACACGGTTCTTGCGTCAGACAAATGCCGCTTGGTCGGCGTGGTTGATCGTGCGGGACACGACTGGATTGGTCAGGACGTTGGCACAGCGATGGGCGGTCAGCCAGTTGGCGTTACCGTAACTGACGACGCGCTAGAAGCCTTTGCCAAGGCGCAGGCGGTTATTGATTTCACAGCCCCTGCCGCGACCGTTGCTTTTGCGGAACTCGCCGCCCAAGCCCGCGCGGTACATGTGATCGGCACGACTGGGCTGACTGATGATGATCTTGCCGCGATCAATGCCGCTGCGCGCCACGCCGTTGTGGTCCGGGCTGGCAACATGTCGCTTGGTGTGAACCTGCTGGTAAAATTGACCCAAAAGGTTGCCGCCGCATTGGATGAAGATTTCGATATCGAAGTAATTGAAGCCCACCACCATCACAAGGTTGACGCCCCATCAGGCACCGCCCTTATGCTAGGTGAAGCGGCGGCCGAAGGCCGTGGCGTCGATCTAAAGGATGTGCGCGATAGCGGGCGCGATGGCATCACTGGCGCACGCAAACGTGGTGATATTGGTTTTAGCGCGATCCGTGGTGGCGATATCGTGGGCGAACACGACGTCATGTTCGCAGCACCCGGTGAACGCATCGTCCTACGTCACCTCGCGACCGATCGCGCTATCTTTGCACGCGGTGCGCTCAAGGCCGCGCTTTGGGGTCAGGATAAAGCACCGGGCGAATACGACATGATGGACGTTCTTGGGCTCTAAATTTAGTAATCCCGTTCAAAGAACACCCCAACACTGGTTTCACCATCTTGATCAACGCTGCCTTTGGCGGTGATCTCGTTGGTGATATCCAAGTTGATGTTGACCTCTGTTTCACCTTCGCTAGTGATCGTCACATCGGTATAGACGTTATCGGTCAAATATTTACCCCCGCGCACGGCGGCGTTGCCCTCATCATCCGTGGTGACGTCAAAATCATCCAGCCCGATATTCTCACGCAAGCGATCCATCGCACCCCCACCCTTACCGGCAAGCGTGCTGATCGCTGACGCCAATTGCACCGCCTGAAGCGGGCTGATGCTTTGTAAATCACGACCAAAGATAAGCTGAGAAAGGACCTCATCCTGCGGTAGTTCTGGAACCGATTCAAATCTTACTTCCGGCTCATTGGCTGGACCTTCAACAATAATGTTGATCGTGGTTCCCGTCGTCGACGTTGTTGTTGCCACAAGCCGGATGTAAGGCGCAAAATCGCCCTGCATTGTCGCGCTGCCCTCTGTCAGGTCAAACCGCTGTTGCAGAATATCGATGCGCCCGCGCACCAGTTCAAACCGACCAACAGGCACAACATTCGCTGTGGTTCCTCCGATGGTCAGCCGCCCACCCAGTTCAGCATCAAGGCCACGACCACGAATAAAGATTCGCGACGGTGCATCAACGATAATGTTCAACGGATAGGCCCGCTTTGAACCGGCACTAGAACTATCACCGCTGGTGGCCGCCTGAAGAACGCCGGCGCGCTGCAAGGTCTGCCGCACGGCAGCACCTTCGCCAAGGTGCACGACGTCAGGAAGGTCACCAAGCGAACTGATACTAGACGACGGCACCTGAATATCGGTTTGCCCCAATGTCAGCCGTCCCGCGATACGTGCCCCGCCATCAACCGGGCCCTTCATCGTGATCGTACCATCCACTGTAGTGGAATATAGTTCGGGATCTTGCTGCACCACGTTATCGAAAATCAGGGCAAGATCGGCCTGTTTGGAACCCGTCAGGCCAATAGGACCGCGAACAGAAAGGCTCCCTCCGCCTTCGACTTGCGCACGTAAATCAAACTGCGCAGCATCGCCGCTTAGGCTGATCTGCCCACCAATATCAGATAACGCCTGCTTTAATGTCGGCGCAGTCAATCGACCGTCAGCGAAAGTCACGCGACCATTCAACGACGAAAGTTCAGGCTGCCCGTTAACGCCAATATCGAAATTCGCAGTACCGCTTAGCCGCCGTGGGTCGATTGCAGCGTTTGCCAAGGCAAGCGGCGCACTGCCGTTAATGTCCAAATCCATGCTACCGTTTTGATTGACTTGACCTTTA
This sequence comes from Yoonia maritima, assembly GCF_002933395.1. GTDB lineage: Bacteria > Pseudomonadota > Alphaproteobacteria > Rhodobacterales > Rhodobacteraceae > Yoonia > Yoonia maritima_A. The sequence continues at coordinate 201,276 of NZ_PKFN01000010.1, forward strand.
ACATCGGCACGCAAACCGCCAGGTCCAGTACCTGTGGCGTCGATGCCCCAGTTCCCAGATTCGTCCAATGAGGCGGATCCTGTTGCGCGCACGGGGCCGCTGATCTGGTCGGTCAGCACACCAACATCGCGCAAACTTGCGTTAAACCGACCCTGCCCATATCCAGCAGCGCCGTTCAGCGCTCCGACAATCGATACTTGCGGTGTCGACACCTCGAGCGTGCGAACAGCCAACACGCCGTCCGACAAGCCGACTGCTGCATTCACACGTCCCGTTCCAGCAATCAACGGATCAACAGTTGGATTTCCAACCCCCAATTCGTCGCTGCGCGCAGCGATTGTCGCGTCAAAACGGCTAAGATCGGGTAGCAAACTGCCCGAGGCAGATAGCGTCACACCACCCGTTAACGGCTGCCCCACCAGAGCCGCGAACACACCAAGGTCGGCCACATCCGCAGTCAGTTCACCTGTCACCTCGTAATCATTTGCAGGTGCTGCCACATTCGCATCCAAGGCGATATTGGCCCCAGCGCCAGACATACGCAAAACGGTATCCGTTGCATTTCCAACGCCCGGGACAGCATTCAAAGTGAGCGAGATGGGACCATTCAAGCCAGGGTCAAGAACAGCCGCATCAGTAAGACGCAGATAAATGTCGGCAGTTGTTGGGCCTTCGGCACGCAGATCAGCATCGCCGCCCAACATAAACGCATCAGTGAGAACCGACAGATCAGAGATCAAAAGAGAATCATTGGCTGGCCGTGCAATCGAAACGCTGAATTGACCGTCTCCGGCCAGAAGGGGGTCAGCCCGTTCGATCCCGGTGACCACGTTTTGGGTTTGCCCCGACACATCAAAGTCAAAACGCAACTGATCACTCAATAGCACGCCACTCGCTGTTACGTTGGCTGCCCCTTCTAAAGGCTGACCAACCAGAGCAGCATAGCGCGAAAGATCTGACACAGCCGCGCGCATTTGACCATTAATCGTTTGTCCTATCTCCGCCGGATTAATGCTTGCTCCACCAGCAAAGGTCGCATCGGGACCCGCGCCGTTCACCGTTATCTCAATAACACCCTCAGCGTTGCGCTGTAATTGCCCCGCGACAGTCGCGGCACCCGATACTTCGGGCACAACAGTTGCCACATCACGTAGGCTTGCGTTGAACTGCGCTGTAGTCTGTTCGCTGGTTAACGATGCCGAAGCCGTCACCGCAGCTGCTTGAGTTTGAATACGCAACGAATCCAGCCGCGTGCCTTCGGTATTCCGCGTCGCGGTCGCGGCTATTGTCCCGCGGCCCGCTAGAACGGCATCCGCTTGGGCAACCCCGACGGATAAATCATCTGTTTGCCCCGATAGTGCAATATTGAATAGGCCGTCGAGCGGTGTCAGCGCAGCCTGCAAGTCAAATTTTGCCGCACCACCAAGCTCTTGGCCAATGAGCGTTGAAAACCTTTCCAGACCTGCAACGTCGACCTGCGCAGTTGCAGAGGTTTGAAACCCCGACTTTGGACCATCAATTGTTCCGGTTACCGCGATATCAATTCCTGCGCCGCTGAGAGTGAGTTGGCTGATTTCAGTTGGCTCGTCTTCAGCGCGCGCAGCAGTCAACAGACCCTCAATACGATCACCAAAGGCGCGGGCTGCCCCAGCATCATCCAGCTGAACGCCTGTCGCCCCATAGGCCAAATTCGCGGTCACCTGACCAATCAGGTCGCCTTCGCCGGGTTTGAGTATTCCGCCACCCCGCAAGCTCAGATCATCGATTTTTAGTCCGGGTCTATCAAAGCCTGTCACGGAAATGTCCGCGCGCCAGTCATCGGCTGTCGCAGCATCATATGAGATCGCAAGATCCGCGCCGTTCACATAGGTTTTCGGACCAGACAAGGGCAACAGCACGGCCTCATTTGTGACGGGCGTAATAGCGCCAGCCAAGTCGATCAGTTCTGGCCAACCTTCATTGCCAATCTGCAAAGCACCAGAAAGCGTGACACGCCCGGCATCAATCGCGATTTCAGGAATGTCGACGCGCCCTGTATCAGACAATACGGCTTGGGCTGACAGCTGTGCATCCGTACCAAAGAAACTTTGGTATTCTGGGTTAAACAACGGCGATATGTCACCGCCAACGTCCAGACTGATACGCTGCTGCGCATCAGCATTCAGCAATCCAAAGGTGCCGCTTAAACGATCTTGACCGTCAGTCGCGATGGCAAGAGTTGCGTTATAATCGTCGATAGGTGCGTTGCCTTCGATCGCAAGTTTCACAGATGGCCGCCCCGGTAGATCCAGAATACGGGCCGCAATGCCATCAGCACCCTCTTCAAGGTTCAATAACAGATCAAGCACACGTGTTTCATTAGAGTACCCGCCATTGATTTCAAAAACGCCCGCCTTTTCCCCAATTCGTGTGGCTGTAATATTGGCGTCACCTTCGCCACCACCCAACGATGCTTGTCCCGATAGGCTGATCGTTATGGGCTCACCCAAGAATGTCTCGCCCAGTTCGATCTGTTCGATACTCAATTGATCTAAAGCGATGCTGACGGGCAATTCAGGCAGTGCAAATGGCGTGGCTTCTGCGACTGGGCCGGATGCAGATGCTTCGGATACTGGGGGGCGTGACACAACGATACGCGCCGCGCTTAGTTCTTCGACATCAATCGCACCACGCAAAAGCGCGCTACGGTTCCACTTGAGCACAATATCCTCGAGCGAAAGCCAAACGCCATCCGCATCAGAAACAGTTAGGACATCAATCGTCGCGTTCGAACTTAGTGCACCTTGGAAACCGATGATGCTAACATCCCGACTGACGCCAGACAGATTTTCCTCGATCAGTTCGGTTAAATACCCTTTGTCTTCTTCCTCTTGGGTCTGTGCAGTCACAGCCATCGGCAAGAACATCGCACATATTAAAGGCAGGAACTTTCTCAAAACGCTTGTCCAATCCCAATGTAAACTTGCACGTCTTCGCCGGCGTCATCGCCGCTCGCTTGGGTGCCAATATCCAAACGGATCGGACCTATTCCGGTTTCATAACGCAATCCGATACCTGCGCCGGCATGCCAGTCGCCATCTTCTAGAGGCAAATCAGTATCACCAATTTGCCCAACATCATAAAACCCAACCAATGATATTTTGTCGCGGACCCGATAACGTGCTTCTAACTGCGCGCCAGCAAATGATGTACCACCAGTGGTGACCGCCGTGCCGCCCACGACGCTATCAATCCCAAGTGATTTATACGGTTGCCCGCGCACCGTCCCGCCACCACCAGAATAAAACAGGTAGTCTGCAGGCGCCTGATCAATATCAGCGCCAACGATGCTCCCGAACTGCAAGCGCCCGGCGAAAGTCAGTTTTTGCTCTTCGCCAAAACTGTAATACCCACGCGCGTCACCGAACAAACGCAGCCCCTTTACATCAGCGCCTAGACTGACGAACGGCGTCGATGATACGTCAAGATAATATCCTGATTTCGCGTTCGTTTCGCTGTCGCGACGATCATATGTTGCGTCCAGCGGCAGGGTTAAAAGCGTGTATTCCCGCGCGCCAAGGTCGCTTTCTTCGCGTGCTGTTAGCAAGCCAACCCCAACCCGAACAGTTAAATCATCGCTTAAAATACGTGAAAAACCTGTCTCAACGGCAAATTTATCGATCAGGTAATCGGGTTCATCTTCGCGCGATAGCTCAGAGGTAAGAAAAAACTCTGTATCCGGGCCGAATGTTGCAGGCCGTGTAAAATTCCCGCGCAAGCTATAGTCGGTTCCGCCAGTCTCACCGTCGATACCTGCAACCTCGACATCAACACGCAATCTTTCGGCGCCGCCCAGCAGGTTACGGTGCAGCCAGAAAGATGAGACTGTCAGCCCCTCGATCGTCGACATCTCAAGCCCGAAGCCAAAGCGGCGGCGCTTAGATTCATCTAACTGAACGGTCATTGGCAAGACTGCACCGTCGCTTAGGTCATCCGCTTGGGTCACTGCCACGCTGTCGAACGTACCCGTGCGACGCAAGCGACGTTCGGCAGCGTCAATGTCAGACGGCGAATACACTTCGCCCGTTGGCAAACCCGCAATTTGGCGCACGCGATCCGCGCTTACCGTTTCGTTCCCTGTCACGGTTAAATCACCGAACCGAACCAAAGGTCCGGGATCAAGCGCAACAGCAACATCGAGTTTTTCATCGAAATGGCGTGCCGTGATACGTTGCGACGCCACGCGCGCCACCGCATACCCCTGATCGCGCCAGCTATTTACACCACCAGACACAGCCGACGATATCTGTCCTGATCGCGCAGGTTGGCGTGGCCCCAAATCCTGCGGAAGTTCAGCGCCCATTGGCAAGGGTGTTATCGAAACTTCGCCAAATGTGAACCGTGGCCCCGGCGATACATTGATCACGACTTTAGAAATACTTGAAGGCGCTGAAAGCGGCGCGATGCGCGATGCTTCTGTGCCATCTACAGTGATCGAGATTTGGCCAGCGTAATAGCCTTGCGCATATAGCGCCGTTAAAAGCCGACGATAGTCCGCCCGCGCTGCTGCGATGTAATCCTGCGGGACGGCCGTATCATCCAACGCACGCAGCAAAGATGCATCATCCAATGCGCCGCGCGCTTGTGCACTATTCAGACGCACATCCTGCGCTTGCGCGGCGCTTGCCGCACAAATGAAACCAAAAACGAGCCACTTCAAATCGGTCAATTGCTGCCCCCTACATTGGCTAACTGGTTCACTACGGATTGGTTCCCCTAGATACTAAACAAGCCTCGGTTGATTGACCATTCACATACGCGCAAGCAGTTTTCAGACGAACGGATCAGTGGGATATTGCACACCCGCAAGATAAAGCCCTTGTGGGGGGCAAACCGGTCCGCACCTAGACCGATCTGCGGCTTCAAGCGCGGACGTAACATCATCAGGGGTCCATGCACCCGCGCCGACCCGTTCCAACGTACCGACAAAGCTGCGTACTTGGTTATGAAGAAAAGACCGCGCGCGCACGTGAAATTGGTATTCGATGCCATTCGGGCGCTGGATTTCTTTGATCGTTAACTCATCTAACGTTTTGACTGGGCTTTTCGATTGGCAGATAGATGACCTAAATGTCGTAAAGTCATGCAGGCCAATTAGTCGGTCCGCACCAGCCTGCATCGCCGCAGCATCTAACTGACGGTTCACACGCCACAACTGGCCAGCCTCGAATGTTAGCGGCGCGCGCCGTGCAACAAGGCGGAACAGATACCGCCGTTCCAACGCACCAAAGCGCGCATGCCATTCGTCATCAACGCGCGCGCATTTCACGATCGCAATCGGATGCGGCTTTAGATGAAAGTTGATCGCCTCGGACAGTCGAAACGGGTCCCAATCGCGGCTCATATCACAATGTGCGACTTGTCCAGTAGCATGGACGCCAGCATCGGTACGGCCCGCAGCACCGATGGTATGTTCACCCGGTTCAATCTTAGCCAAAGCCGCCTCTATCGCGCCCTGCACTGAAGGCTGGTCATTCTGGCGCTGCCACCCCGAAAAGGGCGCACCGTGATATTCGATAAGAAGGGCAAAACGTGGCATTCACCCCGATTAGGGGGGAGAGTACATAAAATCAATCCCTACACATCCACCAGACACGGCCCTATCTTGGTCACAAGCATAGAAAGGGCCGCAATTGGTTATCGCAACTATCGCAAATCAGATCACACGTGCCGCGACCGAGGTAACTGATACGCTGACATCTCCGTTCGCTGATCCAGTGATCCGGCTTGGTGTGACTGGGCTTTCGCGCGCAGGCAAGACTGTGTTCATCACTTCGCTGGTCGCAAATCTGATGGATCGCGGGCGTATGCCCCAACTGGCGGCCGCTGCGAATGGCAGTATTCAAACGGCATATCTGCAACCGCAACCCGACGACACCATTCCCCGCTTTGCCTATGAAACGCATTTGGGGTGCCTGACCGCGCCGGCACCAAAATGGCCCGAAAGCACCAATCGGATCAGTGAACTACGCCTATCACTGCGCGTTCAACCAAGCGGACTGTTGTCTGGCTTATCCGGCCCACGGACTGTGCATATCGATATCGTCGATTATCCGGGGGAATGGTTGCTTGATTTGGCATTGCTAGATCAATCCTATGAAGAATGGTCTGCCGCAGCGCTTGCCCGTGCTGCAGGGCGACCGGGTGGCGACAGCTATTTACAGCTTTGCAATGGTACTGACGCGAATGCTGCGCTTGATGAACCAACGGCCCTACAACTTGCTGAGGTATTTACGACCCATCTGAACGAAAGCCGCGCGGCTGGATTTTCAGACTGCACTCCGGGACGGTTCATGTTGCCGGGTGAATTGGCAGGGTCACCCGTTTTGACGTTCGCACCACTGCCCGGCAGCGGCTTTTCTCGCAAATCACTGGGTCGCGAATTTGAGCGTCGCTTTGAGAGCTACAAGCGCAACATCGTGCGCCCGTTTTTCCGGGATCACTTTGCTAAGATTGATCGCCAAATTGTGCTGGTCGACGTTCTGGGTGCGATCCACGCAGGCCCCGCCGCGCTTGACGATCTGCGCGGTACGATGGCTGGCATCCTTAGTGCCTTCCGCCCCGGTCGAAACGCGTTCCTGACGCGGATATTCCAAGGACGCCGCGTTGAAAAAATCCTGTTCGCAGCAACCAAGGCAGACCACCTGCACCACAGCCAGCACCCGCAACTTACCGCTATAACCGAGGCCTTGTTACGCGAAGCCCGTGATCGCGCAGATTTCGCAGGTGCGAAGACCGCGGCCATGTCTATCGCATCTTTACGGACCACGGTCGAAGACACCCTCGATCACGATGGAAAGCAGTTGGACGTGGTGCGGGGGCGTTTGCTTGATACCGGGAAACAAGCGGCGTTTTATCCCGGAAAGCTGCCTGAAGACCCAGCGCATCTGCTATCACCTGCGCGTTCCGGCGCTGAAAAGTGGCTTGATGCCGATTACAGCGTGATGCGGTTCGCCCCTGCCCCACTGACCCTACGCCCCGGTGATGGGCCACCACATATTCGGCTCGATAAGGCCGTTCAATTCTTGTTGGGAGACAGGCTATGACAAACGGCCCCGTCCTGATCGACCTTGATGAAACCGAAACGGCCAAGCCTGACACGGCACCGCCAGTGCCTGACCTTGTGACAACCCCACAAGGCGCAGCGATGCAACAGGTCGCAGCGATCGCAGCACACAAACCATCGCGGCTGGCGCGTTGGTTTTGGTCAATCACCGTTTCGCTTGTTGGCTTTATCGTATCGCTCGCAGCATGGGATTACGTCAACGAATTGATAGCACGGTCCCCTATCTTAGGTGGAATCGCCACTGCATTGGTTGGCCTTTTGATCCTGGTCTTAGCCATCGTCGCATTACGAGAGCTAGCAGCGTTTGGGCGGTTAAAAAGGCTGGACACAATCCAACGACAAGCGGCAGACGCGCTTAACAGTGGTGACCTAAAATCAGCGCGCGCGGTCGTCGCCGCGGTTGATAAATTATACGCGCACCGCGATGACACGGCATGGGGACGTTCGGAACTTAAATCACGCGGCGCGGACGTGCTTGATGCGGATGGTTTGATCGGTCTTGCCGAAAACACATTGCTTGCCCCGCTAGATGCCCGCGCCCAGCGCGAGGTCGAAGCAGCGGCGCGTCAGGTTGCGACAGTCACAGCAATCGTTCCGCTTGCCTTGGCCGACTTATTTACGGCCCTAACCTCGAACCTGCGCATGATCCGCCGCATCGCCGAGATTTATGGTGGCAGGGCAGGCACATTGGGAAGCTGGCGACTGACTCGCTCTGTCTTGACGCATCTTGTTGCTACAGGCGCGGTTGCTGTGGGTGATGATCTGATTGGATCGGTCGCCGGCGGAGGTGTTTTATCAAAAGTATCGCGCCGGTTTGGTGAAGGCGTTATCAACGGCGCCCTCACCGCACGCGTCGGCGTCGCCGCGATCGAGGTCTGCCGACCACTGCCGTTCCAGACGACCCAACGACCGTCGGTCACGGCACTAGTGCGCCGCGCGCTGACAGGGTTATTCGGAAAAGGATAGCTCTAACGAAAACGAGGCGCAGGACCAATTGGAAGCGGACCGATCGACATCGTGCCGCCCCTAAACACCAATGGCAGCTCAAGCGCGCCGCCACCCAAAGCCATCGTCGAAGCAACATTCATAACCGTCGTTTCAACACCGGAATCGATCACGCCGGCGGCGACCATCATTTCAATCATCTCACGCCACTGTTCTGATCGAAAAGTGATGCGCCCGTCTAGAATTCCCTGCCTGTCGATATCAAAACCACCCTGCGCTTGAACCGTGACCGTGCCCCAGCGAATGGTAAAATTACGCAGTGTAAAATTGGTCGCAACCGGTGCCGGCCCCAGACCATCAAAAACATGACGATCAAGAGGCTGATCAAAAGTAATTGCGCTATCCTGAACCACATGCGTTAATACAGGGCCCAATGCAGCCGACGGATCAATTTGCGCTACAATCTCCCGAGGTAATACGATCCCATCGGCTTCGAAATACGCATCATAGCGATTTTCAGCAGATGGCTGCGTACGAAAGGCACCTAGTGCACGGTCCCAGCTTATCTGCCAACCTAAATCCGATTTTGCGGTCAACGGCCCGACCTCAATCGTAGCGTCATCAAAGCTTAGGTCTGCATTCGGGGCGACCCCGGCGCTTGCTCGCAGACCATCAGTATTAAGCGTGATCACCTGCCCCGCAACCGTAAACTGTTGTTCATCCGGGAATGCCGCGATCACACGATTAGGCTGATAGCTAAGCGCAAAAACCTGAAGGAACGGCGCCTGCCAACGCCATTGTGAATCGATTGGTGACACGGACAATTCCGTGACCGTCGTATCAAATCGCGACGGAAAACCAATTGTGTTCAAATCTGCATAAGAGATGTCCCAACCATCGTCTTGGGCTTGGCTGATTGCCGATATAGCACCGCGTTCCACAGCGCGGGATCCGACGAGCCAATAAATGCTATAAAGCGCGGCAAGAAAGATGACGAAATAGGTTAAACGCCGCATATCGGAGCCTCAGGGTAGTTGTTTGCGGCAGACTAACAACACTCAGCTTGAGGCGCGAGCACTACTTCTTTTCTGCGGCTCTTACGTTCACGGCCAAGCGATCCAAGATGTCGTCCACATCCGGGAAACGCTCATGAGAGGTTACATCATCATTACGGCCAAGCTGGGAAACAGTTTCATCAGCCGAATGCTCTTCTAGCAAAGCAAAATATTGTCCCGTTTTTCGATCGTCTGCCATTTTACGTCCCTTTGCACAAAGCCCTGCTCGCCTCTACGCATGTGTTAATACAATCTTAACACCTCGATGATTGCGCAAACAAATTCTCAAAAACAATGGGTTAATAGACATAAACACCCAAATCTATCGATCGGACGCAGACGAATACCCACAATTTTGAGAAATTTTACTTCAAATACAGAGCACTAGATAAAACTGTGTCACCGATAAACAGAATACCAACAAGCAATATGCTGTAATTTTACAACACCCACCCTCACGCACTACGGTAAGCCACAATGCCAACACACTTTATGCGTGTATTTTGAATTCTGCAATCATCGAATCTTGCAATCAGAGGATTACCTTACGTCACACCACAACAACCCATCGATCAAAGCGTGACGGAACACAAAATCATTAACAGCAAGTGTCTTAGCCATACACCAGACCATTCATAGCGCCCGACAGATCATACCGCGACCACTCTGCTCAAGCACCTATGTGCGAAATATCACAGACTTTTTTCGACGAACAGCACACCATATTACACGGCGTCTTTGCTTCGTTAGTGACCATAAATTGGAGTCCCGCATTCCTATGGAACCTTTACTGGGACAAGTGATCCTTTTCAGCGGAAATTTCGCGCCGCGCGGCTGGGCATTTTGTGACGGGCAAATGTTAGATATTAAATCAAACGAAGCGCTTTTTGCCATCCTCGGTACGACCTACGGCGGCGACGGACATACACAGTTCAGGCTACCTGACCTGCGAGGCCGCGTTCCTATGCACTCAGGGACCGGTCCATCTCTTACTTCACGCAAGGTGGGCGACAAAACGGGATCAGAGCGCAGCCTAGGGTTTATTCCCGAACATCAATCTCTACTTTATAGTTTAAAAATGCTGTCCGAGGCCCCAAACACCTGTAGCACCGGCGCAACAGATGACAACATGCAGCCCACACTTTGCATCAACTACATCATTGCAATTGCTGGGGAATTCCCCAAACGAAAATAGCACCGGACAAAAATTTCTATCCGTTTGGTAAAAAAACCTCAATCTGTGTCCAAACGCACAATCACCTACCTTTGTCCGAACTACGCTGAACAAGACTATGAGCCCCTCCTCCTGTGAACACAGCTTAAAGGCACACACAATGTTCAACTTAGCCCCTGTCATTCCGTCACGTAGCGATCTCGATTGGTGTTGGTATCTGCGCCGTCACGGGTATGCGGGGGATGCGCTTGAGCGTGTGTTGCACGATATCGGCGTGATGGAGCCCAACGGCTGGGCGCATTGGCACCCCAGCACATTAACAGACACAGGCGCACCAGTCGCCGTCGAATTTTCAGCTGACGACAAAGCGCTCGCTCTTACAACCGAAGTTGACAACCCCGCCGTCGCCCCAGCAACCCGCCTTGCCAAAGCGTATAAAATAATCGCTGATTTAGGCGGCACCGGACCCAGCATCCAGCTTCGCGAAGTCATCAGCGCAGCCCAAGGGCTATCTGCGCTGGAATATGGCGCACGGCTGAGGCTTCGCCATGACGGAAAAAAACTGGGTATAACGCTATTGGCGGAAATCCCTGCGTCAGCTTCGGACTTGTCCCCACTCATGTCCGAAACTCCGTTTTCCCTAATTTTGCAGGACTATGACCCATCAGCACGCGCAACGATGTTGGCCTATGATACACTGACACAACAGGTCACCATTCACTGCGAGGCAGACAACGTTCAACGGACAATTCTTCCCGCGCTTTGCATGCCCGCGCAGGTGTCGCCTGATGTGTTATCCATGTCGATAGATGGCATGATAAGCTGTCCGCCACAGATCGCGTTTCCAACACGCACTTTAGGCTTTAGTTACACGATGGGCAGCGCTGGCACGTTACCAATCTTATCGCTGTCCTTTAGCTCTAAAGAGCTATTCAAAGACGATACGACCATTGAAAAGCGCGTTCGTACTTGCGGCGGTAATAAACTACCCAGTTATAAGGCGTTGCTTGAGCACTTGCCGACAGCTGCGGTCGGGAAAACCCATCACGGCAACTTTCAAATGAAAGCCCGACAGAACGCAGCGCCAGTTTTATCCATTAGCGTCGCAGCACCGTGGCATAGCTACGAATAGATTCCGTGACATTAAAAATACAAAAAAGGCTGCCATACTGCTTGGCAGCCTTTTTTTGGGTCAAATTGATTTTTATTACATTAACGGCCGCACAATAGTTTAATTATATTTAAAATTATAACGCATTAAATAAAATAACCCGGAGACATTAGATGGTCCGCAAAAAGAAAATTGCCATAATCGGCGGCGGCGTCGGCGCAATTACATCTGCGTATGCGATTACACAGCTACCCAATTGGCAAGATGAATACGACATCACACTTTATCAACTTGGATGGCGTCTTGGTGGCAAAGGCGCAAGTGGCCGCAATATGGATCACGCGGCACGTATCGAAGAACACGGACTACATATCTGGGCTGGTTTCTATGAAAACGGCTTTAGACTGATGCGCGATTGCTATGACCAGCTAAACAGTACCGGACTACGCAGCCCTGACGCCCCTTTGGGAACAATCGAAAAAGCCTTTACCGGTCTTAACCGTTTTTTACTGGCCGAAGAAATTGAAACAGATGGCAAGAAAACAATCCATCCATGGTTAATTGAATTCGAACCCAATGGGCAAACGCCAGGGACCGGTGGGGTTCTTCCCACACCTTTTTCTTACTTTCAGGAATTACTGGAATCGGTTGTCAATTTCATTGAAAAGATTCTCGAGGAAATTGAAAAAGGTAAATCATACGTCACGCCCGACCGCTTCAACCCCGCGCTAAAACGCAAAGGCATGACCACACAGCAACGTTCGCCGCTGCATCAGATGCGCGACTACGCGCATTCAATGCCAAAGAACGCCAAACAGCACACGCAAAGCGATTTGATGGTGCTTGCCGATATGGCACGCCATGCACAGAACTGGCTCGCAACTGACAAAGACATCAACGGCGTTTTGTCCGACGAGGCCCGCCGCTTTAAATACATCATTGATCTGTCGCTCGCTTTTTTTCGTGGCACAATCGACAACGGTCTATTTTTGCATGGCTTCGATGCGATCGACGATCACGAAATTAGCCAATGGTTGCTTGACTATGGTGCAAGCGATGAAGCGGTCTATTCAGCTGTTTTTCGTGGCTGCTATGATTACGTGTTCGGCTACCCGGGAGGTATGACGGACCACCGAAGCGTTGGTGCAGGCACCGCAATCCGGGGTTTGCTACGTCTCGCGTTCAGTTACAAAGGATCGTTGTTTTACAAAATGATGGCTGGGATGGGGGACACGATCTTTGGTCCTTACTATCAGATACTCAAACATCGCGGCGTAAAATTCAAATTCTTCAATGCGGCGACTCATCTGGCACTGGACGACAGCAAATCATGCGTCGACAGAATAGATATGGTCGAACAGGCCGTGGTCAACAGCGGCGACTATGACCCATTTGTTCCGGTTAAGGGCTTGCCTTGTTGGCCATCGAAACCGTTATGGGGACAGCTTAAGAATGGTGCTGAATTGGAAGCATCTGGTATCGATTTCGAATGCGAAAAAGAACCACCAACAGGTACGCCTTACAGCCTGAAACGCGGCACAGATTTCGACGAAGTCATTCTTGGCGCGTCATTAGGTTCGCTCCCCTATATGGCGTCCGAACTTATCGCGGCCAGCAACCGTTGGAAAATGATGTTGGATAAGGTGCAAACCGTCGCGACGCAGGCCGCACAGTTTTGGGTCGACAATACCGCTGCTGAAATGGGTTGGAACGATGTCGTCGCCAAACACAATATCGGTGGTATTCCTGCAGATCTAAAAACCGTCATTACCAGCTTTATTGAACCACTTGATACTTGGGCCGATATGTCAGACCTGATTGGCCGCGAAGACTGGACTGCGCCCGGTCCTGCGTCGATCGCGTATTTCTGTAGCCCTGCAAAAAATGCGGGCGTTGACCCCATCCCATTCGAAGATCGTGTAATGGATTGGGCCAACAACGCCCTACTTCAAATGTGGCCGAAGGCAGAAAAGAATGGCAAATTTGATCTAGACCTACTGCATTCTGAAAAAGCCGACACCGGCCCCGGTAAATTCAAGTCACAGTATTTTCGTCAAAACTTTTATGGGTCTGAACGGTATGTGTTATCAGTCCCCGGCAGCGTGCAGTATCGCCTACCTCCGGATGGTACCGGGTTTGAAAACCTTTATGTCGCGGGCGATTGGACACGTTGCGGTATTAACGCTGGCTGCGTTGAAGCCGCGACAATCTCTGGTCTAGCGGCAGCGCGTGGTCTTACCGGCGCGGATATCGAAATTGTCGGCGAAGGTGATCTTATCATTGATAATGGCCCTGGTGACGCGACCCGACTTGCCAGCCCATACGCCCAAAATGCGAACTGGCCGTTAACACCATTTTTTGGGGTCGGTGAATTGGATGGTTTCTTTAGCTTCCACGCCGTCGACGCAACTACACTTCAAAATACATTGCCCAAGGGCATGACATTGCACCCCCAAGCCACCACCCCCGAAGGAACACATCCTATTTCCATCCTTGCCAATCAGCAAATTGGTGTGCGGCCGACAATCCTGCCTCGCCTACTTGGTTTTCGAAATTACAACGAGGCGATTATCGCAATCAATGACGTTCAAGTTGAAGGTCACGATGGTGTCTTTGCATATCTTCCCAACCTTTACCTGAATAGCAATCTGCCGCGGCTCGCCGGAGTGTGGTTTTACGGTTACAATAAAAAACTTGGTAAACTCAGCATGGGCAACGACCATTACACGGTTGCAACCGAACAAGGATCGCCAATTTGGTCGGCAAGATATGCCCAACGCGACATGCCATGTCCGTTAACTAACTACGGCGCGCTTGGCGATGTGGCCCGCCGCGTCAATCAGGTCGTAGTAACCCTAAATAAATGGGGAAAATGGCAATTTTCAAACCTCGATTTTGGCTTAACATCCGCCCAAGCGGCTGGTGTACATGCCCAAGTCGACGTTCAAAATGCACAACTTGCTAACCTTCCGGCGGGAAAAATGATCTCGCAACCGCTTCAGATAAATGCAGGAGATAACGGCGCGCAATCTGCGTTGCCCGGCGCATTCCGCATATGGACCAGTTGGACGCTGTCAAACCCATTCGACAGCGGGCGCATTGCACGCTTGGAAGCGGCAAGAAACCGCCTATAGTAACTTCCGTGGGCACGGGAGCGCGGCATGAACCACTCGGAACGACCCCCTGCTTCGGTTGGCAAGGGCGAACGAAAACAAGTCACTGCGGTGTTTATTGACGTCGTAGGCTTTAGTGACATCGCAAGCACTGCCGACGCCGAAGATCTCGAACAATGGCTTGAAGAATTTTATGCTCAATCGCGATCTATCGTCGAAGAACACGGTGGCGAAGTAACCGAATACTTAGGCGATGGCGTTGTCGCTCTTTTCGGTCTCGAACATGCCGACGAACTTACGGCATCAAAGGCAGTAAACGCTGCACTTGCCGCAGTCAAAACTATTGATGCCGAATATAGGGACGGTGGTGACATCCAGCTACGTGCAGGCGTCGCCACTGGCGAAGTTGCAGTACGCCGTCGAAACGCTGGCAACCTGCCGCGCGCGACCGGTATGGTCACCACGCTCGCCCAACGTATCCAAGAACGTGCAGCCCCTAGCAGTGTCATGATTGCCCAAAGTACAAAGGATCTCCTTCGGGGAATCTTTGTCGTAAAGGCTATTCCGGACCAAAGGCTAAAGGGGTTTTCCGAAACCCAAACGCTTTACCAACCGACAGTGGCAATCGCGCGACCCGATAATCAACTGCAGCCATTTTTTGTCGGCCGTACAAATGAACTTAGCCGCATCGCAAACAGCAACCAACCGAGCCTTGTCATTGGCCCAGCGGGTATCGGGAAAACCTCACTTTGCCGCCATGTCGCACAATCCGCATCGCGCATTGCAACATTTAACGCAAACGGGGTGCATACGCGCGCCAGCTATCAGCCCTTCAAAGATTGGATTACAATACAAACGGGCAAATCCCTGCCCGAACTTTCAGATATTCAACGGTGCTTTGGCCCCTTTGGGCTATCTACCGATGCGCAACGCGCCTTAGCGCTGGTGCTAGGGCTTTCGGATGGGCAGCGATTGCTGGCAGAAAAATCTAGTGTCGCACTGAAAGCACTTATTGAAGATTCAATTTGGCAGGCGATCCAAGTCATCCAACCGGACGGCATCTTAGTCTTTGAAGACTTACACTGGCTAGACAACGCGAGCTTTGGCGTTCTCGTCAACATTTTGCAAAGCGCCGAAGTGGGCCAGTACCAAATTTTGATGACAAGCCGAGAAGACACAAAGATCGGCAAATACCTAGACAATTTACCGATATCCTTGATCCCGCTAGATGCGTTGGATCACGTCGAAGCCTCAAATATGCTTGATGCGCTCGCCACGGGGAAAACGCAGGCAAAAAATCGCGAAGCCTTGATCGAAAAAGCAGCTGGGGTTCCGCTGTTTTTAGAACAGCTCTTTCAACGATCCTTGTCAAACGATGACCAAGGCATTCCAGGATCGTTGATGGATCTTCTTGGCAGTCAAATCGACGCAACAGGTACGTCAAAGCCAGTGCTGCAATGCGCGTCTGTCATTGGGCGTAGTTTTAACATCGAAATGCTGCGTACAATCGCCAAAGATCACGAACCTCTAAAACCGCATTTATCAAGGGCCTGCGCGCGCGGGGTGCTAACAGAACAATCGGACGACAGCTGGACGTTTTCGCATGCTTTATTGCATCAAGCGGCCTACCACGGTTTACTGCGCCGTACGCGCGTTGATCTTCACAGCCAAATTGCATCACATCTGCAAGAAAACCATGCTGACGCTGTGCGACGGAACCCCGCAATCCTGACTGACCACCTCAGCCTTGCACAGCAACATGTGCCTGCAATTCAGAACTATCTTACTGTCAGTCAGTGGGCGTTGTTTCAGGGGGCATTCGAAGATGCCGAAGCACATATCCTTGCGGCAATTTCTTTGTGCTCTCAGGCGCCCATTGACGTCGATGTACATGATCTGAAAATTGCGTGCTATACAGCGCTTGCGTCAATCCGCGTCCAACTGGGCGGCTATATGACACCCACTGTAAAAGAAGCCTTTGAAGCAGTGTCGGAACTGGCATCCACACAACAAGGCTATTCCGCTGCGAACGGGCCAGCGTTTTGCGGTATGTTTTCTCACGCGATTATCTCAGGGGATCGAACCGGAGCAGATCAATTTTGCGAGCTACTTTTGGAAACCGCAGCACAGGTTCCGATATCCGAGACAAACGGAGAAGTACAACTCGCCGCACTCAACGTCGAAGCATGTTTGCATTGCTACAGCGGTAATTTCGAACGGCTGTTCGTCGAATTTGCCAAGCTGCGCGACTTATACGACATCAACAAACATGGTGCGATGATCACGCAATACGGTGTCGATCCATTTGCGGCGACGCAAATGTTTGACAGCGTTGGCCGTTCAATTGTTGGCGATACCCATTTAATTCATGATCTTGTTACGGAATCTGACGCCCATCAAGACCTGTTAAATATTCCCGTCATGCTTCCATATTCGTTAATCTGGGGCTCTGTTCCGCTATTTTACGCTGGCGATGTCACAACGGCCGTAGCGCGAGTAAAGCAAGGGATTGAAGCCGCCCACGAACAAGGTGCTGCATTTTGGCAGGTGACAGGTGCGGCGTGGCTGAACGTAATGGACCCGTCCCAAAGCAGCACCAAAGATGGCTTGGCCGCATTTGGTCAGGTGCTGAACACCCATGAAATGAGCGGCGCTCGGGTCGGCTTACCGTATTTCCGGTCACATTATGCGATGGCACTAGCACAGCAGGCTGAGGTCGACGCCGCACTGCAAGAATCGATTTCAGCCGTCATCGAAAATGAGGCTTCTGGCCTAAATTGCTGGCTAGCCGAGGTGTTACGGCTTCATGCACAGGTCTGCATTAAGGCCGGGCAAACCGAAGCCGCAACCGCCGCCTTTGCGAAATCCGCTCATATTGCGACATCACAAAACGCGCGCTTATGGCTTATCCGCACACGTCTTGATCAAATCAAAGCTGGGTTCATTACAAAAACCGAATTAGCCCAAGCTGTCGAAATGTTTCATGCAAACGCAACGCCGCCAGAAATTATCGCGGCAAAAGAGATACTGGCAGGCATATGACCGTTGAAGAACTGCTTAGTTTTAATCTGCCGCTGTTTTCTGGAATAACCGCTGATGATTTGTCCGGAATTCCGATATCCGTAACTGAAAAAACTTTCAGCGATTGGCAGACGATTTTTGATCAAGATGACAGTTCTTACGATTTATACTTCTTGCTGAATGGATCATTGCTGGCTGTTTACTGGACGACCGAAGGCCGCGAAATTGTGTTTTCACGTTTTCCAGTTGGCGCATATTTCGGAGAACTCGCGGCCCTAGATGGCAAAAGCCGATCACTTGCTGTTGTGTCGAAAACAGAGACAAGGGTGCTCATTCTAAAGCGTGAGTGTTTTCTACAGCTCTTTAATGAGGTCCCTAAAGTTCGCAGCAGGATCACCCAACAGCTTGTGGAACGCATTCGGATTTTAACCGAACGTAACATGGAAATGACCACATTGTCTGTCGAACAACGTGTCGGCACCTATTTGTTCCGCTTGGCCGCAGAACACGGCAAATTAGCGGCAGGTGCGGTCATTGAAAATGCACCAACGCACGCTGAAATCGCCGGGACGATTGGCGCCAATCGCGAAATGGTTAGTCGATCAATCAGCAAATTATCTAGACTGGGCGTGATCAAGTCATCGCGGCAAAGGATCGAAATTCTCGATCCTGAAGGATTATCCAAAGAACTTTCTTAACGGTGCGTTAACGCACACAAGATACAAGCCACAACTGGTAGGCAGAAGCCAATATATTAATGAACGAGTACGGATTATGAGAATATTCAGCATGTTTGGGCCAGAAGGCGTTGTTGGGATGTTACTTGCGACTATTCTGATCTTGCAGCTCATTTTTGCCTAAAAAGAACAGTTTTAGTCACTATCAAAAAAACGCTTTGGCGAAGACCTACGTTTGAGCTACACAACCGTTAGACGACTACGAATCAAGGAGACTGCTTATGGAACGAAAGGATTTCATCCATCTCAGCTGGTAACCCAGCTAAGCAGCGCAGCTGTGCCATTGGCTCAGCGCATTTTTCTCCTAATACTTCAAAGATTTGTAGATCGGATAGCACATGCATCCCCCGTTTTATGTCGTCGACCACAAGGTCGGCCCTGAAATTCATAACGATTATTCTGAGCGGCCAGCGAAGCGGCGCACGCAACCACAACGGTTGCAGATTTCACCTGCAGCAAGCGGCTGGCCCCCTGTGCCTTTCCTCCCCGAGATTGACATAAATCCGCAGATGATCCGGCTCCCTAGTGGGATGTTAGTCGCGGCAAAGCCACGGCTGCAGCTTGTTCCACCTCCGCAACGTAGCTTGCGTCACGTTATTGGCCGCTGGTTAATCAGGATTGGCCAACGCATGATATTAGAAAACCGCCCCGGGTAATTGACCCGGGGCGGCCAGTGATTACATTGCACACGTCACAACCCAAAGGAATACCGATGTTCTTTCGCTCTGCCGCGACCGTGATTTTTACAGCTCTCGGTTTTCCCGCCGCTGCCCTATGCGTCGGCGATAACTATCTAAATCAGCTCTCGGTCGAACAACATGCGCGGCTGGATGCCGCTGTTGCGGAAATTCCTTTTTCCCAAGGTTTGATTTGGGATGCCCATAAAGATGGCCATGACGTGAAAATCGTTGGCACGATGCACATCTACGATCCCCGCCTAGATGCATTATATGCAAAGCTGTCTGACGATGTCGTGAATGCCGACCTGATCCTTGTAGAAGCATCCCCTGAAGATCAGGCAGCCCTACAACAGCTTATGTCGACGGACCCCGGCCAGTTGTTCCTAACCGAAGGACCAACACTGCCAGAGCTTCTTGGTGATGAATCGTGGGAGTTACTATCGACTGCCGCCGCTGATCGAAACATTCCAAGCTTTATGATCGCTAAAATGCAGCCTTGGTATGCATCAATCGTTCTCGCCATACCCTCTTGCGCGATGGATGACATGATCGCAGGTAAACTTGGGCTGGATCACATGATCATGGGTGCCGCGACCGAAGCCAACATTCCAATACAATCACTGGAAGATTTTCAAACGATGTTCTCCATTTTTCAATCGGAGCCATTGGAAGAACAATTAGACATTCTGCGCATGAGCCTGATGATGCCAGACGTGCAACAACAGGTGTTCGTCGGTATGCTTGACCGTTATTTTGCCGAAGACATCGGAACCTTGTGGCAAATGTCGCGTATTGCGATGGACGATTTACCAGACATGGATACCGAAACCGCAACCCAGCTTTTTGACGAAACCCAAGAGGCAATGTTGGACGATCGCAACCGCAATTGGATTCCTGTGATTACCCAAGCTGCGGCCGAAAACGATAATATCGTTATCGCCGCTGGCGCCGCGCATTTGATCGGTGAAAACGGAATTCTTAGCCTATTACAGAACGAAGGCTGGACCATCACACGCGACGACTAATCGTCACCAAAGTCAGCAAGCCCCTTTTGGCCAGCTTTGGTTAGGCCATAGACCCCACGTTCGACACGTTCGAACCAACCATAGTGGTCATCTGCCATGATGCGGGTGGCCTGTGGGACTTCGGTCCATTCTTTGACTTTTGCGCCTTTGGATGGACCGTGGATTGCCAGAAAGCGCGCGCAGCGTACGGCGTCTTGGCGGTATCCAGTGACGATTCCATGGCGCGTCGCACCACCGGAGTTCGGATCACCCTGCAACCGATCAAAGGCGCGTACTAATCGTGTGTGCTTCTTTTTAGATTTTCGGGGGGTGTATGGCGCAGGATCGGCAAGCACCTCTACAAATCCGTCACGCTCGCGGACCGTCATAACGCCTAGCCCGACGCGGCGGGCCAGTTTGACGTTGGCCTTGAGAGCTTTTGCACGCCCACCAGCAGGCACGGCGACATAAACGTGATCGGTGACAAGCAGCCGTTCGATCCCCTGATGAAACAGGGCTAGCGAAAATCCAAGCTTTAGCTCGACAACTACCAAATCATCGCCACGTCGCGCGACAACATCGGCTGCGCCGACTTCTCCCTTAACGTCATAGCCCTGCCGTTGCAGGTGGGCTTTGATTGGGGGATATAGATCGGCTTCGCGCAAATTGGTCTCCTACGCGGTCAAACAAAACGAAATCGGCCACGCAAGCAAGCCCCACCGCCACGACAGCGATGGGGAACGGTATCTATCGACCGCCTAAGCGACCCGGAAACCGCGGTGGTCGTGTGTCAATGCGCGCACGGCGCTGTAGGTTTGACGCAGGCCGCCCCTGACGGGGGCCGCCCGGTTCAGGGCGCACAGCACGGCGGTTTTTCGTAGCGGACAACGGGTTTTGACCCGCCTTGCGGGGTTTGGGTGATTTACGGGGCATATCTGCACCTTTCGATAAATGATCATGGGGCCATTGCGGCCAAGCGACACGCCAAAAACGGCGTTACTGCAGCATGTCCATTGTCAGGGTGCTCCTCTTAAAAAGGGTCGGGCGATGGTTGCGCCCATCAAGAATGGCGAGGCGGTTAAGCGTTCTGGTCCATTGTTAGGTTCCTCCTTTTCGGTAAGTCAATTTACCACACCGCCGATATTCGGTCAAACCAACGCGATGGGGTGACAGGGTGGCTGGACACTTCTATAAGACGGCCAAATTCTCCCTTAGAAAGTGACAGCAATGACAACTCTTGTTTTCGGCCACAAAGCACCTGACACAGACAGCACTGGTTCCCCACTGATCTGGGAATGGTTCCTGAACCACACTGGCATCGAAGCCAAAGCAGCCCTGCTTGGTACTCCAAACACCGAAGCCGCATTTGTCGCCAAACGCTGGGGCTTTGAATTGCCCGCAGTGATCGCAGATGTCGAAGACGATCAGTCTTGCGTTATCGTTGACACGAACAACCCAGCAGAGCTGCCAGCGAACATCAACAACGCTGACGTTCTGGCAATCATCGACCACCACAAACTGGCCGGTGGTCTGGAAACGAAGAACCCAATCAACATCACAATTCGTCCGCTCGCATGTACTGCGACGATCATGAATGAGATGATGGGCGACAAAGCCGCCGACATGCCAGAAGGCATCAAAGGTCTGATGCTTTCTTGCATCCTGTCCGACACGCTGGCGTTCCGTTCACCAACAACGACATCCGTAGACAAGGACCTTGCCGAAGCATTGGCCAAAGACCTGAAAATCGATCTTGAAGCCTATGCATCCGAAATGTTCGAAGCAAAATCAGACGTTTCAGAGTTTTCCGACGCGGAACTGCTGCGCATGGACAGCAAAGAATACGGCGTAGACGGCAAGAAATTCCGCGTGTCTGTTCTGGAAACCACCGCGCCAAAGATCATTTTGGACCGTCAGGCATCCATCATGGAAACCATGCCAAAAGTCGCAAAAGAGGACGGCGTTGACGAGGTTCTATTGTTCGTCGTGGACATCCTGAACCAAGAAGCAACAATGTTCATCCCGAACGACGTTGTGAAAACGGTTGCTGAAAAATCATTCGACGCCAAAGTCGAAGGTGACAGCGTTGTTCTGCCAGGCATCATGAGCCGTAAAAAGCAGATCATCCCGAACCTTAAGGCCTAAACTGCCTGCCCCGGAGATGATCCGGGGCGTTCCATTCTTACAATTATAAAAGGCCGCGCCATGACCCGGATTATCGAAACTTTCGCAGACATCTCGGGCCAGTATGACGCGGCCTTTGTTGACCTTTGGGGTTGCATGCACAACGGCGTTGAGGCCCTGCCAGACGCGGTTGCGGCCATGCAAGCCTACCGCGCACAAGGCGGTGTTGTGGTGCTTGTCACCAACTCACCCCGCCCTTGGGAATCAGTTGCCCACCAAATCCTAGGTTTTGGCATTCCCGACGATGCTTGGGATGCGATTGCCACGTCAGGTGATAGCGCCCGCTCTGCGATGTATCGCGGCATCGTCGGTGAAAAAGTCTACTTCATGGGTGAAAGCCCGCGTGATGATGATTTCTTTAAGCCGCTTTCCGTCATCAACAACCCGGTCGATATTCAGCGCGTCCCGTTAGATCAGGCCGAAGGCATCGTTTGCTGCGGCCCGTTCGATCCGATGGCCGACCTTGCTGTGAACCGCGCCGACTTCCTTTACGCCAAACAAAAGGGCCTAAAGCTGCTGTGCGCAAACCCAGATATCGTCGTTGATCGTGGCGACGTCCGTGAATGGTGTGCGGGTGCCTTGGCCCAGCTTTACACTGAAATGGGTGGAGAAAGCCTGTATTTCGGCAAACCCCACCCACCCATCTATGACCTTGCGCGCCGCCGTTTAGCGGCGTTGAACAAGGTACCGTCTGACGCGTCCATCATCGCGATTGGCGACGGCCCGCACACTGATGTACTGGGTGCTCTTCAAGAAGATCTGGATGTGTTGTTCATTTCAGGCGGATTGGCCGCTGCCGAAACGAAAACGACGACGCAGCCTGACCCGGATGCGCTGAAAACCTATCTGGATGATCAAAAGATCAGCGCCACCTTCGCTATCGGCCACTTGCGCTAACGTAACGCTTGATTTTTCTGCGCTTGCAAAGTAATAAAATTTCAAAGCCAATCGGCGAATGGGATTTTTTGTTACTCAATGGAGCGCAACATGCTAGATAACGCCCCACGCGGAACGATCTGTATCGAAGATATCGAGATCGGTATGGTCCGTTCTTTGCGCAAGGTCGTAACTGACCGCGATATTGAGCTATTCGCCGAAGTGTCGACGGACCGGAACCCAGTGCATCTTGACGACGACTATGCCCAAGACACGATCTTTGGCGGGCGTATCGCGCATGGGATGCTGACTGCTGGCCTCGTATCAGCCGTAATTGGTGAACAGCTTCCCGGTCATGGCACAGTATATCTAGGCCAAAGCCTAAAGTTCCTTGCGCCTGTTCGCCCCGGGGACATGGTTCTAGCCGAAGTCGAAGTCGTCGACATTGATCACGCAAAACGCCGGGTGACGATGAACACCCGCTGCCTTGTGAACGACAAAAAGGTGCTGGTGGGGGATGCGACCGTTCTCGCTCCGTCGCGCAAGTTCGACTAAAACGTTTCGGAAACAATCGCTCAAAGACGCATCACTTTTTGCGTTCTTGGCAACGCCAAGAGGCAGCGAAAAGGGATACACGCTTTCCGAAAGGCTATAGGGTTGCAGCCCCCCTCAGGCCGCGCTACGCAAGGCCATGCGCATCATCCGAGACACCCTATTTATTGCCCCTAGCGACCGCGGCGCGGCCGCGGCTATTGGCAACTTTGATGGGGTCCATGTCGGGCACCAATCTGTCATCGATCTTGCGCGGGCTGCGGCAAAGGCCGCGAATGCGCCATTGGGCGTCATGACGTTTGAACCCCATCCACGCACTTATTTTTCGCGCGATCCCAATCCGTTTCGGCTGATGAACGCAGAGGCGCGCGCCCACCGATTGGAAAAGCTGGGCGTCGAAAAGCTGTATGAGGTTCCGTTCAACGAAGCACTCGCGAACCTGACCCCACGCGAATTCGCGCAATCTGTCATCACTGACCGGTTGGGCCTAAAGCACGTGGTTATTGGCGCTGACTTTTGTTTTGGTAAAGGGCGTGCTGGCACGGTTGCTGACCTTCAGGCATTTGGCGAAGAAATGGGTTTTGGCGTAACTGTCGCACCGATCCTAACTGTTGACGCTGCCAACGTGTCCTCCACCGCGATCCGTCAGGCGCTGACCGATGGAAAACCGCGCGATGCCGCCGCGATGCTAGGTCACTGGCACCGGATCGAAGGCGAGGTCATTCGTGGCGACCAGCGTGGTCGTGACCTTGGCTTTCCGACCGCAAACATGTCGATCACCGGGCTGCACCCACCGAAATTTGGCGTCTACGCAGTGAAGGTCGACGTTCTGGACGGCCCTCATGCGGGTACATACGATGGCGCTGCATCCATTGGCGTGCGCCCCATGTTCAATGGCGAAGTTCCAAATTGCGAGAGCTTCCTTTTCGATTTTAAGGGTGACCTATACGGCGCAACCCTATCTGTCGCCTTGGTCGAGTACTTACGGCCAGAACTAAAGTTCGATGGGCTCGACGCGCTAATTGCTCAAATGGATGCTGATTGCGACACCGCCCGAAAGATCCTGCAAGATGTCGAATGAAATCACTCGCGCGGGCCTAGCCGACCGGTTTTGGGAAACCAAACCGATGGACAAGCTAAGCAAACCAGAATGGGAAGCGCTGTGCGATGGCTGCGGTAAATGCTGTCTTAATAAACTAGAGGACGAAGACACTGGCGTGGTCGTGATGACACGCGTGGCCTGCCGCCTTTTGGACGACGAAAGCTGCCTTTGCAGCAATTACCCTATCCGTCATCAATTCGTCCCTGAATGCATCGTCCTGACCCCAAAGACGATCCAAGAAACGATGTATTGGCTGCCACAAACCTGTGCCTACCGTCTGGTCCATGAAGGTCGCCCACTGTACGACTGGCATCCGTTGATTACTGGCGATCCAGAGTCGGTTCATCGTGCAGGCGTGTCCGTAAAAGGCATGACCGTCCCCGAATTCGAGGTCGACGAAGACGACTGGGAAGACCACATCATAGAGGAACCAACCTAAATGTTTTTCTCATCCGATAATGCCGGTCCTGCGCATCCCAAAGTTATCGAGGCCATCATGGCTGCCAACACCGGCTATGCACCCGGTTATGGCGCGGACGCGATCATGGACTCGGTACGCCAGCAGGTGCGTGACGTATTCGAAGCCTCCGAAGCCGCCGTATATCTGGTCATTAACGGCACCAGCGCAAACGCCCTACTGCTCGCCACGATGTCCCAGCCTTGGGATACGATTTTCTGCGCTGATGTTGCCCATATCCAAGAAGACGAATGCAACGCTCCAGAGTTCTATTCACAAGCAAAGCTAACGCTTGTTCCGACTGACGACGCGAAGATGTCGCCAGACACATTGCGCAACAAGATCGAGGCAGAACAGAACCGTGGCGTGCATGGTCCACAGCGCGGGCCCCTGTCGATCACGCAAGTGACCGAAAAAGGCACGATCTACACGCTCGACGAAATCAAGGCTTTGACTGACATCGCCAGTGGCTTTGGCATGAAAACCCACATGGATGGTGCCAGATTTGCAAATGCATTGGTCGCGCTGGATTGCAGCCCTGCAGAAATGACATGGAAGGCGGGCATCGACACCGTAAGCTTTGGTGGCACTAAGAACGGCGCGATGGGCGTAGAGGCCTGCGTGATCTTTGATCCTGACCTTGCATGGGAATTTGAACTGCGGCGCAAGCGCGGCGGCCATCTACTGTCCAAGCATCGTTTTCTATCCGCACAGATGCAGGCGTATCTAACCGATGGGCTATGGCTAGATACTGCGCGCGCGGCCAACGCCCGCTGTGCACAATTGGCCGAAGGGCTTCGCGGGCATAACGCGCTGACGCTCCAATACGACCCGCAAGCGAACATCATCTTTTTCGACATGCCACGTAGCGAACACAAGCGCATGCTGGATGGCGGCGCATTCTATTATGTAATAAATGGCGATCCCGATGAGGGCGACCCTGACGCGCTGTTAACGGGCCGTCTGGTCACCGATTGGTCCATGACCGAAGACGGGGTTCAGCAGTTCATCAATCTGCTGAACGGATGATTTCGGCAACCTGATCAGCGTGGGTCATGGGCAGCATATGCCCTGCACCCGGCACCACATGATCAGTCGCGTTCGGTAACCGCGCAGCCAGCGTCGCATGAATATCAGCGAGGACAGGCTGCGACGCACCGCCACGGATAAGCGTGACGGGTATATCAACTGCGCCTAGCCGCTGTTCCGATGTGATCCCTGCCGCGTCTTCTTCGATCTCGGCCGCACCTGCTACAACTAAATGAATGCGTTCTGTCAGGTACTGCCTGCGCCGATCCGACATCGCATCCCACGGCATGCCGCCCCAGATTTCATTGAACATCTTGGCGGCGGCGTCTTCCTCGCCGCGCAGCATAGCTGCCACAAACGGGCGAAACCCCTTTGCGAATTCCGTGTGGGCATCGGTGCCCTTAGCGGCAACAAAATAGACAGGTTCAATAAGCGTTAGACGGTTTACCAATTCAGGGCGTTCCACAGCCAGCCGTAGGGCGGCGGTCGCACCGAAAGAATGACCAATCACATGCGTCGGTCCATCACACAACTGGGCGGCAACATCTGCTGACAGCCTTTGATAGTCGCTTGCCCCGTCCCAATTACCACTTTGGCCATGCCCGGGCAGATCGAACAAAGTCGCCCGATAACCAAGTTGCTGGACCAGCGGCATCATTGCTTCGGATCGGCCAAGCGCACAATGCAAGACAAGAGCCGGAGATCCCTCTCCGACTGTATCGGCATGAATGTCATGCCCCATGATATTTTGCATTTAGCCGCGCCCAGCCGAATATGCGTCTAGGTCGTCTAGGCGATCTTGACCCCAGAACCGTTCGTCCGTGTCGGTGATAAAGAACGGCGCACCAAACGCACCACGCGCGACGGCCTCTTCTAGGTTTTTGGCATATGTATCGGCGCTGGTCAGCATGTGTTTGTCCGCCAGATCCGGGGCAAAGCCCGCTTTGGTCAGGCAGTCACGAATAACTTCATCTTGAGAAATATCGCGATCTTCCGCCCAACAGGCCGCACCGATCGCATAAACCAATGCAGCAACATCACCACCCTCGTTCTGGGCCGCGATGATCGCATATGACGACGGCGCAGGATTCGTTGGCCAGAATGCGGGTTTTGGGTTCAAAGGCATACCGGTATGGGCAGTCTGACGACGCAATTCTTGTGCACGATATTCCATACGGCTGGGGTGCCGATCTTTGGGCGCTGTGCCACCCGTCCGAGAAAACAGGCTCATGATATCAAGCGGCTTATAAGTGATGGTCGCGCCGTGCTTCGCCGCGATTTCTGCAGGGCGAGTCCCGCATAGGTAGCTAAACGGCGAAATGGTCGCGAAGAAATAGTCGATATGGGCCATTTTTAGTCTCCTAGAGTGCGCGAATTGTTTGCGCGACGGTAACCCTGTGTTAGTCGGTGTCAACGCCTCGAATCTGTCACGCCTCTGTTACTGCCTTCTGCCAAAGGACCCCACTGATGCCAACTATGACCGCGCCAAAGCTGATTTCTGGAAACTCGAATCAGCCTCTAGCCCAAGCAATTTCTCGCCGGATGTCGATGCATCGCGGCATGGATGTCGGACTTGTCGACGCCCGTGTTGAACGGTTCAACGACGGCGAAATCTTTGTGGAGGTTTTTGAAAACGTCCGCGGCGAAGATATGTTCATCGTTCAGCCAACATCCAACCCCGCCAACGACAACTTGATGGAATTGCTGATTATTGCCGATGCGCTGCGCCGTTCATCAGCTGCCCGTATCACCGCAGTAATCCCCTACTTTGGCTACGCCCGCCAAGACCGCCGTTCAAAGGCGCGCACACCGATCACGGCTAAGTTGGTCGCGAACATGCTGGTCGAAGCCGGTGTAGAACGTATCCTTACCCTAGATTTGCACGCAACGCAGATTCAGGGTTTTTTCGATATCCCTGTTGATAACCTTTATGCGTCGCCAATTTACGCGCTCGACGCGATGCATAACTTCCGGTCCTGCATGGACGACGTTATGGTCGTATCGCCTGACGTTGGCGGTGTGGCGCGCGCGCGCGATCTGGCACAGCGCATTGGTGCACCTCTGTCCATCGTCGACAAACGCCGTGGCAAGCCCGGTGAGGTCGCAGAAATGACTGTTATCGGTGACGTCAAAGACCGCGTTTGTATCATCGTCGATGACATCGTTGATACGGCTGGCACACTTTGCAAAGCGGCTGAGGTGCTGATGGATAATGGCGCGAAAGAGGTTCATTCATACATCACGCATGGTGTATTATCCGGCCCAGCGGTTGAACGCATCACAAAGTCAGCAATGAAAAGTCTTGTCATCACCGACACGATTGCCGCGACCGAGGCTGTTCAAGCCGCACCAAACATCCGTATCGTACCAACCGCACCGATGTTCGCCCAAGCGATCCTGAACACATGGAACGGCACGTCTGTGTCATCTCTGTTCGATCACAAGACGCTCGGCCCAATCTACGAAGGTCTATACGCCGCGAAATAAGTTTAATAAGCCTGATGTCGCCCCGTCCATTGGAACGGGGCGCGTTAATATCCTAGTTAAATAGGTACGATACGTTCAGCGAGATTGCTTCAAACGTTGGCTCGTAACCAGACCCTTGGCTTTGCGTATTTGTTTCTAAGTTATCGTAGATCAACTCATAGCGAAGTGTATTGCCGCTCAGATCCTGCTGCAAACCCAATCCAAACGTATACCCAGAGTTAACTGCCACGTCCTGCGTGTTAATAAATGTTGCGGCATTGCCACTCATCGATGCAAACCCGAACGAAGCAAAACCCTCGAAGCTCCCCATTGGCATGCCCACGATTCCCCGCAATCGCGACGTCAAAACATGGTCACAGTAATAAGGCCCGTTCGCGGCTGTAAAACAATCCGCGCCATCATCTTCCATTGAACTTCCAACAGCAACGTCCAAGCCAAACTCAGCGCCATAGAACATGTTCGATTGGTCCCAACGGTAGCCGACCGTACCAGTCACTGCTCCGTAAGTGTCGCTCGATACCGTGTTCGCTCCAAATCCAGCATCTGATTCCGCTTGAGTGATCGAAATACCACCACCGTAGTATAGTCCTTCAGCATTCACAGAGGTCGCCGCGCACAAAGCCACGACAGACGCGAAATATTTAATACTCATATTTTAGTTCCTAATTTTGCTAGCAGTCGTATAAATTGCGACTGCGCTGGAACATTTGAAATATTGGGTGTCTAAAATCTAGTTCTAGCTTAAAAATATATATGACTGCGCCAATCGCGCAACGCGTTCTATCTACGTCCAAGCTACGCTCAGTAAAGCTCCCAACCTTCATCATGAGGGAGCTCTCCGAATGACGTCCATGCCACGCGCACCCGCGCCACTTGCGTATCGGCCCAAGTGCGGAATACGATTTCAAAGCCATCTTCGGTAATATTCTCTGCCTGCACATCGGCACGCGTGTTTGTCGAGTTCGAAATGTCCCACATAGACATCGATACCTGCACATGAGGTGGGGACCCGTAGGTCGCCTTAAACTTCACTTTTGCACGACTTTGGCGCGGGCCTTCGCCACGCCACATCGCGCCATCATCTTCAAAGTCAGAGAATAAGACCACCTCTCCGTGATCAATTCCTACTGTTCCACTGCTTAATCTGTGCATTACTGTTCGCGAACTAAAAACTTACTTACGGTTGTATTTCACTTTTTAGTAACAAACGCGACCCCACAATAGCAAAAGGCCCCGTAAAACGGGGCCAATGGCAATAGTTTGCGTAATCTTAACCGAAGTTAGATTGATTTGGGTCCAGACCGATGTGTGACCCAATCGCAACCATATCGGCAATCAGCTTGGCCGCGTCATCGACAGGACCAGGTTCGTTTTCGAACACTTCTTCATGCTTTTTGTATAGCTCTTTGGCGTCTGCGATCATTTGATCGTAGACTTCTTGGGTCAGCTCATCACGGTGCAGCGCCTGTTCAGCCAGCACAGAAATGCTTGTCGCGCTGATTTCAGCGAAACCACCAAGAACAACATATTCTTCAGTGGTGCCGCTGTGTGTCACGCGCAAGATACCGGGGCGCAATGTCGTGATGGTTGGCGCGTGGCCAGCCATCGCGGTCATGTCACCGTCAGCACCGGGGATTTGGACCTCGGTCGCCTCGACCGACGCCAAACGGCGCTCGGGCGAGACTAGATCGAATTGTAGGTTTGCCATGTTGGCTCCTTACAGGTTCATTAAGCTGCGGCTGCAGCCATTTTTTCGGCTTTCGCTTTCACTTCGTCGATGCCGCCTACCATGTAGAACGCACCTTCTGGGAAGTGATCGTATTCGCCAGCAACAACAGCTTTAAACGATGCGATTGTGTCTTCCAAAGCAACCTGAACACCAGGTGAGCCTGTAAAGATTTCAGCAACATCAAACGGCTGAGACAGGAAGCGTTCGATTTTACGTGCACGAGAAACGGTCAGTTTGTCTTCTTCTGACAGTTCGTCCATGCCCAAAATCGCGATGATATCCTGAAGCGACTTGTAGCGCTGCAGCATTTGCTGAACGTCAGCAGCAACTGCATAGTGCTCTTCACCAACGATTGCCGGGTCCAGCAGGCGTGATGTTGAATCGAGCGGGTCAACAGCAGGGTAGATACCCTTTTCAGAGATCGCACGGTTCAGAACGGTTGTCGCATCAAGGTGCGCAAACGATGTCGCCGGCGCAGGGTCGGTAAGGTCATCCGCAGGTACGTAAATCGCCTGAACGGATGTAATCGAACCGTTTTTAGTTGATGTAATACGTTCTTGCATCGCACCCATGTCGGTTGCGAGTGTTGGCTGGTAGCCCACCGCAGAAGGAATACGACCCAAAAGCGCTGACACCTCGGAACCCGCTTGTGTAAAGCGGAAGATGTTATCAACGAAGAACAGAACGTCTGTACCGGATTGGTCGCGGAACGCTTCGGCCATTGTCAAACCAGACAAGGCAACACGCATACGCGCACCGGGAGGCTCGTTCATTTGACCGTAAACCAGGGCCACTTTGGACTTGGTCAGGTCATCCATGTCGATAACTTTGGAGTCGATGAATTCGTAGTAAAGGTCATTACCTTCACGTGTACGCTCACCCACACCCGCGAATACGGAGTAGCCAGAGTGCACTTTAGCGATGTTGTTGATAAGCTCTTGGATAAGAACTGTTTTACCAACACCCGCACCACCGAACAGACCAATTTTACCACCCTTCGCGTAAGGCGCGAGAAGGTCGATAACTTTGATGCCTGTTACCAGTACTTCGGAAGCAGTTGACTGCGCTTCGAATTCTGGTGCCTCAGCGTGGATGGAACGGCGATCTTTTTCACCGATTGGGCCACGTTCGTCGATTGGCTCACCAATAACGTTCATGATCCGGCCCAGTGTGGCGTCGCCAACTGGAACTGTGATTGTTGTGCCTTCGTCGGTCACTTCTTGACCGCGAACCAGACCTTCGGTGGAGTCCATCGCAATTGTACGAACTGTGTTTTCACCAAGGTGCTGTGCAACTTCAAGTGTCAGCGACTTGCCGTTGTTGTCAGTGGTTAGGGCGTTCAAGATCTCTGGCAGGTGGTCACCGAACTGCACGTCAACGACGGCGCCGATGATCTGCGTGATCTTACCTTTAGCGTTTGCCATAATGGTTTTCTCCGGGGTCTAGAGCGCTTCCGCGCCCGAAATAATTTCAATCAGCTCGTTGGTGATCACAGCCTGACGCGAACGGTTAAATTCGATTGTCAGTTGGTCGATCATGTCGCCAGCGTTGCGTGTCGCGTTGTCCATTGCAGACATCCGTGCGCCCTGCTCAGAGGCCGCGTTTTCCAGCAGAGCACTGAAAATTGCTGTTGCAACACCACGCGGCAACAAGTCAGCAAGAATTTCTTCTTCGCTAGGCTCGTAGTCGTACAGTGCTGTGTCAGCATCTTCAGCTACGTCAAAGCTGGCTGGGATGATTTGCTGTGCAGTCGGGTGCTGCGTAACAACGTTTTCAAAGCGCGCGAAAAAGATCGTCGCGACATCGAATTCGTTATCATCAAAGCGGGACAGCACGTCCTTTGCAATGTTTTGCGCATCGACATAGCCGAGACGTTTGACGCCACTCATGTCGACGTGATCGACAAAGTATTCGCCCAACTCGCGTTTGATCGCGTCGCGGCCTTTTTTACCAACAGTGATGATTTTCACTGTCTTACCTTCAGCGATCAGCTTTTGCGCATGTGTTTTGGCTAGCTTGGCAATGTTGCCGTTGAAGCCACCACACAAACCACGTTCAGCCGTCATGACGATCAAAAGCTGCACCTGATCGCTGCCCGTACCGGACAGCAATTTAGGTGCACTTTCTGAACCGCCAACCGAAGCAGCAAGCCCGCCCATCACAGCGTTAAAACGCTCTGTGTAGGGGCGCGATGCCTCGGCTGCGTCTTGGGCGCGGCGCAATTTTGCAGCCGCGACCATTTGCATGGCCTTCGTGATCTTACGGGTCGATTTGACCGACGCGATCCGATTTTTAAGGTCCTTAAGATTAGGCACGTGTTCGTCTCCTTATCTTAGGGTTTAAGCGAAATCAGCAGCGAAAGCGTCCAAAGCAGCTTTGATCTTGGCTTCAGCGTCGCCTTTGATCTTTGGATCTTCTTTGGTGATCATTTCAAGCACGTCAGATGCGTTTGTACGCAGGTGCTTCAGCAAACCAGCCTCAAAACGGCCAACGTCTTTGACGCCAACGTTATCCAAGTAGCCTTTGGTACCAGCGTAGATGACGCAAACGATCTCTGCGTTGGTCAGCGGTGCGTACTGCGGCTGTTTCATCAGCTCGGTCAGACGCGCACCACGGTTCAGCAACTGCTGTGTCGCGGCATCAAGGTCGGAACCAAACTGCGCAAACGCAGCCATTTCACGGTACTGAGCAAGCTCAAGCTTAACTGGACCAGCAACAGATTTCATCGCATT
The DNA here is from genome assembly GCF_002933395.1 of Yoonia maritima. GTDB lineage: Bacteria > Pseudomonadota > Alphaproteobacteria > Rhodobacterales > Rhodobacteraceae > Yoonia > Yoonia maritima_A. The sequence continues at coordinate 234,369 of NZ_PKFN01000010.1, forward strand.
CGTCTGCGCAGCAGAACCAACACGAGAAACTGACAGACCAGTGTTCACCGCAGGGCGGATACCTTGGTAGAACAGTTCTGTTTCCAAGAAGATCTGACCGTCAGTGATCGAGATAACGTTAGTTGGAATAAACGCAGAAACGTCACCACCTTGGGTTTCGATGATTGGCAGAGCAGTCAAAGAACCAGAACCGTTGTCTTCGTTCAGCTTACAAGAACGCTCGAGCAGACGGGAGTGGAGGTAGAAAACGTCACCTGGGTAAGCTTCACGTCCTGGTGGACGGCGCAGAAGCAGAGACATTTGACGGTAAGATACAGCTTGCTTGGACAAATCATCGTAGATGATCAGCGCGTGACGGCCAGCGTCGCGGAAGTGCTCTGCCATTGCTGTCGCAGCGTATGGTGCAAGGAACTGCATTGGTGCCGGATCAGAAGCGGTCGCTGCAACAACGATTGAATATTCAATCGCGCCTGACTCTTCGAGCTTTTTAACTAGCTGAGCAACTGTCGAACGCTTTTGACCAATCGCTACGTATACGCAGTACAGTTTGTCTGAGTCGCTTGCAGCAGCGTCGTTGTAAGACTTTTGGTTCAGGATCGTATCAAGTGCGATCGCTGTTTTACCTGTCTGACGGTCACCAATGATCAATTCGCGCTGGCCACGGCCAACTGGGATCATTGAGTCAACGGATTTCAGACCAGTCGCCATCGGCTCGTGAACCGATTTACGTGGGATGATGCCCGGTGCTTTGGAATCAGCAACTGCGCGCTTTGTCGTTTTGATTGGACCTTTGCCGTCCAATGGGTTGCCAAGACCGTCAACAACGCGGCCCAGCAGTTCGTCACCAACAGGCACGTCCACGATGGACTTTGTGCGCTTAACGGTGTCGCCTTCTTTAATGTCACGGTCAGAACCGAAGATAACAACACCAACGTTGTCAGATTCAAGGTTCAAGGCCATTCCGCGGATACCACCGGGGAATTCAACCATCTCACCGGCTTGAACGTTATCAAGGCCGTAAACGCGGGCGATACCATCACCAACGCTTAGTACCCGGCCAACTTCGGCCACTTCGGCTTCCTGACCGAAGTTTTTGATCTGGTCCTTAAGGATCGCAGAGATTTCAGACGCTTGGATCGCCATTTATCCGACCTCTTTCATAGTGTTCTGGAGTGCGTTGAGCTTTGAGGCAATCGACGTGTCGATCATCTTAGAGCCCACTTTGACAATAAGACCGCCGATGATTGATGCATCGACAGTTTCTTTGATAGTGACAGATTTGCCCACTTGGGCAGTAAGTGTTTTGGCTAGCTTGTCAGCTTGCGCTTTTGTCAGCTTCTTCGCGGCTGTAACTTCTGCAGTCACTTCGCCACGCTCTTCGGCAAGCATGCCTTGCAGTACGGCCAACAGCTGCGGCAACACAAACAAGCGGCGCTTGCCAGCAAGCAGCGAAAGCACGTTGCTTGTTGTCGCAGACAAATTCATTTTTTTCGCAACAGCATCAATCGCTGCACCTTGCTCTTCGCGGCTATATAGCGGCGATGTCAGCAACGTGCGCAAATCGGCGCTGTCGGTGATTGCAGTTTCCAAAGCAGCTACGTCAGTTTCGAGCGCTTTGATGGCCTTACCTTCTTTGGCAAGATCAAACACAGCTGTCGCATAACGCGACGCAATGCTTGTGGAGATACCAGCAGTTTCGGACACGTCCACCCTTCCGATGTCTTAGGCCCAGATCACCACCCAACAGCGGATAGCAAACAGGCAACTTGTTTGGCCCCCGTGGATCACGAAAGCGTCAAAATCCTGCGCGATGTAGCAGAGCAACTATGTTGTCGCAAGCACTCTGCACGGTTAATCCACAGCATATCAGCACGATATGCATTTGTGTCACCATTTTTCTGCATACAATCAGCGCACTTCGAATTTGACACGGAAAAGAAAAAGGGCGTGGTCAATTCCAACCACGCCCCCGAATCCTACTTTCGCCCAACTGACCTTAGAAAAGGTCCCGCCAAACGCCCCCATCATAGCAGCGCAATTTCACCGCTGAAGAATCGAAATAAATGTCGCCAGCTTCGGGATTAGCGGGCGCGGCACCTGGTGCCACATGCAACAATTGATTGATGCGCACTCGCCCGATTGCGCTATCAATCCCGATGGCTGATTCCCAAGTTGCCCCGTCTGCACTGACTTTAATGCTGAAATCATCGCTGCCAGACAGCCCCATCTCGGCCCTGCCCGACCAGCCGCTTTGGTAAAGCAGTGATGCCGTATCCGCTGCCCCCGATTTATTGATCTTCACCTGATGCCCCGCGCCCGCGTTGTTCAGCAATGTTGCATCGCTCGACACGACCAATCGGTTGGTGATGTCAGCAGTCGCATTCACCCCAACCATCGGTAAATTTTGGGTTTCAGGGTCTGCTCCCTTCGTCACCCACTGGCCACCATTCAACACCTGCAATTCGGCAATATCGCGGACCCATGCCAGCCAGCCATCGCGAGGCGCGACAAATAGCCACCCCCCACCCCGCCACGTTGCAATCAGGCCATCCTGCCCCACCCAGTCGCCCGTCGCACCAACGCCCAGCGCCCAAGATTGGCCTTCGGTTGGAGCCGACGGCGGCGTAACCGCCATGCTTGATTCCAATGTAAGCTGTACCAACATATCAAGCAGCTCGATCGCTTCGTTATGAGTGACGTGTTTTTGCGCCTGCGCGGGCATGATGAACGGCAAGGACAGATTTGGAGTTTGATCGGACATGAGAACAATCGCGCCTTTCGGAAAATGTGAAATCCAGCGCAGTATTGCGGCCACAGCGTAAACGATCCCTGCACCCACCGTACGACGGTTAACGCGTCGTTAAGACCTCTCCGGCACCAACGTAGTTAACGAATCGCTACGCGGCATCGGAGGCTGTTAATGGTTAAACGTGCGTTGATTACCGGGATCACCGGTCAAGACGGGTCGTATCTGGCCGAACTACTGCTTGAAAAAGGGTACGAGGTGCACGGGATCAAGCGGCGCGCGTCACAGTTCAATACCGCCCGCATCGATCACATTTACCAAGACCCACAAACAGACGACGCGCGATTCATCCTGCATTACGGCGATTTAACCGACAGTTCGAACCTGACTCGCATCATCGCGCAAGTGCAACCGGACGAGGTTTATAACCTTGGCGCACAATCCCACGTCGCGGTTAGCTTTGAGGCGCCGGAATACACCGCTGATGTGGACGCAATGGGTGCGCTCCGGCTTCTCGAAGCAATCCGTTTTCTTGGGCTAGAAAAGAAGACGCGGTTCTATCAGGCATCAACATCTGAGCTCTATGGCCAAGTGCGCGAAAGCCCCCAAACGGAACAGACCCCGTTCCATCCCCGCAGTCCCTACGCCGTCGCAAAGATGTTCGCGTATTGGACATGCGTGAATTACCGCGAGGCTTATGGCATGTTTGCCTGCAATGGGATCTTGTTTAACCACGAAAGCCCCCGCCGCGGCGAAACCTTTGTGACCCGCAAGATCACACGCGGGCTAGCCAACGTGGCGATGGGCCTTCAGGACTGCCTTTACATGGGTAACATCGACGCCCAGCGCGATTGGGGGCACGCCAAAGATTATGTACGTGCGCAGTGGATGATGCTGCAACAAGACACCCCAGAGGATTACGTGATCGCCACCGGAATCCAGCATTCTGTCCGCGACTATATCCGTTGGAGCGCGGCAGAATTGGGACTGCAACTGGCATTTAAGGGCCAAGGCATCCATGAAACCGCGACCGTGACAGCCGTAACAAGCGACCGTGCCGCGTCGGTCAAACCCGGTGACGTGATCATGCGAATCGACCCACGCTATTTCCGGCCCGCCGAAGTGGACACATTGCTAGGCGATCCAACAAAGGCACAGACGCAGCTAGGGTGGTCGCCCCAAATCACAGCGCAACAGATGTGCGCTGAAATGGTGGCCGAGGACCTAAAAACAGCACGACGTCACGCGCTACTGCAGGAACACGGGCTTAGCCTACCCATGACGGTAGAGGCATAACATGCGCATTTATGTAGCCGGTCACACCGGTATGGTCGGCAGCGCCATCATCCGGCAGCTACTAAAGGAAGCTAAGCACGAAGTCATCACCGCCACCCGTGCACAAGTAGACCTAACCGACCAAAGCACCGTGCGTCAGTTTCTACAACGCGAACGCCCAGATGCCGTGATCCTTGCAGCCGCACGTGTTGGCGGCATCATGGCAAACAGCACCTATCCCGCACAGTTTATCTACGAAAACATGATGATCGCGGCAAATGTGATTCACCAGTCCCACGCCGCGGGGATCGACAAACTACTGTTCCTTGGGTCGTCATGCATTTACCCGCGCGAAGCTGCGCAACCGATAACAGAAGCCGCATTGTTAACTGGTCCGCTCGAACCCACGAACGAACCCTACGCGATTGCGAAAATCGCCGGGATCAAGCTGTGCGAAAGCTATAATCGGCAGTACGGCACTGACTACCGGTCCATCATGCCAACAAACCTTTACGGTCCCGGTGACAACTTTCATCCCCAAAACGCGCATGTTTTGCCCGCTTTGATCGCACGCTTTCATGCCGCCGTTCAAAACAACGACGAAAGCGTAACCATCTGGGGCACCGGCACCCCAAAACGTGAATTTCTGCACGCGGACGACATGGCAGATGCTGCTCTGTTTGTAATGAATTTAGACCAACACGAATATGCAAACGCCACGCTACCGATGCAAAGCCATATCAACGTAGGAACGGGCCAAGACATAACAATCAGCGCACTGGCCCAAATGATCGGACATACAGCCGAATTTTCAGGAACGATCACATTTGACACCACCAAACCCGATGGGACGATGCGCAAGTTGCTTGATACAGATCTATTAGCCCGCCTTGGATGGAAACCACAAATCAACCTGCGTGACGGGCTCAGCTCAACATACGACTGGTATGTTGCGCAAACAAAGTCGGGCGCACCCCAAAGGTACGCATAATGGAACCACAAACCATTACTCCGGTCATTTTATGCGGCGGCTCAGGCACACGACTGTGGCCACTTTCCCGTAAAAGCTATCCGAAACAGTTTGCACCTTTGATTGGTTCAACGAGTCTATTCCAAGCCAGCGTTAAAAGGTTAAACGGAGCACGCTATGCTGCGCCTGTCGTGGTAACGGGCGATAGCTTTCGTTTCACCGTCGTCCAGCAATTAGACGAAATCGGCATCGACCCCGGCGCGGTTCTAATTGAGCCAACTGGGAAAGACACAGGACCTGCCATTTTAGCCGCTGCGCTGCACATTTCTGAAACCAACCCCAAAGGCCTCATGCTTGTTGCGCCATCAGATCACGTTATCCCTGATGACGATGCATTTTCAAACGCCATCTCATCAGCTGTTCCCGCCGCAGAAACGGGCGATCTTGTTACGTTCGGGATCAAACCCGATCGTCCCGAAACAGGGTACGGCTATCTTCAATTAGAGCGCGCGCCCGGAAATACCCAAGAACCACGCCCTCTTAAATCTTTTGTAGAGAAACCAAACGCAACCGAAGCTGCCACGATGTTGGCCGAGGGCTGCTATCTTTGGAACGCAGGCATCTTTTTGTTTTCGGCCCAGACGATCTTGGACGCATATCGCGCAAATGCGCCCGACATGTACGCGGCGGTAAATGCTGCCGTGAATGAGGCGAAGCCTGACCTTGGCTTTCTCCGCCTCGCCCCCGAACCATGGACCGCCGCGCCAAGCATCTCGATCGACTATGCCGTGATGGAAAAGGCCGACAACCTATCAGTTGTCCCCTATGCTGGACGCTGGTCTGACCTTGGCGATTGGGCCGCCGTTTGGCGTGAAACCGAAACAAAAGGGTTGTCGCTATCTGGCGCAGCCACTGCCATTGATTGTGAAAACACGTTGCTACGGTCCGAAGTCGAAGGCCAAGCCATCGTCGCGATTGGGCTAGATGATATTGTCGCAGTTGCAATGCCTGATGCTGTGCTGGTGTCTCACAAAAGCCGAACGCAAGATGTGAAAAGCGCCGTCAGAATTTTGAAAAAGAACCATGCGCCGCAAGCTGAGCGCTTTCCCAAAGACCACAGGCCATGGGGGTGGTTTGAAAGCCTTGCGATGGGGGATCGGTTTCAAGTTAAACGGATCGTCGTAAACCCGGGCGCATCGTTGTCGCTGCAATCCCATCATCATAGGTCAGAACATTGGATTGTCGTTCAAGGAACAGCCAAGGTTTCCATAAACGACAGTATTCGTCTGGTGTCCGAGAACCAATCAATCTACGTACCACTTGGCGCACAGCATCGCCTTGAAAACCCCGGCAAATTGCACATGATATTGATCGAAGTGCAAACCGGAGGCTATCTTGGAGAAGACGATATTATTCGTCACGAAGATGTTTATGCAAGAACCTGATCCGCGATAAACCGCTCTATTTAATAGCAAAGTTTGACAGCGCGCTTCTGCTTGTAGAAAGTGCGGCAACGAATATGTGCTGCGCACCGAATTTCGCCATATTTTTCGGCGAAAAGCACGTGCCGGAATGCCCGAGTACTTGCGTAAAAGAGATTACAGAATGCCTGATCTTCCCAATAACACGACGACAACTGCCACACTCTCCGTTGGGGGGATTTATTCAGACACCCTCGAAACATCTGGTGACCGCGATTGGGTCAAGATTGACTTGGATCCCGAGGAATATGTTCAAATCTCGTTAACAGGAGTTTCGTTAATCGACCCTTATCTTCGCGTTTATGATGCAACGGGTAGCCTTATCGCACAAGACGATGACAGCGGCGGCAATTATAATTCGCAGACGACAATCGGAAACGAGGCAGGTGGTACGTTCTATGTTGAAGCAGCAGCATACAATGATAGCGGCTCTGGCACATATCGACTTGGAGCAGTTGCGGTAACTGCGCCAACACCAGTCGACACCCTTGATGGTGGAACTCAGCGCACAGACACCAACGAACCAATTACAGTTTACTTTGTCACCAATGGCGACGAACGCGATGGCATCACATCAGAGGGTTGGTCTGCTTACGAACGTTCGCAGTTTATGACCGCGCTTGCTTCGATCTCAGCTGTAGCGGATATTACATTTGTAGAATCTACTAATGCAAATTCCGACTTTCAGGTCGTTCTTGACACGAATGAACTGAATAACGACGGATTGCTGGGATATTTCTATTATCCTAACGGCTCGTCATCCAGCGTCGGCGTATTTAACGCCAGTGGATACGGATGGGACACAAACGGTCTTCAGGTAGGTGGGCTAGGTTTTTCCACCATAGTACACGAAGCGCTTCATGGCATGGGCCTCGCTCACCCACACGACGGCTCTTTGATCTTAAGCGGCTTAGATCCCAGCGCCCCAGGTTTCCCTTTTGGGGACTATGGCGATTACGATTTAAACCAAGCCGTCTATACAATCATGTCGTATAATGGCGGCTACAACGAAGCCCCTTCAAACAGCAACTCATATGGTGATGCTGCTGGACCGATGGCCTTGGATATCGCGGTGCTTCAAGAAATATATGGTGCCAACACGACCTATGCCAATGGCGACAGCTTTTACGAATTGCCTGACAGCAACAGTGCAAACAGTGGCACAAGCTGGCTCGCCATCTGGGACACTGGCGGAGAGGATACGATTGGCTACACCGGGAACCGCGATGTAAACATCGACCTTCGCCCGGCCACGCTACAATACGAAGTAGGCGGCGGCGGCTTTATTTCAGCTGCCGACGGAATTTCCGGTGGCTTCACAATTGCCAATGGCGTCGTGATTGAAAACGCAAGCGGTGGATCTGGAAACGACACACTGACCGGCAACGACAGTGCCAATACCTTGTCCGGGAACGGCGGCGATGATGATTTGGACGGTGGAACCGGCAACGACACGCTCCACGGTAACTCTGGCAGCGATACGGTTGAAACCGAAAGTGGAACGAACACTGTTTATGGCGGAAGTGGTTATGATACGCTGAACGGCGGTTCAGATGCTGATGCGATATTCGGCGGAAGCGGGAACGACACGATCAACGGCAATGCCGGTAGCGATGATCTATCTGGCGGACGTGGCGACGACACCATAAACGGCGGCGATGGGGCAGACTACATCTTAGGTGGTATGGGCCAAGATATCATGACGGGTGGCGCTGGCACGGATACATTTATCTTTGCCGCCGCTAGCGACAGTTGGGCAGGCAGTGCCGATACGATTACTGACTTTCAGGTTGGCATTGATGTCATCGATATTTCTGGATTCGATGCAGATTTTACGGTACCCGGCACATTAGTCGTTGCCGGCAACGGTTTTGACACCACAATTGAAATTGACCGCGACCTTGATGGCACAGCCGAGATTGCGATTCTTGTCACTGGGGTAACGGGTCTGAGTACGGATGATTTTATTCTCTAATGCGTGTGCTTGTAACAGGTGGCGCCGGGTATATCGGCAGTCACACTCTTCTTGAACTCATGGCCCAAGGCCACGATGTCTGTGTACTCGATAACTACTCTAACGCCACACCCGAAGTTCTTAACCGTGTGCGCGGCTTGTCGAATGGAAATGTCACGGACTTTACAGGCGATGTGCGTGATCCAGCGATCCTAAACCGCGTGATGCAAGACTTCCGTCCCGAAGCAGTGATTCACTTTGCTGGGCTGAAGGCTGTCGGTGAGAGCGAAGAAAAACCACTGCTGTATTACGATGTAAACGTTGGCGGGACACTCGCGCTCCTTCATGCGATGGATCGGGTCGGCTGTAAAAACATCATTTTCTCATCCTCGGCCACGGTATACGGCGAACCGGTCTACCTCCCCTATGACGAAGCCCATCCAACGGCCCCTATGTCGGTATACGGTCAATCAAAATTGATGGCCGAAAATATTCTAACCAACTGGGCGAAAGCCACCGCAGGTACTTCAGCGGTATTACTGCGTTACTTTAATCCAGTGGGCGCGCACCATTCTGCGAAAATTGGTGAAGACCCAAAAGACATTCCCAACAACCTTATGCCATTCATCGCGCAAGTCGCCGTGGGCAAGCGGGACGCGTTGACAGTATTTGGCGAAGATTACGACACGCCCGATGGCACAGGTTTGCGCGACTATATTCATGTTGTCGATTTGGCGCGCGCCCATGTCGCCGCAATAAATTACGCTGATAAATCCACCGGTGCACGGCCATTCAACATCGGTACCGGCCAAAGCTATAGCGTTCGCGACATGGTCGCAGCATTTGAACGTGCATGCGGAAGCCCAATCAAAACAAAGCAAGCCCCGCGACGGGCAGGCGACATCGCTGCGATGCAAGCCGATGCATCCCGCGCCGCTGCAGAACTTGGCTGGACCGCAGAGCACGGACTGGACGACATGACGGCAAGCACTTGGGCGTGGCAATCTGCCAATCCAAACGGATACGATAACTAAAGAATAGGCTTCCCGCACGTTGCTGCACGGGAAGCCCACAGACATAAATTGTTAAACGTCAACCAATCTAAAGCGCCCTACTTTTGACTACGGTCTGGCCGTATGCAAATGTATGTGCGTTTTGTCACTATTTCAGTAAATCCAAGGTTAACGCCGGGCACCTGATCAACAATTTGCGAAAAAATACGGCCGAACGACCAATGCGCATCACGGGTAAACATATCTGCATATCGCGCGATGTGACTGCCAGTAACAATCAGCGCCGCCGCGCTCTGGCTTTGTGCAGCCAATAGAGTTCGATAAAATTTGGCCAAACATTGAAGTAACTTCAAGGCAATATCCCTAGTCCTGCCGCATTTGAAACACGCAAGCGACGAGCCATAGCGCAATGCTGACCCCCAGACGACTGTTTCAGGTCCTGGGGGGGACCACACATGTCACAAATCACTTTGATAAGTTACCTCAATTCTGGGGCCGCGTTCGCACATTCACACGTAACAGACCTTGCTTTGGTTTCAGTTAATGGCAGGCAAGTTTTGTACAGTACCACTGGAGGAGACGGTGTTTTAAGCAATTGGAACATCGACGGCGCAACACCAGAGAACATTGATATCCAACCCTTTGATGGCGCGTTGCAAGCTGGTGGTGTGGCGACCCTTAGCGTTCTGAGCGATGGCGGCAATACGGCGTTGTTCACCAGTAATGGCACCCAGTCCGCTCCGCAAATTATCACGCTTGATCCGAACGGCGCATTTAACCTCGATTTGGCTGTATCGGTCGAGCAACTGACCGGTTATCAGCATTTTACTACGGTGGATTTAGGAACAGGCAGCTTTGCCGTTTACGGCGGCCTGATTTGCGCCGATGGTTTAGGCCAAATCACCTTCGACAGCTCAGGCGCAATTTCCCCGCAAACAACAACGGCGGGGATTGCAGGAACATATACCGATCAAATATCGGCGACGGCCACCGCAGCAGTAGACGGGCAAAATATTCTTTTAACCGCGAGCATGACAGGCAATGGCGTTACCAGCTGGTCAATTGACGAAACCGGGGCCCTATCAGCCGTTGACAATCTAGGGACTGATCAAGAACTTTGGATTGACGCACCAACAGTGATGACAACCACTGTCGTGAATGGGCAGACCTATGTGGTGCTGGGGGCTGCAGGAAGCGACAGCATTTCGGTCATGCAACTAAATCCAGACGGCAATATGATCTTGCGCGATCATGTGCTCGATGACCTTGAAACACGTTTCGGTGGGATTTCAGCGCTAGAGGTAATCAACCATAACGGCCAAACCTTCGTCATCGCAGGAGGCGCAGATGACGGGATAAGCGTGTTCGTTCTACTCGAAGGCGGTCAGCTTTTACCACGCGCTCACATCGCCGATACGACGGAAATGGGACTGGATAACATTAGTGCAATTGCGGTTAGCGGACAGGGAAACGGCTTAGATATCTATGTCGCAAGCAGCAGTGAAATCGGGATAACAAAACTGCGGTTCTCAACAGGACCAGCAGGCATGACCGCGACGGCAACCCTTGCTGGTGATGTGCTGATAGGGTCGGATGGTGGTGACATCTTACAAGGTGAACTTGGGGGTGATGTCCTGCGCGGCGGCGCAGGCGACGACATTCTACGCGATGGTGGTGGCAGCGATGTGCTAACCGGGGGGGCAGGTGCCGACGTGTTTATTTTGTCCGCAGATGGTGCGACAGACACGATTACTGACTTTTCGCTCGGCGAAGATTCTATTGACCTCTCCCTGTGGCCAATGCTGCGCGACGCAAGTCAGTTGACGATGACAATGCTAACAAACGGCGTTCAGATCAGTTACGGAGAAGACGTTTTAATCGTTCAAAGCGCGGACGGCGGGCCTATCGACTACCGCGATTTTACCAACGCCGACTTGATCGGAATTACACGCATTCCCCAGACTGTGACGCCTGGCTATCCTGGGCCTTATACGCCGCCGCCAGACCTTGATCCCCCAACCGGCGATAACGACGATCCGGCAGTCATCAATCTGATGACTGGCATCGGTGTCATCACTGTGGGAAACCTTAGCGAACTACGCGATGCTATCGCTGGAAACAGTGATACATCACAGGGGCGCGCACCCTTCATCATCGGGCAGGACACGAACGATACCTTAAATGGTGGTGCGAGTAACGATGTCGTCATAGGCGGCGGTGGTAACGATATCATTTCAGGCGAAACCGGTAATGACACAATTCTAGGCCGAAGCGGTAGTGATACGATCTTTGGTAATGCCGGTGCAGACATCTTGTTTGGTGGCGCTGGCGCGGACACCCTCAGTGGCGGCACAGGACAAGATATTCTACGCGGCGGCACGGGAAATGACGTGATCGATGGTGGCGCTGGAAATGACATTTTGTTCGGTGACGCTGGCGCAGATGAGTTCATTTTCAATGGGGGCCTCGACACAATCAGAGACTTCACCCAAGGCGAAGATCACATCACCCTCAGCCCAGACCTTTGGACCGGCCTTACCTCAGCCAATGATCTGATTTTGATCTACGGGGATCTTGATGGTGATCAGATGACCATAGATTTCGGCGACGGCAATGCGCTGGTGATCGAAAACGTGACCAACCCCAGCGCACTTGCCGATGATATTACGTTGTTCTGACGCAATCAGTTTGCAAGTGATGCGATTGATTGCCCCAGTCCAAACACAGTGAGCGCGGGCCCAAGTGCACTTTCGGTGCCATAGATGAGATCGTCATCTTGGATGATAAATTTACCAGCCGAAAAAAGCCCATCAGCAGAGGTAAGATCTATCGTAAACACAACGCGTTCTTGCGCGGGGCCTGTCGTATCGTCGCGCACAACTGACGTATCATATTCGCGCATAATTAGAATCCCCTTCGGGTTCGCGGTCCCATCACTCACGCCACCAACACGTGACATTGCTTCAAGCGCGGTCATGTCTTTTTCGGTGATCTCGTGCACGGCTTCGGTGCCCGTGGCACCCAATGACAAAAATTTGCGATCATCCGCAATGATCATAACCCGGTCACCGCCGCGCATGGTTGTGTTTTGGGCGGGTTCTTCCAACAGCCGCTCAAGCGATATGCCATACGTACGGCCATCCCGGATCAAACGCACTTGCGGATTTGCGAGGGCGGGGTTCGCACCACCAGCCAATGAAAGCAAATCTAACAACTTAAAGTTTCGGTCAGGCAATTCATATAAACCAGGCGCACCCACGCCAGAAGCAAGGTTCGCCATATTTTGGCGGCCCGGCGTCACCACAAGCTGAACTTGTGCAGACGGGATCGTTTTGCTCAGTTCTTCTTCAACACGCCCGCGCGCTGTCATCGCGGACATGCCCGAAATCCGCATATCACCAATATAAGGTACAAAGATGCGACCATCAGATCCGACCTGCGTTTCTTGTAAAGGCGTTGCGCGCTGACCAGTTCCAGACAATAGCGAATTTTCTTCGGCGTCCCAAATGGTCAATTGAACCGTGTCACCGGGTGCAATGATTAATGATGCTGGTTGTTCTTGTGCTGCAATCCAAGGATACGGATAGAAATCATGGTTGGGCCAAGCATTAATAACAGGTAGGGTGTCGCGGGTGACTTCAATAACTTCAAAGTCATAAACCGGCTCTTCACCTTCCTCGCGATTACCTGCGTTTGACGCGGCTAAAACCTCGGATTGGAACCCGGCACCACGGGGAAGACTGCAGCCAGCAGTCAACAAAGACAGGCCCAGCAACAGTGCCCGATGCAAAGTGAAACGCATGCTCTCTCCATCAATCGACCGCCATTCGTTGATGACGATATCATTTTTTTCCACAATTATCCTAATTAACCGTGAAAAGAGAGAGTGAAAAATTACAAAACCGATGATAGTGGCAAATTGGTTCCAACAAAGGTACAAAAGCAAGGGAGCCAATTTGCCCCCTTGCCGAAAGAATTCACCCTTCGACTGCTGCAATCACAGCGTCGTATGTCTCGCAAAGCGGTGCCATTTCGGCAGACGCTTGGGCAACAGTTATATTTTCTTGAAACTCGCTAACCACGGCAAACATAAGATCGGGGTCATTTTGGCCGATGATTTGGATCGCTTCTTTTGCCTGCTCCAGTTTGACATCCACAAGCTCTGAAGTGCATTCGTCCGACGCATAAGCGGCTGAAGAAACGCACACAGCAATCGCAGTAATAAGTGCCTCGATTTTCATAGGTTACATCCCTTTTTGTTAGAACCATGAGTGGCTCAAAACCGATGTAGCCAAAGAATTACGAAAACCTAATACGTATAATTTGGGATGGTAATTTCATGCCAGAATCCGCTTAGAGAGGGCAAAATGTTGCCGATTCTCGCGATTAAAAGTCTACGGCGATCCCTTTTCGCTCCCAATCGCCAAAGCGAACCGGCTCGGGTCCATCGCGTCCACCCAGTTCGGTAGGAAGCCCCTGCGCTGCGTCTTTTTTACGGCGCTCTTCGGCTTCGGCAAGTGCACGTTGCGCTGGCGTAGACTGGTCTTTGTCTTGATCGGGCATTTGGACTCTCCTTGTCGGCGGCATGGCTTTGATATACCCCGCTTACACCCAGCATCAAGAGATACCCCATGAATCAAACAGGTTTGCCTGCCCGACGCACCGCGCATCATCTATTGATGCAGATCACGACCGAAGGTCGCCTGATGGCAGAACTGATAGCGGGCGGTGCCTTGAACCAATTAGCCAATGATGACCGCGCACGCGCCCAGCGCCTAGCGACAGACGCATTGCGCGGCTTGGACCGTGCGGATCGGATGCTAAAACCATACCTGAAAAAGACGCCGCCTGATCATGTAATGAACGCGCTTCGCCTTGGGGTTATCGAATTGTGCGGTGGCGAAGCGGCGCATGGTGTCGTGAATGCATACGTGGAAATCGTGGCACGGAACAAACGCACCCAAGCGATGAAGGGCCTAACAAATGCCGTCCTACGTAAAATCGCGGCTGAAGGCCCCGAAGGCTGGGGCAAGCGTGCAGTACCGCTGACGCCCGGTTGGCTACGCCAGCCGCTGGTTGCGGCATGGGGCCGCGAGGCGGTTGTTGGCATGGAAACAGCACACTTTAGTGGCGCCCCGCTTGATCTAACGACAAAGACCGATGCTGACGCCGTGGCAAAAGCAACTGGCGGCACCGTTCTGCCAACAGGTTCCGTACGTATCACAAACGCTGGTCAGGTGACGTCGTTGCCCGGATATGACGCTGGCGATTGGTGGGTCCAAGATGCTGCCGCGGCAATTCCAGTGAAGCTGTTGGGTGATGTGAAGGGCCTTAGGGTTCTTGATCTTTGCGCAGCCCCCGGCGGCAAAGCGATGCAATTGGCTGCTGCGGGTGCAGATGTAACAGCAGTAGACTTGTCCGAACGGCGCATGGAACGGGTTCAAGAGAATCTAACGCGTGTCGGGCTAAAAGCCCGCACCGTGGTCAGCGACGCCTTTGCGTTTGAGGAAACTGGGTTCGACGCAATCTTACTTGACGCACCTTGTTCTGCGACGGGAACTATTCGGCGGCACCCTGACCTGCCATACGCTAAAGATGGGTCAGAGTTTGGCGCATTGATTGATCAACAAGAAACGATGATTGATCACGCGCTAGGCTTGCTGAAACCGGGCGGGCGGCTGGTGTTTTGTACATGCTCTTTGCTACCCGACGAAGGTGAAGTGCAAGTCGAGGAAGCTCTCGCGCGTCATTCAGACTTGACGATTGACACCGAGGCACTGAACGTCCCCGGGATTGAGCCAGAATGGATCACCGAAGAAGGCGGGCTGCGTCTGCGCCCTGACTACTGGCCTGACCTTGGCGGAATGGATGGATTTTATATGGCCGTTCTACAAAAAGCAAAATAATCATTCATAAGGCCCCGTTTCTTCAAACGACTTCATCGCCTTGGCAGGTCCGCGCTTAGGTTAAGAAGTTTTAGTGACTTAACGGCAATCATTTTCTATCCTGTCCGCAATAACAATTGGCCGAGGCAGTGCAGAATTGGCAAAAGCGACCACATGGCGGGATCGCCGGACAGCATTTATGAACCGGGTGCATGCCCGGCGCGCGGCGTTTTCTGATATAACTCCAAGCTTTGTGATTCAGCCCGAGCCGCGGATGATCGGAGCTATAGGTCGTGGCCGTCAATTGATCACCGGCAACTTTCTGTTTTCTGGCCTATTCGTTGAAGGCCCCAATCTGTCGATTTGGGACATTGCGCATGACAATCCAGATGTAATGAACGAGATTCACGGCTCTGCTTGGATGGATGACCTTGTCGCGGTCGGCGATGAAAAGGCACGGACCCGTGCCCAAACATGGGTTTATGATTGGATTAAACGGTACGGAAACGGACGAAGCGCCGGCTGGGAGCCAAGTGTTGCAGGGCGCAGGTTAACACGGCTTATCAATCACGGGCCTTTCCTTTTGCGCGGACAAGATCAACCCGCCACGGATCAATTCATGCGTTCACTTGGGCAGCAAACGCTGTTTCTAGCGCGACGCTGGGTGGCTGCCCCACATGGGTTTGCACGGTTCGAAGCCTTGGCTGGTCTTATCTATGCTGGCCTCATGCTGAGTAGTATGGACCGCCATGTCGACACCGCCGTCAAAGCGCTCGCGGCTGAATGTGCATCACAAGTTTCCAGCGATGGGGAGATTGCAACCCGCAATCCCGAAGAATTACTGGAAATCCTGACGCTTCTAAATCTAGCGGTACAGACACTAACCAGCGTAAAACGGCGCATTCCCCGCAACATCGTGCAAGCCATTGACGCAATCGTCCCGACATTGCGCGCACTTCGACATAGTGACGGAAGCCTGACACGGTTTCATGGCGGCGGATCGGGACTTGAGGGTCGGCTCGATCAGGCTTTCGCGGATTCTGGCGTCAGGACAACACCGGGTGCGGGCCTTCACATGGGGTTTGCGAAGCTAACAGGTGGGCGTACGTCTCTGATTATCGATGCCTCTCCGCCGCCTACCGACATGGCGTCTCTCAAAGGGCACGCAAGTACGTTGGGGTTTGAACTAAATTCTGGGCGACGGCCAATCATCGTCAACAGCGGATCTGGCGCGCGCTTTGGGACCGAATGGCGGCGAGCCAGCCGCGCAACAGCAAGCCATTCCACGTTAGGTCTTGATGGTGTGTCATCATCGCGTCTGAACACTGACAACGCAGAACTAAGCGAAACGCCTGACACCGTGCGCTACAACGCCCCCATTGCCGAAGGTAGACGATGCGCCGAACTATCACACAACGGGTACCAAACCAGCCACGGATTGACCCATGCGCGCATATTGCAACTATCTATCGATGGCAGACAACTGACTTGCGAAGACCTGCTAACCACGCTCGACGATACAGATGATGCAAAGTTTGACGCGGCGCGTGGTACCGACGGTGTTGGCTATAAAATAAGGTTTCACCTACACCCCGACGTCACTGCGACATTAGATCATCAAAACGTGTTCCTTGCGCTCAAATCGGGCGAAACATGGGTGTTTACCCATGATGGTGCCGCTGAGCTGTCGCTTGCCCCCTCAGTTTACCTACAAAATGGTCGATTAAGGCCTCTTGGGACACATCAAGTGGTTTTATCTGGACGCGCAATGTCATATGCGACACGCGTCCGTTGGTCACTGGCCAAGGCGCAAGACACTCCAACTGCCCTGCGTGATCTTGTTCAGACCGACGTTGCGGACGATGTGGAATATACACCTGGGGACTTTGAATGACCGACCTTGCACCACTGCGCCGCGCGCTTCTTTCTGTATCCGACAAAACTGGACTTGTTGATCTTGCCCGCGCGCTTGCTGATCGCGGCGTTGAATTGCTGTCCACCGGCGGCTCTGCCCAAGCATTGCGCGATGCTGGACTAGAAGTTCGCGATGTGGCCGATGTCACTGGCTTCCCAGAAATGATGGACGGCCGCGTGAAAACGCTGCACCCCGTTGTTCACGGTGGCCTGTTGGCGCGCCGCGATCTAGACGGGCACCGCGATGCGATGGTCGAACATAACATCGGCCCAATCGATCTGTTGGTCGTGAACCTGTACCCGTTTGAGGAAACCGTTGCGAAGGGCGGCGATTACGCGGCTTGCATCGAAAACATCGACATTGGCGGCCCTGCGATGATCCGTTCCGCAGCGAAAAACCATGCGTTTGTCACTGTTGTGACAGATGTCGAAGACTACGACGCGGTTCTTGCAGAGCTAGACGCGAATGACGGTCAAACAACGTTGGCCCTGCGCCAGCGTCTTGCACAAACCGCCTATGCCCGCACAGCAGCCTATGACACTGCCGTTAGCACTTGGATGGCTAGCGCGATTGGCCAGAATGAGCCACGTCGCCGTTCATTCAGCGGCACATTCAAGCAAACCATGCGTTACGGCGAAAACAGCCACCAGTCTGCGGCATTCTATACTGACGGCACCAACCGCCCCGGCGTTGCGACCGCAGTTGTGCACCAAGGCAAGGCACTATCTTACAACAACATCAACGATACTGACGCGGCGTTTGAATTGGTCGCTGAATTCGACCCAGCCGAAAGCCCAGCTGTCGCAATTATCAAGCACGCGAACCCGTGCGGCGTAGCACGTGGCGCGACATTGCTTGAAGCCTACCAAAACGCGTTTAACTGTGACCGCACATCTGCTTTTGGTGGGATCGTTGCGCTAAACCAGCCGCTGGACGAAGAAACCGCCAAGGCAATCGTCGAAATCTTTACCGAAGTCGTGATCGCCCCCGGCGCATCAGACGCAGCCAAAGCTGTCTTCGCCGCCAAGAAAAACCTGCGCCTTCTAACCACAGAGGCGCTGCCCGATCCAAAGACACCGATCACAACCTACCGTCAGGTTGCTGGCGGCATGTTGGTTCAAGACAAAGACACCGGTTACGTCGGCATGGATGATCTGAAAGTCGTGACAAAGGTTGCCCCGACCGACGAACAAATGGCTGATCTGCTATTCGCATGGAAGGTAGCAAAGCACGTCAAATCCAACGCAATTGTCTATGTCAAAGACAAGGCAACAGTGGGCGTGGGCGCTGGCCAGATGTCACGTCTGGACTCTGCCCTGATCGCTGCGAAAAAAGCGGAGCGTATGGCCGAAGCCATGGAACTGCCTCAGCCTTTGACCATTGGTTCGGCTGTTGCGTCTGACGCGTTCTTCCCATTCGCTGATGGCCTGCTAGAGGCCGCCGCCGCTGGTGCGACATGTGTGATCCAGCCGGGTGGTTCAATGCGCGACGACGAAGTTATCGCCGCAGCTGACGAAGCCGGGATCGCGATGGTCTTTACCGGCATGCGCCACTTCAAACACTAAGGGGCGGATATGCGTCTAACTTTCTGGACCGGGCTATGGGTGCTGCTGCTGGATCAAGCCAGCAAATACTACGTGGTGCATTGGCTTGGTCTGGGAAATCCCGGGCGCGGCAAGATCGAGGTTTTCCCGCCCTACCTTGAATTCCAGATGGCTTGGAATCGTGGGGTCAACTTTGGCCTATTTTCCGGTTTCGACATGCGCTGGGTTCTTATTGGGCTTGCGGTCGTCATCTCGGCCGCAGTCCTTTGGTGGCTGCGTAAAAACGGTGGATCAAAATGGGTCTACATGTCAGCGGGTTTTCTGATTGGCGGTGCAATTGGCAACGTCGTTGACCGCATCTTCTATGGCGCAGTCGCCGATTTCCTGAACATGTCCTGCTGTGGTTTCAACAACCCGTATTCATTTAACATCGCTGATGTCGCGATCTTTATTGGGGCCGTTGGCCTTGCATTTTTGGGCGAAGATCACAAATCCAGCCCCAAGAAGAACAGCGCGTGACGTCGCCGCGGGCTTCGGTTACACAGAATGCGATACTTTCAATGGGTGCTTTAATGCGTGCAATTATTCTATCAGTTCTGACGCTTGTCACACTTGCCGCGTGCGGAAACACAGAACGCCCTTTGCGTAGTACCGGCATATCGGATGGTGGTCCTGATGAGTTTTCGGTGATTCCTTCACGGTCGCTAGAATTGCCAGCAACAACAACCCTACCAACGCCTACACCGGGTGGCACTAACCTTGCCGATCCAACACCAAAGGCCGATGCTATCCGTGCGCTTGGCGGAAACCCTGCCGCGCAATACGCTGGTGGTATTCCGTCCAGTGATACCGCACTTGTCGCACAGACCGCGCGTTATGGCGTAAACCCTGATATCCGTGCTGAATTGGCTGTACGGGACGAAGCCGCTCGCAAGCGCAAAAAGCTGTCGAACGTATTCAATCCACTGAACCGAGATCGGTACTTTCCTCTTTACGCAGGTCAGGCGCTTGACGCCGATGCAGAGCTAGCACGCCTTGCTGCGTTGGGCGTCATCGTGCCAACCGCACCTGCGGAACAGTAAAACAATCCTCACATCCGCGTATGGCGGCTTGAACATCACGGCACCCGGCGTCAGTTTGCATCTGACGAAACCGGAAGGGTGCCTATGAAACGTTTGCTTGCCGCTTTGGCGATGATCACCACAACTGCCGCCGCGCAGGCGGAAGAGGTGACAACCTTCACCCTAGACAACGGGATGGAGGTCGTCGTGATCGAAGATCACCGCGCGCCCGTTGTTGTACACATGGTTTGGTATAAAATCGGTTCGGCGGACGAACCCGTTGGTGCATCCGGCGTCGCGCATTTCTTTGAACACCTGATGTTCAAGCAAACCGACATTCTGGAATCGGGTGAGTTTTCAGCGACCGTTGCCGCGAACGGCGGCAGCGACAACGCCTTTACCAGTTACGATTACACCGCATATTTTCAACGCATCGCTGCTGATCGGCTTGATCTGATGATGCAGATGGAAAGCAACCGGATGACCAATCTGGCCATCACTGCGGATAACATCGCGACTGAACGCAATGTCGTGCTCGAAGAACGTAATCAACGCACCGAAAACAATCCCGGCGCATTGGCACGCGAACAGTTCAACGCTGCGCAGTATCAAAACCACCGCTACGGTGTGCCTGTCATCGGCTGGAAACACGAGATGGAACAGCTGAATATCGATGACGCGCTGGCCTTTTATGACCTGTACTATTCCCCAAACAACGCCGTGCTGGTCGTTGCAGGTGATGTGCAACCCGACGAGGTACGCGCATTGGCGGAAACCTATTATGGTGTCATCCCGTCTGAACCCGACCTACCCGAACGCATCCGCCCCCAAGAACCACCACAGCGCGCAGAACGTCGGATCACATACACTGATCCACGGGTGAGCCAACCCTACCTCACCCGCAGTTATTTGGCCCCCGAACGCGACCCCGGCGCACAAGAAGAAGCCGCAGCCCTTGTCTATCTTGCAGACCTATTGGGCGGGTCACCATTTACATCTGATCTCGGTATTGCGCTTCAATTCGACACGCAAACCGCGCTTTACACGGGCGCCTCGTATAACGGGAGCTCGTTGGATACCGCTACATTTAGCGTTTCTGTCGCCCCCGCGACTGGCGTAAAATTATCAGAAGCCGAAGCAGCAATGGATCAGGTTATCGCAGACTTCATCGCGAACGATATAGATCCAGCGCGCATGGAAAGCATCCGCACACAACTGCGGGCTTCTGAAATTTATGCATTGGACGACACACAGGGTCTCGCTCAGCGATACGGTGCAGCGCTTAGTCAAAGCCTGACGGTCGCAGATGTGCAAGCATGGCCTGACATTCTCCAATCTGTCACCGAAGAAGACGTCAAAACTGTCGCCACAAAAGTACTCAACCGCGATCAGGCCGTCACCGGCTGGGTTGTCGCCACCCAAGAGGACGCCCGCTAATGTTTCGCTCGTTTATCGCCCTTACGCTTAGCCTGTTTGCCACGACGGCCAGCGCCGAAATTGACATTAACGAAGTAACTTCCCCCGGTGGGATCAACGCATGGGTCGTCGAAGAACCAAGCATCCCTTTCATTGCCGTGGAAATCCGTTTTCGTGGCGGCACATCGTTGGATTTGCCGGGCAAACGCGGCGCGACCAACCTGATGATGGGGTTGCTAGAGGAAGGATCGGGCGACATGAACGCCCAAGAATTTCAGACAGCGCGCGAAGCCTTAGCGGCAAGTTACGGGTTTTCGGCCTATGATGACTCGATTGGTGTTTCGGCCCAATTCCTCACTGAAAATCAGGACGAGGCTATCGCACTTTTGCGCCAAGCACTGATTGAACCCACATTTGACCAAGACGCCTTAGACCGTGTTCGCGCACAGGTTCTGGCCAACATTGCATCCGAAGGTAAGCGGCCTAATAGCATCGCAAGCACAGCATTCTATTCCGCTGCATTCGGCGACCACCCCTACGGCACCAACAGCGACGGGACAGTCGAAAGCGTGAACGCCCTGACCCAATCAGACATGCATGAAGCACACCAACGCGCACTTACACACGACCGGCTTTACGTGTCGGTTGTCGGTGACATCACCCCAGCCGAGGTTGGACCGATGCTTGATACGCTATTAGGTGATCTGCCAGAGCAAGGCCCCGAATTGCCTGATAACATCGCATTTAGCCTTGATGGCGGCATGACCGTCATTGACTACGATACCCCGCAAGCCGTCGCATTCTTTGGCCACGCAGGCATGAAACGGAACGATCCTGATTTCTTTGCCGCCTATGTGTTGAACAATGTGCAGGGGTCCGGTGGTTTTGAATCGCGGCTCATGAACGAAGTACGCGAAAAACGTGGCCTGACCTACGGGATTGGAACCTACCTTGTTCCAAAATTCCATGCTGAAATGATGCTTGGATCGGTTGCATCATCGAACGCAACCATCGCCGAAGCGATCGCAGTAACACGCGACGTTTGGGCCGACACTGCCACAAACGGAATTACGCAGGCAGAACTTGACCGCGCCAAAACCTATCTGACGGGTGAATATCCGCTACGGTTTGACGGGAACAGCGATATCGCCAATATCATGGTGGGCATGCAGATGATCGATCTGTCGCCCGACTATGTGATCAACCGAAACGACTATATCGAAGCGGTCACATTAGAAGACGCAAACCGGGTCGCACGTGAACTCCTGCAGCCAGACAACCTGCATTTCGTTGTCGTTGGAAAACCCGAAGGGTTGGAAAGCACACCAAATTGATCACGCTGGGTTTATAACTCTTCTCTCGCAGAATCGCAGGTTCATGCTATAGTTTGTGGCATGGCCATAGCAGACCCCCAGATAAAGCCCCGCCCGGTAATTCGGCAGCTTGACGACGCCGCGATCAACAGGATTGCGGCGGGCGAAGTTCTTGAACGTCCGGCTTCGGCCGTCAAAGAACTAGCTGAAAACGCTGTCGATGCAGGTGCAACCCGGATTGAGGTTGTCATTGCCGACGGCGGCAAGACCCTGATCCGTGTGACAGACGATGGTTGCGGGATTGCAGCTGGCGATTTACCGCTCGCCTTGTCCCGGCATGCCACATCGAAAATAGACGGATCTGACCTGCTGAACATCCATTCATTTGGGTTCAGAGGAGAGGCCCTGCCGTCGCTAGGTGCCGTTGGCCGCCTGACCATCACATCACGTGTCCCGGGTGCAGATGCCGCAAGCATCGACGTTACGGGCGGCAAGATGAGCGATGTTCGCCCCGCCGCCCTATCATCAGGTACGACCGTCGAATTACGGGACATGTTCTATGCGACCCCTGCCCGGCTGAAATTCCTGCGCACCGACCGCGCCGAAGCACAAGCCGTCGGTGACGTGATCAAACGGCTCGCAATGGCCGAACCTTTCATCACTTTTATTCTGCGTGATGCATCAAACGGCGACAACCGGACGACCTTCCGCGCCGATGCGCAAACCGGCGATTTATTCGACGCGCTACACGGTCGGTTGCAAACTGTGCTAGGACGCGAATTTGCAGAAAACGCATTGGCAATCGACGCAGAGCGCGAAGGTTTTCACCTGACGGGCTATGCGGCCCTGCCGACATATTCGCGTGGTGCGGCGATTGCGCAGTTCCTGTTCGTCAACGGGCGTCCGGTTCGTGATAAAATGCTGCTGGGCGCATTACGTGCCGCCTATATGGATGTGCTATCGCGCGATAGGCACCCTGTTGCTGCGCTGTTTATCGACTGCGAACCAACCTTGGTTGATGTCAACGTCCACCCCGCCAAATCCGAAGTCCGTTTTCGCGATCCCGGCACTGTCCGCGGGTTGATCGTATCCGGGCTACGCCATGCGCTTGCTGGCGCGGGGCACCGGGCATCGACGACCGTCGCGACGGCAACGTTGGGCGCGATGCAGCCACAACAGCCGCTAACTGAACCGCGCGTCTATCAGATGGACCAAAAGAGCCTTGGACCAACGCGCCCAAGCTTTAGCGCCCGTTCCATGACATTTCAGGCCCAAGCACCCGGCTTCCAAGAAACACCATCAGGGCGCGTCGAACCAGTCGTCGAAGATGAGCCTGCCCACCTTCCATTAGGGGCAGCGCGCGCGCAGGTGCACGAAAACTATATCATCGCCCAAACCGAAAATGGGATCGTGATCGTCGACCAACACGCGGCCCACGAACGGCTGGTCTATGAAAAGCTAAAGAACCAGATGGCGGAAAACGGGGTCGCAGCACAGGCGCTTTTGATCCCTGAAATCGTCGAGATGGCCGAAGGCGATGCCGCGATGCTGCTTGCGATCGCCGACGATCTGTCGCGCCTTGGGCTGACCATTGAACCTTTCGGCGGCGGTGCAATCGCTGTTCGCGAAACCCCGGCCATCTTGGGCGAAGTAAACGCAGCTGCCATGATCCGCGACATCATCGACGAACTGGCCGACCAAGGCGACAGCGCCAGCGTCAAAGCCAAGATCGAAGCGATCCTAAGCCGCGTTGCCTGCCATGGATCAATCCGGTCTGGGCGTCGCATGCAAGGCCCCGAGATGAACGCGCTTTTGCGTGAAATGGAAGCAACACCACTGTCAGGGCAATGCAACCACGGGCGCCCGACCTATGTGGAACTCAAACTATCAGACATTGAACGGCTGTTCGGACGCACATGATCCAGATCGGCGACCAGACCTATGCGTTCAGCGATCCGCTGGTGGTCGGGGTAGTTTCGGCCGCATGCCTTATGTTTCTGGTGCTTATTCTGCTGATCACAACCGCGCGTCGTGCAGGCCGGTCGGCTGATGCCGTTTACAGCGTCGCGCAGCAAGTCGGGCAGCTGTCCGTGAACGTCAACGCCCTCGGTCAAGGGCAACAGCAACTCGCGGGGAACATCCAAACAGTTTCAGACGCACAAGCGCACGCCCAAATCCGCGTCATTCAAACGATGGAAACGCGAATGGCCGAGGTTCAGGCGCAGATGTCCGAACGTTTGGCCGATAACGCACTGAAATCAGCCTATGCACTCGCAGAAATGCAGGAACGGATGAAGGATACGCTGACCGGTTCGTCCGAGAAAACAACCAAAAGCCTGACAGAACTGCAGGAACGGCTCGCCACAATCGACAAGGCCCAAACCAATATCGAAAAACTGTCCGGCGACGTGCTGTCATTACAGGACATTCTTTCGAACAAACAAACACGCGGTGCGTTTGGCGAAATCCAACTGCAAGACATCGTATCCAAAGCCCTGCCCGCAGATAGCTACACTTGGCAGGCGACCCTATCAAACAACCGCCGCGCTGATTGCTTGATCCATCTTCCCAATCCTCCCGGCCCTATTGTGATCGACGCGAAGTTTCCGCTCGAGGCTTATGAGGCCCTTGTCGCCGCAGAAACCAAACACGACCGGGACCGCGCGCTTACTGCACTAGGTCAGGCGGTGCGCGTACACATTCGCAAAATATCAGACAGCTATCTTATCGAAGGCGAAACCGCTGACGGCGCGCTGATGTTCCTCCCCTCCGAGGCTGTCTATGCCGAAATCCACAGCCGCCTGCCTCATATTGTACGTGAAGGGTTTACCGCACGCGTTTGGATTGTTTCGCCGACCACCTGCATGGCAACCTTGAACACCATGCGGGCTATCCTCAAAGATGCCCGCATGCGCGAACAAACTGGCGCGATCCGCAAAGAACTGGCTCTGCTAGGTGGTGACGTTGATCGACTGGTCGGGCGGGTCGGGAACCTTGACCGTCACTTTGCGCAGGCGGCAAAAGACATCGAAGAAATTAAAATCTCGGCGGATAAGGCTGGCAAACGTGCCAATCGGCTCGACCAATTTGATTTTGAAGAACTCGAAACACCGCCAGACCCAAAGGTCGTCCCACTTCGGGACTAGTTGCGCCAGATCAAGGTCATGCATCACGCCTTGTCCCATAGTGCGGATAAGGAGGACGTGAACATGCTACCAATCACGACAGATAAAATCGCAGAGGTGATCATCCTCGCCCGTGAGCTCAATCGGGCCGAGCCAGAGTTCGATGGCTTTGTTAATCACCTAACCCAAACAGAACAGGCCGTATTAGTCGCCGTTTTTTGGATTGGTCGTGGTAACTTTGAACCAGAAGAACTGGACGAAGCGCTGCGCACGGCCGCCGAAGAAGCAACGACGCCCACGGCAGAATACCTCAAGGGATCGCCACATTTGGCCAACCACCTTGAGACCGGTTTGGAAGCATTAGGTATAGACCCGACCGTTTTACAGGATGACCTGTTATAGTAGGGTGGGTTTTAACCCACCGCCCCTTTGAAACATGCACCTGCGCGTCCCCAGACATCTTGGCCCAATGCACCCAACGTCATGAGATGAGGCAGTAACTGCCCGGCGAAATCTTCACTGCTTTCCGCAGGCAGCATCGAAGGTAGGTTATCAATCGCCGTTACATCCAAAACCGGATCATCGTGCACGCGCAGAGCTGGGTCAGCCCATGTCGTGGTCCGGTCATAAACCTTGATCGGTGAAAAATCGCTGTCTGGATCGCAAGCAATATCCCCAATGACTGACAGCTTACGGTCTGCGGCCTTCGCGTCCGCTGGCACGAACACAGGTGTCCCCGGTCGTGCAAGGATACAATTCAAGAAGATGTCATGCGCTAGCACCTCGGGGAAAGGACCGCCCGAAGCGGTTTCCGCCATGTCCCACTTGGTAACCTGCATCCCCATCGCCTCGCATAGATCAGCACCGCCAGTACCCACACGGCCCAGCGCTCCGATGATCAATGCGCTCGGGCGGGTGTCCCCTAACCGCGACAGCAAATCAGCACGCATGTCAGCAGCATTTGGATAAGCATGCACCGGGCCCGATTGCCCGTCGTTTTGTTGTGCGATCCAGCAAATCAGCGACACAGCCGCACCTGCATACCCTGCCCAATAGCCAAACGCCGCGACACGGCGACCATCTGCGTGGGTCAGATATTCCAGATCATACAGCGCACCGCCGCCCGCCTGAAACCGGTCCAGCAGGACGCGCCCCGATGGCTGCCCCTTGTAGGCATGACCGAACATGATGTGACGGTGGCGTAGTGGTGTGCCGTCTTCGGGCAATTCCTTGAGCCCAAAGATCAGCGCATCAGCTGGCGCATCCACCCATGAAAACTCGGGCGTGATGTCGCAACCGACTGCTGCGTATTCCGCAATTGGGATAATACGCTGACGGCTTTCTTCGACCGTGACCGTGAACCCTTGTTCCAGCAGCTGCGCTGCGCCGTCCGGCGTAAGGCCAACACGTTCTTCGTTGGTGCGGCTTTCCGCGCGAACCCAAAGATGCACCATTTTTCGTTCCTTAATAGTGAGTAATCGCATGCGCACGGTCTGGATGATCCAGATGCGGCGCTGCGTTGAAGCTTGCCAAAATCGGCCCCTGCGGAATGACGTGAACCCTATGCACTGACGTGTTCATGATTGGAAGCAATACATGCGCCAACCGTGTTGGGTCTAACAACAGCAAATGGCGCAAAATCATCCCAATCACACCACCAGATGTCACACATAGCACACGAACACCCGGCTGCGCGGCTTCTTGCAGCACACCTGTTACCCGTTCTTCAAACGATGCGAATGTTTCGACGCCTTGGATTTCAGCGCGATGCCAAGCTTCCATGACTTGTGGAATATGGGCCGCGAATTCATCCGGGCCGGGCATCGGCACACCGTGCACATCATCAAGCGCCTTACCGAGACTAAAATAGTCCATCTCATTAAGACGTGGATCAATGACAGGTTTTGCAAACCCCATCCCGGCTGCCGTTTCGCGGTGACGGCGTAGACTGCCGGCGATCACTTTGTCGAATGGGGCTTCGCGGTCGCGCAGGTAATCGCCCAACCAACGGGCCTGCTGATGCCCAAGATCTGACAGCTTGTCATAGCTTTCTTCGTCAGTCGCGCCTGAATTTGCCTGACCGTGGCGCACAAATATGATCTCGCCCATTGTCGTACTCCTATTTTCGGGGACGCTACGTTGGGATTTCATCCGTGGCAACGGCTGCGGATCGCCAAAATCGATCACACAGCCGTAATTTGGCAGAAATATTTCTCCTCACAATTATGCGTTCGCATAAGTTTTGTGATCGCGCCTAAACTCTGAGCATCGCACGAACGCACAGAGATGGAATTACTTTCGTTCACTGTCGCACAGAACCTAGCTATTGGGGCTGCCCGCACCATTTTCAAGAACTATTTCCGATCACATTGATCACCATTTTCGTGATCGAAATCGGCCTTTTCAAACGGCATCAAGCACCCGATATGCAATTCATCAACACGGCAAACAACGCCGCCGAGACAAACAATCAGCGGCATTAACGTCGCAAAATAAAAGAGAAAAAGGAACATATCATGTCTATCAAAAAAATCGCACTTGCTGCTGCAACTGTCGCCGCTCTGGGTTCTGCTGCTTCTGCAGAAAGCTACTTCGAGCTAGGTGAAAACTTGGATGCGACTTCAATTCTGGATCTGGGCATCGTTCGCGCTGAAGGTGACGGCGTTGTAGAGATCTACAAAAGCGCTTCAGGCGAAATCGGCACATTGATCGGAACTGAATCTGTCCACGCTGGTGCAAACAGCGACGTTCGCGTCAACGTTGGTGGTACACCACTGAACAAAGTGATCGCCCTGCTGAAAGTAGACGGTCAAGTTGTTGCTCAGCAAGATTACGACATCGTTCGCTAAGCTATCCGCGCAAGCGGTACTCCAGAAGGGTCGTCTTCCGTAAGGAAGGCGGCCTTTTTTCGTTCCGGCGCTTGCTGCCAGAATCTGAACGTGGGAATGTGCGCGGAACTTAAATACCCGTCCACACAGGTTACCCTATATGCCCGCTGCCACGCTGCTTCGTGATATCTTTGGTTTTGATGCGTTTCGCCCGGGCCAGCAAGATATCGTAGAGGCAGTAATCGCTGGGCAAAACACGCTGGCGATTATGCCAACAGGTGGCGGTAAATCCCTGTGTTTCCAATTGCCTGCGTTGGTACGCGATGGCGTTACTGTCGTTATTTCGCCGCTGATCGCCCTTATGCGCGATCAAGTGCGCGGACTACGCGAAGCTGGAGTTTCGGCAGGTGCACTTACTTCGGGCAATACCCAAGAAGAAACCGACGACGTTTTTGCCGCTTTAGAGGCTGGCACGCTGAAACTGCTCTACATGGCGCCAGAGCGGCTCGCCTCGGGTGGCACGGTCAACATGCTAAAACGCGTTGGCGTGAACCTGATTGCAGTCGACGAGGCCCACTGTGTCAGCCAATGGGGTCATGACTTCCGCCCTGATTACCTGCGCATCGGTGAATTACGCCGCACGTTGGATGTACCACTTGCCGCGTTCACTGCTACGGCTGACGCTGAAACCCAAGTCGAAATCGTGCAAAAACTGTTTGATGGTGCAGAGCCTTCTACATTCTTGCGTGGTTTCGACAGGCCGAACATCCACCTTGCCTTTGCGGTCAAAGACGGACCACGCGCGCAAATCTTGAACTTTGCTTCGGCCCGCAAAGGGCAGTCCGGCATTGTCTATTGTGGGACCCGTGCAAAAACAGAAACCCTTGCCAAAGCGTTGAACGATGCTGGTCATGCGACGTGCCATTATCATGGCGGCATGGAAGCCGACGACCGCCGCATCGTTGAACGCCGTTTCCAACAAGAAGACGGGCTAATCGTTTGTGCCACTGTCGCCTTTGGTATGGGCATCGACAAACCCGATATTCGCTGGGTCGCGCATGCCGACCTGCCGAAATCAATCGAAGGGTATTACCAAGAGATCGGTCGCGCCGGTCGTGATGGTGCGCCAGCCGAAACGCTAACGTTATTTGGCCCCGATGATATCCGGTTCCGCCGCCAACAAGTCGATGAAGGGCTAGCACCGCCCGAACGTCGCGCTGCTGACCATGGGCGTCTAAACGCGCTGTTAGGGTTGGCCGAGGCGCTTCGTTGTCGCCGTCAAAACCTGCTTGAGTATTTCGGTGAAACCCCAGGCCCCTGCGGCAACTGCGACCTTTGCGATAAACCCGCCGAGGTGTTCGACGGCACCACCGCTGTGCGTATGGCGTTGTCTGCTGCGCTGCGGACCGAAGAATGGTTCGGCGCGGGGCATCTAATCGACATTCTGCGTGGTGATCTAACCGATAAGATTCAGCAACGCGGGCACGATAGTTTGCCCACATTCGGCGTTGGCAAAGAATACGACAAACGCCAATGGCAGGCGATATTCCGGCAAATGATGGGGCATGACCTGCTTCGGCCTGACCGCGAACGCCACGGCGCGCTGCGCATGACCGAAGCCGCCCGGCCAATCTTGCGTGGCGAAGCAACCATCGAACTGCGGCGTGATACCATTCGCGCTGCGCGTGGCAGCGGACCCAAAGTCCGGATGCTTGTCAGCGAAGAAGACGCGCCATTACTGTCCGCACTTAAAGCAAAGCGACGCTATTTGGCAGAGCAAGGCGGGGTGCCAGCCTACATCATCTTCAATGACCGTACTCTGATCGAAATGGCCGAAAAGCGCCCAGTCACCTTGGACCAAATGGCGCAGATCGGCGGGGTTGGCGCGAAAAAGCTGGAAAGCTACGGTCGTGATTTCCTAGAAGTCATTGCTGGCGCAGTCGAAGAAACCCACCCCGCAAGGCGTAAACTAGCCGGACGGAACGAAGGTGAAATCTACGATCGGTTACTTGAAGTGCAAGCCGCATTGTCACGCGGTCCGCATGGCGCGGATAAACCGATGAGCTGCACCGCGTCCACGCTCGCTAAGGTGGCACAAATGCGCAACGCTGACGCTAGCCAGCTAGAACGCTTAATTGGAGAACGGTACGCCGAGCGATTTGGCGAAGCCTTTTTAGAGGTCATATCCTCCTGATAGCGTGTCGTTTTACCCACAGCCTGTCTGCAAAATAAAAAATCATTCACGGTCGCATTTAAAAATTTCGCCACATTTCTGTGCCCAAATGCCGTGTTTTACACTTGGTCAAATTTTCATCGTATCCCATTGTGGCTACACAAAAAATAGGCAGTTAGCGCTACCAGGACACGTGATCTGCGACGCCATTCAACCAAGTTTAAAGTAATTTCACGCCCGATCCCTGCCATAATGGCACCACAATTGTTCTCAGGATGCTGTGAAATCTCATTTGTATTGGCCGATATCCGTACATCGGGTAAACAATACGCCCTAAAATTTCAGCCCGCTCAGGGACCTAGTAGAATGGAGCTCTTCTTTGAAACACACCACCAGCACCAAACAACGTTCTATTTTGAGAACCCTCATTCTGGCGAGCACAACCGCGCTATGCACGAGCGCAGCAGCTGACGTTGTCACATTGCGGTCGACCGATGGTACGATCAACCTTCAGGGTAATTTGATCGGGGTCGTCGACGACTACTACCTTCTTCAAACCGCGTTGGGTGATCTTCGTATTGCGACCAACCGCGTACGTTGCGAGGGCGAAAGTTGCCCAACAACCAAAGCGATTGAAGCCGACATCACAATCAGCGGGTCTGACACTATTGCACAAGGTTTGATGCCCCTATTGATGGGCGGCTACGCGACATCACAAGATGCAGAATCCTCGGTGACCACCACTGCAAACGACGGAGAGTTCGCAGCAACGCTTGTCGGCCAACAAGGGTTCGGCGATTCGATGGGCACCTATCTGGTTAGCTCTAGCAACGCAGGCGACGCTTTCTCTGGGCTGCTCGACAACACTACGCAGGTCGCAATGTCCGCGCGTCCCATCACAGCAGACGAAGCCACAGCACTTGCTGCAAATGGCGCTGGCGACATGACCGCACTGGACCAAGAACACATTCTCGCGCTGGACGGCCTGGTGGTGATTGTTAATCAATCCAACCCAGTAACACAGCTATCCGTTTCCGACGTGGCGCGCATATATCGCGGCGAAGTTACAAACTGGTCGCAGGTCGGCGGACCCGATCTTCCTGTATCCGTGGTAACAAGCGACTCTGACACCGCTTCGGTCTTTAACGCAGGCGTGTTTGGCGGCAATTCACCAGCAAACGCACCCAGCGCATTTACGGCCACCGACAACGTCGAAGCCTCGAACTATGTTGACGAAAATGAAGGCGCGATTGCTTACGTTGGGTTTGCATTTAAGCGCGGACAGAAACCGCTAACATTGATCAGCGAATGTGGAATTGGCACAGAGCCTGATGCGTTTTCAGTTAAAACCGAGGAATACACATTGTTCCGCCGCTTATTCCTGTACAACCGCGGTGATGTTGCTGACCCAATGGCAACTGGGTTTATCGACTACGCGACATCTGATGCAGCGAACGGTGTTATCCGGCAATCAGGCTTTATCAATCTGGGCGTTGAGCGGGTCGAAATGGGCCTCGCAAGTCCGCGCGCCAAAACCGTTCTTCAATCAGGTACAAATGCCGCTGAACAGCGCGTGGCAAGTAATATGCTCGCGCTGATGGCAAACAACGACCGCCTGTCATCCACGTTCCGTTTCCGCACCGGCTCGACAATACTTGACCCTCGCGGCCAGGCTGACCTGACGCGGCTGGCAAACTATCTCAAGGATATGCCAGCAGGCACCGAAGTAACATTGGTCGGGTTCGCGGATTCGGTCGGTGCATTCGGTCCCAACCTGTCACTCGCAGAGGGACGCGCCGCCCAAGTGCGCGCCGCACTTGAAACACTCGCGGGCGATAGCCTTAGCGATGTGACAATCAAAACCACTGGTTTTGGTGAAATCGCACCGGCGGCCTGCAACACAACAGAATCAGGACGCCAAATTAACCGTCGCGTCGAAACATGGATCAGCACACAATGAGCGGGTTCAACAAGTTTTCAAACGCTATGACATCACAGATGTGCGGCAACGCGCATCTCACCCTGTCGCGGAGTAAAGAGGTCGCCATGTCTAAAAAGTCACCCATTGCCGCAACCAAGCAGCTTACAGGCGTTGTGATCGCCAGCGTTTGCCTAAGCACGTCAGTTTTCGCACAAAGCGAGGCCGACGCGGTTTATATGGCTGGCGCAGAGCGCGTGCATGTCGGCGGGTTGATGCGTGAAACGGCACAACGCATGGCCGTCGCGTCGTGCTTTTTCGACGCCGGGATCGAGATCGACGCCTACAGCGCACAAATCACGCAAAGCGTTGCCGACTATGACAGCTATCTAACAGCGCTGACAGAAGGTGACCCTGCACTAGGCATCGACACACCCGAGGAAGGGCGCGGACTGAACTCGACGATTTATAGTGTAACGTCACAGTGGGACCGCTTTAAAGAAGCCGCACTGGGGCGCCTAAACGGCGAAGGTCCGACTGACGGGACAGACTATGTTTCGCGTCACAACCTTAATATGATGCACACGTCAAAATACTTGCTACGCGAAATCATTGCTGACTACGCAATCCCGCCGGCCTTATTGCAAAGCGACGCATTTACCCTTGATATTGTGACCCGCCAGCCAGCGCTTTCCAATCAAATCAGCAAAGAAGCCTGCGGCTTGATAACCGGAAACACCGTGATGGGCAGCACAACACGTTTTGACAAATCTGTAGGTCGGTTTGACGCCTCGATGGGCGCGCTGATCAACGGTTTCGATAGCCTCGGCGTATCCGCGCCACCAACGCCAGAAGTTCGTGCATCGCTCGAAACCATCGCCGCAGATTGGACAACACTCAAAGCCGACCTTGATCAGGTGGCGGGATCGACAGACGTCACACTCGCCCTAAGCATCGATCAGCAATTCGAAGCAATTAACCGCAAATTCGACGAAATTATCCCCGCATACATCGAAAGCAGTAAATCGGGGCTCTGAACTGCTTAGAACAAAAAGCCGCGCGCAACCGATATGCGGGCGGCTTTTTGTCGAAAAGACAAAAAATCAACCCCACCTCCAAATCTGTTAACATCGCGCTACTTTCTGTCGTGCTTGACCGCTGCGCTTTGGGCGACTAGCAAGCGCGCAATCTGACAAAGGACATGAACGATGGCGCGCAAACGCAAGGGACGCGATATTTCTGGCTGGCTCGTGGTGGACAAACCCGCCGGGCTGACCTCGACCGCCGTGGTGAACAAAGTTCGCTGGGCGCTTGACGCGAAAAAGGCAGGCCACGCAGGAACACTTGATCCCGAAGCAACCGGCGTTCTAGCCGTGGCATTGGGCGAAGCGACAAAAACCGTTCCTTACATCACTGATGCCCTAAAGGCGTATACCTTTACCATTCGGCTTGGTCAGGCGACAAATACCGACGACGCCGAAGGCGAAGTCATCGCGACAAGCGATCTGCGCCCGGACGACGAAACCATCAAGGCCGCGCTTGGTGCCTTTATCGGCGACATCATGCAGGTTCCACCTCAGTTTTCAGCCGTCAAAGTAGACGGTGAACGCGCCTACAAAAAAGCGCGCGACGGCGAAGAAATGGAACTCGCGGCACGTCCGCTGTGGGTCGAAGAGCTTCTTCTTATTGACCGCCCAGACGCCGATCATGTCGTTCTGGAAATGACGTGCGGCAAAGGGGGCTATGTCCGCTCAATCGCCCGCGACCTAGGCGAGGCGTTAGGCTGTAAAGCCCACGTAAGATCGTTGCGCCGGATTTGGTCTGGACCATTTCAAGCGACCGATGGCGTAACCCTCGAAAAAATCGACGCGCTCGCAAAAACCACCGAATTAGACGCATTTATCCAACCCCTAGAAATCGGGCTCGAAGATCTACCAGAGGTCCGATGCCTTGCTGAAAGCGTAACAAAGCTGCGGAACGGCAACCCGGCGTCGGTGATCGCGTCAGGCATCGAATACGGCGAAGAAGTATGGGCATCCTTCGAAGGCAAGGCCATCGCTGTCGGCACCTACCGCGGTGGCGAAATCCAACCAACCCGCGTTTTTGTAACGTAGGGTGGATTTTAATCCACCTTCCCCTTCGCAGTGATGATTGTACGAAGCCATACCAAAGACGACGCGCCTTCGACCGCACTTTATTCGGACTGCGAACGCTACCGCTATGCGCTAACCAGAATCTGGGAAGACACTGGCAAGCGCGTAATGTTCGTGATGCTAAACCCATCCAAAGCAACCGAGGTTCAAAACGACCCAACAGTTGAACGTTGCGAAAGGCGTGCCCGTACACTGGGTTTTGGCGCGTTCCGGGTAACGAACATCTTCGCATGGCGCGAGACTGATCCCCACTTGATGCGCAAAGCCAATGATCCAGTCGGCTCAGAAAATGACGCCGTTCTATTGGAATCAGTTAATTGGGCGGATCAAATTATCGCCGCTTGGGGGACACACGGCGAACATTTGGAACGCGGTGCTGCGACAGCAGCGCTTTTGCACAAGACTGGGAAACCGATCTTTACCTTGGGGCTGACCAAATATGGCCACCCCAAACACCCACTATACATCAGCTATACTCAACAACCGATGCGTTGGGACCCGACGACACGTTAACCATTGCGGCAGTTTCCAGACTGCTCAACGCGTTGGCTATGCTAGAAAATAACCTGCAGGTGGGTCGATAGCGACTCGCTCGACCGTAGGTAATGACAATGTTGGCGATTTTAGGAATTCTTGGGGTGACAATGTCAGCAATTATGCTGGTGGACCCTGAAGACGACGAACCAGAGACCGCCACACCCGAAGACGGCCCCAATGAAATCGATGACGAATACATCATGCCAATGGACGAATTCATGGATGCGGTCGATGCAGACATGATCGTTTTTTCGGGTGATACCGATGATATTGTAACCACTGGATCAGGCGATGACTATCTCGATGGTGAAGGCGGTCATGACCTGCTGGCAAGTGGTGCGGGCGACGATGAAATCCACGGCGGAGCGGGTGATGACCAGATCAATGGCAATGCTGGGAATGATAACCTGTTTGGACACATCGGTGATGATCGTATCGAAGGCGGCTCTGGGAACGATAGTCTGAACGGTGGCGGTGGCAATGACATCCTATTGGGTGGCGCAGGCGAAGACATGCTGCTTGGTTCATTGGGTGACGATACATTAATCGGTGGCGGTGGTGCGGACACTCTGCATGGCGGCGCGGGCGACGATACTATTGAAGATCGCGCAGACAACGTCCGCGACTTTCTGAACGGCGGCGCAGGAAATGATGTGCTGATTGGCGGAAATGACGACATCCTAAACGGCGGCACTGGCGCTGATACCTTTGTGCTGGGGACCGACACCGGGACAATCATCCAAGACTTTGCGCCCGGCGAAGACGTAATCGAAATCAGCTATACGGGGAACGAACCGACAATCACAACACAGCTATCTGACGACGGTTTGGTATTGCTCGCCGACGATCAAATCGTTGCCACATTCAGTAATCTGACAGAACTTGATCTTTCTTCGGTCACGCTGGTTTCCACATAAAAAGCTTTCCTTTTTAGCGGAATCCCCCTAAACGCAGCCATCCGCGCAGGGAATCCCTTGCCGGAACCTCCACGGGCCTTTCTGGACGACATCCCGGATCGCGCCATTCACCCTTAATAACAAGGAGACCCCGATGTCGATTACTGCTGAAGATAAAGCACGGATCATGAAAGAATTTGCAACCAAAGAAGGCGACACAGGTTCGCCCGAAGTTCAGGTTGCTATCTTGTCATCGCGCATCGCGACACTGACAGAGCACTTCAAGACCCACAAAAAAGACAATCACGGCCGCCGCGGTCTGCTTAAAATGGTTGCTCTGCGTCGTAAGCTTTTGGACTACACGAAGGCCAAAGACGTAGCACGCTACCAAAGCCTGATCGAGCGTCTGGGCCTACGTCGCTAAGCCGACAAATCGAAGCACAGCTTCGGTAATGACATAAAACGTCCGCCTTTTGGTGGGCGTTTTTTACTTTGGGGTGGCTCGAAACTAATTCTCTTGAAAAGCAGCACAGCACACGCATAAGGTGTGCGAACAAATAACTCCAAATTTCATGGTTAGCAAAGGCCAAGTAGTTGAACGGACACAGTACAAAATGTGACCAAATCGTAGTTGAAAGAGCTTTCTCTTCCCAAATACACAAAATTCAGCTATGGCCCGCAAATCTTGAGAGACCGGCGCCCGCATTCCAGCGCCTGACAAAGAAGATACCGGAATGAGGGGGAATACGCCCCCTACGCAAAATGGGCTGCGGCCCGACTAGGAAAACATGATGTTTAACGAAGTTAAAAAATCGATGCAGTGGGGGCAAGAAACGCTCACACTTGAAACGGGCAAGGTTGCTCGTCAGGCTGACGGCTCTGTTATTGCCACGCTGGGTGAAACCAGTGTTATGGCAAACGTGACATTCGCACGCGCCCAAAAACCCGGCCAGGATTTCTTCCCTCTGACCGTTCACTACCAAGAAAAATACTATGCCGCCGGTAAAGTGCCGGGCGGCTTTTTCAAGCGCGAAGCACGTCCAACTGAAAAAGAGACGCTGACATCCCGCCTGATCGACCGCCCAATTCGCCCACTGTTCGTTCCCGGCTTCAAAAACGAAGTTCTGGTCATGTGTACAGTTCTGTCACACGACATGGTTAACGACCCAGACATGGTTGCGATGATCGCTGCGTCTGCTGCGTTGACAATTTCCGGCGCGCCATTCCGTGGCCCAATCGGTGCTTGTCGTGTTGGTTTCGTGGATGGCGAATACATCCTGAACCCTGAAATCGACGACATGCATAACCTGCGCCTGAATCCAGAGCAGCGTTTGGATCTTGTTGTAGCCGGCACCAAAGACGCCGTGATGATGGTTGAATCCGAAGCATACGAACTATCCGAAGCAGAAATGCTGGGCGCGGTTAACTTTGCACACGAGCAAATCCAGCCAGTTATCGACCTGATCATCGACCTAGCAGAAGAAACAGCGAAAGAGCCGTTTGACTTCGAACCTGTCGATTATTCTGATTTGTCCGCTGCTGTGAAAGCCGCAGGCGAAGACGCGATGCGCGCTGCTTATGCAATCACAGACAAGCAAGAGCGCACAGCCGCTGTTTCTGCTGCAAAGGCATCAATCATTGACGCACTGACCGACGAACAAAAAGAAGACGGCAACTTGGGCGCTGCGCTTAAGAAGCTGGAATCAAACGTTCTACGTGGCGATGTTGTGAAAAACGGCAAACGTATCGACGGTCGCGCACTGGACACTATTCGTCCAATCGTTTCAGAAACTGGTATCCTGCCACGTACACACGGTTCTGCCCTGTTTACGCGTGGTGAAACCCAAGGTCTGGTTGTGACGACATTGGGTACTGGCGACGACGAGCAAATGATCGACTCGCTGACTGGCATGTATAAGTCGAACTTTATGCTGCACTATAACTTCCCACCATATTCTGTTGGTGAAGTTGGTCGTGTGTCTGGCCCAGGTCGTCGTGAAATCGGTCACGGTAAACTGGCATGGCGTGCGCTTCAGGCTGTTCTGCCTGCTGCAACTGATTTCCCATACACAATCCGTCTGGTGTCTGAGATCACTGAATCAAACGGTTCGTCGTCGATGGCATCTGTTTGCGGTGGCTCTTTGTCCATGATGGACGCTGGTGTTCCGCTTAAGTCACCAGTTGCTGGTGTTGCGATGGGTCTGGTTATGGAAGACGATGGCGACTACGCGATCTTGTCTGACATCTTGGGTGACGAAGATCACCTAGGCGACATGGACTTTAAAGTTGCGGGTACTGAAAACGGTATCACGTCGCTGCAAATGGACATCAAGATTGCAGGCATTACGTCTGACATTATGTCCAAGGCGCTAGAGCAAGCGAAAGCTGGTCGTTTGCATATTCTCGAAGAGATGGGCAAAGCCCTGACAGGCGCGCAAGAATTTAGCGTTCACGCTCCTAAGATCGAGACAATGCAAATCCCAACCGACAAGATCCGTGAAGTTATCGGTTCTGGCGGTAAGGTCATCCGTGAAATCGTTGAAACATCCGGCGCAAAAGTCGACATCAATGACGACGGTGTGATCAAGCTGGCATCTAACGACGCTGAAGCGATCAAAAAAGCCTACGACATGATCCATTCAATCGTAGCGGAACCTGAAGAAGGCGTGATCTACAAAGGGACAGTTGTGAAACTGGTCGACTTTGGTGCTTTCGTGAACTTCTTCGGCAAACGCGACGGTCTGGTACACGTGTCCCAAATCGAAAACCGCCGCCTGAACCATCCTTCTGACGTTCTAAAAGAAGGTCAGGAAGTATGGGTTAAGCTGCTTGGTTTTGATGATCGCGGCAAAGTTCGCTTGGCTATGAAAATGGTTGATCAGGAAACTGGTAAAGAAGTCGTTAAAGAAGAAGCCGCTGAAGAGTAATTCAGCCCACTCTTAATTTACCCGAAGGCCCTGACATTCATTTGTCAGGGCCTTTTCAGTTTACGCTACATATTCATGCAAACCGGAGGACCGCACATTCAGCCCCAAAACAACCGTTGCGGTACTATCACAACCAACCACAAATCATAAAATTATGCTTCAGTTCAGCTATACCCACCGCCTAATTCCAGTAGGTAAAATTTATTCACTTTTTGGAGACTAATAATGAATTATACTTTTGCTAGCTGCGTAGCATTACTTGTTTCGTGTACTGCTGTCCAAGCGCAAGAAGCTGGCGATATGTCCGTCGGGCTTGGTGTTTCGACATTCGGCGGCAACCTTGAAGCTTCCTATGTCATCAACGAACAGTTTCGCGTTCGCGGGGCGCTAATGGGTGGCTTCTCTTATGAAGATTCCGGCTCTGAGCCTGGTGACGGTTCATATGAATTTGATGCAAGCCTTGGTGGTGTTGCCGTCTTAGCAGATTACTATCCAACTCAAAGCGGCTGGCGTGTTTCAGGTGGCCTGTTCCTATCCAACACAGATTTCACCGGTGTTGCAGAAGCGTCAGCTGCCAACCCCATCGAGATTGATGGAACTGAGTACACAAGTGGTTCTGTGACGACAAAGTCTGAATTCAACAACACCGTCGCACCTGTCCTGACAACCGGTTATGATCTGCATTTCGCAGACAACTGGACATTCAGCAGCGAAATCGGCGCGATTTTCATCGGTGGTGTTGATCTGTCAGCGGAATCTGACGATGCCACGTTGCAAGCTGAAATTGACAGCAGCGACGACTACGCAGAAGCGCGTGACGATGCGGATGATCTAAACATCTATCCGTACCTCAGCCTTGGGCTTGCGTACCGTTTCTAAAATTTTGTGGACCGCATCCAATCTTGAATGCGGTCCATTTTTCTTAAAGCTTCGTCGTGCGTAGGTAAGGTAGCACTGTTTTGAAATCGCCGTATTTCGCTTTGGCATCTTCATTGCTTACCGACGCTGGAATGATCACATCATCACCGACATTCCAGTTTGCAGGCGTAGCCACGCCCTGACCAACCGATGTTTGCAAACCATCCAGCGCACGCAGG
This sequence comes from Yoonia maritima, assembly GCF_002933395.1. Lineage (GTDB taxonomy): Bacteria > Pseudomonadota > Alphaproteobacteria > Rhodobacterales > Rhodobacteraceae > Yoonia > Yoonia maritima_A. Next base: position 274,596 of record NZ_PKFN01000010.1, read on the forward strand.
ACTTCGGCAAAATTACGGCCGACTGTCATTGGATATGTCATCGACAGCTTTAGCTTCTTGTCTGGCCCAACGATAAAGACAGAACGCACTGTCGCGCTATCCGCAGGTGTACGCCCGTCAGGCATGTAGGCCTCGGCAGGAAGCATGTCGAAGGCTTTAGCCATCTCCAGCCCCTCGTCGGCAACGATCGGAAAGCCTGCTTTGGTGCCAGCAACAGTTTCGATGTCGCCTTTCCACTTTTTGTGATCTTCGACACCATCAATACTGATGCCCAGAACCTTCGTTCCGCGTTTTTCCCATTCGTCTGCCAACTGCGCGACCGCGCCAAATTCTGTAGTGCAGACGGGGGTAAAGTCCTTGGGGTGCGAAAACAGAACTGCCCAGCTATCGCCAATCCAATCATGCAGGGAAATCGTGCCGTGATCTGTCTCAACCGTCATATCGGGTATTGTATCGTTAATGCGTAGGCCCATTGGAACGCTCCTTTGTTGTAATGCGTTAATGGATATATATGCCCGCAACGCTGATTGCGCTACGGGGGTCATACCCTTTGTCGCAGTCTGACGTGTATTCATGTTCATTTTCGAACCATTGCAGTGCGCCCAGTGGTATTTAGTGCGGATCAAAACACGCTACTTATGCGGCAACAGATCAGGAGATGACCAATGCTAAAACAAATTAAAGGCCTGCATCACGTCACATCGCTGGCCAGTGACGCTCGAACAAATAATGCGTTCTTTACTAACGTGCTTGGATTGCGGCGCGTCAAAAAGACCGTCAATTTTGACGCCCCCGACGTTTACCACCTTTACTATGGTGACGAAGCCGGCACGCCGGGGACTGTAATGACGTATTTTCCGTTTCCAAACGCTGGTCGCGGCATCGCAGGTACTGGCGAAGTTGGGCGAACATCGTTCAGCATCCCAACAGGGACGTCACAGGCATGGCTTGATCGCTTGGCCACATTTGAAACGACGGCACTGTCCCAAGACGTCCGCTTTGGTCAAAAACGCATCTTGTTTGATGGGCCAGACGGCGACAGATTTGCCCTTGTCGAAAGCAATGATGACCGCGCACCATGGACTGGCAATGGTGTCAGCGCTGATATCGGTATTCGCGGTTTCCATTCGACCGACATGCAACTGACCGATGACGCCCAAAGCACAGAACTGCTAAAGTTCATGGGCTACGAAAAGCAAGAGACAGAAAACAACGTGACTCGCTTCATCGTTCCGGGCGGGAATGATGCCAACGTGATTGATATTGAACTGACCCCAAGCGCACGCCGCGCAGCACAGGGCGCCGGATCAGTACACCACATTGCCTTTGCCGTCGAAAATCGCGCCCGCCAACTAGAAGTCCGCGAGGCGCTGTTGGACACTGGATATCAGGTTACGCCAGTCATCGACCGCGACTATTTCTATGCAATATACTTTCGCACGCCGGGTGGCGTATTGTTTGAAGTCGCGACAAACGAACCGGGGTTTGACCGTGACGAGGATACCGCGCACCTTGGCGAAGCACTGAAATTGCCGAGCCAGCACGAACATCTGCGCGCCCGACTTGAAGGCTACCTCCAACCAATCGGGAACTAATATGCCATATCACGCAAAACGCACAAAGGGCGCAGCGGGACAGCCGCTGTTCCTGACGTTTCATGGGACAGGCGGAAACGAGGATCAGTTCCACGGATTTGCAGAACAGCTCGCTCCGGGTGCGTATATCACATCCCCGCGGGGCAACGTAACCGAACATGGTGCCTTGCGTTACTTTCGCAGGGCAAGCGAAGGCGTCTATGACATGCCCGATCTTGCGCGCCGCACGACCGAAATGGCGCAGTTCATCCGCGCCGAGATATCGACGGCGAACGCACCTCGCACGTTTGGGCTTGGGTATTCAAACGGCGCGAACATTCTTGCGGCTGTAGCACTAGAACAGCCAGACATCGTTGATACTCTAATCCTGATGCATCCCTTAATTCCTTGGACGCCCAAACCACAGCCCAATCTTACTGGCCGCCGGATCTTAATCACGGCAGGAAAGCGTGACCCAATTTGCCCAGCACCCCAGACGCAGGCTCTTGCGGATTATTTCACAGCGCAAGGGGCGATTGTCACATTGCATTGGCATCAAGGCGGACATGAAATCAGCCAATCCGAAATCCAAAAAATCGCGGAATTTGTCGCTAGCTAAAACGGGCACTTTGCTGTGATGCGCGTACCTTGCCCGCCATCCGGGTGCCGAAACTGAAATGTCTCAGAATGAAGCATTAGCCGGGGGTAGTCGCCCGCAGGCCCTTCGGCGTAAAATGGGTCACCCAAAATTGGGTGACCCATGGCCAGCATATGCACCCGTAGCTGATGCGAACGACCGGTCTTAGGCATTAACCTCACGCGCGTCTCACCGTTGCCTTTACGCATAACGCGCCAGTCGGTCAGCGCTTGCTTTCCATTTTCATGGTCAACCATCTGTTTGGGACGGTTGGGCCAGTCCACGATCAACGGCAGATCAACCGTACCTGTCTTTTCCTGCACTTCGCCCCAGACCCGCGCAACATATGTCTTTTTGGTTTGACGCTTTTCAAACTGCAACCCTAGGTGGCGCTGCGCATGTGGGGTGAGCGCAAAAATCATCACCCCGGATGTGTCTCTATCTAGGCGGTGAACAAGAAGCGCAGTAGGAAACACCGCCTTCACACGCGCCATCAGGCAGTCGGCCAGCAACTCGCCCTTACCGGGAACAGACAAAAGCCCACTCGGCTTATCAACCAAAACGACCTCATGGTCGTCATGTAAGATGACAAGCGGATCCTGTGGCGGGTTATAGTCCGTCATCACACAGCTACGCGATCGCCGAAAATAGCAGATCCAACGCGAATATGTGTTGCACCCAGCGCAATAGCGCGCTCAAAATCACTGCTCATACCCATCGAAAGACCCGTTAAACCGTTGCGCGCTGCGATCTTCGCAAGCAGCGCGAAATGCAGTGATGGCTCCTCGTCCACGGGGGGAATGCACATCAATCCCTTAACGGGTAGATCAAGCGCGCGCACTTCGGCAATAAATGCGTCTGCCTGTGCAGGCAAAACGCCCGCCTTCTGCGGTTCCTCGCCGGTGTTCACCTGAATAAACAAATCTGGGCAATATCCAGTCTCTTGCGCCAACCGCACCATGGTCGCAGCCAACTTTGGGCGGTCAACAGTGTGGATCGCCTGTGCAAGCTCCATCGCTTGACGGACCTTATTCGTCTGCAACGGCCCAATCATGTGAAGATGAACGTCACTATAACTCTCACGGAACGCAGGCCACTTTCCTGCGGCCTCTTGCACCTTATTCTCACCAAAGACTCGATGCCCCTGATCCAAGACAGCCTCGACCCGGTCATTGGGTTGCACCTTAGACACTGCAATAAGGGTCACATCATCTTTTTTACGCCCTGATGCCTCACAAGCGGCACGGATACGGTCCTGAATATCAGCTAAGGGCATGTAAGGCTCCGAAAAATAAGGGTCACGTCACGTTTCAGGCCGAAATAAAGGCAATTAGAGACGATGTCACCGCCCAAAACACTGTGTGTCCTTGATGCATCATTTTCCGCGAACCCGCCTAATTATGGTCTAATTTACTTGAGTGTCAGAACCAATGGGCGCAGTTAAACGCCAATGCTAGGAAAACTGGCATTCTTGGGAATGCAAAACACGAGGGAATAAATCCATGAAAAGCATCCTTCTTACAACATCTGCGCTTGTTGCCTTTGCTGGCGCCGCAGCTGCTGAAGTATCTTTCTCCGGTGAAGCAACACTGGGCTACAACTCACGCATCGCTGGCGACAACGACGGTTTCTACTGGGACGCAAACGTTGCAACTGCAATGTCTCAGGAACTGGACAACGGCGTAACAGCTGCTGCGTCTTTTCAGTTTGACGCAATCGACAACGATAATGAAACAGACATCATCAGCGAAAGCTATGTTCTGTCTCTGACAACAGAATCTGCTGGCATGTACTACGGTGACACAGCATTTGCTGCTGAAACACTGTGGAAATCTGCAGGCGACATGGAATCTGACGGCTTCTCAGAAGCTGACGGCGAAACAGTTCTGCGCGGCGAAGCATCTTTCGGTGCAGTTGAAGCAGCCGTTTCTTACACAGTCGCAGATGCAGACAACAACTTCCCAACAGACGACAGCCACGTTGACCAACTGTCTGTTGCTGCTGCTGGTGACTTCGGTCAGTTCTCAGTAGTTGCTGCGTACCAAGAAGAATCCGAAGCTGCATTCGGTGTTCTGGCAAACGGCGCAAACGGTGACTACAACACGTCCGAAATCTTCGGTCTGTCTGTAGGCGCGTCTTTCTCTGGCGCAGACATCACAGTTGCATACGCATCTGACGAAACACTGGACGAATCTTCTGTAGGTGTTCAAGTTGCTTACCCATTCGGTCCAGTAACTGCGACAGTTTACTACGTTTCAGAAGACGACGCAGCTGACGAAGACAACTACGGTGTAACACTTGCTTACTCCGAAGGCGCACTGTCTGTTAAAGGCGACTACGACTACGACCAAGGCGTAAACAAAATCGGCCTGGACGGTTCTTACGACCTGGGTAACGGTCTGACTATCCTTGCTGGTGTTTACGACCAGTCTGACGACGCGACTGACGCAAACAACGGTACAGACGCATACATCGCAGGTGAATATGACCTGGGTGGCGGCGCATCTATCCTCGTTTCTTACGCAGAAGCTGAAACTGGTGGCGCAAAAGCAGACGACGAAGTTGGTGGCCCAGACTACCAAGACGGCGCGACTGTTGAGCTGACATTCGCATTCTAAGCGAAGCCAGTATTTGACTAAGCGAGAGCGGCCCTTTGGGTCGCTCTTTACTTTTGTGGGGACTGCTTTGTTGTATAACCGCTTGTGACCCGTTCAACCGTTCGCTACATATTTCGCCAATGGCAAAGTATCCCGGCAAAGGGGAAGTGGTTTGACGTCAATATTGAATTTTGTTCGCACAGGGCTTGTTGCTTTGTTGATCGGCTCGCTCGCCTCGTGTGGCGGTGGCCAACCCCACACACCACGCGGTACTGAAAACGTCGCGGTGAACCGATACATATGGGCTGCATCCCTTGATGTACTAGACTTTCTACCTGTACAATCTGCTGATCCGTTCACTGGTGTCATATCGACCGGCTACGGCACGCCCCCTGGCAGCGGCAACGCCTATCGCGCCACGATCCGCGTCATTGACCCCGCACTGGACGCGCGTTCGCTGCAAGTCGCACTGCAAAGCCGCAGTGGACCCGTTTCAATCGAAACACAAACAGCCATAGAAAACGCGATCCTCGCGCGCGCCCGACAGCTTCGTATCGCTGACGGCATCCTATAGCCTTCGGTATATCGCCCGATTATCAAATCCGCCGGGCCCCTGTTGCCCGGCGTTTGCATTCTTGAAAGACCGCCCTGATGACCACTTACACACCCGCCGATATCGAAGCGAAATGGCAATCCTCTTGGGCCGATGCCGAGACATTCAAAGCCGTCCGCAGCGCTGACAAACCCAAGTACTATGTGCTTGAGATGTTCCCATATCCGTCGGGTCGTATTCACATGGGGCACGTCCGCAACTACACCATGGGTGACGTGATCGCGCGGTACAAGCTGGCGACCGGTCATAACATCCTGCACCCAATGGGTTGGGATGCCTTTGGCATGCCAGCCGAAAATGCAGCGATGGCATCAGGCGGCCATCCAAAGGATTGGACCTACAACAATATCGCCGACATGAAGGCACAGATGAAGCCGCTGGGTCTGTCCATCGACTGGTCCCGCGAATTCGCGACCTGTGATCCCGAATACTACGGCCAGCAGCAAGCGCTGTTCATTGATTTCCTGTCAAAGGGACTGATTTATCGTAAAAAAGCCGTCGTGAACTGGGACCCAATCGACATGACCGTTCTGGCGAACGAACAGGTCATCGACGGCAAAGGATGGCGTTCCGGCGCAGAGGTCGAACGCCGCGAGTTGGTGCAATGGTTCTTTAAGATCAGCGACCATTCCGAAGAACTGCTGACTGCAATCGACAGCCTTGACGACTGGCCCGCCAAAGTCAAACTGATGCAGGCCAACTGGATCGGCAAATCACGCGGCCTGCAATTCGCGTTTGATCGCACCGATGGCGGCCAAATCGAAGTTTACACGACCCGCCCAGACACGTTGATGGGTGCGTCTTTCGTCGGTATTTCACCTGACCATCCGCTGGCCAAAGAATTGGAAGCCAAAGACGACAAAGTCGCTGCATTCTGCGCTGAATGCCGTAAAGGCGGGACAACGGCCGAAGCAATCGAAAAGGCCGAAAAGCTGGGCTACGACACTGGCCTGACCGTCAAGCATCCGCTGAATGGTTCGGAACTGCCCGTCTATATCGCGAACTTTATCCTGATGGATTACGGAACTGGCGCGATCTTTGGTTGCCCGGCGCACGATCAGCGCGACTTTGACTTTGCGACGAAATACGACCTGCCGATCAACGCGGTGTTCCTGCCCTCCGCCGACGCGGACGCCAACCTGACCGAGGCCTATACCCCAGCCAAAACTGAAACAGTGACCTACGTCAAAGGTTTCGCTGGCGATACCGTCCAAACCGGCGACTACGCTGTCGACACCGCTATTGCTTACTGCGAAGGCAAAGGTATCGGCGCAGGCGTGACCAAGTTCCGCCTGCGTGATTGGGGCCTGAGCCGCCAGCGGTATTGGGGTTGCCCGATCCCGATTGTCCATTGTGATGATTGCGGCGCGGTTCCTGAAAAGAAAGAAAACCTGCCAGTTGAATTGCCATACGATGTCACATTCGACATCCCCGGCAACCCGCTGGATCGTCATCCTACCTGGCGCGATTGCGCCTGCCCTGCATGTGGCAAACCGGCTCAACGTGAAACCGACACGATGGATACCTTTGTGGATTCCAGCTGGTATTATGCCCGCTTCACATCCCCAAATGCCGAAACGCCGACCAATGCCGAAGATGCCGCGTATTGGATGAACGTTGACCAGTATATCGGGGGGATCGAACACGCAATTTTGCACCTGCTATACAGCCGCTTTTTTGCCCGCGCGATGAACATCACTGGGCATCTGCCGAATAGCGCCAAAGAGCCGTTCAATGCGTTGTTTACGCAAGGCATGGTGACACACGAGATATACCAAACGATGGGTGCCGACAACCGCCCTGCCTACCACTTCCCCGAGGATGTGACCGACGGGAAACTGGCGGATGGCACCGAGGTGGAAATCGTGCCTTCGGCCAAAATGTCGAAATCGAAAAAGAACGTCGTCGATCCAGATGACATTCTGGCGAAATATGGTGCGGATACTGCACGTTGGTTCGTGCTGTCCGACAGCCCTCCGGAACGGGACGTGGAATGGACGGCATCTGGCGCAGAGGCCACGCACAAGCACCTGTCGCGCGTGTTCCGTGTTGCCAACGACATCGCAACAATGGACACGGCACCCGGTACAGGTGACGAGGATCTGCTGCGCGCCACGCACAAGGCAGTCCATGACGTGACCATGGGCGTCGAGACCTTTGGCTTTAACGCGGCAATCGCGAAGCTATATGGCTTTACCAACGTCTTGGCGAAATCCAAGGCAGGCGGTGCAGCCAAACGTGAAGCAGCCAAGGTTTTAGCACAGCTGATGTCACCGATGACACCTCATCTATCCGAAGAGATCTGGAGCCTGCTGGGCGGCGAAGGCTTGATCGCTAATGCCCCATGGCCTGTTGCAGACGAGGCAATGTTGGTTGAAGATACTGTTACGATGCCGATTCAGATCAATGGGAAACGCCGGGGCGAAATCAAGGTTGCGTCCGACGCAAGCAAAGACGCAATCGAGGAAATCGTGATGGGTCTAGAGATTGTGCAGAAAGCTTTGGATGGCAACGCGCCGAAGAAACTAATCATCGTACCGGGACGGATTGTGAACATTGTCGTCTAAACCGCCATCGCGTCGCTTGGCCATTCTGGGGCTTCTTGCCTTGGCTGGCTGCGGTTTTGCCCCTGTCTATAGCGACAGTAGCAACCTGCGCGGCATGATCGCCTTTAGAACAGATGAAACGATCGCAGGGTATCGGCTACAAGAGCGGCTGGAACAGCGACTGGGGCGATCCACAGCGCCCCAATACACACTACAGGTCACCATGACCCAAGGACGCCGCAGCGCAGCCATCACTGATGATGGTGACACAACCCGATATAACGTAACCGGCACTGGTACATGGACGCTCGTTGATAGCAACGGACAAGAATTCGAAGCAGGCCAAGTTGCTGCTTTTACCAGCTACTCGGCGACAGGTTCCACAACGGCCACCCAAACTGCGGAAACCGATGCGACCGCGCGCCTGTCCGTCATTCTTGCCGATATGATCGTGAGCCGCCTACTGATCATTAGCCCTAAGTTAACACAATGAAGCTGTCAGGGACCGCTGCAACGGCATATTTCCGCAAGCCTGATCCGACCCATACTGGCCTGCTGATTTTTGGTGCAGACCCCATGCGCGTCGCTGAAAAACGGCAACAAGCGATCACCGCTTTGGTTGGTCCTAACGGCGAAGAAGAAATGCGCCTGACACGCATGGCCGCCGCTGACCTACGCAAGGACCCTGCGCTATTGGATGACGCGGTTAAGGCCCAAGGGTTCTTTCCCGGCTACCGCGTTGCCTTTGTCGAAGACGCGACAGATACGGCCGCCAAGGCGATCACCAACGCGCTGGTCGACTGGAAACCGGGCGATGCACAGATCATCGTAACAGCCAGTCAACTGACTGCGAAATCTGCACTGCGCAAGCTGTTCGAAAACCACCGCAATGCAATGGCTATCGGTATCTATGACGACCCACCATCGGTCGCCGATATCGAACAAAGCCTGACACAGGCGGGCATTGATCAGCCAGAGCGGGAGGTGATGGATGCACTTGTTGCGCTGGCCTCGTCGCTTGAACCCGGTGACTTTCGACAGACCCTAGAAAAGATCAGCCTATACAAACGCGGTGACGACACACCGCTGTCAGTAACCGAGGTGATGCTAAACGCCCCACAATCGGCAGAAGTCGACGTGGATGATGTGCTAGAGGTCGTGGCGCTTGGGCAGGCCGAAAAGCTGGGCCCTGTGCTCAGTAGTCTATACGCACAGGGCGTTACCCCTGTGACGCTGTGCATTGGCGCAATGCGACACTTTCGGCGCTTGCACACTGCGGCCTCTGACCCCGGAGGCCCGGCGGCGGGTGTTGGTCGGCTGCGTCCACCTGTCTTTGGCCCGCGCCGCGACAAAATCGTACGCCAAGCAAGCCACTGGGGTCGCCCCCGGTTGGAACGCGCTTTGACGGCGCTGACCGATGCGGATTTGCAACTGCGTTCGGCAAGTACGGCACCGCAAGGGCCCCTGATGGAACGTACTTTGATGCGCCTTGCAATGATGGCCCGCGCGAGCCGTTAAACGAAAAAAGCAGGCCCAGAGGCCTGCTTTTCATCAAGTCTTTCGACTTAGATTTAGTCGTCGTCAGCGTTTACAGCAGCTGCGATAAGCAGAGCTGCAACAACACCGATGATTACATATGTGCTGCTGATAGAAGAAGTTGGTGCTGGTTCTTCAACAACAACAACAGGTGGAGCCATTACTGGCTCAGACATACCGCCAGCGTTGGCGGAAACAGCAGAAACAGCCAGAACAGCTGTGGCGGCAAGAGTAGTTGTAAGGCGCATGTCGGTACTCCAATTAATGCACGGGTGGTCTACCACTGTGTGGTGATCCACATTGCCCTATTAAATCAGGGCCTAATGCGAAATCCAAGAGGTTTGCGCATGTTCAGAAAACATCGATTTGCAGATATCCGGCGTCGGGCGACACTGCCTGAAGGCTGCGCACCATAGCACCATGTTGATTTACCCAGTAAATATTGGTGAAAGTAAGGCGTTCGCCTTCGCATTTCTCATTAAATCTACGGGTCGAGAAGGTTTTTTCGGCGCGTGTGATAACTTCAGTTCCTTCGGAAACGATGCTACATTGCAACAGTTCCGTCGAAATTCCATCCTGATCAGTGATAAAATCATGCCGTCTTTGTGCCGTTCCACCCCCGCGTTGGATCGCCACCCACGACTGCGAAACATCCGCACCCATCAAATCACGCACTAAACCACGAGTTGCAACAAGCAAACCGTTCTCAAACGTCATAGTTACGTTTCGCTGATCCACCCAAGTCACTCGACCACTATTGCGCGCAACCTGAACCATTGACGACCACGCCTCTTGGTTACGAATATTGACGCGTAAATATTTACCGGGGTTTGCGTGCATTTCGTCCGCAGGAACAAGCGTATTTGCAACCTGTTCTGCGGGTGCGGATTGCCCCATGACAAGCCCGGCCAAACGCGCGGTCATCCCACTCTGGCCGCAGGATACCAGCAGCGTCAAAACCACAAAGCAAAACCCTAAACGCATCATCTTTTTCATCTCCAAAACCGTCCCCAGCTATCAGATAGGTCATTGGTGTGTGCATCGCGGACAACCTCGTACAGTCGGCCATCCACATTTAACATCGCGCCACCATCGCCAGTGCGGGTCCGCAAGGTTGCACCGTAATCTTTACGGCTTGGTCGCCCGGTCAAAAAATCTTGCGGAATAGAAATGCGCACGCCTTTATTATAAGATCCGTCGCCATAGTCTTCATAGCTTACCTCTGTTTGGCTTACATATGCGCTGACGGTGACGCCATTTGCGTATTCCCGGGCAAGCGTCACTTTGCCCCCCCAGTCGCCAGCCAAATACCGACCCAGATCAAGCTGCGTATGATACCCGTCACCAATATCGTAGTAAGCAGACACGTGACCGGTTACGATATCATAGTCGTATTCATCAAATCCAAAGCCCATATCGGTATCGCGCTGCGAGACATAGTTGACCTCTGCGCCGAAGCCAAAGTCACTTTCAACGGGCTTCCAAAGCAATTCCGCTGATACACCCCCGTACATCCGTTCAAGATACCCGCCACTGACCCGGCTATAAAGATTTTCGCCCGGCCGACCGTAGTGGGTTAGCATCAGGCTTTCCATGACAGGGATACCATCATCACCGTAGAACCCGCCGTCCGTCCTGACATTATGCAAATCTGGCGTCGTATCAGTAACGGGGTCTTCTGAATCATCTTTCAGCAAACTTTGAACAATCGCCCCCGACAGCAATACCTGAGGCGTAATCTGATAGCGCGCATTTAATTTCAAACCGATGTCAGCGGAACGATCTCCTTCGGACCCAAGCGAAGTTACGGCGAAATACGGACTAATTCCCCATGAAAAAGCGGGCGCATCAGAAGCAACCTGCGTCAGGCCAGCATCACCACCCGCATCAGAAAATTGAGCACGGGCCAAAATCGCATCCGATGCGCCTGCCCGATTTTCCAACCTTTCGAGATCGCTTCGTGCAAGTGACGTAGACGATAGCGGAATTCCATTGACTTCAGGTTCAAGAATGAATGTTTCTACCGATCCCGGCATGACTTGCGTCATCATACGTGCAACGCGTCCCATCGCTTGGGCCTGCGAACGATACTGACCGTTAACATAGCGCACGCGCGCAGTCCTATCGGTAACTTCCAGCCCAGTAAGTTCTAGCCCTTCGATCTCAAGCAACGCTTTCATAGCAGAACGAAGCCCCGCCTCGGGGACACTACCACGATCCCAAGTACGGGCGGCGCGCGCATTCTCGCTACGCACTTTTACCGGCGCAGGTGCGCTTTCGATGCCACCCATTCCCGGCCGGTTATTCGCGTTCAAGACAAAGGTTCCGGACAGCGCAACATCAGCGCCATACAAAGACACGAGCGACACTTGAACACCATCAAGGGGCCTGTACGTTACACCAAAGTTATAGGGGCTTTCGACATCAACAACTGGTGCATACGCCTGTTGGGGATACGCAATTGACGAATACTCCGCCATCACGCCCCATTTATCGTTAATTTGATACGACGCCCCGCCGAAAAGCGCAGCATCACCGGAAAACCATTGATCCGTTGCTAGCTGTCCTTCGGGGGTGTTTTCATCGAATACAGGCCTGTCACTGCGGCTACCGATTGGATTATCAAAGCCATCATGAGTCCCCATAGCGCCCCAACCTAATCCGGCAGTCACCGTCAGACTGTCACCAATAGACTTAGTTGCCACGACATATTCAGACTGGAACCGTCCTGGGTTAAGAAAATCACGCATCCCAATCGCAATTGCGGGCATATAAGTGGCTTCATTGACCAACCGATATTGAAGACTGAACGATCGCTCCAATTCGCTTGTTTCGATACCAGTCCCAGTTGCGTCATAAATATCTGTTAAAGTATAACTCGCGCTTCCTGACAAACGGTCAGTTAACTGCGCACCTACATTCAGACGAAACATGCCATCCTTGGCAATCAAACCACCCGCTATTTCACCTTCGTCGGCGCTTTGTGCGATTGGCATATCGACAAGACCCGGCATTCCGAAATAGCCATAGCTTAGATCAACGTCCTGCGCGTTGGCCTGATGCCCAATCACGGCTGTCAAAGCTGTAGTCGCAAGGAAAGCTTTTCTTAGCATAAACGTTACTCCATCACTCTGGTTACAAATGTCTACCGCGCAGCATTAAGGATTGCTACTAGTCAGTGGGTATTCTTGCCGACGACGTAATCAACAGCCGACGCACCAGCCAAGACACCGGTCGCAAGACATCCGGTTATCAGGTAGCCGCCAGTCGGGGCCTCCCAATCCAGCATTTCGCCCGCGCAAAATACGCCGGGGCGGTCGCGTAACATCAACCCATCTGTCAGGGCATCAAAACGCACGCCACCTGCTGTCGAAATCGCCTCGTCCATGGGACGCGGGCCAGCGTGCCGAATAGGTAGCGCCTTGATCAGCGGGGCCAGATCATCTGGAAATGGCCGACCGAATTCAGACAGCAACGCAATGCGCACCGGATCAAGCCGCAAAACCTTGCGCAGATGGTTTGAAAGGCTCGCCTTACCGCGAGGTTTCGCGAGCGCCGCGCGAACGCGATCTTCCGACCAGTCCGGCAGCAAGTCGACGGTAAGCCGTGCACCTTCGCGCAACGGCTTGGACAGGCTGTAGATCCCCCCACCCTCGATACCGCGCTCCGAAATCACGAACTCACCCCGTGATTCTGTGTCGCCAGCGGATAGCATCGCTGACTTAATCGGCGTCCCAAAATGCCGAGCCATATGTTCTGACCAATCCACCACAAAACCCATATTCGCGGGGGCAAACGGTGCAACGGCATCCGGCAAAAACTGCGCCCAAGACCCATCGGACCCAAGCCGTGCCCAACTGGCGCCGCCCAATGCAAGAATGGTGACTTTTGGGGTGATTTCCTGTGCACCGTCGGGCGTATCAAATCGCGCGGCCTGACCTTCCCAACCAGTCCAGCGCCAGCGGGTTTTCAGATCAACCCCCAGATCAGTCAGTCGACCAACCCAAGCTCGCAACAGCGGCGATGCCTTCATAACCGTCGGGAATAAGCGCCCGGTCGAACCTGTAAAAACGGGCTGACCCAGACCTTCGGCCCAATCTGAAATGTCCTGCGGACCAAAGGCGGCAACGGCATCGCGCATGACCTTTGGCGCATCGCCGTAAGCATCCAGGAACTGGTCAATCGGCTCCATCTTCGTCAGGTTTAGACCCGATTTACCAGCCATCAGAAATTTGCGCCCCACCGATGGCATCGCATCCGCGACCAACACCGATAGGCCAGCCTTTCCCAACACCTCGGCGGCCATTAACCCGGCAGGGCCAGCCCCAATGACCAAGGCATCGGTCACGTTGGCATGTTGCCTTTGATTTCCACAACGCGGTGCGGATAAGGAATTTCGATACCGTTATCTTTGAGAGCATTCCAAACTAAGAACAGCACATCAGAGGTATATTTGTTCTTACCGTCATCAATGCCATTAACCCAAAACTCGACCGCAAAATCGACCCCGCTATCGCCAAAGCCACGCAGTTCACAATCTGGGGCTTCGGGTTCTGTCAGCACTTCTGGATGCTTCGCAACCGCCGCTTCGATAATCGCGGGGATTTTGTTGATATCGGTATCGTAGCTAACAGAAAAATCGACCTCGTAACGGTTGGCGGACCCGCTGTCGGAATAGTTCACAACACGGGTCGTAATGAAGTCTTCGTTTGGGACAACAATCCAGCGACCATCAAAGGTTTCAAGGAACGTCGCACGCGCCGTCATCTTGATAATCGTCCCGGCTTCACCGCCATCAAGTTCGACATAATCGCCCACCGTTGCTTGGCCTTCGACCAGCAGGATCACGCCAGAGATAAAGTTGGAGGCGATCTTTTGCAGACCGAAACCAAGGCCGACACCAACGGCACCACCGATGATGGCAAGCGAGCTAAGGCTGATCCCCATGATGTTCATTAACAGCAGGAAGGCGATCCCGAAGATTGAGAACTCGGTTACCTTAACAACAAGCTGCCGGATTGCGGGGCGCATGGGCTGTTGTTCGATATAGGCCGCCGACTGCGAGTTGGACCACTGCCCCAGCCAAAACAGCAAACTACCCGCAACGATCCCACGCAGGATCGCAAGCGCCGAAAAGCTGATGTTGCCCAAGCTTACAGATGTGTTCCCTAGCGTTTCGATTACCTGATCGAAAAAGCCCAGCGCATAAAGCGCAGTCGCCGGGACAAGTACGAACTTTGCCAGCGTCCGTAGGAATGGGTCTTTGATAATGTCACGCGCCAATGCACGCGCCGCGAGGAACAAGAACACGCGCTTACCGAATGCGATGACAGCGCCAGAGCCAAAGATCGACCGGGTGACGATCTCGCCTAGGGCAGTAAAGCCATATGCCAACAGCGGTAAAATCAGCGGCAAGAATTGGAGAATAAACCGACGCACATGCGAAAGGATCGAGATGCTTCCTGCATCAGGGGTCAAGAAACGTTCAAGCCGCGGCGTAAGCTTTGCATTCACAAGACGCGCCAACAGGTAGGCAACGATTAACAGCCCAAACTGTGACCAAGCAGCCGGCGAAAGCAGCCAATCTTGCGCTAGAACGACGCCCTGATCAAAAGCGGCACGTGCCTGATCAACCAATGTATTGTCTTGTTCCATAAAACCCCATCGCGTTGCGCGTCTTTTGCCGTTCCTGCACCAGTAGGGCAAGTAAGGATTACCCCGCCGGAATCAGCCCTTTGATGCCCTTAACATGTCTATATTCAGCGCCAAGCGCGCCCTGCGATAACGTGGCGACATGGGCATCAAGTTCGCTTTCAGGCACAATCCGGTCGATCAGCCCCCATTGCAGAGCCTCATCCGCAAGAACCTTTTGGCCCGCCATCAGGATCATTTTCGCACGCGATGGGCCGATCAATGCGGCCATGCGCACGGGGTCCGACGGCTGCGGCAGGAAGCCTAGCTTCATAACCGGATAAAAGAACTTTGCCTTTGGCACGGCGATCCGCAGATCACAGGCAAGCACCAATCCAAAGGCCCCGCCTGCGACAGTTCCGTTCAGAGCGGCGATCGTCAATCCCGGCAAAGCAGCCACCGCCGAAGATAGCCGTTCCCAAACAGGATCAACCGCAAGCCCTGCGCGGGCTTCCTCTAGATCGGCACCGGCACTAAAAACAGACCCTGTTCCTGCAAAAACGACAACTTTGGCTTCTTTTGCACGCTCTGCAATCTCGGCAAGTTCGACGAGCATGGTGCGGGTCAAAGCACCCGCTTTTTCAGGCCGATCAATCGTGATCCGCCACAGGTCACCCGTCACTTCACAGTGGATCATACAAGACCTACTTGTTCGCGAATGGTTTGTTCACGCAGGCTTACATCTAGCCCCATGTAGGCGTCGGCCTCTGGCGTGCACATCCAAACAAGGGTCTTGGCTGGCCATTCCGGCGGCACGTGATCAGACCAATCTAGCTGACTAACCGCATTGATCCCTGACGCCTTAATCTCGCGCTGCATTTCTGTCGCCACGGTTCCCGGTGAAAGGCCCATGACACGCACGCCCTTGGACCGGTTTTCCAGATCAGCGCCACGCGTCAGCATATATGCACCCGCCTTTGAACTACAGTATGCGGTCCAGCCTTCGACAGGACCATGCGCTGCACCCGACGACACGTTGATAATCGTACCATGGCCCTGCGCAATCATACCCGGAAGCGCGGCACGCATGCCGTACATCACGCCCTTAAGGTTGATATCAATCGCGCGTCCCCACGCATCCGGGTCAGCGTCAGATAGATCGCCAATCGGGTCGATGACCCCGGCGTTATTGATCAGTACATCCAACCCACCAAATGTGCGGGCTGTTGCTGCGACGGCGGCCTCTACTTCGGAATGCCGCGACACGTCACAAGGAATGGCGAGCGCCTTTTCGCCGATCTCTCCGGCGATGTCCGCAATGTGGTCTGTACTACGTGCAAGCAATGCCACATTGGCCCCTGCTACCGCAAATTCGCGGGCGGCAGCGGCACCGATACCCCGGCTAGCACCCGTGATAAGTATGGTTTTCCCGACCATGTTAATGTTTTTCACGCTTGTCCCTTTCGGTAAGCTGCATTGGTGATTAGTTTATCGATCGATACACCCGATCTTGGCACGACTTGTTGACGCCGACAACGACCGGGGCAGATTATAACGAAAAGGAATTCGAATGACCTACTCAATGAAAATGCGCAGCGCTGTCTGCATTGCAGCAATGATTGCTGGTGGCGCCGCACAGGCTGACGTGACTGCGCAGCAGGTCTGGGACGACTGGAAAGAGCAAATGTCGCTTTACCAGCAGACTGAAATTGAAGTTGGGTCAGAAGAAATGTCTGGCGATACACTGGTTGTTAGCAACCTTTCCGTCACATCAACTTCGCCTGAAATTACCTCAAACTACTCTATCGAAGAACTACGCTTCGAAGAAAAACGTAACGGTAGCGTCGTCATCACGATGAGCGACAGCTACCCGATCACATTCACGCCCGAATCCGATGTGGTTGTTACAGTTGAAACCACACAGTCCGGCCTTGAACTTGTTGTGTCCGGCGACCCCGATGCGATGAACTATGACGTAAAAGCAGATAGCATCGCGATTGCGCTGAAAGATATCGTTGACGGCGATGTCACATTTGACGGCACTGCAAGCATTGTGCTGAACGATATGTCAGGCACCTATGCCACCGCCGAGACTGAAACGCGTGATATCAGCTATGATCTGGACATCGCATCAACGGATATCCTTGTTGATGTTCAAGTGCCGGGCGGCAAAGACGAATACTTTACCGGCGGCGGTAAGATCGAAGGCATCAATATGGCCGCGACAATCGCGATGCCTATCGATGCGGACTTCGAAAACCCCGAAGAACTGTTTGCGAACGGTTTTGCGATGGAGGGCGGATATACCCTTGATGCAGCCAGCTATATTTTCGATGTAAACGCAGATGGCGAACAGTTCGCGGGTTCTGTCAGCATGGGCGATACCGACCTTAAGGGACAGTTCAATAGCACTGTGGTTTCTTATGATGCGAACGCAAACGACGTTGCCGTTAACATCACAGGGTCCGAAGTTCCTTTTCCAATCGAGCTTACTTTTGCGAAGTATGGTATTGGCTTCGAAGCACCCTTGGGCAAGTCCGATCAACCTGAAGATTTCCGCCTGAGCTTTGATTTCATCGACGTTGCGATCAACGAAATGATTTGGGGCATGATTGATCCGGGTAACGTACTGCCGCACGACCCTGCGACGATCCAGTTCGCACTTTCTGGCACCGCTCAGCCGATGATCGACATGATGGACCCTGCGCAGCAGGCAACAATCAAAGGCGACAACCTTCCGTTTGAACTGAACACGCTATCGCTCGAAAATCTGAAAATCGCACTTGCGGGTGCTTTGGTCACGGGTGCCGGAGATTTTACATTCGATTCAACTGATACGCAGACATTCGCGCCAATGCCGCGCCCCGAAGGCGAAGTCGCGATCAAGGCGAATGGCCTGAACCAACTGATCGACAACCTAATCGATATGGGTCTGATCCCAGAAGAGCAAGTCATGGGTCCACGGATGATGATGGGCATGTTCGCCCGCACCACCGGCGACGACCAACTTGAAACAACCCTAGAAGTGAATGGCGAAGGTCATGTTCTTGTTAACGGACAACGCGTTAAATAACTGCCACACATGAAGCAAACGGCGCGTCGGGCAACCGGCGCGCCTTTTTTGTTCTTAACGTTCGAGGCCAAGCCCGCTTGCAGCCAAAGGTCTGACACACTACGTCTGAGAGAACAAAGGATACCTGATGACACAGCCTCTTTCTGATCTGACCCAGCAGCTATTGGATGCTGCCCGCCGCGCTGGCGCTGATAGCGCCGATGCGATTGCCGTGGATGGCACCTCTATTTCAATCGACGTCCGCGCAGGTGCGCTTGAGCATGCGGAACGGTCCGAAGGGGTGGATATCGGATTGCGTGTTCTGGTTGGCCAGCGTCAGGCCTGTGTGTCATCATCCGACACTAAGCCGGATACGCTGATCCAAGTTGCTGAACGCGCTGTTGCGATGGCGAAAGAAGCGCCAGAAGACCCCTATGCTGGGTTGGCTGATCCGTCGCAGTTGGCGACGAACCTCGAAACGGATGTTCTTGAATTATCCGATCCGAGCGAAGAACCCGATCCCGCCGCGCTGCAAGACGCTGCCGCCCGCGCCGAAGCCGCCGCCCTGCGCAATCCCGGCATCAGTCAGGTGCAATCTGCATCCTCCGGCTATAGCCGCCGCCAAATACACATGTCCGCGACCAACGGGTTTTCTGCGGGTTATGCCCGCACCGATCGCGGCCTGTCGTGTGTTGCGATCAGCGGCACCGGTGCCGAGATGGAGCGCGATTACGATTACGACAGCCGCGTATTTCAGGCCGACCTGCGCGACGCCGAAGAAATTGGCACAATCGCCGCGGCCCGTGCGGTTGAACGCAAAGGTGCCCGTAAACCCAAGACTGGCGCCTACCCTGTGATGTTCGACGAACGGATTGCCAGCGGCCTGATCGGCCACCTGCTACAGGCGACCAATGGCGTGATGATCGCGCGTGGGTCTAGCTGGCTACGTGATGCGCTGGATCAACAGGTACTGCCTAAAGGTCTTTCGATCATTGAAAATCCACACCGTGCACGTGTTCCGGGATCAAAGCTGTTTGACGCCGAAGGCCTGCAAACATCGCAACGCGCGATTGTTGATGATGGCTTGCTAACGGGCTGGACGCTTGACCTTGCCACGGCCCGGCAGTTGGGGCTGGAAAGTACAGCAAATGCTGCCCGCGGCACTGGCGGACCACCAAACCCAAGCCTGACCAACGTTGCCTTGACCCAAGGTGATAAGACACGCGACGAACTGCTTAAGCAGATGGGTACTGGTCTACTGGTTACATCGATGATCGGATCAACGATTAACCCAAACACTGGCGACTATTCGCGCGGTGCCTCTGGGTTTTGGGTAGAGAACGGTGAAATCACTTATCCCGTGAATGAATGCACCGTGGCAGGTAACCTACGGGATATGCTGATGTCGATTATACCAGCAAATGATGCCCGGACGTATCTGTCGCGCGTTGTGCCATCGCTTCTGGTCGAAGGGCTAACCCTTGCCGGAGACTGATCTTTCGCTTCTTATTGATGCCGCTCGTCAATCGGGCGACATCGCCATGCGGTTTTTCCAGAAAAACCCTAACGTCACTGATAAACCCGACGGTGCAGGCCCGGTGACAGAGGCCGACTTGGCCGTGAACAACATGCTGGCCGAGACGCTGGGCGATGCACGCCCTGATTATGGCTGGCTGTCCGAAGAAACCGAAGACTCCGATGCCCGGATGTCGACGGAACGCCAATTCGTGGTGGACCCCATCGACGGAACCCGCGCCTTTATCGAAGGTGGTAAAGACTGGTCGCATGCCCTTGCCATCGTGGAAGATAGCCGTGTCGTTGCGGCAGCCGTCTATTTGCCTGTCCGCGAGTTAATGTATGCGGCCACGCTCGGCGGCGGCGCAACAATGAACGGCGCACCTATCTGTGCCTCTGAGGCACAGATCGAAGCTGCTACAATCCTTGGTGCCAAACCCAACTTTGACGGTCGGTTTTGGCGCGGAGGTGTTGCGCCTCCGGTAAAACATGCGTTTCGATCATCGCTGGCTTATCGGCTGTGCCTTGTAGGGCAAGGCCGTTTTGATGGGATGATGACGCTCCGGCCAAGTTGGGAATGGGACATTGCTGCTGGCGCTTTGATCGCGACCGAGGCCGGCGCACGCGTCACAGACCAACATGACCGCCCACTTCAGTTCAACAACATTTTCCCGAAGGTGCCGGGTGTTTTGGCCGCTGGCCCTAATTTGCACGCCAATCTGGCCGTGCTCCTTGAGCCGCAGAACGCAAACCCCTAGACTGCTTGTAATCTAAACACTCACAAAGGTTTTCCCATGACCCAGCGCCTGCACCTTGTCTTTGGTGGCGAACTAATCGACCCGACGAAAAATGCGTTCAAAGATGTCGATGCCATCGACGTTGTCGGTATGTTTCCGAACTATGAAACGGCGTATAACGCTTGGAAAGGCGCGGCCCAACGCACCGTTGATAACGCACACATGCGTTATTTTATCGCGCATATTCATCGCCTGCGTGACGAAGAAACAGCCGCATCTGCGACCGAAGAATTGGGCTAAGCCCCGCTGGATAGTCAAATATGGCACGATCCCTTTCAATTGCAGCCTATCTGGCAAGCCGGGGGTCGGCTGACCAGCCGACGCGTCTTCTTGCTTATCCGGCACGCCCGGAAGGGGTCGTGATATGGGCGCGCTGCACCCATGCCGATCAACTCACCGCAATCGAGACGCTTGGGCGCAAAATAACTGTCGATGGTGATCCGATCACAATCGTGGCGACCCTGCGTGAGTGGAATCACCAAATTGGTGGACGCGCGATACAGGAACCCCGAAGCAAAGAAACAATACGCGAGTTCATCGAGCACTGGAAACCTACCCTTGGGGTTTGGGTCAGGGGTGATCTTGACCCCTTGCTTATGGATGAAATGCGCGCTGCCAAAATGCACAGCATTTTGGTCGACGCAAACGGCGATGGGCTAGAACAGGTCACGGGGGGCTGGGTGCCCGGCGCAATGAGATCTCTTCTATCGCAATTCGAAGCTATTCTCGCTCTTGATAAAAACGCTGCCAACCGCTTAACCCGTGCAGGTGCGTCACCAGATGCAATTATCGTGTCTGGCGCAATGGAAGATTGCCCACCGCCCCTGCCCTGCGACGAAGACGAGCGACAAGCGTTGGTAAAAGCGAT
Organism: Yoonia maritima; assembly: GCF_002933395.1. Taxonomy (GTDB): domain Bacteria; phylum Pseudomonadota; class Alphaproteobacteria; order Rhodobacterales; family Rhodobacteraceae; genus Yoonia; species Yoonia maritima_A. The sequence goes on from NZ_PKFN01000010.1 coordinate 295,962, forward strand.
TGGCACGCGCCCCACATGGTTGGCCGCCGCCGCGCATCTAGCCGAGCTAAACGACCTTAGCCGTGCGCACCTACAGGCAAGCCGCCGCGCGCACCGTCTTTTATTTATTATGATCCCACGCAACAAAAATGATGCGACAGCATTTGCCGAAAAGATGCGTGAAAAAGGGTTCTACGTCACGCTGCGATCCGAAGAACCCGAACCTACTGAACTAACCCAAGTTTATGTTATCGACACAGATGATGATCTAGGTTTGTGGTATCGGATTTCGCCAATCACCTTTATCGGTGGCACGTTACGCGGCGGCGGCTGCCGTGATCCTTTCGAGGCGACAGCATTGGGTTCGGCCGTCCTATACGGTCCGCTTGTTGCGCCGTTTCAACGACATGCCGCGCGTTTGAATGCCGCAAGCGCGTCGCGTCTCATTCGATCAAGCGGCGATTTGGGATCAATCATCGAAATTTTGCTCGCTGTTGATAAAACTGCCGAACTTGCGCATGCCGCATGGGATGTCACCTCTCGTGGGGCAACGGTAAGCAACCGGATTGCCGATTATATCCGGCTGCGGCTCGAAGAATTGGGGCACTGAATGCGCGCGCCTTTATTTTGGTTTACGGCCCCAGATCGCCCCGCCTTTGCAGCACGTCTATTAGCACCATTGGCCGCGATCTACGGCAGTCTGACGGCACGTCGTTTAAAACGGCCTGCAGCCATCAGGCCGGATGTACCCGTAATTTGTCTTGGCAATATCAACGCTGGCGGTACAGGTAAGACACCTACAACAATCGCGCTGATTGAACGGCTTAAAGAACGCGGACACACGCCGCATGTTGTGTCGCGCGGATACGGGGGCAGCCTTGAAGGCCCAATTCAGGTGGATGAACGCAAGCATAAAGCCAATCAAACGGGCGATGAACCGCTACTGCTTGCTGCTTTTGCACCGACTTGGGTCGCGCGTGATCGCGCTGCAGGTGTGCAGGCAGCCCAAAACGCAGGTGCAGATGTTATTTTACTAGACGACGGGTTTCAAAACCCAGCCGTCGCCAAAGACCTGTCTATCGTTGTCGTTGATGCCATGCGCGGGTTCGGTAATGGGCGGGTTATTCCGGCAGGGCCACTGCGCGAACCAGTCGATGTCGGACTTCAGCGCGCCGACCTTGTACTATCCATTGGGCCTGCAAAGGCGCAGGACCAATTTGCCACCGATTGGACGTTCGATGTACCGCATTTGACCGGACACCTTGCACCACTTCCAACTGGCATGCCGTGGCAAAGCCTGAAGCTGCTGGCATTTGCAGGTATCGGCCACCCCGAGAAGTTCTTTCTGACGCTGCGCGAAATGGGCGCTGACGTTGTGCGCGCCGAGGCACTGGCCGACCATCAACCACTGACCGATGCGTTGATGAAACGGCTTGAGATCGAGGCGCAAACGCGAAACGCACAACTGGTTACCACCGAAAAAGACGCCGTACGTCTGCCTGACAGTTTTCGGACGAAGGTCATAACCTTGCCAGTACGACTACAAATCGCAGATTGGGCACCCATTGACCAAGCGTTTGATCAGCTAGGCCTATAACGCAAAAAGGCGGGCCAAACGGCCCGCCTTCTTATTAATGTTCCGCTAAACTTAGCTAAGCTTTTCGTCCAGAATTGCAGCGAATTCATCGTAGTTCATGTTCGAATACTTTTCGCCGTCAATCAGGAAGCTCGGAGTAGAGCTTATGTCGTCGCGCTCAGCGTTGTCTTGGTACCAAGTGTACAGCGCTTCGGCTTTGGCGGCGTCACTAAGGCACGCATCAAGCGCCGCATCATCAAGGCCCGCTGTCTTACCAAGGCGACGCAGTTCTTCAATGATCGTTGCGGGATCGCCGCTTGCCAGCCATTCGCGTTGCTGTTCATACAACACGTCCGAGAATGCAAAGAAGAAGTCAGGGTTGTCTGTGCAACGCGCAATCATTGACGCCCAAAGACCGGGACGGTCAAAATACACTTCGCGATAAACGAAACGGATTTTGTTCGTATCAATGTAATTCGCTTTTAGCAGCTTGTGCTGGTTCGCGTTAAAGCTGGCGCAATGTGGGCAAGTGAATGATGCGTATTCGATCACTTCGACATTCGCCATCGGGTTGCCAACGACCATTTCCATGACCTCAGGCAGTTCACCCGTTGCTTCTTGTGCGTTTGCTGCACCGGGCAAAAGACCCGTCTGCTGATTACGCGGCAACAGCCCAAGGCCAGCCCCAACGGTCAAAATGGCAGCGCCACCAGTGGCCAATAAAGTTCTACGTTTCATGTTCACCTCTATTCAGGTTTTTTGTTTTGATAAGACGTTCGCGCCCAGCGCCGCAAGGGCCGCACGCAAATCGTCGCTTTGAACGGTGTCAGCCATGGCTTGCGCTTCCGATTGCGCGGCTGGGCTGGGTGTTTTGCGGGTTTTCGGGGCTGGGGTAAAAGCCACGCGCCCCTCAGCAAATCCTGTCGGTGCTGTCTGCGTAATACGCACACGCGCGATGGCGCGGTAGCCATAGCAGGCATTCACCTTTTCGCGAATTTGCTCTTTTTGCATCTCAAGCATCGGGGCCTGTGCGCCCGTCGTCAGCAAGGTCAGGGTCGCGCCCATGCCACCTTTGCCGTAACTCACGTTCACAGGGGTCGCGACACTTGCGGTTGCTTCACCCACAACCTCTGGCCAATGGGTCAATAGACGTGTCACGGCAAAGCCACGCTCTTCGCTTGCGGTGCGAATGCGGGTTTGCATCAACGTCGCCGCACGAGAAAATCCGCGCGTGGTGCCCTTATGGCGTGCTTGTTTCATAACTAAGCTCTACTGTATGTCAGTCGTTGCGCCAAGTCAGCGCCTGCGATCTGAAAGGTAAATAACCATTGCGTGACCTCAGTTTACAGCTTTTGGACTGGTATGATGTCCATGCGCGGGCAATGCCGTGGCGCGTGCCACCTGATGCGCGCAACGCCGGAACGCTTCCGAATCCTTATGCAGTGTGGATGTCAGAGGTCATGTTGCAGCAAACAACCGTTGCCGCCGTTCGTGAATACCATAACAAATTCATGTCGTTATGGCCAACCGTGCACGAATTGGCAGCAGCCGAAGACGCCGACGTCATGGCAGCATGGGCAGGGCTGGGTTACTATGCACGTGCCCGAAATCTGCTGAAATGTGCCCGTGCGGTTGTTGATAACCATGATGGTGTTTTTCCGCAAAACTATGAAACACTTCTGACGCTGCCCGGCATCGGCCCCTACACGGCTGCCGCGATTTCATCCATCGCGTTTGATCTGCCTGAAACAGTTGTGGACGGAAACGTAGAACGCGTCATGGCGCGACTTCATAACATCCACGACCCATTGCCGGGATCAAAGGCCGCATTAACCGAAAAAGCACGCGCACTGACCCCCACAAAACGACCCGGCGATTATGCCCAAGCAGTGATGGACCTAGGTGCAACCATCTGCACGCCCAAAAGCCCTGCTTGCGGAATTTGCCCTTGGCGAGAGCCTTGCGATGCACAGAGTGCAGGAACTGCGGCAGAGCTGCCAAAGAAAACACCAAAAAAGAAAACGCCGACTCGGTTTGGGATTGCCTATGTCGTATGTCGCAGTGACGGCGCGTGGCTGTTGGAAACGCGCCCTGAAAGCGGGCTTTTGGGCGGGATGTTAGGTTGGCCGGGGTCTGAATGGGGCGATGCACCTGACCCTGCACCACCTATTGATGCGGACTGGCAAACCCTAAACGAAGAGGCTCGGCATACCTTTACGCATTTCCATTTGCGCCTAACCATCATGACAGCATCGGTTGGGATGGACGCGTCACCAGCACGCGGCGAGTTCGTCGCAAAGACCGATTTCAGCCCCACCGCCCTACCCACGGCGATGCGCAAAGTATTCAATCTGGCTGGTCCGACGCTACGCGACTCTTGAGCGTTCACAGTCCCAAGCGTAGGTTTATTGTAACTACGAGGTTCCCTATGTCGATCAAAAGCATCAGTGCCGCGCTTCCGTTCTGGCTGTCGCTTGCGCTAATCCCAATCGCTGTTGTCGCTGCAATTTATGGTGGCTGGGCCATCGCGCTGCTACCGCTGGCGACTTGGTATCTGTTCACATTCTTGGATTTCTTGCTGGGCCTGAACCTCGAAAACAAAGACCCAGACACCGAGGACAAAGATCTTTTCTGGTATCGCCTTATCACGCTGATCTGGGTGCCTGTTCAATTGATCACTATTTTCGGTCTGATGATCTATGTGGCGCGATCCGGGCATTTGCACTGGGGTGAAGAATGGGCGCTATTCGCCGCGCTGGGGATTTTATCCGGTACTATCGGAATCAACTACAGCCACGAACTGATGCACCAAAAGCCAAAGATCGAACGCTGGCTGGGTGATATTCTGCTGACTTCGGTCCTATACGGGCACTTCCGGTCCGAGCATCTGTTGGTTCATCACCGCTATGTCGGCACACCGCGTGACCCTGTCACCGCGCGGTACGGAGAAGGCTTTTATCATTTCTTCCCCCGTGTCCTTTGGCAAAGCCTAACGTCGTCGTTTCTTGCGGAAAAGGCGATGCTCGCGCGTAAAAAGCTACCTTGGCATCACAAGTCCAACCCCTTTTGGCGGTATTGGGCGCTTGAGGCAGGATTTGCGATTTTGTCATTCGCGATCGCGGGATGGTGGGGTGTGTTCCTGTTCGCCACCCAAGCCTTTTGGGCGGTTTTCCAGCTAGAACTGGTCAACTATGTCGAACATTACGCACTCACGCGTAAACATCTGGGCGCTGGTAAATATGAGCATGTGAAACCGCGCCATTCATGGAACGCGGCGCACAAAGCGTCAAACTGGCTGTTGATCAACCTGCAACGCCATTCGGACCATCACTACAAACCCGACCGACGCTTCCCGCTGCTTCAAAACTACGCCGACGACGAGGCGCCGCAGCTTCCGTTTGGGTACCCTGTAATGACGATGGCAGCACTAGTCCCATCCATCTGGCGAAAGGTCATGCACCCACGCGTCCACACATGGCGCAACCTGTACTACCCAGAGATCGAAGACTGGGCACCGTATAAATCAGCAACCAATCCCCTACCTCGCTAAACAAAAAAACCCGCCGTACAAAGACGGCGGGCAAAGTTAGTAATCGCGGCCCCTTCCACCATGGAAGGGTTCTCCGCAATCACCGGCGGTATCAACGTTGGGGAATGTGACGCAGTTAAGCCTGCGTCAGTGCTTCGCCATCTCTGAGCGGATCTGCTGGCGTAGCAGATCAATCGGAACTTTCTGTCCGTCGCGTTTAAATTGCCAATAGGTCCAGCCGTTACAGCTTGGTGCGCCTTCAAGATGGGCGCCGACCTGATGGATCGATCCTTTGATGTCATCACCAACCAGCGTGCCGTCTGCACGTACTTTGGCTTTGTGACGACCATTCAGCGACCACAGCTCTTCGCCGGGGCGCAACATACCGCGTTCAACCAGAACACCAAATGCGACACGTGGCTCTGCGCGTTTCGATGTGGAAACCTCAAGTGCTTCGCTATCGAATTTGCGGGTGTTAGCGATACGTTTTTCGGCAACCTTGCGGTATGCTTCTTCGCGCTCGATGCCGATGAAGTTACGACCAAGCATCTTAGAAACGGCACCTGTCGTGCCAGTGCCAAAGAATGGGTCAAGAACAACATCACCGGGGTTCGTTGTCGCAACCAACACACGGTGCAGCAGAGACTGCGGCTTTTGGGTTGGGTGAGCTTTTTCGCCTGCGTCGTTTTTCAGGCGCTCGTGGCCGGTACAGATGGGTAGAACCCAGTCAGACCGCATTTGCACGCCTTCGTTCAGCGCCTTCAGCGCCTCATAGTTAAAGGTGTATTTGCTAGCTTCTTCTTTGGATGCCCAGATCAGCGTCTCATGCGCGTTGGTCAGGCGTTTGCCACGGAAGTTCGGCATCGGGTTGGATTTGCGCCAAACAACATCGTTCAGGATCCAGAAACCTTGGTTTTGCAACTCTGCACCCATGCGGAAAACATTGTGGTAGCTGCCGATAATCCAGATTGCACCGTTTGGCTTTAGAAGACGGCGCGCCGCCTTGAGCCATTCGTGCGTAAAGCGGTCATATGCTTTGAAGCTGTCGAACTGGTCCCATGCGTCATCAACTGCGTCGACTTTGGAATTGTCCGGGCGATGCAAGTCGCCTTTTAGCTGCAAGTTATAGGGTGGGTCCGCAAAGATTAGATCAACAGAACCCGCAGGCATGCTGTTCATACGCTCGATGCAGTCACCATCAAGAATCGTGTTCAGAGGGAGCTTAGAAGCCCCTTTTGCTTTGGTTTTAATCGTCATTTTCTGCCTCATACACCCGGCGGTTATTCCGCTCTTTGGTTGCCCCTAGTGTGAGTCAGACTGGATTCACTGTCAAAAGTTTTATTGAATCAATGGGTTACGTTTTACTCTTGATACAAGATATTGTGCACCGGCTTGAACGAACGTCTATGGTGTGGGGTCACACCAAGGTTTTCCAACCCTGATTTGTGTGCCGCAGTCGGGTAACCCGCGTTCTTTTCCCAACCATAACCCGGGTACTGTTGCGCCAAATCCACCATGTGTCGGTCGCGCCACACTTTGGCGACGATAGAAGCCGCTGCAATCGACAGGCTACGCCCGTCACCTTTTACGACTGTCTTGGTTGAAATGGTCAAACCGCGCGGCACCATGTTGCCGTCGATCAATGCGTAATCCGTCGGCTGTTTTAGCCCGGCAATCGCCCGTACCATCGCAATATGGGATGCGCGCAAAATGTTGTGTTCGTCTATCTCGGCTACTGTCGCCTGCGCGAGCGATACGTCGGCTTGCTCCATTATCGCGTCATAAAGCGCATCACGTTTCTTGGCGGTCAGCTTTTTGCTGTCATTCAATCCGTCGGGGATGTTGTTTGCGTCCAGCACGACAGCGGCTGCAACGACGGGACCAGCAAGCGGGCCGCGCCCCACCTCATCCACGCCAGCGATATAAGTGAAACCGCGATCAAGCGCGGCTTGTTCAAATGTGTAATCAGGTTTTGTCATATGATCAGTGACCAGAACACGGGCCGTGGTTCAAGAATAAAAAAAGGGGCAAGGGCCATATCGAACCCTTGCTCCAAGGTGGCACGACGACTGGGGCTTGAAGTCGCGCTAAGTGTCAGCGTCTTAGCGACGCCGATCAGAACGATAGCCTTCTTGGCGCATGCAGGCGGGGTCAAAGCCGTTTCTGGGGCCGTGGTTAGTGAACAGCCGTACTTCACAACGGCGCGGCAATTGAGCAACCCGGACTTGATGCCGCTCAAGACAACGGCTCATGTACATCCGATGATCTCCATAGCGGGTATCAATTTGGCCCAAACATTCAGACGGCAAAACATTTCGATTGCCCGCAGGACGCGGGCGACCTGTCCAGCCTCCTGGATGGCGCTGCGGTCGATCATCAATCTGTGCTGGCTCGCGGTCATTGCGGTCTCGGTTCTCTAGCGCCGCGTTCAACGCCGCAATTGCGGCGAGCCCGATAATCAACTTGCCAGCATCCTCGCGATCAAATCCATTTGCTTGCGCTGGTATAGCGGTCGCAAACATTAAGGAAACGGCGGCGACACCTGCGATCAGTGATTTAAACATATGTGTTCCTTTTCATCTGTTGCGCCAAAAAGAATGGGTGACGCTGATGAAACGAAACTGGAGCGAACCTTCGCTGCCAAACAATAACGGGGTATGGTTATGCAATGGCCTACACGATAACATATGACGTTATTGAATATCAGCCCGCTTTAAGGTCAATTAGAGCCATGAAACATCTTTCTTTTACATTCATGATTTTCTGCATGACCGCAGGGGCTGCGCAGGCTGATTGCTATGCTGATTATAAGGCCAAGCAAGACGGACCACTGCGGCTTCATTATGGTGTGACCCAAGTCCGCGGCGATTGCAGTGTACGGTCTGCCGAAGATCAACTACGCCCGGCGTTGGAACGCGACGGCTGGCAACTATTGAATGTGCTCGGTGTCTTTGACGATGCCGGGCTAGAAGAAAGAAGGGGCAGCGCTGGTGACTACTTCCTCCGCTACTGAGGCACGTGAGATCGGCAATAAAATCGTTGTCGCGGGCATCGCAGCAATTGTTCTAATTTTGGCCATCGCAGCTATTTTATTATTTATCAATCTGCCGGACGCAAATGCATTTAATGTACGCGTAGAACGATTGTTCGTGGAAAACGACACGCTCACGGGAAACGCAGAAATCAAGCTGCTGGAAATTCTGGCGCAATCGGGGACAGCGTTTTCAGATACATTATCATCTTATCGCTTTGTGATCTTTGTCCTACTGGTATTTGCGACCGCCCTGCTGATCGCGGCCGTCGCGTTCCTTGCCATGCTCGTCGTATTGAACCGGCGGATGAGCAAAATTGAACGGCAGGGGATCGAAGTGAATTCACTTATCATTAGCCGTGATCAAAAGGCGGTGTACCTAAATGATTTCGAATTCAAACTAACCGAAGCCGCAATCGAAACCTTATCGGTCTTAGCAGAGGCGCGCATGGACGACGAAGTCCTTTCGGGCGCCGAAATTGAAGGCGTCATTTCTGGCCGAAATAGCATCGACTGCGAAGAGGCAGCAGGCGCAACTCGGATCAAACGGCTGCGCGATACTTTGGGCAATCAAATGATCAGTGAACTACTAGTCAAAAACATCGCACGCAAAGGATACATGCTCGCGATTGATAAAGATGTGATCAAAATGGTCTAAAGATGACGCGGCGTTAAGTCGCACGAATCACTTTCGCAATAAGCGGCGTTCCGCGCAGAGACTCTAAAATGAATGGGTCATTTGGATAGGATTTGATCCAAAAAGTCGACGATTTTAGCGATTTCATCCGCTTCTCCTCTACTTTGGAAAAGATTCGCCGCAATTTGCGCACAATTCGACCAACTAATGGTTAATTACGTAGACACATAAACCTGGGCGCATCCGTTTGCGGCAATTTTTCGCCGATAAATTGATCACCTACCCGGGGAGGAGAGTAATTAATGTTAAGTAAGCGAACGAATGCTGCATTGGGTATTGTGACCCTTGCAAGCAGCTTGACCATCGCAGGTATGGCGCAAGCAGGCGAAGTGACGTTGTCATCAGGCGACGGTACAGTGAACATGACAGGGGAGTTCATCGACTTCCAAGACAACGCCTACATCATTGCGACGGCGCTTGGCGAATTGCGGGTCGCCGCAAGCCGAGTGAGCTGTTCTGGCGCGTCCTGCCCGACATTCAACACAGTCGAAACCGATATCACGATTGGGGGATCTGATGTTGTTGGGTCCGGCTTAATGCCGCTTTTGCTTGAAGGGTACGCAGGCGTTCTTGATGCCGCTGCGTCGCTTGGAAACACCGGGCAAAACGGCGAACTCATCGCGACACTGACAGCCGATCAGGGCTTTGGTGACGATCTGGTTTCGTTCCTTGTTGCTTCAACCGGTTCCAGTGACGGTTTCCAACAGTTGCTTTCAGGCGAAGCTGAAATCGCTATGTCGTCGCGGCGCATTGTCCCTGACGAAGCCCGCAGCCTGCGTGATGCCGGCGGCGGTAACATGGTCGACCCAGCCCAAGAACACATCGTCGCAATCGATAGCCTTGTTGTCATTACAAACGCGGCAAACCCGATCGACACACTGACAACCGAAGAAATTCGCGCAATCTATTCTGGTCAGATCACGAATTGGTCACAGGTTGGTGGGCCTGATATGCCCATCACGGTCATTACCCAATCCGAAGACTCCGGTACCCGTGCTGTGTTTGAAGACCGCATTTTCGGTGAAACCACTGCATCGCTTGCATCTGGTGCGCAGATCGCCACATCCGGAAGCGAAGCATCACAGCTTGTAAACGCAACACAAGGTGCAATCGGCGTCGTCGGTTATTCGTTCCAACGTGGTGCAAACCCGGTTAGCCTTGTGAACGAATGCGGGATCACAATGACACCTGATGCGTTTTCAGCACGTACCGAAGAATACGCGTTGCAGCGTCGCCTGTACCTTTACACACGACAAGACACCGCTTCGGATCAAACGCTTGCGTTCGTCGACTTTGCCCGCTCAAACGACGCCGATAGCCTAATCGGCAAGGCTGGGTTTATCGGCTTTGCTGTAGATCGTCGCGAACAGTCACTTGAAAGCAGCCGCGCACGCAGCCTGCTTGACCCTGCTGCAGATGCCTACGAGGCCGGATTTATGCGCCAAATGTTGGGCCAGATGGTTGATTATGACCGTCTTTCAACGACATTCCGCTTCCGCACAGGCTCTGCACAGCTGGATGAACGCGGCCGGATCGACCGTGATCGTCTGATCGAATACCTCGAAACACAGCCCGAAGGCACAGAAGTCTTGCTTGCTGGCTTTACCGATGACGTAGGCCAATTCGATGGCAACCGTGATTTGTCACAGCAACGCGCGTCTCAGGTCGCACAAGACCTCGTTTCATATGCTGGGGACCGTATCAATGGCATCACAGTTTCTTCGGTTGGGTACGGTGAAATTGCGCCATCTGGCTGCAACGCAAACCAAGAAGGCCGCCGCATCAACCGCCGCGTCGAAGTTTGGATCAAGTCACCAGCGTAACTTGTTCAGCCAATGACCAACGTACCCAATTCACGCGCTCGCAACCGACCAAAGTTTATCTAGCGATACCTGCAAGAGTTAACGATTGTCTAAGCCAGTGCCTGAGACGGGAACGATAAAGGAAATGATATGTCAAAAACAACTAATCTAAAGACCAAGTTGGCGGCATCACGGCGGTTCACGTTCTCTGGACTTACCCGCGTTGCCTCGGTCGCGTCGATCGGACTTTGCATTGCGACGGGCGCATCTGCCCAAAACATTGCAACCGATGTTGGCGCGAGCGAACGGATCAATATTGCAGGCCAGCTTTCGACGCTAAGCCAACGCATCATTGCTTCAGCTTGCAACCTCAACTCGGGCATCACTGTTCGCGAAAGCCAAGCCGTTCTGCAAATCTCAGCAGAACAGTTTACGGTCATCAGCGATGCATTACTGCAAGGCAACCGCCGGATGGGCGTGGTGGGCGAAGAAACCCGACCGCGCACGTTGCAAGTTATCAGCTCGTTAAACGATGAATGGGGTCCGCTGCTTGACCAAGCAACCGCAACAGCCGTTGCTGCAGATGATAATGCGCAAATCAAAGCGCTTGCCGACAAAAGTGGCCCGCTTTTGGAAACGGCCAACATTCTTGTGAGTGAAATCACCGGACAATATGCCGATCCTGTTGCATTGCTGCACGCTGATGCGCTTTTGATCGACCTTTCAGGCCGTCAACGGACGTTGGCAGCGCAAATGTCGAAAGACGTTTGCTTGATCGCATCAGGGATCAACGTCGAACAAGCACAAGCCGATCTAGCCAAGAACGCGCAACTGTTCAGTGACACGCTGTCGGCCCTGCGTAATGGCTTAGAAAGCGTTGGGGTTCGCCCACCGCCAACAGCACGGATCGAAGAAGGTCTTCAATTCGCTGTCGAAGAATGGGACGCACTTCAGCCACTTCTTGCACAAGCACAAAGTGGCGCATCGCTTGACGAAGCAACGCGTCAACGTGTGTTCTTTGCATTCTTAGGCATCGAAGCTCGTATGAACAACGTTACCGTGCTCTACGATAAAAACTCGAAACTGGGATTGTAAGGCCCACCAGTTTGACTGAAAGGGGCGCCCACCGAGGCGCCCTTTTTGTTAGCGTAGCTGTTCTGGCGCGTATTTTAACAACACGGGAACGACCAGTTCTTCTTCGTCGATCAAATGCCTATTCAGCATCTTTCCAAAGTCATCAAGTATCCTGTGCAAATCGCCTAAGCGATCCGTGAACTTTGCCTTCTTATTCGCATCAAACTGCAAGACATCATTCGCGCCACCAGCAAGCCCGGCAAGCAGACCATCCATCGCATGGTGATCGGAATCCAACAAATCAAAGCCACGCGAAACGCGTTTGTCCAATTTGGCCATAACCGGAAAATACTGCGCATCTTCGATTTGGTGATGTCCGTGAAGCTGATTAATCAACATCCCGCCATAGCGTGAAAGGCTGCGTTTATAGTTTTCAGGGTCCATATTAGAATCCATCACACCTTCAAGGTCGCCATTCAATTGCGTGAGCAAACGACGAAACATAAGATGGCGGTCCAACCAAAATGCAATCAACTGCGAATAGTTTGGATTGGTCTTCCATTCATCGCGAGGGAATTCTCTAATCAACACGCGCAATGGATCGGGCAGTGCTTTACGGTTCGCAAGGGCAAGTTCAGGAGTCATGGCAATCCAATCTGTCAAACAGACGCACTGCGTGCGTTGCTAATTGGATATCCTAGTTTGCTATCAATTGAACGATGAACTTCTGTGCTTTCAAGCACGACCCATCAGCGGCGACGCAGAGTATCCCCCAAAGCAAGCTTGGGGCTGAGCGTTACAAGCTGACCCTCTTCTTGATCTGCACCGTCATGGTAATCGGCAATAATTTGGGCTGCCTTAGCACCGATTTCACGGCGACATGCATCCATCGTCGCCAACTGGATCGGTAAACCGTCCAGCAATTCAACACCGTTAAACGCCGCAAGCCCAATTTGACCGGGGACCTCGATACCCTTTTCAAGCAGATACAACAGGCCACCTGCCCCAATCATATCATTCGAGAAATATAAAAAATCGAGATCCGGCGTCCGTTCGATCATCTTGGCTGTCATCTCGCGGCCTTTGGCAAGCGCAGAACCGCCAGAATAAAACTCCTGATCTGCGATTTCGACACCAGACTGCGCAAGCGTCCGCGTAAAGCCTTCGAACCGTTTGCGGGCACGGTGATCGAGCGGCATCTTCGTGCCCATAAAGCCGATACGTTTATAACCCGCTGCGATGATCTCCTCGGCCATGATCCGACCTGCGCGACGGTGTGAAATACCAACGCACGCATCTACCGGATCGCCATCAACATCCATGATTTCAACAACCGGAATACCAGACTGCTGCAGCATGGCACGCGACGCCTCAGAATGTTCAAGACCGGCAATGATCACCCCAGATGGTCGCCAAGACAGCATTTCAAAAAGAACTTTTTCTTCTTTTTCAGGAAGATAGTCTGTAACGCCGACAACTGGCTGCAACACGGTATCTTCTAACACTTCCGAAATACCAGAAAGAACCTCTGGGAAGACCATGTTCCCCAATGATGGAATAATCACCGCAACAAGGTTCACGCGTTGCGACGCCAGTGCACCAGCGATTTTGTTGGGCACATACCCCAAACTCTTCGCGGCGTCCTGCACCTTTTGACGGGTCGCAGCACTTACATCACCCTTGTTACGTAAAACGCGGCTAACGGTCATTTCGCTTACACCCGATGCTTCAGAAACATCGCGCAGAGTCAGTGGTCGTTTATTGCGGCTGGTCACGGATCGGTCCTGTCATTGCATTCGACATTGTTAACGACCCTTTGTCCCGTTGACCAGATGAACAAAGAAAGGCATTGATCAACCACAACGGCCCCGTGGCTCAACTGGATAGAGCAGCCCCCTCCTAAGGGGCAGGTTATTGGTTCGAATCCAATCGGGGTCACCACAAACACCTATGTCAGAAAAACCAAATGCTTGCGCAAAAAAAAGCAATAGCGTGCGCAAACCGGTGCAACCGGACGATTGAAATCTCTCTGAAGCCCACATTATATATTAATTTCAATTTGTTAGCGCATTTATGACGCGAGCTTTGCATGTGTTGGAAAACGCCCTTTCCCAGACGATTTGACACTTCAGGCTCGATCGCTTTTCTAAGAACGCAGCAGGTTCCGGAACCTTTCATATCCAACAGCCCTGATCGTCATCGACGTCTTGGCGACCGCGCGAGCTTTGCCCGCGCCATGAAAGGTAATTCCTATGACCCGGTCACATTCCACGATTCCGTTCCATAATCTGACTTTCCACGATGATCTGCCGAAGTTGCGGGATGTCGAGAAGCGGTTAAAGGCTTTCCTCAAGGCAACTCGTGAGGCAGCCCAGCGGACCGAGATCGAGGCAGGCCGGATGACAGATGAAGACCGTGTGTATCCCTACGACATCGTTGATGACGCAGATATGCGTCGGATAAGAATGCGGTCCGTCAAATACCTCGAACGGCTGCACACATCGACTGGTATGTATCACCTGACTGAAGAGAGCCGCGTGCGCCTTACCCCTCTCAACGGCGGTTTGCCTGTCGCCTGTATCGCAACCGAGCACGAAGCTGACGAGATTGCGGCAGCCTTGCATGCCGAGATGCCATGGATGTCACGGGCCACCGAAGCGGTCTGGCACGGTTTGCGTGCATCGGCCCGTAACGGGTTGCCGGGGTTACGGTTCAATCCGCTCGTTCTGGTCGGATCTCCGGGCATCGGCAAAAGCCACTGGGCTCGCCGCGTGGCGCACCACCTGTCGGTGCCCACGACGATGATCGAAGCGACGGGCGAGCCTGCCACATTCTCTCTTGTCGGGCTCCAGAAAGGCTGGGGCAGCGCAGGTGAAGGCAAGTTAATGCAGACCATTTTGCAGGAGCGCCATGGTGGCCCACTGGTCATCATCGACGAGATCGAGAAGTCGGGTGAGGTGCATTCGAACAAGGGGGCGCGACATACGTTGACCGATGCGCTGCTGCCTTTGCTGGAGCGTATGACCGCGGCGACATGGCAATGCCCGTTCTTCCAGATCAAGTGCGATCTCTCTTGGGTGAACTGGGTCATGACCGCGAACAGCCGCCAAGGGCTGCCCGAGCCGTTGCAAAGCCGCTGCGTTGTCTTGGACCTGCCGGACCTGACGGCAGGCCAGCTGCGCCAGTTCGCGCAAACAGAGGGCCATCGGCGCAGCTTACCAGACCCAGCAATGGCCGCCCTCATGGATGTCTTCGACAGCGGTGCGATCAGCAACGCCAGCCTGAGCCTGCGCACTGTCAGCCGCATGCTCGACCGCGCCGAGACGCTCGCCAACCAACCTTTGCTGAACTGAGTAGCGCCATGCAATATCAGACCATCCCTTACAGAACCGGCGAAATCGTCGTTCTGGCCGACCTGCACTTTGACACCTACCGCCGCTTCTCGCTGGTTCCATCTGATGTGTGGGGGCTACAGGATATGGTGTGGAATGCTGATGCGCTGATTCTCGCTGGCGATCTGACAAATGGGCCAGCAGATCGATGGGCGCAGGTGTTTCAATACCTTTCAGAGTTCATCCCGCCCGGTCGCATCTATGCGTTTCCTGGGAATCATGACTACTATTCCGGCCATCTCAGCGATGATCCGGCTCTCGCGAAAGTGACAGACGATGCCGGTGCTCACTTCGTCCAGAAACAGGCTTTGCTGCATGGAGATACCCGCATCCTCTGCTGCACATTATGGACAGATTTTAACCTGTCCGGCGCGCAGTCAATTGCGATGCGCGATGCGGATCTGCTCATGGCAGACTACGACCGGATCGGCGCACCGTTGCCATATGGCATACCAGCAAGCGAAGTGCCGATCATGCGCCGCGACCGACGGTTAAAGCCGCGAGAGACGCTGCGCGTCCACCTGGACCATCGCGCATGGCTGGAAGAAAAACTCGCTGATCAGCATCCATGCGGGGATCAAGGCCGCACGGTCATCGTCACCCACCACGGACCGCACAGGGCCGTTGCTGGTTACATCGATGCGCTGTCAGCTGCATTCCATTCAGACATGAGCGATCTCATCGTCCGACACCGCCCAGACGCTTGGTTCTTTGGTCATTCCCACCGACGGCTTCGTGCGAAGGTTCTGGGCACGGATATCCGGAATGTATCAGTGGGATATGCGGGTGAGTTGATCGATGAGTCGATCTCATATCTGCGTGAAGCTTGTCTTTGGAAAAGCTAGGTACCGCTGGTGATGAGTGGAGCGGGTAAGCAGTCGGGTTTGGTTACAGTTACTTGAAGACGGCGGAAAGGAGCCGTTCGCTGCAAGTGCGAACTTCGTTCTTATTATTCTCTAAACTGGCTTTGATTGCCAAGCGAACTCTCTTAGGTTGATGAGATGTTGAGTTTTACATCCACTTTTACAAGACTATTCAATTGGACTCTCCATCGCACACTTCAATTGCGGAAGTGCCGCCATTCTGGAACGCAATGTTCGACTGGAGTACATCCAACCGGGCAAGCCGCAACAGAACGCCTACATCGAGCGCTACAACCGCACCGTTCGAGGCGAATGGCTGGGGCAATACATATTTGAAACCATTGAGGAGGCACAGGATCAGGCAACAGAATGGCTCTGCACTTACAACAACGAGCGACCCAACATGGGCATCGGCCGCATGACACCCGCCATGAAACTAAAAGCAGCCGCCTGAATTCTACGGCTGGGCCCCATTAAAAATGGGGGGATTACCACACCAGCCCACCAATCTGACGAAAGCCGGAAATATCTAGACCCAGGTGGTCCAAGGTTGGGGGCAAGTGCATTAACCCCAAGGGCTCAGTGCAAAGCTGGGGGGAACTTGGGGCTCAGGTCAGGAGCTACATCAACCAGCCCAACACATGATTTACAGAATTCACATCAACTGCGCCAGCGGCGTTCAATCATCAAAACTCTCCGAACTGTGTTAGCCCCGATACCACTCATATCCGAGAAAAATAAGTCAGGGCTGTTATTAAGCTTAGCGAGCTTTTGCCCGCTCATTTTTCGGCCACATAGCCGAATAGACTTTACGACTAATGTCTTGTGTGTAGGAAATAATGAGCCGTCACTTTCATCGTCCCTGCTTCTCTTGGACTTTTCCCAGTTGATAACTCTGTAGATGGCGCGAAGATATGAACTTCTACTATCATTAAAAAATTTGCGTGGTTGCTCATGAAGCTTTTTCCGCTTTTTCCTTGATAGAAATGGATAACTAATAAGTGAAAAAGTCTTAAATGATAGACTATCCGTCACTTTGAAAGGCGTAAAGTTCGTCAATGCAGCTTCTAGATTGTCCTTCTTTTTCACTCCCTTTAGGGATTGAGTATTCGATGCCTTCTTTTTTGGCGCCCATTTATCATTGGCGCGCATAATTGCATCAAATTCATCGTTGCTAATGAAATCTAATATGTCGTCGTTCTTGGGTATAACAGGTGCAAATAGTGTACCATCTTGACGACCTAAAAACTCTATCGCAAGGTTTTTATTTGTATTTTCCACTTCCAGCATAATCGAACTTCGCTGAGTATTAGTGAGAAGGTTGAGCTTTGAAGCGGATATGTTTTTCTTCAATTCGCGAAGTTCGGTGACCTTCCGCCCAGCCTCCTCGATGAAGTTGAAATATGCATTCCGATCTGACCAGTCATTTTTGTTCAACCTACGGATTAAGTTAACGTGAGCCGTCCCGAACGGAAACTGGTTCTCTTTCCTAGCTTCTGGTCGAGGTAAATCCGCATATTTTTCCAGATGAGTAAGCATTAAAAAATCACTAATGATATCACCATCATTCAACTGTTCTCTATCGTAAATACCTATATGTATTTTTGACTTATTTATTACAGTCTCCCAAAGCTTTATGCGACCATAGTAGTCCATTCGGTTGCGCGTTTGGTCAGTCTCCAACCAATCCTCGATCGACTTATCAACACGTCCGACGGCGCCACCTGCGACAAACTCAGCGTATTGCGAATTAGCCCAGTCATCTTGGCGACGTAAATAGGTTACCATCTCCACATCATAATCTGAAAAATGACGAGCTAACTCTATAGCGTTAGGATTAAGGAAGTAAGCTTCGGAGGACAAAATAACAGTATGTATTCGATCATCCATAAGCGACACAGCAGCATCAACGTGCTCTTTTAGATTGCTTTTTCCATGGACAGCTTCAGGTACAAAATTGGCGTGCCCTGCCTGTTTATGAGGCCGGGTTTTCTGCCAAAACAAACCTACTTCCGGTACGTAAACACCATCCCGTAATAATGCTGCACGATTTTGCTCTAGAAAGTGTTGGATGAACGTAGACCCAGTCTTCGTTGACCCTATATGTATAAGGAGCTTTGGTTTTTTCTCAATCGTCTTGCTATGAAGGACCGCGTCTCTGTCGGTAGCTACCAACTCATTTCTAGCGTAAAGCGACAGAGCTTCTTGTAAAATACGTTCCTCATCATTTTCAGGATTGTGGAGCATTTCAGCGAGGTATTCCGCTTGAGGAATTTCTTTTCTATCGGCAGCTATTTCCAGAATGTCCCAACGAGATGTGTAGATTGCTTGAAGGGCGAGTAATAAGCGTGGTCGTTGCAGATTCAGTGATGGAAAATCGCTAAGGTCTGCGTCGTCCCCGCTCTCAGGTGAACCGAATGCTAAAGCTATTCTATTAAGTGTGTTGGCCTCACCTTTTTTAGAAGCAACCTGCTGAACAGTTTTCCACCATTGCGGTAACATAAGAGCATTAATCATTTGATAGCGTGCAAAGCCTTCGGCTGCGGATCCTCTCATGGACTTTTGAACGCTTTCGATGTTTGTCAAAAACATTGCTAAGTCATTTTCGGTACGTACCTTGCTCATAGTGCTGTCTGATCGCTTTCGATATGCAACACCAGGTAGAGGCAAACAGGTAATTTGGTTTGTATGCCGATAACACTCGCATACAAAACCTCGTTCTTCCCATTGTCCTGATTTGAATTTTATATCGTGTTTAGTAAGCAGTTCCCGTTTGTAAAGAAATTGCCATACATGCCAGCTTTTTAAAATTTCGGCTGATTTATTGCTGTTTGGTACAATTTTTTGTTCTTGAAAGTAACGTTCATTCCCATCCAGTTTTCCACTTTTGTGTGAAGTTTTGTCTTGGAAAACCACTTTCTGAACTCTGACCATTTCCGATTGATCGCCGTTTGCCGCTTGCAGTGTACGTTTAAGGATATGCTCATCATAGAAAAGGTCATCTGAATCCAAGAAAAATACGTACTCTCCGCGTGCAGATTCAACTCCGACATTTCGAGCAAACCCTTGGCCGGCATTTTTGTTCAGGACGATAGGTCTAATACGTGAATCTTCAGCAGCATGCCGATCAATGATCGCTTGGCTTCCGTCTAAGCTACAATCATTTACCGTTATAATTTCGATTTCTTTAAGCGATTGATTTCGGATAGATTTAAGACATTGATCGATATATTTTTCCACACCATAAACTGGTAAAATTACAGATACGCTTGGTATATCGCATTCGTTCTGAGCACCAATCGGCATTTTTACTGGACGGTTTTGTTCTATAAAATCAATTGCGTCTTCTATGCTACTCGGAATTACACAATTCGGAACATGGTAGATCGTGTACCATATATAGAAATAATGGAACACTTCTTCTAAAGATCTTTTGCGATGGCGGTGCGGGATGGTTTGCCTATCATCTGTCAGCCCCCATCCCGCATAGAATGGTGCACCAAAGCAGATAACTTCTTTACCCGCGAATAACGCCTCCAATCCCATTTGAGATGAGCCAACGTACACTTTATTAACGCAATTGAACAAACTGTACGGGTTTACTGGATCTCGCAGGATGCGAATACGGCCAACATCTTCAAGATGATTAAAGTAACCTGCACGTTTACCCTTCTCCCAATGAGTATCTGGGTGTGTCTTAATCAGGATTTGTGAATCTGGATTTTCGCGAATAGCAGCCAGCAGCATTTTTTCAAAATCGCGTTCAGTCAGTTTTCCATAGATAGTCGACGCATCAGCAAAAGCTTGATCACAAACTAGGACACGGTCATCGTATCCATCCGACATTGCAGGCATAACAATGGGCTGAGAATTGTATTTAGATATCTTTTGTTCCACTATCCGAGCCATTACCGCTCGTGTACGGCTGACCTCTTCATCCGACAGCTCATTGTTACTATTCATGCGGTGGATAAGGCGATTTGGATAGTCCGCCATATAATAGTATGACATGTCGTCATATACATAGCCAAGGCATCCCAACTTGGGGTCATTGGCTTTAAATGACTCGGACCAGCTATGTGTAGAAGCTAAGAAACCTTGCTCAAGAAACAGTAAGGTGTCTCCTGTTTGGAATGACTGTAAAGTTTTCACTCCGCCCTTATGACTTTTCTCAGGATCTTTATACATAGTACCTGAGATCATATAGTGTTGACTTTTCCCATGCCTTTTGTCCTCTATTCCCAATGCGTTCGGGAACAATTTACGTAGGTTAGCGCCATACCGTTTGGTTAAGTTTGCTTCGAAATAACCGACATTCCATGCTTGATATCGGTTACTAATAACCCAATCGCGAAAGTCGAACTCGGGATCATTTACGCCTTCGTTTCGGGCTAGACGTAAATGATCATCAAATTTTTCAAATGCTATATGATTTTCGTTTGGCATGGATATCTCAGTTATACTTGTGCATGGGAAGGCGTGAGTTGCTAGCAGTTGACCAATTGCCAAATTTCACTTTGTGCATCGGTTTCTATTTGAGTGTTAATATTTGAGGGTCCAGCCTCTATAGCAGTCTTGAAAATAGTCTCCCACGCATCGAATACTGTTGAGTTCGAATACAACTTATCAAATCTCTTTTTAGAGGCTGCCCCCATCTTCTCTCTGAGATCGTCCTTACTCATTAACTCATCTAGACATTCAGCTAGGCACCCTGCTTCCAAGCTACGCTTAGCAAGAAGACCGTTAACTCCGCTGACAATTTGTTCATTAATACCATTGCATGCTGCATAACCAACAAGAGGCATCCCATGTGCCATAGCTTCAAGTGAAGACATAGGAAATCCTTCAAAAAGTGAGGATAAAACAAAAAGTTGCGCTTTTTCCAAGTACGAATAAGGACTGTCTGAGTGCCCCAAAAATTCAACCTGTCCAGCAACGCCTTTAACTTTAGCCCGGGCTTTAAGATTTTTCATTTCGGGACCGTCACCGAGAATTTGCAACACCCAATCGGGGTGACGTCCTGCTATGATGGCAAACTCATCGATAAGCCGTGATAAGTTTTTACGCGGTACTAGGCGCGCAACCGTAATCAGCCTTTTTTGCTCCCCTCCCCTTGGGTCACATAACTGATCCGTTTCCATAACCGTATTTGGTATGACATCAGTCTTATTCTGCAGATATTCTGGCAAAGCGTCTTTAAAGGTTTCGGTGAGTAAATGTATTCTAGTAGCTCCAGTAAAAGCCGCCAATCTCTGCTCTTCACTAAAAACACCAAGTCGTTTAGGAAAATGCGGGTCAATATGCTCTGATAGCACCAAGGGGACTTCTATTTTTTGTGCGGTTACCGCATATTTTAGAAGCCATTGGTTCATATGAAGCCCGACAATCAAATCTGGACAATCCTCTGCCAAGGCGATTGTCATTTGATAGCTTGCCTTAATGTTATCTCCTTGAGGAAGGTAATGAATCTTTACCGTGTCGGCTAAGGGCCATACTGATGGAGATTTACTATCATCAAACGTGTAAACGTTTATCTCGTACCCTTTCTTGGCCATAGCATTTGCCATGAGGTGACCAACGTTTTCTGTACCCCCGCGACTCTTCGTAATCCAAGGTACAATAAAGGATATTTTCATGGATCTATTCCTTCGTAGGGAAGTTTTGAGACGTCATGAACATCATAAGGGGGATTTCATCCAGCATTTTAACCTTACAACCCAAGCGAATATTTACTCTTTGACGGAATGTCATCCAAACCTCCACAGTTCAACATCAGGTTTTGACTAATACGCCGCGCTAATCACTCCACACCAGCGCGCAAACAGTCATGTATATGTAAAAGCCCACATGTTTTTTTTGATCTATCATGAACCAATAAGCAGGTGATCCCGCGTGAGGTCATCTCTTTGAGAGCCTCACTCGCCGTTGTCATCTTCGCTATACTCACAGGCTTTGCACTCGAGAGTAAATCGCAAGCTTGTGAATCCCATAGGCGTTCTACATTACGACGCATATCACCGTCGGTGATCAGACCTAACGTTTTGTCTCCGTCAATGACCAGTGCTACACCTAATCCTTTAGATGACATTGTGATCACGACATCATGCATTGGTGTAGTCGGGGCAACAATAGGTAGGCGATCCCCGGCTACCATCAGGTCTCCAACATTTAGAAGTCGTAATCCAAGCTTCCCACCTGGATGATAACGCCGAAAATCTTCAGGTACCGACTTTAACAGATGACTAAAACCAACGGCCAGCGCGTCACCAATAGCTAACGCAACGGTTGTAGACGTGGTTGGTGCTAGACCGTTGATGCAAGCTTCGGGAACCTTACCATGAGCAATCGCGATCGTACTTGATCTAGCAAGGGTGTTTTCTTCGGTCGCGGTGATGCTAATGACCGGGATTTTGTATTGTCGACAGTAGGCAAGCAAATCTGCGAGTTCTGTGGTTTCACCTGAATTGGAAAGAACCAAAACGACGCTATCGTCGTGAATAATCCCCAGATCTCCGTGACTCGCTTCGGCAGCATGAAGAAACGCCGCACGCTTACCAAGAGATCGAAAGGTAGAGGCGATTTTGCGCGCAATGTGACCGCTTTTTCCAACACCGGCTACGATTAAAGGACCCGTAGATTCATGGATTGAATGAATCGCTTGCGCAATCTCAGGTGGCGTTTCACGGCTTAACTTCAGCAATGCTTCGGCTTCAACCTGCAGTACCGATTGGACAATAGACGTAGTTTCATCGCTCATCGGAACAATATCGTTGTGATTGGCTTCTGCTAGTTTCATTTTAGCCTTTCAGGTCTTCGGCAGTCTCTTTTCGCTAAGCGTTAAAGGCAGTGATATATACGTATCGTGTCTGGCACACGGGTATATATCTCTACACATTCCCCCTTGAGGTAGTGAGAATATGAATGCCTGAATATTAACCTAAATAGTGAAAGAATGAGTAAGGTGGTACCTGACTGATTACACGATCATACACGTATAGGGTTAGCTTTGGCTAGCCGATCAAAAGCCATTAGGCTTTCAACAAGAGCCCCCATCTTATCAAGTGGTATCATGTTCGGACCGTCAGATGGAGCGTTATCCGGGTCTTCATGCGTTTCAATAAAGACTGCGGCAATACCTAAAGAAACAGCAGCGCGAGCCATAACTGGCGCAAACTCTCGCTGCCCACCAGACGATCCCCCCTGCCCACCGGGCTGCTGCACTGAATGAGTTGCATCCATCACAACCGGATATCCACTTTGGGCCATTGTCGGCAACGAGCGCATATCGGCTACTAGTGTATTATAACCGAACGATGATCCCCGTTCAGTTAGAAGTATCCGATTGTTTCCAGTGCTTTCAATTTTCGCGACAACATTCGGCATATCCCATGGCGCTAGGAATTGACCCTTTTTGATATTGATAACAGCACCTGTTTCGCCAGCAGCAAGAAGTAGATCAGTTTGCCGACATAAAAACGCAGGAATTTGCATAATATCACATACTTCAGCAACCGTGCTGCACTGTTCAGGTGTATGAATATCCGTCAACACAGGGCATCCAATGCTATCTTTGACAGCTTGCATAACCTTGAGACCTTCATCAATGCCAAGGCCGCGTTTGCCATTCAAAGATGTTCGATTAGCCTTATCAAAACTACCTTTAAAAACAAACTGTGCACCATGAGCCGCGCAAACCTCAGCCATATGACCTGCAATCATTTGAGCATGATCCAAGCCCTCAAGCTGGCAAGGCCCGGCTATCAGCATAAGTGGGGCGTCATTGCTAACACTCAAATGGCCAATATCAATCTTGTGCATGACTTACCTACTTATGTCGGACGACGATGTTTGCACGTCGTATGCCTCAGGTTGAAACAAACTAAAAGCAACTTTTCCCGATATCTTGCATAGTGAGGAATGGTGCTGGCAAGACTATGAACAAGTATCAGCCATTGCCCCGAGGGCTTCACATAAACTGCGCGGCCTATTCGCCTGCGAAGCCTCTAGGTGAACCTGTTCGGTCGTCGCTATGAGTGATTTGAACTGGATTGGTAATCCCGCCATTTTTAATGGGTTCAGCCGTGAAATTCATAAACCGGCGTTTCCCTGCGCGCTTTGTCGAAAACATCCCCTATGAGGGGTTGGTTCCTTACACAGGTTGCATATTAGAAGCTCCACCATTTGATCATTAGACATCTCACCATCTGCGCACCATTTGGGCTTCAAAGTGTCAACTTGCCAACCACAGATCCACCAGATGTTCCCGCTTCCTTCGCACCCACGATCTTGAACATTCAATGAGCAGGCGCGGAAATTTTCATGACAATGCAGCCGCCGAAAGCGTCTTCAATCCACTCACACGCCAGAGTATCCGCCAGCCGCCTTTACAAAACGCGCGAGTAAGCAAGACAGGGCGTATTCGACTACATCGAAATCTTGTATAATCTGAAACGCAAACATGCCCGAAGCGGGATCATGTCGCCCATCGATTTCGGAAACAGACGGCACATCATGAACCAAGAAGGTGTCTCGGAGACTAAGGGCTATTCAGTTGCTAATGGCTGTGTTTCATAAATCAAGCGAAGCTGGACTGATTTAGCCTACCATCGTGTGTCACAAGACAGGCGCTTAGCAGATCAGGCCCCAAAAACCCAAACATGGTTTTGGCACTCGACGCCTTCTGCTAGACCTCTGGTAAACGACGCTCACCTCAATACAAAATCTCATAGCTTGTCGAACGCCCGCCGGCCTTTGATCGTTTCAGTACCCCTGCCTTTTCCAGCGCCGCCAGATCTCGGGTGGCTGTGGCGGCAGTGGTTTTGGCGATCTTACGGTACCCCTTGGCACTTAGGCCAAGCGTCACGCGGTCCGGACCTTGTGCAAAGATAGCCGTCAGCGCCTTGTGCTGACGGGCGTTTAGATCAGCCGCGTGGCGCACAAAGAAATGATTACGACGGACCAAATACATCGCCTCTGCCCGGCCGGCATCAGCGGCACGGGTCAGCGTATTTAAGAACCACACCACAAATGGGGTCGCATCAATGCCCCCCCTGCCCTCTTCGCGCCCGGCCTGAAGGGCCGCGTAATAATCCAGCTTTTCTTTCTCAATCTGACGCGACAGTGAAAACGGCAGCGGATGAGACGTGGCAAAGACCGCCTCGATCAAGGCGCGCCCAATCCGGCCGTTCCCATCCGAGAACGGGTGAACGGATTCAAACCACAAATGGGCAATCGCCGCGCGGATCGGCACAGGCAACGCGACCTCATCCGCCAACCATGCGGTAAAATCCTGCATATGCCCCGGCACCAACTCTGGCGGCGGGGCTTTATACAGCACATCATGGGATCCTGCGGTCGCAGAGCGTACGATCTCAATATCAAAACCGCGCCAAGCGCCAAGGTTTTCAACCTCAATCCCATAGAACAACAAACGATGCCATTCGCACAAGTCTTGCCCTGTGACAGGTCCCTGCACATTACGGGCGGCCATCATCAAGGCCGCAATCGCATCAGACCTGCGGGCAATTGCGGCACCTTCGCGATGTTTTATCGACGCGATGACTGAGGCTTCGATCTCATCATGGTTAAGGGTAACGCCTTCAATCTCAAACGAAGCAAGCGCCTCTTGCACGATCTGCATGCGGCGTAGCTCGGCCAGATCATCTGGCCCCATACCAGCATGAACGCCCTGCACCTCGCCCAGAACCTGCATCGCATCCGCCAAATGTGGTTCCACTGCTACGTGATTGTAAATGAACTTGGGCCAAAGCCCCGACTGCCATATCTGTACCATGAGGTGATTGTAGCTGCTATTCAGATCAAATAAAGAACTATTTTGATGTGAAAAATCCGGCCAATCACTTCATAGCATTATCCCGTGATCCGCACGGTCGTCACGCTTGGATCGCAAGCCGTAACCGCCGCCAAAACACGCCCGGCATAATGGGTTTCAATATAACGCGCAGCAAAAGCGCTTGGCGCGGCCAATTCCAATCGGGGCCCATCACGACCGACCTCGGTTACTTTCGAAAACCACGCGGCATGTACAGCCGGATCATTATCAAACATCACCCGCGAAGCAGCCGCCCAAATTGTCCCGTCGTTTTGCGGGGCCTCTGCACCCGCCTTAGCAAATGGCACGACGTTCTCACTTGCTGGCTGTTCTTGGGGCCCCTGCCCCATTCGCGCAACAAAGTCAGGACCAACCAGTGGCCAGCACAAACGGGTCGCCTCCAGCACAGCGTTCAAATGTACACGGTGTTCTGTCACCCTGCCCCGCGCGGCATTGCGATGAACGGAAATCCAGCCACGTGACCGCATCAATGCCAGTTCGCGTTTTGTTGTCCGTTCGGTCACAGGCCACATCCGCGCAATCTCGCGCAAGCCAACGCAGAACGTCTCAGATTGCCAATTAAACCGTGCGGTGATCAACAAAGCCAAACGTTGCGCAAGGCGGCCATCAGTACCTTTATCATGCAGCCCCAGCGTCATCAGGGCTGTTAGAATATCATATTTGACGACGGAGGCCTTTGGCCCCGTTGCTTTCACCTGCATCACTGCTCTCCCGTGCGGCATTGCCACGGATAGTTTGAACGCTGCTTCGTATATTTGTTATGTACCAACCGTACGGTCGATTTACGAATTTACAACGCTATTCCGAATCTCGCCGTGGTTAGCGTTGGGTTGGGGTGAATTGTCAAGGATTCGTGTTTTTACAACCCCATTCCCAATCAAAGAAAAAAGAAATGGGTGTATATAATGGTATAGGGGCACTTGGAGGGTGTCACCCTATTGGGTCTTGATGTCCCCCCATCAGCTAGAAGAACACATCACGTGTCCCCCTAAATATGGTCACCAACCCGTAGGATAGAGCCTCATTGCTCCAAATCGGTTCACCTGCCTGTGGCGCCTTGTTTTCCTTGGGGACCTTCCCCGCGGGGAAGGTCGAACCCGACGGGCGGCAGCGCTGGTTCTCATTAGAAGAGGTGAACACCCTGCGCCGCAAGATGAAGGTAAAAGGTAAATCCCTGATGCCCGCCCGTCCTGCTGGCCGCGCTTTCCGTACAGCCATCGCCAACTTCAAAGGTGGCGCTGGTAAATCTACCGTCGCTCTGCACTTCGCGCACGCTGCAGCACTTGATGGCTACCGGGTGCTGGTGGTCGACTTTGACCCCCAAGCCACGCTCTCACACTCCATGGGACTGACCGACGTCAGCGAAGAACAAACCGTCTGGGGCATCATGGCGCGCGATCTGGTCCGCGAAACGGACCGGATGAATGCAGCACCAGTCGCCGCCGAAAGCGGAACCGCCCTGCCCCGTCGGTCAATCCCGGATTCAATTCGGGGACTTGGCCTTCAGGATTTGCGCATCGGAGACTTCGTGCGGCCCACCAACTGGCCCACGATCGACATCATCCCATCCTGCGCCAACGCGGCCTTTGTTGAATTCGCCAGCGCACAGTACCGGCATCTGAACCCCGAATGGTCGTTCTTTGCGGCTGTGTCGCGCTATCTGGATCAACTGCCCGACGACACATGGGACTTGATCTTTTTCGATTGCCCGCCAGCAATTGGCTACCAGTCAATGAACGCTGTGTTTGCGGCTGACATGCTCTGCATTCCATCAGGACCGGGCTATTGGGAATACGACAGCACGACATCCTTTATCGGTCAGCTGGCCGAGGCGCTCGAGGATTTGTCAGACGGGTTCACCGGATCCTTCCCCGCGGGGAAGATCGACTTGCCCAAAGTGTTCCGCGAAATTCGGTTCCTGTTGACGCGCTATGAACAAGGCAACGATTTGCACCGCGCGATGTATCAGGCATTTGAACAGGTCTTTGGCGATAGATTGGCAAAACACCCGATTGAAACCACCCGCGCTGTCGAACAATCCAACCGCTTCCTTAGCTCGGTTTATGAAATCGACTACCGGGAAATGACGCGCGAAACATGGCGCCGTGCACGTGGATCGTTTGACCAAGCGTGGACAGAATTCCATGATGCTATGCTTCCCGCGTGGGAAAAGATGGCCGCAGAAAATCTTCCCCGCGGGGAAGGTGTGAAAGAATAAGGAGCCAATGATGAGCAAGAAGAAACGTATTTTTGACATCGCGATGCCCGACATGGCGGAGCCTGAAACACAGCGTGTCAGCACCCCAGATACCAGCACGCGTCGCAAAGGTCCCATGGCCAGCGCCATTGCCGAAAACGCTGGCGCGCTGAATGAACGCGCCAGTGCCGAAGCCAAGATCAGAGCGGAAAACGACGCGCTTGCGCATGAGTTCGTCGCGCTGAAACGGGCAGGGCTGGTCACCGCCATGATCCCGCTTGATGCTATCGTCACGCAGGCGCTGGTGCGCGACCGTAAGCCGGGCCCAGACCCGGACCTGTCCGAATTGGTAACCTCTATCCGTGACGTGGGCCTTTCAAACCCGATCCGTGTCGAAGAACGCGACGACGGCAAATATGAACTGATCCAAGGCTTCCGTCGGCTGTCAGCCTACCGCGCCTTGCTTGCAGAAGGTGGCGAAGGGTGGGGTGAAATTCCCGCAGGCATTCTTCCCCGCGGGGAAGGTGTCGCCGGATTGTACCGTCGCATGGTTGACGAAAACCTGATCCGCAAAGATTTGTCATTTGCAGAAATGGCGCTAACCGCGCAGGCCTATGCTGCCGATCCTGACACCACACCAATGAACGTCGACGACGCAGTGGCAGAACTGTTCCAGTCCGCCAACTATCAGCGCCGCAGCTACATCAGATCATTCGCGCGGCTGATGGATTTGGTCGATGGTGTTCTCAAATACCCCGAAGAAATGTCGCGTAATCTCGGTCTGGCTGTCCTCAAACTGATCGAGACAGACCCAAAGGCACTGCGCGCGCTGCGGGCTAAGCTGGACGGCTGGGATAACCGCTCCGTCGCTGACGAACTCGGCGTGCTGCGCGACATGACGACCGCGAGCGTACCGCGCCCGGCCAGCAAGGCAGCGGATGGGGCAGGGCAGGGCGCCAGCCGCCGCCCGCGTACCACATTCGAAGTCAGAACCGGCACAGACCGCGTCAAATGCGTCGCCGGGGTAGGGCAACTTACCCTCAAAATGGACCGCGATCTGACAGCCATTGACCGACAAAAGCTAGAGCAGGGGATCGCAAGGTTATTGGCAGCTTTGGAATAAACGGTGCCCAGTTCATAACAGATCGTAAGCGTTGCTTCAAGCTGCCCAGTTCCACGGTAGCAGCTGCTCGATATCCTTCTGTTTATGACCGTTTATGATGGCTGTGATGACCCCGGTCAGGTAGTTGTGCGGTTCGATTTTGTTGAGTTTGCAGGTCTCAATCAGTGACGCGATCATGGCCCAGTTTTGTGCTCCGGAGTCGTGGCCCGCGAAGAGAGCATTCTTTCTTTGCAGGGCGATGGGGCGGATCGTACGCTCTACGGGGTTGTTGTCCATCTCGATGCGTCCGTCGGCCAAGAACAGGATCAACCCGTCCCAGTATTTGGCGATGTATTTGAGCGCAGCCCCCGTTGGGGATTTGGCTGAGACTTGATGGGACGCTTGGTCTAACCAGTCTTTGAAGGCTGCGACCTTTGGCGCGGATTTTTCCTGTCGTATGGCAAGCCGTTCATCAGCGGTGAGGTCGCGGGCTTTACTTTCTATCCGATAAAGGGCCGCAATTTGTTTGAGACCTGCCTCGGCGATGGGGGCGACATTGTTCTCGGTCAGCTCATAAAGCTTGCGTCGCGCATGAGCGCAGCAGTAGGCAAGCAGGATTGGGGCATTGTCGCACGGATCAAGTACGCGGTT
The DNA here is from genome assembly GCF_002933395.1 of Yoonia maritima. GTDB lineage: Bacteria > Pseudomonadota > Alphaproteobacteria > Rhodobacterales > Rhodobacteraceae > Yoonia > Yoonia maritima_A. Next base: position 325,708 of record NZ_PKFN01000010.1, read on the forward strand.
GTATCCGGCGTAGCCGTTCTGCCTGCAGGATGCCGCTGAAGTCCTGCAATATCTGAGATGCGTAGGTGCCCGATCGTCCCGGAGCATAGGTGAAAGCCACGCCGGGTGGTTGGGGCCCGTTCCATGCGCGATCATCACGCGCCAGCGCCCAGAAGTACCCCTTTTTGACTTTACCTCGGCCTGGATCGAGAACCGGTGCTGGCGTCTCATCCATGAAGAGTTTGGACGAAGTCTTGAGATGCGCAAGCAAGGCGTCATGGACAGGCTGTAGCTCATGGGCTGCTTTGCCAACCCACGACGCAAGAGTGGATCGCTCGATCTCAACACCTTGCCGCGCATAGATTTGTGATTGACGGAACAGTGGCAAGTGATCGGCAAACTTTGATACCAGTACCGTCGCCACAGTGGCCTCAGTTGGCATGCCACCTTCGATCAGGCGCGGCAGTGCGGCGGCTTGGGTAAAGCTGCCCTCACATGCGCGATAGGCATAGCGTGGACGGCGTGTGACGATCACGCGAAACTGCGCAGGCACGATGTCCAACCGTTCGCTGACATCTTCGCTGATGACATGACGTTCATGGCCACAGGAACAGGTCGTGCTGTCTGGTTCGACAATTACTTCGACGCGCGGCAAATGTTTGGGCAAGGCCCCGCGTGGCTTGCGTTCTTTGGGCGCACACACTGGCGCGGTGCGCTCATCTGCGTCAATCTCGGCTTGGACCTGTGCAATGCCGGTCTCAATATCTTCGAGAGAGAGTTCATATTGATCGGGATCGATACGCTCGGACTTGGCTCCAAACAGCGCTTTTTTGAAAGCTTTGACCAAGGCTTCCAGCCGCGCGTTCTGGTCCCGCTGGGTCAGGATGATGGCCTTCAGGGCATCGATATCATCGGGTAATTGGGCGGGCTCAGTCATGGGTCTTATCTAGCAGAATATGGGCTATGGTGCCCCTCCAAAACGCAGCCCGAGTCATTCTGCCGCAGCCGGTGGACGGGTCCCTAAGGACGTCACGCGCCGCCAATCCAAACCCGCAAACAATGCTTCAAATTGCGCAGGGTCAAGCCGCAAAACACCGTCTTTGATGGCTGGCCATTTGAAGACGTTTTGTTCCAGACGTTTGTACGCCATCACGAGGCCCGTGCCGTCCCACCAAATCATCTTAAGTCGGTCTGCGCGCTTCGCTCGAAATACATAAACCGCACTGTCAAAGGGCTTCATCTTCAAATGACTTTGGACGAACGCCGCCAACCCATCATGTCCTTTACGAAAGTCCACCGGTTTGGTCGCCACGAATATCTGCACGCCATGCGACGGATGGATCACAGCACAGCCACCAGTTCGGCAATCCGCAGGGCCGGCGTTGATCCCGAAAGTCTGATCGTGACTTCACCCTTGATAAGTTCAATCTTTTGGTCTGGATCTGATGTTGGGGGCGACACTGATTGCAAAGGCGCAGCGACAACCACCGGCGCAAAGTCCACCCCATCAAGGTTTGGCAAAACCAACTTCCCCTCGCGTGCTTGCCGACGCCAATCAGACAAGTAGGTCGCACGAAGACCATATCGTTGCGCAACAGAGTTGACGGTAACGCCTTCAACCAGCGTCTCAGCTACAATCCGTGCTTTAACCTCGCGCGGCCACCTCGGGCATTTACGGCGATCAGACCCCATATCTGTGAGAAACTCATCCGATATCTCCATAGAGAAACTCCTATCAAATTCTACAAGGAGCGGAATCGCAGATCACACAGCAATGCGGAAGGTCGGGTCAAAACACCGCTTACAGCAGATCAGTATTTTAACGTGCTGAATCTAATATATTTTATGCCACTTACACAAAGTTTTCGGACTACCGTGAATTTTAGGTGAAGGGCGATATCCAAGCGATCCCGATGCGCCGCGGTCGGTCGCTCTTCTGAACGCAACTTCAACATCACTGGGTGCCAAAAGCCCGTCGGCTTTCGAACAAAAGACCGGAACGTAAGTGGGACAAGACCAATCAGCGACGGGCACCAAACTTGTTTTTATACGGGATGTACGCGTAGAACCCCAACCGTAAACCCGTGTAAAGCCAGCGTTTGACCCATGCTCTGCGTTGTCGTAACCACGCAGAGTTCGAGTACATTTTTTGGATGATCATGGATGCCATAACATGGGTGCAAATCCCGCGTGTGCGGTTCTGAAATTCGGGCCGCATCACGTCAAAGATCACCACTGCGCGCCGTTCATCGGTCTGGTTCCATGCAGTGTGGGTCTGGGCATCGCAGAAAACCAGAATTTTGCCTTCTTCCCAGCTACGAATGTCCTTACCCACCTGAAACCCGCAATCCGGCAAAGGCGCGGGTACCTTTAGTCCCAAATGGCAGCGGTAGACTGCGTCTGTGTCGCCTTGATGCGGGTTGATGTTAGAGTGGGGTTCAAGAATGCTGAGAGACAGGCTGGTGATTTCGGGCCGCGCCTCAAGGATACCTGCGAGTGTGGGGCAACGGTCGAGGTTCTTGTGAATACGAATGCCCCAAAATTTGAGCCCCATGGTTTTCCAGTGCAGAGGTGGAAATGACATGGCGTGGTTGAAGTCATACGGTTTGACGCGTTCGGGCTCAATCTGTGTGAGGGCAAACAATTCATCACGGATGGTTTCCCATTGGGATTCAAATACGGCCACCCAATCAAATTCGTTCGGATCATAGAAAAACGGCTGATCGCCGGGGAACCGTCCGCCAAATATCGCGTACCAGGGATCTTTCTGCGCCGTTTCTGGAGTATGTGTCATAGGACAAGGTGCTCTGCTTTGGTGATCGCGCCAAGCGCTGTGTCGGTGCTGTCGATGATCGTTTGATGTCCGCCCGTCAGAGTTTGCAGGAAAAACGCATCTTTGCATAGCTTTGCCCAAGCGGCCATGCCATCGCGCGTGGTCAGCGTGTCATCTGTGGCATGGATGGCGGCCACAGGGCAGGTCAGCGCAATGTCGGAGGCCTCAGAGGTTTCCAGCAAAGTGAGATCGGCGCGCAAAAGGTCTTTGATCCGGGTAACAGCCTGGCGACGTTCGTCGTCGGTGTCTCCTGATCCGTAGCTGTCCAGAACGGTGTCGATGAATGCATCGTCCTCCAGCAGATGTACCGCGCGGGCGTCTGTGTTGTGGATGGGGCAGTCGGCGCCAGATAGGATCAGGAGCTGGGGCATACGTTGGCCCGCGTGCTGCAAATACGCGGTCAGCTCATAGGCCAGAACAGCGCCCATGGAATGTCCAAACAGCGTATAGGGTCCTTGGATTGCCTCAATATCTTGGGCGATTTTGGCCACCACGTCTTGCAGGTTGGACCAGGGGGTCATGTCGGCTAGGTCTTCGCGGCCAGGAAGTTGCAGCGCGATGACATCGCGGGTGCCGTCCAGCTTGGCCGCCAGTGCAGCATATGCAGAAGCCCCAGAGCCAGCAAAGGGCAGGCACACGAGTTTTGGCACATCTACGACTGACCTGTTCAAGGGTCTGAGCCACGGGGTCAGGTTCTCCGTGTCAGGTGTGACCTTGTCCGGTGCGGCTTGATGGATCACGTCGTAGATAAACGCGCCAAGGGTGTCGATGGTGGGGTAATTATAGGCCAGCGTGGTTGGGAATTCGCATTGGAAGTAGTTTTCCAGATTGGCCGCAAAGGTCATGGTCATCAAAGAGTCCATGCCCATGATGTTGAACCGCATATCTCCTTTTATCTCATCAGTATCTTCCAGCAGGGTAACGGATTGTAATTCTTTGCGGATCACCCGTCCGATTGCGTCCAAAGCCACATCCCGGTCCAAAGCTCGAAGGGATTTGAGCCGTTTCGGGGCTGTGGTCAATTTCCTGTGGTCGCCGTGATCAATAGGGGCAAAGAAAGACGGCTGCGTGGCGAATTTAATGATCGGGGCGTAGGTCTGCCAGTTCACTGCACAGATCATGCTAGAGTGGCGGTTTTGTGCCATGGCGGTTTCCATCGCAGTCAGGGCATCGGGGACGGGCATCAGGTAGAAACCCAGCTTTTGCAGCGTGGGCTTTTCGCTATCCTTTGCGCTCATCCCGACGTCGTCCCACGGCCCCCAATTGATATTGGTCACCGGTAGCGATTGTGCGGCGCGCAGGTTTGCCAAAGCATCCAAAAAATGGTTGCCAGCTGTATAGTGGCTGAGCTTGGCGGACCCCCACAGCGCAGAGACCGTGGAAAACAGCACAAAGCAGTCCAAGTCGCGGTCTTGGGTCAGGTTGTGCAAATGCCAGCTTGCCTGGACTTTGGTTTTCAGCGTGTCGAGAAGGGCTGAAATATCAATATCTTGCACACGATCAAACCAGTTTTCTCCGGCAGCATGAAGCACGCCTCGGATGGGTATTTCTGCAGCGTCGAAGCTATCAAACAAGGCTGTAACCGATGCGGCATCGCGCAGGTCGACGGCGTGCGTATCAATCTGGATGCCCTGCGCCCGCAGGTCGCTGATTGTGCGGCTTGCCGCATAAAACGGATCGCCGGGGTCAAGAGTGTCCCACCCGGTATTGGGCGGCATATCACGGCGCGACAACAACGCAATGTGCCGCGCGCCTTTGTCGGCGAGCCAACGGGCGGTGGCCAGTCCTAGCCCGCCCAATCCTCCGGTTACGATGAAAACGCCATCGGGCCTGAAGTCTGCGCGCGTTTGCGCGGGCAAAGGCGCGGGGGTGATTTGCTGGACATACATCCTGCCGTCCCGCACGGCGACAAAGGGTTCAAATTCCGGTGTCACCGCCTTGCGCAGGATGTGATCGGCCGTGCCCACAGGATCATCCGCTCGGTCATAGTCGATCATCCCACCGCGAATGTCGGGTTGTTCCATGAACAAGGTCTTGCCAAACCCCCAGATAGGGGCCGCCATTGGCGACACGGTGCCTTGGTCTTGAACGGCCTGCGTGTTCGGGGTCACAAGCCAAACGGGACAGAAAAACACCTGTTCCTTCAGCTCGCGTAGCATTTCGATCAAGCTGGTGAAACTGCCCGATTGATATGCGTTCAAGCCGTCAAGATCATTGTCCACCAGATCCGTGTCCGGGCAGACAAACAGGATTTTCCACGGGATCGGTTCTTGAGTGCTCCACCGATGGGCAATGTCCCAGATTGCTTGCCGCCATTGATCGCGGTTCGTAGCATCGGACAAGGTGATATGGGCATCTGGCTTGGTGCTGTTTTGCGCGGATTTGCCCCGTACTGCGGCTTTATCTGTCCCATGTTCGATCCAGTAACATCCATCTCCGCGGGCTTTGATCCGGTGGCACAAGGCCTCGGTCAAGGGCGTGTTGGCGCCCACGACCATCCACCTCATTGCGCGGTCGGCAAAATCAGTGTCTGGCGGGGTAGGCGTCGGCGTCCATGAGGTGGTGTAATGCCAGCCCTCCTGTGACGTGATGTCAGGCGGGGGTTTCGCTGGGTTAGGTTCGATCCGGTCCAGCGTAGCAAATGGCACCGGGTCGTCGGTGTGATGCAAAGAGCCGTCGTTGAATTTGACAAAGGTCTCGGGTGAGATAACCTTGAGCCAATGGCGTTTGCGATCCATCACCATGGGGGGCAACTTTTCGGGGTAAAAATGTCCACCCATCACGTCTGACCAGTCCAAATCCAGCCCACGCAGATATAGGTTTTTCAGTACATCGATGAAGAACCCGTCTTCTTTGCGCGACGGTTCGGCATATAACATCGTGCGCATATGGTGCGCGTCGCGTTTGCCCAAACAGGCCAGTGCCAACGCGAGGCAGGCGCCGCCCGGACCGATTTCGACGAAATCGACCGATTGCAGGCGCAGATGGTCGAGGGATTGATCATAAAGCACCGGCTGGCTGAGCTGGTTGATCCAATGGTCCGCGTCAGGCGCGGTGGTCACAAAATCGGCGGTAACGCTGGAGATCCACGGCAGTTTGGGCGGATGAAACGTGACCTGATCCAAAAAGCTGCGATAGGCGTCCAAAACTGGGCGGACCAGCGGGCTGTGAAAGGCAAAATTAGTGTTGAGATGTCGGGTTTTCACCCCTTGCTCGGCAAGTGCTGCGTGGACTTGGTTGATATGGGTCATCTGGCCTGACACGGTCAGCCGGTTAGGTCCATTATACGCTGCGATCTGTCCCAGATCTGGGTCGAGCAACGCGTTGACCTGTTCGGGTGGTGCGTTGGCCACGAACATGGCACCCGGTTCGACCACATCCTCCATCAGGCGGCTGCGATGATACAAGAGCCAAATGGCATCTTGGGGGGATATCGCGCCGGCGACGCTGGCGGCGGCAAATTCGCCCATACTATGACCCAGCACATAGGATGGCGTCAGGCCGCATGCCTGAAACAGGGTGGTCAACGCATGTTGATTAGCAAACAGGATCGGCAGGTTGTAGCGGTCTTTGTCGATATGTTGGTCCCTGTCGGCAAAGGCGTATTCGGCCAGATCAAAGCCTGGCTCAAGCGGGTCAATCACTGCGGCACATTCGTCAAAGGCCGCGCGAAAGACCGGGTATCGCTGATAAAAGTCCTTGCCCATTTGGGCGTAAAGCTCTCCCTGACCGGAAAAGAGGTAGCAGGGCAGGTGGCTGCGGTCTGCGGCGGTGTCCCAGGTGTCTTGGGCCATGAGCTCGTCGAACTGAGCAGCGGCATCCTGACCCTGAACTGCCACCACCGCAGCGCGGTGTTTCAACGGCGTGCGACCTTTGGCAAAGGAATGGCTGATGTCGGACAGTGGCAGGCCGGGACGATCTTTGAGCCAGCCCGATACGGTTGCCAGTGTCGCCCGCAGCCCGTCATGCGAATTGGCGGTAACGGCCAGAGGATACTTTTTGAACCCGGGCATGTCGGGGTTTTGGGGCGGGTGGTGCGGTTGGGTGTTGGGATCCGACAGGATCACATGCGCCAGCGCCCCGCCGAAGCCAAAGGAACTGACGGCCGCAAGATACGGCGCGCCTTCGGGCAAGTCCCACGATTCGAGCGCGTTTGGGATGGCAAGACGGGTATCGCTCAGGTCGATGTTGGGGTTGAGAGTCTGGATGTGGATTTGTGGTGGGATCTGTTTGTGCTGAAGCACCAATACCGTTTTGATCAGCCCCGCGATCCCGGCAGCGGATTCCAGATGACCGATGTTGGCTTTAACCCCACCCATCCAGCACCGCTTGGGTGCATCCGGATTGATTTGGCCATAGTGGTGTTTGATTTGCGCGACCTCAATCGGGTCGCCTGCGGTGGTGCCCGTGCCATGGCTTTCGACATAGGTGATTTCGGCCCCAGTAAACCCGCTTTGATCCAATGCGCGGGCTATCAACGCTTGCTGCGCTGCGCCGTTGGGAAAGGTGATGCCGCCGCCGGGGTCCGAGCCCGCGCCGTCCTGCGCCGAAACCACGGCACAAACCTGCGCCAAAATCCTGTCGCCTGCGGCCAAAGCGGCGGATTTGCGTTTGATCATCACCATGCCGCAGCCTTCAGAGCGGACATAGCCATTGGCGCTGGCATCAAAGGTCTTGCACCGTCCGTCGGGGGACATCATGCCAAATTGGCTAAGCACGGTGGTCGATCCCGGGGTGAACATCGTGTTCACGCCTGCCACGATGGCCTGATCGCATTCGCCCTGCCGCATGGACTGCACCGCCAGATTAAACGCGGTGAGAGATGATGAACAGGCAGTGTCGACGCTCATGCTGGGGCCGTTGAGGTCGTAGAAATACGACAGCCGGTTGGCCGCGATGCAATGGGCATTGCCCAACCCGGTGTAAGCGTTGTGGCTGGTCAGCCCCGAAGTGAGGGATATTTTGGCGTGCAGGTAATCCGCTCCGCTGATGCCCACGTACACGCCGGTATTTGACCGGGCCAGATCGGATTTCTTGTGGCCCATATATTCCAGCAACCGCCACGAGGTTTCTAGCAACATGCGGTGTTGGGGATCGGTCTCACGGGCTTCGATGGCTGACAGACCAAACAAATCTGCGTCAAACAGGTCCAGCTCATCGACAAATCCGCCCCATTTGGTGTTTGTTTTGCCGGGGATACCGGGGCGGGGGTCGTACCAAAGGTCATTATCCCACCGCGAAGGCGGTACTTCTGTGATCGAATCCACGCCGTTGCATAGATTTTCCCAAAAGGCGTCGATCGACGCCGCTCCCGGGAAATTGCAGGCCATGCCGACAATCACAATTGGGTCGTCTGGATCTACGGGAGTGACTGACGGCACCGTGGCGACGGGCGTCTCGGGCGCGCTGGGGGAAAGTGTCTTTAACGTTCCCGCGATGTACTGTTCCATACACAGCGCGCGCGCGATTTTGTTGCTGGTGGTGCGCGGTAGAAATTTCGCCGGAACAAACACAATCTGGGCCGGAGCCCAGCCGTAATGTTCGATCAACGTGGCGGAAATATGTTTGCGCAGCGATGCCAGATCCGCCCGCGTCGCAGAGCGGGGTGCTTCTTGGAACAGATACAGTTGTTCGTCATCGCCAAAGTGCCGTGATATCGCAACAGAGGGCAAACCGCCCAGAACCTCGCCTAATGTTTGCTGCAAAAGCGTTTCGATATCTTCGGCCGGCAGGGTGAGGCCGCGCACGATCACCACGTCTTTCTTGCGGCCTGTGATGTAGAGGCGGCCGTCATGTAACAATCCTAAGTCTCCGGTTGGCATCCCGGCGTCTGTTGGGGCCAACGCTGACCCGTCCAGATAGTTACGCGCAAGGCTGTCGCCTGTCAGGTAGATTTCGCCTATAGTGTCATCAGGGCATAGGTCCTGTGTCAAAGGATCGCGGATGGCAGCAGTGATGCCATCATGCACGGCATAAGGCAGCAGGTCGCGCGTGTGATCGCCACCGCCGAGCGGACGTTGCAGGATATGGTCGCGGGCCTGGGTCAGGTCTTGGGCACCGCCGGCGACCAAAAGACTGGCTTCGGCCATGCCGTAGACCGGGCGCAAGGCTGACGCGGCCAATCCACAGGCATGGAACCTGTCGGCAAAAGTGTTCAGCGTTGCCAGTTTGACGGGTTCGGCTCCGACAAAGATCTGCGTCAGGCAGGACAAATCCCACCCCGGATCGGGATCAACCCGATCGGCACACAGCCCAAGCGCAAAATCAGGCGTGGCGACAGTATTAACGCGGTTGTCATGGATGGTTTGAAACCACAACGCGGGGTTATACATCAGCGCGTTGGGGGGCATAAATACGCCGAACCCTTGACCATAGAGCACCTTTAGAAGGTTGCCGACCAACCCCATGTCATGATGCAGCGGCAACCAACAGGACATACGCACGGTGTCGGTTTGTTCAAAAATTCGGTCCATAAAGGCCAGATTGGCCAGCACATTTTCATGGCTTAAAGCCACGCCTTTGGGGCGAGCGGTTGTGCCGGAGGTGTATTGGACATAGGCCACGTCCGATGGATCGGGGGCAGGGTGGCTTGAGAGGTCAAACGCCTGTTGCGGGGGCTGTGCCATCAGATCGTCGAGGGCAAGCACTTTGACATCCTCCAGTCCCGATTGTGCCAAGAGCTGTTGTATTTGCCCGTGTTGCTCGCTTTCGACTACAAGCGTCTTTATCGCGTCAGCGTGCAGGATTCGCAGAAGTCGTTTGACACTGGCGTGTTCTGCGCGCGGCGTGATCCCGGCGAGCGGTGCAGGCACGGCACCAGCCAGCATCAACCCCGCAAAACACAAGGTGAATCTTGCCTGTTGGGTGATGATCATTGCAACGGGTTCGCGCCGGATCAGCCCGTGTTCTATAAAGGTCTGTGCCAGCCTTTGGGTCCAAACCCGCAGCTGGGCGTAAGAATAGCGGTCTGTTTCAGCGCCGCGTGCATTAAGGAAAACCAGACAGTCCCGAGTGGCCAGATCCGGGTCTGCCTGACAGAACAGATTGGTTAGCAGTTTAAATTTTTGCAAGTTTAATCTCTGACCGTGAAAACCAAAGGTGTCGCGCCGTCTTGTCCGTCCTTGCCCCGCCCTGCTGCGCCAAGGCTGCCGTTGCCGTCAGGGCTGTATCCCGCAGGACCTGCGCGTCCGCCTGCACCACCCGCGCCACGGCGCGCCTCGACCGTAAGGTTTGCGCTTCTTTTGACGACGCGCACAGGTTCGGTGATGAGGTTGGCATCGCCGCCGTCACCGCCTTCGCCGCCGCGCCCGCCGGGGCCAGAGATGCCATTTTTGGCCTGCATACACCCCGAGGGCGCATAGCCGCCCAAACCACCTGCCGCCCCTGTTCCGCCGGTCCCGCCATCGCCGCCACTTTGACCACATCCGCCCTGGGCAACAATGGTCGGGTCACCTTCGGTGTACCAGATGTCGATATTGGCAGGCTGGATCGCCCGGCCGGGCTGGCCTTCGATGCCTTTGCCCCCTTCGAGCCCCGCCACGCCGGGGGCGCCATCGCCGGGAGGCCAGGTGCAGATATAGGTGTCGGTGGCTTTGTCCAACTTGTGTTCGCCCGGCGTGCCGTCAGCGCCCACATCGGGTGTGGCACCCAGCTCTCCTGTTTGGGCCTTGTCGGGGTCAAATGGTCTGCCCGAGATGTAGACCGTGGTGTCACACTTCTCTTCGTGATCTTTAGCGGGGGGCAGAACCGTGAGTTGGCCAAAGAATAAGGATGCTTTGCCATACACCCCGATTTGGGCCGAAGCTGCCATCCGCACATGTTTGAAGTTAAGGATGATCGGGTCGTTATCTTCGAGCACCAGCCGAGTGTCGGGGCCGATTGTCAGGGTATCTCCGGTGTAGACTGTGACTTTGGACGGGAACAGCAACCTGTTTGCGGTTTCCAGAACGTTGGGGGGAATTGTCGAATGGCCAAACACATAAAGCGAAGCCAACTTCAGAAGTTCGGGTTTGTCGAGCTTGTCCGAGCCCCGTTTCACATCGCCGGAGGCTAGCAGGGTCAAAAGGGCGGGATCGACTTTGTCATATAGCGCGCTCAACGTCCGCATGTCCGTCGCGTTCAACAATGTATCGGCCAGTACAATTGCGCGCAGTTGATCAAGGTCATAGGTTTTCAGTATGTGGCCCTTGATCGCGCAGTCGCCGCTATTGTTGAGAATGACCTCTTGGCTGTCTTTATCCCCGTCGACAAGTGAGTTCGCACCAGCAGTAAAATCATTAGGGCCAAGGCCGAGATACTTGTTCACCACCTGAAAATGCTCGTCGATTACGTCTTGATCCATAGTATCCTCCAACGCCTCGTTCAGTTAGGGAAAGTGTAGCCGACCCGACGTCGTGGCTGTGCCCGTCTCGCCCTTTGATCCCTTGCCGCCGTCGTCATAGGCGGGCGTCCCGATGCCCGGCCCACCGCCAATAG
>NZ_PKFN01000011.1 GCF_002933395.1 Yoonia maritima
CGCGGGATGGAGCAGCCCGGTAGCTCGTCAGGCTCATAACCTGAAGGTCGTAGGTTCAAATCCTACTCCCGCAACCATTGAAACCGACACCCCACCCGTAAAACGGTGGGTTTTGTTGTTTTTAGGGTTGGTGAAATCCAAGATCGCGGCCAATTCCCCAAAGAGTTCAATCACATGACCTTCTTCGGCACTTTCGTCTGGATGCAAGCGCACCTCTGTCACAAGGCTGCGAAGAAGTTCGATGGCTTCGTGTTTGCTATCCTCATGATTGAGGCTGTCTGCCAAAGCGGTGATCTTCCCTCGGTAGGTCTCTGCGAGTGCAGGATGTAGCACTATTGGATCCTGTTCGGGCAGGGCTGCGAGTTTGTTCTCTAATTCGGCTTGTCGTATTGAACGACAACGCGATCCAATAGCTCATGAAGTTCATCACTCGCTCTCTCGCAAACTGCTTAGGATTGTTTCAGCTGCCAAGTCTTCCTTTAGGCCAGGCATCCCTGAGCAAACAGCGGAGCCTTTCTCCTTTGCGTTAGCGCAATAGTATCGCCGTGCCTTGCCAGAACCTGCCACAGTGAGATTACCACCGCACTGCCCGCACTGTAGTAGGCCAGAGAGAAGGTATTACCGAGTCTTTGATCATCAGTGATGTGGTCTGAGGGGGTGTCGGTTCAGGGGGGCAGATGCATCGCTTACAAAGCGCCTGTATCGCGTCTGAGCCTGCAGTAAAATTAGGGATGAAGGCGTCTGCAATTCTCGTGGATATTCAATTTAGGCGAATATTGACACCTAAACACTTGTTCGCTAAGTATTCCCAAGGTGCATATGTGAGCTGCCGGATGTAAAGTATTTGTTGTCTTCAGCGTGAGGCTCCCGACAGTATTTCAGATCGTCGATTGCATTTTCCGAATGATGCTTAGAAAGTTACGCTGAAGCAATAGACATGACTATAATAGCGGGCAACAAAGTAAACTCTCTACAAGCTTTACGGTTCGCAGTTGTCGGCTCGCTGACCGCTGCAATTTACTTTGGTATGTATAATCTGCTGAGGATTGCGGAGGTTGCTTCTCCAATAATGGCATCTGCTATGACATATTGCGCCGCCGTTTCGTTTCAATACGTTGGCCACTCTTGGTTTACCTTCGGCAAACCCGTTTTCGACATTGTGCAATTTATGCGTTTCTTAGCAACTAATGCCTGTGGCTTTGCATTTTCGATATCGTCAACATACCTGATGGTATCCGTCTGTCTCATGCCTGACTGGGTTGCCAGCGGGCTGATTGTTATCACGCTACCGATAATAAACTGGTTCGTAATGCGGCGATGGGTTTTTAATTAAATTGCGTCCGGCGATTTTTAGAATATAGCCAAACACCCAAATTTATATCTTGAAAAAATTGGAGTCCGCTCGGCATGAACGCCCCCCCAAAAACCATCCCAACGCTGGCTTTTGTAGTTCCGTGTTTTAACGAAGAACTTGTTTTAGATGAGCTAATTAAGCAATTAACATTGCTTAGTGCAAAGTTATTACAATCGGGTCTTATATCGCAGGAGGCCCAAATAGTGCTGGTTGATGATGGCTCTGTAGATAACACTTGGAATATGGTTGAAACGGCAAGCGTCACTGGAAATGTCATGGGAATTAAGCTCGCACGAAATCATGGCCATCAGCCTGCACTACTTGCTGGTTTGATGACGGCGAAAGCTGACATTTTGGTAAGTTTGGATGCTGACTTGCAAGATGACTTAGAAGCAATCCCTAAAATGATCGAAGCATATATGGGCGGTGCCGAAATCGTATTTGGTGTACGCTCATCTCGTAAGTCCGATACTTGGTTCAAGCGCAATAGTGCGCGGACGTATTATAAGATGATGCACTATTTAGGTGTGGACTTGATTGCCGATCACGCCGATTTTCGCCTGATGGGCCGCAAAGCTATCAACGCATTACGTGAATATGGCGAAGTTAATATCTTTCTCAGGGGGCTTATCAAAAACTTAGGATTTCCAACCTCAACCGTTGAATATGATCGTGCCGCACGGGTAGCTGGTGAAACCAAATATCCTTTCAGAAAGATGGTGCGGCTTGCCTTAGAGGGAGTGACTTCATTTTCAGTACGCCCATTACGGCTCGTTGCTTGGGCTGGATTAACCATCGCATTATTTTCATTCATATACGTCGGATACGCTGTCATCATGCGTTTTATGGGCCATTCAGTGTCAGGCTGGGCATCTATTGTAGCCTCAATTTATATGCTTGGCGGCATCCAGTTGATAGCGCTTGGCGTGATCGGCGAGTATTTGGGTAAAATATATCTCGAAACAAAAAAGCGTCCTCAGTTCATCATCGAAAAGACGACCGCAGACTAGGATTTATGATGATTCGAACACTCCCGTTGTGGGGCTTCATACTAACTGCTGTGTTGCTTTGTATACCAATTCTAACACATCCACACCTTCCTATGGTTGACTTGCCCAATCACATTGCGCGATTGCACATTGCAGCTAATCCAGAAAGCGTGCTGAACGAATACTATAGCTACGTTCTTGAGTTTCGCACGAACGTAGCGGTCGACGTTTTATGGCTGTCGATTGGTCAGTGGCTTTCGAGTGCTGAACAATTCTCCAACGTAATGTTTGCTGTCTATGCAGTCGGCTTTCTCGGGTCAATTATGGTGCTCAGCCGCCTGGTGCATGGGCAATGGCTAATGTGGCCGCTGGTATCAAACTTGGTCGTGTTCAACGCTGTCTATTTTTGGGGGTTTGAAAACTATCTCATTACCGTAGCTGTCGCGCTGTACATGTTGGCTTTATGGCTCTGGATGGAAAACCAGCCAAATTACATCAGGATATTAGTATACATTCCACTGTGCATGCTCCTCTATGCAATGCACATCTTGGGACTACTTGTCTTGATGGCTACGGCATTTGGGCGAGAAGTGCAGGTATTAATTGAAGCTAAACGAAGTTGGCCGCAAGTACTGCGCAGAAATTGGATTTTAAGTATACCGTTTTTATTCCCTATAGGCATCGTTGTATATGATATTATCTGCAAACCTCCAAACATTTATGGTGGGGCGATGCGTTTTGGCGATCTAGGTACCCGCCTTGAGGTGTTCACTGCACCAGTCAGCTCTATTATTTCAGACTGGTCGCAGACAATGAACCTGATTGGTTTCGCTATTTTATACGTTATTCTTGCATTGTTGTTAACTTTACGCCGCAAAGAAGGTGCTAGACTTCAGTTCAATCCAAGACTTAGGGGCCCTGTCATTGCGCTTTGTGTGCTTTCACTGTTCTTGCCCGATCTATTGAATGGTGTCGCTGTCGTCCATTTACGATTTTCGTTTATCTTACTCGGTGTCATCTTTGCGGCAACCACTTGGGTTGACCTTAAACCTAAGCATGGTGCCGTGCTTTTCGTTGCGATGGCCGTTCTTAGTGTCACAAGGGCGGTTTCAGTCGAGCGGATGACGTCTCTTCACAGTCGAGAAATTACTCAGCTTATCTCCGCACTCGATGCTGTTCCACCGGGCTCAAGGGTTCTTCCATTGCGGAATATGAAATTAAACCCGTCACCACGCTTATGGCATATGCAAGCCTATGCGGTTTCCGAAGCTGACTCATTTATTCCGACATTATTTATCGGTACACACAACTTACATTTACGTGAAGAATGGTGGGATAGCGCGAAAGCAATTGAACGCAGTACGCCCGGTTTCTTGCTATTGGACCCACCACGCATCAGAAAAAGCCGTAGTTCCTTGCAGAACTGGACTTACCTTTATGACTGGGAGCAAAAATTTACGCATGTTCTAACGCTGAATACCATGGAAGAGGGGTACTTCGATGAAATGCCAGTTCACCTGATTAAATCCGAAGGTATTTTTAGCTTATACGAAGTTGAATACGTCCCCTCAAATTGAAAATCATACTGGACTTGTCGGGTTTAAGTGCCGATCCTCGTGCTCATCTAAGGTCGAAGATTTAACCCCAAGGTCTCCGCTCAACGCTGGAGGAAACTTGGGACGCAGGTCACGTGTTAATGACTCAGCTCATCTTTTCATGCGCAGGTCTTGCGCATAAAGGTGATATATCTCTGGATCAAAGATTGAATTGACGGGTATTTGTGTGTTTGGCTCTAGATCTTTTGAAAACACTTGTGAAGCTGCGAAGCTTTCTGGAGTGATGGAGCGTAGGCCGTCGGGTAAAGGACCTTGACCAACTCCGGGAGATTTCATTGCCATATTAAACCCCCATATTCCAAACGACGGGATTGGTGTTTGGTAATTAACAACTTGAGGGAATATTTCTTCGAGAGTGCGTGAAACCGTCCAATAGGTATTGGGGGTGAAAAAAGGTGACGAGCTTTGGGTTACTAAGATGCCATCATCTGACATGATGTCAGATACCATCGCGTAAAATTCAACCGAGTACAGCTTTGACAGCGCTTCATTGTGTGGATCAGGGAAGTCAATGATAATTCTATCATAGGTGTTAGCGGTCTCTTTAACGTACAAAAAGGCGTCTTGATTTAGTACATTTACCAAAGGCGATGACATGCTGCCTTCGTTTAGGCGTACAATTGGAGCAAAGTCCCTCCCTAGATCGGTCATAGCTGGGTCAAGATCGACGATGTCGATTGACGTAACACTTGGATGTTTAAGAACCTCGCGGATAGCAAGCCCGTCTCCTCCACCTAAAATTAGTACGGTTTCTGGCGGCGTTCCCCAAGAAAGTACTGGATGAACAAGAGCTTCGTGATAGCGAAATTCGTCAGCCTGCGCGAACTGGAGGTGGCCATCAATAAAAAGCCGGACGTCGTTCTTTTGCCATGTGTTTGTTACAACAAGTGACTGATACTGTGACTGTTCACGCCAAACAACCCGATCAAAGTATAGATGGTCCTGTGCAAATGCAGTGATTTTTGACGCGAGCAACGTTAGGGTAAACAGCATTACGATAGTCGCGACGACATAGCCAAGCAAGCGTTTGGGCGCGTCTAGGTGGTCGCGCAACATAAAGACATTCAAAAGAGCGACAGATGAATTTATCAAGCCAATCGCGAATGACGCAGTGATGAGCCCGAGTGATGGAAGTAGCAAGATTGGAAAGGCAACTGAGCCGATCAGAGCGCCTATGTAATCTAGTGACAAAACGTCGGCGATGGACTCGCGAGTGGTCGATCGTTCCGACAAAACCCTTGTCAGTATTGGAATTTCCAACCCAACCAAAAAACCAATCGTTGATATGAATGAGAACATGCCTACCGTGTAGAACCATGGCGCAGCCGGAAAGAGCATAAATAGTGAAATACTGCAAAGACCACCGACCAAGGCAAGGATCAGTTCCACGTAGACAAATGCTTGTATCAGGTTTCCGTTGATGAAGCGGGATACGTATGAACCGACCCCCATAGCGAACATGAAAAAGCCAATCGTAAGCGAAAACTGATAAACAGAGTTCCCAAGTAGGTAGCTTGAAACCGTGCCAATAATCAGCTCGTACACAATGCCGCATAAAGCAACGATAAGGATTGATGCCAGCAATACGACGGCCTGCCTTTGAGGTAAGTCTTTGTAGCTGGGCTGAGATGATGGTTGTTTCGGCACTGTGCGGTCCTATCGTGGCGTTGAAACAAAAAAGGCTCGGTGCATGTGACGCAACCGAGCCTGTCATGAGGCAGTTTTTGCTTATTTGCCGGAACGTGGTCCGCCAGAACGGGCACTTGAGGGCGCACGGTAAGAGCTGCGTGGTGATACCGTCCGGTTGTTAAAGCTTGCTGCACTTATGCCTGCAGCACGTTGGCGACCGATTAGATTGCCTAACAAGGCACCAGCAAGGAAGCCTGTTCCAGAAAACCTCAATCCTGACGAGTTGCCAGCAAGGTCAGTCGCAATAAGCCGGTTATTCGCCTCGTCGATTTCAACGGTAAATACTTTGCCTTCGCCTTCGTCTTGAATGCGGTTGGCGTTTTCGTCTGCAAAGCCAAGGAACGTCGCGTCTTCCATAACACTTAGGCCAAGTGTTGTATCGTAGAACCGGGTGTCTGCGTTCAATACATCGGTATAAAACGCAGTAAATTCAGTAAGCTCTGCATCTGATGCTTCGGTAACACCGTTATCGGTTAGGTAGCCTTGGTAAGTATTTAGTGCGAACTCTGTACGATCAAGAACCTGCCCCAGGTCAGCCGTTTGTTCTGACTTTGTACCTGAGAGAAATGAGTAGGCAACAAAGCCAATCACACCCAAAATCGCGAGGTTCTTAAGATTTCCAAACATAAACAGTTCCTTATTCGTTACGGACGATAATCCATCAATATTTGCCATCCAAAGAACATATCCACCAGACTTGGTGCAATCCAAAATTGTAATAGTTGTCCAGCCTACCACAGACTTCAAATTTATGTGACTTTAAGGTATCAGCATTGGCGTCTGATAGGTCGCTAGGAAGCGCCAATACCACCTTACGGCCCCCGCGCATCTTAACTTGATCAACGGCGTAATCGATCCCAGCCAAGCCTACGGGTGCTTCTTGCCAAGTCAAACCAAAGACACCTTCGGTCTCAGGTTCAAGCGCAGACCCAGTAATGGATATCCCAGTGCTGGATGGCATGGCCGGAGATGGTCCTGCATCGAATTCAGGATTATCAAGTCCATACACGATTTTTGCTTCTGTCACAGTATGATAGGCAGGTATCGTTAGCTCAACCGCGGCGCCAAACTCAGCATACATTTTATGTGCGGCGGCATAGATTAGCTTGCCAAAATGATCATAGTCGCTGGTAGCGATGAATATTTTCCTTATTCCTTTCGCCTTTAGCTTTCCAAGCAAGTCATTGAGCATATACGCCCCTAGACCTTCACCTGCGCAGTCTTTTCTTAGATACGTCCATGATAACCATACAACATCATCAACCTGATCGTCATGACTATAGCCGATCACCCCCAAAACCTCCCCACGTTCGAGAAGTACGAACATGTCTTCAATGCCGTCATTTAGAAACTCGTTTTCTGCCTCTGCCGCGTCATCGTCGTCGGTTTCTTTAATGATTTGCACAACTTTTGAGAGATGAGTAAGTTGCATCGGTTTTAACTGGGGGCCTTTGCTGCCGAATAGTGATCCGAACATTGCGTAACTTCCTCCGATAAGAGTTGAAAAAATATGAGCATAAATCGCGATGGAACGGCCCCCAAATAAGATCTCAAGCGTGATAACTCCTAAGATAACAAGACATAAAAACCACCAGTTTTTAGGTTCTGCCGTGGCTATAACTGCATAAGTAACCAGTCCATAGACAGGGCCTGATATTCCGACAAAACGTTGATCAACCATGGCTAACTGCACCGAGGTCCCGACGGCGATGCATGCAATGATAAGCAGGAATGTCTGCCAGTGCCCAATGCGTTGTTCAGTAATCTGTCCGCCCAGAACAAGCATAACCAAATTCATTAACAGGTGAGGTATATCACCATGCATAAAGACATTCAGAAAGACGTCAGAAATAGGGATCGGATCATAGGGGACCGAAGCTGCCCCATTTTGCCAATACGCAAGAATGCAAAGTCCGAAAACCGCAAAGGTGACGCTTGACGCGCGCAATACATCCATAACTCCGTCAGGCCATGCCCACCTGGCCCACATCGTTAACAAAAACCTCGCCGCGTTTCACCAGCTGTACGGTTTCGCGTTTAGGGGCGAAATAATGCCGTAGCACATCAAGGCTACATAGGGGATCGACATCGCCGCACATGAAAATATCGATTGCCGCATAACTATGTTCTGGCCATGTGTGTATTGATATATGAGATTCGGCCAGCAAAGCTACTCCTGTAAAACCAGTTCGATCGCCGAAATCATGCAGCTTAATTTCGAGGACTGTTGCGCCAGAGGCAACTGCCGAATCGTGTAAAATTTGTTGGGCGGGTTCGCAGTCAATTAAGCATGCTGCGTCGAAAAATTCAGCAATGACATGAAGCCCAAGAACTGTTGGTTTCGTTTGGGCCTTTGTCAGCATTATGTTCCCTCAAGCATCACTACGTCAATATAAACGCAAACCACATGAAAAAGACGATAATTGCAACGCATTTTCACGCGCCGGGGTTGAGCGCATGCCCTGGATGGCCAAATTGTCGGAGCGGTGGATGTCTTTATGCTACTGCAAAGATGAAAGTTCTACCGTGATAGACTACACACTCATATCCCTAGAGATAGTCCCCATCGGGTAAATTATACTCACAACTATTCATGGTATTCTGGCGTGGGAAGTACGAGTAAGACCGGTGAAGGCGGTGTATCAAGGCGCGCGTTTTGCGCGCGCACCTTGTTCGAGCCCCTGAATGAACGACACGGCGACCAGCTGCATTGGTGAAAGATCGTTTGGAGTATGGCCTTTATGGTTCGCAGGGTAAGAATGTTTCCGCGAACGAGATGCAAAAGCAGCCCCAATCAATGCCAGCCCTAAGTATATGAGGCCGATTACGGTCGCAGCGAATAACTCTGACTGCAATTCAGTCATCACAATCCATGCGGCAGCGGTTAGGAATCCTGCTCCGATCATTGCCAGTATGGCGCTTGCGGAGAACAGAGCCGCCTTTTGGGCGGTCTCTGCTACTTTTCTTTCGATGCCAAACATTAGCGACGCGATGTCAGCATGCCGACAACAAAGCCAAGGCCTGCAGCGATACCTACGGCTGCGGCAGGGTTGGCGCGTACAGCATTTTCAGCATCGGCATAGGTGGCTTCTGCTTTTTGCTTTGCCGCGTTCGCTGTTGCGGCACCAGCAGTCGCTGCGTTTGCAGCTTTATCCATTGCGACAGATTTCAGCTGGGTGCCTTGCGCCTTGCCGTAATCCGCGACGGTCGCAGTTAGGTTTGCAATGTCTTCGCGCAGGACTGCCATTTGTTTGTTAATGTCGCCACCAAGATCGGAGACGTTGCTTTTTGTGGACTGTGCCATTGGAATTCTCCAGTGTTTGTTACGTTCGTAAAACCAACTGGCAACAGTCCTAAAAGTTCCCACATTTCTCTAAGAAATTGTGATTTCTTCGCTAGAGGAAAAGAACATTGCTTGGCTTACGGCCGAACGAACTTGTTCTTCGGTATAGGGTTTACTGATCAAGAATGCGGGCTCTGGCCGTTCGCCAGTCAGCAAGCGTTCTGGGAAGGCGGTGATAAAGATCACAGGGATATCGCCTGCGTCTTTTAGGATGTCGTTGACGGCATCAATGCCAGACGACCCATCCGCGAGCTGAATATCCGACAGGATCAGGCTCGGGCGTTTTTCACCCGCCAGTTTCACCGCTTCGGTGCGTTTACGGGCAACACCTGTCACGTTGTGCCCCAATTCGGTGACGATCTGTTTGATGTGAAGCGCAATGATGGCCTCGTCTTCGATCACCAGAATATCGCCAGAGACGGATTGTTCCATCTCGTCCAAGGCAACGCGCAGCAGATGATTAATTTCATCTTGATCGGTTTCCATGATTTCAGCGATTTCGGGAACGGAAAAACCTTCGATTGTGTGCAGCAGAAGTGCCTCGCGGGTATTCACGGTAAGGCGTGCCAAATGCGCAAGCGCTTTGCCGGACAGACCCGTTGAATCGTTTTGGACCGGTTCGCCTAGGCTTTGCCAAATACGGTGGAACGCCCCGAACAATGCAACCTTGTGGCTCGATGCTTCTTCAAAGATGCTGCGATCGGTCAAAAGTGCCTCGAGAGTCATAGCAGCATAGCGGTCGCCGCTTTTTTGTGACCCCGTCAATGCACGCGCATAGCGGCGCAGGAATGGCAAAAGTTCAGCTACAACGAGTGACAATTGCTTTTGTGATGCATCGGATGACATTTATTGTCCCTTTTTTCGATTTCTTTGGAACCAAACGCGGCCACGCGAGTTTGGTTCCATGAGATGTGATTTTTTATTCTAAGATGGTGAGGCGGTAAGTTGGCATGGGAAGACTAGAGGCAGATCGATGAACAAAGACAAGAGAGAAAGTCGGGCGGATAACCTGATCAAAGATAATCTTCGCCGAGCGTTTGACGATAAGGCGTCAGAGGAACTACCCACAGAGCTTATTGCGCTGCTGGCACAACTGAGGGATCAGGATGACCAGAATGGTACAAAGTGATTTTGAGGGATCGATGGATCCCCGTGACGAACTAGTCACGCACATGGGGGTGCTGCGCGCCTTTGCATTAAGCTTGTGCCGCAATTCGGCAACCGCTGACGACCTTGTCCAGGACACGGTTATGAAGGCTTGGAAATCGATTGGGTCGTTTGAAAAGGGTACGAATATGCGTGCCTGGTTGTTTACGATATTGCGCAACACTTATTATACCAACCATCGCAAAACGCGTCGTGAAGTTATGGATTCTGACGGGCATTTTGCAGCGACAATGTCTGTTAAGCCAGAACACGACGGTGCGCTTGCGATGACTGACTTTCTTGTTGCGTTTAATCAGCTGCCAGATGAACAACGCGAGGCGATAACTTTGGTCGGTGCATCTGGGTTTGCTTATCAAGAGGCCGCAGAAATGTGTGGCGTTGCGACAGGTACGATGAAAAGTCGCGTAAATCGTGCGCGCCAAAAGTTGGTAGAGCTGCTTGATCTATCTGACGAAGATTCAATGGAGCTGACCGATACCGGAACTATGGCTGTGCTGACTGCGCATCTTCCTGTTAGGCGCGCCTAACGTGGTGGCCGATTATGCGGGTGACGTAACCGTGCTTGTCACCGCCAAAGAAGCATACCCTGCGTTTGAGGCGCTGTTTCTTGCTGCGGAACGCAAGATCGAACTTGGGTTCCGCATTTTTGACCCTACTACAAAACTACGGTCCACCGATGCACTACAGGTTGGGAAAGACTGGGCAGATTTAATTGTCGCAACGCTGAACCGTGGTGTCTCAATCGAATTGCTGCTGTCTGATTTCGACCCCATCGTCGGGTATGATTTGCATCGGTCCGGATCAAAAAGCATCCGCATCTTACAAGGTCTAAACGATAAGACCGAACCGGGTGCCGCAATGCTGATGGTGCGTCGCCAATTGCATCCGGCAGTCGGCGGGATCGTTCCACGTGTTTTATTTGCGCCAAAGACTCGCCAAAAACTGCGTGAAATCGCAACGCAAATGAACGAAAGTTCAGACCCAGCCAGCGCTTTAAATGATGCGCCGGGTCTGGAACCTGTGCTTGATCTGATTGACGGCAAAGTATGCGTGCGACCTAAGGTGCTGCCATCGCTGAACCCGGTTACGTTGCACCATAAAATGGCAGTATTTGATGGTACGACAACCTATGTCGGTGGGCTTGATCTGAATGATCGACGCTATGACGATCAGAAACACGATCAACCCGCGCAAGACACATGGCATGATGTTCAACTGATCATTCGCGACGACGCAGTTGCGAGAGATGCGTCAGCATTTTTGCAAAGCTTGCCGGATGCGATTGCGGGCACATCTGAATTACCTCAAACGAATTCGATGTTCTTGCGGACCCTGTCGCGGAAATGGAAACACAATACCATCGCCTTGGCACCTGACAATGTCGCTGACGATTTGTTGCAGGAACATTTACGCCAAATTAAGGCTGCGAAACAGCTGATCTATTTGGAAACTCAGTTCTTTCGTGACCGGCGTATTGCATCGGCTTTGGCACAGGCAGGACGTGATAACCCAGACCTAAAGCTGCTGTTGCTGCTACCTGCTGCCCCCGAAGATATTGCGTTTGAAGCGTCGCGAGGTGTTGATTCCCGTTTTGGTGAATACCTTCAGGCGCGCGCAATCCGCAAGGTTCGCCGGGCATTTGGTTATCGGTTTTTGGCCGTGAGTCCCGTTCAACCTCGACGCCCGACGCACAGCGACCACGATGTGGATAGGGCTACATTGTCAGGTGCGCCAATCATTTACGTGCACGCAAAAGTGTCTGTTTTCGACGATACATCCGCGATCGTATCATCGGCAAATTTGAACGGGCGCAGCATGAAATGGGATGCTGAGGCCGGCGTGGTTTTAACGCGCAAGCCTGACATCGAAGCGGTACGGCACAAAGTTTTGGGCCACTGGTTACACGATACCGCTGGACCTGAATTTTACGATATTGGCTCTGCGTTTGAACATTGGAAGAACCTCGCGATGGACAATGCGACGCAATCGCCGGAAACGCGCAAAGGTTTTATTGTACCTTACGCCTTAGCCCCGGCAAAGGCACATGGGCTCGTCGTACCGGGCGCGCCAGAGGAGCTTGTCTGATGCGAGGAGGCGGGAGATGTAACCCCAAATGGAACTTAGCTTTACTATACCCGGTATTAGAATATGAGTAATGTTGTTTTGAAACGAGCAGGTAAATAGTCGGATGTTCAATATATTACAGGTCGCTAAGGCTGCTTTTGACAAGCTGGGTATTCGGTTCGCCGTCGTGCTTGCGGTGGCTCTTTTGCCTCTGACAATCGTGTCTGTGCTGCGCTCACAAAGTGTCATTAGCGAAGCTCGCTCTCAGTCCGAGGCGGCGCTGGACGGCGAGACGCTTCGTGTGGTTTCGCGTGAACTTGCTTTGATTGAAGAAGCAAAGGGCGCTGCCATCGCATTGGCGGAGGTTATACCGCAGCTTATGGCCAACCCCGAAAGCTGCTCGAAATCGATGAAACGTATCGTTGACGCACAGCCTTTTTCATTTGCAGGCTACTATGATCTGACCGGTTACATTGCCTGTTCAAACGCTGACGCACCATTTAGCATTGGCTTGACCGAAGACCTTAAAGCGCAAATTGCTGATCCGCGTACGACGGTGTTGGTTAATAGGGATGCGCCGGTTTCGGGGACTTCAGTTCTATATGCGACCTCTCCGATGTATAGTGAAGACACTGAAGAGTTGACGGGGTTTGCTGCGGTATCTGTGCCGCACCGCGCACTTGCACCAGCATCAGAGAAATTTACTGACAACGTCGCATTTTTAACCCTGAACTGGGACGGGCAAATCCTGACGTCTACTGTACCCTTGGATAGCGCCGATCAGGTGCTTCCTGTCGAGGGGGAAATTATTGATTACCTAGGTCGGTTAGATCCGTTCACCCGCAAAGACCGCGCGGGCGTATTGCGGACCTATTCTGTTGTGCCAATCTTAAACGGTCAGGTCTACGCGCTAGGCACTTGGCCAGAGGCAAGCATCAGCGAAAACAATTTCTACATGAGCAGCCCGGGCATGTTCCCCGCACTTATGTGGTTGGCTAGTTTAGCCGTTGCATGGTTTGCGTCGTCATTGCTTGTTACAGGCCATGTGTTGCGGCTGCGCAATGCGATGCGCAGCTTTACTCAAGATCGCAGTCCCACGGATCTAGCCAGCTTTCGCCATGCGCCGCAAGAATTGCGCGAGGTCGCGCAAGCACATGCTGATATGACGGATCAGTTGATGCGTGACGAAGCATTACTGGAAGACACTGTGAGACAAAAAGAGGTCTTGTTGCGCGAAGTCCATCACCGCGTGAAGAACAACCTTCAGCTTATTGCGTCGATCATGAATATGCAGATGCGCGGATCAAAATCGCCGGAAGTGCATCAGTTGATGCGTGGACTACATGATCGCGTTATTAGCCTCGCGACGATCCATCGTGGTCTATACCAAACCACGGGTCTGGCTGACGTGCGGGTCGATGAATTACTTGCTGAAATTGTGCAACAAGTTGTGCGTATCGGCGCAACCGATCACAAAGCCATTGATGTGAAGACCGAACTGAACGAGTTGCACCTAAACCCAGATCAAGCTGTTCCGCTTTCACTGATGGTCACTGAGGCGTTGACCAACGCGCTTAAGTATATCGGCGCAAAGGAAGGTCAGAAGCCTAAGCTGACAGTCGAATTAAGGTCGCTTGATGATGACATGGCAGAAATACTGGTGAGGAATACTTTGCCATCTGTTGTAACACCATCAGAAGAAATTGAGTCGACAGGGCTAGGCAGTCAGTTGTTAGAGGCGTTTTGCCAGCAGCTTTATGGTGAAATGGAGAAAACTGATGATGGTGAATGGTTCACCGTCAAGGTTGGTTTTCCTGTCGAAGAATTAACACCCAAGCCCGGGGAATAGAAAAAGGGCGGCACGCTGAACGTGCCGCCCTTTTGAATGTCTTCTATAGCGCATTTCTTAGACTGGCGGACGACCACGTACCGCGCGGGCAATCATTGTCACTACGAACAGTACCAAGAAAACCAGGAATAGGATTTTTGCGATACCAGCAGATGCGCCAGCAATACCACCAAAACCAAGTGCAGCTGCGATCAGCGCAACAACAAGAAAAGTAAGTGCCCAAGTTAGCATTGTCTTTCTCCTTCAAGAAAATTTCGTTTGTCTTTGTGATAGAATAACCGCCAAAGGTGAATTTGGTTCCAAACAAAGCACACGGAAGGATGACAGAACTTCGCGGAGGGTTGCGTTCACAAGACGAAAAGTTGCAAGGTTTGGCTGCGCGTTGGTCACAATTCGAATATATTTAGTATGTGTTGGTATACGGCGATGCCCTTGATGTGTTGACTTGGCAATGGTGCACATTCTAGCCTTGTACATGTTAATCCGCGCGTACTGATAACTGAAAATAAGTGCGTCACGGCATAACAGACGTGCATATTGGGCGACATTTGGATCCGTAGTCGTCGTGCAAATTTACGGACCTATAGCCTGACATTGTTAATTATTCATAGGTTAGTCGTGCCGATTTTTACTTTTCATAATCTGATCAATGCGTGCCGGTTTTCGGCACCTTTTCCGCTGTTTGATACGCTAGGAACCTTTTCGCATGGTGCAAAAATATCTTGTTCGCAGATTTTTACGGTGCTTGCGTGATTTCCAAAGTAACTTATTTTTTTCGTTTCATACTGTCGGCCATTTTTTTTGTATTCTTATCTGGCGTGCAGGCGTTTGCGCAGGAACGATGTGGGGCCGCTTGCGTATTTGCTGGCCCGCGCTTGGCCAGTGTACAGTCTAGTGAATCTGAGCTTTTAAACCCTGTGCTTTCGGGGTTGTTGGGAACTCATGTCAGCATCAGCGTGCTTGATTGGAATGCGATTGCGAGCGCAGAGCTTGATCTGCTGGGGGTGTTGGGGGAAAGTGGGCAAGATATTATCGTGTCAGACCCCAGCCAGGTCGCGAATATTGACCTAACATTACTTGAGTTGATTGAGGCATCGGCTGTTGTTGCAGAAGCGGACGGAGACACCGCTCTGGTCAGCGCCCTGAATGCACTAAGCATCCCTATCGCTGAGCTGAACCAGACGATTAATTTGGCTGACCTTATTTCTATAAACCTTCCCAGAGGAGCGTTGGCAGAGCTGGAGTTGAACGCTCTCGACCTCATCGGTGGTGCGATCCAGCTTTACAATTATGAAAATGTCGTCACGACAACACAACCAGTCGCTTTGGATAGTACATTTTTACAGCTATTTGGGATTGGAGGGGCAGAGATATTATTGCAGGTTATCGAGCCGCCTCATTTCGAATGCGGCGGGGCTGGTACCACCTTTCATACCTCGACAATCCGCGCGAAGCTCTCGGTAGATTTGGCTGATATTTCGCTTGATACGGGCGTTTTGGAAACGGCGCTTGGCCCTGTGGTTGGCGGATTGGTAGCGGTTGATATCGTTTTGGCTGATATAGACCTGTATTTCGAATTTGGCCGGGTTGACGGTGAAGTCGTATCTGCAGATCCAGTGACCAAAACAGCCAGTGTCGTCCTCGCCCCTAGCGCGATTGATCTCTATCTGGGGGGGATTGACGATGCTATTTTCTTTAACCGTGAGCAGCCGATCCAGCAATCGGACGTCGATTATGCAACGCTTGGCGCGCTTGAAATTTCTTTATTTGGGGGGCTAATTCAACAAAGTGCAGCGATTGACATAAAATCGTTTGCACAAAGCGCGCCCAGCACCGGCGAAACCTTGTTCTTTTCTCCGCCTTACCCTCAACGGCAGGCTATCGGTGACGGTGTTTCTTCCTTCAGTAATTTGGTCGGAACCTTGGCTCAAAGCTTGGATATTGAAGTGCGCGGTTCGCTCGGTGGCTTGATTGATCCAGTGGTCGACTTGATCATTGAACCGCTCTTGAAAGACATTGTTGGTGACCTTCTTGTGAACGTCATCTCGCCAGTCTTAGATATTTCGGTTGATCCGCTGTTGGCCTTTTTGGGCATTGGTATCGGTGAGGGCGAAGTCGCAGTTTTGGGCGTTACATCACAATGTTTGGACTTTAGCGATTGTCCAGTATCTGGCCCTGCGCCGGATGGTTTTTCTATCGCAAACTATGGTGCTCCTTCCCACGTGATTTACGAAACAATGTTTATGGGACTGACCGCTCCTGATGAAGAAACAGGTTCGCTTGCGAATAGTACTGCGACAGGTGACGACGATGACGGTCTTGATGACGAAGACGGCGTTTCAGTGCCTCCGTTGATCCCGGGACAGACGCAGATCATAGAAATCAGCGTTACAGAAACAAGTGGAGAAAGTGGTTACCTCCAAGGCTGGATTGATTGGAACGGCGATGGCAGCTTTTCGGAAACAGAACAGGTTGCAAAAGATGTAACGCTCGCTGGCGGTGGGGTCATATCGCTTTCCGTTATTGTCCCGACCAATGCTCGTCTGGGTCAGAGTTTTGCGCGGTTTCGTTGGTCCACCGAAGCGGGGCTGAGCGCATCAGGTGCTGCACCAGATGGTGAGGTCGAAGATATGAGCGTCGTTGTCGCGAATCCGCCGGCACCTTTAGTAGCGGGCAAGATGCATGCGGATACCGGGTCGGGAAGTGGAATTGCACATGATGCAATCATGAATGGCAACGAGGTTGTACTGGACGGTATTGTGATCCGGGTCGAAACTCTCGCGGGGGAAATTCTTGCTGAGACGATGTCGAACACATCAGGGGATTGGTCACTAACCTTACCGGCCGGAACCAATGAAAGCGTCGTAGTACTGACTGTCCCCCCTGTTGGGTGGTTAACTATTTCTGAAACCACAGTCGGTCCGTCAGAGCTTGTTGTATCCGATAATTCAGACGGTCAGATCGTGCTGAATATCAGTCCGACAAGTGCGATTTCCGATCTGTCATTGGGCCTTGTGCCTATGCCTCGACTTTTTAATGATGTTCAAACATTTGTCCAAGCAGGACAAGTTGCGACACTTAGGCATCAGTATGTCGCGGGAAGTCCTGGAACGGTCAGTTTGGGATTGGCTGACGTGAATGATCGGTCAGCGGGCAGCGTCAGTGTCGCCTTGTATTTGGATAACGATTGCGACGGGACCCCAGACATCGTGGTTACTGGGGGTATCTCTATGGAAGCAGAAGACCGTCTATGTCTTGTGTCGCGTGTTGCGACAAGCTCGGCTGCGGCGAATGGCGTAAATATCACCTATCGACTAACCGCTGAGACATTGCTGAAAGACACCAACCGTCAAATTCTACTAGAAAACTTTGACAGGATAATTATCGGGCGCGATGGTGGTGGTCTGATCGTGGAAAAGTCGGTAGAGAACCTGTCACGCATGAGCGGGGAAACCAGTTTTAATACTGGCGGTCCCGGTGATGTTCTTTTGTATCGTCTCAAGGTGGAAAATTTAGGCTTCGCCACCTTGCAAGACGTGAAAGTCTATGACCAGACACCGCCCTATACCAACCTAGATGGAGAGATCACACAGTCGATTCAGCTGGGAAACGGAACGGAATGCACTTTAAACTGGCCAGAGACTGTCACCGTCGGCTACGTCGGTGACCTTCGGTGGGAATGCAACGGCGCGATGGAACCCGGTACATCGACCACGCTAAAGTTCACCGTGCGTATTCAGAATTAGACCGTGCTTTGTATCTTCAAATTGTGCGACTTCCTATCAGTAATACGTTCCGATGACGGGGCAACTGATTGCGGCAGGGGGTGACCAAGTGTTGTGTCTACTTAGGACAAAACACTGCTGCAACACTTGCCGCTAAGCTTCCAGCTGCATCAATTATGCAATCTTCAACAGCAGCTCTTTCGTGTTTTCGGCGGTCATTTCGATTGGGTTGCCGCCTGTGCTTGGATCGATGAGTGCGCCTGCGACTATTCTGTCGATGTCCGGGTTTTCGATGCCTAAGTCGCTCAGTGTTTTAGGGATGCCAAGCGACGCGTTCAGATCGTCGACGTAGCTGCAAAAGCCGTCAAATCCACCAGTGATCCCAATATAATTTGCTGCCATCTCCATCCGCTCGGCGATTGCTGGTTTGTTGAACTGAAGCACTGCAGGCATGCAGACGGCGTTCGTTGTGCCGTGATGCGTATGGTAGATTGCGCCGATGGGGTGTGACAGCGCGTGGATTGCGCCTAGGCCCTTTTGGAACGCTGTTGCGCCCATTGCTGCTGCGGACATCATGTTAGCGCGTGCTTCAATATCTGTACCGTCGGCGTAGGCACGGGGCAGGTATTCTTTGACCAAGCGCATCCCTTCGAGTGCGATACCTTGCGACATAGGGTGGTAGTGCGGTGAGCAGAATGCCTCTACGCAATGCGCGAACGCATCTAGGCCAGTGCCTGCTGTGATGAACTTTGGCATGCCAACCGTCAGCTCTGGATCGCAGATGACCACGGATGGCAGGAACTTCGGGTGAAAGATGATTTTCTTTTCGGCTGTGACCGAGTTGGTGATCACGGATGCCCGGCCCACTTCGGACCCTGTCCCGGCAGTCGTAGGTACGGCCACAATCGGCGCGATGGCATCCGCGTCTGCACGCGTCCACCAGTCGCCGATATCTTCAAAGTCCCATAGTGGGCGGGTTTGGCCAGCGTAGAACGCGACCAGTTTTCCCAGATCAAGACCCGAGCCACCACCGAATGCGACGACCCCGTCGTGTCCACCTTCGCGAAACGCTTTCACACCGGCCTCGGCATTCTTTTCGTTCGGGTTCGGGTCAACATCAGCAAAGATGGCGCGTCCCAAACCGGCGGCTTCAAGCAGATCAAGCGTCTTTGTCGTGATCGCCATGTCTGCCAGCCCGCGGTCGGTGACCAGCAGCGGTTTTTTGATACCCGCAGCGGCGCAAGCATCTGCGATCTCGGAAATGCGCCCTGCGCCGAAACGAATTGCGGTAGGGTAGGACCAGTTTGCAGTGATCGACATCGGTTAGGCCTTTTTCATGTGGTAGGATTTCGGACGTGTTAGGTTGTGGAACCCGATCACGGACAGACCGCCGCCGCGCCCGGTGTCTTTGCAACCAGTCCAGCATAGGGCGGGATCAAGGTAATCGGCCCGGTTCATAAATACGGTTCCGGTTTCTAGCTGATCGGCGATTGCCTCTGCGCGTTCGGTATCTGGCGTCCAAAGGGAGGCCGTCAGCCCGTAGTCGCAGTCGTTCATGAGAGCGATTGCCTCGGCGTCGGATTTCACGGGCATGATGCCGACGACAGGGCCAAAGCTTTCTTCGCGCATGACACGCATGTCGTGGGTCACGTCGGTCAGGATTTGGGGCATCAGGTATGCGCCCCCATCTTGCGGGAACAACGCAGGATCGATGTGGGTCTTGGCACCTGCGGCAACGGCATCTGCAATTTGCGAACGAACACCATCGGCAAAGCGCACTTGCGCCACTGGCCCGATGGTTGTTTCCGGATCAAGAGGGTTGCCGAGTTTGTAGGTGCTGACGAGTGCGACGGCTTTTTCGACGAATGCCTCGAATAGGCTTTCGTGGACGTAAATCCGTTCGATACCACAGCAGCATTGGCCAGAGTTGAACATTGCGCCGTCCATCAGTGTGTCGACAGCAGCGTCTAGATCAGCGTTTTCCATGACATAGCCGGGGTCTTTGCCGCCCAGTTCAAGGCCCATGTTAGTGAACGTGCCGGCCGCGGCCTTTTCCATCGCGGCGCCGCCTGCGACTGACCCGGTAAAGTTCACGAACCCAAAGGAACGTGTCGCAATAAGGTCTGATGTCGTTTGGTGATCAAGGAATACGTTTTGGAATACGTCGGCGGGCACGCCTGCGGCATGGAATGCCTCTGCCATGCGCTCACCTACAATCGGTGTTTGCGATGCGTGTTTTAGAACGACCACGTTGCCCGCGATCAGCGCGGGGGCAATTGTGTTGATCGCCGTCATGAATGGATAGTTCCAAGGGGCGACGACCAAAACGACCCCATGTGGCACGCGTTTAATCATGCGGCGGAATTTGTCGCTGTCTTCGACCATGGTCGGGGCAAGCGATTCATGCGCGATGTCCGCCATATACTGCGCACGCTCGTTAAAGCCGCCAAATTCACCGCCATAGCGCACAGGGCGACCCATTTGCCAAGCAAGTTCCGGCACGATGAGGTCGTTCATTTCACCGACCTTGGCGACACCAGCAAGCACCAGAGAAATACGTTCGTCTAGCGGGCGTGCGGCCCATTCGATTTGGACCGTCTTTGCGCGGGCGACGGCTGCGTCGGCCTCTACGCGGGTTAGGGTAGGGCGTTCGGCATAGACCGATCCGTCTACCGGAGAGATGCATTTGATAGTCATGGTTCAGGCCCTTTCAAAACCGCGTGCGATTTCCCAGTCGGTCACCACACGGTCAAATTCTTCTTGTTCCCATTCCGCAGCGCGCGTGTAGTGATCGATTACATCGTCGCCCATGACGTCGCGCAGGAATTTCGAATTACGGAGTGTTTCGGTTGCTTTGCGCAAAGTCTGGGGAATGTCACCAGCTTTGGCATCTTCATAGACATCACCTGTGGTAGCAGGCGCAAGAGGCATTTTATCTTCGATGCCCTTGATCCCTGCGGCAAGCATAGCGGCCTGGGCAAGATAGGGGTTCAGGTCCGACCCTCCAATCCGACATTCAACGCGAACGCCCTTGGTGCCATCACCACAAAGGCGGAACCCAGCGGTGCGGTTGTCAATCGACCAGACCGTTTTTGTAGGGGCAAAGGTGCCTTTGGAAAACCGTTTATAACTGTTCACATAGGGTGCCAGAAAATAGGTGTAATCGGGTGCATAAGCGATCAGCCCGGCCATGTAATGTTCCATGAGTTCAGACATGCCCAGTTTGGCGTCCTCGTCATAGAATGCAGGCTTTCCATCGACCCAAAGCGACTGATGCACGTGCGAAGATGATCCAACGCGGTCATGGCTCCATTTCGGAAGGAAGCTGGCGGCGTGGCCCTGTTGCCAGGCGATTTCTTTGATCGCGTGTTTCGCAATCGAATGGTGATCTGCGCAATCCAGTGCAGCGGCGTAGCGGATGTTTAGCTCTTCTTGGCCCGCTTCTGCCTCGCCCTTTGAATTTTCAATCGGGATGCCCGCAGCATATAGATGGTTGCGGATTGGGCGCATGACGCCTTCTTCTTTGGTGGTCTGAAGGATGTGGTAGTCTTCGTTATAGCCGCTAATAGGTTCGAGATCACGGAACCCCGATTTGCGGATTTCATCAAAGCTTTTCGCGAAAAGGAAAAACTCCAACTCTGTGGCCATCATCGCGTCGAACCCAAGCGCCTTGAGCCGATCAATTTGCTTTTTCAGTATAGCGCGGGGGGAATGCGGGACCGGTTCATGCGTGTGATGATCGAGCACGTCGCACAGAACCATCGCGGTTCCTTCTAGCCATGGCACCATCCGAATGGTGCTTAGGTCGGGTTTCATCACATAGTCGCCATAGCCCGACTGCCAACTGGTTGATGCGAAACCGCTTGGCGTTGCCATCTCAAGGTCAGTGGCAAGCAGATAGTTGCAGCAATGTGTTTCGTTAAACGACGTTTCCACAAAGTTGGCCGCGTGAAACCGTTTGCCCATCAGGCGCCCTTGCATATCTACAAGGCAGGTCAGAACCGTATCAACCGTGCCGTCTGCGACGCGGGATTTCAGATCATCGAATGTCAGATTGCCGGGCATTATCGTGTCCTTTTGGGTGGAAGTGGCCCCGAACATGATCCGGGGCCGCTAAGTTCGTTTAGGATATCGTCGACAATCAGCTTAGCCGTAGCGGTAAGGACGTCCAGCTTTGAGCATGTCCGCGTTGTATTGTTTGAAGATATCGACCACGCGGCGTTTCACGTCGCTTTCGGCTGCGATTTCTTCCCAGAAGTCTTGGGCTTTGGCTTCGACTGTTGCCCATTCCTCGTCTGGGATCGTGGTCAGTTCCATCTTGGTGCCATTGACGCGCAGGTTTGCTTCGCCACCCCAGTACCACCACTGACGATAGTAATGTGATTGGTCACAGCAGACGCGGAACAGCGTTTGCAAATCTTCGGGCAATTCGTTCCAACGATCCATGTTGGCGAAGAACGACCCAGCCCAAGCACCAGAGATGTTGTTGGTCAGGAAGTAGTTGGTCACGTCAGCCCAACCAACGGTGTAGTCCTCGGTGATGCCCGACCATGCGATGCCGTCAAGTTCGCCAGTCTGCACCGCGACTTCGATATCTTCCCAAGGTAGGTTCACAGGAACAACCCCAAACTGGGACATAAAGCGGCCAGCTGTTGGGAAGGTAAAGATGCGCTTGCCTTCAAGATCAGCAAGGCTGCGGATCGGGTCTTTGGTAGCAAAGTGGCAAGGATCCCAAGAACCCGCACTGATGTGTTTCACGCCGACGGCGGAATACTCTTCGTCCCAGATTTCGTTCAGGCCGTATTGGTTGAACAGCACAGGCACGTCCAAAGAATAGCGTGAACCAAACGGGAAGTAGCCGCCGAAAACGGTAACCTCGGTCGGGGACGCCATTGAATCGTCGTCAGATTGCACCGCATCAATTGTGCCGCGCTGCATGGCTTGGAACAATTCGCCGGTCGGGACCAGCTGATCTGCATAGAACAGTTCAATCTGCATACGGTCGCCAGCGATCTGGTTGAACATCTTAATCGCAGGATCAATCACGTGCTCGGCTAATGCGGCACCAGCATAGGTCTGCATCCGCCATTTAATTGTGCTTTGGGCAAGCGCGGGCGTCGCCAGCGCTGCGGGGGCGGCAACAGCGGCCCCTTGGATAAACTTACGTCTCGTTGTCATTATATTGTCTCCTAGGTTGGGAAAAATGGCCCACTTTGCGGGGCTCTTATTAAGGGTTGTTGTAAATATAATCGGGCAGCCAAGTCGCGAGGCCGGGGAAAACCATCACAAGGATCAAGGCAAAGACCATGACCAATACGAAAGGGGTGATCGAAGAATAGATATCGCGCAGGGAGATTTCAGGCGGAGCCATCGCCCGCATCAAGAACAGGTTATAGCCGAATGGCGGCGTCATATAAGCAATCTGAGTCGTGATTGTATAAAGGATACCGTACCAGATCAGATCGAACCCTAGTTCGCCAACCAGCGGTACGTAAAGTGGCGCAACGATGACCAGCATCGCAGTGTCATCTAGGAACGTCCCCATCACGATAAAGCTAAGCTGCATCAGAATTAGGATCGTCCAAGGCGACAGGTTTAGCTTTTCGGTGAATAGGCTCTCAATCGCTTTGACCGCGCCCAGCCCGTCAAACACCGCCCCGAACGCCAGCGCCGCCAGAATGATCCACATGAACATACAGGTGATGCCCAACGTATTGCGGACCGAGTTTTCAAAGACTTCGCGCGTCATGCGCCCTTTGATGACCGCAGCAACAAAGGCGGCGATGGCACCAATTGCAGAGCTTTCGACAAGCGATGTCCAGCCGCGCACGAAAGGGATCATCATCACGGCAAAGATGATAAGTGGAAGCAGCCCGGCGCGTAGCAGGCGCATTTTTTCTGCGCGTGGTATATCGCGTTCCTCAGCGGGCAGGATTGGCCCCAGATCGGGGTTCATCCGGCAACGGATCACGATATAGGCGATAAATAGTCCTGCCATCATCAGGCCCGGTACGATCCCGGCAAGCCAAAGCTGGCTAACTGGTTGCCGCGCAATCATTGCGTAAAGAACAAGCACGACAGAGGGTGGTACAAGAATGCCTAACGATGATCCGGCTTGGATCACCCCCGTGACCATGCGTTTATCGTAACCGCGTTTTAACAGCTCGGGCAGCGCAATCGTTGACCCAATCGCCATGCCGGCCACCGACAATCCGTTCATCGCCGAAATAAGCACCATTAGCCCGATTGTCCCAATGGCCAGACCGCCGCGCAGGCCGCCCATCCAGACATGAAACATCTTGTACAAGTCATCGGCAATTTTGGATTCCGACAGCACGTACCCCATGAAGATGAACATCGGCAGGGTCAGAAGCGGGTACCATTTCATCAGCTTCATCGCGGCAGAGAACCCGATGTCAAATCCGCCCTTGTCACCCCAAAGCAGTAAGGCAGCGACGACAGCAACAAAGCCAATCGCACCAAACACCCGCTGCCCTGTTAGCAGCATCAGCATCATGGTGGAAAACATCAAAGTGGCGATTAATTCGTAAGACATCAGATCGTTTCGCCCTTAATGCGCAGCACGTCTTTGCAAAGTTCGGATGTGCACTGCAGCAGCATCAAGAACAGCCCGGTCACCATGATGGATTTGATTGGCCAAAGGTATGGACGCCACGCCGTTGATGCGCGTTCCATCCTACCGATTTCTTCTGAACCTGTGACTAGGCCGCCAAAGAACGAAAACGGTTCAGTACCCCAGTACCCCAGTGAATACGCGGTCGAGCTAACGGCCCCGTAAAGAAGCACGCATAGATAAAAGATTAACAATAGCGCAGTGAAGACATCAAACCACGCCTTTTTGCGCGTGGACCATTCACCATAAAGCAGGTCCATTCGCACATTCGACCCAAGCTGGATCGAATACGGGCCGCCTAAAATATAGTAGCCGACCATCACAAACTGCGCCATCTCAAGCGTCCAAAGCGAAGGCATAAAGAATGTCTTACTGATCGAAGACCAAAGCAGAATCCCCATCAAGACAAATATCCCGTACATAGCGATACGCCCGATACGGTGATTGATCGCGTCAACGACACGGATATACCCGAACATTATGCCACGCATTGAACGGTTCCTTGTGCGCCGATCGCTGCGACAGCATCGACAAGCCAACTGGCGATCATATCACCCATTGCATTCTGTTGATCTTTGGTTTGGATCAGGTCGTTCCTGATTTCGAGCATCACATTCAGGTGTCCGCCCGGCAAAGCGTGTTCACGTAGCGTGTGGGTTACGCCGTTGTCTGGGCCATACGGGTCATTACGTAAAACCACTGCATTTGTGTGTGCGGTTGCTGTGTTCAGCATCGCATCTGCCAACCGGGTGTCACGATCATGAAGCACACCAATTTCGACGTGACGTTTTTGACCATAATAAATAGGGGTAAAGCTGTGAATTGTGACAATAATAGGCGCAGTGGTCTTATCAACCTGTTCTACGACAGCTTTGCGGAACGGTTCGTAATACATCTGCGTGCGTTGCTCTCGTGCCACAGGAGTGAGGTTGAAATTGCCCGGGATGTCGATGACTTCGCTACGTGCGGGCATGGCGTCAGGCGCGCTGGGCGGACGATTACAGTCGTAGACCAGACGCGAAACATTACTTGCGATCAACACAGCGTCCAGCTTGCGTGCGATCCGCAGCGATACCCCCAAAGCACCGGGATCCCAAGCAGCATGGCTATCACGTGCCTTGAGAGGCAGGCCAAGATGGTTCAATGCATCAGGGATATAATGCGACGCGTGTTCGCATATCAAAACGGCAGCAGACCCACCCGTGGGGTTCACAATTTGCACCGTGTCGATTGCCTGGTTTTGTGTCATATGCTCTCCGTTAGGAATAAACTGCTTGCTCGCTGTGCGACATGTCAACAAAATTCTGTTATATTTGTAACAAGGTGAACTGCTTTGTTATTTTTTTAATCAAAACGAGGGCGGTCATGTCTGACGGAGTTCTTACGATTGCAGATCGTATTCATAATAAGCTGGATGATCTGACGCGTGCAGAACGGCAATTGGCGCATTCAATTCTTGAAAACTATCCGGCGTCAGGTTTGGGTCCGCTTGCCGCGTTAGCCAAAGGCGCAGAGGTATCGGTGCCGACAGTTGCGCGCATGGTGCAGAAGCTAGGCTTTAACGGATATCCGGAATTTCAGGCAGAGCTGCGTGAAGAACTAAGGGCAAAGGTGCAGAACCCTATTGCGAAACATGATACGTGGGCTGAGGGCGCACCGTCCGGTCATGTTCTTAATCAATTCACCGATGCAGTCATTGATAATATTCGGCACACGCTGGGACAGATCGCGCCCGCAAAATTTGATGAAGCCTGTGCTATGGTCGCAGATCAAACAAAGTCGCTTTATATCGTGGGCGGGCGTGTTACGCATACGTTGGCCGAATATCTGTTTCTACATACGCAGGTCATTCGTCCACGGGTGACACATGTTCAATCGACGTCAAACACATGGCCGCATTACCTGCTAGATGTTGCCGAGGGCGATGTTTTTGTGATCTTTGACGTCCGGCGTTACGAGAATAACACCTTGAAACTGGCTGAAATGGCACATGCGCGTGGTGCTAAAATCATCTTGTTTACGGATCAATGGCGGTCACCAGTTCACCAGCTTGCTCATATCAGCTTTAGCAGTCGGATTGTCGTGCCATCTGCGTGGGATTCGGCCGCGACAACGATGCTACTTGTGGAAACTATGATTGCGGCTGTCCAGAATATCGATTGGGACGGCACAAAAGAGCGCATGGAGCGGCTTGAGGAAATGTTTGATCAGACCAAGCTGTTTCGCAAGTTTACCTAAGCGAACCCCCATTATTTATGAAATGAGCGAACAAAAATTCAATTTTTGTTCTTTATGAATGCTGCGTTGCGGCGTCAAATTTTGCGCGTAACCTAATAATCCCCTTGCCGAAACCGGTTTCGGAACGAACTATGATTCGTGGGGGATTTAATTTGCGTATTGATTTACATGATAAAGGCATGCGGCGTGCGGTGACACGTGTGACAATCGCGGATGTTTCAGATGCGCTGGGATTGACTAAGTCGACAGTGTCACGTGCGCTGAACCATTATCCCGACATTTCAGAAACCACCCGCAACCGTGTAAAAGCGATGGCCGATAAAATGGGCTATCGTCCGCTAAGCCACGCACAAGCCATCCGGACAGGGTTGGTGAAATCACTGGGTCTTGTTATCCAAATGGCAGATCACGACGCGCAGCGTCCATTTTTAGCGGAATTTCTGGCGGGTCTTTCTGAGGGCGCAAGTGCCGAAGGTTTTACCCTCACCATTGCAACATCAAACAGCGCAGCTGCGACGGTTGAAACCTTTCGTAATATGATCCGTGACCGCAAGGCGGATGGATTTATTTTACAACGAACAATGATCAACGACCGGCGGATTGCACTGTTACGTAAAGAACGGGTTCCGTTTGTTTTGTTCGGCCGTGCGGATCAGCCTGACGACTGTCCATCGTTTGATATTTTGGGCGAGGTGGCAATGCGCGAGGCGGTGTTGCACCTTGTGTCACTGGGGCACCGCCACATCGGTTTTATCAACGGCGGAACGCAGTATACCTATGCCCCATTCCGCAACGCCGGCTTTTTGCGGGGAATGCAGGATGCGGGACTGCCGGTGGACGCGGCATGTGTGTCACAGGATGCGGTTACAGTCGCAGACGGAGAAGCGGCTGCGACAGAGATGCTGTCTTTGCCGACGCCACCTACCGCAATCATATGTGCCGTCGATATGGCGGCGCTGGGCGTTTACCGCGCTGCAGCCTTTGCAGGTTTGGTCGTGGGGGAAGACATTTCCGTAATCGGCTATGACGGTGTGCCCGAGGGCGCACATGTATCACCGCCATTGTCGACGTTTGCTGTCAATTTCAAAGAAGCAGGTCAACGCCTGAGCGGCCTTTTGATCCGCCGTATTCGCGGGGCGAAATCGCAAGATTTGCAAGAAACGGCAGTGCCAAAGTTTCTTAATCGCGGATCGACTGGTCCCGTGCTTGCTGATCCGAATACTTCAATTTTTACTAAGGGAGGGAACTATGAAAATTAATCGTAAATCCACATTAATGATGGGCGCGGCGACTGCTCTTGTCCTGTCCGCTGTTGGCGCACATGCTGACACACTGCGGTTTTGGACAACCGAAGAACAGCCCGAACGTCTTGCGCGGCAAGAGCAGATGGCTGCTGATTTCGCGGCCGCCTCTGGTCACACCGTCGAGGTCATTCCAGTTACCGAAAGCGATCTTGGTACCCGTGCGACAGCGGCCTATGCAGCCGGTGATCTGCCCGATGTGATTTATCACACTTTGCAATATGCGCTGCCTTGGGCTGATGCCGGTATTTTGGATGCAGATGCCGCGACGGATGTGATCGAAAACCTAGGCGTTGATACGTTTGCGCCAGGTGCGCTTGCTATGGCGACAAGCAACGAAGGTTACGCATCTGTGCCTGCCGATGGTTGGACGCAAATGATCGTTTACCGTGCTGACAAGTTTGAAGATGCAGGTCTTGAGCCGCCGACATCTTATGCCAATGTGTTGGCGGCGGTTGACGCGCTGCATAATCCACCTGAAATGTACGGGTTCGTCGCGGCAACGAAGGTCGATGAAAACTTCATGAGCCAAGTTCTGGAACATGTGTTCCTTGCGAATGGCGTTTCCCCAGTTGGCCCAGATGGCATCCAACCATTAGACGAGGCGGCAACGATCGAAGTGCTAGAGTTCTACAAGGCCATCGCAGAGGCGTCGCCTCCGGGTGATCTGTATTGGGATCAGTCGCGTTCACTGTATTTCTCGGGGAATGCAGCGATGATCATTTGGTCGCCGTTCATTTTGGACGAATTGGCAGGCTTGCGTGACAGTGCGCCGCCCACAATCAACGATGATCCAACCAGCCCAGCATTGGCGGCAGCAACTGGTATCGTGACGACGTTCTCTGGCCCCTCTAACCCGGACGGGGCAGCATGGGGTGATATCCGCTATTTCGGCATCACGTCTGATGCTTCGACCGACGCGGCCATGGAATTTGTCGAATATTCGATGAACGAAGGTTACGGTCAGACGCTTGCCATCGCGCCAGAGGGTAAGTTCCCTGTGCGGCGCGGGACGGCGGACAACCCGACTGAGTTTAGCGATCTTTGGGCAACCTTGGATGTGGGCGTGGACCGCAAGGCGCCGCTGGGCGACTTGTATGATCCGGCAATGATTGAAGAAATCGTTGGTGGTTTGGATGTCGCACAGCGCTGGGGCGTTGCGGATGGCCAGCTAGCGACAGCATCAAAGATCATCAACAGCCAAGTGATCAACCGTTTGGTGCGTGAATACATCGACGGTGAACGCGATGCAGCGGCAACAGTGGCAGCACTGAACGAAGCCATCGCAGGCGTCGAGTAACAAGTAGCGCAAGGCGGCGTGACCTGCGCCGCCTTGCATAAGGCTAATTTCGGAGCACCACACCATGTCAGACGTTTCACCACCCAAAGGCTCTGGCCCGCTCGCGCGGTTAGAGGCGCGTTTGGCTTGGGGATTGCTTGCGCCCACGATTGCGGCAGTCGCATTGGTGGTGATCCTTCCGTTGCTTGCGATCTTTTGGATCAGCATTAAGCCGGTATCGCTATCTGACCTGCGCGCGCCAGAGGTGGTCATCCGTGAAGATATCCGTGGCGACTATGAATCCGTCGGTGACGAAGCCTCGATCAGATACCGGCTACGCAATTCATCCCAAGACCAACCCATACGTGGCGTCACAATAACAGACACTATTCCTCAGGGTTTAGCTGTCTTTGACCTCGACCCGCGGTGTGCGTTGGATGGTCGGGCATTGTTTTGCGACTTTGGCGATTGGGAGGGCGGATTTCGTGAAACGCTCATGATCCCTGTCATGGTCGAACAGTCCTATTTAGACACTAATTTGCGCCCGCAAGACACTGATGCGACGGTTACTGGCCGCGCTTCAAGCGTGCTGAGCAATGCGACCTTTACCTTTGATAATTTCAAACGCGTTTTTGACGGCGATGAATTCTGGTCGGTTCTGTGGGTCACGCTGTTTTACACTGTGTTCGGGACGATTGGGGCGCTACTGTTTGGGTTGTTCGCAGCGATGCTGCTGAACAAATCGTTCAAAGGTCAGGGCATTTTACGCGGGCTATATCTGTTCCCTTACGTATCGCCTGTCATTGCTGTGGCCTTTGCTTGGATTTTGTTGTTCGATCCGTTTTCAGGGTCTGCCAATGCGCTTTTGATCCAAATGGGCGTCACGCAAGAGGCGATCAACTTTTTCGGTCAGCGGCCATTGGCATTGATCATGGTGACCCTGTTTGAAATCTGGCGCTATTTTCCGCTGTCATTCCTGTTCATCCTTGCGCGGATGCAGTCGATCGAGAGCGATATGTACGAGGCCGCCGATATGGATGGCGCGTCACCGTTCCAGCAATTTTGGTACCTAAGTGTGCCGCAGTTGTTGGGCATTCTTTCCGTTCTGTTCCTGCTGCGCTTCATTTGGACGTTCAACAAATTCGATGACATTTTTCTGCTAACGGGTGGCAATGCGGGTACGCGAACGCTGACGGTGAATGTCTATGAGCAGGCGTTTGCAGTGTCTAACATTGGGGCAGGGGCTGCAGTTGCCGTCGTGATCTTTGGCTGTTTGCTGCTATTCTCGTTCTTCTTCTTCCGGTTCATCAGTCAGGAGGAAGGGCTATGAAGCACCTACGCTTTGGATATGTCACAGCACCGGTTTTGGGCGTCATGTGGACATTCGTGATTGCCCTTACCGTCGCCATCGCGATGAGCTTTGCAACGGGTTCGGCCTTTCGCCCTTCGGGATTAGGCGCATTGATTTGGGGCGCTGGGCTGGGGTTGGCGTGTCTGCCGGGGCCAGTATGGAAACCCGTTGCCGCAGGTATCATCGTCACGATTGCGGCCCTGTTCGGTTTTGGTCCCATTGCCATCGGGGACGGCGTGTCAGGTTTTTCAAGCCTGCTAGGTGCCGCCGGAACCGCCGGGTTCGCCGTGCTTGGGCTATGGATCATGCTGGACGAGGTCGCATTCGGCCCGATCAATCGGCACGTGTTTGAGGCCGCGATTATCAAGTTT
Source organism: Yoonia maritima (assembly GCF_002933395.1). Taxonomy (GTDB): domain Bacteria; phylum Pseudomonadota; class Alphaproteobacteria; order Rhodobacterales; family Rhodobacteraceae; genus Yoonia; species Yoonia maritima_A. The sequence continues at coordinate 30,971 of NZ_PKFN01000011.1, forward strand.
CTGACCGGATTTGGATATATCTTCTTTACCGCCATCGTGTTGATCCCGTTCTACGTGATGGTGCTGACTAGCCTCAAAAACCAAGCCGAGCTTATTCAAAATCCGTTAGATTTTTCAGTGGACCTTTCCAAAGGTTGGGATCTGTTTCGGTCGTATGACGAATTGTTCACGCAGTTTAATTTTGGCACTTATCTGCTGAACTCTTTCATCATCTCAGTTCTGACGGTCTTCATTACGTTGCTGTTCGCTGTGCCCGGTGCCTATGCCGTTGCGCGGCTTCGGTTTCGCGGGCGCGCCGCGTTTTCTAGGTCGATTTTGCTGATCTATATGGTGCCGATGATCGTGCTGGCGCTGCCAATCTACATTGCTTTTTCCATGCTGGGCCTGCGCAATAGCCTTGGCGGGATCATCATGATCTATCCGGTCACGACGATCCCCGTCGCGCTTTATATGCTGCAAGGGTATTTCCGCGGACTGCCCGCCGAGATCGAAGAGGCAGGTCTAATGGACGGGCTAAGTCGGCTAAAGGTGATCTGGAAGATTACGCTGCCACTGTCACTGCCCGCCATGGCTTCGGTTTCGCTTTATGTTTTCATGATCGCTTGGAATGAATTCCTGCTTGCGTTCATGCTGCTGGATGATCCGTCAAAATTCACGCTGACACGTGGGATCGCCAGTCTCAACTCTTCTGAAATTCCGCGCCAGCACCTGATGGCAGGCTCTGTGATCGCGACCGTGCCGATCATGGTTCTGTTCTTGGGGTTAGAGCGTTTTATGACAAAAGGACTGACCGCCGGGTCGGTCAAAGGATAACAAGATGAACTACGATAAACTTGATAAACGGGCGCGCAAAATCCTACAGGCGAATGACCGGGGGCTTTACACAGTGCCTACCAAAGGGCTTTACCCCTATCAGTGGAACTGGGACAGCGCGTTTTGTGCATGGGGTATTGCGACATATGACGTGCGTCGTGCTTGGGCCGAGTTAGAGACGCTTTTTACCGGTCAATGGGACAATGGGATGGTGCCGCATATCGTGTTTCACAAGCAGGCATTCGGCTATTTTCCGGGGCCTGATGTTTGGGATGTTCCGCGCGTGCCGCATACATCGGGTATTACTCAGCCACCTATCGCCGCAACAATGGCACGCAGTGTTTATGAACAAGACAAACACTATGGCCGGGTGCATATGGAACTGCTGTATGGGCGGTTGGTGTCTTGGCATCGCTGGTTCGTGAAATATCGCATGCATGATGGTATGGTTGTTATCACGCACCCTTGGGAATCTGGCCGTGATAATGCTATCGATTGGGATGGCGCGATGGCCAATGTTGATGGGTCAAATGTCGGGGAATACACCCGCCGGGACACCGCGCATATCGACCCTGAAATGCGCCCCAAAAAAGAAGACTATGACCGCTATCTTGCGATGCTGTATTTCTCGCGCGATTGCGGCTGGGATGAGGTTGAGATCGCAAAGAACTCTCCTTTGCGGGTCGCGGATGTCGGTATGACGTTCCTGTTTTTGCGCGCTTGTCGCGACTTGTTGCATCTCGCGTTGGAGCTGGATCACGAAACTGACGAAATCCAAGGCTGGATTAGCGCCCTAAAAGAAGGTGTCGACCGACACTGGAATGCTGACCGTGGGCACTACGATAGCATCGATATTCGTACTGGAAAATTTGCTAACTCTCTTAGCACGGGGTCATTTTTATGTTGGTATGCAGGCGTGGATCATCCAGAGATGTTGGCACATTACGAACGGATCATGGGCGAGGTGCCATTTGGCGTACCCTCTAATGACCCGGCTGCGGATACGTTTAACCCTAAACGATATTGGCGAGGTCCGACATGGTCCAACGTGAACGCGTTGATCGCTATTGGATTGGCTGAGATGCACCATATTACTAAGGCAGAAGAACTACGTAAAGCGACCCAAAGCCTAATCGCAGAGCATGGTTTTTACGAATATTTCGACCCTTACCAAGGCTCGCCTGAAGGCGGCGATAACTTTAGCTGGACGGCTTCGATTTGGCTGACTTGGGCATCACCGCATGCAAAGGGGAGGTTCTAAATGGGGTCTATCGCGCTAAAATCTGTCGAAAAGTGGTTCGGCGATGTTCAGGTGATTAAAGGCATCGACCTTGAGATCGGAGAAGGTGAGTTTATCATTTTTGTTGGCCCCTCTGGCTGCGGAAAATCCACGTTGCTGCGGATGATTGCGGGGCTAGAGGAAACCAGTCGCGGTCAAATCATGATCGATGATCGCGATGCCACGGCTGAACCGCCGGCCAAGCGCGGTCTTGCGATGGTTTTCCAATCCTACGCGCTTTATCCGCATATGTCGGTTCGCGACAATGTTGGTTTTCCGTTGAAATCGGCAGGCATGTCAGCCATCGAAGTGGCGGCAAAAGTGGATGAAGCCGCTCGGGTTTTGAAGCTAGATGCCTACATGGATCGTCGGCCCAAAGATCTGTCGGGTGGTCAGCGCCAGCGCGTCGCAATTGGACGCTCTATCGTGCGCGATCCGACTGCGTTCTTGTTTGATGAACCGCTCTCGAACCTTGATGCCGCTCTGCGGGTTGCGATGCGTTATGAAATTGCCAAACTGCACCAGACCCTGAAATCCACGATGATCTATGTCACCCACGATCAGGTCGAAGCAATGACGCTTGCCGACCGGATCGTCGTACTGGATGGCGGTCGCATTGCGCAGGTCGGCACCCCGCGCGAGCTATACGAAAAGCCCGCGAACTTGTTCGTTGCGCAATTCATCGGCTCACCCAAGATGAACGTGGTACCCGCTGAAACTGTCACAGAGGTGGCGATGCCAACGGGGACGACGCACATTGGGTTACGTCCTGAACATGCGGTGTTGGGTGCGGCCGGATCTGGCCAGTTAGAAGGCACAGTGGATGTCCTTGAATACCTTGGCGCGGATACGTTTGTTGTGCTTGATTGCGCAGAGGCGGGGCAGGTTACCGTCCGTGTTCTGGGGGATAGTGACCTGTCACCCGGCGACAAGACTAGCGTGCAGTTCGACCCCGCACGCACGCATTTCTTTGGTGCGGACGGTATCGCGCTATTCTAGGGGGCGGATAGGAAACCACCCTCGGGCAGTGCGCCGAACGTCGATCGCCACTGCCCGACAAACCGCGAACGCCGATGTCGGTCCATTGCCACCAACAATTTTGGGTCAATGGGGATCGTCCGCTGTGCGCTTTCCGACAGCAATGTCGCATCGTCGTCACGACGTTGAACAAGATTTCCAGCGGCCAAAATATCTTGGCCTTGGGGTGACAGTAAGAAATCTAACAAGATCGCGGCGCCAACTTTGTTCGTTGCTGTTTGCGGGATCATATAAGCGCGCGACAACAAGAGCGTATAGTCCTCGGGGTGGATGACGCCGATATTTTTCCGCGGAGTTGAGCTAAGGTACGACCCAAGGACGTTGTAGGCGATCAGATATTCACCTTTGGCGACACCATCAATGATTTCGGCAGAACAGCACGTCGCGACGGCATTGGTGCGTGCGAATCCCTCTAATAGACCACCGAATGTTGTGGCTTCTAGGCTGTCCATAAATGCGAACAGAAAACCTAGCCCTGATGCTTCAACATCGTAGGTGGCGATTTTACCGCGATAGGGTGACTCTGCGCGTCGCATCAGGTCAAGCAAGGCAAAGCGCGTGTGCGGCGCATCTTCGGCGGGGACGAGGGCGCTGTTGTAGATAATCACCGCAGGTTCGAGCGTAATCCCCCAAAGTTCGTTACGCCAGACACGCGCTGTGGATAGCCCCCGCGTGATGTCAGATGTATATGGATGCGCACATGCGCGATTAACAAGGTCGACCATCTGGTGCACGCCCGAGGACAGGACTGCATCCGCGGCTGGTATCTGACCATCACACGCAGCGCGGCTATCTGCATAAAGCGCGTTGGACCCCCATTGTTCATAGGTGATCGAGATATCAGGGTAGATACCAACAAATGCATCGAGCGCAGGTGTCAAAACGCCAATATCAGTGGTTGAACGCACGACAATATCGGTGGGGGCAATTGCCACATCTGACACAAAATGCGCGACGGCCTCCTGGGCGATGGCGGGGCCTGACAACATCCATATACAAACGATGTAGCGGATCATGTGTTGTCCTCATTTTGGGAGGGCAATGTTAGGGTTACCCGAAATCCTGTTTCTGTTGTGCCCATGTTGACTGAACCGTTAAATGCTTCGGCGACGGCGTGTACGATCGACAGGCCAAGTCCTGCGCTATTGCCTTGAGACGCCGCTGATCGTTCGAAACGTCCGCCAATTCGCGATAAGATATCATGTCCTGGGCCTTTGCCTGCGTCTTCGACCCATAGCTCTGATTGAAGCGGGCTTGTACTAACGCCGATGCGAATAGGTGCTTTGCCGTGCTGTAACGCATTAGTTAGCATGTTTTTACCCGCCTCAGTGACGGATACTTCATCCGCCATGACAATAACGGGGGCGTCGGTGATGATCAGATCAACCTCGACACCGGGGGCAAGCAGTTCTGGGTCGCATTCGTCTAGAACTTGCAGCGCGATATCGCGCAGATCCACAGGTTCTGGCGGGGCGTTATCCGTGCGGTGAATAACCAATGCGCGCGACAGCATTTGATCCAGTAAATTTCCCAACGACCGGGTGCGCCGCAATAGCCGCTCAAGCCGTTGTGGCTGATGTTCGGTATCATCTTCAATTGCCAATTCTGCCTGCGCGCGGATTGCAGCGACCGGGGTGCGTAACTGGTGCGCTGTGTCTGAAATCAGGTGTTTCATCGCGCCGATTTGCCGGTCAAGCCGCTGCATAAATCGGTTCATTGCATCGGTCATTACTGCGACTTCGGCTGGGCCATCGGCCTGCATCGGGGTTAGATCATAGGGATCACGTGCCAGTAATTCGTTTGCCATCCGTTCAAGCGGGCGCATCGCGGACCGGATCACTAAATACGCACTTAGGATCAGCGCGATGCCCGCAAGCCCGGTGATAACAAGTGCACCTTTGGTCAGGTCAATTGCCATCGCATTGCGGGCGCGCAGCGTTTGTCCAACAGTGACCGATACCGTTCCGGAATAGTCCCGCTCTGAGAATCTGCGGACGACGGTCACAAAACGGCTTGGTTCACCTTGCAATGTGCTGTCGTAATAAAAAGGATCAGCCTGCCGCCGCGCCGCGCCTTCGGGCGGTAACGCGGTTTCGTATCCCGTCAAAAGCGCGCCGTCTGGGCCACGTACCGCGTAAGCAATGCGATCATCCAGAGCGAGCGACAGTAAGCCAAACGCAGACACAGGAATGTCGGCGATTGCGGCCCCATCGATGATATTGATTGATTCAGCGATGTCATTTGCTGCCCCCACCAGCAATCTGTCATAGGACTGCCGCGCCGCGTTTTTACCGTAGGCAAACGCCGCGAGTGAAACGATACATCCCCCTATGGCGAGCAGTGACAAGACGCCAATCATGACCCGCGAAAGAAGCGAACGCTGTGCCAGCTTGGATGGTTGATCAACCGCTGGCATGAATGCGGTATCCTAGACCACGCTGTGTTTCGATCGCGACGCCCGATGCGTTCAGCTTTTTGCGCAGCCTCGCTATGTACAGCTCAATTGCATTCAGCCCAACATCCACATCATCAAAGGCAAACAGCCCGTCATAAAGGCGTTGCTTGCTAAGAACCTGACCTTGGCTACGCAGCAATAATCCCAATAACATCGCTTCGCGTCGGGTTAGGTCGACGGGGGTCCCGTCTAGGGTTGCGGCCAAGGTTGCGGGTGAAAACGATAGCGGTCCAAGTTGAACTTGATCAGATTTTTGATCTGTTTCGCGTCGCACTAACGCGCGGATGCGGGCTTCTAATTCACGCTGATCAAAGGGTTTTACAAGGTAATCATCTGCCCCAAGGTCCAGCGCTGAAACACGATCATCTACGGAAAAAAGCGCAGTCAGCATCAGAACTGGTGTGCGATCATTTCTCTGTCGCAGCGACTGTAGCAATTCAGTTCCGTTACGGTCAGGAAGGTTGATATCAAGCACGATGGCGTCGTAGCTTTGCACAGCAAGGAAATCTTCTGCGGTCGCGTATGTGTCGGCCAAATCGCAAGCCATGCCCGATTTGCCAAGACGGATCGCGATGGCCTCGGCCATGTCAGTTGCATCCTCGACTATTAAAACCCGCATTGGTGTTCCTTTCCCCCCAAGGTATGATCACCGACCGCATTTTGTGGTGCGTGACAGGTTCATGACAGCTTGGCCTCCTATCCATTACTCATAGTCATTCGCGAGGAGACTGCAAATGCAGTGCGAATGCTATGGCACCGGGCGGCCTTATGGCCCGGGTGATATATATGTGTGGAGGAGTTATCACATGATTTTCAAGGCAACCCGTATTGCTGTCACATCAGCAATTTTTGGTGCGTCCGCGTTGGCCGCATCAGCACAGGGCTACACCCCAGAAAACGCAGAGTGCATTGCACCAGCTAACCCAGGCGGCGGTTGGGATTTTACTTGCCGTCAAGTTGGACGTTCACTGCAAGAGCAGGACATTCTTGACCACACTATGCAGGTTGTGAACCTTGCTGGTGGTGGCGGTGGTGTTGCGTTTGCCGAAGTCGTTAACAAGCGTAGCGACGAAAACGACCTGATCGTTGCAGCATCTGCAGCTACAGCAACACGTTTGGCGCAGGGCGCGTACCCTGGCAACACAATGGACGAAGTTCGCTGGTTGGCTGCAATCGGTGCTGACTATGGTGTTATTGCTGTTGCAGCAGATAGCGAAGTAGCTGATTTGCCAGCGCTTCTGGATATGATCAAAAACGATCCAACATCGGTTTCTGTTGCTGGCGGTTCTGCCGTTGGTGGTTGGGATCACCTAAAGGTGCTGATCGCGGCTGATGCTTATGGTGTCGAAGACGTGCGTACCGTGAAATACATCGCATTTGATGGCGGCGGCGAAGCGGTAACGCAGTTGTTGGCGGGTTCTGTGCAGGCATTCACCGGCGATATTTCCGAAGCCAAAGGTTTCGTAGACAGCGGTGACATCCGTGTTCTTGCCGTCCTGTCACCAGAGCGTCTGGAAGGCGAATTCGCTGACTTCCCAACTGCGGTTGAGCAAGGCGTTGACGCGATTGGCGCAAACTGGCGCGGGTTCTACGCACCGGGCGACATGTCAGACGAAGCCTATGACGTTTGGGTTTCTAAGATTGCAGACCTCTATGCATCTGACGAATGGAAAGACATCATGGCAGCGAACGGCCTAGCGCCGCTTGATCTGCAAGGTGCTGCGTTTGAAGAATTTGTTTCTGGTTCTGTTGAGCAGATCCAGCAGATTTCTAAGGACATCGGCATCATCAAATAACGGCCACTCATTGACCGTTCTTCCCCCGGGGGCGCTGTAACGGGCGCCCCCAACTTTTTAAGTACTCACCGCTACAGGAGATCCTCATGAGTGATCGTATCTTTGGCGTTGTCGGTATCCTTCTTGCTGTTAGCTTTGCGTTCGCTGCGCTGGCCATCGAAGAAAGTTTCCTGTCTGACGCTGTTGGCCCAAAGGCCTTTCCCCTTATTGTTGCCGCGGTTCTTGGGATCAGTTCCCTTGTTATCGCTTTGAAACCGGACGCTGCCCCGGAATGGCCCAGCCTTGATCGGCTGGTCGAAATCGGTGCCGCCGCTGTTGTGATGGTTCTTTATGCTGAACTGTTACCCGTATTGGGCTTTGTCATCGCGACCGCACTTGCCGCGACCTATCTGACTTGGCGTTTGGGTTCTGGCCCTATCGCTTCGGTCGTGACCGGGTTGGGCACGTCGGTTGGCATCTACGTTGTATTTCACCTTGTGCTGGGGCTTTCGCTCGCACGTGGTCCTCTTGGCTTTTAACGGAGACTGAAAATGGAAACTTTTGCGTCTCTTGCCGATGGTTTTGCCATCGCGCTGACGTGGCAGAACATTCTGCTTGCGCTACTTGGGTGCTTTTTGGGTACGATTATGGGCGCCCTGCCGGGTCTTGGCCCATCAAATGGCGTGGCGATCCTGATCCCACTTGCGTTTACGCTTGGCCTTGGCGCCACGCCTTCGCTGATCTTGCTGACTTCGGTCTATTATGGGGCGATGTACGGTGGGCGGATTTCGTCAATCCTGTTGAATATTCCCGGCGACGAACCTGCGATGATGACCTGTCTTGATGGCTATCCCATGGCACAAAAAGGCATGGCAGGGCAGGCGCTGTCACTGTCTGGTATCGCGTCATTTGTCGGTGCGTTTTTTGCGACTTGGGGGCTGATCTTTCTTGCGCCGCAACTGGTGAAAATCGCGCTATTGTTTGGTCCTGCTGAATATTTCGCGTTGTTCGCGCTGGCGTTTATGACGCTAGGCGGCGTGTCATCAACAAACCAAGCAAAGTCAGCATTCGCTGCTGCGCTGGGCCTTGGGCTTGCGATGATCGGCGTGGATACACAAACGGGCGTCCCACGTTTCACATTCGGCGAAGTCCACCTGTACGACGGTTTGGATTTCCTAGTTGCGATCGTTGGGCTGTTTGCATTGTCCGAGGTGTTCATCTTTCTTGAAAAACGCCACGGCGCAGCCGATGCTGACAAGAAAAAGGTTAAAGTGGGTCGTTTGACACCGCCTTGGTCGATGATCAAACAGACGACACCAACCATGCTACGCAGCACTGGTTTGGGTTTCTTGGCAGGCGTTCTGCCAGGGGCAGGGGCATCGCTCGGGTCATTCATTTCCTATTCTATGGAAAAACGGCTGGTCGATAAGGACAAAACATTCGGCACAGGCGACCCACGTGGTATTGCTGCTCCAGAAGCAGGTAACAACGCCGCTGCCGGTGGTGCACTGGTGCCAATGCTGGCGCTGGGCGTGCCGGGTTCTGGTACGACGGCGGTGTTGCTGGCGGTTCTACTGTCACTGAACATCACGCCGGGTCCGCTGTTGTTTAGCCAAAACCCTGACGTTGTTTGGGGCCTGATTGCAGCGCTGTTCATTGCTAACTTTATGCTGCTGGCGATGAACATCCCAATGGTTGGCTTGTTCACTCGGGTGCTGATGGTGCCACCGCGCATCCTGATGCCTGTGGTCGCAATGGTTAGTTTCGTCGGTATCTACGGTATCTCAGGTTCATCGTTTGACCTGTTGGTGATGATTGGCTTTGGTATCATGGGCTGGGTCTTGCGTAAGCTGGACGTGCCGCTGGTGCCGATCATCTTGGGTACGCTGTTGGGCAACACGATGGAAAACAACCTGCGTCGCGCGATCACCATCTCAAACGGAGACTGGATGACCCTGATCGACAGCCCGCTGTCTATCGGCCTATGGGTGATCGCGATAATCGGCTTTATCCTACCGCTTGTTATTGGTCGCCGGGTAAAGGCACAAATGCACGCAAAAGCGGGCGAAGAAGGCACAATCTCGGATTAAGGTAACGGTTTGGGCAGACGTGAAGATGGCTGCCCAAACCATTCCCTATCCGGATTTTGGCGGTCGCGAGCAGCCCTATGGGCCTTACTCTAGGATGCCGCGATCATGCTGGGCGATAGTCGGAGATTCGCGGGGGTCAATATCGTGCTTCTTTAAGAGTAAATCTAAATAGCTGTTTTCTGGTGGAATGCCGTCATACATAAATGCACAAAAGCGTTTGATAGGTGCCCAAAGGTGAATACAGCGTGTATCTTCGGTCAAATGATTGCGGGTCAGCATTGGGCGTTTTAGGAAAATCCTACGGTCGGCAAAATGGACAGGGTAATACACATCGGTACTACGTGCGTATTTGTTTTCGCCAGTCTGTCGCAAAAATGCGGTAACGCCAAGCGGCCCCCAAATACCCCATGGCATCTCTGAAACATGCATTGGGTTACCTGCGGCCGCACGCTCTTTTATGCCAACTAAACGTTTGCGAGGCAGCCATTCAGGGATGGGATACTCATCTCTCGTGAATTCAAGAAGCCCCTGCAGCGCCGGAGATTCACAAGGCATCCGCAAAATCGCCCCGTTGATCTGTCCTTCACCCTTCTCGCTCGAGCGCGTTTCGTAGCCGAACACATGACTTTCCCCACGAGGGAATGGTCGCACCGAATATACATCTGTATCAACGTAAATGATGTCAGGGTCTTTCGCTATCATGTGGAAACGGAAAAGATCCGAGAATAAAGCAACGCTGCCAGATTTCTCATGAGTAATGAACCTGTCTGTCGGCAGAACTGCATTAGCATCGCGAACTTCGACACCCTCAGGAATGCCTTTAACTTCACCATACGTATACAGAATCGTTTGGTGTCCTTGGTCAATGAATGATTTGAGGCACAACTGTTCAAGCCATGTAAGCGAACCGCCAATCCAAAGTGCGCCAACTGGAGGAAGATCGGCCATAGTGTTACCCTGTCACATAATAGTTAAATTCGAGAATAATCTCTAGCCGAAGATCGATTTTGTCACAAGAAGCTTGCCTGCGGTCGCTGTTGCAATGTTTGAAAGCTACTTGATGCAGGGTAGCAAAGATGGGACAACCTCCTGACTTTGGTAAATGAATAGGTGCATGGTGGATAAGGAACGCTTTCTCGTTGTGACGACAATGAAGAATGAAGGGCCGTTCATGCTTGAATGGATCGCTTTTAACCGTGCGATCGGTTTTGATGATTTCATAATTTACACCAACAGCTGCGATGACGGTACAGATGCAATTGCGATGCGTTTGGAGGAGTTGGGACTTGCTGCGCATATCGACAACAACAAGCGAAAAATCGGCCGGAACGGAAATGAATTGTCCCCCCAATTGGCGGCGCTGCGCTTGGCGCCGCGGCATGAAAAATACGCCGCAGCGGATTGGGTCATCTGTGCTGACGTTGATGAGTTTCTGAATATTCGTTGCGGGACATCATTGCCAGATTTGGTAAACGCGAGCGGCCCTGCGGATGCGATTTCGATCTGCTGGAAGCTGTTTGGAAATGATACGCGCCGTAACTATGAAGACGTCCCAATTACCGAACAGTTCTTTGGATGCGCACCTGAAGACAAGATCAACATCTATCGCGAAGCGGGTGTGAAAACCCTGTTCCGGAATAATGGGGCATTTGAACGCATGGGGGTACATCGCCCGCGCGTTAAAAACCACAAATCGTCTGATCCAAACCTGAAGCCAGTCTTTGATGGGATCACATGGCGTGATGCGGGCGGCAACACCACAGACCCAAGCCAGATTTCATGGCGTACATGGAAAGGCTTTAAACATGATCATGCGCGTCTGCATCACTATGCCGTGCGCAGTGCAGACAGCTTTTTGGTAAAACGTGATCGGGGTCGTACCAACCATGTGAATATGGATCAGGGGCAAGAATACTTTGACGCTATGAATGCGAACTATGAACGTGATTACAGCATCTTAAACCATGTGCCCGGCATGTTGACCGAGCTGGCAAAGCTGAAATCTGACAAAGTCCTGAACGATCTGCACGCTGCCGCCGTTGAATGGCACCGCGCCAAAATTGCGGACATTAAGTCGCGGGACGATTGGGGTGATTTTATCGAGATGACCTATAACCATAGTGGGCAGGCCCGCAGCGCAGAAAAACCCAAGGATTAGTCACAAGGCGCACTAATGCACGCGCACGCCTTGTGACTTTATTATTTTTTGCACCGCCGCGATATCGATATGCGCGAAATCGCAATCGTTTTTGACTGACCAAGCGGCTGCGACGCCCGCGCCTTGTCCCGAGACAGCGCAACAGGCCATGTTCCGGGTCGCAGCATGTGCAATCCGATCTCCGCCGATAGCACGCCCCGCGACAATCAGGTTTTTAACGCCTTTTGGTAACATCGACCGATAGGGGATTTGCATGTAGCGGCCCGTGGTCGGAATGATCAAAACACCATACCCGTCGATGAACTCTGGATAGATACCGATACTGTCGTCAAACCGTCCTTCGTGGCGCGCATCGCTTTCGGTCATATTATACACTGCGTCGATCTTGCGAGTGTCGCGGATACCAATCGACATACCGAAATTACGTAGCCGCATTGCGGTGCAGCCGGGTGTGTAGTGGCGAAGCGCATCGATGGCGAGCATGGCTTGCTTGCGCCCTTCGATTTCAAATTTGGTCATACTGTCGGGGTCTGTGCCATCACAACCCGCAAGATGTACAAGGTTCATATACGTCATTTCGCCGCTATCATGTACTGCGCCCCACGTGCCGCCAATGGTATTCAGGTGGGCGGGGATGATGCCGTCGTTGATTGCTTGGGCAAATGGTTTAGCAAGAAAGGGGGAAAACATTTCGTCTGATTTACCGTCAGATTCGACCTGCCACTCGCCAGTCGACCAATCACGATAAGTTTGCGGGTCAGATTTAACACCCGCCATAAACGCGGCCTTATCGACGCCTGCGACGTGAAACATGACGCTGGCGGCTTGCATATCTTCGACCGGGGTTTTGATGGTTGGTGCGCCTGCACGTTGTGCAATATCTGCATCGCCTGTCGCATCAATCACGCGTCTGGCGAGGATGGCTTCGCGACCAGATTTTGATTCAACGATCACACCTATAATGCAGTTCGCCTCCATGATCGGCGCAACGAATTGACGGTGTAGCATGGGGTGAATGCCGGCCTCTTCGATCAGCTTGTCAGCGACAAGCTTAAAACCTTCGCTATCCAATTCGTAGCTAAGTGATTGGCTTTCAGGAACTGCGGCGCCCATGGTTTTGGCGCGTTCTTCGAACTCCCGGCCGATGCCACCTGCCTCGACCGTGGCTTCGTGCCGGTACCATGCGAAACCTTCAACACCGACGACTGTGATGTTGCCACCGAAGCAACCGAACCGTTCAAGTAGGGTCACATCAACCCCACAACGCGCAGCGGCCAATGCCGCGGCTAAACCTCCGGGTCCAGAGCCAACCACCAATACATCCGTCGTATGAATGACGGGTGTTTTGCGGGCGGGTTCGGTGATTGTTTTGCAGGGCAAAATAGGCCTCTTTGGTTGGTGACGATACAATGATCATCATTTCCGCATGCGCTAGTAGGTCCACAATTATGGAATTGGGCACGCCAGATTGGGCGTATATGTATTTTTAGATGGTTTGCACTGATAAACAAATGCGTATCAGTGCAAACCAGTCCTATGTCCGTGAGCGGCTATTGTTGTGGTTCAGTTGACGTTGGTGGAGATTTCGAAAAATGTCGGACGATCACGTAGAACGACGGTACCATAAAGATACCAATGACAGTGGCCGCCAGCATTCCGCCCAGCACACCAATACCGATTGCGTTTTGAGCGCCCGCGCCCGCACCCGAGGCAATCGCCAACGGCGTTACGCCAAGGATAAACGCAAGTGACGTCATCAGAATTGGTCGCAACCGCAGGCGCGCTGCTTCTAACGCGGCTTGCGTTGCTGAGCGTCCATTCATTTCTAATTCACGTGCGAATTCAACAATCAGAATGGCGTTTTTCGCCGCCAGTCCGATGGTCGTCAAAAGCGCAACCTTGAAGTAGACATCGTTTGACTGCCCAAACAACCAAGCAGCAACAAGCGCACCAAGCACACCGACCGGAACGGCCAGCATAACCGACAATGGAATTGCCCAGCTTTCGTAAAGCGCCGAGAGGCACAAAAACACGACCAGCACAGAGAGCGCGTAAAGATACGGTGCTTCGTCGCCGGATTGACGTTCTTGATAGGACAAATCCGTCCAGGCAACGCCCCACCCGCCATCCATCTGCGAGACGAGTTCTTCAATGGCATCCATCGCTTCGCCAGAGGATACACCCGCGGCTTCGGACCCAGAAACAGATACTGCCTGCAACCCATCAATCCGCGAAAGGCTGGGGGCAACCGGCGCCCATTCCGTTGTGATGAACGCTGAAAACGGAACCATTTCGCCACTGCTGTTACGTGCATACCAGCGATCAATATCTTCTGGCTGCATGCGTGCGTCTGCGGTGCCCTGAACAACAACGGGGCGCAGCGATGTTCCTAGTTGGAAGTCATTCACTGAGTTCCCAGAAAAGATAGTGGCCAGCATGCTGTTCACATCCGATAGCGAAACGCCCATCGCTGCGGCTTTTTCTTGGTCGATAACCAGCTTGAGCGCCGCTTCGTCATCGGATGCACCGTTGCGCAGGTTGGTCGCGCGTCCATCTGCTTCTGCGAGGTCGACCAATTCATCGGCAGCAGCGAACAATGCATCGGTGCCAGCAGAGGCCTGATCAACAAGATACATTGAAAACCCGGACGAGTTCCCGAGGCCCTGAATTGCAGGGGGCTGCATAAACATAATTTGCCCAGCACGTGACGACCCGAATTTTGCGTTGGCACGCGCAGCCACCGCTGTTGCCGAAAGGCTTGCGTCTGTCCGTTCGTCAAAGTCACGCAGTTTGATGAAAATCATCGCCGCGTTCTGGCCAGTCCCGCTAAATCCAAAGCCCATGGCCACAAAGGTTGCTTCGACGGCTTCGGATTCATCATTCAATAGATAGTCTTCGACGTCTTTCACCACGGCAAGCGTAGACGCGGTGGTCGACCCTTCGGTTAGGTTGATCATTGTCATAAGCACGCCTTGATCCTCAGTCGGGAGGAATGAGGATTCAATGCGTGTATACACCTGCCACGCGCCAATAATGACGGCTGCAAGCACCAATAACATCGCAAATGGGCGTAATAGGATGCGGCGCAAGATGGCAACATATCCATCCGTTGCCGCGCCAAATCCACGGTTGAAAGCGCGCGCTGGCGCAGCCAGTCCCGTTTCGGGACCATGGGGTTTCAATAGTGTAGCACATAACGCGGGGGTAAGGATCAGCGCGACCGCTGCGGAAAGGACCATCGCAGTGATGATTGTTGCTGAAAACTGTCGGTAGATAACACCTGTTGAACCGCCCGAAAATGCCATTGGCAGGAATACAGCAGAAAGCACGAGCGCGATCCCAATGAGAGCCCCTGTAATTTGCCCCATGCTTTTTTCGGTCGCTTCCAATGGGCCTAAACCGTCTTCGTGCATCACGCGTTCGACGTTTTCAACAACCACGATCGCGTCATCAACCAGCAGGCCAATCGCCAGCACCATGGCGAACATCGTCAGTGTGTTGATGGAGTACCCAAGAACACCAAGCATCCCAAAGGTTCCCAAAAGAACGACGGGCACAGCGATAATAGGAATGAGCGTCGCGCGCCAGTTTTGCAGAAAGATCAAGATGACCAGAAAGACGAGCCCGATTGCTTCGATCAGTGTATGTTCGACCTTTTCAATTGATAGTTCGACAAAAGGTGATGTGTCATATGCGTACGACACCTCGACCCCATCAGGGAGCGCGCTTTCCAATCCTGCAATGGTTTCCCTTACAGCTGCTGCGGTGTCGACCGCGTTAGCACCAGAGGCAAGATTAACCCCAAACCCTGCGGCATTCGCGGTGTTGAAACGTGAATCACCGCCGTAGCTTTCTTGGCCAATTTCGACGGTAGCCACATCACCAAGCCGGACTGTCCGGCCTTCTGTTGTCGTCGTTAGGTGAATGCGTTCGAACTCTGCTACTGTGGTCAGCTGGCTTTGGGCCGTGACTGTTGCGGTGAATTGTTGCCCTTGCGTGACTGGCTGGGTGCCCAAGGATCCGACGGATACCGTAGTATTTTGCCCCTGAACCGCGCTGACGACATCCGTGGGGGTAAGCGAAAATTGGGCCAAACCCAGAGGATCAAGCCAAATACGCATAGCATATCCAGAGCCAAAGCTGTTGATGCCACCGACACCCTCGGTCCGGGTCACAGCGCCTTCGACGGTCGAGGACAGAATGTCGCCAAGCTGAATGGTGTCATAGCGGCCATCGGTTGAAACCAGCGCACCGATCAAAAGAATGGACGACGACGATCGCGATATGGTCAACCCAGAGCTTTGTACCGCATCTGGCAGGCGACGAGTGACTTGATCGACGTTTGATTGAACGGTGTTTTGCGCATCAACGGGATCGACACTATCGTCAAAGGTTAACGACAGGCTGGCGCTGCCTTGGCGGGATGACGAAACGGTATAGAGCAGCCCGTCAATACCGGTTAACCCATCTTCGATGACTTCAGTGACGGATGATTGCACCGCTTCGGCTGTCGCACCGTCATATGATGCCGAGACACGGATCGTTGTTGGCGCAATGTCAGGGTACTGTGACACTGGAAGCTGAAGCATTGAATAACCGCCAGCAAGCATGACGACAATCGCAAGCACCCAAGCGAAAACTGGGCGGTGAATGAAAAACCGTGCCATGTTTATTGCTTTCTGTTTGTGTCGTCAGCGCCGGATGGCGTGTCAATCACCGCACCGTCAGCATTAATCGTAACCGGGACAGTCGTGACCTCTGCACCGTCTACAAGATTAGAAAGGCCGTCGATGACCAATAGGTCGCCAACTTCTGCCCCCTCAGTCACGACCCAACTGTTATTATAGCTGCCTGACGATGATAGTGTGACTTGCTGCGCGGTTCCCTCGCGTACAATAAACGCTGTCAATGCGCCATTCGAGGCACGGCTGGTCGCGCGCTGCGGGACAAGCGTGGCTTTGGTTGTTCCGAATGTAATGTCGACACGCAAGAATTGCCCCGGCATGATCAGACGGTCTGGGTTGTCGAACTGCACTCTTAGATCAAATGTACCAGTGGTCGTCGAAACAGTTGTTCCGGGCGTGATAAGAGACCCTTCACCCAAGTAAACCGAACCATCCTCTAGCGTAAGCGAAATCTCTAGCTTATCGCCAACGGTCAGGTTTCCGGTTTGGATGCCATCGCGGACACGCAGACGTGCAGCAGAGCTATCGCTAACGTCGATATAGATTGGGTCCAATCGGGTCACGCTGCCTAGTGGATCGGCTTGGTTAGCAGTGACTAACGCTCCGACGGATATCTCTGGTAAGCCGCCGATGCCATCAATTGGGCTAACCACGGTCGTGTGGTTTAGATCTAGGATCGCAATATCTAGCGCCGCTTGTGCCGCGGCGACGTTCGCCTTTGACGCAGCAGCGGTTGCTTCAGCGGCTTGCAAGTCGGCCTGCGTTACTGCCGCGCTATTTTGTAGGCTGCGATAGCGGTCAAGGCTGGCTGTTGACGTGGTCGCGTCCACTTGCGCGCTTGCAAGGGCGGCTTCAGCAGATGCAACGGCTGCCCGGTAAGATGCATCTTCGATTTTAAACATAGGGTCGCCAACCTTGAGCGGCGCCCCCGGTGTGTACAGAATTGCTTCGATCAGGCCACTGACGCGAGGGCGCAAATCAGTTTCTTCAAATGCAACAGCGCGTCCGGGCAGGGTACGCACATAAGGTACGTCTTCGGAGGTGAGTGTGATTGTTCCCACTTCGGTTGGGCCTTGTGCGTTGCCGCCGGGCGGCATGCCTTGCGCATGAACAGGGGAAGAGAAAAGTAATAAAAACAAGGTAAGCAGTGTGACTGATGTCCCTTGAAATGAGTTGCGACCAGTCGATTTCATGGTGGTTCCTAACGCGATGTGTTTTCACTAATACGCATAGAAATGCAGTTTCCGTCGGGAAAGCTGAAATAAACTTGGCGTGTTTTCCTGACACGAATTCTTTGCGGTTCGGTTCTAGCTATGTGGTGCTGTTTCCCGTAAACTGTGTTTTGGGGGCGCTCTAATTGGGTGCAATAAGATTAAATGAACGATATTCAACGCGCGCGCGCGAAGCTATCGGGGACACTGGCGAATTGTAGCCTGTTTTCGGGTATTTCCGACGACGAGCTGTCAGTGATAGCGCAGAAGATGGATGTCATAGCAGCGCCGCGTGGTCGTTTAGTTATGCAGCATGGCGATTTCACTTCCGAGACCTATTTTTTGATTTCCGGTGGCGTGATTGGTCAGTTGGTCGCGGACAATGGTCGCGAGATACTCTTTACGGAAATCGCTGTTGGTGGCTATTTCGGAGAGCTTGCAGCATTAGATGGTGCAGCGCGTTCAATCACGATTTCCGCCAGTGCTGACTGTGTTTTTGCAAAGTTGAGCGGCGCAAAATTTCGCGAAATTTTGTTGGCACACCCGCAAACGGCAGTCAATTTGGCGACAGATTTGGGTGCGCAGTTACGGGGCATGAATGAACGTGTCTTTGATCTTGTGGTGCATAGCGTTGAAACACGGGTCAGCATTCGCCTCATGCAATTGGCCCAAGCCCAAGAACAGTTGATCCAAGGCGGTGTGATTAACGATGCCCCAACCCGAGAAGGGATGGCGAACTTTGTTGGATCAAACAGAGAAGCCGTGAGCCGCGCTATCGCAAGGTTAAACAAGGCTGGCATTATCGAGACAATGCACAAGAAGGTCGTCATTCTAGATCTTGATCGTTTGCTAGAGTCTGCTGAGGGCACGGCGCAGTAGCATGCATCAGTTTGTATCAGACTCATTTTGCGTGGCCTCGTGCCCCAGCGCACAGATTTGCTGTGTGCCGGTCTGCATACACCACGTGTAACCAGTAGTACGCACGACAAAGCCATGAAGGGCGCATGTCGTGCGTTTGTTTTCATTGAGACATTTAACCAGCGGGACCTCAGATGAACCGATCAGACAAGCACAAAAAAATCGTATCGACACTTTCGGCATTTCACCAAAAGGAGAAGGGCGAAGGTCGTATGGACTTGGACAGAAGCAAAGGGTCTACTTCGCTGGCAGGCTGGTTTCTAGGTCCGCTTGCTGAAAACGAAGATGTGCTTAGCCGATCTGTTGGGCGTGCGGTCGAAGCGCACTGTAATGCGCGCCGGGAATATGGTGCTCAGTTCGGTGATCCGGCTTATGTTACGCCTGAAATCAAAAAGTCAGATACCTATCGCGAGACGATTTCAGCGCTTGATACCAAGCTTGATGACCTACTAGGTGCGTTGCACGGTTCGATCCCGCTTTCCAGCTATCGCAATCAGTCGCATATGTACTGGGATATCACGATGCCTGGCGCGATCGGTTATTTTGCTGCAATGCTGTATAACCAAAATAATGTTGCTGCCGAAGCGTCGCCCGTCACGACTCTGCTCGAGATCGAAGTGGGGAAAGATTTGGCGCGCATGTTGGGGTATACTGTTCCCGCAGATGGCGACCAAACCAGTACCACTCCGACGCCTTGGGCACATATTACCTGCGATGGGTCCGTCGCAAACGGAGAGTCGATGTGGGCTGCGCGCAACTTGAAATACATGCCAATCACTTTGGCGGAAGCGATCCGCAATGAACCCGACCTTGCGGCTGCAAAAGATGTAGAGGTCACGCTTGCTGATGGGCGGTCTAAGAAACTTCTCGATCTAGATTGTTGGGAGCTTTTGAATGTTGCGATTGATGACGTCATCGCTTTGTCGCCGCGTATGCAGTCTCAGTTTGGCGTAACGCCTGCAGCGATTGCGGCGGCATTAGATAAATATTCGGTGCAAAACCTTGGTCTAGCTGAATACCAGCAGCGATTTATATCTAGGGACGTTCAAAGTCTCCCGGTGGTGCTGGCCCCATCGACGGCGCATTATTCATGGCCCAAAAGCGCGGCATTGATTGGCCTTGGCGCAAATCAGTTATGGCGTATTGATGTCGATCTGGATGGCCGTATGCGCATGGATCGTTTGCGCGAAGTTCTGCAAGATTGCTTAGATAAAAAACGCCCTGTGATCGAGGTGGTTGCTGTCATTGGGTCCACGGAAGAAAGCGCAGTTGATCCGCTTGCGGATATTGTCGATCTTCGTGATGAGTTCCGCAAAAAAGGGCTCGAGTTTTCGTTACATGTGGATGGCGCTTGGGGCGGGTATTTCGCGTCGATGCTGCGTGACAGCAAAGAGCCGATCGACCCCAAACAAGGCGGCGCCCTAGAGCAAACCCCTGCAATGATAATGAGCGACTATGTTGTGCGGCAGTATCGCGCATTCCAGCATGCTGATACGCAGACAGTTGATCCGCATAAGGCCGGGTTTATTCCGTATCCTGCCGGTGCGCTTTGCTATCGAAATGGCGCGATGCGGGACATGATCACATTTACCGCGCCTGTTGTGTATCACGGTGGCGTTGATCCAACCGTTGGGGTTTACGGTATCGAAGGGTCTAAACCCGGTGCCGCTGCCGCTGGCGTGTATCTATCCCATGCGATGATCCGCCCCGACAAATCCGGCTATGGCAAATTGCTGGGGAAATGCATCTTTAACTCTAAGCGTCTGTATTCTGAATTGGTGACGCATGACGGTGCCGACGACATTATCAAAGTGGTGCCTTTCCAACGCCTACCTGCACAAAAGGCCGGAGAAGACGCAGAGACGGTCGCGCGTCAAATAAAATATATCCGCGACCACTTTGTGAAACCGCAAAACGATGAATTGGTTGCCTTGTTTGAACGCGACAAAGACGCGCTTAAACTGTTCCAAGAATTGGGATCAGACCAAAACATCGTCACCTATGCGGTCAACTTTAAGACAAAGGACGGCTGGAATTCCGACGTTGCCCTTATGAACCATCTAAACACAGCCATTTATCAAAAGCTGTCGATTAGTACATTTGATGGCGGTGTTGTGCCGGACAAGCCGATGTTTGTCACTTCATCCGCGTTTGATGTCCCAAGCTATGGGCAGGAGTTTGTTGATGCATATGCCGCGCGCGCAGGCCTGAAGCCGACCAATGGTTCTTCCATGTCATTCTTGATTTCAACGACGCAAGATCCTTGGGTTTCCGCAACCGAAGATGGCAATTACATACCAAAGGTTGTTTCTAGTTTTGTAGAGGTCGCTAGGGTTGCTGCTATTGAAATTATGGAAAAAAATGGGCTTGTTTGGGAATAAAATGATGCTTATCCAAAATTGAACGGAAGATAGCCTTTGGCATTCTTCCGCAAATTAGGGGGATGGAGAATGCTGAAGGTTGTCATCGGATGGAGTGACGAACCCGACACTGGGGAAGCCACGAAATTTGCTTTGGATATGGCGGTCGCGTCTCTGGATGGGCAATCCGCGCAAGCTGCAATGGTTTACGCTGGGGTTGATTTTGACTTGGACGTTGTTGCCAAGGAAATCAACGCGCGCTTCCCAGAATTGTTGGTCGTTGGATGTACTACCGATGGTGAGATCGCAGGTGGTGAGGGCTTTTTAGAAGACAGCCTTGTTATTACTCTGTTCGCATCCGATAGCATTCAGTTCACCGTTGGAATTGGACGCAATGCAATTGCTGACCCTCTGACGGCTGCCAAAGATGCGGTTGCGATGGCACAGTCAAGTTCAGAAATTGCGCCGTCTCTTTGCATTTCGTTGCTGGAAGGTTTGGGAACAAATATCCACCATCTTGTTGAAGGGATACGGAGTGCCGTAGGTGCAGATGTGCCCGTTGTCGGTGGTGCCGCTGGTGATCAGTTGCGTTTTGAAGGCACGCGTCAGATGTGCGGTGACGTTGTCACAAGCGATGCTGTTGTCGTTTTGATGCTGCACGGGCCACTTGTCATCTCGACGGGTGTTTCGACCGGCTACACACCGTTGGGCCAATCCCATCCAGTTACCAAGGCAGACGGCCCTGTCGTCCATCAGATTGATCACCGTCCTGCTGCAGACCTTTATGCTGACTATTTGCAGCAACCATCGATCTTTTACCCACTCGCTGTTCAAGACGAGACTCGGCAATCGCTCGTCCTTAGCTCACCGCTGAACTTTGATGCTGATACTGGGGCTATTCACATGGTGAACCCTGTTGCGCAGGACAGTATGGTACAGCTTGCGACGGCATCACGCGAAGAAATTGTGGATGCGGCCCGGAATTCTGTTGGGCAAGCATTTGCTGGTTTCGGTGAAGGGAAAGTTGATGCTGCACTGTTGTTTTCTTGTGCAGGACGCCGTGCGACGCTTGGGACACGCACCGGCGAAGAATATGCGGCCATTAAGAATGTTATCGGAGAAAACGTTCCGACAGCAGGTTTTTACTGTTACGGTGAAATCGCACCCGACTTTAATGGTGGCCAGCCTTTGACACACACGAATGCGTTTGTCGCGGTGTTATTAGGTACGCCCTAGAATTTAGAAATAGGAGTGAGTTCCAGCCCATGTCGGACGGTCTCGCAAATAGTGATAGGGAATTGCTTCGTACCAAACGACTTTTGGCTAAATCGGAACTACGGCGTGCCGAATTAGAACACCTAATTGATACAGGTCAATCATTCCAACGGCGCGTTCTAGCAGAGGTCGAAGATGCCAAAGCTGCACTACAGGTTGCGAATACCAAGCTGACACAGGAACAAGAACGCACGGATCATCTGTTAAAATCCATTATGCCGTCGTCCGTTGCATCTGAATTAAAGCAAACTGGCGGCGTGGTTCCGCGCCGCTACGAAGAGGCAACTGTCATGTTTGCCGACTTCGTTGGGTTTACAGCACATGCGGAAACACTTGATCCGTTGATACTGGTTCAGATTTTGGATCAGTATTATTCAGAATTCGATCGTATCGCCGCAAATCACGTTGTCGAAAAGGTGAAAACAATCGGCGATGCGTATATGTGTGTGTCAGGCCTGAATGAAGATCCAAAATCCGCGACCCGTATGGTTGACGCAGCTCGGGACTTTCTTTCATTTGTCAAAAACATACGACCCTTTGGGTTAGCTGCTGATGCGCCCGGGTGGAAAATTCGGATCGGGATCAACTCTGGGCCGGTGTTGTCCGGGGTCATTGGCTATGATCGTTTAAGCTACGATATTTGGGGCGATACCGTGAATACCGCAGCGCGCGTCGTTGCAGGCTGTGGCGTGAACGAGATATTATTGTCGCGCAGCACGTATGATTTGTTGATCGACCAAGAAGGGTATGAACCACTTGGATCGATCGAAGCAAAAGGCCGCGGACCGGTGGATGTGCTGCGGCCCGCGGTGTTATAGATCAATCCATGTATATTGGTGCAACTGGGCGAACAGGCACACCGGGTTTCCATGCTTGGTTAAATGATGGCGCAGCATACGGGAACTTGTCAAGGTTCAGGTCTTGGTCCGAACTCCGAGGGAGGAAGCTCGTCGGGTCGGCGTAAAAGAACGGGTTCACGTCCGCGATCGTCCAATAAATTGCATCCTCGGCAAAGCTACGTCCGTTGGGGTAACCTGCGGGCTCTGATGGGTTCCAAAGGATCATATCACGACTGTAAAAATCGACGATGTCATCAAGTTGGGCGTCTTCGACCTCAAGCCGTTCGAAGCTGAATTTAAACTGATCGCCAAACTTAGCAATGCCTTCAGCTGGGGAGGTCGCATTATAGGCATCGTTGAACGCGCCGACGGTCTCATAGGATCTATCGACAGGCAAATAGCGGTTGGGGTTGTACCCAACCGGCGGATCCACAAAGAATATACCCTGAACACCAGCGCGCCCCATACGATCAACGGCATGACCGTCTTCGTCAGCGACGACGACCCAATAGTTCAGTTTTTGATCGGCCAATTCGGGTACTTCTAGCGTGATCAGGGTCATATCTGAAACACCAAATGCGCCGATTGAGGTCGGTGCCGCAGGTAGGTGGTCGCCTCCTGCCAGTGCTTGCTTAATGGCAAGTGCCGCTGGCGCCTGAACGGTCGTGAAATCAAAGAAGAATGGGTCACGCCGTGGACCAACAAACAAAAGCTCACCGTTTGTGCCGGTGGTGACTTCTAATGTGTGGTTCAGCGCAGTTGTGAAACCTTCACCAACATCTTCACCGTCCCAACGGTTTGATCGCGCGTCGTCGCCCGTTGCGCGCCGCAGTTCAAGCCGTTGGCGCTGTGCTTCGCCATCAATGTCATGAACACGGACTTTGTAGACAATGTCGGCTATCGCATCATCATCAGTGTCCAGTTTGAACATGTAGATCAGCTTTGGATCAAGCTTGATTTCGTCAGAGCCAAGCGTGCCCGGCGCGCCGCTGCCTGACAAGGGGTTCAGTGTGAAGGACATCGTCAGTCCACCAGTTTGCGCACCACGAAATATAAAGCTGTCCCCGATATCAGACATCGGGTTTAATTGCGTATAAGGCGCATCACGGTGATCCGATGCGATCGCTGCGGTGGTGCAGATTCCACCACAGATCGCTGCAACAGAAAATAACGTATTTCGCGTGCTCATTTTGTCTTCCTCGGAAATGTATTTACGAGCGAACCTAAATGAAAAGATTAGGTTCGCCCATATATTTACCCCTTTTTAAGAAGGTAAATTAACGCTGTGACATTAGCTGCGCGACGGGAAGATACCCTGAAGTGCGATAATGTAATTAATCACAAGACTCGGCTGCATGTTCTCGTGCTGCTGGCCACCGCCTGCATTGCTAATGCTACCTGCGGCTAACTGTGAAGTCGGCGTTGTTGTTGCAGTGTATGCTGTTGATCGCGCGAGGTAGTCACCAGTTGGGCGGTCATTGTCGGCAGGGACATTCACAAAGTTCAGGCTGTGGTTGTGCGGTGGAATCTGTGATTCAACTAAGGTCACGTCTTCAATGCCGACGCGCTGACCGATCACGCGTGGTGAAAGGCCAGGACCCGATCCTGCGTGAATTGGTGCGCGACCACGCAAATCAGGCAGCGCAAATGTCGAACGACCGTCACCGCCGTAGGTCGTGCCAAGTATGCTAAAGAGTGCTGAATTGGATGAAATAGGCAAGAGTTGCCCGTCACAAAACGCCCAGCCGCGTGGTGCGAAATTTCCACCAAAAAGCATGATTTGAGCAATAAATGGTTCCATTACGGTAACTCCGAATTTCGCAATCGTATCTGATTGCATGTCAGTTGAATCGAACTCACGGCGATCCCGTTCGTTTCTTTCTTCAATCAATCAATTCGCGTTTTTCGATTCTGTGCCCCAGGGCACGGAAATGAAAATCCAAAACAGTATTTTCGAACAAAAGCAAATCACCGCGCCATGCGCCAGAATACTCGATTGGATTCACCAGTGCCTCATATTGTCTCAAGAGCTCTCGTATTAACTCTTATGTTGTTTTTGTCGATACTACCCAAAAGCGCCTTGGCGCTTGGTGGCGGGGTTTTTGTCGACGAGGTGATAAAACCTGTGGGTGTCACGGCAGGAAGTTGTAATTTTAACCCATACTATGACGTTGGGTTTCAGGAGGCGCAGGTCAATTTTTCAGGTAATGGCGGTTCGTCAGGAAGCAACTATTGGTTTGGTGGGAATATTTCCGCTTGGCCTGGTGATATCACTTCAGCATCAATCGAATCGACATGCGGTATCTCAAATATTCAGAATTTTGTATCTGATGGTGCTAACGGGACCTTCGCAAGTGATGACTTTATGGGGGTGCGGTTTCGCGGCACCCATGGCGGCACCGTCTACGATTATGAAATTGGAATTAAGGGTGCTTCCTCCACCGCTTTGGTAAATACACGCGTTGCCGCACCAGCGAACACCGCGCCAACAGCGGATGCGGGTACGGCGCAGAATGTGGCCTCGGGTGCGGCGGTGACGCTGGATGGGTCCGGATCGGACGCGCAGGATGCGGGTCAGACGCTGACCTACGCCTGGAGCCAAATCGGCACGCCAGCAGTGACCCTGTCTGATGCGACAGCCGCAAGCCCAAGCTTTACCGCGCCGACTTTGGCGGCTGGTGATGCGGATGTTGTGCTGACGTTCTCTCTGACAGTGAACGACGGGATCGATAACTCGACCGCGTCAACGGTGACAGTAACGGTTGCGGCGCCAGCGAACACCGCGCCGACAGCGGATGCGGGTACGGCGCAGAATGTGGCCTCTGGTGCGAGCGTGACGCTGGATGGCACGGGGTCAGATGCGCAGGATGCGGGTCAGACGTTGACCTACGCCTGGAGCCAAATCGGCACGCCAGCAGTGACCCTGTCTGATGCGACAGCCGCAAGCCCAAGCTTTACCGCGCCGACTTTGGCGGCTGGTGATGCGGATGTTGTGCTGACGTTCTCTCTGACAGTGAACGACGGGATCGATAATTCGACCGCGTCGACAGTGACAGTGACGGTTGCCGCACCAGCGAACACCGCGCCGACAGCGGATGCGGGTACGGCGCAGAATGTGGCCTCTGGTGCGAGCGTGACGCTGGATGGCACGGGGTCAGATGCGCAGGATGCGGGTCAGACGTTGACCTACGCCTGGAGCCAAATCGGCACGCCAGCAGTGACCCTGTCTGATGCGACAGCCGCAAGCCCAAGCTTTACCGCGCCGACTTTGGCGGCTGGTGATGCGGATGTTGTGCTGACGTTCTCACTGACAGTGAACGACGGGATCGATAACTCGACCGCGTCAACGGTGACAGTAACGGTTGCGGCGCCAATCGACAGTACGAACCCGAGTGTGACCCTGTCAGGTATGCCGGAATCGCATGATGGCGTTTCGCCATTCTCGCTCTCAGTTACATTCTCAGAGCCGGTTGAGGGGTTTGCAGCTGACGATCTTGATGTGCAGCATGGTTCGGTAACCAGCCTGTCAGGTGCCGGTGCTGACTATACTGTGCAGATTACGCCATCTGCTAAAACGAGCTCTGTTGTTGTTCAGGTGAAATCAAACGCGGTTACGGATGCGTCTGGAAATCAGAACGATAGCTCAGCGCAGGTTCAAATCGCGGCAGAGATTGTTCGGGTCGCAACTGAGGAAATCGGCAACTTCTTTGTCCAACGTGGTCGGTTGCTGTCACGTGCGCAGCCAAAGCTCTCTGCGTTTATGGGCGGTAGCCGGGGGCGTTTCAACGCAAACGGGACATCGACACGCGCGCATCTTGATTTTGCAACCGGACTAGATACTCGGGTATGGGCAAATGTCATGGGGCTTTGGAGCGACGAAGATGGCGACACGCAATCTTATGCACACCTGAGCCTTGGCTCACATGTTGTAAAAACGGACACGATGATCATAGGGGCAATGGCGCAGGTTGATCGTAGTGAAGCCACACAAACCAATGCGTCGATCGAAAGCCGTGGTTATCTGGTGGGGCCATACCTAGTTGGAAAGCTTCCTGAGCAACCTATGGTATTCTCAGCGAGCGTGCTACGTGGGAACGCGCAAAATGAAATCACTCTGACAGGGCTTCCTACAGATGATTTCGAAAGCACGCGTACGTTAACCACCATTGGTGTCGAAGGCAGTGTCGCGTTTGACAGCGGTCTTGTGATGATCCCGTCAGTTGATGTGCTTTATCTTCTTGATGAACAACATGAATATGTTGACAGCGCGGATAACACAGTACCAGCGCAGGACGTTACGATGACGCAAGCGACCCTTGGTCTTGGCTTTGAATACCCACTTGCGTTCGAGGCAGTGGATGTTCTGTTGACGTCAGGTGTGAACACTGCGTTTTCCAAGACACGAACAGCAGGTGCGACTGACAAAAGCACCCTATGGGGCGTGGATGTTGGGACAGTGTTCATGCTTTCGTCAGGTGCAACGCTTTCAGCCGATCTTTTCTACGACGGATTGGGCGAAACCAACAACGAGACCTACGGTGGCGGCATTGTCTATGAGGTGAAGTTTTAAACCTAGGTTTAAGAGCGATTTTAAGAACGCCCCAGATGTGGGGCGTTCTTTTTCTATATTTGATATAAAAAATTTTGTATCAGCACTGGCCATTTGGGAAATGAATGGCGACTTGGCAACGGCTGTATTTTCTAATGAGGTTTTCCGTTTATGACCCCAATTATAGCGCAAGCTCTTCCAGCATGGCTTCGGGGGTAATATCTGCTTTGTCGGCGCGGCGTTTGACTTCGCCGCGTGTCATAACAACAAAATGATCGGCTAGTCCGTAAGCAAAGTCAAAGTTTTGTTCAACCAATACGATCGCCATATTTCCTTGTTCGCGAAGTAGGCTGATCGTACGTCCGATTTGCTGAATCACGTTTGGTTGGATGCCTTCGGTCGGTTCATCCAGCAGTAAGACCTTAGGTCGCGTGATCAGTGCACGTGCGATAGCCAACTGTTGTTGCTGACCGCCAGACAGGTCACCGCCGCGTCTTGCTTTCATGTCCAATAGGACCGGGAAGAGCTGGAAAATCTCTTCGGGAATAAAACGTTCATCCTTAGGAAGGCAGGCAAAGGCAGTTTCGAGGTTTTCTTGGACAGACATCAGCGGGAAAATCTCTCGGCCTTGCGGGACGTAGGCAATGCCTGCACGGGCGGCCGTGAATGCGGATGGATGATTAAGCTGCTGATCACCAACCGCCAACGTGCCATCGGTGTAGGGGTGGCGGCCAGATATCGCCTTGAGCAGGCTGGTTTTGCCGACACCGTTCGTACCCATCACAGCGGTCACTTCGCCAACGGGTGCATTCAGCGTGATGCCATGCAGGATCTGGCTTTGCCCGTAATGCAGGGTCAGGTTTTCAACGTTCAGCATTATTGGCGTCCCAGATACACATCGATAACGGTTTGGTCGGCGGTCACGTGATCAAGCGACCCTTCGGCAAGAACCGATCCTTCGTGCAGCACGGTGACTTTGCAATCAAGGCGGCGCACGAATTCCATGTCATGTTCAACCACCACAACCGCACGCGTCTTGGCCGCGCGTTTTAACAGGTCAGTTGTCAGTTCGCGTTCCGCAGTTGTCATTCCAGCGGCGGGTTCATCGACGAGCAAAAGGCGTGGATCTTGGGCAAGCAGCATCCCGATCTCGAGCCATTGTTTTTGACCATGGCTTAATTCGCCTGCGCGGCGTGTCAGACTATCGGATAGGCCAATTTCGGTCGCGATTTCTTTGATCCGTTTTGCGCCTTCTTGGGTTTTTTTATAAAATAGCACTGCGAATGGACCGCGGGGGTTATGCAATGCCATCGCAAGGTTTTCGCGCACGGTTTGGTCTTCAAAGACAGTGGGCTTTTGAAATTTACGCCCGATCCCTTCCATCGCGATCTCGCTTTCTGACATGCCAAGCAAAGATATGTTGCGATCACCCCATGTGACGCGCCCTTCATCCGGCTTTGTCTTGCCCGTGATAATATCCATAAAGGTCGTTTTACCTGCGCCGTTCGGGCCGATCACCGCGCGCAATTCAGGTTCGCCGATTTGGATGGACAGGTTGTTGATCGCGCGAAAGCCATCAAAGCTAACCGACACACCGTCGACTTCTAAAAGCGTGCTCATGATGGTTTCCTCACCAGATAATCAAACAATCCGCCGATGCCCTTTGGCGCGTATAAGGTGACCGCGACGAACGACAGGCCCAGTAAGACGAGCCACCAGTCGGTCCATTGGATCGTGTAAAACCCAAGTGGGATGGCTGGTGCGCCACCGCCAGTGAACCAGCTTGACAGCAGCGATACGAAGGCAGCACCGATGACCGCGCCGTATAGCCGCCCACGCCCGCCAATCGCGACCCAGACAGCCAGATAGATGGATGCGATCGGCGCGATTTCGGCGGGGTTAATGATGCCTGCCTGCGGGTAATATAGCGCGCCCGCGATGGCTGCCACGACCGCCGTGATCGTGAATACGAACAGTTTGTAGCTTTCGACGTGATATCCAAGAAAGCGCACGCGCGATTCATTGTCTCTGATCGCTTTAATCACGCTGCCCATTTTGCCGGATGTGACCCAAGCGAACAGCACGTAACCTAGCGCTACGGCCGATGCGGATGCGTAAAAGAATGCGAGTGAGATCGTTGATTGTGGTGTATTCTCAAAACCCGGAATATTTTGGAGCCCGGACAGTCCGTTATTTCCGCGCAATCCACTATCATTTTGGAACAGGTACAAGGAAAGGGCCAGCGTCATCGCTTGGGTCAGGATCGACAGATAAACGCCTGTGACCCGGCTGCGGAACGCGAGCCAACCGAAGACGAGCGCGAGTAACCCCGGCACAAGCACGACCATTAACAGCTGAAGGAACAAGCTGTCAGAGAACGCCCAGATCATCGGAAATTCAGAACTACCCACAACGCCAAAGATTTGGTTGCCGATAGCATCGGTGACCTCTTGCGCGGTTGGGGGGATGGTTTGTGTTGCTAGGCTGTCGAGCACGATCCCTTCTGTCCGCGCGTACATGAGCCACATACCAACGGCATAGCCGCCAATCCCGAAGAACGCGAAATGCCCCAGGCTTAGGATACCGCAATATCCCCAGACCACATCCATCGCGACCGCGATCAGGCATAGGCATAGTGTCTTACCCAGCGTTTTCACGAATGACGTGGACATGACCCCAAGGCCGGCGTCGGATAGAATGGTAACGACGATGGTAAAGAGGCTAAGCCCCAGCAAGAACCAAAGTGTCGACGGATTGCGCATTAAGAAGCTTTTGTTCATTTGATTAATCCGCCGCTGCCCGGCCCTTAAGCGCAACGATGCCTTTGGGTCGGAACTGGATAAAGAGAATGATAAACAGGATCATGTAGGTCTGCGCGGCCAAGGTGTTGGACGGGTTCAGCCATTCGATCCCTTTTTGCAGGAACCCAATTAGCGAAGCACCCGCAAGCGTGCCCCAGACATTCCCAACACCGCCGACAACCACGGTCATGAACGACTGCACGATATAATCGGCACCCATCTCGGATGTGACCTTGGCGTATAGCCCAATCGCAACACCTGCGATCCCCGCGATCCCAGAGCCAAGTCCGAAGGTCAGCATGTTGATCCGGTCAGGGTTGATCCCCATGGATGCGGCCATGCCAGGGTTTTGGGTGACTGCACGTACCTCTAGCCCAAGCCGCGTGCGTTTCAGGACGAACAAGATCAGGAATAGGAAGATCACCGCGAGTACGAAAATCGCGATACGGATATAGCTGATCTGAACCACATCGTTGAATACCCATGCGCCGTCCAACCACGCAGGAGAGGTTAGGGGGCGTGCTTGGGTGCCAAAGATATTTTTGGCCAGTTGTTGTAGCGCGATTGAAATGCCGAATGTCGCCAGCAGTGTTTCCAGTGGGCGGTGGTATAGGTGACGGATCACTAGACGCTCCATTGCGACACCGGCTGCAAAGGTAACGGCAAAGGCAAGCGGTAGCGCGATAATGATAGACGCCGTGTAGCTGGGGATGAACAGCTGCACGACATAGCCCGTATAGGCACCCATCATAATGAATTCGCCGTGGGCCATGTTGATGACGCCCATAACGCCGAAGGTGATCGCAAGCCCAATGGCCGCCAGAAAATAGATCGAAGCCAGTGAAAGTGCATCAAGTGCTAGGTCGGCTGACTGACCAACGGCAACGCGTGTTTCAACTGATGCAAGTGCGGTCGTCGCGGCATCGGTGATTGCTGTGTCGGCCTCGTCATAAATTTCAAAGAAGGTGAATTTCGCAAGCGCTGCATCGCGGTCTGTGTCGGTCACAAGCGGTGGAACCGTACCGGAATGGGCTAGCTGTGCGTAGGCGCGGTTGCGGTTGGCTGTGGTGCCCAGTTGCGCGACAGGCACATCGCCAACGCGACCGTTGATAATGTTGGATGCAAGTGCCGCCTTGATCGTGTCCGCATCAGTACGTGGGGCGGCAAGGTCATCAGCGACCAGCAGTTCGTATGCGGCATCTAACGACATGTCTTCGCCGGGGTTCAGGACACGGGCGACATTGACGTCAGTTGGCAGTTCTTCGGCCAGTGCAGGGCGTGTGGTTAAGATTTGGTTCAATACCGCGCGTGCCTCGACACTGACATCAGTGGATAAGCTGCTGATGGCTGCAATGCGGTCTGTGGGTTCCTCAGCAAAGCTCGCCGATAGGAAATTCGCGAGCTGAATTTTCCGGGCCTTTAATGTGGGGTCTTCTTCGCCATCAATTGAACCAAGCAGCGGGGCAAGCTGGCTTGCCTCTGGGCGCCGGGCGATGGATGCGACGGCTGTTGTCCGGCGGTTAAGGTCCGGGTCCATCAATTGAAACTGGACAAGAGCGGTTCCAATAACACGACGAACGCCGCCGTTGGGCTTAAGCTGTGTAAAACCGTCAGAGGGGGCGGTCGTTTCTACACCGCTATCAATATCCGTGAGGATCAGGTTGTCGCCGTCTTCGTCTGCAATAAAGAACAGACCTTCGGGGCTTTGCCAGACAGATTTATCCTGCCATTCCTCTAGAAACGTCGCGACTTGCGGAATGCCCGAACTGGCGAGGTCATCCAGCACTGTGCCAACTGTGCGGCGGCCGGGTTTCGCGACCTCTTGGGCATGGGGTTGTAGCAGGGTTTGAAGCTCTTGAGCCTGAGCCGCAGGCGAAAAGCCCAACAGCAAGGCGAGCAAAATTAAGACGCGGGGCATGAGGGTCTTTCGGAATTCAAAAATGGTCAGGCGCGGAAGGGGTCCGCGCCTGATTGAAAAGCTTAGTAGTTTGAAGTCAGCTGAACGCAGCTTTCAGTTTCGACATTGTACATGCCGCAACCCAGTTCCTGCCAATCAGACTTAAGAACCGCTGATTCAGGCAAGAAGTCTGTCCATGCATCGCCCGGAACTTCGGAAGTCTGGCTGATGATGTCGAACTGGCCGTCGGCTTGGATTTCGCCGATCAGAACTGGCTTTGCCAAGTGGTGGTTTGGCAGCATGACGGCTGTACCGCCTGTCAGGTTCGGGAATTCCTGACCGTACATTGCGTCACGAACAGCGTCGACGTCAGTTGTGCCGGCAGCCTCGACCGCGTTCACCCACATGTTGAAACCGATATAGTGGGCTTCCATTGGGTCGTTGGTGACGCGATCTTCGCCAGCGAATGCTTTCCATGCCGCGATGAAGTCAGTGTTCGCGTCGCTTTCAGCAGATTGGAAGTAGTTCCAAGCAGCCAAGTGACCGACTAGGTTGGACGTGTCCAAGCCAGACAGCTCTTCTTCACCGACCGAGAATGCAACGACAGGGATGTCGTCAGCAGAAACGCCAGCAGCAGCCAGCTCTTTGTAGAAGCCGATGTTTGCGTCGCCGTTGATGGTGGAAATCACGCCAACCTGCTTGCCGTCTTCGCCAAGCGCAACAACGTCAGCAACGATTGTTGCCCAGTCAGAGTGACCAAATGGTGTATAGTTCACAAAGATATCTTCTTCAGCGATACCGTTATCGATCAGGTATGCTTCGAGAATGTTGTTGGTCGTACGTGGGTAAACATAGTCTGTACCCAACAGCGCGAATTTTTCAACGCCAAGCTCTTCAAGGAAGTAGTCCGTCGCTGGAATCGCTTGCTGGTTCGGTGCCGCGCCGGTGTAGAATACGTTACGCGAGGATTCTTCGCCTTCGTATTGTACAGGGTAGAACAGCAAGCCGTTCAGTTCTTCGATTACAGGTAATACGGATTTACGAGAAACCGATGTCCAGTTACCGAAAATAACGTCGACTTCGGATACGGTCAGCAGTTCGCGTGCTTTTTCAGCGAACAGTGGCCAGTCAGATGCCGGGTCAACGACCACAGCTTCGATTTCACAGCCCAAAAGACCGCCAGCTGCGTTTTGCTGTTCGACCAGCATAAGCATTGCGTCTTTTAGTGTAGTTTCAGAAATGGCCATAGAGCCTGATAACGAATGCAAAACACCGACTTTGATCGGTTCGGCGCAATCTTGGGCGGCAACCATGCTTGTGCTGGCCAAAAGGCCCGCAAAAATAGAAGCGCTGAGTGATTTATTAAATTTCATCGAAACAATGTCCCCGTTTCGTTGTCGCGGTGCCCTAGTTTTTGGCAAAAGCCAAAGTTATAGCGGGCCCACAACAGTGTTGTTGTAGTCGCGCGGCGGGAGGTTCTGCCAAGAAGGCCCGTTGCGCGGCGATTGATGTCTGATCCAGACGATCATTTAAGTAGGCTGTGAATTGGGCAGAGTCCTCGGTGCATCGCTGAATAACCCAGCAGTTGCGAGGGTGTGCAAGAATAAACGCCAAAAGTCGCGTCTTTTGCGTAAAATATAGACACAAAAGGCATTTGTCGGTTTAGCACTGCATCGGGTCGCATTCATGCGATCTTTCGTGTGCTTATATCAGGGGCAGGGGGCTACTAGAATTGGGCTAACCCAAAGCTAAAGTCCAAGCAGATACAATTTTTGGCATTTGACTGGGCTTGTAGCTGAATAGGCCAACGTCATTCCCGTCGATCGCTACGGCAACTGTTGTGTTCTCACCCAAAGGTTCGTTCAAACAGATTAGCCGTGGCCCTTCGTTTTGGGGAAGAACGGAACGATGGCGTTTTCTGAATGTTGCGATCTGTGTGCTCCAAAGTGCATCAAGCATTGCTACATCGCCAACGGTTTTCGCAACATCGCCGTTTGAAACGTATAGATACGCCGTCATGTCGTTAGAATGTGCGGCAAGAAAGCGTTCGATCAGTGCGACTGGTTTTGCGTCGAGATCAATATGCCAAAGTTTAGCCAGCCCCGATGCCGATATGCCAGCTTCCGCGCTTGTGCCAAATGGCTGTGATGGCAAACTGCGTACAGTGACTTGGCTTGCTGATGCGCAAAGCAACATCATAAGATCGCCAGCCGCTTGCAGCGTTTCGGGTTCGTCGCGCGATAGCACGTTCCCAATAACGCTTTCTGCTTCGGGGAGATTACCTGATACGTCGATCAAGCCACGCAAGCGACGACCTGCAACGATCATGCTTACGGTTACATCATCGATGCTAAAAACAAGCGTGCGCTCCAACACGGTCGCATCTATTTCGTTCAAAAGGGCTGCAAGCGGAGTCGGCCCACCGCTTTGCGAAATAATGCGCGCACCACCGACATAAATTTCATGTTCAGACAGAAGCGCCGCGAGTTTGTTTGCGATAGTTGACGTGTCACTCACGATTGCGGCCTTTGCTTAAAAAAAAGTTCATTCTGCTCATCCACCGGTACTGAGCCGTTCAAGAAGTGGCTGTGCATCTGCCAAAAATGCATTGATATCAAGATCTGAGGAGCTCACGCAGCATAGCACATCATTTGGTTCGGATTTGGCACGTAGAAATAGACGTACTTGGCCGCGACTAGCGACGACGGCGCTCGCGCTTGGCTCAGTGCCAAGGAATTGCTGCCGCTTGGTGCCCATCGTTAACGCAGCTTCAGCGCACAGGTTATCAAGCCCCTCGCGCGGAAGCGAAGACGCTGAATTCGTGACAAGAATCATCTGTGTCGATAAATCCGCAAAGGCGATAGTGTCGCATGCCGCGAATTTTTCCTGCAATGCATCTAGATCGTCCACAACCATGAGTGTTGGCCCGCTAATTTTTCGTTGATATCTGACTGACTACGTCAAAACAGCCATATGTGAAAGCCTATCAAATGGATACACGCCTAAGATGTTGGCGTGCCCGGTTTCGATGAGGGCTCTGCCGCTGGGCGTTCTCGCTTTGGGGCATTTTCATTCAAGGGCCGTTTCACGCGACGCGGTAGCACCGCGGTTGTGACCGGTTCAGGGATCGCTGTGCCGTCGGCAATGTTGTAAAGCGGTAGCTCTGTGCGTGCCGCTAATTTACTCAGCGTCTCAACCGATTGAATAAGATGTTCCACAAACGGGCCTGCACCGCTGGCGTCCCACCTTTCATAGTCATCTCCTGCTTCAAGCGCTTGCAGCAGCGAAATTGGGAAGGTTGCAGCAAATTGGCCCTTTGTTTCGCGTAAAACCCGCTTAAAGACGCGCACGCGATCTTTTTCAGTGGTTAGCTTGTCAAAACGTGTGATCAACAAAACTGAATTTTCGCGGACGGCCGTGGGCATTGTGTCCCAAACTGCGGCTTCTGATTGACGCCATGCTTGTGTAGCATGGGTCAGCCAGATGACGGCATCGACCTCTGGCAGCATACGTTCCCAAACTTCTGACGACATGTTCGGGTCAGAAATACCGGGAAAATCAATGAGATCACAGACATCCAGTATGTCGCACTCCAAGAACAACCGAATGCACATGGTTTGCTCGACCGGAATGTTTTCAAGCTGTTCCAGCGAAACAGGTTCTGTCTTGCCGTCAACGTCAACACGATAAGGCGCGTCAGTGCCATGTGACATCCACACTGGCGACAGGCGCGTTGCTGTCACCTTTTCAGGAAGTGGACGCGCACCCATCAAAAGATTAGATAGCGTGCTTTTCCCTGCAGAAAACTCGCCCATAAGCGCGATGCGAGGCTTACGTTTCCCACCGATCGTGGGGCTATGGTCGGACATCAGGCTTTTCCTTCAGCTTCAACAGGTGCGCTATCGCTGAGTTCTTCGAAGATATAATCGAAAAGCTCCTCGCGCTCTTGCTGCGCAGTGATGCCAAAGATTTCTTTCAAGTCATCTTTATTCAGATTCGATTTCTCGCTTAGGTCGGTCAGGAAACCGCGCTGTTCCTCAAGGAAATTACGCAGTTCCACTTCGGCCAGTTTGCGAATTTCATCCGCTTGTCGGACCTTCAATTCATCCACGATCGGCGCTGTTTCTGCTTCGATGAGATCGTAGAAACCGCTGGCAAATGCGCGATAGCCTTTGCGACGTTTCCACCACCCTTTCCACCAAGATGTTTGCAGATCAAGCGCGATCGTTTGTCCAAGCGAAACTGGCGCTGGAATTTCTGGCGCAGCAGGGGGCGTAATAGAAAAGTTTTCAACCGCAACACCGAAAGCACTGCGGTATGTTTCCGCCAAATCAGAGGAAGCCGCTGCAAACACTTGATCACAGGTGGAAGACACATTGCGCCGCATAACTTGATAGCTTGTGCGCAACAGCATGCGAAGACCGTCAGGACTGTATTGCCAGACTTCTTCCTCACCGTTGTTCTCCAAATGCTGAAGAAGCGATTCTAACGCGCGATCCAAGAAACGTTTATGAGACTGGTCGACCCGAGACCCGAATTGTTGAAAGACGATATCCATACGGTCGTCCAAGAACTTTAGGTTGTCCGCTTCGAGTTTATCAAGGTGCGCGACCAATTGATCGTGCGGCATGACGTCAACGGTGTCACCATCCAGTCGCATGGAAACCATCGATGCCGACGCCCGTACGCCACCGACGAGGTTCAGCGCCCGTTTGCGGGATGCAGCAAGAATTTCCGCACCGGGTCCTTCGGAGATACGTTCAGACAAAGCACGATAAAGCTGAGGGACCCCGGACAGGTGCCAAACCAGCTCGTTGATTTCCATGTCAGCGGTTTCTGCGCTCAACGATGCTTCGGCCCAATTAAACATGGCCTCGGCGCTTTCTGCGACGATATCGTCAAGAGTTTCACCAAGCGCAATGTTGGCCCAGTACGCGC
This sequence comes from Yoonia maritima, assembly GCF_002933395.1. Lineage (GTDB taxonomy): Bacteria > Pseudomonadota > Alphaproteobacteria > Rhodobacterales > Rhodobacteraceae > Yoonia > Yoonia maritima_A. The sequence continues at coordinate 68,052 of NZ_PKFN01000011.1, forward strand.
TACCAAAAATAAGTTCGGGGTTTTCTGGGCCGTTATGGTCTTTCAGTGTTTGTAAAATGCTTTCGCGAATTTCGGGGACCTGCTCGGCCGGGTTCGATAATTCGTCGATACGGTTCACAAAAATGATCACCTCTCGCGATTTTACGTTGGATATAAGACGAATAAGCCCCATATCCATCGAGCTTAGCGCCTGATGGGCCGACAGGACGACAACGCAAATACGGCTATCACGCAGCGCGTTGATCGTAATTTGTTCGCGCATCATGAAGGTATCGTTTACGCCTGGTGTGTCGCGAACGCACAGCGGCATTGGGATCGCCTTAGCGTTAAGATACAGGTCTGCGGATTTTGTGATGTCGGCGAAGCGACCCTGCTGGTCTTCTTCATCCATATCTTCAAAATCGTCGCCCATACAGACATACCGCTGGACAAGATCATCGGTGAGGTCAGCATAGTTGTGTTTTTGCCCAAGGAGCAGTTCAAATTTACGACCAAGGCGCGCTTTTGTCTTATCTCGCATCTCTGCGATTTGCTCGCGGACCTTTTCAAGTTCTTCGTCTGCGCCGGCGCGGCTGGAAAGTTCACCGATTCGGCCGCCATTTTCGATCAAATGATCCCATTCACCTTGGCTGAAAAACTGGAATGTTGCTGTCGGTGCGTCCTTTGATAACGGTGCATTCAGGTGCAACGATGTCACGACTGATGTCCATGGATTCACATCTGCAGGTAGTAAATTGGGTCGTCCAACCATCGCATTTACAAGCGAAGTCTTGCCAGATTTGATTTGCCCAATCATCGTAATGCTGGGCTCAAAAGCGCGTAACTGCTTGATTAGTCTTGTTGATTTCTTTTCCGCATCACTACCGCCCAGCTTGACAACGTCAGCTAGCGTGGCTTCCAGATCAACGATCTCGTCGTGAAACTCTTCAAGCTTCTCCAAACCAAGTCGCATGAACGGGTGGGTTGCTGCCGGGACTTTGTAACCATCCCCTTTTGTCAGCTCTTCCATCTTCATTCGTGTCCGTCCTCAATAGTCTTATTAGCTACCACTCTTATCAGTTGATAGCCGCTTCGCCAAATCACGAGGCTATCATTGTTTTATTGCTAAAATGGAAACAGAATGGTGCATGGTCGATTAGGCACTTATTCGCGTTCATTGACAAGTGTAGCGTTGGGTCAGGCCGCTAAGTCCGCTTGCAGCTCGTGCTTGATTTGCAACAATAAACTAAGCGCCTCAATCGCTCCGTTATCGTTTTTTTCCATTTGCATAAGTTGTGCAAGGTCGGCCGCATCAAACGCTGTATCGCGCGCGCGTTGAAGCGATTGATCAGACACGTCACCGTTTTCGTTTAGATAATCGCAGACCCACTGTACTTGCTCTAGGGTTGCCGAAATTATTTTACCAGGTGCGTCATCACCAGACTTCGCGATAACTTCCGCCAAATCACGGCTTTGTTCTGCAATGTAGCTGAGCGCTGTTTCGTAAGTTTCACGCGTGTCTGGGCGCAATGTGACGACGGCATTTTTTGTTGCAGACTTGGACTGTGATGTCTGACTTACGTTCGATTGAGTTTCTGCTGGGGAAACAATAGTGTTTTCCAATACAGATAGCGGCGTCGATGGATTTAAAGCAGTTGCACCAAGTGAATCTGTGTTAACCAATTGATCTTCATCGGGAATTCCATTTCCTGCCAGTGCATCAGCATTCTGGTGCAGCAGAATATCACCCATGTCGACTGCAGACTGCTTGCCTTGGTCAACTTGCTTTAAAACGGCAGCAATGAGCGCAGTTCCGCCGCTGCTGCGCATTTGGTCTTTGTTCACTGTCCCGTCTGACTTTCGGGCGGAAAGTGCATCCAGAGTTGCAATCGGTAAGACGTGGTTGAATTCGTCACCGGCGGCTTTGCGGACCGCGGTCATCGCAATATCTAACTTGCCTGCGGCCGCAATTTGATCGGCATGCGTAAGCATTAGGAAACCATGATCCTTGATCATGTCGGGCATTTGTGCCCAGATATTTTGCTCAGCAGGCAGGTAACCTCTGGTGCACCACATCGCGACGTCGCAACGTTTTGCAGCCCATTGGCTCGCGCTATGCAGCGCTTCTGTCTCAGCAGGAGAATTGACTTCGATCACAGAAATTTTCTTAAGCGCAGGCAGAGGCATGCGTAGCTCAATAAAGATTGGCCTGAGCTCGGCAATTTCTTGCATATCAATCGTGTCGAAGGTCTGCTTATCTTCGTCTTCCAGTGTGCATATGGCTTGGTTCGTATCGCCATAAGTCAATTGGATCGTGGGTAGGCTGACACCATCAGGGATAACATCTGCGCCGACCAGTAGATTTAGAATTTTGGACTTTCCAGATCCAGGCATACCAACCAAGCCAACGCGTACTGGCTGTTCGATCCTGCCCAATAGCTGCATTGCACGCCGATGTGCCGCAGTGGGAAGCAGGCTGCTAGCGACAGCCTGCTTTAATTCTTCGTGAACACGTGTGCTCAGTGGTTGTGATGACATTACTTGCCTCCGGCGGCCACCTTAGCCTGAGGAACAGCCCCATCAACTTCCTGAGCTGGGGTGTCATCAACTTTAGCGACTGGTTTCACTTCTTTGATGACAGGTTTTGTGTCTTTTGCTGCGACTTTGTCAACATCGGCCGGATCGACAACACGCGTGATAGTTGATGCATGTGTATCGACGTGACCTACCGGCTTCGCACGGATTGCACGGATAACAGGTTTGTTGTGGTTCAACTTAATGACTGAAAAAGACACGTTATCCTGATCTGGATCGGCCAAGTTTTCGATCGCTTCCAGTAAATACCCAGCGATTTCAGCACTTTTACGGCGGCGATACCGGTGCAAGATTTTCTGAATTTGCACTTCTTCTAGGTATTGAAGCCCGTCGCTTGATACGACGACAATGTCGCCGACTTCCAGTTCGAAAGGTGTTTTCGGACAGTCAGACTTTGCAACGCGGTCACCTAAAATCACAGAAGTTAGACAATTGCGATCAGGGTGATTTCGTCCCGCTTCGGGGTCAAGCAAACCAGATTGCACCATAAAGTCGATCTGTGGTGCCATCGAGTGGTCTTCGTTCAGCTGTTTTATCTTCCCGTTACGGAAGTGATACAGAGGTGAATCCCCTATCGACATCCAAAACATGCGGTTTTCAACTAAAACCAGTGAAACAAGCGTCGCGCCCATTCCACGTGTTTCAGGATGTTCTTGCACATGCTCGCGTACGACATTGTTTGCGTTTACGGCAGCAGCAGTAAGATACTGAGGGATTTCGCTTTCGAAATCTCCAAAATTAGCACTTTGAAATTTTAGTTCGCTAAATACTTCAGTTACGACGATCTTGCTGGCGACATCGCCAGCGGCGTGACCGCCCATGCCATCGGCAAGGACAACAACGCCAGTGTCGGCCCCAAAGGGGAAGTCGCTGACAATTGCGTCCTCTTGATAGTCGCGGCCGCCTTGAACGATCGCAGATGCGACGTCAAAACGTGGTTCAGGCGATCGCCACATCTTCGTCCTCCCCAGAGGTGCCATCGGTCCAGTTAAAGGATTTGTCGCACAGCGCTACAAAACGCAGAACTGTTTCGCCAAGCCGGATAACATCGCCAGACTTCAGGGCTTCGTTACTAATAAGCGGTTTGTCGTTCAGGCGTACGATGTTTGACTTACCACCGTGGCCCAACAGAAACTCTTTGCTTTCAGGATCAAACACGATTGCTGCATGATTGGTCCGCGAAATTGAGTTGTCGCCAAAATCAAGCTGTACGGCTTGGTCTTCGCCACGACCAATTTGGGACATTCCCGTCATCAGTGAGAAGCATTCGCCACGGCCGGGGCCCTCTGATACGACAAGCCACCCAACCGGGAACTTCGCACGTGTCGTCGGTGCTGCTTTTGGTGCATCATTGAACAAATCAACTACGTCACCATCGGATTTTTCAAAACCGATAAGGCGGGTCTTGGTGCGGCGCGCACGGGCAGGTGAACGGGCTGCAGCTGCCGATGCCGCAGCGGGTGCAGCGTTCGGAAGCTCGGGCGCAGTTTCAGGCAGCTCTGTTGATGCGGCGTCTGGCGTATCCCAGATGTTGGCTGGCTCGCTAGAAGCTGCTTTATCAGAGGATGGTGTAACTTTGGTATTCACCGACGATAGAATGTCCGTCACCGCTGGTTCAGCCGCATCGTCACCAGTAATTGCACCTACGGTGTCACGATATGACTGCTCAAGTGTGTCGACACCAGCAGGGCGGCGGGGCGCGTCGTCGCGTCGCTTTTTGCCAAGAAGATCACGAATGAATTTCATTTTTTCTACCTTCCAATTTTCGTCGTGCAAACGCCCATAAAGGCGATAGCACGGATTAGTTTTCAGCGCCTGAATAAATCAGTGAGGCTACCCACATGGTGCCGTCACGTTGTACGGCGAACATAAACTGCTCAACTTCATTATCCAGCTCGCGGTTGAATATGGTCAACAGGGAATCGCGTTCTGTAATATTTTCGGCTGTTGGGATGTAAGATACAACAACATCGCCGGTTTGCAGCCCGCCTGCTAGATTTGTCGGCATAGCGGCAACAGTCGTCCGCCAAGAATCGCCAGCAAAAGCCGTTTCAAAACGAACACCGTTTAACAACGTCACTTCTTGTACAACGGGCAAGCGCCAGTTCTGTTCCGCAGCTTGGCCCGTCGCCGGGTCGACAGTTCCAAAGGAGACGTCGATTGCTGCGGGGATATTGGCTGGATCGACGGAAGCGCGCAGAACGTCCGAGATTTCTGAAATCGCATCAACGTCAATTCCGTTTACGCTGGTGATTTCCAATCCGGGCTTGACCCAAACTGGTGAAATAAGACCAACTTCTGCAATAGCGTTTGAGGCTTCGTTCGCGGCTGCGAATGGTAATTCCACACCCCACGAGGATTCCACGAATGATGGCACCAGTTCGTTACCTGGAACGACAACATCGATTGCGACATCAAGGCCGGTTCCGATATCGTCGACGGTTTCAGGTGTCGCAGGAAGGGCCACGTCCGCGGTTTCGCTATCTTGAACAGGGCGGTTCCCAGTTTGGTCTGGGAATTCGGCACTCACGTCTGGGTCAGCAGCTGTTGGCTGCGGCGTCGCTACTGGCTCTGGTAGCGGCTCCGGGATGGCTGCTTGTTCGACGCTGTCTGGACGAACGGTCGGACGCAATGATGGTGCATCCACGATTACAGGACCGTCGATGATGACCGGGGCGACTGTTTCCGTTGTCGGTTCTTCCACGATTTCTGGCGCAGGGGCTTCGACCTCTGGTATGATAGCCACTTCTTCTTCTGGCGTCTCTACGGGCGTTTCGATAGCCGGGTCCGGCGTTGATGGCGCTACTGGCACTTCAACAACGGGTTCTGCTTCAACCGCAAGCTCTTCTGATGGGGTTGGGGAAGCGGGCGCGTCTTCACTGCCGCCTGTCATCGTAAGAACTCCAACACCGCCCAAGAGGGCAACGACCGCAGCAGAGCCGAGTAAGAGCGGAAGCTTGGATTTCTTTTCAGGTTCAGACGCTGCCGATGACGCGGCTGCTGGTGTTGCCGCGCTGGCCACGTTGAGTGGAGTGACGTTGTCTTTTTTCCCATCGATCGTATCCAGCCAATCCTGGGCTGATTGAAGGCGGTCTTTTGGAAGGACTGCCAATGCTTTATCGATCGCGGCAAGGAAGGTTTCATCGTAATCGGGGAAACGACCCGCCAGTTTAACATAGGGGTCAGCATCACCCGATGCGATGGCGGCCAAACGTGCTTGGCTGTTTGGTGGCACATCGTTTTCGATCAGGTGATAGAAGGACGCAGCCAGCGCATATAAATCACTGCTTGGGTTCTGTTCAGACCCAGCTATGTAGAATTCTTGTGGTGAGTAGCCATCCTTCACAACGCGAAGCGCAGAAAGAACGCGGCTTTGTTTCGTCGCTTCTTCGCGGGCGGCACCAAAATCGATCAATACAGGATGGAAGTCCTGATTGATAAGAATGTTATCCGGCGAGATGTCGCGGTGCAGGATGCCTTGGTCGTGGATGAAACCAACCGCGCCCAATACTTCTTTCAATATGACCTTGATTTGCGCGGGCGTCAGCGTGTTGGTCGGGTCTTCGATGGTATCGAGCAGATCGCGACCTTCGACAAAGTCGAGCGCCATATATGCGGTGTCGTTGTCTTCAAAGACTTGGTGCACGCCGACGATGTTCGGGTGGTTCAGCTTTGCAAGGCTGCGCGCCTCTTGAACGAATAGGCGCACAATGGACTTTAGTTCGTTTTGATGCGCGCGTGAACGGGCCTGCACAACATAGCGGCTGCGACGGCAAAATGCCCCAGGGAAACATTCTTTGATGACGATTTTCCGGTCAAGGCTGTCCTTGGCAAGATACGTGATGCCAAAGCCGCCTGCGTTCAGAAAGCTTTCAATAGTATACTGACCGTGCATCAGTTTTGTGCCCGGTTTAAGCTCGTCAACGAAACTGTCTTTATCGTCCGCGTTTTCTTTCACTTGCGCCTCGGCCATCCTACATCCAGCTTTCAAACTTCAACGGCAAAACGGAACAGCCGTTTGCCTTTATCGTCTATTCTCATCCAAATTAGGCCAAAAAGTGACGCCAACCTGTTGTTTCGCGGTTTGTAATCTCCCAAAAAACAGGAGATTGCCACCACGAAGAGAAACAGTTCTAGGCGGTTTTTCGCCTAATAGTACCTATTTTTACTGATCCATACTGCTTTTCTTCTAGAACTATGAAGAAGGCTAGAGCCCTAAGAAATAAATAGTCGAATTATTTTATTGGATGCGGAATTTGCATCAATGTGATGCTTTGAAGCGTCACTTTTGCCTATAATTGGGGGGAATTGCGCGGTTTTTTCCCCCGATTCTCTGGGGCCAAGCCTTTGGGTTTGCGATGAAACTGTCGCGAAATCGGACCTTGTCGCTGTGCGAGCAAGGGTGCACCATTGCCAAAACCGTTAAGAGGCAGGCGAATGGCACGTATTTTCATCAATGGCTTTGGTCGAATCGGCCGTACGATGTTGCGGGCATGGGCGTCGGGTGGATGGCCGGGCGTTGAAATCGTCGGTATTAATGACATTGCCGACGCAGATCTGTGCGCGCATCTGTTTGCGTACGACAGTGTATTTGGCCCCTATCCGGGGCGGGCCGATCTGGTTGACGGCGCACTGATCATTGACGGTCATTCAGTACCATTTCACCAAACCTCGGATGTGAGCACTTTGGATCTAAAGGGGGTCGATCTACTGCTAGAGTGTACGGGTAAGGCCGACACGCGCGATGTCGCAAAGCGCGGTATCGATGCAGGGGCGGGGCGGGTTCTGATATCTGGCCCGTCTGGCGCTGCAGATTTGACCGTTGTGTTGGGTGCGAACGATCACCTGTTGGCGGATCAGCGGGTTGTATCGAATGCTTCGTGCACGACGAATGCCTTAGCCCCGTTGGTAAGACTGATCGATGACACGTGGGGTTTGCGAACGGGATGGATGACGACCATACATTGCTACACTGGTAGTCAGCCCACAATCGATGCCCCGCGCGGTGATATGATGCGTAGCCGTGCGGCTGGGCTGTCTATGGTTCCGACGACCACTTCGGCACAACGTCTATTGAACGAGGTGCTTCCTGATATCGCCGGACGGATTGAAGCGGCGGCAGTGCGTGTGCCCGTCGCGTCGGTTTCAGCCGTTGATCTTACCGTTACCTTGGATCGGCCCGTTGCACTGGACGAGGTGCACGACGTGCTGCGCCAGCAGTCCGGTGTCATTGGTCATATCGACAAGCCGCTGGTTTCATCCGATTTACGTGCCCGTCCCGAAAGCCTGATTGTATCATTGCCAGAAACGCGCGTGACCGCTGGCGGCTTGGTGCGCGTGTTCGGCTGGTACGACAATGAATGGGGTTTTTCGTGTCGGATGCTTGATGTAGCGCAGATGATGACTACTTAGCAGCAGCGTCCCCAGATTTGTGCGCCTTCGAAGGTATCGCCTAAGGCTTTCACTTTCGGTTCGTTCACGTTAAGTTCCATGAACCAAACAAAGGTTGCTTCATGCCCTCCATCGTTTCTGTCAAAAATTTACGCAAAGCATACCCCGGTGGCTTTGAGGCGCTAAAGGGCGTCAATCTTGAAATTGAAGAGGGCGAAATACTTGCCCTTCTCGGCCCGAACGGGGCCGGTAAAACGACTCTGATCTCTACTGTATGCGGGATTACGGTGCCGACGGGCGGTTCGATCACTGTGGGCGGTTTCGATACGCTCACTAATTATCGCGCGACCCGTGACCTGATTGGCCTAGTCCCACAAGAGATTAACCTCGAGCCGTTCGAGACAGTCTTTAACACTGTCAGCTTTTCACGCGGACTGTTCGGCAAGCCGCGTAATGATGACTATATTAACCGTATCCTTGATCAGCTGTCGCTTGGTGACAAGAAGGATAGCAAGATCATGGCGCTGTCCGGCGGTATGAAACGCCGGGTGCTGATCGCGAAGGCGCTTTCGCATGAACCGCGCGTTTTATTCTTGGATGAACCGACCGCTGGCGTTGATGTCGAACTGCGCAAAGATATGTGGGACGTTGTCGCCGAGCTAAAGGCCGCAGGTGTCACCATCATCCTGACGACACATTATATAGAAGAGGCCGAAGCGATCGCTGATCGTGTGGGCGTTATTAATGGCGGGCAAATCCTGCTGGTGCAGGACAAAACCGAACTGATGTCGCAGATGGGCCAGAAGCAATTGCAGATTTCGCTTAGCGAAGCGGTGGCCGAAGTACCCGCAGCACTCGCAGGATATGAGCTTGACCGTGCAGATGATGGGCTAAGCCTGACATATACATATGACACCAACGGCGAACGCACTGGCATCACAACATTATTGAATGATCTGGCGGCAGCGGGGCTGACTATGATCGATCTTCAAACCAAACAAAGCAGCCTAGAAGACATCTTTGTCGGCCTGGTAAAGGAAACGGCATGAACATTTACGCAGTTCAGACAATCTATCGATCCGAAATGAAGCGTTTCTTTCGGACGATTATGCAAAGCTTGATATCTCCGGTGATCTCGACCTCGCTTTACTTTATCGTCTTTGGGGCCGCTATCGGTAGCCGCATCCAAGAAGTCGAAGGCGTTAGCTATGGCGCGTTTATTGTGCCGGGGCTGATCATGCTATCAGTCATGACGCAGGCCACATCAAACGCGAGCTTTGGGATTTATTTTCCGAAGTTCACAGGCACGATCTATGAACTACTGTCAGCACCGGTCAACTTCCTAGAGATCGTCTTGGGGTATGTCGGCGCAGCCGCGACGAAAGCGATGTTTATCGGCGTGATAATCCTGATCACCGCGTTCTTCTTTGTCGATCTTAACATCGCGCACCCGATTGCGATGGTCGCCTTCTTGGTCATGACCTGCCTTAGCTTTTCACTGCTTGGGTTTATCATCGGGATTTGGGCAGGTAATTTTGAACAATTGCAGCTGATCCCGCTATTGGTCATCACGCCGCTCGTGTTCCTTGGTGGGTCTTTCTATTCTGTGTCGATGCTGCCGGGTATTTGGCAGACGATCGCTATGTTTAACCCCGTTGTTTATCTGATTTCTGGGTTCCGCTGGGCGTTCTTTGGTGTCGCGGATGTTGATATCACGGTGTCGCTTGCTGCGATTGCACTGTTCACCGGTGCATGTTTGGCCGTCATCTGGTGGATATTTCGTACTGGTTGGCGGATCCGCCAGTAACCTTGCCAAACCCGCAATTCACCCTAAGGTTAGTCTATGAAACGCTATATACCATTTGTGAAATCTTCGCCGGTTGTTGCTGTTATCCGCCTTCAGGGCGCGATCACGAATAACGGACGTGGGTTGGATAACCCGAGCCTTGCCTCGGTTATCGAAAAGGCATTTCGCAAGGGTAAACCTGCGGCTGTTGCGCTTGAAATTAACTGTCCCGGCGGATCGCCTGTGCAATCATCCTTGATTGCGGCACGCATCCGGCGGTTGGCGGACGAAAAGAAAGTACCTGTCTTTGCCTTTGTCGAAGACGTGGCTGCATCCGGTGGTTATTGGTTGGCATGTGCCGCAGACGAAATTTTGATTGATGCCTGTTCACTGACAGGCTCCATCGGTGTCATCAGTTCAGGTTTTGGTGCGCACGAGGCGATCGCGAGTTACGGTATCGAGCGCCGGGTGCATACCGCGGGTAAATCAAAATCAATGATGGACCCGTTCAAACCCGAAAAACCAACTGATGTGAAAAAGCTCAAGGTTTGGCTGGATGACCTGCACGAGACTTTTATCGCTTATGTGAAATCGCGTCGCGGTCCCAAGCTTTCGGATAACCCTGATCTGTTTACGGGTGAGGTTTATATCGGACAGAAAAGCGTCGACCACGGTCTTGTTGATGGGATTGGCCATCTCGTGCCTGTGATGAAACAGCGCTTTGGCGATGACGTCCAATTCCGCCGCTATGGTCAGAAGAAGACAATACTGTCTCGCTTTGGTGCGCAGATCGTTGATGACACTGTGGCAGGGATCGAAGAACGGGCCGCATTCGCAAGGTTCGGCCTGTGATCGTCAAGGCAATATTTCTGTTTTTGGCCTTCATGGCCGTGCTTGGCATTTTCGGAAAGTGGCGTTTTCCGGGGCAGCAGCGTTTGTCTGATGCGAAATGTCAAAACTGTCAGCGCTATCGGATCGGTAAAGGACCATGCCAATGCAAAAAGGGACGCCCATGAAGGCGCTTGTCACAGGTGCAGGTGCGCGGCTAGGTCAGGCGATGGCGCTGTATCTAGGTAAACGCGGATATGATGTGGCTGTCCATTATGCCGGCTCCGCTGATGGTGCCGCCGCGACCGTAGCGCAATTGCAGGATATGGGGCGAAACGCGGTCGCCCTTCAGGCTGATTTGTTAGACGAAAGCGCCGCGCAAGCGTTGGTAGGACGTGCCGCTGACGCGATGGGCGGTCGGTTGACCTGTTTGGTGAATAACGCTTCTATATTTGAATATGACAACGTGACGTCTGCCACCCGCGAAAGCTGGGACCGACATATCGAATCTAACCTGCGTGCACCTTTCGTTTTGACGCAGCAGTTTGCAGCGCAAGCCCCCAAGGCAGGTGTTGACGATAACGGCGAGCCGATTGCGCAAGCGCTGATTGTGAACATGCTGGATCAAAGGGTCCACAAGCTGACGCCAGAATTCATGAGCTACACGATTGCCAAGATGGGGTTGTGGGCAATGACCCAGACCACGGCGCAGGCATTGGCCCCTCATGTGCGGGTGAACGGTATCGGGCCGGGCCCGACCTTGCAGGGGCATAGACAGACCGAAGCACACTTTAGTGCGCAGCGGGCCGCGACCACATTAGGGCGGGGTGCAAACCCGTCTGACATCACTGCGGCGCTTGGATATTTCTTGGACGCGCCTGCTGTCACAGGGCAAATGATCGCGGTGGATGGAGGTCAGCACTTGGGCTGGCAAACGCCGGATGTCCTTGGGGTTGAGTAGCTTCGTTGAAGTTGTGCACTATGCGGGTGGTGTGGTCACGAAACTGTCATAATTAACGGGCTTTTCAGGGGTTTAACAGGATGTTCATAAAAATACATATGTTTTTCAATGGCTTGGATATTCGCCTATTTTTTACGCAAATCGACGAACCCCGCTAAATTGAAGGGAAATTTCCGACTCTCACGGAAATGCCCACCGACTTATCCACAGAAACGGTGGATGCCTTTCCTCTTGTCCCTGCTGCATTACCATTGCAGCCAAAGTAGAATCAAAGAAACGGCCCATGACCGAGCAAACGACCCAGCAACCGACGACAGGATATGACCGGATCTACGGGTATCTGCGTACGTTGGATTCGTCGCCGGGCGTTTATCGTATGCTCGATGCGGAAAGTCGGGTGCTGTACGTCGGCAAAGCGCGCAATCTGCGGAACCGTGTGAGTAACTATTCGCGTCCGGGTAATCACTCGCCCCGGATCGCGCGGATGATCAGTGAAACTGCGTCGATGATGTTTCTTACGACACGGACCGAGACAGAGGCGCTGCTTCTTGAGCAAAATCTGATTAAGCAGCTCAAGCCGCGCTACAACGTGTTGTTGCGCGACGATAAATCATTCCCGAATATTTTGGTGACCAAAGCGCATGCCTATCCTCAGATTAAAAAGCATCGCGGTGCGAAGAAGGAAAAAGGTGCATACTTTGGCCCCTTTGCCAGCGCAGGTGCGGTCAACCGAACGCTAAAGCAATTGCAGCGCGTATTCTTGTTGCGCAACTGTACAGATATCGAGTTTGAAAATCGGACACGCCCGTGTTTGCAGTATCAGATCAAACGCTGCAGTGGCCCATGCTGTGGCAAGATCTCGGACGAAGATTACGCCGATACCGTGCGTGACGCTGAAAGCTTTCTTCAGGGGCGTACTAAGCGGATTCAGGAAACCTTGGCCAAGCAGATGCAAGAGGCGTCTGATAGCCTAGAGTTTGAACGCGCTGCGGCCCTGCGAGACCGTATTCAGGCGTTAACACAGGTCCAGTCGGCGCAGGGCATTAACCCACAATCTACCCCAGAGGCCGACGTTATCGCATTGCATACCGATGGTGGTCAGGCTTGCGTGCAGGTGTTCTTTTATCGTGCGAACCAGAACTGGGGGAACCACGACTATTATCCCCGGATTAGTGGCGACGAAGACCCATCCGAGGTGATGGAGGCCTTTGTTGGCCAGTTCTACGCCCACCGTGAGCCGCCGAAAATGGTGATCCTGTCACATGGGCTGGATAACGATGAACTGATGGCTGACGCATTGGCTGAAAAGGCTGGGCGCAAGGTTGATGTGATCATTCCACAGCGCGGGGAAAAGGCCGAACTGGTCCATAACGCGCTGCGCAATGCACGCGAAAGCCTCGCGCGGAAAATGTCGGAAACTGCGACGCAGGCGCGCCTGCTGAAAGGCTTGGCAGAAGCGTTTGATCTGCCCAAACCGCCGCAGCGAATTGAAGTCTACGATAACTCGCACATCCAAGGCGCACATGCCGTCGGCGCGATGGTTGTCGCCGGTCCAGATGGGTACGAAAAGAATCAGTATCGCAAGTTCAACATTCGCGGTGATAACCTCGTGCCGGGTGATGACTTTGGCATGATGAAAGAGGTCATGACGCGCCGTTTTCAGCGGCTGCTGAAAGAAGACCCCGATAGAAAAACCGGGTCTTGGCCCGACTTGTTGTTGATTGATGGCGGTGCTGGCCAAGTCAGTGCCGTGCGTGAAATTATGACCGAACTTGGTGTCGGCGATATCGCGATGGTCGGTGTGGCCAAAGGCGAAGACCGGGACGCTGGTAAAGAAGAGTTCTACCGTACTGGCAAACGTGTCATGGCACTGCGCCACAACGACCCGGTGCTTTATTTCATCCAACGCATGCGCGACGAGGTTCACCGCTTTGCCATTGGCACCCACCGCGCAAAACGTAGCAAAGCCATTGGCGCGACGCCTTTGGATGACGTGCCCGGCGTGGGTGCGACGCGTAAGCGAGCATTGCTCGCGCATTTCGGTTCGGCCAAGGCTGTCACCCGTGCAAATCTTGCTGATCTAAAGGCCGTTGTTGGTGTCTCGGATAGTTTGGCGCAGACGATCTATGATTATTTTCATGAAAAAGGCTGACTTGAAGCCATGCTAACTGGCATATGGTCAGCGACGCAGAAGCGGGTTAGGAATAGGCATGAAAATGAATATACCTAATATCCTCACGATCTTACGTTTGGCAGCTGCGCCTGGCGTGGTGATTATGTTCCTCTATTTTAACAGACCTTGGGCGGATTGGTTCGCTTTGGTTTTGTTCGTGGTCGCTGCTTTGACCGATTTCCTTGATGGCTACCTTGCGCGGCTTTGGCAACAAGAAAGCAAATTGGGCGCGATGCTTGACCCCATTGCTGACAAGGCGATGGTGATTATTGCGCTTGTTGTTATTACTGGCTTTTCTGGGATGAACCCTTGGATATTGCTGCCTGCAACCTTGATCATTTTTCGCGAAGTCTTTGTCTCTGGATTGCGCGAATTCTTGGGTGATACCGCTGGAACGCTAAAGGTCACGAAGCTTGCGAAATGGAAGACGACAGCCCAGATGGTTGGCATCGCATTGTTATTTGCGGCTGGCGCGTTTGAACACTATTTCATGATCCATTCGCTCGCGATGACATCAGAAATGGTGGACGCGGCCCTTGGCGGAACGGGTCCAGATGATTTTGGCCTTTGGTGGAAATACAAGGGCATGATCTTAAGCAGCTGGACAGGTATCTCCGTTCTTTGGATTGCGGCGTTGTTAACGGCGATTACCGGCTGGGATTACTTTAACAAATCGCGCCCATATCTTCGGGACGGTGCATGATGAACGTCGTCTACTTTGCTTGGGTCCGTGAACGCATCGGTCTGCCGCAAGAACAGGTCGACACCAATGCGGCAACTGTGGCTGACTTGGTCGAAGAGCTGAAATCCCGCGAAGATCGTTACGAGGCCGCCTTTGCGGATATATCCGCGCTGCGTGTGGCACTGGATCAAGAACTGGCCGACTTTGATGCTTCGCTTGTTGGGGTAAATGAAGTCGCCTTTTTTCCGCCGATGACTGGTGGATAAATGACCGTCCGCGTGCAATCAGAACCGTTTGATGCTGGCGCGGAACTTAATCGTTTTGCGCAAGGTCGCAATGATGTTGGGGCCGTGGTCAGTTTTACGGGCGTCGTTCGCGACACCGATGGAAACCTGCAGGAAATGCAGATCGAGCATTACCCCGGAATGACAGAAGCCGCGATTGCCAAGATTGTACAGGATGCGACAACCCGTTGGGGCTTAGCTGATGCGCTGGTCATCCATCGATATGGGGGGCTGACACCTGGGGCGCCGATTATGATGGTGGCCACCGCTGCTGCACATAGATCAGCAGCATTCGAGGCCGCCGATTTCCTGATGGATTACCTCAAATCGCGTGCGCCATTCTGGAAGAAAGAGATCACCTCTGACGGCGAAAGCTGGGTTGCAGCCAAAGATGCAGACGAAAATGCGCTAAAACGCTGGTGACGCGGTTTTATTAATCCGATGTTAGGCAGCGATGGTTCACGTTGGGCGTGTCCCAATGGAATCGAAAGATGCAACAAGCTGCTAACGAATTGGATGATCATGCTTTGCTTGATCCCCTACAATATGCCATCGCGAGCCGTGACGCGGATGTGATGGATTTGGTGCGTGACGCACTGGGCGCCGGGCGTGCCCAACTGGCGTTTCAGCCGATTATGACTAGTGAGGCATCCCCTCAAATCGCGTTCTACGAAGGTCTGGTACGCTTATCGGATGATGCTGGGCGTATCATTCCCGCCGCGCATTTTATGCCTTTGATCGAAGAAACGGTAATGGGGCGTCAGATTGACTGCGTGACCTTGGATCTGGCGCTGAAAATGCTTGTGGCTCGACCTAATCTACGATTGTCAGTGAACCTATCCGCGCGATCAATCGGCGACGGTGAGTGGCGGCGCATTCTAGATAATGGCTTGCTAAACCGGGCGAAGCCGGGTGACAGGCTGATCTTTGAAATTAGCGAAACCTCTGCGATGATGTTACATGAAAACGTCATTCGTTTTATGGCTGAGATGCAACCCAAAGGGGTTGCTTTTGCGCTGGATGGCTTTGGTGCCGGCTTTACTGCGTTTCGCCATCTTAAGGATTTCTTTTTCGACCTGGTCAAAATCGACAAGAGCTTTATCCGCGGCATTGATAATAATACTGACAATCAAGTGCTGGCCGAAGCGTTGGTTACTGTCGCCCATCAGTTTGAAATGTTTGCCGTCGCAGATGGGGTGGAAACAGAGGAAGAGGCGGCTTTTTTAGAACGCCTTGGTGTCGATTGTTTGCAGGGATATTTCTACGGGGTGCCAAAATTCGAACTGTGACCGCATGTCAGCTTGCGCCTTTTGCGTGTAAATGGCACCGTTCCTTTGAGTGAGGAAAACAAAGGGGACAAATTCATGACTAACGTTGTTATCGCATCCGCTGCACGTACCGCAGTAGGAAGCTTTGCTGGTGCTTTCGCAAATACACCAGCGCACGATCTAGGCGCCGCGATTTTAGAGGAGGTCGTTGCGCGTGCTGGGATCGATAAGTCAGAAGTAAGCGAGACAATTCTAGGTCAGGTCTTAACCGCTGCGCAGGGCCAAAACCCGGCGCGTCAGGCGCACATCAATGCGGGTCTTCCAATTGAATCTGCCGCTTGGAGCATTAACCAAGTTTGCGGTTCCGGTCTTCGCGCCGTTGCATTGGGTGCGCAGCACATTCAGCTTGGCGACGCAGCTATCGTTGCAGCAGGAGGCCAAGAAAACATGACGCTTAGCCCCCACGCGGCACACCTGCGCGCAGGTCAAAAGATGGGCGATATGAAATTCATCGATACCATGATCCGCGATGGCCTTTGGGATGCTTTTAACAATTATCATATGGGTCAAACGGCCGAAAATGTGGCGGATCAATGGGGCATCACCCGTGATATGCAGGATGAATTTGCCGTTGCGTCCCAGAACAAGGCAGAGGCCGCACAAAAAGCCGGTAAATTTTCTGATGAAATCGCGGCCTTTACGGTGAAAACACGTCGCGGTGAAACAGTTGTTGATCAGGATGAGTACATTCGTCATGGGGCGACGATGGATGCGATGCAAAAACTACGTCCCGCCTTTACCAAGGAAGGATCGGTTACAGCGGCCAATGCGTCTGGCTTGAATGACGGTGCCGCGGCGACATTGCTCATGACAGCGGATGACGCTGAAAAGCGCGGTATTGAACCGCTTGCGCGTATTGCGTCCTATGCGACGGCAGGTCTTGACCCATCAATCATGGGCGTGGGCCCCGTTATGGCCAGCCGTAAGGCGCTTGAAAAAGCGGGTTGGAGCGCATCTGATCTGGACCTTGTTGAGGCGAACGAAGCCTTTGCCGCACAGGCTTGTGCCGTGAATAAAGAGATGGGGTGGGATCCTGCGATCGTTAATGTCAATGGCGGTGCGATCGCTATTGGTCACCCAATCGGTGCTTCGGGCTGCCGAGTGTTGAACACACTATTGTTTGAGATGAAGCGTCGCGGCGCTAAAAAAGGTCTTGCGACTTTGTGCATTGGTGGCGGTATGGGTGTTGCAATGTGCGTTGAGCGCCCGTAACTATGTGTCTCTAAGTGAATGCTTTTAGCAATAAGATTGCTTTATTAAATCTCTGGGAGGAGACAATATGACACGAGTAGCCCTCGTCACAGGAGGCTCGCGTGGTATCGGCGCGGCAATTTCAACAGCACTCAAGGACGCGGGCTATTCGGTCGCAGCGACTTATGCGGGAAACGACGAAAAGGCAGCAGCCTTTACGGCCAAAACCGGTATTAAGACCTATAAGTGGGATGTCGGAAATTACGAGGCATGTGCCGCAGGTATCGCACAGGTCGAGGCGGATCTTGGGCCTGTCGATGTTTTGGTGAACAATGCGGGTATCACGCGCGATGCGCCATTCCACAAAATGACACCGCAGCAATGGAAAGAAGTGGTCGATACCAACCTATCGGGTGTCTTTAACATGACCCATCCGATTTGGCCGGGGATGCGCGAACGCAAATTTGGTCGTATCATTACTATTAGTTCGATCAACGGTCAAAAAGGCCAATTCGCGCAGGCCAACTATGCAGCGGCAAAGGCCGGGGACATCGGATTTACCAAGGCTTTGGCTCAAGAAGGCGCACGTGCAGGGATCACTGTGAACGTGATTGCGCCGGGTTACATCAACACTGAAATGATGAGCACGATCCCGGAAAAGGTGATGAACGAAGTTATCTTGCCGCAAATTCCTGTCGGTCGTTTAGGCGAGGCATCTGAAATTGCACGCGCGGTGCTATTCTTGGCGTCCGATGATGCCGGGTTTGTTACCGGCTCCACCATCACTGCGAACGGTGGTCAGTATATGACCTAATCCGGTCATCAACTTACAAAAAAGGCCACGTCACATCGACGTGGCCTTTTTTATGTTGGGTTGCCCGGGCTTTGTCTACGCATTCACGAGAACGGTCTATGTGCCTGATTCTCGGGTCTGAGGCGCGTCAAGGCGCAGGGGCAATTCCTACTTTTTGCGTGCGCTTTAGTGCGTGCTAAGTTTATTGATTTCTTCTTTCAGCATAAGCTTTTGTTTTTTAAGCTTCGCAATTTCAAGATCGTCTGTCGCAGGGCTTCGCTGCATAACCGCGACATGGTCCGAGAGGTGTTGGTGTTTTTTCTTCAGTTCCTGCAGGTGTGAACTCAAGCTCATGATCGTCCTCCTCTAGGGGTTTGTGAGTAATTTGATTGCAACACATTTGTAACGCAAAGTCACGCTGCACCACAGCAAGACAGTGTGAAGTCAGGTTGGTTGAAAATTCTTGCAAGAAGATTAACAGAGAATGGGTAATTCAGCGCCACTTCGCAAAGCAGCACTTACCTCGGCCGTGTAACTTTCTTTATCGCCCGCGTGCGCTGTGCCTTTGTGCATAATTAATGTCGGCATCATCCGAAATGCCGCACGGCCTTCTTGCCGTGCTTGTAATAAAAATAGTTCAGGTGCACGATCTTCTCTCCCCGCAATCGGCCTGAGGATCAGTGCGCCCAATCGTCCGTTCAGGCCTGAAAGAACTTCGGGTAACCGTTCAATTCTTTGAATAATCGTCAGATATCCGCGCGGGCCAACGCGGCGTGCACCGATTTCCAGCCAATCGGCAAGCGGCGTGTCACCACCAAGCGCAATATCCCGACCGGCGTCTTGGGCCGCGACACTTGCGGTTCGGTCAAAATACGGGGGGTTCATGATAACGTGGTCAAATCGTTGCTGTCGAATTTCGACGGGTAGCTGGCGCAAGTCGGCGTTAACGACGTTAAACGGCGCATTGTTTTCCTGTGCGTTCCTACTGGCGAGTAAGGCATAATCTGCCTGCAATTCAATCCCGGTGATCGCGAGCCCGGGGATGCGTGCGGACAAGCAAAGTGATGCAACCCCAACACCGCAGCCTAGTTCAAGAACGGATTGGCCTGGTTTTGCCGGGGTGCTGGCCGCAAGTAAAACCGGATCAACACCAGCGCGATATCCCTTTCGCGGTTGGTAAACGCACAGTTTACCCCCTAGAAAATCGTCTTTTGTCAGATCGTCAGTCACGGCCTAAATCAATCTCTGCGTCACGCATTATGGCTTCGGCAGCAATCAAATCATGGTCTACCACCATCAGGCGCCGTGGCATTATGCCTATGCTTCCTTCGAGGACGCTCATATTTACGTCGAAGGTGAAGCAGGCTATACCCTCGCTGTCCAGCAGGGCGGTTGCAAAGGCGATGACGGTGGGGTCATTGGTGCGCAAAAGCTCTTTCATATCTATGACCTAAGGCGGGGCGACGCCTTTGTCTATCACTTGACGGAACCGCGCATGAGCCTTGATCAAGCAGCCACTAAACCACACGAACAATTGGCCGATGCATTGGCCGATGATTTGAACGCGGTAAATGAAATGATCCGTGCGCGAATGGCGTCTGAGCATGCGCCGCGAATTCCAGAAGTCACGGCACATTTGGTCGAAGCTGGCGGCAAGCGTTTGCGCCCGATGCTGACGCTCGCTGCGGCGCGCATGTGCGGCTATGACGGCCCGTATCACATTCATTTGGCCGCAACGGTTGAATTTATTCACACCGCGACGCTACTGCACGACGATGTGGTGGACGAAAGTAGCCAGCGCCGTGGCCGGCCAACCGCGAATTTGCTTTGGGATAATACCTCTAGCGTCTTGGTTGGCGACTATCTGTTCGCACGTTCATTCCAGTTGATGGTCGAAACTGGGTCGCTGCGGGTATTGGATATCTTGGCGAATGCGTCGGCAACAATTGCCGAAGGTGAGGTTCTGCAGCTGACTGCTGCAAGCGATCTGGCCACAACAGAAGACATTTACATTCAGGTGGTACGCGGGAAAACTGCCGCCCTCTTTTCTGCTGCGATGGAAGTCGGCGGCGAAGTTGCTGGGCAGGACGCGGAGACGAAAAAAGCGTTGTATGATTACGGCGATGCGTTAGGCGTGTCATTCCAGATTGTAGACGACTTGCTTGATTACGGCGGCACCGAAGCAACAGGTAAAAACGTAGGCGACGACTTCCGGGAACGTAAGCTGACCCTGCCAGTGATCCGGGCGATTGCTGCAGCCGATGATGCGGAGCGGGAATTTTGGGTGCGTACGATCCAAAAGGGCCGCCAAGAAGATGGCGACCTAGATCACGCAATCGCACTGCTGGCCAAACATGGCACAATGGAAAGCACACGACTTGATGCGATTGCATGGGCCGAAACAGCCAAATCTTCGCTGTCAGTGATCCCAGATCACCCCTTAAAAACGATGTTGGTGGATTTGGCGGATTACGTCGTCGCGCGGATCACCTGAACCAGTTGGCTATCGATGAAAGGCGCGCTTGATGTCTTCGATGGCAGATATTTGGTTATTGGACAGTTCGACGTCGACCAATTCGCCTAGGATATCGTGCAGTAAATCCCATGACGCATCGCCGTCGATTTTACGTAGGCGGCGGGCAAGACGGACAATGGCGGCTTCTGGATTGTTGCACTGATTTTGTAGCCAACGACCAAGGATTTCCATTTCTTCGGCTTCGCCGGCGGAACAGCGTAGCTTTGTACGTAGCAGAATCTTTAGCGTATCGCGCTGATCCTTGGTTGGTAGGTCGTCCAATTCGATAAATGCTTGCGCGATTGCGCAAATTGCAATGCGCGCATCGTCAATGCCTTCAACGGGATGTGCATTTGTTTGTTTGCGAAATGCGAGTTTACGCGGAGCGTTACGGACAGTCGTGGCGACATCAACGGCCGTATCGATCGCGTCGCCTGGGTTTTGGCGAACCCACCACCATAATGCTGCGCCCAGCGAGGTCAGGACAAGAATAATAATTGGCATAAATAAACCTATTAAATCGGATGATTACGTCTCATTTGGTTCAGTAAAGATTATGTGCCGCGCAAGGTAAACTGAAATTTTACCTGTTGGGAAAGTGTTGCAGGGCGGCAAATTTGCCGCCCCGATAGTATCATTCGTTATTTTGATGATCGGCAACTGCTTCACGGGCCGCAGTAACCAGCGCTTCGCCATCAAAGCCTTTATCGTTCATTTCAGATATCCAGCGCTCTGTGACGGCTTCGCCTCGGGCGACAATGCGTGCGGTTTCTTCTTCGGACAGCGTCGCGATCTCGTTGCCGTCGGCGATCATCGCGTCACGACCGACGGCATCGCCTATGTCATGTGCGTTGCCAGCCCACATGCTTGCCATCATCCCAGAGTTCGCGTCGATAATTGCACGTAGGTCTGCAGGCATGCCTTCGTAAACGTCTTTGTTCATCGCCCAAAGTAGGTACAGGTTATAAAGCGCGCGATCGCCCGCAACATCTGTATGGCTGTCGGTCAGCTCGTTCAGCTTTAAAGATGGCGCGAGTTCCCAAGTGATCACACCGCCGTCGACAACGCCTTTGGATAGTGCCTCGGGGAATTGTGGCACAGGCATGCCGATTGGTGTCGCGCCGAGTTCATCAAGAAGCATTGTTGCAGGGCGCGATGGGCCACGAAGTTTTAGCCCGGTAAAATCTTCGACCGTTTCGATGGCGCCACCGCGTTTGTGTACAATGCCAGGGCCGTGCATATGCGCCGCGATAACGTGGACATCTTGGAAGTCATCCATCAGATAGTCTTGGGTGTAATCCCATGCAGCTGCGCTTGCTTCTTCGGCTGACTTTGTCGTCATGAAGGGAAGCTCAAGCGCTTCGGCCTCGGGGAAGCGGTTCGGCTGGTACGCTGGGACAACCCAACCGCCATCAATCGCGCCGTCGCGGATTAGGTCGTATTGGTTCGGTGCGGCCCCACCCAATTGCATAAATGGATAGATTTCGACTTTGATCCGACCGTTTGATTGTTCCTCGATGGCATCAGCCCACGGCTGCATGAAATAGGTTGGATTGGCACTGGTCGGTGACACAAAGTGCTGAAAGCGCAATGTGACTTCTTGTGCGATGCTGGAAGTAGCGGACAGGGTAAAGGCGGCCGCAAACGCGGCATGCTTAATCAGGTGCATGTGATGCATCCTCTCGTCTAAATTTGGGGAAGGGTGCCACCGCTAGCGACACCACTCATATAGTGGTGTTGCCCGTTAGTTGCAAGTCATTCGCAAAAGAGACGATTTAAACGTTGAATGTTGGGTGAAAACGACCAGAGAGCGAACCTGTGAAAATTTCGCATCCATCTGCCGTTACACCAACGGAATGTTCAAACTGTGCTGACAAAGATTTATCGGCTGTTACGGCTGTCCAGTCATCGCGCAGTACTTCGACATAGGGCCGACCAAGGTTGATCATTGGTTCGATTGTAAAGAACATGCCTTCCTCAAGCTTCGGACCTGTACCGGGGCGTCCAAAGTGCACGACGTTTGGCGGGGCATGAAACACGCGCCCCAAACCGTGACCGCAGAAATCACGGACAACCGACATGCCTTGGCCTTCGGCGTAGGTCTGAATTGCGTGGCCGATATCACCAAAAGTGTTGCCCGGCTTAACGGCTTCGATCCCGAGCATTAGCGCGTCATGTGTCACATCAATCAGCTTTTTTGCAATCGGTTTTGGTTTGCCTGCGACATACATCCGGCTGCTATCACCGAACCAACCATCAACAATAACGGTGACATCGATGTTAAGGATGTCACCCGCTTTTAGCTTGTCATCGCCGCGGCGTTTTTCGAGATCTTTGGACACCGTTTCACTGGCGCCCTTGGGTATGGCTGCGCCGGGAATACCATGGCAAACGACGTGGTTCACCGAAATGCAGCTTGCGTGCTGATAGCCTTTGTAGCCGATGGTCGCAGATATGGCCCCAGCATCATCGACCATTTGGGTGATCAAGCGGTCCAATTCACCGGTCGTTTGGCCGACACGAACATGCTGGGCAATATCGTCTAGAATTTGCGCAGCAAGCGCACCTGCAGTGGCCATGCCCGCAAAGTCGGTCGCGTCATAAATACGGATGCCATCTTTGGTGATGCGGCCTTTGTTCGTGTCCACAGTCGTAATCCTTTATCGTGTTATCTGCGACATAGGCGATTTGTTGGTCAGTTTCTAGGGGACCATCGGGATCACAGAGCCAAGTTTAATCTCTTGCGGGTTAATCGTGCAGGTTTGCACCAAGCTGGTCACACCTACCGCTTTTGCGTCGGCAAAGGCTTGGGCGTAAGTCGGGTCAATATCAGCGGCCAAAGACATTGTGTTGCAGTCCGTCCGCTGGACCAAATAGAACATCACAGCCCGGTGCCCTTCGCGGACCATATTCGATAGTTCGTGCAAATGCTTTGCGCCACGCGCAGTGACACTATCGGGGAATTCAGCCAATCCGGGTGTTCGGTTTAATGTGACGCTTTTGACTTCGACATATGTGTCGGGGCCGTCACCTGTTAATAGAAAATCGATCCGGCTGTTTTCACCGCATTTCACTTCGGACCGGACCTGAGTGTAACCCGGTAGGCCTGGTACCTGATGCCCCAGCAACGCTGCTTTTAACGCCTTATTGGGTATTGATGTGTCCACGCCAGTGAAATGCCCGTTTTCGTGGTCTACTAAGCGCCAGCCATATTTTAGCTTTTTCTTGGGGTCATCGTTGGGTTCAAGCCAGATCTTAGTACCTTCTTTGGCAAGGCCCATCATCGATCCGGGATTGGCGCAATGTGCAACGGCTTCGCTGCCATCTGGTAGAGTGACGTCGGCCAAGAACCGTTTGTAGCGGCGGATTAAACGCGCGGGGATAAGAGGCGTGGCAAATTTCATAGCGCGCCCTATAACCTGATTATCACTATAGGAGAACCGCAATGCCCAACCCAACTGCTGCGATGCTTGTTATCGGCGACGAAATTCTTTCTGGCCGCACACGCGATGCAAATATGCATTACCTTGCAGGGCAGTTAACGGAAGCTGGTATTAATCTAAGCGAAGTCCGTGTCGTGAGCGATGATCGCGCTGCAATCATTGCGGCCGCTCGGGTGCTTTCGGTTGCGAACGACTATGTTTTCACCAGCGGGGGCATTGGGCCAACGCACGATGATATCACAGCAGATTGCATCGCGGCCGCGTTTGACGTGCATGTCGGTGTCCGCGATGACGCGCGTGCGTTGTTGCAGGCCCATTACGACGCATCTGGTAAGGAACTAAACGAAGCACGGCTGCGAATGGCGCGCATACCTGATGGCGCAACACTTATTGATAACCCGGTCAGTATCGCGCCGGGGTTCACGCTTGGCAACGTGCACGTGATGGCGGGGGTACCTTCGGTGTTTCAGGCGATGGTCGCTTCTGTTTTGCCGACACTTGTCGGGGGGGCTCCGGTGGAATCGCGGACCCTGCCACTGATGCGGGGTGAGGGTGACGTTGCTGCGCCTTTGGCCGCATTTGCGCAGGAATACAGCGATCTTTCGGTTGGGTCGTACCCGTTTCAGAAAAACGGCGTTTACGGCACGAACTTGGTCTTACGCGGGCAAGATGCCGTTCGGCTGGATGAAGCATTGGGGGCACTCAAAAAGGTATTTTCTGTATGAGCTTTCCAACGGCCAAAAAATTATATGCCGTTATTGATGGGACATGGCCCGCGGCGGTGAAACTGGCACTGGGCCCTTGGACAGTGCGGTTAGATGACAGCAACAGTAGCCGTGCAAACGCGGCAACAGCTGAGCTGCCATACAAAGCTGATGATATCGGAATTGCCGAAGATGCGATGATAGACGGCGGGCAGCGCCCGCTTTTTATGATCCGTGAGGGCGAAAGTGACTTGGACGACCTGCTTGCGGCGCGCGGCTATCTTATCAAAGACCCGGTGAATATGTACGCCACAGAGGTGGGTCGTATTGCAGGTGCCATCGATGTAGAGCGTACATTGGATGTCTGGCCACCGCTTGCAGTGCAGTCCGAGATTTGGGCCGCCGGTGGAATTGGCCCCGGGCGGATTGCAATTATGGACCGTGCACGACACCCAAAATCCACGATATTGGGGCGTATCGCAGATACACCCGCAGGAACCGGTTACGTCGCAATTGCTGCCGATTGCGCAATGATACATGCGCTAGAGGTCGCAGATACGCATCGTCGTATGGGGCTTGCACGTGATCTTACACGTGCCGCGGCGAATTGGGCTTCTGCGCAAGGGGCGAGCTATCTGACTTTGGTTACAACGCGGGAAAATGACGCCGCGAATGCGCTCTATGCTTCCCTTGGTATGACCCTTGTGGGACAGTATCACTATCGGACTTTACCGGAGTAACCAGTTGAACGGTTTCATATCTGCCTCGACGAATATGCGATCTTTCCGTTCCGGTTTGTTGGCGGGGTTGGCTGTTTCGGTGGCGACTGCGGTTGGGGCCGAAACGCTGAATTTCCCAAGTAACGCGACGCTTCAGTTTGAAGAAGTGAATGCTTTGGATAGCTATGCCGTACCGATCGGTATTTGGTCTGACGGTGTAATGCCGATTGAAAATGCCGAAGGAAAATTGACCAAGCAAGCTTGGAGGATCGACGCGCAAGCGCTGACCACGCTTCAGCTATTGCGACCTTTGCGTGAACAATTGCGCAACGATCGATACCGGATCATTTTTGAATGCCAAACCGAAGCTTGCGGAGGCTTTGATTTCCGTTTTGAAACAGTGGCGCTGCCACCGCCTGAGATGCAAATCAACATCGGCGACTTCCGGTTCCTTTCGGCAAGACGGTTTGGGGATGATGGCCCAGAATACATCACACTATTTTTAAGCAGAACCGCGCAGGCGGGATACGTACAGGTCATTCATGTCGGGTCTGCATCGGAAGATACTCTTCCAGTGTCCGCTGCTTCGGGTCCGGCATTGCGCGCAGCTGAAGAGCAAGGTGATATATCTTTGCGCGCTCAGCTTGACGATGTGGGGCGGTCTGTTCTTGCGGATCTATCATTTGAAACAGGTTCATCACGACTTTCTGACAGCAGGTTTTTGTCGCTCGAAGTCTTGGCTGATTACTTAAATGAATTTCCGGATCGTAACGTGGCGCTCGTGGGTCACACAGATGCATCAGGAAGCCTAGATGCGAATATCGCGCTGTCCAAGCGGCGCGCTGGTGCGGTTCTTGAACGGCTGGTCACAGAGTACGGGGTTCGCCGTGCGCAATTAGCAGCCGAGGGGATGGGGTATCTGTCACCGCTTGCGACCAACCAGACCGAAGACGGTCGCGAAGAAAACCGCCGGGTCGAAGTGATTATCACTTCGATGGTGGAGTGACCTTTTAGTGAACAACCAGTTGATCGTTCCAGATAACAATGCGCGCCCGTCCGTCTGCTTTGGCGCGGTATAGCGCTTGATCCGCCTGCGCAAGCAGCGCACTTAATGATAAGTGGGGGCGGTTTTCCACGGCGCCCACCGAAAGGGTAACACTCAGGTTTGCCTCTGTGCTGTGGTCCGTCGGGTGGAATGGAATGGGTCTGGTTAGCCGTTCCCCAATAATCCGTGCCTGCTGGATGGACGCATTGCACAGGAAAATCGCAAATTCTTCGCCGCCAATCCGCCCAACAACATCATCCCGACGGACGTTTCGTTGAAGCGTTTCTGAGATGCTTTGGAGACAAATGTCACCAGCTTGATGCCCGTAGGCATCGTTAATTCGTTTGAAATGATCTGCATCAAGAAGAAGTAGCGCGCCGGTGTCACCATTTTCACGCCGCCGATCAGCGCATTCCAAAAAGGTGCGTCGATTGTTTAGCCCGGTTAAGCCGTCTTTACGCGATAGTAATGATAGTTTGCGTTGCAGCCGTACCTGAAACATCATGATTGATAGCGCGAATAGTGCAAATGGTCCGCCAACATAAATCGCGTGTTTGAGATAGTAGAACCTGTCATCGATTACGACAACACCGTGGAAATGCGCAAAAGTGTAATTGGCAAGCGTGATAAGGCCCAGTGCAACAGCAAATCGCCCGAAGAGCGAAATGGCGCTGCGCGGTTCCAAAATGCGCATCAGTTTTTCCATGTTCTGCCCCCAAGTTATAGGAGGCAGACAATAACGGAAAAATCATTAAGGCTGTGTTAATGATGTGCGAAAATCACAACAATCTACCAGTCGTTAGGGCCTTTGTCGGCAAACGCATGTGCTAAAAAGTCAATGAAAGCGCGCACTTTGGGTTGGGTAAAGCGACCCGGTGGATAGACCGCGTAGATGCCTTGCGTTTCCACAGGCAGATCTGGAATTGCCTCTTCGACCAAACCTTTGCGCATCGCATCGGCATAAAGAAATGACGGAAGATACGCGATGCCAAGCCCGCCGACGCAAGCGTTCAACAATGACTGGCCATCGTTGACTGTCAGCCAACCAGCTGTGCGGACTTGCCGTTTTTCGCCGGACGGCGCGGTTAGTTTCCAAACCGCTGAATTCGCTTGGTTTGAATAGTGCAACAGCTTGTGATCGTTCAGATCGTCGATCTTCTCAGGGCGACCATATTGTTCGAAATATGCAGGACTTGCGATCATGCGACGTGTCGTCTCAGTTAGCTTGCGTGCACGCAGGGTGCTGTCTTCAAGCTCGCCAATCCGCACGGCCATATCAAAGCCTTCGGAAATCAGTTCGACGTAACGGTTGTTCAGCACCATGTTAACCGTGATATCTGGGAATTCGCTTAGGAACGTGCCCAAGACCGGAGACAGGTGATTGACCCCGAAATCGGTGGCGACACTGATCCGTAACAACCCAGATGGCGCTGATTGCATAGAGGTGACAAGCGCGTCCGCCTCGCCCGCATCGTTTAGGACGCGTCGTGCGCGATCATAGTAGGCAAGCCCGATTTCGGTTGGGCTAACGCGGCGCGTTGTCCGATTAAGCAGGCGCGCACCAAGACGCGCTTCGAGCGACGAAACATGTTTAGAAACAGCGGACTTTGAAATCCCCATTTTCTTGGCTGCGTCTGTGAAACCACCTTGGTCAACGACCGTGGCAAAGGCCTCCATTTCTGTCAGACGATCCATATGTGTTCCTAAACTTCTAATTTCCATGCTTTTATAGCGAGGGAAATCAGGCAGGAATGGGACCAATGCCTGACAAATCCGGGGTATCCGAGCTGTTAAGTCAGGTTAATTAGTTGTTAAAAGCGGATTTTCGCGCTTTGGTTACAGTGAAGCGGCAAGTCTCGTGCCTTGATTGATTGCACGTTTTGCATCCAATTCTGCCGCGACGTCTGCGCCGCCAATTACATGCACTGTTTTACCTAAGGCAATGAGCTGATCAGCGAGGCTACGTTCTGGTACCTGACCTGCACACATGACGATCGTATCTACCGCAATCACATGTGGGTTCTCGCGCATTTCTCCGCGTGAAACATGCAGGCCTGCGGCATCGATTTTTTCGTAGTTTACGCCGCCAACCATTTCGACATTTTTCATCTGCAAACCAGCACGGTGAATCCAACCCGTTGTTTTGCCTAGTCGTTTACCCAGCTTTTCAGATTTACGTTGTAACAGAGTAACTTGGCGCGTTGCAGGTTCTGGCTGTGGACCTTCGGCACGCAATCCGCCGCGAGTCGTTTCGGGGTCGCCGACGCCCCATTCTTCGAGCCATTCTTGTAGGTTTTCCGTCGGACTTTCGTCGGTCACAAGGTATTCTGCGACATCAAAGCCGATGCCGCCAGCGCCGATGATCGCGACGCGTTCGCCGACCTCTGCTTTGCCGCGAAGAACGTCGATATAAGACAGGACATTTGGCCCGTCTTGGCCCGGAATGGACGGATCGCGTGGGGCAACGCCTGTCGCGATGATGGTTTCGTCGAAATCAGCGAGCGTTTCGGGCGTGGCGGCTGTGCCCAACTTCAAAGAGATGTCCGATTTTTCGACCATTGTGCGGAAGTAATCCACCAGACCCCAGAATTCTTCCTTTCCGGGGACTTGTTTTGCCATGTTGAGCTGGCCACCAAGTTCCGTGGATTTGTCAAAAATTGTCACCGTATGCCCGCGGTCCGCTGCGGTTAGGGCCGCAGAAAGCCCCGCAGGGCCCGCGCCGACAACCGCGATCTTCTTGGGGCTGGCGGTTGGTTCGATGACCAGTTCGGTTTCGTGACATGCGCGAGGGTTCACCAAGCACGACGTCAGTTTGCCGCTGAATGTGTGGTCAAGGCAGGCTTGGTTACATGCGATGCATGGCGCGATTTCAGCTGGTTTGCCAGCGGCTGCCTTGGCGACGAAATCAGGGTCGGCAAGGAACGGACGGGCCATGCTGACCATGTCTGCGCAGCCATCGGCAAGAACAGATTCACCAACGTCAGGCATGTTGATACGGTTAGATGTGATGATTGGGATTTGAACCTCGCCCATCAGCTTTTTGGTGACCCAAGTGAAGGCGCGACGCGGGACTGAAGTCGCGATCGTTGGAATGCGGGCTTCGTGCCAGCCGATACCAGTGTTCAGGATCGTGGCGCCTGCGGATTCGACTGCTTTGGCAAGCTGAACGACTTCTTCCCATGTGGACCCGTTTGGCACGAGGTCGATCATGGATAGGCGGTAAATTACGATAAAGTTGGGGCCAACGGCCTCGCGGACGCGGCGGACGACTTCGACGGGAAGACGCATACGGTTTTCATACGATCCGCCCCATTCGTCGGTGCGTTTGTTGGTGTGTGTGACCAAGAATTGGTTCAGGAAATACCCTTCTGATCCCATGACCTCAACGCCATCATAGCCGGCCTCTTGGGCGCGGGTGGCGGCGGTGACCATGTCGCTGATCTGTTTTTCAATTCCTTCCGCGTCCAGTTCGGTCGGCGGGAACGGAGAGATCGGCGATTTGATTGCCGAAGGGGCGACGCATTTGGGGCTATAGGCATAGCGGCCAGCGTGTAGGATTTGCATTGCGATCTTTCCGCCAGCGTCATGGACACGGTCGGTTACGATGCGATGGTTTGCGATGTCCTCGTCCGTGTACAGCCCAGCCGCACCGGGAAATACACCGCCTTCGGGGTTGGGGGCCATGCCGCCAGTCACCATAAGGCCTACGTCACCACGCGCACGCGCTGCATAGAATTCCGCGACGCGGTTCCAGTCTTTCGTTTCCTCAAGGCCAGTGTGCATCGACCCCATCAGCACGCGGTTCTTAAGTGTCGTAAAGCCCAGATCAAGCGGAGCGAGAAGATGTGGATAATCGGTCATTGCGTGCCTCCCATTTGGGCAAATCATGACTGAAGCTGACGCGCACGTCATCCTGTACGTGGCGTAAGATATATCTGTTCCGCGAAATTTCATCGGTTGTTTCGCGAGCAAGACCAAATATGAATGCTGTTAAGATAAATAAGCGACATGGATGGCACCGATGGATATTACCCTGCTCAAAACCTTTTTAGAGGTTGCTGCGACTGGATCGTTCGTGTCTGCGTCGGATCGTCTATATGTGACGCAATCTGCGGTTTCGTTGCGTATCCAGCGGCTCGAGGATTCACTTGGCAAGCCGATGTTCACTCGTTCAAAGGCAGGGGCAGAGCTGACTAACGCCGGACGCGAATTTGAACGCTATGCGTTGTCGATTATCCGCGTTTGGGAAGAAGCCCGTCAGCAGGTCGCCATCCCCGAAGGGTTTACCCGCAGTCTGACAATCGGCGCACAGTATTCGCTTTGGCCGCGTATGGGCTTTCGTTGGATCGACGGGCTAAGAGAAACAATGCCAGATCTGAATATTCGCGCTGAACTGGGGATGCCGGACCGGCTTACTCGGTTTTTGATCGAAGGGATCATGCACGTTGGACTGCTTTATATGCCACAGCTGCGGCCGGGGTTGGTCGCCGAACAGGTATTAGAAGAAGAATTGGTGATGGTGGCGTCATGGAAAAACCCGACCATGGATTTGGGCGGGCGCTATGTCTTTGTCGATTGGGGGCCTGAATTTGTGGGTGCGCATGCGCAGGCCTTGCCAGAGCTGACGAACCCCGGACTTACCTTTTCGTTGGGCGCGATGGCGGCTGAATTCATTGTGAACCGACGGGGTGCGGCATATCTGCCGGCGCGCTATGTCAAAAAGTACATTGATGCCGGGCAGTTGTTCTTGGTCCCGGATGCACCGCGCTTTCCCTATCCTGTTTGGGCTGTTTGGCGGGACGATATGGACCCTGAAATACGTAAAATAGCAGCGGCGACTTTACACAGCGTTACAGATGTCGCCGAAGCCGATGGCGAGGCGGTGATCGCCCAGCTGCGTGACATTAGTGAGGATCACGAGGTTGAGGTTCTGGGAGAGCTACACGATCATGAATAAGTAAAAATCAGTTTAAGCATGATTATTTTGAATTTTCCTTATTCATAACCTATCGCTAAATATCCGCTCAGCAGAGATGCTCCCGTTCTTGGAACAGGACGGGTCACCTTCTTGGGAGAGGATAGACCCATGACAAACAACGTATTTATCATTGCTGTAATCAGCGGCTTCATCGCAACAGCTGGTGCAGCGCAAACAACTGCTTTCAGCAACCAAGACGCTTCTGTTGACGCGGTTGATGATCTGGAAGAAGCAATCGAAGATGACCGCGAGCGGGATCTTGGCCGTTTCGGCAACGAAGGTCGTGAGCTGGGCGCTTATGGTTCGGTCGCGCTTCGTGCTACATCTGTAAAAGATGACGATGGCACCACAACAGACATCGGTATGGGGCTGCGTTACGGCACATATGATGGCCTAAACGGTATCGACCTGACAGCAAGCCTTGCTTACGGCGAAACTGATGGCGTCAAAACAGAAGACACTTTGCTTGCTGGTATCGACTACCGTCGTGACCTGACAGACACTCTGTTTGCGTTCGGTAAATTGGAAGCTGGTTTTGACAACATGGCTGACACTGACGGCGACTTTAAACAGGACATCTTTGTGGGTGCTGGTCTTGGTTACCGTATCTACAACGCCGCTGACGTACAGTGGTCTGTTCAGGCTGGCCCAGGTTACCGCACAGCAAAGCGTGTGAACATGGAAGACGTATCTGAAGCAGCTGCTTCTGTGTCATCTAACGTGTTCAAAAGCCTGTCTGATGTAACATATGTCACGAACGACACCGATGTGATCTATTCGGAAACAGCGACAACACTGGTCAACGAACTCGCGCTGAACGTTGCAATGACAGAAACTCTGTCGCTGCGTACAGGTTACACAACCTCGTTCAACAGCGAAACAGATGCTGACCTGTCCGAAGGTGTGAACACACTGGGCGTTTCGGTGATCTACAACTTCAACTGATCATTTGATCAGCGTTCCCAAGCCTCTGAGCGAACGATCGGGGGAGATGCAGATGGCGGTGAAAACCGCCATCTGTTTATGTTTAACCGTTATTGCAATGATGGCGAAATGCTTGTTTTAGCATGTCCAATTCACTGCGCAGCAAATCCACTTCGGCGCGGATGTCCTCGGCTAATGCTTCGCCGGACAACAGTGAAAAACTGTTTAGCGTATTGCCTTGGTCGTCGCTAATCACAAAGGTCTGGACACCATCACTAATAAGGTGGGCAGGCACAGGGAATTCGATACGCCACTTTTCCTCAGCCTTGTCATAATCCGTATGCAGACCCTCGACTGGTTCTCCGTGATGGGTGACACGAAGGTCCGGTTGTTCAGTGCCTGCACCCGTCAGGGAGCCTTCCCAGACGCCAGCGACAAGCCGGGTTTTGGTCAGCGTGTAGGTTGTCATAACAGTCCCTTTCCCAGCATTCAGATTTCCGCGCGTGGATAGCGGCATATGTTTAAGTCGCGGATCGTGATCTTATTCATGTTTGGATTTTCAAACAGCAAGTCGATCCATATTTTTTCAGTCCGTGCTTCGTTCAACTGCGTGTAAGCAAGATCGAATTCGGCCTCCGTTTCGCGTTGGTCTGACGGAAGGGTGAGCAATATCTGTTCGGTGTTCGGCCCATTTTTGACGTTTAGACGCGCATAAATATTGATGGGCGCTTCGCGTTCGATCACCGCAGATAGCTGGATGACGTGCCGCTTTTTTAATCCTGTGGATGCGGCGGGGGGTAGATCAACGACCAAAGACAGAAAGCTACCGCCAAAGTGATACACCTCGAGCATAAGGCCGTACGCAGCAAGGTCATCAGCGTGTAGATTTCGGTATTGGGTTAAGCTGATCTCGGGTTGGTTGCAGTCATGAAAGATGCCGACTTCGCTACCAATTTTTTCGCGGTTTAACGCCGGTGCGAGGCCACGTTTCCAAAGCCTCGCGCGCCACGCCATTGGGCGCCAAGACCAGTCAGTGCCCGCGGGGCGTGTGAACGTATTGGTCCCAATTCGTGGCAGAGCGAGCCTGTCTTCAGCGATATAGCTAAGTTCTTGGAGTGGGATCAAAAGCTGTCGCGCATTTTGGCGTAGCGCGCGTAGCGTCGAAAGTTCGGCGTTGGGCGCGTTGCGTGCCGCATCTGTCCAGCGCGCTAGCGAAAGCCGCTGCATTAACCGCCCAAGAGCGCCATTTGGATTGATCGCCATATCCGCAGCCTTTCCTTATCGCCCTAAGCTAACATGAAATCTGTTAGATATCGGAAGATTGCGTTGCCTGAATAAGAATAGCCGGAGCGATCCCAACAGCCATAGCATTTAACAACCAAATTCCTGTGCTGTCATCAAGCGGAGCCGCAGATAATCCACGTAAGGCAACGGTCACAAGTCGCCCATTCACATCTGTAAATGTCCGCCATTCTTTGTTTTGCAGCCCGCCCACGCTGTGTGGCGCGCTGTCGTTAAACGCGACAGTGACGCGACCATCAGATATTTGCGTAGAAACGTCACTTACTGTGCTGCTGTCGCCGACATTACTGAGCAATACTGCACCGGCTTCTGATTGGAGAAAATTGCGCATATTGGTTTCGGAGCCCGTGACTGTCCCGGACCCGTCGGCACCGACTTGGATAGTGGCGAGCGCGACCGCACTGGGAAGTGCTTGGTCGGCACCCAAGGTTGCACAGGGCGCGATCACTGCAAAATCTGCGCTTGGGCGGCTCGCGCGATCATCGACACAAAACCCAGCAGGGGCACGGGCGACGACATCGCCGCCCGCTAATGTAATGGATTTTTGCGGAGACACAGTCGTGCAAGCTGACATTGCCAGCGCGGCTGCTATCCCCACAATAATACGGATCATATTCTTACAGATCCATGTAGATGTGTTTTTCGTTTTTCGCACCCGGATGCGTCACCGCGCCAAGACGTGTTGAACCCACCAATTGCGCGTATTTCCAAAGCGCACCAGAAGCATAGATCGTTTCCTTTGGCCCTTTCCATTTCGCTTTACGTTCGGCCAGAACTTCGTCCGTAAGGTCAACAGACAGCTCACCAGTAATGGCGTTGATGGTGATCATGTCGCCGTCTTCAAGCAATGCAATCGGGCCGCCATGTGCAGCCTCTGGGCCCACGTGACCCACGCAGAAACCGCGTGTCGCGCCAGAGAAACGACCATCTGTGATCAGTGCAACTTTCTTGCCCATGCCTTGGCCAGACAGCGCAGCTGTTGTGGCCAGCATTTCGCGCATCCCTGGGCCACCTGATGGACCTTCGTTGCGGATTACCAGAACTTCGCCTTCTTTATATTGGCGGGCTTTGACGGCTTCGAAAGTGTCTTCTTCGCATTCGAACACACGTGCTGGGCCGGTAAAGACCTGTTGTTCTGCGTCCATACCAGCGACTTTTACGATAGCGCCTTCTGGGGCAACGTTACCTTTTAGGCCAACCACACCACCAGTTTTGGTGATCGGGTTTTCGACGGAATAGATGACTTTGTTGTCAGCTTCGCCTTTGATCATGTCCAGCTCTTCGCCCATCGTGCGGCCAGATGCGGTCATGCAGTCTTCGTGGATTAGACCTGCTTTGCGCAGTTCCTTCATTACGACAGGAACGCCGCCCGCTTCGTAAAGGTCTTTGGCGACATACTGACCGCCCGGTTTTAGGTCGACGAAATATGGCGTATCGCGGAAGATGTCGCAAACGTCGAACAGGTCAAAGTCGATGCCAGCCTCAGCCGCCATCGCGGGCAGGTGAAGACCTGCGTTTGTTGATCCGCCAGTACAGGCAACAACGCGTGCCGCGTTTTCAAGCGATTTGCGTGTGACAACATCACGCGCGCGGATGTTCTTTTCGATGAGGTTCATGACCGCTTCGCCAGATGCGACGCTGTATTGGTCACGCGATTCATATGGTGCAGGGGCACCTGATGAGTGCATAAGCGCAAGGCCGATTGCCTCGGATACACATGCCATGGTGTTCGCTGTGAACTGACCGCCGCAAGCGCCGGCAGATGGGCAGGCAACGCGTTCAAGGATTTCAAGTTCAGCATCTGACATGTTGCCAGCTTGGTGCTGACCAACGGCTTCGAACACGTCTTGAACTGTAAGGTCTTTGCCATCAAGGCGCCCCGGAAGGATCGAACCACCGTAGATAAAGACGGACGGCACGTTAAGGCGGATCATCGACATCATCATACCGGGCAGTGACTTATCACAACCAGCAAGACCAACCAAAGCATCATAGCAGTGGCCACGCATGGTAAGTTCAACTGAATCGGCGATGGCTTCGCGTGACGCCAATGACGCGCGCATACCTTCATGACCCATCGCGATACCGTCGGTGACGGTAATGGTTGTGAATTCGCGGGGCGTACCGTTCGCGGCCTTAACACCCAGCTTAACAGCTTGGGCCTGACGGTTCAGCGAAATGTTACAGGGTGCAGCTTCGTTCCAGCAGGTCGCAACACCAACAAATGGCTGCGCAATATCGTCTTCATCTAGACCCATCGCGTAAAGGTAAGACCGGTGCGGTGCACGGCTTGGGCCTTCGGTGACGTGGCGGCTTGGTAGGTTGGTCTTGTCGGCTTTGCCTTTAAGCATTGGCTTGTCTCCCGGGAACTAATGTCGCAGGTCTAAAAGTTGGACGGGGGTGACGCAAGTTAGAACTGCGCTTGCAGGTGCGCAGATATGCGGCCTAATGTCCGCTATGACTGATCCATACGCCCCACATCACAGCTTTGTTCGTGTCGCTGCGCGGGCGCCACAGCTTTGGCGGGTGGTCTTGGTGGTTGTTGGTTTCGAGGTGATTTTCGCGCTGTCACCAGATATCGTGATGATTTTCTTATCTGGCGAAGCTGCGCGTAACGCATATCTAGAAGGTACATCAGCCTTCGGGACGCTCGCACAATTTTTTACCTTTGTGATCGGTTGCGTGGGGCTGGTGATGTTGTTGCACCTCGTGCATGGGCGCGGATTCTGGTCGTTGATCGGTCCCGCACAAAGTGCGTGGCGCGATTTATGCGCTGTCGCGTGGGGGGGTGCGCTTGTGTTGTTCGCGCAAGAACTGCTGCCACCTTGGTATGATCTAGGGAGCGATGTCGAAGTCCGCCCCTTTGCGCGGTGGTTGTTGCTGATTCCGGTTACTTTACTTGCCCTGTTTGTACAGGTGGGAACCGAAGAGATGCTATTTCGTGGGTATTTGCAGCAACAGTTTGCCTGCCTATCAAAGCAGCGTTGGGTTTGGATGGGTATCCCTTCCATCATGTTTGGCGGGCTGCACTACTGGAATGGAAATGGTGCCACTGAAGGATTTATGTGGGCGCTTTGGGCGACAATGCTCGGGGCCGCATGTGCCGATCTCACCGCGCGCACTGGGAATCTAGGCGCGGCCGTTGGTCTGCATCTTGCGAACAACGCCTTTGCTATATTGTTGTACGGGATCAGTGGTTGGGCCGGCACAGGGGTTGCATTGTTCTTATTTCCTTACGTTGATCCAATCGAATACTCCGCAGAGATCAGTGCGCTTCCAACCCAATGGATCATATTTCAGGTTGCTGGGCAGATGTTGTCTGTTCTTGTGATGTGGCTTGCCGCACGGATTGCAATTCGCAAATAAACCCGGCGGGATCATGATGGTTTTGTACTTTCGGGCGATCACCACTGATTGCATTTCGTGACGCTCCGTCATATCTGGAAGGCGTTAATGCAGAAGGCGCGCCAATGAACTGGATCACCAACTACGTCCGTCCGACGATCAACTCGCTGTTTTCGCGCCGTGAGGTGCCTGAAAACCTTTGGACCAAGTGTCCCGAGTGCGGAACAATGCTGTTTCACCGCGAACTGACAGACAATTTGAACGTTTGCACAAACTGCGATCACCATATGGCGATTTCAGCACGTGAACGCTTGATGTCGATCTTTGATGGTGGCGTGTTCGTCGAAGTCGCGGTGCCCGAACCGGTCGCAGACCCGCTGCATTTCCGTGATCAAAAGAAATACACCGACCGTATCAAAGATGCCCGTAAGAAGACTGGCGAAAAAGATGCGATGCTTGTTGCCGAAGGTGACATGGGCCGTACGCCAGTTGTTGTCGCTGTACAGGACTTTTCCTTTATGGGCGGGTCGATGTCTATGTACGTCGGCAACGCAATTGTTGCCGCTGCTGAACGCGCAATTGCGCTGGGCCGTCCGCTGATCCTGTTTTCTGCCGCCGGTGGCGCGCGCATGCAAGAAGGCATTCTTGGCCTTATGCAAATGCCGCGCACTACGATTGCGGTTCAGATGCTCAAAGAAGCAGGTCTGCCTTATGTCGTCGTGTTGACCCACCCAACAACCGGTGGTGTGACTGCGTCCTATGCGATGCTGGGCGATGTACAGATTGCCGAACCGAATGCGCTGATCGGTTTTGCCGGTGCTCGTGTGATTGAGCAGACGATTGGTGAAAAGCTGCCCGAAGGGTTCCAGCGTGCTGAATACCTGTTGGACCACGGTATGTTGGATCGCGTGACAAAGCGCACCGATCTTAAGGATGAGCTGACCACTATTCTGCGTATGCTGATGGGGCTTGAAGCCCCTATCAAAGGTGACCTGCCTGCGCCCGAAATCGTTGCCGAAGCGGTTGAGGAAGCACCAAAAGAAACACCTGCGAAAGACGCAAAGTGACAGCGTCGTCTGATGTGATCCTTGAAAGGATGATGGCCTTGCATCCCAAGGTCATCGACCTGACCTTGGACCGCGTTTGGACTTTGCTTGAAAAACTGGATAATCCCCAAAACCGTTTGCCGCCTGTCATCCATTTGGCAGGTACGAACGGCAAGGGATCGACCCAAGCCATGATCCGCGCAGGGTTAGAGGCGGGTAATGCCAAGGTGCATGCTTACACCTCACCGCATTTGGCGCGGTTCCATGAGCGCATCAGGCTTGCTGGTGAGTTGATCACCGAAGAGGCGCTGACCGAAGTTTTGGATCGTTGCTATACCGCCAATGGCACAGACCCGATTACCTATTTTGAAATCACGACCGTTGCTGGTTTGCTGGCGTTCGCTAAAACGCCTGCCGACTATACTTTGCTTGAGGTTGGATTGGGCGGGCGCTTGGATGCGACGAATGTGATCGATAAGCCGGCGGTGACGGTGATTACGCCGGTGGATTTGGACCATCAGCAGTTTCTGGGCGATACGTTGGCGCAAATCGCTGGTGAAAAGGCTGGGATCATCAAGCGCGGCGTTCCCTGTGTCGTTGGCCCGCAGCATGACGAAAGCATGGATGTGATCGAAAATATCGCCGCCCGTCTTGGCGCGCCTCTTTATGCATACGGTCAGCAGTGGCACGTCAGTGCTGAACGCGAACGGCTGATTTATCAAGACGAGCGTGGATTGCTTGATTTGCCGCTGCCGAATTTACCCGGACCGCATCAGATTATGAACGCAGGTGCCGCGATTGCGACCCTGCGCCTGCTAGGCAAAGACGAATCCGCCTGCGAAACTGCCGTCACCCGCGCCTATTGGCCCGCCCGAATGGAACGTTTGACTAAAGGTGCGCTGGTCGATCTTGCCGCACCCGCAGAACTGTGGCTGGATGGTGGTCATAACCCCGCCGCTGGTCGCGCGCTGGCAGCGACGTTGCGCCAGCAACTCAAACGGCCAACCCATCTGATTTGCGGTATGCTGAATACTAAAGACATTGGCGGCTATCTTGCTCCGCTGTCCGAAGTGGCCGACACGCTGACTGCAGTGTCGATCCCCGGTGAGGCAAATACCATTCCCGCCAAAGATACGGCCAAGGCTGCTGTGGACGTTGGCATGGATGCGTCGGTCGCCGATAGCGTGACGGACGCTATCACCAAGATCAAGGCAGAAGCACCGAACGCCCGCATTCTTATTTGCGGATCGCTATACCTTGCCGGGCATGTCATGCGCGAGAATGCAAAATGATCCGCGCTGGTGCCGTCATATTGTCGCTGACCGCGACGCAGGCGAATGCTGCTGATTTCTATTTTTGCTGGATCGGCGCGAATGACTACACAATGACCGGTCAGATGACGATCCCGGATGCGGCGCTGGGACAACCTATGGTGACCGAAGCAGACGTGACCCGGTTTAAGATCGCGGGCTATCAGGCTGGCTCGCTGCTGGGAAAATGGGACATGGCATCGCGCCAAGACGGCGCAAGTTGGATGTTGCGCTATGATCCGGGCCGGGCTGTCTTTGTGACGCCGGGGGAACTGGGCTTAGGTGTGACGCAGGCATGGAACGCGAACGGGAACGCGAATGACTGTGGCAATCCGGGTTTTGGTTTCAACCTTGGTAACTATGCACAGGATTTTTGCTTAGATGGCCAATGGGTCGAAGAAAGCGGTATGCCGCCAGATACGCCATTCTTGGTTAGCCCGGTTCCAATCGACCCATACTGCAGGACATATGCACCGGTAAGTTAATGCCGATTCGCGAATCACTCTATTGACTGCGAATCACTTCATCGCTTAGTGTCGTTTTCAACGCGAAACGCCAAACGTAATAGGCGTGCCGGAGCAGTCTTGGCAGGGCGAGTAGGCGGGCTTTCGGGCCTGTCTTCTTGTGCCAGCGGCAGGGCTTAGGCCGTTCAAGTTGCGACAACATGCCGTGATCACGAGGACGTGTTTGCATGACTGGCATAGTCCCATTAGGCTCAAGATGAACCTGACCAAAAGGCCTGATTAAATCGTGCTAAAACGCTTACTTTCTGCCGTCGCTGTTTCTTATCTGTTGTCTTCTGGGTCTGCGGTACTGGCCGACCCCAATGCTGGGGCGTACCTTGCTGGGCGGCAAGCCGTCCACGACCATGACTATGGTTCTGGGGCAAGGTATCTGACCGAAGGACTGCTTAGCGATCCGTCGAACCCCTATCTTCTTGATCGCGCGATGACATCTTATGTCGCGCTGGGGCAAATGGATCAGGCAATTTCAATAGCTCAAGCTATCGTTGATCAGGGGTTTAACAGTCAGGTGGCGCATCTGGTTTTGCAGATGGCAGACGTGAAGTCGGAAAATTGGGACGGCATTTTCCAAGCGTTAGAACAAGGGCGCACAGTTAGCCCACTGATTGATGGAATTGCCCAAGCATGGGCACATCTTGGAAATGGTGACATGACCAAGGCCAGTGCTGGCTTTGACCGTGTGATCGAAACCGAAGGTATGGTTGTTTATGGCGTAACGCACAAAGCATACGCGCTTGCGTCGGTTGGCGATTTCGAAGGCGCCGAAGCGATGTTCAGTATGCGTGTCGCCGGTGGGATGCGGTATAACCGAAAAAGCGGCATCGCCCATGCGCAAATCCTAAGCCAGCTTGGCCGGAACGAAGATGCGCTGGTGATCCTTGATGGGGTGTTTGGCGCGAAGTTGGATCCTGGTCTTGCGCAGCTACGGGATCAATTACAGGCTGGTGAGGCTGTCGCTTACAATGCTGTCACCACGCCTGAACAGGGGATGGCGGAAATTTATCACATCACGGCTGGCGCGATCCAAAACGATGCGCCTGATGCATATACGTTGATGTATGCGCGCGCGGCTAACTATCTATGGCCAGATAATACTGTCGCTACTTTGATGACCGCTGGTTTGCTGGAAAAGCTGGGGCAGTACGATCTGTCGAATGCTGCGTATACAAGCGTCCCACGTGACGATCCTGCATTCCATGCTGCCGAACTTGGCCGTGCTGATGTATTGCGTTCGGGGGGTCGTGTCGAAGCCGCGATCGAAGTTTTGGATGCGCTGGCCCGCAGTCACCCCGATTTGCCACAGGTCTTTACCAACCAAGGCGACACTCTTCGGCAGGCTGGCCGGTATGAGGAAGCGGGCAGGGCCTATACACGTGCCATCGAACTTTATGATGACGATGATCCGACGAAATGGTTTGCGTATTACACCCGTGGCATTTGCGCGCATAAGACAGATAATTGGCCCGCTGCAGAAGCTGATTTTCGCGCGGCGTTGTCGTTGCAGCCGAACCATCCGCAGATCTTGAACTATCTTGGGTATTCTTTGGTTGAACGCGGTGAAAAATTGGATGAAGCGCTTGGTATGCTTGAAACAGCTGCTGCGGCGCGGCCAGATCACGGCGCGATTATCGATAGTCTTGGCTGGGTGCTGTTCCAGCTTGGTCGTTATGACGAAGCCGTCGGATTGTTGGAAAGCGCTGCCGAACTGGAACCTGTCGATTCTGTCGTAAATGACCACCTTGGTGATGCTTATTGGGCTGTTGGCCGCGAGGTAGAGGCGCAATTCCAATGGAACCGCGCATTATCATTTGGTCCGTCTGATACTGAAGCATTACGTATCCGTGATAAGCTGGATCGCGGGCTAGATATTGTGCTTGTTGAAGAAGGTCTTGCGCCGATCCGGGTGGCCAGTGGCGACCATTAAGGCGATAGCACCTGCTAAGGTTAATCTTACCTTGCATGTGACGGGACAACGGGCAGATGGGTATCATTTGCTGGATAGTCTTGTCGTGTTTGCCGGTGTTTCCGATCGGTTAACCGCGACGGTTGCGCCAGATATGCGCATTTCGGTGAATGGGCCGTTTTCGATTGGTGTCCCGACTGACGAAGGCAACTTAATGATGCGGGCGGCTGACGCGTTGCGGGCCGCACGCGGTGTGGATAAAGGCGCAATGCTGACGCTTGAAAAGCATTTGCCGCACGCCGCCGGTATTGGCAGCGGATCGTCAGATGCTGCTATCACCCTCGCGATGTTGGCCGAGCTTTGGCAGGTTGATCCATTGCCTGCGACCGCACCAGAAGTGGTAGCATTGGGCGCTGATCTGCCCGTTTGTTTGCGGGCCCCTAACCCAACACGGATGTCGGGGATTGGTGATGTGCTTGCTCCTGTGCCGCTGTTGCCGCCCTGTGCGATCGTTTTGGTGCGGCCTCGGGTCGATGTACCGACCGGGCAGGTGTTTAACGGCATGACAGATAAAAATGGTGCGCCAATGGCCCCGCTGCCTGAAGGCGCCGATTATGACGCGTTCGTAAATTGGCTAAAGGCGCAACGAAACGATATGCAGACTGCCGCCGAAAAGATCGCGCCGGAGATCAGCAAAGTTATAGCCAAACTGGAATCTTTGCCGGGCGTCAGTGTTGCAGGCATGTCCGGTTCAGGTGCTACCTGCTTTGGCTTGGTTAAGGACATGGCGACAGCGCGCCATGTCGCACGGATCGTCCAAGTGTCACAGATGGATTGGTGGGTCGCCCCGGCCGAGGTGTTAGGCACGGGGCAGGTGTTTTAATTTAGCCCAAGCGCTTGCTGGATTTGGTCCATATGGGTCACAGGCGTTGCACCTGTATCGCCAATACGCGCTGGATCACCATCGGCCACATACCCAAAACATGGCATTCCTGCCGCTTTTGCGGCTAAGAACCCGGCGGGCATATCGTCGATCATCACAGCATCTTGCGGCGTGACGCCCATGTCTTTCACGATTTGTAGCAGCATATCTGGTTTAGGCTTTGGCCCGTGGTCGTGACCAGAATAGATGCGCCCATCGAACAATTCAAAAAGACCGCTTGGTGTCAGGCTGATTTCCATCTTGGGAATCGGCCCGTTAGACGCAATTGCGCGCTTTATGCCTGCGCGATCAAGCGCGTGGATCAGGTCAATGACCCCTTGGATCACAGGGACGCCTTTGCGCAGTGCTTCGAAAACTTCAGCATAGATGTCATCAACCCATGTGTCCGGTAGAACCGCGCCGCGACGGGTCGCTTCAATTCCGACGCCTTCGATTGTGCCGCCAGCGAAAAGCCGGTGCACGTCATTTGGGCTGATCGTCAGACCAAAGTGGGTCAGACTGGCCGAGATGATTTTATCAGTTGTTGGTTCGGTATCCACTAGAACGCCGTCGCAGTCAAAAATTACTAATTTAGGAGTCATAAATTTGCCTTTAGAAATGTTATCCAAGTATCGCCATAGCGGCGTTGGTCGAGCGTTGTAAAACCGGGTGGCGCGATTTGGGCGGTGCTTTCTTCCCACACGATTAGCGCATCAGGGGCGATCCAGCCTGCAGTCTTGGCCGCGCCAAGCGCCTTTGCACCCAACCCTTGGCCGTATGGCGGATCAAGAAACACCAACGCGCAGGGATCGCCTTGGGGAAGGCGCGATGCGTCACTGCTAATCAACATCGTGTCGGACTGTCGGCGCAGTTTGGCGATGTTTTCGCGGATCAGCTTTTGCGCGACCCGCCCACTATCGACAAAGGTCACGTGGGTTGCGCCACGTGAAAGGGCCTCAAGCCCAAGCGCACCAGTGCCGGCAAATAGGTCGAGCACGTTCGTGTCCGTGATCGGGTTACCAAATCGCCCACCTAACAGAACGTTAAACAGGCTTTCGCGCACGCGGTCGGTCGTGGGGCGCAGATGCGCCCCTGCGTCGCCTTTTCCGACAGCGGCCAAAGCCGTGCCGCGATGGGTGCCACCAATGATCCTCACGGCTTTAATAGCGCCTTCATATCGGTGGCTGGGTCGGTGATCACGGCTGGGGCAGGGCTGCGGCCTGCTTCGATCAGGCGCTTGCCGATCATGTAATTGCGCGGGTCGTTCATCGCGTCGACAGCGAGCAGTTCGTCGCCTTTGTAATACCAGTTGGACTGCACACCGGGCGCGTCCCCTTTGCGGATATAAACATCGGTATAGCCAATATTCAGCCCGGCGATTTGCAGCTTGCAGTCGTATTGATCAGACCAGAACCATGGCTTCGGCGTATATTCTTCGTCGCGCCCCATGATGTTGCGTGCGACGGCCTCTGCCTGATCAATGGCGTTGCCTACGCTTTCAAGACGGATGCGTTCGCCCTTAAACAAGCAAGACGCGCAATCGCCTGCCGCCCAGATATGCGGATCAGACGTACGCCCGTGGCTATCTGTGGTGATGCCGTTATCGACAGCAATACCAGCGCTTTCAGCAAGGATCGTGGCTGGGTTGATCCCAACACCAACTACGGCAAAGTCGATTTCTAATTCGGT
The DNA here is from genome assembly GCF_002933395.1 of Yoonia maritima. Classification (GTDB taxonomy): domain Bacteria; phylum Pseudomonadota; class Alphaproteobacteria; order Rhodobacterales; family Rhodobacteraceae; genus Yoonia; species Yoonia maritima_A. The sequence continues at coordinate 112,412 of NZ_PKFN01000011.1, forward strand.
GCCATCGGTCAGCAATGCACCCGAGACGTGGTCGTCGCCCAGCAATCGTTCAAGCCCGACGCCTTCGCGGATATCAACGCCATGTGCGCGGTGAAGTTTGCGGAAATAATCTGATGTCTCTGGGGCAGCGACGCGCTGTAGAATACGGTCGGCCATTTCGACCAAAGTAACCTTTAGCCCGCGCTTTGCGGCCACTGCGGCAGCTTCTAACCCGATGTAACCACCACCGATGATCAGCACGTGTTTGTCAGCGACAAGGGCAGGTGCCATCGCATCCGCGTCGCTAAGATCGCGCATCGCATAGATACCGTCCAGCATTCCACCGACAGAGGCGGGCAGCATGCGCGGATGCGCGCCGACTGTCAGCGCCAAATCATCGTATGGGATGACTTCTTCGTCAGATAACGTGATGGTTTTATTTTGTCTATCAATTGCAACTACGCGTGTATTGAGGCGCAGATTGATCTTTTGATCTGCATAGAATTCTTCGGGCCGCAGATACAGCCGTTCTTCGGCCATTTCCCCAAGTAAATAAGCCTTTGAAAGCGGCGGACGCTGATAAGGTGGTACCTTTTCTGCGCCAATAAGTGTAACGTCACCATCAAAGCCTTCGCTGCGTAGCTTCGCAGCGAGAGACGCGCCAGCCTGACCTGCACCGACAATGACAACGTGAGCCATACTTATCTCCTTGGGGTTCACCCTCTTGTTTCAGGGACATCTATATGTGAGTCATCAAAAGATACAAACACGAAGGGGCTATAATAATGACTATCAAAACAGGTGATACACTTCCGGCCGCAACATTGTTGCAAATGGGTGAAGACGGACCAGCACAAGTGTCACTTTCAGACAAGCTGACGAACCGCAAAGTGGTGATCTTTGGCTTGCCGGGCGCGTATACTGGTACATGTTCTACGGCTCACGTACCAAGCTTTATGATCACGCATGACGATTTCAAAGCCAAAGGCGTTGATGAAATTATCTGCATTTCGGTCAATGATCCGTTTGTGATGAAAGCATGGGGCGATGCGACCGGAGCGATCGACGCTGGCATTACAATGCTGGCCGACGCCGAAAGCGCGTTTACAACAGAAATCGGAATGAACTTTAGCGCGGCACCGGTTGGTTTCGTGAACCGGTCTAAGCGGTACTCGATGCTGGTCGACAACGGCGTGATCACCATTTTGAACGCTGAAGCGAACCCAGGTGAATGCGAAATTTCTGCTGGTGAAACATTGCTTGAGGCAATGGAGTAAAACCAAAAGGGCGGTGCTGAATGCACCGCCCTTTTTTTGTTATGCTTGGGTCTGAACCAGTGTTCGTGTCGGGAACGGAATGTCGATATCCGCTTTATCAAGCGCCTCTTTGACTTGCCGTTTCATATCAGCTTGAAACTGAAAATAGTCACCGCTATCGCACCAAACACGCACCAGAAAATCAACCGAGCTATCGCCCAAGTTGTTTACCTGAATGAACGGGGCAGGATCCGTTTTTGCGCGTGGATCCGCAAGAATCGTGTCGCGGATAACCTGTTCGGCATTTTTAAGATTTGCACCGTAACCAACCCCAAATGTCCATTCGGCCCGTCGTGTGGCGTAGGTCGAGTAGTTTACGATGGTGTTGCCCCAAACCTGTGCGTTGGGGATGATGATTTGTAGATTGCCGGGTGACGCGAGTTCAATAAAGTTCAAAGTGATGTCTTTTACGGTACCCATTTGGCCGGATACTTCGACAAAATCGCCAATTTTTACTGGACGGAAGAACACGATCATCACACCAGCCGCGACGTTTGACAGCGTGCCCTGCAACGCAAGACCAATCGCCAAACCAGCGGCACCGATGACGGCGACGAACGAAGTGGTTTCGACGCCAAACGTGTTCAACACAAATAGGAATGCAAAGCCAATCGCGATATACCGCGCTATATTTCCAAGGAAATTGAATAGCGTAATATCGAGATGTTTGTTGTTTTCACCAAGATGAACGAGCCGTTTTCGTAGCCAACCGCCGATCACAAAGCCGGCGATGATGATCAGTAACGCCGCAACGACATTACCAAAAATAGACGCTAGAAACTCAAGCGTCAGTAGATCTCCGATGGTTTTGCCATTCCAGATGGCGGTGTTTAGTAGCTTGTCCAAGTCAGCCCCCTGCGAGTTTGTCTAATTTAGCGCCGAGTTTGGCGTCTAGCGCCGATAGACCACCTGCGTCATGTGTGGTCAACGTAACCTTGACGGTTTTGTAGACATTGAACCATTCGGGGTGGTGGTTCCATTTTTCAGCCCAGATCGCAGCGCGGGTCATAAAGCCAAAGGCGTCGATGAAATTTGAGAACGTGTAGGTCTTTTCTATCGCATCACGACCACTGACAAAGCGCCAGCCGGTAGAAAGCAGTGGATTGATGAGTGCGTTGCGTTCGGTTTCGGTCAATGTGTTGGTCATTGCTGTTCCTCACGGTTGGATTTGCGGAATGGTCCATAGCTGGTCAGGACTTCGATTTCGTGGTCGATGGCGTCACGTTCTGCGTCAAGATAGCGCGCGACAGCGTCCCGAAAACCCGGATCACCGAACCAGTGCAGCGAATGTGTCGTGACAGGTAGGTACCCGCGCGCCAGTTTGTGTTCGCCTTGCGCCCCTGCTTCGACACGCGACAGACCCTGGGTGATGGCGAAATCAATCGCCTGATAGTAACAAAGTTCAAAGTGAAGACAGGGGTGGTGTTCGATACAGCCCCAATAGCGCCCAAATAGCGTTTCGCGCCCAATGAAATTCAGCGCCCCAGCCACGGCGCGACCGTCCCGCATAGCGAGCACCATCATCATATCGTCGCGCAGGGTTTCTTGGGCGCAGTCAAAGAATTCGCGCGTCAAATACGGGGTGCCCCATTTACGATTACCCGTGTCTTGGTAAAACTGCCAAAAGGCATCCCAATGTTCGGGCTGAATATCTTCGCCTGTCAGGGTAATGATATCTCCGCCAAAGCTTTGCGCTTGTGCGCGTTCTTTGCGGATGTTCTTGCGCTTGCGGCTGGATAGCGTGGCAAGGAATGCGTCGAAGTCTTTATAGCCGTCGTTGACCCAGTGGAATTGCTGGCCAATGCGGGCAAGCAGCCCCATTTCCTCGCCCGCGATTGCTTCGGCCTCGGTGCAAAAGGTGGCGTGGACGGATGAGATTTCGTTGTCTGCGGCGATCTGGATCGCGCCTTGGATCAGGGCAGACATTCCAATCACCTCGTACCCCGGTCTGGTCAGAAACCTGCGTCCTGTCGCAGGGGTGAACGGCACAGCGATTTGGAGTTTAGGGTAGTATCGCCCGCCCGCGTTTTCATAGGCATGCGCCCAGTTGTGATCAAAGATGTACTCGCCTTGGCTGTGCCCCTTTGCATAAAGCGGTGCTGCGGCGATCATTTGGCCGTTTTGGCGCACGGTCAAATAACGAGGCTGCCAGCCACTGCCGCCACCAACCGATCCGCTGTCTTCTAATGCCTTTAGAAATCGATACGTCGTGAATGGATCATAGGGGCGACCGTCGACTGCCTCTGGGCATGCGCAGGCATCCCAGTCGGTTGGGTTAATGTCCGCAAGGCTGGGATGGGCCGCGACTTCGATTGGGATGTCTGTCATATTATCAGACTTGGGTGCGATCTGCGCTTCGTCAAGCGAGGTAGCCTTCAAAGGTCACATTTTCGGCGATCTCGCGCGCTTTTGCCTCGGCTTCGGGCGAACGGATTGTCCAGCAAAGCACCTGCGCGCCTTGGGATTTCAGCTCTGCAACCCGAGGACGGTCCAAGTCGGCCGCTTCGTGGCTGATAAAGCAGGCCCCTGTGTGATCATAGTCGGGGATATCGCGCAAAACGGCGCGCGTTTCATCAGGGACTTCGGGCCAGTACTGCGCCTGATAGCTAGATGTGGTGATCCCGCGCGGGATATTTGGCGCAATCTGTGCCATCGCAGCGATGCTGTGCGGATTGAACGACATGACCGCAACCTCTCCGGAGTAGTCCTTGAGCGCGTTGCCCGTTGCCTGTTCCAGTATGCCGACATTCGGGCCCATTGCGCCGTCTTGATCCTTGATTTCGATCAGCAAAGGCACGCGGCCACCAACGGTTTCCAGAACTTGCGTCAGCGTTGGAATGGTTCCGGGGTCACCAGTCAACTTGATCGCGCCCAGTTCTTTGCTTGTGCGTGCTCGGATAGCGCCAGTTTCTGCGGTCAAGCGATCAAGCAGGTTGTCGTGAAACACCATTGCTTGATCATCGCGGCTTAGCTGTACGTCAATTTCGATGCCGTAGCCTGCATCGATTGCCGCTTGGATCGAGGCAAGGCTGTTTTCCACCCGCCCCGCAGCGCGGTCATGAAGGGCGCGGTGGGTGATCGGGCGGGCAATGAAAGATGGTGGCAAGGTCATTTGATCTGGAAGATTGCTTCGATTTCAACAGCAACGCCAAATGGCAGGCTCGCGGCACTTACCGCAGACCGCGCGTGGCGTCCCGCATCGCCGAGCGCCGCAACCATAAAGTCAGAAGCGCCGTTGATTACCTTCGGCTGGTCTGTAAATTCAGGGGTCGAGTTCACAAAGCCTACCAGCTTAACGACGCGCACGAGCCGGTCGATGTCGCCGCCACAGGCTGCTTTGAGTTGAGCGAGTAGGTTGACCGCGCATGTTTGTGCAGCGGCGGCGCCTGCTTCGGCGTCAGTGTCCTGACCCAGTTTTCCAGTAATCAGCCCGTCAGCATTGGCCGAGATCTGGCCGGATACATGGACCATATCGCCAATAACCACATAGGGAACATAGTTCGCTGCCGGCGCAGGCGCATCCGGTAGGGTGACGCCCAGTTCGGCCAGTTTGGTTTCGATCTCGCTCATGGGAATCTCCTGTCATTTTGCCTGAACGCTAGCGGGCAAAACGACAGGGTGCAATCACGACTCGCGGAAGGCCTTGGCGAAATAGTCAGCTAAAGGTTTGAGGAAGTACGCCATCGGGCTGCGGTCGGCTGTACGCATGAATGCTTCGACGGGCATACCGGGAATCAAAGCCATGTCTTTAGGTAGTCGGTCAATCTCGCCTTCGTTTAGCTGAACCTCTGCACGGTAAAACGACAGGCCGGAGTTTTCATTCTGAAACGCATCCGCGGAAACAAGTGTCACCTTGCCATTCAGTTCAGGTGTACGGCTGCGATCAAAGGCGGAAAAGCGCAGCGTCACGTCTTGGCCGACATAAATCTGATCGACGTCTTGCACGTTAACTTGGGTTGCGATGACCAACGGGCGGTCTTGGGGGATCAAGAAAAGCACAGGGTCGGCGGGTAGGATAACCGATTGCTGCGCAAAAACCTGCATGCCGTAAATAATGCCAGAAACAGGGGCGCGCACGTCAAGCCGATCAAGCTGCCGCACCAAGGTCCGGCGCCGTTCGGCAAGTTCCAATTGATTGTACTGAAGATCACGCAGCCGCGTGATTGCTTCTTCGCGGCGGGTGGTTGCAAGGCTTAGAATTTGTAGGTCTATTTCTGTTGTACGTTCTGCTGCTTGGGCCGCTTGGGCAGTGAGTTCACCCATCGTTCCCAACAGGCTTGCCTCTTCGCGCTGCAGCGCAAGGACGCGGCTGGCTTGGGCGAGGCCGCGATCAAGTAGGCTTTGTTGGTCACGCAGTTCTTCGGCGATTAAATTGCGCTGCGTGGTCAGCGCTGTTTGCTGCGCTGTGATTCCGTTGATTTGGCTTGCGATCTGCGCACGCTGCTGGGTCAGCTGTTCAACAGCGCCATCATTGGATTCACGGCGCGCATCAAACAGCCGATTTTGGCCGGCGATCAGTTCTGTGACCTCGGGGGTGTCGACCTCTAGTAGTGTGGACGAAAATGTAAGCGTGTCAGTATCGTCTCGTTCCGCTTCAAGACGCGCGCGCCGAGCAAGGATTTCAAATAGCTGCCCTTCGACAACGGCCAGTTCCGATTGTAGGACCGTCGCGTCAAGGCGGATAAGTAAATCACCTGCGATCACGGTGTCACCTTCATCCACAAGGATTTCGGAAACAACCCCGCCATCAGGGTGCTGCACGACCTGTCGGTTGCGGTCTACTTCGATTTGGCCGCTGGTAATAACGGCGCCTGTGATTTGGGCAAGGAAAGCCCATGTTCCAAAGCCGCCTACAAGGATCAAAAGTGTTAAAACGCCAGCGCCCAAGTGGTTCTTTGCGGACCAACGGTTTTCTGGTTGATCGGTCATGCTACGCCTCCCGACTTGCCGGTCGAGCGTTGGATGTCGCCATGATTTTTGACCAATTCAGCCATGACAGCATCCTTTGGCCCATAGGCGCGCCGCGTGCCGTTGTCGATGACGAGCAATGTGTCACATTCTTGGATCGCAGCGGGACGGTGAGCCATGATGAATATGACGTTTCCTTCAGACTTTAGGACCTTGATTGCTTGGTTCAGGGCAACGGAACCTTCGTTATCTAGGTTAGAATTGGGTTCATCCAACACCAACACGACCGGATCGCCGTAAAGGGCACGTGCAAGGCCGATCCGCTGAATTTGCCCACCTGATAGCCGCCCACCATTGGCCGAAACCCGAGTATCATATCCGTCGGGTAGTTTTAAAATCATGTCATGTGCCGCAGCTTTTTGTGCGGCTTTGACGACGGCTGCGTCGTCGGGCTGCATGAGCATACGTGCGATGTTTTCTTTGATCGTCCCGTCAAACAGTTGCACGCGCTGAGGTAAGTAGCCAATGTGTTTGCCTAAAACGTCAGGGTCATACTGTTCAAGCGATGCGCCATCTAAACGCACGTTACCAGATGCGGGTTGCCAAACACCTGTCAGCACCCGGGCAAGCGTTGATTTTCCTGCGCCTGACGTACCAATCACGCCGATGGCCTGTCCGGGTTTGACCTCGAAACTGATTGACCGCAGCGCGGGCAGTTTTTCCCCCGGCGGTACAACGGTAACCTGCTCAACACGTAAAGCAGCCTTGGGCTTTGGCAGTTCTGTACGAGGCATGTCTGGCGGCACCGCGCTGAGAAGAACACCTAAGTTGGCCCAGCCTTCGCGTCCGCGTTGAAATACGGCCCATTGGCCGACAATCATTTCAATCGGGGCAAGCCCGCGGCCCAGCAGGATCGAGCCCGCAATCATCGCACCGGGCGACAGTTCGTTGATTAGCACCAAGTATGCGCCAAGGCCCAGCATCGCCGATTGCAGGAATAGGCGAAACGTTTTGGTCATCGCGGTGAATGTGCCAGACGCGTCAGCCGCTGAAATGCTGGCGTCCAGCGACTTGCCACGTGCAAGCTGCCAGCGATCAAAGGCTGCGCTGCGCATTCCCAAAGAGTGAACCATTTCACTTTCAGACCGGATCTGGTTGCCGAGTTGATCTGCTGCAAAGCGTGAGGAGTTTGCGGTCTCTAGCGGTTTATGGCTGGTGACTTGGTTCGCGATGGCGACAATCATCAATACGATCGCGCCAAACAGGGCAAGAATGCCCATCGCTGGGTGGAAAATAAAGATGCCAAAGAAGAACAGCGGTGCCCATGGTAGGTCGAATAATGCCATCAAAGCGGGCGATGTAATTAGGCGCTGAACCGATTCGAGGTCGCGCAGGCCTGTTGCCGCTTCGCGAGGGGCGCGTGACAGTGTTGTTGCACGCATAACCGCCGCGAAAACAGGGCGATCAAGGCGCGCTTGAAACCGCGCACCGATCCGCCCCATGACCCGACCACGCACATAATCAAGAATCCCCATCATTCCATAAAGAAACGCGACGAGCGCAGACAGTGCGATCAAAGTTTCGAACGATCGTGAGCTAAGAACTCTGTCGTATACGTTTAACATATACAATGGGCCGGTTAGCATCAGAAGGTTCACGAAAAAGCTAAAGATCGCAACGGCCCAGTAAAGAGAACGGCTTTCTTGTCGGGCGGCGCGCAACTGCGCGCGTCCGTTCGGATATGAAGGCATTGGTTGGTCTTTTCCTTGCATCGAAAACCTATTGTGCAACCTATAGAAAAACGCGGCGTTAGTAACTGTTTATCTGGGATCATGCCCCGCGAAGGCGCAAGAATAATATAAATGATTGATCAATATGGCGATTTATCGCAAATATCAACGTCATGAAATATCTGACTTCTTTTTCGTTCGCCGCCGCTGTTTTGACGCCTGTTCTTGCTTTTGCAGGACCCTATGATGGTGTTTACAAACAAACCGCCCATTCCGAATGTGCGCTAGTTGGTGTCGATGGCGGTTCTCTTAAGATCGAAGAAGTCGTCTTTCATGGGGTTGAAATGGAATGCCGTATGACAAACCCTGTTGATATTAACGACATGGATGCGACGATATATCAGATGGAATGCTCTGGTGCCGGACAGACGTGGACGGAACGGTCAATCCTGATGAAAGACGCAGAAACTGACGGAATTATCATGGTGTGGAATGGCTACGCGTTTCGCTATGACCGCTGCGAAGAAGGCGAATATTGACGCTTGATTGATTGCCCGACATGCTTGGTGGTCGGGCAATCAAATCGGGATTTAGTTTCCGACAATCGAATCTAGCAAGTTCAGAATGTCTTGATCCAGCACTTCGCCGCCTTCGCTATGCAAAAGCCCCGACTGCGCTGGTTCTGGCGGGATTGTCATGGGAAGAGGCGTTGGGTTTTTGTCAGCAAGCACACGGGTCATGGTTTCACGCCAGATCGTTGCTGGCAGCCCCCCACCTGTTACGCCGCTTAGCGGGCGGTTGTCATCATAACCCATCCAGACCGCCGTGACATAGTCACCGGTAAAGCCAATGAACCACGCGTCGCGGGCACCTTGCGTCGTGCCGGATTTCCCGGCGATTTGCCATCCATCAATACGTGCGCGCCGTCCGGTGCCTTCTTCGACGACTTTCGTCATCATCCACGTTAGCTGCCGGGCCGCATCTTGACCGATGATCCTTTCGCCAATGCCTGCGCCCTGAGAATCCATCAAGGATTCATTGTCACCACGAATGCGCAGGTCGACAAGCCCGTAGGGCGTCACCTGCGATCCACCGTTTAGGATGCCGGCATAGGCGCCTGTCATGTCTAGTAGTGTGCTTTCAGAAACGCCAAGCGCCAAGGCCGGACCGGCGGCTAAGTCACCGTTTAGGCCGAATCCATTTGCGACATTCCGGACCAGTTCGCGGCCAACGTCTTCTGACAGGACAATCGCAGGGATGTTGCGGCTTTCGGCTAAGGCTTGGATCAATGTAATCGGACCTTTGAAAGTGCGATCATAGTTTTCCGGGCACCAATCGCTTGCGCCACGGCGTTTCCAGCATGTGCGTTCATCGTCAATCATCGTGTAAGGCGACATGCCCAGATCAAGCGCCGCGGCGAATATGAACGGCTTAAAGGATGAACCTGTCTGACGGTTTGCCTGTGTCGCCCGGTTAAATGCGCCAGTTTCGCCGATATTACGGCCCCCGACCATTGCACGGACGGCACCATCTGCGGACATCACAACAATGGCCGCTTGCGCCTCGGAACCTTCGCGAACTTCGTTTTCAAAGACACTGATCATCGCTTCTTCGGCAGCCGTTTGGATCGCTGGGTCAAGCGTCGTGCGGATGAATACGTCTTCGGTTGTGTTGCGGGTGAACGATTCTGGACCGCTGCGCATGATCCAGTCAGCAAAGAAAGTCGCTGCGTTGGCGCGCGCAGTTTCTGATAGCGTCGCTGGGTTCGCGCGGGCTTCATCGGCTTGGGCTTGGCTGAGATAGCCCTGATCCTCCATCAGGCCGACAACAACGGCTGCGCGGTTTTGCGAGCGCTGTAAGTTGCTTGTCGGGGCCAATGTCGATGGTGCGGTCAGCAAACCTGCAAGCATCGCAGATTGCGCAGGGCTAAGCGCCATAGCAGGAATGCCAAAGTACCGTTGCGACGCTGCCTCGAAGCCACGCGCCCCTGCGCCCAGATAGGCACGATTCAGATAGATCGTTAGGATTTCGTCCTTGGTGTAGGCGATTTCCATGCCAACTGCAAAGACGGCCTCGCGGGCTTTGCGCCAAAGCGATCCTTGGCGGCAGTCGTTTTCATATTCTGCCTCTGAATCCCACTTGTTCGGATCGAACGGAACACCAAGGCAAAGCAGTTTTGCTGTTTGCTGAGTGATTGTCGAACCACCATGACCCGATAACGGACCGCGCCCTTCGCGCAGGTTGATGCGCACTGCGGATGCAACCCCACGTGGGGAAATCCCAAAGTGACGGTAGAACCTTTTATCTTCGGTTGCGATAACTGCGTTGGTCAGGTGGCCGGATACGGTGTTAACTGTCACCATCCCGCCGAATTGATCGCCACGCCACGCAAACACTTCACCGCGGTAGTCGGTCATTGTAACCGAGCCACGCGTGCGACCGTCGATCAATTCGTCAACAGGGGGCATCTGCGCGGCAAAATAGAATGAAAAGCCAGCGATAATCAGGCCAACAACAAGCCCCAGTCGCCAGCTAACAGCCCAGATAATACGTGCCGCCCAAATGAATGGGAAAAGTAGCCACCCCAGTAACCCGCGCGGTTTGGTGCGCTTAGGTGCGGCCTTGCGGCGCGTTACTGTTTTTTTAGCGGGCTTTTTCTTGGGCGCAGGTTTCTTTTTCGCTGTCCCGTTTCCCGGGTAGCGCTTTTCGGCCACCAAAGGTGTCCGCTTATTGCCATTTCCACTCATGTTCTGCCCGACCGACTGTTTGTCTGATTTTTTACTACCATAGCGGGGGCTTTCACAAATGTAGAGCGCGATGAGTCGCCGATGCGGTGTTTTTATATTGCTAAACAATTAGGCGTTTCTGCTTATTTGTGCAAAAAATGTGCAATCGTGCCTGCTTTTGGGGCGGTCTGATACCTCAGGAGGCTTGCTCGCGGTGGCGACACGCGGTTTCTGTCTCTTTGCAAGCGGGCGCTGCCAAGAGCGCTTTGCATATGAATTTGCAAGGGGAAGAACGTGAAACTCATCATTGCAACAATTAAGCCGTTTAAACTCGAGGAGGTCCGCGAGGCGCTGACCACCGTGGGTGTACGCGGCATGATGGTGTCAGAAATCAAGGGCTTCGGCTCTCAATCCGGCCACACTGAAATTTACCGTGGCGCGGAATACGCCGTGAATTTTGTACCAAAAGTTAAGCTTGAGGTCGTCGTGCCAGATTCAATGGCTGAACAGGTGGTTTCTACTATCGCGTCCACCGCGAAAACCGAAAAAATCGGTGACGGTAAGATTTTCGTTCTCGACGTTGAAAGCGCCCTTCGCGTGCGCACCGGCGAGACAAACGACGACGCGCTTTAATCGCGCAACTAAGGGACAGAGACTAATGAAACTCAATAAATCACTTCTTGTTGGTGCGGGCCTTGCGCTTATGCCGACATTCGCGCTGGCGCAGGACGCCGCGCCAACATTCGATGAAATCGGCCCATATCTGATGACAACCTTGCTGTTCCTTGTGGGCGGCTTCTTGGTGTTCTGGATGGCTGCTGGTTTTGCCATGCTCGAAGCGGGTCTGGTGCGTTCCAAGAACGTTACAACACAGCTGACAAAGAACATCGCGCTGTTTTCAATCGCATCCATTATGTATTGGTTGGTTGGTTTCAACCTCATGTACCCAGGTGAATGGGTTGTCGAAGGCTGGCTTGGCCCGTTCTTCTCGATCACATCACTTGAGCCTGTAGGTCTGGCTGCTGCTGATGCGTCACTTGACTATGCATCTGTCGCGTCTGACTTTTTCTTCCAGCTGATGTTCTGTGCGACAACTGCATCGATCGTTTCTGGTACTTTGGCTGAGCGCATCAAACTGTGGCCATTCCTAATCTTCGTTGTTGTGCTGACTGGCTTTATCTACCCAATCGAAGCATCTTGGCAGTGGGGCGGTGGTTTCTTGTCCGCAATGGGCTTCTCTGACTTCGCTGGTTCAACGCTGGTTCACGCTGCTGGTGGTTTCGCCGCCCTCGCTGGTGCCTTTGTTCTGGGTCCACGGATCGGTAAATACAAAGATGGCAAAACAATCCCAATGCCGGGTTCTAACCTGACACTTGCTACACTGGGTACATTCATCCTGTGGCTGGGTTGGTTCGGCTTTAACGGTGGTTCGCAGTTGGCTGCGGGTACTGTTGGTGACATCACTGACGTTGGTCGCATCTTTGCAAACACCAACATGGCGGCTGCTGCCGGCGCTGTTGTGGCTCTGATCGTGACGCAAATCATGTACAAAAAAGTCGATCTTACCATGGTACTGAACGGCGCGCTTGCTGGTCTGGTGGCGATCACCGCCGAACCGCTGGCACCGTCACTTCTTAGTGCGCTGATTATCGGTGGTATTGGTGGCCTGATCGTTGTCTTCACTGTGCCTCTTTTGGACAAGTTCAAAATCGATGATGTTGTCGGTGCGATCCCTGTTCACTTGATCGCAGGTTTCTGGGGTACGATGGCAGTTGCCTTCAACACTCAAACGGAAATTTCCGAAGGTGTTGCTCGCTCTATGGGTGCGCAGTTCATGATCCAGTTCATCGGCTTTGCTGCAGTGGGTATCTTTGTCTTTGTCGTATCGCTGATCGTTTGGATCATCTTGAAAGCGACAATGGGTATCCGAGTTTCCGAAGAGGCTGAGATTAATGGTCTGGACGTGTCCGAACTGGGCATGGAAGCCTACCCTGAGTTCTCGAAAGGCTGATACCCTTCCTGTCAGTTTTTCAATACTTGCCCGGGCGTTCGCGCCCGGGTTTTTTGTTGGTAGGGTGGATCAAGATCCACCCTACGTAGTGTGTGCAATATTATCCCGTTTGTGGGATTTCTACGCTCCTATGTTGCGTATTTAGGTTTATCACTGGCCCACTTAGCGATGTAATTCCATATTTTACGCGCAATCCTCTCATGAATACCTTTTCTCGAATCCGGAGTGCCCAAATGATCCAGACCCCTTACCTACTGTTTCTTGGCGACGCGCCCGATCAGCTGGCCGCGAAGGTTGCACAGGGCATCAAAGACTGGCGCCCAGATAATGCGGTCGGTCAGTTTCGAATGCCGGGCTGTGGCGCTGATGTAGGTGCGAAAGACATGACTTTGGCCGATGCCAAAGCGGCAGGAGCAAAGACACTTGTGATCGGTGTGGCAAACCGTGGGGGGGTTATTTCGGATGCTTGGAAGGCTGTCCTGATCGAGGCTCTTCAAATGGGTTTCGATATTGCGTCGGGATTGCATAACCTTTTGCGCGACGAAAACGATTTGATGGCAGCTGCACGAGTATACGGTTGCAGCCTATTCGATGTGCGTATCCCATCGGTAGCCTACCCTATCGCAAATGGAAAAAAGCGTAGGGGGAAAAGATGTTTGGCGGTTGGTACGGATTGTTCTGTAGGTAAAATGTACACGGGCCTTGCTATGGATGCCGAGATGCAAAAGCGTGGCATGAAGTCGACGTTCCGTCCGACAGGTCAGACCGGCATCCTTATTACAGGTGGTGGCGTGCCACTGGACGCGGTGATCGCTGATTTTATGGCGGGCGCTGTAGAATACCTGACCCCCGATAATGACCCTGACCATTGGGATCACATCGAAGGGCAGGGCAGCTTATTTCACGTGTCATATTCAGGTGTGACAATGGCGCTGATTCACGGCGGGCAGCCTGATGCGTTGGTGCTCGCGCATGAACCGACCCGCACACATATGCGTGGTTTGCCCGACTATGCACTGCCGAGCCTAGATGCGCTTCGCGATAGTGCGCTTTCGATGGCGCGTGTTGCTAATCCGGCGTGTCAGGTCATAGGCATATCGGTGAATACGCAGCATATGTCTGAGCCCGAAGCGATAGCATATATGGCAGAGGTCGAAGAGCGGATGGGCCTTCCTACTGTCGACACGTTCCGCCAAGGGGCAGGGCGACTGGTCGATGCATTGGCGGCGATGTAAGATCAAATTTAGCTAAATTTGATCGCGCCCGCGTTCTAACCGAGAAAAGGCATATCGATGAAAATTCAAGTGACGCGCGATGTATTCCAGCTTGCGCAGGTATTCACGATCAGTCGTGGTTCGCGCACGCAGGCAGAGGTGCTAACCGTCACGGTTAGCGGCGATGGCGCCGTTGGTTGGGGTGAATGCGTGCCATATGCGCGCTACGACGAAACCTTGGATAGCGTGACAGAACAGATCAACGGCTTTTCTGGCGCGTGGGGTGACCTGCACGATGCTTTGCCAGCCGGCGCTGCCCGTAATGCTTTGGACTGTGCGTATTGGGATCATGCAGCCACGCAAGCCGGAAAACGGGTTTGGGACTTGTTAGGCCTGCCAGCCCCCGGCCCGGAAATCACGGCCTATACTTTGTCGCTTGATACGCCCGAGGCCATGCAGGTGCAGGCCGCAAAAAACGCGCACCGTCCGTTGTTGAAAATTAAACTTGGCACGCCCGACGATATGGCCCGGCTAGAGGCGGTTCGTCGCGGTGCACCTGACGCCCGGATCATCGTGGATGCAAACGAAGGTTGGACTGCTGATGTCTATGCCGACCTTGCGCCCCACTTGATCCGGCTTGGGGTTCAAATGGTTGAACAGCCGCTGCCCGCTGGCGAAGACGACATGCTGGCGGAAATCGCGCGCCCCTTGCCGGTGTGCGCCGACGAGAGCTGCCATGATCGAACCAGTCTGCCTGCGCTAAAGGGCAAATATGACATGGTGAACATCAAGTTGGACAAAACGGGTGGCCTCACCGAAGCGCTCGCATTGAAAGAGCAAGCCATCGCCGAGGGTTACGGTGTTATGGTTGGTTGCATGGTCGGATCGTCGCTTGCCATGGCACCTGCTACCATTCTTGCGCAGGGTGTGGCCTTTACGGACCTTGACGGCCCGCTCTTATTGGCCGAAGACCGTGATCAACCACTGATTTTTGATGACAAAGGCGTGCATCCACCTGCCGCCGCATTATGGGGATGACCATGCGCACAGTTTACGTCAACGGCGAATACCTACCTGAAAACGAAGCCAAGATTTCGATCTTTGATCGCGGTTTCCTGATGGCCGATGGCGTTTACGAGGTGACATCGGTGCTGGATGGCAAGCTGATTGACTTTGATGGGCACGCCAAACGGCTGGAGCGTTCATTGAATGAACTCGACATGCCGCGCCCTGATGTGCTGCCTGATTTGCTAGAAGTGTACCGTGAATTGGTGCGTTTGAACGGCATTGAAGAAGGCATGATATATCTTCAAATCACACGCGGTGCGCCCGACGACCGCGACTTTGCCTTCCCTGATCCTGAAACGACCAAACCGACTGTTGTTTTGTTCACCCAAAACAAACCGGGCCTTGCGGACAACCCGGCGGCCAAGAAAGGGATCAAAGTGATCTCGATTGAGGATCAGCGCTGGGCGCGCCGTGACATCAAAACCGTTCAATTGCTTTACCCATCTATGGGTAAAATGATGGCCAAAGCCGCTGGCGCAGACGATGCGTGGATGGTCGAAGATGGTGCTGTGACCGAAGGCACGTCAAACAACGCCTATATCGTCAAAGGCAACACGATCATCACGCGTAATCTGGGTAGCGAAATCCTGCACGGTATCACCCGCGCCGCCGTTCTGCGTTTCGCTCGCGAAGCACAGATGCAGGTCGAAGAGCGCAGCTTTACCATTACCGAAGCGCAAGAAGCCGACGAAGCATTCATCACGTCGGCCAGCACTTTCGTGATGCCCGTCGTCGACATCGATGGTGCATCCATCGGCACCGGCACACCCGGCCCAATCGCGGCGCGCCTGCGCGAGATCTATTTGGATGAAAGCCGCAAACTGGCTGTTTGATAATCGCATCTACGATCCCTCGTTCCGCGGGGGATCTGCTTTGCCTGCACTTATTTTCTGTTAGTGTTATGGCATGAATGATGCCGCAAAACAGGTCATCCCGCTTTACCGCCGCCATGCTGCCGCTTGGGTGCGTAATCATGGTACCAGCCTGATTGAAAAGAACTGGTTGGACCGGTTCACTGCGCCGCTCACTGTGAGGGCGCAGTTGTTGGATATTGGCTGCGGTGCCGGCGATCCGATTGCGCGATATCTGTTGGATCGCGGTTTTGCTGTGACCGGGGTCGATGCTTCGCCGGAGTTAATTGATGTGGCGCAGGAAAACATGCCAGCGGCGCATTGGGTCGTTGCTGACATGCGCGCATTGCAATTGAGCCAGCGGTTTGACGGTATGTTGGCGTGGGACAGTATATTTCACCTCACGCCGGGTGATCAGCGGTTGATGTTTCCCGTATTCGCCGCGCATGCCAATGTCGGGGCACAGCTGATGTTCACAAGCGGCCCGGCCCATGGCGACGCAATTGGCGAATTCGAAGGCGAGCCGCTGTATCATTCCAGCCTCGACCCTTCTGAGTACCGCTTGCTGCTTGATCAAAACCGGTTCGAGGTCGTCGATCATATCGTCGAAGACCTCGATTGCGGATTTCGTACTGTCTGGCTTGCGCAATTTGTGGGGCGTGAGTAGCCGAGGCGCGTTCTACCCGTGTGACTTCTTGAACGCGTCTTTGGCTTCAGCGCTCGCTTCGGTCTGGTGCTTCGCTTTCCACTCAGCAAACGGCATGCCGTAGAACGCTTCGCGGCCTTGCTCTTTGTCCATTTCAATGCCGTGCGCGTTCGCGGCTTCTTGGTACCAGCGCGACAGACAGTTACGGCAGAAACCGGCAAGGTTCATCATATCGATGTTTTGCGCGTCGGGGCGGTCTTCCAGAAGGTGCTGGCGTAGGCGGCGGAATGCTGCGGCTTCGATTTCGATGCGAGTTTGGTCGTCCATGGTGTTCTCCGTCAAAGCCCAGTCTGGGCGAGTACTTTTTTCAATATAGGTGCTAATCGCTGCGCCCAAAGGATTTGTCCGGCTTCTTCAGCAATAAGGTCGTTGCGCACTTCGATAAGAACGTTTGGCCGTCCGTGCTGTAGCGCATGTCGGTCGACAGCGTCGCCTTTGAGGTGGCCAGAGTAGGGTTCGTTGTCTCCAACGCACCAACCTTGATTGATACAGGCTTCGATGAATGGTTTCGCAAGCCGTTCATCATGCGCGTAAAGAACACCAACTTCCCAAGGGCGCGCTGAGCGTCCGCGCAGTTGCGGTGTAAAGCTATGGACCGCGCAGATCACGGGGTCCTGCATTTTTGCAGCTAGTTCCGCATAGGCGTTGTGATAGGGGCGGTGAAGCTGCTTCAGCCGCTTTTCCTTTTCAACCGCATCGGCATGACGGTTCGCGGGTATGATGGTTCCATCATAAAGGCGCATGAGCAATGTTGGGTCGTCTTCGCCCCGGTTAGGGTCAATCACAAGCCGCGAGAAGTTTGATAGAATGGCTGGGCTGTCCAATGCCTCTGCCAAATGTCGGGTCACCCCAGCTGCACCGACATCATATGCGATGTGGCGCTGCATGTCGTCATGGGGAAGCCCAAGGTCGCCGCTACTGATCCAATCTGGGACATGGTTAGTCGCATGATCACAGCTAACCAGCCATCGCCCGGACCTGTTTTTATCAATAATTTGGTAAGCAGAGTGTGTCATCTTTGGTGTCATTCCTTTGTCACCCGATTTAGGCTAGTTGTGATAGGATTGGAATTGCGTAATAAGGGCAACAAGCCACCTGTTATCGCTAACGGCATAGCCGCACGAAGGAAAAATCATGAGACGCCACCGTAACGTAAAGATCGTCGCCACACTTGGCCCAGCTTCCAATGATTATGAGATGATCCGCGCATTGCATGAAGCAGGCGCAGACGTTTTCCGCCTGAACATGTCACATGGTGATCATGCTGAAATTAAGGTCCGTCACGAGATTATCCGCCAAGTTGAAAAAGACATGGATAGCCCGATTTCCATTCTTGCTGATTTACAGGGGCCAAAGTTGCGCGTCGGTGTTTTTGCCAACGGCGAAGAGGAATTGGTCGAAGGCGCTGCATTCCGGCTTGATCTGGACGACGCCGAAGGCGACGTGAACCGCGTTAAGTTGCCTCACAAAGAGATTTTCGACGCGCTAGAGCCCGGCGCGCATCTGTTGGTGAATGACGGTAAGATTAAGCTGCGCGTCAAAGACTGCGGTCGCGACTTTGCTGATTGTGAAGTTATCGTTGGCGGCACGATTTCCAACCGCAAGGGCGTGAACGTTCCTGATGTTACCTTGCCGGTGGCGGCCTTGTCTGAAAAAGACCGCAAAGACCTCGAATTTGTATGTGAGCTGGGTGTTGATTGGTTGGCGCTGTCGTTTGTGCAACGTGCTGCCGACGTCGAAGAAGCGCGCGCGCTTGCCAAAGGCCGTGCCGCGATTTTGTCGAAAATTGAAAAGCCAAACGCCGTAAAGTCATTTGATGAGATTTTAAAGGTCAGTGATGGCATCATGGTTGCTCGTGGTGATCTGGGCGTTGAACTGCCTGTTCACGCTGTTCCGCCCATCCAAAAACAACTGATCCGCAAGTCACGTGCTGCGGCAAAGCCGGTCATCGTGGCGACGCAGATGCTCGAATCAATGATTGATTCACCGATGCCGACACGTGCCGAAGTATCCGACGTTGCAAATGCGATTTACGAAGGTGCAGACGCGATCATGTTGTCTGCGGAATCCGCTGCCGGATCGTATCCGATTGAAGCGGTAAGCACGATGAACAACGTCGCGGGTGAGGTCGAGTCAGACCCAACCTACACCGAGATCATCGAAGCATCGCGGAAAACGGATGGGATAACAGTTGCAGATGGTATCGTATCTGCGGCGCGTGAAATTGCGGAAACGACCGACGTTAAAGCAATCTGCTGTTTCTCTCAATCTGGTACAACAGCTTTGCTTGTTTCGCGAGAACGCCCGCGGGTTCCAATCGTTGCGATGACGAACCAAATCGGAACAGCCCGTCGTCTGTGCCTATCTTGGGGGACGAACTGCGTTGTTACCGGCCCTGTTGACCGCTTTAAAGACGCGGTTCTTGCTGCGGTTAGCGCAGCAACGAGCCTGAAGCTGGCGAACAAAGAAGATATGGTTGTGATTACCGCTGGGGTGCCGTTTAACACGCCCGGTTCTACAAACATCCTTCGTGTTGCGCCCTGCGATGAACGTTTGATTTTCCCAGCCGAAGCAGATTAAGCTGCCGCCTGTAAGAAAACGGGAACGCGCTAAATGGATTATGATCTGATTTTTGTTGTAGGCGTGCTATGCTGCGCCTTCGCAATTCCAGCCTTGATCAGCGCGTTTTCGGACAGGCGTTTTCCGCGTGTGGCGATCATGTTTGCCGTCGTTGGGGGTGTCAGCGTTGCCTATGCAATGCAGGAAAATCCCGGGGTTTACGGATTCGCGACGATTGACGACGTATTTGTTGATGTCGTGGGGCGGTATCTGCTCTAAATCCCTTGCCTATTTGAATGATGCGTCCTATACGGCGCGTCTCAACCCGCGCGTCCGGCCCGTATGGCATGCCGAGTCGCGCTTCCGACCGACCCAAAGAGGAGACGGAAATGCCGAAGATGAAGACAAAATCGAGCTGCAAAAAGCGGTTCAAAACGACGGCTTCTGGCCGTGTCGTTGCTGCCCAAGCGGGTAAACAGCACGGCATGATCAAACGCTCGAACAAGTTCCTTCGTAACGCACGTGGCACAACCACGTTGTGCAAAGCTGACGAAGGTATCGTTAAATCAATGATGCCTTACGCACGTTAATTAGAGGGAATTAGGATATGCGCGTTAAAGGCGGAACAGTCACACATCGTCGTCACAAAAAAGTTCTCGACGCTGCCAAAGGTTATTATGATCGCCGGTCAAAGACTTTCAAAGTCGCTAAACAGGCCGTCGACAAAGCCAACCAATATGCAACACGCGACCGTCACAATCGCAAGCGCAACTTCCGCGCTTTGTGGATTCAGCGGATCAACGCAGGTGTTCGTTCGGTTGACGAAACACTGAACTACTCCAAGTTCATCAATGGCCTGACACTGGCTGGCATCGAAGTCGACCGTAAGGTTCTGGCTGATCTTGCCGTGAACGAACCCGATGCATTCGCGACAATCGTTGGCAAAGCTAAGGACGCTCTGGCTGCTTAAGCTGCCGAGTACCAAGAATTGATCAAGGGCCGCCCATTGGGTGGCCTTTTTTCGTTGCAGGGTATTTCGAAACGAAAAAGCAACGAATTTGCGCGATGCTGTACGCAATGATGATGCTACGTTTGATATTCGTTTGGGTGACTGCGATTTCACCTTTGGCTTGTTGGGGGCAATCGGGGTCTTTAGTGGGTGATGGCGCGTTTGGTCAGGTGCGGGGGCTTTTCGTGCAGGACGGTGTTTCCATTGCTCCGAAATCCACAAGTGCGAGCCTTTTCAGTGGGCATATTGATGGCAGTTTCTTTGCGCCGCCTCCGGTGGTGGTCAGACAGGCAGATCCTAGCGCTGTTCAGCGATTGCGTAGCATTATTGGGCAGGCGGAATCTCCTGTTGCGGGCTATGACGCGGTGCAGCATGGGGCGGTAATTAAACCGCGCAAGCGGCCGACAGACATGACAATTGGCGAAATTTTTGATTGGATCGCTGCAACGCCCGGCCAGCCACATGCGATTGGCAGATATCAGTTTATCCCAGATACGCTTGCGCGTGTTGTTGCGCAGGTTGGCGCACGGCGCAGCGATCAGTTTAGCCCTGCGATGCAGGATCAGCTCGCTGATGTCTTGCTTGATGATGCTGGATTTGGGGCGTTTCTGGCTGGTGATTTAAGCCAACAACGCTTCATGAACAACCTTGCGAGTATTTGGGCTGGGCTGCCGACATCGACTGGACGATCGAAATACCATGGTATTGCCGGAAACCGGGCGACGGTTACGTTGGCGCATTTCCAGTCCGAGATCACAAAAATCGCGCCCGGCTGATAGTGATGCGCGCCTGCATGAGCTTGCAACCAAGCCCCCATTTCGCTAGCACCCCTTGGACAGTTGTAAGAGGCGCGCCATGGACGATCTGAAATCTAAATACCTTTCCCTGATTGCCAATGCCGCAGATGAGGCCGCAATCGAAGACCTGCGTGTGCAAGCCGTCGGCAAAAAAGGCGAGATCAGCCTGAAAATGCGTGAGCTGGGTAAGATGACCCCAGAAGAACGCCAGACAGCAGGTCCCGCGTTGAACGCCCTCAAAGACGAGATCAACAGCGCCCTCGCGGGTAAAAAGGCGGCGCTGGCTGATGCCGCGCTTGATGAACGTCTGCGCAGTGAATGGCTGGACGTGACGTTGCCCGCGCGTGATCGTCGCGAAGGTTCGATCCACCCGATCAGCCAAGTGACTGAAGAAGTCAGCGCGATCTTTGCCGACATGGGTTTCTCTGTCGCCGAAGGCCCGCAGATCGAATCTGATTGGTATAACTTTGATGCGTTGAATATCCCCGGCCACCACCCCGCGCGGGCCGAGATGGACACGTTCTATACACACCGCGCCGATGGTGACGACCGGCCGCCGCATGTTTTGCGCACGCACACCAGCCCGGTTCAGATCCGGAGCATGGAGGCCAACGGCGCCCCGATCCGCATCATCTGCCCGGGCCGCGTGTATCGTGCGGATTATGACCAGACGCACACGCCGATGTTTAACCAAGTCGAAGGTTTGGCCATCGACAAAGACATCAGCATGGCAAACCTGAAATGGACGCTGGAAGAATTCTTTAGCGCGTATTTCGGTGCCCGCGTGAAGACCCGTTTCCGCGCGTCCCACTTCCCCTTCACGGAGCCATCAGCCGAAGTTGATATTCAATGTTCATGGGTTGATGGGCAACTAAAGGTCGGCGAAGGCGATGGCTGGCTCGAAGTTCTGGGTTCCGGCATGGTCCACCCCAAAGTGCTGCAAGCCGCCAAGATCGACCCTGACCTGTGGCAAGGCTTTGCCTTTGGCGTTGGTATCGACCGGATTGCGATGTTGAAATACGGGATTCCTGATTTACGCGCGTTCTTTGACAGCGACCTGCGCTGGCTGCGGCACTATGGATTTGGTGCGCTGCAAGTGCCGACGCTACATGGCGGGCTTTAGGTGAGAAAAGATACGCAGATTGCTCTACTTGCCGCACTAGCGGGCTTTTCTATGAGTATAGCATTCTGTGTTTGGCTGGACGCTGGACATTTGGTTTCTGATCGATTTGTGCCAGGTGTTATCGGGTCATGTACAGCGCTCATTATCGCATTCGTCGTCTATCCTTGGCAAAAGGAACGAGATCGATGGCTTCAATTACGGTCTGAGTCCCGGAGTAGTTACCAAGCGTTTGTCACTGACTGGGTGGCGCTTGAGGCGAAAATTTCCAATTTCCGAACCGCGTGTGGTGGCAACGAAAACGTAAATATTTTCTATGTGATAGACTTGATGGAAGAGGCGCGAAAGCTACGAGTTAAGGCGTATCTTACAGCATCGCCTGTGATAATTAAGAAAACTACCGAATTAAACCTGCACATGAATCAACTTCTTGGGACGCTAGATGAGCAGAGGAAGAAATATGCCGGAAGAGATGAGGTATCGGTTTCGGAATTTACTAACGATTTAAAGGGAGTTTTTGATCAGACACGTGGTAACAGGATTAAAGCTTTTGAAGAACTTGTTACTCTGATGGGAGAAGACGAATTTGGTCAAAAATGGCCGTTCAAGTATTAGCGGCCAATCTATAGCCCCGTCGCCCGGCATCGCCGGGCAGCGCCCGGACCTCCCTCATGGGGAGGGCGCTTTGCACCCACCCCGAGGTCCGAACGATGCCCTCTGTTTTGAATGAATGGAAACCACATGACCAATGACGTTGAAGACCTGCAAGACACATACCCCGGCGCGGGGACGTTTCGGTTTGGTGATGGACCAGAGCTGTGCCAGCATCTGATCGCGCTTGTCCGCAAGGGCAAGAAGCGCGCGACCTGTGGTGCGCTTTCTGAATTCGATGGTGACCCTGATTCCATGCCCGTCGTTGGTCGCTGCGATATTGCCGCCAACTGGGACGGCACGCCTGCGCTAGTCATCCGCACCACGGGCGTCGAAGCAGTCCGCTATTGCGACGTAACCGAAGAAATGGCGCTGGCCGAGGGCGAAGACGATACGTTGTTGGCGTGGCGAAAATCGCACAAGGCCTATTTCAAACGCAACGGTGACTTTGACCCTGAAATGATGCTCGTGTTCGAACATTTCGAATTGGTTGAGGATCTTGCTGGGCGTGAACTTTAGGGTGTCGGTGGGGTAAACCCCACCCTACGGTCTTTCCCCTTGCTGCGTAATCCGGTAAGCCCTGTTTAACCTATTTAAACCGCAGGACCGGACCCATGAAATTCACCCTCTCCTGGCTGAAACACCACCTTGAAACTGACGCATCCGTTGCGGAAATTGAGGAAGCGCTGACCGACCTCGGTCTTGAGGTCGAAGGTATCGAAGACCCGGCCGCAAAGCTGCGCGATTTTACCATCGCCAAAGTCGTGCACGCAGAAAAGCACCCTGATGCGGACAAGCTGAAGGTTTGTAAGGTAATTTCGGACGAGGGCGAGACACAGATCGTCTGTGGCGCACCGAACGCACGCGAAGGTATTACTGTCGTTCTCGCGAAACCCGGCACCTACATTCCCGGTCTGGATATCACCATCAAGGTTGGCAATATCCGCGGCGTTGATAGCTTTGGCATGATGGCCTCTGAAAAAGAGCTGGAGCTATCCGACGAACATAACGGCATCATTGAACTGCCATCTGGCGAAGTCGGCGAGAACTTTGCTGATTGGCTGGCAGCGAACGATCCGTCTAAGGTCGATCCCATGATTGAAATCGCGATTACTCCGAACCGTCCCGATGCGTTGGGTGTTCGTGGAATTGCGCGTGATCTGGCAGCGCGCGGTCTGGGTAAGCTGAAACCGTGCGAGGTTGATCCTGTCGCGGCATCGTTCAAATCTGACATGACCGTATCAATCGATGACGATACGCTTGATGGCTGTCCCGTTTTCTACGGTCGCTTGATCAAAGGCGTTAAAAACGGACCAAGCCCGGAATGGCTTCAGCAGCAGCTGCGCGCCATTGGTTTGCGTCCGATCAGTTTCCTTGTCGATGTGACGAACT
Organism: Yoonia maritima; assembly: GCF_002933395.1. Taxonomy (GTDB): domain Bacteria; phylum Pseudomonadota; class Alphaproteobacteria; order Rhodobacterales; family Rhodobacteraceae; genus Yoonia; species Yoonia maritima_A. Next base: position 136,449 of record NZ_PKFN01000011.1, read on the forward strand.
GGTTCACATATGATCTGAACCGTCCGCTGCACGTGTTCGATGCGGACAAGGTCGCGGGTAACCTGCGTGTTCATCGTGCTAAGGGTGGCGAAACCATCACTGCGCTGGACGACAAAGAATACACACTGCAGGCTGGCCAAATGGTCATTTCTGACGACAAGTCGGTCGAAAGCATCGCTGGCATCATGGGGGGCGCCGACACTGGATGCACCGAAGATACTGTGAACGTGTTCGTTGAAAGCGCCTATTGGGATCCGATCCAGATCGCTTACGCGGGTCGTGCGCTTAAGATTAATTCGGACGCGCGGTATCGTTTTGAACGCGGTGTCGATCCGGCCTTTACACCCGAAGGGTTAGAGCATGCTGTGCGTATGATCGTGGATCACGCTGGTGGTGAGGTATCCGAGGTTGTTCAAGCAGGCGAGGTTCCTGATACCGCACGCGCCTATAAGCTGGATGCCAAGCGTTTGATCAGTCTGGTGGGGATGGATATCCCAGAAAGCACACAGCGTCAGACACTGACTGCGCTTGGCTTTAGGCTCGAGGGTAACATGGCGCATGTGCCGTCATGGCGGCCCGATGTTCAGGGCGAGGCTGATCTGGTCGAGGAAGTCGCGCGTATCGCGTCGCTGACCAAGCTCGAAGGTAAGCCGCTGCCACGCATGGATGCTGGCGTGCCAAAACCAATTCTGACAGACGGTCAAAGCCGCCAGAAAAACGCGCGCCGGACTGCTGCTGCGCTTGGTTACAACGAATGCGTCACCTACAGCTTTATCGACCGTGAGGCAGCGACGCTGTTTGGGGGTGGCGATGATGCGACGATGCTTGAGAACCCGATTAGTTCGGAAATGTCGCATATGCGCCCTGCGTTGCTGCCCGGTCTGTTGCGTGCTGCTGCCCGTAATCAGGCGCGTGGTTTCATGGATATGGCATTGTTCGAAGTTGGCGCAGCCTTTCACGGCGGTGAACCGGGCGAACAGCATAACCTCGTTTCTGGTGTTTTGATCGGCCGCACTGGCCCTAAGGATGTGCATGGCACGTCCCGTCCGGTTGATGTTTATGACGCCAAGGCAGATGTTGAGGCTGTGTTGGCCGCGATTGGTGCGCCTACAAAGGTGCAAATCCTACGTGGTGCGCGAGAATGGTGGCACCCCGGCCGTCACGGTAAAGTATGCCTTGGCCCAAAAAAGGTTCTGGCTGTCTTTGGTGAATTGCACCCAAAGGTGCTGCGCGAGATGGATATCAAAGGCCCAGCGGTTGGCTTTACCGTTTGGTTGGATGAAATCCCGACGCCGAAAAACAAATCTGCAACGCGTCCTGCGCTTGCCGCGACTGACTTGCAAGCGGTCGAGCGTGACTTTGCCTTTGTCGTTGACGCAGATGTCGAGGCGCTGACGTTGGTCAACGCTGCTGCAGGGGCAGACAAAGGGTTGATCACTGATGTGCGCGTTTTTGACGAATTCATCGGTGGCGCTTTGGGTGAAGGCAAGAAATCCCTTGCCGTAACAGTACGCCTGCAGCCCAAAGACAAAACGCTGAAGGATGCGGATATCGAAGCGGTCAGCGCGAAGATCGTCGAGAAGGTAGCCAAAGCCACAGGCGGAACGCTGCGCGGATAATACCGCGACTGCGTATAGTTTGAAGCAATTAAAGGAGCAGAAAATGCTAAAGGTATATTTGTCGGGTGAAATCCACACTGACTGGCGTGACCAAATCACGGCAGCGGCGGGTGATCTGGACGTCAGCTTTTCTGCTCCGGTGACTGATCATGCGGCGTCTGATGATTGCGGTGTTGCGATCATGGGCGCAGAGCCGGACAAGTTTTGGCATGACAACAAAGGTGCTAAGCTAAACGCGATCCGCACCCGCCACGCGATTGAAACCGCTGATATCGTTGTTGTTCGGTTTGGTGACAAATATAAACAGTGGAATGCAGCCTTTGATGCGGGATACGCCGCTGCGCTTGGCAAGTCACTGATCGTGATGCATGGCGATGACCACCAGCACGCCCTGAAAGAAGTCGACGCAGCGGCCCTTGCTGTTGTGCAAGAGCCGGCGCAGGTCGTTGATATTTTGCGCTACGTGCTCAGCGGACAGCTGCCCCTATCAAGCTGATCCATTCGGGTCAGGGATAGTCTTGGCCTTTTGGACTGCTGGGCGTGCAAAAAACCGCTCAACATATGCAGGCACGTTTTTCAGATCGTGATAGCCGACTTCGTCCTTGGTGCCATAGAACTCTAACGCGTTGACCCAAGGCGCAATTGCCATGTCCGCGATAGAGTAATCACCGGCGACCCAGTCTTGCCCATCTAGCTGTTTTTCAAGCACGTTCAAAAGGCGGATTGCCTCATCGCGATAGCGTTCGCGCGGGCGGGGATCTTCGATCTGGGAACCCGCGAATTTATAGAAGAAACCCATCTGCCCAAGCATCGGCCCGAGGCCGCCCATTTGAAACATCAGCCACTGGGTGACACGTGCCTTATCAGTTGCAGTTGAACCGATGAATTTTCCAGTTTTTTCAGCCAGATAAAGTAGAATGGCACCACTTTCGAAAATGCCAATCGGGCCATCGGGTCCGTTGGGGTCAACAATAGCTGGAATCTTGTTGTTTGGGTTAAGCGACAAGAACGCCGGGCTTTTCACGTCATCGTCGCTAAGCGTCACCAGGTGCGCCTCGTAGGGCAGGTTCATTTCTTCGAGCGCGATAGAAATTTTGACCCCGTTTGGAGTGGGATAAGAGTAAAGTTGAATGACCGATTTATCTTGGGCTGGCCAACGTTCGGTAATCGGAAAATTTGCAGTATCAATCATCAGTTGAATCCTTTGTGTGGCTTCGTTGTTTTCAAGTAGGGGGAACGCACGGAAATAAAACCCATGATTTTGTTCGTAAAACTGCGTAAATATGTGCGCACATGCGCAGCTGGCGTAGGATCAGCGCGCCAAAAAGGAAGTGGGACAACACATGATCAACGAATTCAAAGACTTTATCGCCAAAGGCAATGTCATGGACATGGCCGTTGGTATCATCATTGGTGCCGCCTTCACAGCGATTGTGTCATCGCTTGTTGGTGACCTGATTAACCCAATCATCGGCCTTGTGTCTGGTGGTGTTGATTTTACAAATAAATACGCTGTTCTTGCCGGTGAAGTGCCAGCTGGCGCGTCTTTGGAAGCTGCGCGCGAAGCGGGTGCGTCTATCTTTGCTTATGGTTCTTTCATCATGGCAGTCATCAACTTTTTGATCATCGCATTTGTTGTGTTCATGCTGGTTAAGATGGTGAACCGTGCGAAAGATGCCGCTGCGAAGGAAGAAGAAGCAGCACCAGAAGCACCAAAAGGTCCAACACAAGAAGAACTGTTGGCTGAAATCTTGGTTGCACTGAAAAAATAAGCTTAACGTTGTTAAGCATGAGGGCCCGTCATTGCGACGGGCCCTTTCTATATTTTAAGCGCTAAAATTGGCGGTAGTACGTCAAGATCCAGCGCCTTGCCGACTGCGGCATAAGTTACTTTGCCTGCGTGAATATTTAAGCCACGCAAAAGGTGTTCGTCGTCTTTACAGGCCTGTTTCCAACCTTTGTCCGCCAAGGCAAGCATATAAGGCATCGTGGCATTTCCCAACGCGATGGTAGACGTACGCGCAACGGCGCCCGGCATATTGGCGACGCAATAATGCATGACCCCATCCACACTGTAGATCGGGTTTTCATGGGTCGTAACGCGTGATGTTTCGAAACATCCGCCTTGGTCAATAGCGACATCGACAAGCACAGCACCGGGTTTAAGTTCAGACAGTTGCGCGCGGCTGAGCAATTTGGGTGCTGTGGCCCCCGGAATGAGCACGGCACCGATAATCAGGTCGGCTTCTTTTGCGAGGTCGATGATGTTACCTGCGCTTGCGAAATTGGTTTTGAAACGTCCGCCATACACTTCGTCTAAATAGCGAAGCCGAGGAAGCGAGCGGTCTACGACAGTTACATCTGCGCCCATCCCAGCAGCGATTTTGGCCGCCTGCGTGCCAACAACACCCCCACCAAGAACCGCAACATTTGCAGGACTAACACCGGGAACACCGCCCATAAGAACCCCACGACCGCCATTTGCCTTTTGAAGGGTCCACGCCCCCATTTGCGGCGCAAGCCGACCCGCGACTTCTGACATCGGCGCGAGCAGGGGCAAACCCCCTGCATCATCGGTCACGGTTTCGTAGGCGATACATGTGGCGCCAGAGTCCAGCAGATCGTCAGTCTGTCCTATATCCGCTGCAAGGTGAAGATACGCAAAAAGAAGCTGCCCTTCGCGTAGCATTTTACGTTCTGGTGATAGCGGTTCTTTGACCTTCACAATCATTTCTGCGCTGCGATAGATCTCAGCGGGGGTGCCGACAATTGTGGCGCCTGCGTCAATGTACGCTTGATCGGCGAAGCCTGCGCCGGTCCCTGCGCCGGTTTCGACGGTGACGGAATGCCCATGGGCGATCGCCTCTTGGGCTGCATTCGGGGTAATGCCGACGCGAAACTCCTGAGGTTTTATCTCTTTGGGGCAGCCAATATGCATGTACATCTCCTACTATTTACAACCCTAAGCGCATTCTGACGCATTTTTCTGGGTATTTTGATTGTCTGTGGTGGTATCGGCAGTAAAATCGTGCGTAACTTTGGCTTTTAACAACATGATTGCGCGTGAAATGGACCTAGACACGATTGATCGGCGAATCCTGCAGGTTTTGCAAAAGACGGGGCGCGTATCCAACGCGGAACTTTCTGAGGTTGCAAACCTGTCACCTTCGGCGTGCCACCGCCGCGTGCAGCGCATGGAAAAAGAAGGCTATATTCGCGACTATGTGGCGCTTTTGAACCCGCGTAAGGTAGGTCTGCCAACAACCGTGTTCGTTGAAATAACTTTAAGCGCACAAGCGGATGAAGTTTTGGATGCATTCGAGCGCGCCGTTGCATTGGTGCCTGATGTTCTTGAATGTCATTTGATGGCTGGAACTGCCGACTATTTGCTAAAGGTTGTCGCAAACGACACCGAAGATTTTGCACGTATTCACCGCCGATACCTGGCTCGGTTACCGGGGGTCGCGCAAATGCAGTCTTCGTTCGCCTTGCGAACAGTGCGTAATACAACAGCTTTGCCAGTTTAGGCATTTGTTACCCCAAATCGGTTTGGGGTTGGGGAAGTATGGCGCGCCACCGCCATCTGTAGGCAGTTGTCATTCGTTGTTTTCGTAGCATAACCAATCATTTTGCTGCGGCCCCAATGCGAAAGAATGAAATGGAAGGTCTCACTGTTTGCTGCTTTGAAGGACCGTAGTCAAATATTTCATAATTGTTATGTATCCAAAGGTATCAGTGCCGAAGCAAAGGTATAGCTTTACGGCGTTCCGGTTTGGGCATGTTCGGAAGGTGTCATTGCCCCGGGTTCCTGTTGAAATGGCTGCGCATAGCACTGACGTGTCCCGATTAAATTCGCGGACAGCAGCGTGCCCCTTTCCCTTAACGGCTTAGCGCGTTAATAGGCCTTTGATATAACGAAGGAGCCAGCCAAATGGGTTATAGAATCGTCGTCGTGGGTGCCACCGGAAACGTGGGCCGCGAAATGCTGAACATCCTTGATGAACGGGAATTCCCCATCGAAGAACTTGCCGTGTTGGCTAGTCGTAAATCGCTGGGCAGCGAAGTTAGCTTTGGCGAAAAGACTTTGAAAACAAAGGATCTTGATACCTTTGATTTTGCTGGGTGGGATATGGCTCTCTTTGCAGTCGGTTCCGACGCGACAAAGAAATACGCGCCAAAGGCCGCAGCGGCTGGTTGTGTTGTTATCGATAACTCTTCGCTGTACCGCTATGACCCTGATGTGCCGCTTATTGTTCCCGAAGTGAATGCCGAAGCAATTCACGGCTATTCAAAGAAAAACATCATCGCGAACCCGAACTGTTCGACCGCACAAATGGTTGTGGCGCTGAAGCCGTTGCACGACCGCGCAACGATCAAACGCGTTGTGGTAAGCACATATCAGTCCGTATCTGGCGCTGGTAAGGGCGGCGCTGACGAACTTTGGGATCAAACCAAATCGATCTACAACCCGACCGACGACAAGCCCGCGCGCCAGTTTACCAAACAGATTGCCTTTAACGTCATTCCGCACATTGATGTGTTCATGGAAGACGGTTCCACCAAAGAAGAGTGGAAGATGGTCGCGGAAACGAAAAAGATCGTCGACAAGAACATCAAGGTCACCGCGACTTGCGTACGTGTGCCCGTATTTGTTGGCCATTCAGAAGCGATCAACATCGAATTCGAAGATCATCTAGACGAAGACGAGGCGCGCGAAATTTTGCGCGAAGCACCGGGTATCATGGTGATCGATAAGCGCGAAGATGGTGGTTATGTCACACCGGTCGAATGTGTCGGTGATTTCGCGACTTTCATCAGTCGTATCCGTCAAGACAGCACAATCGACAATGGCCTGAACCTATGGTGCGTGTCAGACAATTTGCGCAAAGGTGCCGCACTGAACGCGGTACAGATCGCCGAAGTGTTGGGTCGTGAGTGCTTGAAAAAGGGGTAACAACCCGTTTTAGTATTGATAACGAAAGGGCGTCTTCGGCGCCCTTTTTTGTGTCTAAACGGTGGGGGTGATCATGGCGACTTTTTTGACGCGTGCCGAACCTGATGCGCGCCCATTGGTCGGGGTCGCGCTTGTTGCGCTGGCCGTGCTATTTTTTGCGCTGGGTGATGTTCTGACCAAGGGGCTGACTGCCCGTTATCCAATTCCGATGATCGTCGCTGTGCGGTATTTGGCGAGCCTTATTTTGCTCACGGTCTTTGTTTGGCCACGCTTGCGATCCAGACTTTGGAAAACGGAGCGCACGGGGTTGGTGCTGCTAAGAGGCTGCACACTGGCTTTGGCATCGTTAACGATGGGGTTGGCGTTGCGGCTGATGCCAATCGGTGAAACCATCGCCATTATGTACGTTTCTCCGTTCGCGGTAATGGCGATTGCAGTGCCATTGTTGGGCGAAAAGGTTACGCCGGTAGGCTGGTTCTTTGCGATCCTTGGCTTTTGCGGCGTGCTGTTGATCATGCGACCCGGTGGCGGGCTTGATCCGATGGGGGTGCTATGGGCGCTGTTAAATGCAGCATGCGCTACGGCCTATCACTTGCTGACGCGCGTGTTGTCGCGGACAGAAACCAGCATCGCAATGATCTTTCATGTTACGCTGGTGGGGGCGGTATTCTTTACGCTGTCCGCGCTACCAACGCTGAGCGGCCCATTGCCAAGCTTGCCTGACTTTGGCGCAATGGTTTTGCTTGGTATGTTTGCGACTTCTGGACATTTTCTGTTTGCAGTCGCGTACCGTCATGCGCCAGCGTCACTCATCGCGCCGGTGAATTACCTGCATTTGGTTTGGGCGGCATTGTTGGGTTGGCTGGTCTTTGGCGATCTACCTGACGGTATATCGATGATCGGTATTGCAATGATCATCCTTGCGGGTGTGTGTCTCGCGGTGAAGTCGCACCTTCAACGTCATTAGCGGGGTTTACTGCGCCACATAATGATTAAGCCAGATGCCACGATCAACGCACTGCCGAACAACATATTGGTGCTGACGGTTTCTTTGAAAATAAGGACGCCGCAGGCGACTCCGAACAGCAGCCGCGCATATCTGAACGGGGTCACAGCGGATACTTCACCTGTACGCATTGCTTTCATCAACCCGGCATAGGCGGCTGCCCCGACCAATGACGCGCCGCAAAGGTGTAGGGCTGCGACTGGTGTGATGGTTGCGAAGGCTACGCCTTCATAAAACGCATAAATCACCCCAGCAATCACGACAGCAAGAAACCCGTAAAACCCAAGTGCGGCCGTCCCTAGCGTCTTAGGCGCCGCGCGGCTTGCTAGATCGCGACCTGCAAAGCCGAGCATCCCAAGCACCGCCAAAATGGATAGCGCAGAAAAGCTATCACTGCCGGGTTGGATTATGATAAGCACGCCAATCAGTCCGACAACAATTGCGATCCAGCGGCGTAGCCCGACCTTTTCACCAAAAAACAAAGCGGCGCTTGCGACGACGACAATCGGGGTGGCTTGTAAGATTACTGTCGCAGATGACAGTGGGGTAAGCGCAATAGCCAGCGCATAGAATAGACGGCCCATCACCTCGAATAGGACCCTGATCCGCATTGGGCGCGAAACGACATCAGCGCTAAGAAGCGGTGTTTTCGTTAGGAATGCCGCTGCGGCGAATACAATCGCGCCCCCGGTGCCAAACAAAATCAAGAGCTGCCCAACGGGTAGGGTCACTGCGGCTGCTTTGACAAATACGTCTTCAATTGCAAAGCACGCCATTGCAGCGATCATCCATAGGCTACCAATTAAATTGGCACGCCGATCCAATGTGTGTTGGTCTTGCATGCTGATCCTGCTGAGAGTGGGACGGCCATGTGTGAGCGGCTTTGGGTTGATGGTCAATTGAACATTAAAAAATAATTTTCGATGGCGACCAAGGATTTCCCCGTGACGTGCGTCATACAGTGTACAACTATCTAGCGAAATTTGCAGGAGAACTCATATGTTTCGCCCACTTCTGACCACAAGCCTTATCGCGCTCTGCGCTCCCGCCTTTGCCGATACATTCACTGGCGAGGCCAGCGTTGATGCAGTCACGATCTATCCGGGGCTGGCCACGGTGACCCGCCAGGTCACGTTGGATTTACCTACTGGTCAACATGAAATCATCGTGCCCGGCCTTCCTGAACAGCTTGCGACCGAAAGCTTGCGCCTTTCTGCCCCGCAGGGCGTTCAGCTTGGCGCGGTTAGTCTTGCACATGACCGTTTGCCGGTGACGCCCGATCAGACATCGTCCGAAATTCTGGCTGCAAAGGACAAGGTTGCGCGTTTAGAAGATGTGTTACGTCAGCGTGACGCAGAGATTGCAGAAATTCGGTTGCAAGTGATAGCCGCCGAAGAACAGATCGCGTTCCTGCAAAGTCTGTCACAGGCCAGTGCTGGTGAAACCTTAACCACGAGTAGCATCACCGATATTCAGGCACTTGCGCAAATGGTCGGGGCTGAAACGCTTGCGGTTCGCAAGGCCGCCTTTGAAGCGGAACAAGAGGCGCAGGCGTCTGAACGCGCCCGTGAAGATGATGTCGAAGCGCTCGATGATGCACAGCGCGCGCTTAACGCGTTGATGGCGCCAGAGCAGGACGGATCGGTCTTAACCTTTTCGGTTGTCACGGCAGAGGCAGGCGAGGTGACGATTGACGTCAGCACGCAAGAGGGGTTCGCGAATTGGTCCCCGGTTTACGATATGCGGCTGACGACGGGGGATGCGCCGACGCTTGATTTAGATAGGTCCGTGGTGGTGGGCCAACACACGGGTCAAGACTGGACAGATGTTAAACTGGTACTGTCTACGGCACGCCCGGGCGAACAAATTGCCCCAAGCGGCGTTTGGGCGCCACTGCGCAGGATCGTTTCTGAAGATGAGTTGCAGCGTGACAAGATGATGCGCACGATGGAAGATGAGATATCCATGGAGGCTTCGGATATCATGGGGTCGTTGGCTTCGCCGCTAGCACCCGCGCCGAGCGTGCAAGCGACGGCGGACTTTAGTGGTGCAGCGGTTACCTATACCTATCCGGGTCGCGTGAGCATTCGCAATGGCGTGGATGACTTGCGGTTGCCGCTAGATACACTGTCGCTTGATGCGGATATTTGGGCCGAAGCCGCCCCGAGTCGCGACAACATCGCCTACCGCGTCGCAGAGTTCACGAATGATACGCAAGAATTGCTGCTGCCCGGAAAGACGCTGATGTTTGCTGACGGCACAATGATTGGGTTCTCTAGCTTGCCCATGATTGCAACCGGTGCAGAGACCCAAATGGGCTTTGGTCCACTGGATGGTATCGTGCTGAACCGAATGACACCCAACAAGTCAGAGGGCGAGCGCGGCGTGTTTTCCAGCAGCAACCAGTTGGAAGAAGAGGCCGTAATTACGGTCGAAAACCTGACTGGCCAAGACTGGGACGTGCTGCTGCGTGATGCAGTGCCATATTCGGAACAAGACGACCTAGAGGTCGAAGTCACCGCTAGCCCGACTGTGACGCGCACGAACCCCGAAGGGCGTCGTGGTATTCTTGAATGGGATTTGTCAGTGCCGGCTGGTAAAACGCAAGAAATTACGTTGGATTATACTCTTACGTGGCCAAGCGGGTATGTGCTGCAATAGGAATGTCCGGGTCTAAAACGCTAGCGGAGTTGTACAGTTTCATTTGGTGATGAAAGTTCGCCAAATGAAATCGATAATTAACACTGCCAACAGCGTCAAAAAGCCAAACAGGACGAGCTTCGAGCGCAGGCTCGTCCGTACTTCATGATCAGGGTAAGCTAGGATCCACTTTCCAGCCTCTGCCGAGGCAGTCAGTATGTCTAAGCTGACAGGGATGAATGGATACACCTGACCATGGCGGTCGATTGGCAGTACACGCCGATGCCCCGGCGGTTCGTCACCAACGTAGTGGAAGTAATATAAGAAGCCGCCCATATCGACATCAAAGCGCTTGGCGAAGTCATCTATCAGTTCATTAGCATCGTCGCCTTCAATGCCATTTCCAATAAATACATCCGAAAGATCAAAGCTATCCTGCCCGCGAAAGTTATATACGGACAGGTGCTCTAAAATTTCTTCACGACGGCCCATATGCGTTACATGTTCGGGTAATTCGGCCCGTCGCCACCTTGTGGGACTGTCCAGTTGATGTTCTGGCTTGGGTCCTTGATGTCACAGGTTTTACAGTGGACGCAGTTTTGGAAGTTAATGACAAAGCGGGTGTCTTTGCCTTCTTCCTCTACGTACTCATAGACGCCTGCCGGGCAGTAGCGTGCGGCGGGGCCAGCGTATTTGGGCAGGTTGATGTTAACCGGCACTGATGGGTCTTTGAGGTGCAGGTGGGCAGGTTGGCTTTCCTCGTGGTTGGTAAAGCTGAATGCCACGTTTGTAAGCCGGTCAAATGACAGCGTGCCATCAGGTTTGGGGTAGTCGATAACCTTGTGCTTACTGGCCTCTTCGGTGGCATCTGCGTCGGATTTGCCGTGCTTGAGGGTGCCAAGTAGCGAGAAACCGAATGTGTTGGTCCACATGTCCATGCCGCCGACAGCCAACGAAGCAAGTAGACCGTATTTCGACCAAAGTGGTTTCACATTGCGCACCTTTTTCAGGTCATCGCCGATTTCGCCATCGCGTACGACGGTTTCATAATCGGTGAGTTCGTCGCTTTGACGGCCGTCTTTGAATGCTTCGACCGCTGCTTCGGCAGCCGCGATGCCTGATAGCATTGCGTTATGGTTGCCTTTGATACGTGGAACGTTGACCATGCCCGCAGAACAACCCAGTAGCGCGCCGCCGGGGAATGTCAGCTTTGGCATCGACTGATAGCCGCCTTCGGTAATTGCGCGGGCACCGTAAGCGATACGCTTACCGCCCTTAAGCAGGTCGGCGACCATTGGGTGATGCTTAAAGCGTTGGAATTCCATGTAAGGAAACAAGTGGGGGTTTTTATAGTTCAGGTGAACCACAAAGCCGACATAGACTTGATTGTTTTCAAGGTGATAGATGAACGATCCGCCGCCCGCGTTTCCACCCAAAGGCCAACCCATCGTGTGGGTGACGGTACCTTCTTTGTGCTTAGCTGGGTCGATTTCCCAGATCTCTTTCATGCCAACGCCGTATTTCTGAACGTCGTGGCCCGCACTTAGCGCGAATTTCTCGATGACTTCTTTTGATAGTGAACCGCGCACGCCCTCGGACAGGAACACGTATTTCCCGTGCAGTTCCATGCCGGGTTCATAGGATGGGCCTTGGGTGCCGTCTGCATTTTTGCCGAATTCGCCAGCAACGACGCCTTTGACTTCGCCGTCGTCACCGTAAACCAATTCAGAGCAGGCCATGCCGGGGAAGATTTCGACGCCCAACTCTTCGGCTTGTTCGGCCATCCAGCGACAGACGTTGCCCATCGACACAATGTAGTTGCCGTGGTTGTTCATCAAAGGCGGCATAGCAAAATTCGGCACGCGAATTTGGCCTGCTTCGCCAAGCATATAGAAATTATCGTTTTCGACAGGCACGTTCAGCGGCGCGCCTTTTTCTTTCCAATCAGGGATTAATTTGTTCAGGCCGACCGGATCAAGCACCGCGCCGGATAGAATATGTGCGCCAACTTCAGATCCCTTTTCCAGAACAACGACATCCAGATCGGCGTCAAGTTGCTTGAGGCGGATCGCCGCTGATAGGCCAGCAGGCCCTGCGCCAACGATTACTACGTCATATTCCATCGCTTCGCGTTCAATCTCGGCCATCTAGAAATCCTTCACTTGTTGGGACTGCTGCCCCCTTTTAATCGGTTGCAGCAAGGGTTACCTGATGCGGGATTGTGGGGCAATCAAGACACAACGTCAAAACTAGATACCGCGACACGTGATCACGGCATAAGGCTTGACTTTGATCACCCCACTTAGGCTATGAACGTTCGATTGACACTTTTTACCCCGGGAGCGGATGCACTATGGAAAAAATTCCACTCACACGCGCAGGCTTTGACAAATTGGATGCTGAACTGAAGCACCTGAAAACGATTGAACGCCCCGCCATCATTCGCGCCATCGCCGAAGCCCGCGAACACGGCGACCTGTCCGAGAACGCGGAATATCATTCTGCGAAGGAAAAGCAGTCTTTTATCGAAGGCCGCGTGAAAGAGCTGGAAGGCGTAATTTCACTGGCTGACGTGATCGACGTGGCCAAGCTAAAGGGCACCGTGAAATTTGGTGCGACAGTTGAACTGGTCGATGAAGACACCGACGAAGAAAAGACCTATCAGATTGTGGGCGAGTATGAAGCCGACATCGAAAGCGGTAAGCTGAATATGCAGTCGCCGCTATCTCGTGCCTTGATTGGCAAAGATGAAGGCGACAGCGTTGAAGTCCGTACGCCAGGTGGTGTGCGTAGTTATGAAATTCTTAGCATTATATATAAGTAAGGGTGCCTTGTTATGGCGCGACGATCGCAGAGCGGATCGACGACAGGTAGCGATGGTTTGACACAGTTTGACCGAATGGCTCTGGGGCTTTCGGTTGGTTGGCTAGTCATCGTTGGCTTGTTTTTTGTGATACTACCTCCGGGTATTTTCACTGAAGCTGGCTTTGATAGTTTGCGTTTTATGATGCTGTTGGTGGCGGTTTTTATGCCTGTGGCAATGATTGCGGTTGTCGCAGTTGTTGCCCGTGCGCAGCGCGTGTCGCGTGACGAAGCATTCCGCATGCAAGCCGCGCTTGATGCGATGCGGCAGACGCGTGTGTCGCAGCCTGCCCCCCAACGCCCTGCTGCTGCAGGGCCCAGTGCGACGGCCCGCCGTCAGCCTCCTGAAATGCAGGCACCGCTTACCGTGATCGAAGCACCGGTTGAGCCCGCGCCACCTACTCAGCAATTATCTCATATCGATTTAGTCCGCGCCTTGAACTTTCCTGACAACGAAGAAGACGTCGAAGGCTTTGCCGCACTTCGCTGTGCACTGCGCGACCCCGATGCGCGTCAGATCGTGCAATCCAGCCAAGATGTACTGACACTACTGTCGCAGGACGGCATCTATATGGATGATCTTCATGCGGAACCCACGCATCCTGACCTATGGCGCCGATTTGCTAAGGGCGAGCGTGGTGAGGGTATCGCTGGGCTGGGTGGTGTGAATGATCCTGCGCATCTGGTACCAACTGCCAAACGGATGACCGAAGACACGATTTTCCGTGATTCTATGTCGCATTTTTTGCGCCGCTTTGATCAGACCGTCGCGGCCTTTGAAATCAACGCCAGCGATGATGATTTGCTTGCCTTGGCTGAAACCCGGACGGCACGCGCCTTTATGCTGCTTGCCCGCGTGAAAGGCAGCTTTGAATAAGCAAGCCGGGTGACAAGATAGTCATGGTGCGCTAGCCCTTTACCAAACGAAAGGGGCTAGCAATGAAAACCATTTCTGAAAATCGCTGCTACGGCGGCACCCAAGGGGTCTATTCCCACGCTTCTGACGCGTGTAACTGCGATATGACTTTCGCGGTTTTCCTACCCGAAGAGGCCGCGTTTGGTCCGGTTCCCGTTCTGTGGTTCCTGTCGGGGCTGACCTGCACCCATGAAAACGCGATGACCAAGGCGGGTGCGCAGGCATGGGCCGCCGAACAAGGGATTGCTATCATTTTCCCTGATACGTCACCGCGTGGCGAGGATGTCGCCGACGACGAAGCCTACGATTTGGGGCAGGGCGCTGGGTTCTACATCGACGCGACCGAGGAACCTTGGCGCAAGCATTACAAAATGTGGAGCTATATCGCGGATGAACTGCCTGCCTTGGTCGGCGAGAACTTCCCGCTTGATATGGAGCGTCAGTCGATTTGCGGTCATTCAATGGGCGGTCACGGTGCGCTGACGTTTGCGATGGCGCTGCCCGGCCGTTTCCGGTCTGTGTCTGCCTTTGCGCCGATCTGTAATCCGCTGAAAAGCGACTGGGGTCGCAAGCAATTCACGGCCTATTGGGGCGCAGATGAATCCAAATGGGGTCCACATGACGCCAGTGTCCTGATGCAGGGCGAGGGATTTGATGGGCCAATCTTGATTGATACAGGAACAGATGATCAGTTTGGTGACTTGCTTGGGACCGAGGCGCTTGCCCAAGCGATGGCTGCAAAACGCCAAGAAGGAACGATCAGGCTGCAAAAGGGCTATGATCATTCGTATTTCTTCATCTCGACCTTCATGGAAGATCACGTCAACTTTCACGCCGAGGCGCTCTACGCATGATATACGTTGATGCTGACGCCTGCCCGGTCAAAGCCGAAGTAGAACGCGTCGGTACCCGCCATAAGCTAAAGATGTTCGTCGTTTCTAACGGCGGCATCCGGCCTTCGGTTAATCCATTTGTAGAAACCGTGGTGGTTCCCGATGGCCCCGATGTGGCGGACATGTGGATCGCCGACCGGGCAACCAAAGGCGATGTGGTCATCACGGGTGACATTCCTCTTGCTGCGCGGTGCATCGAAAACGGTGCGCTGGTGCTAAAGCATAACGGTGAACCACTGACGCAAGCCAACATTGGCAACGTGCTTGCGACCCGGGATCTTATGGCAGACATGCGCGCAGCCGACCCGTTTCGCCAAGGCGGTGGTAAGCCCTTTGGCAAGGCCGACCGCGCCCGTTTCTTAGACTCTCTTGAACGGATGGTGCGGCAGGCGGCACGCTAGCCAAGTCTACCGTTTACACCCTGTAAGCGACTGCTAAGGTGGCCCTAATTTGAACACGAGGGCCCAACATGGCAGATATTCAGGCAGTTATTTTTGACATCGGAAACGTGCTAATCGAATGGCAGCCAGAGCGGTTTTATGACCGTGTTATTGGCGCTGATCGACGCAAGGCGATGTTTGCTGAGATTGATCTGCACGGTATCAATGATCTGGTCGATCGCGGCCATCACTTCCGCGACACGATCTATGCGGCTGCTGAAGAAAACCCCGAATGGCGTAACGAAGTCCGCATGTGGCATGACAATTGGTCCGAAATGGCAACGCCGACGATTGACCATTCTGTACGTTTGTTACGTGCGCTGCGCGTGGCTGGCGTGCCAGTATTTGCGCTTTCGAATTTTGGCATTCAGACGTTTGAAATCGCAGAGCCTGTCTATCCATTCCTAAAAGAATTCGACCGCCGTTATATCTCGGGCCATATGCAAGAGGTTAAGCCGGGCCACCGGATTTATGAAATGGTCGAGGAAGACTGCGGTATCGCGCCTGCTGGCCTGCTGTTTGCCGATGATCGGGCGGATAACATCGCGACTGCTGCGGAACGGGGGTGGCAAACCCATTTGTTTACGCACCCACAGGGTTGGGCAGATCGGCTAGTGGCCGAAGGTCTGCTAACACCAGAAGCCGCACAATGACTGTGATGATCCCTTTTGCCGAGGGGGAGGCCCAGCTTGATTGGATTGCGCTGACGGATGCCTTGGCCGATGGGCACAAACTGAAAAAGGCCGATGTCGCGGATGTGTTTCTGTACGAGGGCGACAACACGCTTTTGAACCGATCCGCGTGGATTTCCGGGATGGGCCTCGCTGTGAAATGCGCGACCGTGTTTCCGGGGAACCGTTCTGTCGGCAAACCAATGGTCGGCGGTGCCGTGAACCTGTTTTCGGATAAGGACGGATCGCTTGAAGCAATTGTCGATTTCCATCTTGTGACCAAATGGAAAACGGCGGGCGATAGCCTGCTTGCCGCACGTCGGTTGGCGCGACCTGACAGCAAAAACATTCTGATCGTTGGTGCCGGCACAGTCGGACACGGGCTTCGCGAAGCCTATGCTGCGGCCTTTCCTGATGCGCAGTTTACCGTATGGAATAGATCGCCCGAAGGCGCTGATCGTTTCAAAGAAGCATTTCCCGATGTCTATATCGCAGCAGACCTTGCCGAGGCGGTGAACCGCGCAGATATCGTGACCTCGGCCACGATGTCGACCGAGCCGCTGATCAAAGGTGAATGGCTCCGACCCGGTCAGCACATTGATCTTATCGGTGCGTATCGGCCCGATATGCGCGAAGTTGATGACGCCGCGTTGCAGCGGTCGCGCATCTTTGTTGATAGCTTTGACACCACCGTCGATCACATCGGAGAGATCAAAATTCCGCTCAAAAATGGGGTGATTACCCAAGACAGTATCGTGGCGGATTATTATGCGTTAGACCAGTTCGTGCGCACAGATGATGCTGAAATTACACTCTTTAAAAACGGCGGTGGTGCGCACCTTGATTTGATGACGAGCCGCTACATACTGGCGGCATGGCTAGCGCGGGGCGCGACCTAGCCAAAAAACGGGACGGAATAATGATGTCGTATCTAGTGTATTTGGGGCTGTTTTTATTTGTGGCGGCTTTGCCCATTCTTTTAGAATTACGACGTAAACCGATCTCCGAAGAAGAACGTGGACAGACGACTGGTGATTTAGCGCAGCTAAGCCAAGGCGTTACGCACTACCGTTGGATCGGCCCAGTGCGTGGACCGGTTGCCGTTGTTGTGCACGGGGTGTCGACGTCTTCGGTCGCGGTTGAAGGTCTTGCGCATGGGTTGGGTGAGTTAGGCTATCGGGTATTGGTCTATGATCTGTACGGTCGTGGGTATTCAGATGCGGTATCTGGCCGACAAAACCAAGCATTTTTCTTGCAGCAATTAGTTGATATTCTTGCGCACCAAGGATTAGCCGAAGATATCACACTTGTTGGGTATTCGATGGGCGGTTCTATCGCGACTGCGTTTGCATCCGACAATCCGCATTACATCAAACGTCTTATTCTTGTTGCGCCAGCGGGTGTTGTGACTAACGAAAGCAAGTTTGCGCAGTTCTGCCGCCGGTTCCCGATCATCGGGGATTGGGCGCATGGTGTGCTGGCACGTCGTCGTGCGCGCAAGGCGATCCCTCGCGATGGGGATAATCCGATGGCTAACACTGTCTATGCCGCGCAACGTCAAGAACTGCGTCGTCGCGGCTTTCTGCCTGCAATTTTGTCTAGCCGTCGCGGAATATTGTCTGACGTTCAAGAAAAAGACCACCGCCGATTGGCGCGTCTTGATGTGCCAACAATCGCGGTTTGGGCCGAAAATGATAAAGTAATTCCAATCCAAGCGCTGGGCGTCATGGCGCAGTGGCACAGAAGTGTGCGACAAGAAGTCGTTGCCGAGGCCGGGCATGCTATGCCGTACACCCATTGCCCACAGCTCATGCAGGCCATTGGCAAGGCGTTAAAGTCTTAACGACTAGGCTGGTGCGGCGGCGGGCCTGTTTTCTTTGATGGGTAAATGTACGATTGCGCTGAATGCGCCAATTGCGACCCCGACCCACCACACGTGGGAATAGGTCCCATAGATATCGTATAGCTTGCCGCCCAGCCAAACGCCCATGAACGATCCCAATTGGTGCGAAAAGAAGACGATCCCATAAAGCGTCCCCATATATCTGATCCCATACAGATGCGCGACGAGTCCAGATGTCAGTGGAACGGTCGCAAGCCACAGGCTGCCCATGCCAACAGAGAACAAGATGACACTGAACGGGGTTATCGGAAAGATGATGAATGCTGCGGAAATGATCGTCCGGCCAGCGTAAATTCCAGCCAGCAAGTATTTCTTAGAATATCGATTGCCAGCCCAACCCGCGAGCAAGGTACCCGCGATGTTGGCAAGTCCGATCAAAGAGATCGCCACAGCGCCAAGCCTGCTTGTTGTCGTTATGCCCATACTGGCAAGAAGACCGCCTTGGTCCAGCGGTCCGCACATTTCGGTCACAAGGGCCGGAAAATGCGCGGTGACAAAGGCAAGCTGATAGCCGCACGAAAAGAACCCTAGAAAGATGAGCGTATAGGATGGGTCTTTGAATGCACGGATCAGGATCGCGCCCATGCTTTCCTCAAGCTCTGCCTTGGTTGCTTTGGCGGGGCTGCGCATCATTGGCAGAACCAGCAACGTTGCCATGATCATGCCAGCGAATGCGACGAAGGTGGACTGCCATGTCATGAAGCCCAGCAAATATTCGGCAAGCGGTGCGCCAAACACTTGGCCAGCTGACCCTGCAGCCGTCGCAATAGCGAGCGCCATCGAACGGTTTTCGGCAGATGCCGCACGCCCTACGACGGCAAGGATCACACCAAACCCGGTTCCAGCAATCCCGAACCCGACAAGAATTTCATAGAACTGATGTGCTGCTGGCGTGGTTGCACCTGCGGACAAGAGCAGGCCGGCCGCATAAAACAGTGCCCCCATAATGATCGCTTTACGGTCGCCAATTTTCTCGGCAATTGCGCCAAAGATTGGCTGCCCGATACCCCAAGCGAGGTTTTGAATCGCAATCGCTAGGCTGAAATCCGAACGGAGCCACCCGAATTCAGAGGCGATTGGAATTTGAAACACCCCAAAGGACGCACGAATCGCGAAACCGGTCATGATGATCAGGCATCCCGCAATTAGCACGGGGGTTATTAGGGGGGCTTTGTGTTCCATTCAGACAGTTCGCGCGGTCACCGGATCATTGTCAATTATTCAATTGTATCGACACGCTTTTCATCATTGCGGTGCCGGGGTATCCCACGGCTATGACAGTTCAAAACGCATATCAATCCGCCGTTGCTGCGGGTACTCTTAATTCTGATGACGCGCAGATCGCGGTCCTTCCTGAGCTTGAGCGTGTTCGCACAGCACTGGCCACCCCGGTTAAGCGCGGGCTGTTCCGCAAGGCGCCGCCGCCGGTGCCTGGTCTTTATATGTGGGGCGGGGTTGGGCGCGGAAAATCCATGCTGATGGATCTACTTTATGATCAAGTCGATGTGCCAAAGCGTCGCCGACATTTCCATGCTTTCATGCAGTGGGTGCATTCTGAAATGACCGAAGCCCGCAAGCTAGGGGTCGACGACGCGATTGCCCCTGTCGCCGCCAAACTGGCGGATGAGGTCCGGTTTCTTGCGTTCGATGAAATGCAGATCACCGATATTACAGACGCCATGATTGTGGGGCGCTTGTTCGAAGCTTTATTTGCAGCGGGTGTCGTTGTGGTTACGACGTCAAACCGCCCGCCCGACGATCTTTATAAAAACGGTTTGAATCGCCAATTGTTCACGCCCTTTATCGCGCTGATCAAAGAACGGATGGTGGTCCATGAATTGGTCAGCGACACGGATTACCGGCAGGACCGTCTTGCCGGGAAACAAAGTTATTTCACCCCAAATGATGACGCCGCGCGGATAGCGATCAATGAAATTTGGGACCACCTCAGTAATGGTAAGTCTGAACCTTTGGTTCTGCATGTCAAAGGCCGAGAGGTCGAACTGCCGGGTTATCACAACGGTACAGCGCGGGCGAAGTTTTATGACCTTTGTGGTCGGTTCCTTGGCGCTGCGGATTATCTGGCGTTGGCCGATGCGGTACGGGTATTGATTCTCGAAGATATTCCAGCGCTATCGCGTAGTAACTTTAACGAGGCCAAACGGTTCGTCACACTTGTTGACGCACTTTACGAAGGCAAAGTGCAACTGATCTGTTCAGCGGCCGCCGAACCAGAGATGCTGTACCTCGAAGGTGAGGGCACTTTTGAATTTGAGCGTACCGCCAGCCGTTTGCGGGAAATGCAATCGGCTGACTGGGGGGCTTAGATACCGACGAATGCTTCGGCTTCTGGATCGTAGGCCTCAAGGGTGCCTTCGCCGATGTCGTTCCATAGGCCGTGAATTGATAATGTGCCGTCTTTGACAGCCTTTTCCACGAACGGGAAAGTCATCAGGTTTTCTAGAGACACCAGCACCGCGCCTTTTTCCAGTGCGCGTAGGCGGGATTCTTCGTCGCCTTCTGGCAAGGCATCGAAACCGGGGCGCAGAATATCCATCCAACGGCCAACAAAGCTGCCTTTTTCTTCAAGTTCGGGCGCGTTGCCTGAACACATATGATAGCAGCCAGCGACGCCGCCGCAGCTTGAGTGCCCAAGAATCACAAGATGCGACACCTTCAACGCGGTTACTGCATATTCGACGGCTGCTGAGGTACCGTGTTGATTGCCGTCGGGTTGGAACGGGGGCACCAAGTTCGCGATGTTGCGGTGAATAAAGAATTCACCCTGATCCGCACCAAAGATTGAGGTGACATGCACACGGCTGTCGCAGCATGAAATAATCATGGCGCGCGGGCGCTGACCTTCGTCAGCAAGGCGACGATACCAACCTTTGTTGTCTGCATAGGTTGTTGCTTTCCAGCCGTGATAGCGGGTGACCATGTAAGCTGGCAGTGGGCGGGCGAATTTCATAGCGGGCTCCCTAGCGATTTCGAACGAAACTATGTCGTATTTTCGGAAATTTCGAGCGGTTTTTCACGCCGTTATCAACCTTCTGAAAACTAAGCTTCGCTAGATTTAGATTTATGGAAAAAAATACCACTAAATTCGCGCTCCAACGGGGTGCTTACGATGATATCGTTATCTTGTGCTGTTTGGATAAATTGCAGTTCGATCCGGCACCCTTGCAACGTTTATTCGCAGCCAAAACAGAGGGGGAAGCAGAACAAATTGTATGTAGGGTGTTAGAAGAATTAGCCACCCAATTGGCTGGGTTACAACAAGGGCTTGCTGCACAAAACTTTGCTTTGATGCTAAAGCTATGCCGTAAAATTCGGTTGGTTGCAGAACAAATTGGTCTTACCGAAATGGCGATTACCGCCGGTCATATCCAAACTTGCCTTAAACAATCCGATGGCATCGCGTTAGAGGCGACATTGGCCCGGTTGGAACGTGCGTTTGACTTTGCCGTGAACGAGGTGTGGAATTTCCGCCAAAGGTGACGCCTGCACTTGCGGCCCCATCGCAGCGGGGTAATCTGGCAGCAACACTGACGTGATAGGACGCACCCCATGTTACTTAACTTTGCCACCGACACTGCGAACGCAATTCCACTGCATGTGGTCGAAGCGGACGGTCTGACTGATACGCTTGATAAACTCTCAGCGGTTCAAAAGAATTGGACTGTCACGCAAGGGTTCAAAGCGGGGTTAGGGCAGGTTGTCGCGATCCCTGGTGCGGATGGTGCCATTGCGCAGGTGCTTGTTGGGTACGGGACGGTCGACAGTCGTGCGCGCGGTCGCTTTCATATGGGTGGAATTGCGGCCAAGCTACCGGACGGAGTGTATCAAATTGCAAGCGGCCTCGCTGGTGCTGAGCTAGAAGAAGCGGCACTGGCTTGGTTGTTGGCACAGTATAAGTTTGACCGTTATGCGCCATGCCACGCAGCTAGTGCGCAGCTGGTTGCGCCCGATGCGATTGATGCAGACCGCATTGCGATTATCGCAAATGGAGAGGCCCTGACCCGAGATCTGATTAATACACCCGCATCGGACATGGGCCCGCAAGAGCTCGAGGATGCGGCGCGTGCTTTGGCCGCTGAACACGGTGCAAAGATGACTGTCACGCTTGGTGATGACTTGATCGAAGCAGGGTTCCCAATGATTCATACGGTCGGGCGCGCTTCGTCACGCGCACCACGCCTATTGGATATGCGTTGGGGGGAAACTGGCCCGCAGTTGACGCTGGTTGGTAAAGGGGTGTGTTTCGACACGGGTGGCCTGAATATTAAGCCGGGTTCATCTATGGGGCTGATGAAAAAGGACATGGGCGGTTCCGCGACTGTATTGGGGTTGGCGCATATGATTATGGGGCTCGGCGTACCTATTCGCCTACGGGTGCTGATCCCTGCCGTTGAAAACAGCATTGATGGCGATGCCTTCCGCCCACAAGACATCCTGATGTCACGCAAGGGGCTAACGGTTGAAATAAACAATACTGACGCCGAAGGGCGATTGGTCTTGGCGGATGCACTGACCCTTTCGGATGAAGATAAGCCAGAGCTGGTGATTTCCATGGCCACGCTAACCGGGGCAGCCCGTGTTGCGGTCGGCCCTGACCTGTCACCGTTTTACACCGACAGCGATGCGCATGCTGACGCGATTAGTGATGCAGCGCGCGCTGTTGCAGACCCTGTGTGGCGGATGCCGTTTCACGCGCCTTATGAGGCAATGATTGAACCGGGCGTTGCCGATCTTGATAACGCGCCCAAGGGCGGGATGGCGGGAAGCATCACAGCAGCACTATTCCTGCGTCGCTTTATCGAAAGCCCATATATTCACTTTGACATTTATGGTTGGCAGCCCGCAGCGGCACCGTCCCGCCCGAAAGGTGGTGTTGGAATGGGCGCGCGCGCTGTGCTTGAAGCACTGCCAAAATTGCTGAACCTATGACCGATCATAGGCTGACCCCCGCAAACGGTCGGGTTGCGGCAATGTCCCTTGCGGGTAAGGTTAAGGCAGAAAACTATGTTTCTGGCTGGCCAATGATGATCAATCGCCCGGTTGTTGATTTGTTGCGGACACCAGATGGTGCCCGTGACCGGCAGTTGTTACTTGGCGCGATCGTCACCGTTTTTGAAGACCTTCAAGGCTGGTCCTTTGTTCAGGCCGCCAACGGCTACGTCGGCTATGTGCGGGGCGAACATCTGGTGGAACCCCTTGCCGTGAGCCATTTCGTGGGAACCATGGCGACCCACGCGTATAGCGAAGAAGATTTTAAATCAGAACCTGCGATGGCGCTGCCTTTTGGTGCGCGTGTTCAAGTGCTGAACGAACGACGCAACTTTTGGGAAACGAGCGTTGGTTATGTCTCTAAAAAGCATTTGCGCGCGGTAGAGCGTCCGTTTCTAGATCCAATTAACGTGGCCCAGATACATTTTGGCGTGCCCTACCTTTGGGGGGGGGATTCTACGCGTGGGATTGATTGTTCGGGCCTGATTTCGGCAAGTTTGACTGCCTGCGGAATTCCGTGTCCGGGTGATAGCGACTTGCAATGCGATGTTCTTGGATCCGATGTGCAGGGTGAGTTGCAGCGCGGTGATATTGTGTTTTGGACAGGCCATGTCGGCATGATGGTAGATGCCGAAACGATGCTACACGCAAGCGCAACACCTATGGCGACCGTATACGAACCCGTAAAAAAGGTTATTGCCCGGGTCGAGGTTCAAGGACACGGCGGGCCGATATCGCGCCGTCGCCTTTAATGCAAAGTTGCATGTGCGGGTGCTTGGGCGCGTGGCATAGGTTGTCCTCGCATCAGCATGGTCTTCAACGCCAACCCCAAATCGGACGCCAATGATGTGATCAGCGGCGCAATGTCTGCGCGCACCAAAAGAGTTGCGATTAACAACGCGTCTTCGCGGTCTCCTTCGGTTGCGGTTGCCACAAAGTTGGCGAAACACGCTTCGTCAGCGCCTAGGCAGCTGCATCCGACCGCATGACGCATCAGTGGACGGCGTCGATGTTCGGTGCAAATTGCAAACAATTGCTCTAATGTCTTAAGCGTCGCGCGACCGTGCGCCTGACCTAACCCCAATGAAAGGTCGTTCCATACGGCCTCCTGTGAATCAGGTCCATCACACCACATGCGGAAATACAGAACGATGCAGGCCTCAAGTCGGGGCTGGTCTGACAATTGACCGACGGCTGCGCCGCCCTGTTTGCGAGCCGCCATATTCATTTTGTCAGGATCAATTTACCGGCACGCGTGATGCGTAATGTATAAACTTGGTCGCGCAACACGATGTGCGCTTGGTCGCCATCTTGGGTCAGAATATCTGCGTTATAAGTCGGTAGGTTCTGGGTCGCTGCCGGCTGTGGGCGTGGGACACTGTGGAATGACATTTTTGCGCTCCTTGCGGTGACTATTGTTGTCGAAGAGCTGCGACCACCCGGTTGGGAGACTGGAAGATGCATCGCCTTCGTCCTTTCATTTTCATGATCGGGCTAGCTGTCGTGTGAACAGGTGGCTGGATACAGCGCTACATTCGTTGAAAGCGCCTAAAAAGTCAATCCGACTTTTTTAGTCAGGTATATTATTTTCTATTCGACTGATCGGATCAGCTTGCGTTCGAGCACGCGTAAAACCTGTTTCAAATCGTTTCCGCGCTTTAAAACACGTCCATCCATGCCGATGACGGCGTATTGCCCCTGTTTCATACGCAGCTTTGGGCGTTTTTCGATACGGTAAATAGGATGTTCTGCTGCGCGCCGGAAAATCGAAAACACAGCAACCTCACGCAGGCACGATATGCCGTAATCGCGCCATTCTCCGGCAGCGACCATTCGGCCATATAATCCAAGAATCACCCCAAGCTCTGTTCGGTGAAAGGCAATTTGCGGTGGATGTGAAAACGGTTCGGGGGAAAGAATAGTCATATGTAAGCGTCGCGCTAAACGCCCTAAAAATCAAGCATCCAAGCTAAATGACACTGTTTTGCCGCAAAATGAACGCTGTAGCGTCGCAGGCATTACCAACTCGGAACACAAGTCACTGCAAATCTAGCCTTATAGCAAATGCTACCCCGGTGTTGCGGCTCATAGCCCCCACCTTGTTCGTGACGCCGGGGACTATTTTCTCAAATTTTAGCCGCAGGTAATTGATGTAATGATTTCATTTGCGTCGATGCGAAAATTGATGCGCTCTTGACGATAGTCCATCGTTACAATGTCGTCAGGACGAATGGTGCGGACCATTCCTAAAATCAAAACCTTTTCAAGCGCGGTTGCGTCCTGCCCGACAAGCGCGGCATAGCTGTTTGCATTACAGGTATCTTCCTGAGCGGTAGGAAGGCTGGGCGTGGTTGTCGCGCAAGCGGACAGAACCAAAAATGGGATGATATACTTCATGCCCTACTAATGAGGGTTTTCGCCACCGACACGCAAGTCAAAACAAAGTCTTGGTTGAAGTTGCGCGTCATTTGGCAGATCGTCATGTCAACAAACTAGGAGACGAAGAATGCGTACACGTGCCGCGGTTGCAGTTGCAGCTGGCAAGCCACTTGAAGTGATGGAAGTGAACCTCGAAGGGCCGCGTGCCGGTGAGGTTTTGATCGAGGTGAAGGCGACTGGCCTGTGTCACACCGACGAATTCACCCGCTCTGGCGACGATCCCGAAGGTATCTTTCCAGCGATCCTAGGTCACGAAGGTGCGGGCGTTGTGATCGAGGTCGGCGAGGGCGTCACGACGCTTGAGGTCGGCGATCACGTCATCCCGCTTTACACGCCGGAATGTCGCGAATGTGAATATTGTCTGAACCCAAAAACCAACCTGTGCCAAAAGATCCGCAGCACCCAAGGTGCCGGCCTGCTGCCCGATGGATCGACCCGGTTTTCGATGCTCGATGGTACGCCGATTCACCATTACATGGGCTGTTCGACGTTTGCGAACCACACGGTTGTGCCGGAAATCGCCCTAGCGAAGGTCCGCAAGGACGCCCCGTTTGATAAGATTTGCTACATCGGTTGCGGCGTCACCACCGGCATCGGCGCAGTGATTAACACCGCCAAGGTCGAGATAGGCAGCCGCGCGATTGTGTTCGGTCTGGGCGGCATTGGCCTGAACGTTTTGCAGGGCCTGCGCCTTGCTGGGGCGGATCAGATTGTGGGCGTCGACATGAACGATGGCAAAGAAGAAATGGGTCGCCACTTTGGGATGACTGATTTCGTGAACCCATCAAAAGTCGAAGGCGATCTGGTCGCGCATTTGGTCGAACTGACTGGCGGTGGCGCGGATTACACGTTCGACGCCACGGGCAACGTGGGCGTGATGCGCACGGCGCTTGAGGCCGCGCACAAAGGTTGGGGCGAAAGCATCATCATCGGCGTGGCACCTGCCGGGGCCGAGATTTCAACCCGCCCATTCCAACTGGTCACTGGCCGCAGCTGGCGCGGCACCGCGTTCGGCGGCGCACGCGGCCGGACCGACGTGCCCAAGATCGTCGACTGGTACATGGAGGGCAAAATCGAAATCGACCCAATGATCACCCACAAGCTCAAGCTCGAAGACATCAACAAAGGCTTCGACCTGATGCACGAAGGAAAATCAATCCGCGCTGTCGTGGAATACTGATCCGAAATTATTCAGAGGGCCCGGTGCAGTTCGGGCCCTTTGTAGCCAGCCTACTTAGTGGCCCCATACCGCGCGATAAACACATCGACGGCGCCTTTGGCGACACGTTGTTTTTCATTTGCGCTAAAGCTGTCCGCCATGTTGAATATCATACGTGGAAATAGGTCAGCGCGGCATAGTTCATTGAACTGATCCGCCGCGAGTTCGCGATCACTGATGATAAGATCACCCTTGGCAATAGCCTTGTCAAAATATGCGACTAGCCGGTCGCGCACCAAAAGCGGCCCGCTTTCGTAAAACTGTCGACCGAGTTCAGGGAATCGACCACCTTCGCCGACGCAAACGCGAAAAATCCGCATGCCAAAGTCCGAGGTGATAAAATCCCCAATTTCGCGGGCGGCTTGATATAGCACATCTTGGACAGGCGCATCCATGTCGATCGTTTCGATCGCGCGTTCGGCCTGTTTGCAGCATTCGGATTTAGCAACCTGCATAAATAGGAACCGTTTATCCGGAAAGTAGCTGTAAAGCGTGGCTTTTGACACGCCTGCAGCCTTGGCAATATCGTCCACGGACGCACCGTCAAACCCGTCGCATAAAAAAACTTTTCTAGCTCCATCAAGGACCTGATCAAACTTGCGACCTTTTTTGGGTTCTTCTGCGCCGTCGGGCATTTCTGGTCCTCCTGAGTGAAGCCCTATATAAACTGACCAGTTCAGTTCAGGCAAGAATAACGTCGCGACGAAGTTGAAGAAAACGGGCTAGGTCGCATCTCGATCAGAAAGTTAAATGCTAAGTAGGGCCAAACTGTTTTAGTTTATCTATGGGGGTAGAACTGAAATGATTAGATCTATTCCATAGATCCGCGACATTGCGTGGCAGATAAATATCGGGGCCGTTCTCATGCACGGCTCCCCGGATTTTTGTGCAGACTTTTTAGCCTCTGTTGAAGCGTTTGCCAGCGTGACAAGGGAGGAAGATAAGCACTGACTTTGTCTAATCAATCTGCTTAGCAACATGCCCTCTCTCATTCGCTATAAGAAAATGACAGGCTAGACGTCGCGGACCATCACAGTCGCAGCGTTAAACCCAAAGATATAGCGGAGCAGCCCTAACTTGTGGGTTTCGACCTCGCGGAAGCCTTCGTGCAGATATAGAGCGCGGGCGCGGGGGTTCGTATCGACGACGTCTAACCGCACTTGGCGATACCCACGTCGCTTTGCTTCGGCGGAAACTTCATCAAGCAATGCGGTCCCGACGCCTTTGCCCCGTGCCTCGTGGGCGACGAAAAGCCCGTCCATTAAGAAACGTTCATTTTCGATGTCATTTTCTAGAGTTCCCATGAGCCATACGCGGATGACCGCGCCGATCCAGCCATAGACCTTGCGAATGTCAGTAAATGTTCCGCCGACCAACGCGCCATTCGATGTTTTGAACCCGGCAACCCCTATCAGTCGCCCGTGGTCGTCATGTGCGCAAATCCCGTGGTCTGATCGCATAACCCGGTTGATATAGATTAGTGCCCGATATTTTGGGCCCATCGTGAACCCAAGCTTTTTGCCGAAGGCATCCCAGTATAGGGCGGCGGCCTCTTCTCGGCTGGCGTCTGGAATACCTACTGTTATTTTCATAGTGCAAAGTTTCCAAAGGGAATGAAGCGGACAAGATCGCCAGGTGACACCTTTTGCGCGGGATCGTCCAGTTCGACAAGCCCGGTTGCCCAACTAAGCCCCGAAACACGACCTGAACCTTCTGATGCAAAAGTGTGGACCTGACCGTCACGAATGCGGGCACGTAGATATTCGCGGCGTCCTGCTTTCTTGGATTTTGTGAAGGCCGCAGGAAGCATGTAACCTTCGGTTTCGTGCCAATCGCCACCGCCCAATCGTCGCAAAGCTGGCCGGGCAAATATAAGTGCGCAAACCATTGCTGCGACGGGGTTGCCGGGTAGCCCGAATACTGGGGTGTCGTTCCATAGCCCCATAGCAAGAGGTCGCCCCGGCTTCATTGCAATACGCCATAGCGCTAGTGATCCGGTGCCCTGAAGCAATGCAGACATGTGATCTTCGTCCCCGGCAGATGCCCCGCCGGAGCTGATGATGACGTCACAACGTTGGCTTGCGTCATCCAATATTCTTTGCAGTTTGGGGCGATCATCTGGTGCACGCCCAAGATCAACCACATCATATCCCCAACCGGCTGCGACAGCGCATAGCATTGGGCGATTTGCATCAAAGATTTGCCCAACGTCAGCCTGTGTGCCCGGCTCGCAAAGCTCGTCACCTGTTGACAATATACCAACCCGCAATTGCCGCCTGACATGAACGTGCCCAACACCGGCCGCCGCCATGGTTCCCAAATCAGCAGGGGCTATCTTATGTCCGGTGGCTAGAATGACATCGCCACGTTTCATGTCCTCGCCAGCATCTCTTGCATTTGCGCCACGTTTGAGAGGCCCCTGAAAAGCGATGTGGTTCTGGGAAACATTTACGTCTTCTTGAAGGATAACAGTATCGACACCTTCCGGTAAATTTGCGCCTGTCAAAATTCGGATAGCATGACCCTTTGGTACGGCGCCACGAAATGGTTGCCCAGCAGCAGAGCGACCGGCGACCAACGGCATGTAATGCGGTTCCTCAGGCGCGTGTCCGGCAAAGCCATAGCCATCAACAGCGGCGTTCGGTGCGGGGGGGTGTGATCTTGCTACAATCACATCCTTTGCAAGAAACCGGCCGTTAGCTTGCGATAAGGTAACCACTTCGGCCCCGGTCACAGGGCCAAGCCTATCGCGTAAATGCTGAAGAGCCACAGACACTGGTGTCCAATGCGCACCCTGCGGCATGGCAAAGCAATCATTTGTTAGAGAAGGTGCCGTCAGCGCAGTCTGCTGGCTTGCCATCTCTAATAACTGTGGATCATTTAATCCAAAAATCGTTCCTTCTGCTGTTGGCTCAACGTTTAGCAGCTTGCTTCGATGATCGTCGGGCATCCCTGAAATCGCCTTTGCCATAAGCCAGACTTGATGCGCGTCTTTGATCCGGTCTGTGGGCTGGGTCGCCGTCACGGCCTTAGCTATAAGAGAAGGCCAGATTTCGATAAATGTGATAGGATTTTCAAGTGGCTCAAATGGCCAAACTGATACTGAAAACTTGTGCCGTAAACGTGACAGCATCGGCAACCCCATAATCACCTGCGATCCGACCGCTCCGGCACCTGAAAGCTGCCAAACTGGAAAGGCTCTGGTTGCGATCTGCTCTGCTGAGCGACGTTCTGCGAATGATGTATTGGTTCGTAGGCTTCCTTTGCGAGGGAGACCCGCAATGTCGCGCTTCAATCCATTTCCCCAAAATGGGCCGATGCCCGAAAACAGGCCGTTGATTTCGCCAGCCAGTTCAAAGCGATTGTTTTCTTTGGCTGTGTCAATCACCCGCTCAGCGAACCAGTCCCATAAGGCGAGTGGGTCATCAGATCCCGTCAATGCGTTGCTAAATCCATGCGGGTAACCAAAAGCAAAATCAAATCCGGCCAACACCCGTCGGTTTAAGGCCTGCTCTTGTGCTAGAAATGTCTCTATCCATTGCTCTGCTTCGTGACGATTGCGAAAATACAAAGGGTCTTCTGCATCACCTTCGCGTGCCACACAGGCCCAAATGGCGTCTTTCTTTGGCGTGGGGCCGCGATCATTTCCGCCAGACCAATCAACCATGAGCACGCTATCAAATTTCATAGCGCGACCTCTGTTAAAATGAAGTCCGCAATGGATTTGGTGTCGTTTAGATCGAACGTCGGCCGCGTGCTATCAATGGGTGTATCTGTCGCAATCGCGCGAATGGTCGGGTCGGTCGGCGCGAGCAATGCGTTTTGTGGTTCCGCGCGAAAGGCCTCGATCTTGGGGTGTGAGTCGCGTTTGTATCCTTCGATCAGAACCAGATCGACAGGGGTCAGCTGTGCAAGAAGATCAGCAAGCGGTGGTTCAGGGTGGTCCCGTAGTTCTGTCATAAGAGCCCAGCGGGTATTGGACGCAAGGAGTACCTGATGCGCGCCTGCTGTTCGGTGGCGATAACTGTCTTTTCCGGGGTGATCGACATCGAAGCTATGGTGTGCGTGCTTGATTGTGGAAACACTGATGCCGCGCGCGCTGATCTCAGTCACCAGACGCTCCATCAGCCCTGTTTTGCCAGCGTTTTTATATCCGACGACACCAAAGATTTTCATAGCATCGCCTGCGCTTGCACCAAGTCATCGCGTGTGTTGACGTTGAAGAATGCAGTGTCCTCGGGGAATGCCGCTGATCCAGCGCCATGTTTGTCTGTCCATAGGACAACCTTGCGCAGCCCATCCTCTAAGGCGGCACGCAGGTCATCACATAGCGCGACAGGCCATAGTCCAAATGTGGGGTGACGCCCGCCGGGACTGGTTGCAAGTGCGATTTGTGAATTGGCGTTTTCGGCGGCCATCATCAACTGGGGAACCAAATCACACGGAAAGAATGGCGTGTCCGCAGCTGCGGTCACGATGTGCGTTGCACCTTTGGTCGCAGCCCAGTCTAGCCCGGCGAGAACCCCAGACAACGGACCTGCAAAACCTGCGATACTGTCGTGAATGACCGGTAGATTAAGGTTGTCAAAACGTGCGGGGTCACCATTGGCGTTTAGCGCTACGCCTGCGACTTGCGGCTCTAGCCTTTCAATAACATGTGACAGAATAGTTCCGCGACCAAGCGGCAATAGCCCCTTATCGCCGCCGCCCATACGCGTGGCCTGCCCGCCAGCAAGGATAACACCAAGTGGTTGGATCATCGGCTCACCTCGCCTGCGGCGCGGCGAATCCGCCTCTGGCGGGAGTATTTAGGGCAAGATGATAGGTGAGTCATTCACGGCCCTTTCGTCCGCTTTTGCGCGGTTCATTCTCGATTTTGTTTGGGTCTGCATCGCGGATAAGGCGGGTTTCGCCTGAAAGGCAGACAAACCGTTGGCCTTTCATCCGCCCGATCAGCGTTAAACCGACTTGCTGCGCGATTTCGACGCCCCACGCAGTAAATCCGGATCGTGATGCCAAAACAGGAATGCCCATAAGGGCCGTTTTGATCACCATTTCTGATGTAAGCCGCCCGGTCGTGTATAGAATTTTGTCATTGGCGCTGACGTGTTCTGACAGCATCCAACCTGCGATTTTGTCGACGGCGTTGTGGCGTCCGACGTCTTCCATATAGACGAGCGGTTGGTCGTCTTGGCACAGCACCGTGCCATGGATCGCACCGGCCTCTAGGTAGAGAGACGGGGTGCGGTTTATCTTAGCGGCAAGTGCGTAGAGGTCTGAGGTTTTGACAGTTGTATCAGGAAGCGCCACGTCGCTCAGCCCCTCCATCATGTCACCGAAAACAGTGCCGACGGCGCAACCACTGGTGCGGGTCTTTTTCTTTAGCTTGTCTTCGTAGGTCGTTTGCCCGTCCGTCCGAACAACAACTACTGACAACTCTTCGTCGTAATCGACGCCTTTAAGTGTTTCATCGTCGCGCAGCATACCCTGATTTTTCAAAAACCCGAGCGCCAAGTATTCAGGATAGTCCCCGATGGTCATGGCGGTCACGATTTCTTGGGAATTGAGGTAGATCGTCAGCGGTCGTTCTTCGACCACGTTAAGGTCAATCTGGTCGCCGTTTTGATCTGCGCCAGTCACACCACGTGTGAGGCCCGAGGCCGCTGGACGCGGCGCAATGATGTAGTCTGTCGTGTTATCAAGTCGCGCCAATTGTCATTCCCAGTTTGCAGGTCTAAGCCTGTCGTAACACATCAAAGCTAGGGGAAAGAGATGACGAGTTCCACCGTCAAAAAACCAGCGAAATCCGCCTATTGGGTTGGTGTCCGCGACGGGCTGCCATTTATCCTCATGGCGGCCCCATTTGCCCTATTGTTTGGGGTGGTTGCGATGGATGCGGGGCTAAGCATGGGGCAGGCGATGGGTTTTTCAGTCTTGGTCATTGCAGGCGCATCACAGTTCGCAGCGGTTCAAATGATTACAGAAAATGCGGGTATTGCCTTTGTTTTATTGGCGGCGTTGGCGGTAAATCTGCGGATGGCGATGTATTCCGCGTCGCTTGTACCCTACTTGGGGAACGCGCCGCTGTGGCAGCGGGCCTTGGTGTCGTATCTGAATTTTGACCAGACTTATATTACTGCGGTCGCCCGATACGAAACCCGTCCAGAGATGTCGGTTGCAGATCGGGTTGCTTATTTCTTTGGGGTCGCGACACCAATTACGCCACTTTGGATCGGAATGACGCTCGTTGGTATTTTGGCTGGTACAGCAATTCCTGATGCATGGGCCTTGGATTTTATTATGCCAATTATGTTTTTAGCGTTGGTTGCGCCGATGATGAAATCCGTTGCCCATGTCGCAGCCGCTGCCGCGTCGGTGATCGTCGCGCTTGCATTGGTTGATCTGCCTTCGGGAACCGGTCTGTTGATCGCTGCGGCAGTCGCCATGCTGACCGGGGCATTTGTTGAAACATGGAAAGAGAAGCGCGCCCAATGACTTATAGTTCCGCAGAAATATGGTTCATTATTGCTGTTTTGGGGATCGGGACCTTCTTGATCCGGTTTTCGTTTTTAGGATTGATAGGGAATCGGCCTATGCCGCCGTTCGTATTGCGGTTGCTTCGGTTTACGCCCGTTGCAGTGCTGCCGGGTATGGTGGCGCCTCTGGTGTTGTGGCCTGCCGCAACAGGTGGTCAGCCTGACTTAATCCGAATTCTTGCTGCATTGATGACTGTGGGTGTCGGGCTATGGACGCGCAACGTTCTTTGGGCGGTTTTTGCAGGGGTCGCGACGCTATACGGAGGAATGGGGCTTACTGGCCTTCTTGCAGGGCTGCATTGATTTGAGCGGCTGCAATCGATTTATCGTCGGCGTCTGTTTCGCGATATTCGCGGGTTGTGACGCCGGCAAGTTTCGCAAAATCTTCTGACACTCGGTTGGGGTCCCAGGTTTGGCGAAAATCCGAAAAGCCTGGTAGCTGACGTAATAGCCGTGACGTTGATCGTGCACAGTGTGCTTGTGGTTCTGGTCCGTTGGCCAATGCAAGCTGCATGGCCCGTTCCGCGACTTCTGCTGAAACTTGGACAGTCTGCGCCAGCACATAGTAGGTAATTCGGGCATGAAAGCTGACGTAATATGCTTCAAGCTCTGGGGAGACGCCGAATAATACGTCGTTGCGTTCAGGCATGCGCGTCTGTTTGAACGATCCAGCCGGATCAAAAATGATCCGCTGGCTGCCATTGATCAATAACGCGGTGTGGGCTCCTTTATCAGAGCCCGTGTTGCGCATTGTAAACAGCGTTAGATACGTGCCGCTGGTATCGCGATAGATTGCGCGCGATACAACATCGTCTGGTGCCCACACTTCTGCAGCAGAGCACGCAGAAAGAGCAAGCGGAAGCCCGACAAGAAACTGACGACGTTTCATCTATTGATTAGCCGTTAACCAGCGCAATAAAGATCAACAAGAAAATGCAGAAGATAGAGCCTTTTGTCACCATGCTGATAAAGCCGTTGAATGCTTTTTCTTGCGCTGTGATGTCCATTTCGCCGGGTTTGTAGTCAGACATGCTTAGATTCCTTAGTGGTCGATTTAGTATCGCATAGACGATAATTCCGAGGCTGTCACCCGGTCAGGTGGTCACATCTACATCGCGTTCAAGCGCCGCCGCCAGTTGAAAGCCGATCCGCTTTGGTTCTGGCTGATCAATGTTCTTTGGGCTGGCGATCAGTGTGACATTCATTTGGCTCACATGCTGAATAAGCTGCGTTTTCGCACCTGCCTCATTCGTCCCATAATAGGTTACGATATCGGGGTCGTAATACCCTAAACCTTCGATGCGGATCACCCCTGTCAGGCCGCCTGCCAAGCCAACGCCGACTTCGTGGTCGTTGTCCAACTGCTTTTCAAAGTTCTGGATATACATAATGATCCGCTCATAGGCCCATTGCGCGGGGCTTTTCTTTGTAATCGATTCGCCAAGCGCCTTGGGCAGCTTTGTCGACGACGGGCAGGGCACGTTTGGATCGGTGTGCACCTCTTGCGTTTTGGGCAGGATGTCGTTTTCCAACAGCTCGGCAGAGGTATCGATATTCATGTGGAGTGGCGTATCAGAGGTCATAAGGGCACCGCAGTTGTGTCTTTGATTTCCTCCATAACGAAACTTGCCGAAATGTCCGAGACAGAAATGCGTGAAGTCAGCCGTTTGTAGAAATTATCATAGGCAGGAACGTCTGCGACGCGCACGCGCAAGACGTAATCTAGATCCCCGGTCATGCGGTAAGCGCCGACAACTTCGGGTAAAGAGCGTAGCGTTGTTTGAAATTCTGCCATCCATTTGGCGTCATGCGCATTTGTGCGGATCAATACCATCGCGGTAAGCGGGGCGCCTACCTTGGCGGGGTCAACCAATGCGACGCGGCCTGTGATGACGCCTGATTGCTCCATCGCTTTTATACGTCGCCAACAGGCGTTCCGCGAAAGATGCACTTTTGCGCTAATATCATCAACGGATTGGGCTGCATCAATTTGTAAGGATCTTAGAATAGCGCGATCTGTTTCGTCTAATATATGTGTCATATTTGATATTTTGTCTCAAAAAGTGACGTATATCTAGTGAAAATTGGGATCGCTGCAAGGCGATGTTCCGCTAGGCTGTTTGAAACTACTTAGCAAAGGCTCGCCAATGTCTCATACCTCTCAAAACACGCCACGCCGCAATTCTATCGCGGCTGTATTTCTTGATCATCCGGCAACAGTGAATGAAACCTATTTGGGACATATGCGGTTTGCGCTTGGGTTTTGCTTTTGGATGGCAATCGCTGCTGGGGCGGCGTTGATCCATGCGTTTATACCCGCGTTGTGCGAAACAACGGCAAGCCGTATTTTGAAACGCTTGTATGGGCGGATCGAAAATCGTCACACGGCGTAGGGTGGATTTTAATCCACCTTACTTGGCTTGAAACACCCATGCGCCGTCGCTGCGCATTGTTCGTGTGACCTGTCCATTTTGATGCAGGTGATTCACATGGGCGACTGCCTCGACCAAGGCGAGCCCATACTCAGTAGGGCCGATACTGCGCTTGAATAACGGGGGAAAGCACTCCGCTGCCGACCGAGGTTCAGCAAGATGTTTGCGCAACCGCGATAGCGCGCTGTGGTGGTTGCCAATCATCTGATCTAATCGCAGCGGTAGCCCAGTAAATGGCAGCTTATGACCGCCCAAGACAAGCTGATCGTCCTTTGCAAATGGCGCAAGCTTTTCGCAAGATGCCAGCCAATCGCCAACAGGATCGGCTTCTGGTTCTGTTGGGTAAACACCTAAATTCGCGCTAATTGATGGAAGCAGTTGGTCGCCGCCAATGACTAGGTTGTCGTCGCGGCTCCAAAATGTTGCGTGTTCGGGCGCGTGTCCGTCACCCATGCGAATGTCCCATGTACGGCCACCCATTTGGATCGTTTCGCCATCTATCAAACGATGATAGCCAAGCGGGAGCGGCGTGACGCAGTCAAAAAAGTTGAATGGACGCTCCGTCGCACGTCGTTCAAACTCGGCCGGTTCCATGCCGGCACGCTTATAGAAGGCGAGCGTTTCGTCTGGTGTGACCTCTTGTACATCAAGCGTTAGCATGCGCGCCATCAACCATCCCGTGCGCGGCATGCTTAGGCTTGCTCCGTTGGCTATGAACCAACCGGCGAGCCCGACATGATCAGGGTGGTGGTGTGTTACGACAACCCGCCCAACGGGTTTGCCAGCTAGCGGGCCATCGAGCAAGTTTTGCCAAATTTTCCGACTGCTGTGACTGGCAAATCCTGTGTCAATCACCGTCCAGCTGTCGCCATCGTCAAGCGCGTAGACATTTACATGGTCCAGCGCCATCGGCAGCGGCAAGCGCATCCAAAGAACGCCAGGTGCCACAGTAATTGCTTCGCCTTGCTCAGGCGGGACGTCGAACGGATAACGGATGCCGCTGACGCCGTCCGCCATTACGCGACCAGATCTTCGGCTG
The DNA here is from genome assembly GCF_002933395.1 of Yoonia maritima. Classification (GTDB taxonomy): domain Bacteria; phylum Pseudomonadota; class Alphaproteobacteria; order Rhodobacterales; family Rhodobacteraceae; genus Yoonia; species Yoonia maritima_A. Next base: position 173,028 of record NZ_PKFN01000011.1, read on the forward strand.
TGATTGCCAGCAGATCATCCGCGCCTTCACGCACATGGGCAAGCAGACCAGCGTGTTCTGGCAGCAATCGTTTGATATAGAAGGTTGCCAATTTCACGCGTGACGCATCTCCGGCCATTGCAGAAGCAAGATGAACATGCCCACCTAATACACGTGCAAAGGCCCGAAGGTAAGGTACCGCACCTGCAAATCGCTGATTTAGGTCACTTTGCTCGACCAGCCATTCGGTTGCTTCGCGCAAGGATTCCGCAGATTGCCAAACGGCCTCTGCCAATTCGGGGTGCGTGGTTTTGGCAGCTTCTGCGCCTTGTTCAATTTCCTCAAGCAGGCGGAATGCAGCTTCGCCACCGTCCATGAGCTTGCGCGCAACAAGGTCCATCGCCTGAATGCCGTTGGTGCCTTCGTAGATCGCAGTCACGCGCACATCACGCGAAAACTGTGCCGCACCGGTTTCTTCGATAAAGCCCATGCCACCGTGGACCTGCACACCTGTGCTAGACACTTCCATGCCGACATCAGTGCCAAAGGCCTTGGTGATTGGGGTCAGGAATGCTGCGCGCGCTTTCCAGCCTGCGTCACCGGTTGCCGTTGTCATGTCAATCGCAACGGCGTTCATCAAAGAAATCGCACGGGCTGCATAAGTGTCGGCCTTCATGCTGGCCAGCATGCGGCGCACGTCAGCGTGTTCAATGATCGCGCCTGATCCGCCAGCTTTGCCTTGGGTGCGATCTTGGGCATAGGCCAATGCGTGTTGGTATGCCGCTTCGGCGATGCCAATACCCTGTACGCCCACGCCAAGGCGGGCGTTATTCATCATTGTGAACATTGCGGCCATGCCGCCATGCTCTGGGCCAACTAGCCAACCGGTCGCGCCGTCGTATTCCATGACGGCGGTTGGTGATCCGTGCAGGCCAAGCTTGTGCTCTAGGCTGACGACACGCAGGTTGTTGCGCTTGCCAGGGTTGCCGTCGGCGTCGGGAATAAACTTGGGGACCATGAACAGGCTGATTCCTTTGGTGCCGGGCACCCCATCAGGAAGACGTGCAAGAACCAGGTGGCAGACGTTTTCCGTAAAGTCGTTGTCGCCCCAAGTGATATAAATTTTCTGCCCTGAAATCGCGAACGATCCGTCGCCGTTTGGTTCAGCCTTTGAGCGCAACGCACCAACATCTGACCCCGCCTGCGGTTCAGTCAGGTTCATCGTGCCGCACCACTCACCCGAGATCATTTTCGGAACGTACAGGTTTTTGATCACGTCAGACGCGTGATGTTCCAGCGCTTCGATTTGACCTTGGGACATCAGTGGGTTGAGCTGCAAAGATAGGCAGGAACTGGACATCATGTCATTCACTGCGGTAGTCAACGTCATCGGAAGGCCCATGCCGCCAACGTCGGTTGACGCGGACATACCAATCCAACCGCCATCCGCGATCGCGCGGTACCCTTCGGCGAAGCCAGGGGATGTACGGACAACGCCGTTTTCCAGCTTTGCAGGGTGTAAATCACCAGCGCGGTTCAGTGGTGCGATGATTTCTTCACACATTTTGGCAGCTTCAGTAAGAATAGCATCAACCATATCCGGTGTGCTTTCCGCAAAACGGTCGGTGTTCGTCACGTCGCCAAAGCTGACAACATGATCCATCAGGAAACGAAAATCGCCGACAGGTGCGCGATAAGCCATTGGTATTCTCCACTCTATGCATCCGCTTGGCAAACAGAGGTGCCACGGCTATGCATCAATCATTCTTGTCTAACCTACCTGTGCTTGCAGACCCATCAACCGAAACGCCACGTCATGATTCACGCGCCTTTGCTAAAACTTGCACCAAATGCCCAAGGTTTCACCAAAGCCGCTGATATCTTGCGTGCCGGTGGGCTTGTCGCGTTCGGCACCGAGACAGTCTATGGGCTGGGCGCTGATGCCTGTAATGACACGGCTGTTGCTGGGATTTATGCGGCCAAAGGACGCCCCAGTTTTAATCCGCTGATCGTTCATCTTGATGGTGTGGAGGCAGCTGAAAAATATTGTGTGTTTAACGATGATGCGCGTGCGCTAGCAGCTGCATTTTGGCCGGGCGCGTTGACGTTGGTTCTGCCGCTGAAACCTGATGCCGGCGTGTCCAAACTGGTCACTGCCGGGCTAGATACGCTTGCTGTACGCGTGCCGGATCACGCGGTGGCCCAAGAATTTCTACAGACTTTCGGTGGCCCAGTTGCGGCCCCGTCTGCCAACCCATCGGGCCGAATCAGCCCCACAACGGCAGATCATGTTATTGCCGGGCTTGACGGAAAAATTGATGCCGTCATTGATGGTGGTCCTTGCAGCGTCGGCGTGGAGTCAACGATCGTAAGTTGCGTGGGTGAACCCGCACTTTTGCGGGCCGGCGGCATTCCATCCGAAGCGATAGCGGCATGTCTTGGACGACCTATCCTTATGCCCGACGATCCTGAAACTCCGATGTCACCGGGTCAGCTTGCGTCACATTATGCACCGCAAGGGCGGGTCCGGTTAAATGCGGATGCAGCCGACGATGGTGAGGTTGTATTGGGGTTTGGTGCTGTAGATGCCGATTTGAACCTGTCACCTGCGGGTGACCTAACCGAAGCGGCAGCACGATTGTTTGGCTGTCTTCACCAACTTGATGCAATGGGCGCGACACGGATTGCTGTATCGCCAATTCCCGATCATGGATTGGGGCGGGCGATCAACGATCGGCTAAACCGTGCCGCCGCGCCGCGCGATTAAGATCAGTTATTTTGGCGTTCCACATATGCGCGCAGTTCTTCTGCTTCGTGGCGCGCTTCGCGTAAACCGTCCATTGCAGCACGCAGTTCAGCCTCTGTCTGGGATAGCTGATTAGTCATCTCAGCCTCGCGCTGTTGCAGATAGGTGATCGCCTGATCACGCGTTTCTTCTGCTTCGTGCAAGGACTGCGCCATCTTATCTAATTCGCCGATTTCGGCCTTGGTGACGCGGGTGAAACGATTGACCAACCAGCTTGCAAACCAACCAAGGGCGAAAGCTACAAACAGGATGATCGCAGTGGCGATAATGAATTCGGTTCTGTTCAACGTCTTTGCCTTCTGGTTATTCTGTGGCCGCGTCTTCTGCGGGTTCTTCGGTCGGGGCTTCTTCTTCGTCTGTCGCGTCTTCGTCAGGCGTTGCGGTAGGCAGAGGGCTTTCCTCTGCAATCGCCTCTAATGTCGTTTCTTCCTCGGGGATTGGTTCCGGGACGATCAAACTAAACTCGATCCGGCGGTTTGCTTCACGTCCGTCTTCGGTGTCGTTATCCGCGATGGGGTTTTCTTCACCAAAACCAATCGATTCGAACGTTGAAACAGGGACGCGGCGGGCCCGCAGAGCAGTCAAAACAGCATCCGCGCGGCGTTGCGACAGTTGCTGGTTCATTTCTTCGCGGCCCTGACTGTCGGTGAAGCCCGCGACTTGAATGCGCAAGTCACCGCACTTTTTCAAAATATCCGCGATGTCATCAATCAACGGTACCGCCCCAGCGGAAATGTCAGCTGAACTTGGGTCGAACGTAATTTTACGATCAGCCGTAACCGAGGAAATTTGAGCAATGCATTCTTCCGGGGTTGGTAGGCTCGCGATAGGATCTAGCTGTTTGACGTAAGTCACGTCGATATCGAAATCGGCAGTCTGCCCCAGCTTTTCGATCAGTAAACGCGAAATATCTGCACTGGCCACTTCGTTTCCGGTGTTTCCGCGAATTTCTAGCGTATCAGGTTCCACAACGATTGAACCGTTTGAAAGTTCGGAAAGCGCTTCGATACCCGCAAGGACCCGCACAGACCAGCCAGATGGCAGACCATCGACAACACGTGTGCCCATGGTGATGTTACCTTGGCCAAATTTTGCGATGGCAAAGTTTTCTGCGACAGTGTTTGTCAGCTCGTCTGGAATACGACCCCGCAATTGCACTTCGCCTTCTGGGCTAAGCGTGGCGGTAAAGCGTGGTGGGCCACCGGGTATGGCTTCGGGCATAACGGGTAGCTCTGCGATGACCGCAAATGCGTCAGGCAGCGCATTTTCAAGCGCCCCAATGACATCGTCGAATTTTCGAGGGTCCGTGCCCATTGGGGCAAGATAGGTTATGTCTGTGTCTGCAATTGTGACTGTTCCGCCCTCAAGGTCGCCAACAGCTTTGATTGCAAGCGCGACGGCCTCGCCCCAGCGGCGCGATGGCGCGCCAAGCGCCAATGTGCAGTTCACCTGATCCGTATAGCCGGCATCAGATGCAGCGGCGATAATTGCGGCAACAGCTTCGCTTGTGTCCGCAGCACATGCGTCAAACATTGGACCGTCTTCGTCTATCCCGAACCGAACAGTGAACGGCGAAATAACGGGTCGCGGCGCGCTGATGTCGATTGATAGGGCAACGTCATCAGGTGTGTTGCGCGCCAGTGCCGTTTCAAGGCGGTGCTTTTCTTCGGGGCTGTCAGAAATTGCATTGACGATCACGCGGTCAGCATTCACCGAAATTTTTGAACGCGGTAGCATTTCAAGCGCGCGAAAACCGTAGTTCAATGCGCGGCGCCAATTGTCTGGCGTTGGGTAATCGGCGACTTCAAGAAGGTCGGTAACGGGCTGGCCGTCAGCAATATCGCGAATTTGGTCGGCCAAATCCTCACGATCTGTTGAAGCCGGAATAAGCCCGATCAGTGACACGCCGCTATCGTTGCGCAGAATTTCGATGGCGAATTCGGGTGCCGCGATCTTTTCCGAATCAGCAACAGACATGTTGTCGATCACGCGGCTTGCATCCACGATCCCCCCCGCAGCAGAGATCGCACGGAACCGAACGGCTTCTGTTGGGGCTTGCCCTTCGATGATGACCTGCAGACCGTCACCCAATACGTTGGCCCATAAATAACCCTGATTGATAAGGGTTTCTTGCACGCCTTGCACCGAGCGCTCTTCAACGACAGATACTGTGGTGCGTGCCGCGCCGACGGAAACTAAGCCCGCGACGGAAAAGGCGACGAGACGAATGAAAACTGCTGAAAGGCGCATGCGTATCCGCTTTGTTGATTGGCGTCCTGAATAGGACTAGCTGCGTCGTTGTTCAATCACACGAACATGGCAACAGCGAAAAATGGCAGAACAATTAGTCCAGCGTTTCGGTTTGACCTGAAAAGGCGCAGCAGAATGTCATTGTTGTCAGGATCGAAACGCCCAAGCTGCCATGTCAGATGCCATCCAAGCGCCCAAGGGCCACCAAGTGCGATCACCAATGATAATATGCTGCGATCAATGCAGGCCAAAACCACGGCAGCGCCAAACAGCAAAATGGTGACTGTTAAAAACAGCCGTAGCCATTGCCTAGATTTATCTCCGAATAGGCGGGCGGTGGATTTTACGCCGATAAGCGCATCATCTTCTGTGTCTTGGTGGGCGTAGATTGTATCGTAGAACAACGTCCATGCGATGCCCGCCAAGTATAATATGACGGGCACTGGCCCAATGCTGCCCGTGTGCGCAGCCCAAGCAAGCAATGCACCCCAGTTAAACGCAAGCCCCAAGAATACCTGTGGCCACCATGTAAACCGTTTTGCAAACGGATAAATTGCAACAGGCAAAAGCGCGAGCACCCCAAGAATAATCGCCACCCAATAGAAGGTTAACAAAATTACGAAAGCAATAAGCGCTTGCGCAATCATCCAGATGACAGCGCCACGCACGGTGACTTGGCCCGATGGAATGGGTCGTGACCGGGTGCGTGCGACTTTGTCATCGATGTGCCGATCCGTGATGTCATTCCAAGTACAGCCAGCACCGCGCATCAGGAATGCGCCGATACCACACGCAACGGCAATCCAAAGATCATGCATGCTTGCGCTTTTCGTCGCCAGCATCGCCAGCCCCAACGCCCACAGGCAGGGCATATACAACAGCCATGTTCCAATAGGACGGTCCGCGCGCGATAGCCGCAGATAGGGGCGGGTAAAGGCTGGGGCGATGGTATCGACCCAATTCCCCGTTACGGCATCAGAAACTGTGCCTGTCGGCTCTGGTGTTGGCGCGTTCTCGGTCATATGGTCCGCCTATGGCTTCCAAGGTTCGACTTTATGTAGATCACCCGCTGGGTGAAGGGCAATCAGTTCCGCTTGATCGTGATCAGGCGCATTACCTGTTTGGGGTGATGCGAATTGCCGAGGGCACGGTGCTATCTTTGATCAACAGCCGCGACGGCGAATGGGACGCAGAGGTTGTGAAAGCAGGCAAAAAAGGCGGTATCCTGCTGTGTCAGACACTGACGCGTCCGCTACAAATGCCGCCTGACCTGTGGCTGATATTCGCCCCGATCCGCAAAGAACGCACCGCGTTCATCGTTGAAAAAGCTGTCGAAATGGGGGCCGCACGGATTATCCCTGCGCAAACAGAATATACCCAAAGCGCGAATCGCATTCGCCAAGACAAGCTACAGGCCCACGCGGTCGAGGCCGCCGAGCAATGCGGTGGTACCTTTGTGCCCCAAGTGGAAGAATTGAAAAAGCTGGACCGCCTGCTGGCCGACTGGCCCGCAGACCGTCAGTTGATGTTCTGCGATGAAGCAAAAATCGGGGACCCTATCGGCCTGCCAGACGCACCCGGCCCATGGGCGATCCTAATCGGCCCCGAAGGCGGGTTTTCCCCGGCCGAGCGCGAAAAGCTCCACGCACTCCCCTTCAGCCACCCCGTAAGCCTAGGCCCACGCATCTTGCGTGCAGACACCGCAGCAGTCGCCGCACTAACAGTTTGGCAACAGGCTCTGGGGGACTGGGGGTGATCCGCGCGACCGAGGCTGACCGCCTCGCGATTGAGGCATTCCTGACCAACCACATCGCCACGTCGATGTTTCCGCTTTCGAACTTACGCAGCTACGGCATGTCGGGTGGTCACCCGCGTGCTGTGACGTTTTGGGCGCGTTGGCTGGATGGGCAAATCACCGATGTGCTGACTGTGACGGACGAGGGCTTCTTGTTCCCGCAATGCCCGACTGGCCCGTGGGGTGATATCAGGGCTGTCTTAGCAGGGCAGGCGTATCGTGGGATTTTGGGCGATGCGCGGCAAGTGGCGGCTCTGCGGCAGGCGTTGAGCTGGCAAGTTGAGCCCGGAATCGATGACGTTGAACCGCTTTACCATTTATCGCTGTCGGATCTGCAGTTGCCTGATTGCGAAGGGTTTGAACTGTATCCACTGGCGGATGCGCCCAAAGAAACTGTGCTGGGCTGGCGGACTGCTTATCTGACCGAAGTCATGCCCGTGCCGGGAGAAGAGCCCGATGTAACAGCGGCCAAAGATATTGCCGCATATCTTGATGCGAATAGCCACCGGGCGCTTTATCGCGATGGAACGCCTGTTGCGATGACAGGGTTTAATGCGCAGTTGCCGCAGGTCGTTCAGATTGGTGGTGTTTACACACAGCCTGAATTCCGGGGGCAAGGGGTTGCGCGACGGGCTGTTGGGCTCCACCTAAAAGAGGCACACAATAACGGTGTGAAAGACGCAATCCTATTTGCGGCAAGTGACAACGCTGCGCGTGCATATGAGGCGATTGGTTTCAACAAGATCGGCGCGTTTTCTATTCTGCTTTATGAGGAACCACAGGTGGTCCATGTCTGATTTTCTTCGCCCCGAGGTTCGCGCGTTTCTATGGCGCTGGCGCGATACGTTGATTGGTATCGGGCTGATCGTTCTGGGGCTGTGGTGGGGGTTGCGGGCCTTTGGTGCGGTGCAATGGCTGGGATACCTCGTGGTATTGATCGGGGTTGTGCTTGCGGCTGCTGGTGTGCAGCGCGCGCGATTTCGTCAAGATGGGGTGGGGGCCGGTGTTGTGCAAATCAACGAACGTAGATTGTCCTATTATGGGCCACTAGACGGGGGCGTCATTGATGTTGCAGACTTGACCAAGCTTGAGCTTGACCCAAGCGCGCACCCAAACCCCAACTGGGTGCTGACCGGTGTTGGCGGGCAAAACTTATCAATTCCAATCAATGCGACCGGGGCCGAAGCATTGTTCGACGTTTTCGCCGGATTGCCGGGGATTAAGACGGGCGATATGCTTGACGTGCTTTCACGCACACCAGATGCGCGCGTCACCGTTTGGGCAAGGGTTCGTCCGGTCTTGCATTGACATGCGCCTTGCGGCACGTCACCGATAGAAATTCTGAAACGCAGCAAGCACGGAGCGCGCGCCATGTCTATTCCTCAGTCCGGTGGTGGCCCAATCGAACATCACGATCAACTGGCCGAGATGCTCTCTAAGGGGTGCAAACCCAAGGACCAATGGCGCATCGGCACCGAGCACGAGAAGTTCGGCTATTGCGAGGACTCCTTGCGTCCGCTTCCCTACGAGGGCGAGCGTTCGATCAAAGCCGTGCTTGAGGGGCTGGAAGGCCGTTTTGGCTGGTCGCGTGTTGAGGAAGAAGGCAAGATCATCGGCCTGACCAAAGACGGCGCGAATGTCAGCTTGGAACCCGGTGGTGCGCTTGAATTGTCCGGTGCCCCGCTCGAGACGATCCACCAGACTTGCGACGAAGTGAATACGCACTTAGCCGAGGTAAAATCAGTCTCGGACGAGATCGGAGTGAAATTCATCGGTGTTGGCGCAGCCCCCAAATGGACCCACGAAGAAATGCCACTGATGCCCAAAGGCCGTTACAAATTGATGGACGCCTACATGAAAAAGGTGGGTACAATGGGCACGGCGATGATGCGTCGGACGTGCACCGTGCAAGTGAACCTTGATTTCGGGTCAGAGGCCGACATGGTCCAAAAGATGCGTGTCGCCGTGGCGCTACAGCCGGTTGCCGCCGCCTTGTTCGCAAGTTCGCCGTTCTTTGAAGGCAAAGTAAACGGTCACAAATCGTGGCGTTCACGTATTTGGCGTGACCTTGACGCGTCGCGTACAGGCATGATCCCATTCGTGTTCGACGAAGGTTTCGGGTTCGAAGCCTGGGTTCAGTGGGTTCTTGATGTGCCGATGTACTTTGTTTACCGCGATGGCAAATACATCGATGCGCTGGGCATGTCGTTCCGCGACTTCCTTAAGGGTGAATTGCCTGCATTGCCGGGTGAAAAACCGCTTTTGTCAGATTGGGCCGACCACCTGACAACCGTATTCCCCGAAGCGCGTATGAAGCAGTTTATTGAAATGCGCGGCGCAGATGGTGGGCCTTGGCGTCGTCTATGCGCTTTGCCTGCGTTCTGGACTGGGCTGACCTATGACCAAACAGCGCTCGATGCTGCTTGGGATATTTGTAAAGACTGGACAGCAGAACAGCGCGAAGCCCTGCGTGTGGCTGCCTCTGTTGATGGGCTTCAGGCACAGGTCGGTGGGATCAATATGCATGAACTCGCCCGCGAGGTCGTTGCTATTTCTGAAGCTGGCCTAAAGAACCGCGCACGCCCCGGTGCTGGTGGCCTGATCCCGGACGAAACCCATTTCCTAAACGCGCTGAAAGAAAGCATTGAGTCAGGCAAGACCTTGGCCGATGAATTGCTGGATCATTACAATGGCGATTGGAATGGTGATCTGAAACGGATCTACAGCGAATACAGCTATTAATCCGTTTCAGAGGCTTTCGTTATTCAGTGGCGGCGCTTACCCGTGCCGCTGCTTGTGCAACGATGTCACGCAGCGTTGCAACAGCTTGCGTAAACCCAAGCCCAAGGCAAAGCACGGCAAGGCCAAGCGCAGTCAAAACGCCAGCTGGTGCCATGTGTGGCAAAACTGCTAGCACACCTGCCGCGATCAAAATGACACCGCCTGCACCGATGGCGACAAACCCAGCGACAATCGTCATTGATCCGGCTTTCGCGGCACGCCCAGTGTCTGGGCAATCGGCAAGTGCGCTCCCGATCTTAAAGATCATGAATGACAGCCCCGCCAACGCGCCGGCGGCTAGTCCGAAGTAAAGCATCAAATAACTAAGCATAGTGTTTTGTCCTTCTAGATTTGTAGGATGCGTCTGTTTGGATAGAGATTTGCGTAAATGACGCCAAAAGCGCCTGCGTAAAGAGCACCGAAAAGTAGGCCGTATGCGAATATGAAAACTAGCTGCTCGCTCTGGCTGCTTAGGCTGAGAGCATGCGCCGCGAGGCTGGCAAGCAAGCAAACCAAATTCACAGCAAAGCCAAGTGTGGCGTAGCTCCAGAGTTCGGGTTCGATCCGTGTCACTGCCCATAGCAACACTGGAGTGCCCAGCAGCAAGTACGGAATTGCCCCAAACGGGAGAGCAAAAAGGCCGATGATGGTCCAACACGTCAGTAAAGTTACGCTGATGGGTGCGAGAATTAGCGCAGCAACGAATGCCGTTGGGTTAACGGAGTAGCGGATGGTCCGCTTCGGATTATTTGGGGCAAGTAGAGTTGCGGCAGACATTTGAACCTCACCGATTCTGATTAACTTAATTTCTGTATTAACAGAAATAGCAGTACGTACAGGTAAGTCAAGGATTTACCGTGGGCGTGGTGAGCCAACAGAAAAAGGCGCAGCTGAATGAACAACTACGCCTCGTATCCGTGTCGCTAATGCGATGATTGTTTGGTTAACCCTTAGCCCCGATCTTGGTCTCGGTGTTGGCTTTCAGGCGTTTAATATTGTCCCAATGCCGAAAATAAATCAGCAGACAAAGAAGCGCGGCCAAAAAGAAACTATGCCCATATCCGGTGAACGCCATTACGATGGGCGTCCAACCTGCAGCGACCAGCGCAGCAAGCGATGAATACCGCGTGACTGCCGCCATCACGAGCCAGATCAAACAGGCAACCAATCCCATCGGCCATGCCAGTGCCAGCAAGATGCCGATGTAAGTCGCAACACCCTTACCACCCTTGAAATTCAACCATACTGGAAAGCAGTGCCCAACAAAGGCAGCAAGCGCACCAATTTGCGCGGCGTCTTCGCCCGCAAAGGCGCGGGCAAGCAATACGACGATCGCCCCTTTGGCGGCGTCAAACAGCAGGGTAAGCGCAGCCGCCTTTTTGTTGCCTGTCCGTAGCACATTGGTCGCGCCGATATTGCCTGAACCGATTTCGCGCAGGTTCCCAAGGTTCATCACACGCGCCATGAGCATACCGCCGGACAACGACCCGAAAAGATAACCAATCACAGCCCATAAGGCTAAAACTGCAAAGCCACTTTCAATTGCAGGCATTATGCTTTCTCCCAAACGCGTTCGCCATCGACCCAAGTTCCCAGCACCTTGCCCTGCATACGCGCACCGTCAAAGGGGGTATTTTTCGATTTCGACAAAAGCTTAGTCCGATCCAATTGGAACGGGGCATCAGGGTCGAACAAGATGAGGTCAGCTGGCGCACCCGCAAGTAACCGACCGGCGTCAAGCCGTAGCAACCGTGCCGGGTTTAACGACAACGCCCGGAACAGTCGCGGCAGGTCGATCATTTCCGCGTGGTACAGGCGTAAGGCGGCGGGCAGCAGCGTTTCAAGTGCTACGGCACCGCTGGCTGCTTCCTCATAGGGCAGACGTTTGCTTTCTTCGTCTTGCGGCGTGTGCATCGAACAGATGATGTCGATCAGCCCGTCAGCGACAGCTTGGACAACGGCGACACGGTCTTCTTCGCTGCGCAGGGGTGGCTTGACCTTAAAGAATGTACGGTAGTCAGCGACATCCATTTCATTCAGCGTCAGGTGATGAACGCTTACGCCTGCGGTAATATCAAGCCCGTTGCGCTTGGCACGTTCTAGCGCGGGCAGGGCGCGGGCTGTCGTGATTTGGCTCGCGTGATAACGCGCACCAGTCATTTCTAGCAGCGCGATATCGCGGTCCAGCGCCATGCGTTCAGCCATGGGCGAGACGCCGGGCAGACCGCGCAGGGACGCGAACTTGCCAGAGGTTACAGCCGCACCTTTAGAAAGACCTGGATCTTGGGTGTGACCGATCACCAATGCATCGAGACTGCGGGCATAGGTCAGCGCGCGGCTGAATACTTTGGTATCAGTAACCACCCGGTCAGCGTCAGAAAACGCAACTGCGCCCGCGTCCTGCAGAAACCCGATCTCGGTCATTTCGCGACCCTCGCGGCCTTTGGTTAGGGCGGCCATGGGCAACACGTGAACAGGCGCATCCGCTTGAGCACGGCGTTCGACAAACTCTAGAATTTCGGGCGTGTCGATAGATGGGATCGTATCGGGACGGGTGACAATCGTGGTCACACCACCCGCGGCTGCCGCACGGCCAGCAGAGCGAAAGGATTCCTTGTGCCGTTCACCCGGTTCCGACACCTTAACGCCGATGTCGATAATACCGGGGGCAAGACATTTACCGCCGCAGTCGATCACCGTCGCGCCATTCGCGTCGGGGGCGGTTTCAAAGACATCTACGATCTTGCCGTCACGCACCAACAACGCGCCAAGGCTATCTGTCAGGGCCACCGGATCAATCAGGCGCGCGTTAGTAAAAAGCATATCGGTCATGCGATGGGTCCTGTCTCAAATTCTAGCGGGCAGCGTGGCGTCATCCGGCGATCCAAATCATCATAGCAACGATCAAAAACATTACGACAAGGGCAACAGTCGCGACCATCCCACCCATACGTGCATCCGATTTTGGGGCTTTGGTAGGCTTGGGGGTAACGACGCCTTCGGCACCTTCAGAGGGCAGTTCAGTTGGCGGTGTCATGCGAATGGTTGGGCTGTATGTCGTGACATGTCGCAGACCGGGTGCAAGGTTCAAAGTAACCTCTTGTCCGGTAGTCGCGCGTGAAAGCAGCAAAATCGCGTAACCCGTGATCGCATCGACCGCCGCCTTGTCGACGGCGTCGGGCTGCATGTCATAACCCGATGCGATATAATCGCTCAGGCTCATATCGCCCAAATCATCAATGCAAACGACATCAACGTAGGTTACATCAACGTTAATTCCGAACAGCCCCGTAATAGCGTCGGGTGACTTGCCCGTCACTTCTGGCGGCAGTGGCAGATCGGTCGCAAAAACCCGAATTTGTCCGTGATCGTTGGCGGGGATATTAAGCTGCATCAATTGTCACACCATTTGCCCTTGCGGCGTACGGCTCGCGCGAAGGTTTTGTGCCAACAGGTCCATGGCAGCCATCCGCACGGCGACGCCCATTTCGACCTGTTCTTGAATCACAGAGCGGTTGATGTCGTCGGCGATATTACCGTCGATCTCGACACCGCGGTTCATTGGGCCGGGGTGCATGACGATGGCGTCAGGTTTGGCGTGGGCCAGTTTGTCTGCGTCCAGCCCGTAACGGTGGAAATATTCACGCTCTGACGGGATGAACCCGCCATCCATACGTTCCTTTTGTAGCCGAAGCATCATGACAACATCGACGTCTTTTAGCCCCTCTTCCATGTTCTCGAACACTTCGCAGCCAAACTCATTCATCCCCGAAGGCATCAAGGTTGGCGGAGCGATCAGGCGAATACGGTTTTCCATCTTGCCCAGCAGCATGATGTTTGACCGTGCCACGCGGCTATGCGCGACATCGCCGCAAATCGCGATGGACAGACGGTGAAGCCGACCTTTGGCCCGGCGAATAGTCAGCGCATCCAGCAATGCTTGCGTTGGGTGTTCGTGTTTCCCGTCGCCTGCATTCAGCACTGCACAGTTTACCTTTTGCGCAAGCAGATCGACCGCACCGGAATGTGGGTGCCGTACAACCAGCAAATCAGGGTGCATTGCATTCAGCGTCAGCGCCGTATCAATCAGCGTTTCGCCCTTTTTGATCGAAGACGCTTGCATCCCCATGTTCATCACATCGGCACCCAAACGTTTGCCCGCAATCTCAAAGCTCGCCTGTGTTCGGGTCGAATTTTCAAAGAACATGTTAATCTGGGTCATACCCGCCAACACATCACGATGCGCGACACCACGGCGGTTATGTTCGGCATAGCTATCGGCTAAATCCAGCAGAGTGGTAATTTCCGTTGGGTGCAGATGCTCAATGCCCAAAAGATGTTTTGCGCGGAATGTCATGATCGGCCCCTTGTCACGGTTTATAGTGCTTATAGCAGTCCGCGAAGGGGCATCAATGGTTTGCTGGGCATTGAAGTGTTGGTTCGGGGGTATGCAAATCCCATGGCATCATGAATTGGCGCTGATGGTATGACCAGTTGCCGTATCGCACGGTATCGCCAGACCCAATGATCAAGACGGCATGAGCAGTCCAGTCACCCTTATCGAAAGTTAAAAAGGTAAGGTCTTGCGAGTTACTGGTAAACCGCTTGCTTTGATTGAGATAGATGCAGAACGGTTCACCGTTCGCAGTGGCGCGGGCTGATGAAAGAATGCTCGCTGGGTAGGTCGCACTGAGCAGGGCAAGCATTATTCCACCAACCGCAACGCCTCCGAAATAGATGGCTGGCACGCCACTGTAGAGAAGAAAGAATAACGGCGTGATGGACAACACAACTAGAACGACGTGGATGGTGATCGCCCCAGCCCCGCTGATCAGTGCAGCACTGATCAAAGCTGCGCCAATACCGAGAGTAATACCATTTCCTAAGTGTAGGAGGAAAAAAATTGGGTGATCAAACTGCATAGTCATGTCGTCTTCGCGCATCGCGTGAAATACCACGCGTAGAACAGCTGCGATGCAAAGCAATATCACTATCCATAGCAGTAAGGCGAAAGCCAGTGTGTCGGAAGTGCTACCGCGACCCGTAAGGGTGCTACTAGTGGCCAGCAACGGGTAGCTAAAGGCCAGTGCAATGAGGTTGAACCAAGCCCAAACCCAGCGCCAAGGCAGCAGCAAGGCGGGGCCAAGAATAACGGCGTGAAAGATAATAAGTGGTGTCATGAACTGACCATCGCATTGTCTTCGCTTAGCCACCGTGCGGCCTTTGTGCAGATTTTGCACAAGCCACTGCACATCCTCTGCATTCCCGCGTAGTCTATGCCACATGGATTCGGGCAACACATATTGGGATGACCGCGCGCTGCTGGAATGGCAGGTGGAACTGGGGGCGACTGACGCCATTCAGGACACACCTGTCGACCGCTATACGCTAGAGGCGTCCAAGCCGAAACCAAAAGTGGAAACTCCTTCAGGTCCCCCGGCGATCCCTGAACCGGTCGAGGTTGATACGGTTGCTGTTGCAAAGATGGCTGCGAAAAATGCCGCCGACCTGCCAGCACTGTCAGCCGCAATGCAAGCGTTTGAACATTGCGAAATCAAACGCGGGGCTCGGTCCTTTGTGTTTAGTGACGGAAACCCTGACGCACGCGTGATGATCGTGGGCGAGGCGCCGGGCCGTGAAGAGGATCGTGCTGGTA
Organism: Yoonia maritima; assembly: GCF_002933395.1. GTDB lineage: Bacteria > Pseudomonadota > Alphaproteobacteria > Rhodobacterales > Rhodobacteraceae > Yoonia > Yoonia maritima_A. Next base: position 188,295 of record NZ_PKFN01000011.1, read on the forward strand.
AGCCGTTCGTTGGGCGTGCTGGGCAATTGCTTGATCGGATGTTGGGCGCGATCAATTTGGGGCGCGCGGAACGGGATGCTGCCCGCAGCGTTTATATCACCAACGTGCTGCCGTGGCGGCCGCCATCGAACAGAACGCCTAGCAATGATGAAATCGCGATGATGCTGCCGTTTTTGCAGCGGCACATTGCACTGGCTGATCCAGATGTTGTGATCTTGATGGGAAATACGCCCTGTCAGGCATTGCTTGGGCGGACGGGGATTACACGAATACGCGGAACATGGACCGAAGTATTGGGCAAACCTTGCCTGCCGATGTTCCACCCTGCCTATCTGTTACGCAACACTGCGGCCAAGCGCGAGGCTTGGGCCGATTTGCTAGAAGTTAACGCGAGATTAAAGACATGAGCCGGATTGACGAGGCGCTTGATTTTGTACCTGTCCGCATTGCTGTATTGACCGTAAGCGATACACGTCAGTTGGAAGATGACAAATCAGGTCAGACGCTTGTTGATCGGATCGCCGCCGACGGACATATCTTGGCGGATCGCAAGATCATCGCCGATGAAAGGGCGCAGATTGCGGATCAACTGCGCGCATGGTGCGCTGATGACGGGATCGATGCGGTTATCTCGACCGGGGGGACTGGGCTTACGGGGCGCGACGTGACGGTCGAGGCACACCGCGACGTGTATGAGAAAGAAATCGACGCCTTTGGCACGGTCTTTACCATCGTTAGCATGCAAAAAATCGGGACAAGTGCTGTGCAAAGCCGCGCAACGGCTGGCGTGGCAAAAGGTACATATCTGTTCGCTTTGCCGGGCAGTCCGGGTGCTTGCAAAGACGCGTGGGATGAAATTTTGTGCAAACAGCTCGATTATCGGCACCGTCCCTGTAACTTTGTCGAGATAATGCCAAGATTAGATGAACATCTGCGACGGAAATAGTTTTGTATTCCGTATAATCTTGCAGAAATGCATTTGCGTCTAGCTCAAGGAATTAAATATGCGGTTTTTGCGACGTAGCCTGACTGGCGTCTTTCTGTTGGCGGTGACCTTTGTCCTACTGGCTTGGGCGGGCAGTTTGGTACGTGGTGCGGTGGTCGCGAAGATGAACCAAGAACCGCGCAGCTTTCCACAGCGCGAACGGGTTCTATCCGTGAATGTCGCCATGTTAGACCCGCAAACTATTGTTCCAGAGCTAACTGCCTTTGGTGAACTTCGCAGTCAGCGGACGCTTGATTTGCGCAGCGCGACTGGTGGCATCGTCGAAGAGGTAAGTGACGCATTGGTCGACGGCGGGACTGTAACCAAAGGTGATCTTCTTTTACGGATTGATGCTGCTGTCGCGACCGCCGCATTGGACCGCGTGCGTGCTGACCTACAAGATGCAGAGGCCGAATTACGCGACGCCGAACGTGCATTTGTGTTGGCTGAGGATGAATTAACCGCGGCACGTGCCCAATCTGCACTACGTGATCAGGCGTTGGCCCGTGCCCAGGATTTGGCTGGGCGCGGCGTGGGAACGACGGCTGCGGTTGAAACCGCTGAACTTGCTTCGTCATCTGCGCAGGCATCTGTTCTGACGCAGCGCCAGTCTGTCGCATCCGCCCAAGCGCGCATTGATCAAGCCACCACAAGCCTTGCGCGGCAGCGTATCAATCTGTCCGAAGCAGAAAGGGATGTCTCTGATACCGAAGTATACGCCGCATTCGACGGTCAGTTGTCTGATGTCACCCTTAGCGCGGGTGGTCGTGTCTCGGCGAATGAATCCTTTGCGCAGCTGGTGGACCCAACACAGCTAGAGGTGTCATTTCGGGTGTCTACATCCCAATATGCACGACTGTTGGACGAACGTGGTCAGCTTGTCCAAGCACCCGTAACCGTGACACTGGATGTGTCGGGGTTGGACCTTGCAGGTACAGGCAAAATTACTCGTGAAAGCGCGTCGGTGGCAAGCGGCCAAACAGGGCGTTTGTTGTTCGCGACATTAGATACTGCGCTGGGCTTTCGGCCTGGTGACTTTGTGACTGTTCGCATTGATGAACCAGCATTGGAAAACGTCGCATTGGTGCCCTCTACGGCCATCGCGGCTGATGAAACCGTTTTGTTGATTGGTGACGACGAAAGGCTTCGCGTTGGGGAGGTCAGTTTGCTGCGACGGCAAGGTGACAACGTCATTGTCAGTGTGGGTGATTATGCCGGTCGTGCGATTGTGGCCGAACGTTCGCCGCTTTTGGGTGCCGGAATTAAGGTCAGCCCGATCATGCCCAAAGGCCAAGAAATCGCTGTGTTAGAGCCTGAAATGCTAAGGTTAGACCCTGATCGGCGCGCAAAGCTTATTGCGTTTGTTACCGACGGTCCCATGCCCGATGACGTAAAAGCCCGCATTCTTGCACAGTTAGAACAAGACGAAGTTTCAAGCGAAACAGTAGAGCGGCTGGAAAGCCGGATGGGAAGCTGATGGCGACCGGGGGCGCACATCTCGCGAGCGGCGCAAGCGGATTGCTATCGTATTTCACGCGGCACCGAACCGCGGCGAACCTGCTGCTTGTCTTGATGCTGGCAGCGGGGCTTTTGGCGCTACCAAAGATGCGCGCGCAGTATTTTCCAGACGTTGTGGTCGATGATCTGACGGTATCAGTAACATGGTCTGGGGCGGGGGCAGAAGATGTCGATACGGCGATCGTACAAGTCCTAGAACCCGCGCTGCTTGCCGTCGAAGGTGTCATGTCGTCAGAGGCAACTTCAGTCGAAGGTCGCGCGTCGATCAAGCTTGAGTTCGAGCCGGGCTATGACATCGAGCGCGCCACCGAAGACGTGCAGCTTGCGGTCGACAGTACAAGTAACCTGCCATCTGACGCCGAAGACCCTAACGTTCGGCGCGGTGGCTGGTCAGACACGGTTACCGATGTGGTCATCGCTGGGCCTGTGGGTGTTGATCAACTGGCGCGATTTGCCGACGAATTGGCAACCCGATTATTCGCCGAAGGCGTGACGCAAGTGTCTGTACAAGGGGTTGCGGCCCCTTCGACCATCGTCGAAGTGCCGGCGCTTTCCATCATTGAACATGACATCGGCCTAAGCGATATTGCGTCCCGCATCGCAGAAGAAGCCGCCGCAGACCCTGCAGGTGATGTGTCTGGCAATGCGCGTGTGCGCACTGGCGTGGCTAAACGCAGCGCTGAAGATATCGGCGCGATTGTTTTACGGTCCAACGCTGACGGATCGCAGCTTACCATTGCCGATGTTGCGACAATTCGAGTCGAAGGGACCGACCGGGAACGCGCCTATTACGTGGACGAACACCCTGCGATCAAGCTCAAGGTGACGCGTTCGGCACAGGGCGACGCGATCAAACTACAGCATACCGTCCAAGATGTAGCAGAAGAATTGACAGCGTCATTGCCTGAAGGCGTGACTATTCAGCTTACCAACGGTCGTGCAGAACTGATTACCGCGCGGCTTGAAATCTTGATGGAAAACGGCGCGACAGGGCTGTTGCTTGTCGTTGTCCTTCTGTTCCTATTCTTGAATGCACGCACTGCATTTTGGGTCGCTGCGGGTATTCCGGTCGCGATGCTGGCGGCAATCGCGTTGATGTATGTTTCTGGCATTACGTTCAACATGATCTCTATTTTCGCGTTGATTATCACGCTTGGGATCGTCGTGGATGACGCCATTGTGGTGGGGGAACACGCGGATTATCGGGTGCGCCATTTGGGTGAACATCCTGTCATCGCATCCGAAAACGCGGCGAAACGTATGTTTAGTCCCGTTTTGTCCGCCACGATCACCACCGTTATCGCGTTTTATGGCCTCGTGCTTATTGGCGGGCGGTTCGGTGATATGATCGCGGACATCCCATTCACTGTCATTGTCGTGTTGATCGCAAGCTTGGCTGAATGTTTCCTAATCTTGCCCAATCACCTGTCCCACACCATCGGGCATTCTGCAAAAGACCACTGGTACGATGCGCCGTCGCGGTTCGTAAACAAAGGCTTTGTGTGGTTCAGAGAGACCCTATTCCGCCCATTTATGGGGTTTGTTGTCTGGGCGCGCTATCCGGTTTTTGCTTTGGCACTGCTCACGCTTGCATCGCAGCTTGCGCTGTTCATCCGTGGCGATGTCAGTTGGCGGTTCTTTAACGCGCCAGAGCAAAGCCAAGTCACCGGCAATTTTGCCATGCTGCCGGGCGCTACACGCGAAGACACAGTGGAAATGATGCGCGAAATGCAACGTGCAGCCGACGATCTGGGTGCGAAATACGAAGCGGAATATGGAAATAACCCGCTGAAATTCGTCGTTGCTGAGATCGGTGGGAATTCGGGCCGCGCTATTGCTGGGTCCGATACCAAAGACGCTGACCAACTGGGTGCGATCACGATTGAACTGATCGACCGCGATAGCCGCCCCTATAGCAGTGCGGCCTTCGTAAGCGCGCTTCAAGATAGTATTCAACAACACCCACTGGCCGAAACTGTTAGCTTCCGCCGGTTCCGCGGTGGTGCAGGCGGCGATAGCCTATCGGTTCAAATGTTTGGCGCCGACAGCGACACGCTCAAAGGCGCTTCCGAAGCGTTGAAAAACGAACTCGCCCAATTCGGAGAGATTTCCGGGCTCGAAGATTCACTGTCCTACGACAAAGAAGAAATGATCCTTGAACTCACTCCGCAAGGGGAACGTCTGGGGCTGAGCATTGATGGCTTGGGTAGCGTGCTGCGCAACCGCTTAGGTGGGATCGAGGCCGCGACCTACCCCGATGGGACCCGTTCGGCGTCCATTCAAGTCGAAATGCCCGAAACAGAGCTATCGGCCGACTTTCTTGACCGCATGCAAATCCGCACGTCGGACGGTATCTATGTGCCGCTGGCCGATGTGGTCACGGTGCAAACGCGCACGGGGTTTTCGACGGTACGGCGCGAAAACGGTATCCAATTAATCGAAGTGTCTGGCGATTTAGATAGCGACGATGCGGCCCGTGCGACCGAAATTCAGACTCTTATTAATGACGATATTTTGCCGCGTATCGAAAGCAACTTTGGTATCGAAACGCAACTATCGGGGCAAAGCGAACAAGAACGCGAGTTTTTATCTGATGCGCGCACCGGGCTAATCCTTGCTTTGCTGGGTATCTATCTAACCCTTTCGTGGATTTTCAGCAGTTGGACCCGGCCCATTGTGGTGATGTCGATCATTCCATTTGCGCTGGTCGGCACCATTTACGGCCACAACGCATGGGGTATTCCCATGAGCATGTTCACCGTCATTGGCCTGATCGGGATGGTCGGGATTATCATTAACGACAGTATTGTTCTGGTCACGACCATTGATGAATACGCCGAAGAACGCGGGCTGATCCCGGCGATTATTGACGGCACGGTTGATCGGCTTCGGCCTGTGATGCTGACGACGTTGACGACAGTGCTTGGGCTTGCTCCGCTGCTTTACGAAGGCTCTACACAGGCTGAATTCCTAAAGCCAACAGTGATTACGCTTGTATTCGGTTTGGCGTTTGGGTTTGTCTTGGTGCTGCTTGTGGTGCCATCTGTCATGGCGATGCAGGCGGATTTCAGGCACCAAATCACATCTGCAAAGCGCGCGCTCAGGGCGCGCCGTGCTGCGATGTTTGTGCCTGCAGCAATTGCTGGTATCTGCGCAACTGCACTGTTTGCTGCGTTGATCTTACCCCTGCTAGTTACTGGTGCCGCATGGGCGCCTGCGGTTACGATCATGCCAGTCTTAGGGCAGGGCGGGTTTATTGCCGCCTTCGGAATCTATGTAGTCTCTTTGTTGGCTGTCGTGGGCAGTATCTATCTTGCTGTTTTGCTAGGCACTGGTGCGAAACGCAGCGGTGCTTAGCGACCCGCGCAGCCTTGTATTTCGATCGCTTGGTCCCCGCCAAAAACGGATATTTTCACGCGTGATCGATCCAGTGCGAATGCTGATCCGCTATGATGCACCATATCAACCGTTGCGCTTATCTGATCGCCATATCGCTGTGTTTGTGCTTCTGAGACCCAGACGTTCGCGTCACCCGATTCCACGACGACAACCTCGTCGGTGCCTAGAGGGGCAAGGTCAAACCTTGTTGTAACACGCAGTCCGTCACGAATGGGGTCTATGCTGCAAGACACCGGGCCAATGCCTGCCTCTGACTGGGTCATCGGACGATCAACAAGTGCGGCAGTGATTGCACTGTCGCGGCCGCCATCAATCGGTAGCGCCGCATCAAAGCTTAGGCTGACGGGAATACAGATTTCTTCGCATACACCAATGTCGATTTGCCCGCTGATTTGCATCGGCTGATCGGGTGCATCGGTGAACACAGTCAATGGAAACACGACACCGTCATGATAGCCAATCGTCTGCATGCCATTGCTGTTAAACACTTCGGGGACAGGCCAGTGAGGGGCAACTGCACGAATATTTTCCGACCCGGAAAAAGAAAAACTGGGGGGAATCCCCGCGTCACCGGGCGCGCGCCAATAGGTTTTCCAACCCGGCGCCAATGTGATCCGCAACCCTGCGATGTGATCACCGTTGGCGTTACGCCATCCAGGAATGACTTCGACCTGCGCGAGCTTATCATAAGGAGAAGCCCAGGCTGGTGAAGAAATGGCCAACATGGCCAATGGAATCAAAGAAATCATACGCATACGGGATTAATTATGCATTCGGCCTGCAATAGGAAGTCACTTTCAGGCGATCCACTGCAACGTTATTGCTTGCATATAGAGTCAATGATGAACAATTTACGGCGCATGAAAGCTCAGGAACCTAGTTTGACAGGTAAATTGCTGATCGCCATGCCTGCCATGGATGATCCAAGATTTGCCCACAGTGTGATCTATATGTGCGCCCATTCCGAAGATGGGGGCATGGGGTTAATCGTGAACAAGCCTCAAACCGAGGTGCAGTTTTCTGATTTGCTTGATCAGTTGGATATCGAAAAGGCATCCGGGGTGCGCGATATTCGCGTGCATTTTGGGGGGCCGGTCGATCAATCGCGCGGGTTTGTCCTGCATTCTAGCGATTATGAAGCTGCGGTGGGTACGCTAAATGTTGCGCAAGACATTTCAATGAGCGCGACATTAGACGTGATCGAAGACATCGCCAAAGGTACTGGCCCTGACACGTCATTGCTTGCGCTTGGTTATGCAGGGTGGGGACCAGGTCAGCTAGAGTCTGAAATCGCGCATAATGGTTGGCTGACCTGCGAAGCGCGCAGCGATATTGTCTTTGGTCGTGCAAACGAACACAAATGGACTGCCGCGCTAAAGCATATGGGAATTGATCCCATATTGCTTTCTGATATCGCTGGCCGGGCCTAGCTACCGTTAGTGATAAGTGCCTGCACAATGGCAATCGCGCTGTCACTTGACCAGTCTGCCTCGCCCTGCATGCGCGCAATTTCGTTTCCTTGGCGATCCAGTAAAATGGTAACAGGTAACCCAAGCACACCCATGCTACGCGCAAGCCCTTGGCGAGGGTCGGTATGTTTTGGCAAATTGTCGACTTCAATTTCAGCGAGAAACCGATCAATGGCTGGTGCAGGGTTACGGCCTGTCGCGATCGTGACGACTTGCATGTCATCGCCGCCCATCTGTTCTTGGAGCGCAGAAAGATGCGGCATCTCTAATCGGCATGGCGCGCACCAAGTGGCCCAGAAGTTCAAGACAACATATTGCCCTTCATACGCAGCAAGCGTCATTTCGCTACCGTCCTCTGCTAGAAATGAACTGTCAGGCGCAGCGATTGCGGCTTCATGAAACGTTAACTTGCGCATGTCACCTTCGCGCAGGGCTTCAATCGCTGTGGTGTCGGCTATGGCAGTATTTGCAACAACAGCAAGGGCCGTATAAAGCAGGGCTGACATTAACTTTCGCATAGGCTTTTCCTCATGACCAAGACCGCAAACACGATGTGGGGCGGACGCTTCGCCGCCGGACCAGACGCGATTATGGAGGCGATTAACGCTTCAATCGGGTATGACCGCCGCCTTGCGCCGCAAGACATCACAGGTTCGCTTGCCCATGCAACCATGTTGGCTGCCAAAGGCATCATCAGTGATACCGATGCCGCGGCCATTAAGGAAGGTCTGGTCACCGTATTGTCAGAGATTGAAACAGGAAAGTTTGAATTCTCTGCAGCGCTAGAAGACATCCATATGAATGTGGAATCGCGTTTGAAAGAATTGGTTGGCGAACCCGCAGGTCGCTTGCACACGGCACGGTCACGTAACGATCAGGTTGCCGTCGATTTCCGCCTTTGGGTGCGTGATCAATGTGACCAAGCGGACGAAGCATTAGCCGCGCTACAAAATGCGCTGCTTGGTCAGGCCGAGGCTGGCGCAGATTGGGTCATGCCCGGCTTTACGCACCTGCAAACCGCGCAGCCTGTGACATGGGGCCATCACATGTTGGCCTACGTGGAAATGTTCGCACGTGACCGTTCGCGGTTTGCGGATGCGCGCAAGCGCATGAATACATCACCCTTGGGTGCTGCGGCGCTGGCCGGTACGTCGTTCCCGATTGATCGCGAAATGACGGCAAAGGAATTGGGCTTTGATCGTCCGATGTCCAACTCTCTGGACGCCGTATCTGATCGTGACTTTGCGCTTGAATTCCTTGCCGCCAGCAGCATTTGCGCGATGCATCTGTCGCGCATGGCCGAAGAACTGGTGATCTGGTCGTCTGCACAATTCCGCTTTGTGAAGATGTCCGACAAATGGTCAACTGGGTCGTCGATCATGCCGCAAAAACGCAACCCCGACGCCGCAGAACTGATCCGCGCTAAGATCGGCCGCATCTTTGGTGCCAACGTGGCCTTGATGACAGTGATGAAAGGGCTTCCGCTGACCTATTCCAAGGATATGCAGGAAGACAAAGAGCAAACATTTGATGCCGCAGACAACCTGATGCTGGCGCTGGCCGCGATGACAGGCATGGTTTCTGATATGACCGCGAACCGCGCAAGCCTCAAAGCGGCGGCTTCCAGCGGATTTTCGACGGCAACTGATCTGGCGGATTGGCTGGTGCGCGAACTTGGGCTACCGTTCCGTGACGCGCACCATGTGACCGGATCGCTTGTTGCTATGGCCGAAGGCAAGGACTGTGACCTGCCAGACCTGACGCTTGAGGACATGCAGTCGGTTCACGCTGGCATTCGCGCTGACGTATTTGATGTGCTTGGGGTTGAAAACTCCGTCGCCTCGCGGATGAGCTTTGGCGGCACAGCCCCAGAGCAGGTACGCGCGCAGGTCGCGCATTGGAAAGAGGTACTTGGATGAAACGCATTGCTTTGATTTTGTCGGTTGGCGCGCTTGCCAGTTGTGGCGCCGATGGCGCGCCATGGCGACCCGCTGCAAACGTTGGGCTTAGCGTTGGTACTGGGGGCGTAAGTACCAGCACCAGCGTCGGCGCAACTAATGGTGCCGTCAGTGTTGGGGCTAGTTTCTAATGCGTCCTGTTTATCTCGTGTTGGCCCTTTGGGGCGCGGTACATCCGATGTACTTTTTCATTCAGTGGTTTTTGATCGAAGGCTGGAGCCTTACCGGGTTGGTCGATGGTTGGCGCGCGAACCTCGCGTCAACTGGTCTGACGTGGGATGTAACGATTGCTGCGATCGTTTTGATTATTTGGATTTTATCCGAGGTCGCAAAGACACGTAATTTAAGAAGTCTGTGGGCGATCGCCGCTACGATTTGTATCGGGGTAAGCTGTGGCTTGCCGCTTTATCTCTATCTGCGCGACCGGGTCGTTTATTCACGCGACACCCATACAGTTCGCACGCTGTAACCGCGAAACAAGGGTTGGTCTTTGCCCTTGATCTGATATGTCCAAGATTGATTTTGGACAAGGAAGACAGGTTTGGATCACTTTCTGTATCGTGATGGCGCGCTATTCGCCGAAGACGTACCCGTAGCTGATATCGCAGCTGCGGTTGGCACCCCGTTTTACGTCTATTCTACGGCGACGCTGAAACGTCACTTTACGCTTTTTGACGAAGCGCTCTCATGGGGTGACCATCTGGTATGCTTCGCGATGAAGTCCCTGTCGAATCAAGCCGTTCTTAAGGTCCTTGCTGACCTTGGAGCTGGCATGGATGTTGTGTCTATCGGTGAATACATGCGCGCCAAAGCTGCTGGCGTTCCCGGCGACCGCATCGTGTTTTCGGGTGTCGGGAAAACCGCAGGCGAAATGCGCGTGGCGCTCGAAGGCGGGATTCGCCAGTTCAACGTCGAAAGCGAACCAGAGATGGCGATGCTTGACTCTGTTGCGCAGTCGCTAGGAAAAGTTGCACCAATCACGGTACGGGTGAACCCAGACGTCGACGCCAAAACGCACGCTAAAATCGCGACAGGAAAATCCGAGAATAAATTTGGCATCCCTATTTCGCGCGCGCGCGAGGTCTATGCAATGGCGGCTAAAATGCCGGGCCTTAAGGTGATTGGGATCGATGTGCACATTGGATCGCAGCTAACTGAACTTGCCCCATTTGAAGCGGCCTATAAAAAAGTCGCTGAACTGACGGAACAGCTGCGTGCCGATGGTCACGAAATTACGCGCCTCGATTTGGGGGGCGGTCTTGGTATTCCTTATACCCGCTCAAACGAGGCACCGCCGCTACCCACAGAATACGGTGCAATGGTTCAGCGCACTGTTGGTCACTTGGGCTGCGAGATCGAGATCGAACCGGGGCGTCTGATTTCTGGCAATGCTGGGATTTTGGTTTCCAAAGTCATTTACGTGAAATCCGGCGAAGATCGCGAATTCCTGATCATCGATGGCGCGATGAATGACCTGATCCGCCCGGCAATGTACGAGGCATGGCACGATATCATCCCCGTAGTTGAACCTGCACCGGGTGAAGAGCCCGCGAAATACGATATCGTTGGCCCAATCTGCGAAAGCGGCGATACCTTTGCCAAAGCGCGCGAAATGCCCGCTGTCGGCCCTGATGATCTGATCGCGTTCCGCTCTGCTGGTGCCTATGGTGCCGTGATGGCGTCCGAATATAACTCGCGGCCCCTAATCCCAGAGGTTTTGGTCGATGGGGATCAATTTGCGGTTATCCGCCCGCGTCCGACCTATGAAGAAATGATTGCGCGCGATACACTACCCCCATGGCTAAAGTAGCCAAAGTAACAGGAGAGGCCCGCTGAAGGATCAGTCAGACCAATTGCGTCACCTGCGCTGGCCTATCACGCTCACGCGTTTGGGCATGATCGCAGAACAAACCGTGCGGGCATTTTGGCCGCTTTGGACGGTGCTGTTGTTGATTCTGACCCCTTTGATGATGGGGTGGCACGAACAGCTCCCGCTTGAGGCATTCTGGGCTGGTGTCGTCGTTGCTGCGATTACAACCTTTGCTGCGCTGTTTTGGGGGCTGCGCTGGTTTCGTATTCCCAAACGGTCAGAGGCCGTCGCGCGTGTTGACGCCGCGATGCCGGGCCGCCCCATTGCGGCCATTGCTGATACGCAGGCCATTGGCGCAAGTGATCCAGCTTCACAAGCTGTTTGGAATGCGCATATCGCGCGTATGGCTGAACGTACCAATTCAGCCCATGCGATTGAACCGAACCTGCGGCTGACGGATCGTGACCCATTTGGTTTGCGGTTTATCGCTTTGCTGTTCTTCGTGGTTGCTTTGTTGTTTGGGTCGCTTTTGCGGGTCACGACGGTTGGCGATATGGTGGCAGGCAGCGACCCAAGCCTTGTCACCGGTCCGGTCTGGGAAGGCTGGGTTGAACCCCCTGCGTACACTGGCAAGCCTGCGATTTATCTGAATGATATCCCAGCCGGGGATTTGGCCGTACCCGAAGGTAGCCAAGTCACACTGCGCCTATATGGCGAAGTCGGTGCGCTGATGGTTGCTGAAACCATTTCAGGGCGTACAGGCGAATTTGGCGCCGCATCTGACGCGCAACAGCAGTTTGATGTGACGCAATCGGGCGCGCTCTCGATCGAGGGTGAAAATGGCGCCTCTTGGAATATTAACGCAATCAAGGACAAACCGCCCGAGGTTGAACTGACTGGCCCGATTGAAACCGATGCGATGGGCGAATTTTCTCAACCGTTTATGGCGCTGGACGATTACGGCGTCGAAAGAGGCACGGCGACGATTGCCTTGGACCTGACTGCGGTAACCCGCGAATATGGTCTGACCATCGACCCTGACCCGATCGAACCCTTGGTGTTGGATCTGCCGATGCCATTCACTGGCGACCGGACGGATTTCGAAGAATTCCTGATTGAGAACCTAAGCGAGCATCCTTTGGCCAACTTGCCAGTGACGATGCAATTGCAGGTGGTTGATGCTGCTGGGCTAAGCACGGAAGCCCCGGCGGAACCCATGATCCTACCCGGGCGGCGATTCTTTCAGCCGTTTGCCAAAGCAGTGATCGAACAGCGCCGTGATCTGATGTGGTCCAAGGCGAACGTGCGCCGCGTGGACCAAGTGTTGCGCGCGCTGTCCAATCGGCCAGAAGACCTATCCATGGACGAAGCCCCTTATCTGCGGCTTCGCACGATCATCCGCCAATTGGATCGGATGGCCGAATTCGGCATGAACGACGAAGGTCAGGCAGAGATTGTGGATGCGCTTTGGGAACTTGCCGTGCAGCTCGAAGATGGCCGTCTTGCCGATGCACGCAAGCGGCTTGAGCGTGCCCAAGAGCGTCTTGCAGAGGCGATGCGCAACGGCGCGTCCGACGAAGAAATCGCCGAGTTGATGCAAGAATTGCGTGAAGCTACGGATGACTACATGCGGATGTTGGCCGAAGAAATGGAGCCCAATGATGGCACCGATCAGGCTGACAACAGCGAAAACACGACTGAACTGTCGATGGATGAAATTCAGGCGCTGATGGATCGTATCGAAGAGCTGATGCAAGAAGGCCGCATGGCCGAAGCGCAAGAGCTGATGGAACAGCTGAACCAGATGATGGAAAACTTGCGCATCACGCAAGGCGAAGGGGGCAACGGACCGCAGATGCCCGGGCAGCAGTCCATGCAGGATCTTGCTGAAACGCTGCGTGAGCAACAAGACCTGTCTGATGACGCATTCCGTGACCTGCAAGAACAGTTCAATCCCGGCCAGCAAGGCGAACAATCAGATCAACCCGGCGATCAAGGTGAACAAGGTCAAGAAAACGGACAATCTGGCGAAGAGCCGGGCGATCAAGGTCAAAACGGTGAACAGCCTGGCCCTGAGGGGCAGCAGGGCCAGGGCGACAATCCTGGTGAGGGTGGCCAAGGCGGACAGCAAGGCGAAGATGGTTCAGGTGGCGCGGGCGAACGCAGTCTTGCCGAACGTCAACAGGCTCTGCGCGACGAACTTCAGCGACAGCGTGACGGCCTGCCTAACCCTGATGGCAGCGCTGGCGACGTTGCCCGCCAGTCACTTGACCGCGCCGATGGTGCAATGGAAGGCGCAGAAGATGCTTTGCGTAACGGCGACCTAGCCGAAGCAATTGACCGCCAAGCCGAAGCAATGGATGCGTTGCGGAACGGGATGCGTGAACTTGAACAGGCGCTGGCCGAAAACGGTAACACCGACCCGGGGCAAGGCACTGAACAGGGCGATGCGGGTGGGCGTCCGGTACCCGGCGCGCGTGATCCGCTTGGCCGTCAGGTTGGAAACGCTGGACCTTCTGGCACTGACCAAGAACTGCTTGGTGGCGTAGATGTCAATCGCCGTGCCGAAGAGCTACTTGACGAAATTCGCCGCAGATCAGGCGACCAAGACCGTCCAGAGATCGAGCGCGACTATCTTCGCCGCTTACTCGATCAGTTTTAACTAAGATTTATTCCGATGGTGCGCTGGGTGCCGACGGCGGCGCTGTATCAACCGATGGCGCTTCTGATGCAGTGGCATCTTCGGCACCTGTAAACCCTTCGATAAGCCCGCGTGCGTTCTGGAACTGATCGTTCAGCCAAAGGCGGGTATTATCGACGATTTCCACATAAGATTCCATCGGGTCAGCCAGCTGCGGCAGCTGGTCGACAATTTTGTCTGCGAAAAAGTACGGTGCGATCAAAATGGCCAGCAGCAGTAGCATTAAGGTAAATCCACGGCGGAACCCGCGACGTTGTGCAACCTCTTGTTGCTCGGTCTCGGTCAGGTTTGGGCCGTCACCGTTCTGCGATCTGGCACGTAGCTGCTCGTTGATTTCATCGATGCTGGGCACAGATCGCATATTTGCACCTGCCGCAACAGCACCGGTTGCAGCAGCGGCGACTGTGGCCGGAGTGGTCGTATCTTCAGCGGCCATCATCGAAATGCGGCGGCGGGTTTCATCCGTGTTGATAGTTTCAGCTGGGCGGGTAAGCGCAGGCTCGCGTGCATCTTCTTGAACAGGAGTGTCCGGCGTTGCTTTTTGAGCAAGCCCGCCGGTGTTTTCGCGCGCGGCCTCTTGGCGCAAAATATCTGCGATGGATGAATCCAGCGGCTTGCGCTTTGTGATTGCTGCTTCAACACCTGATGCCGCGCTTGAAACAGGGGCCGGGGGCGGTGTTGGTACAACTGTGCTGGCTGCTGGCGGTGTTTCTTCAGTCTGGAACCACGTGTGAGAGCAGCTTGAACATTGAACGTCACGTCCGCCTTCAGGAATCGCATCGCTAGCGATATCATACTGAGCGTTACATTTAGGGCAAATCAGCCGCATTTTTATGTTGTCCTTCTGCCCGACACAAAATTATTAAAAATCACTAAACCTGCATCAATCTACCAACCATAGCATCAAACGCAAAGCTTTTGCATGATTGTGATTTCAGCGGTCATTGTAACCGTGCGCTGATTTAGGCAATACATGCGCGTGACGCAAAGGAAAAACCGTGATTGAATTGGATAACGTGTCATACGGCCACAACGGCACGGCACTTTTTTCTCAACTATCTCTGACACTTGCGCCCGGATCGTTCCAGTTTTTAACCGGACCGTCGGGGGCAGGAAAGACGACATTGTTGCGCTTGTGCTACGCTGATTTGCGCGCGCAAAAGGGTAAGGCGCGGTTGTTTGGGCAGGATGCTGCAACCCTAGATCGTGACGGGGTGGCAATGTCCCGCCGACGGATTGGTGTGGTCCATCAAGACTGCCAGTTCATCGATCATCTGAGCGTAGCCGAAAACATCGCACTGCCGCTGACCGTTGCGGGGCGTGTGTCAGAGGCTGCGGGGAATTTGAAAGAATTACTTTCGTGGGTGGGCCTTGGTCCGCAATCTGGGCGGCTCCCGCCGGAACTTTCGGGCGGAGAGCGTCAACGCGCGGCCCTTGCTCGGGCGGTTATCATGTCGCCTGACGTCATCATCGCGGATGAGCCAACGGGGAACGTTGATTGGGAAATGTCGCAGCGCTTACTTTCGTTGCTGGTTGAACTGAACCGAATGGGCAAAACAGTGCTGATAGCGACCCATGATCTGAACATCATCAGATCACTAAAGTCAGATGTTGATGCACGCGTTTTGCGACTAAAGGACGGGCAGCTGACCACGGCGGGGTCAGTGTTATGAAAGGTTTGCTTGACCTGATCGTCGGTGATCCGCAGGCCGACCGCGTTGTTCCCCCAACAGGTGTCACGGCAAGGCTAACCATTTTTGTGTCTGCTGTGATGGCGTTCTTGGCGATTGTTGCGCTTGCG
Source organism: Yoonia maritima (assembly GCF_002933395.1). GTDB lineage: Bacteria > Pseudomonadota > Alphaproteobacteria > Rhodobacterales > Rhodobacteraceae > Yoonia > Yoonia maritima_A. The sequence goes on from NZ_PKFN01000011.1 coordinate 203,936, forward strand.
TTGTCGCTGTCGACTGGGCGCGTCGCTGACCGCTGGGCAGACGAATTGGCGCAAGCGGCGACCCTTCGTCTGCCGGCTGACCCTGAACAGGCCGATGCGCACTTGGCTAAGACGTTGGAAATTCTTGAAACAACACCCGGTGTGGCCAGTGCCCGCGCGCTGACGAATGAAGAACAGCAAGCGTTGTTAGAACCTTGGTTCGGTTCAGACCTGCCGTTTGATACGCTTCCTATTCCGCAACTGGTCGAGATTATCGCAGATGAACCTGCCTATGATCCCGAAGGATTGCAGGCGCGTTTGACGGCTGAAGTTCCCGGTGCTGTTCTTGATGACCATGCAAATTGGCGTGATCCGCTGTTGGCTGCGGCCGGGCGCGTCCGTCTTATTGGCTGGGCGGTTATCCTACTTATTGGTGCCAGCGTTGCCGCGATGATCACGCTTGCGGCGCATGCGTCGCTTGCTGCGAATGCGCAGGTGATCCGTGTGCTGCGGCTTGTCGGCGCGCGGGATGTCTACATCGCGCGTGCTTTTGTACGGCGCTATACGCTGCGTGCTGGATTGGGTGCGATTGCAGGCGTTGTGTTGGCGCTGATTGTGTTGCAAATTTTGCCAGACGGTGGCGGTTTCTTTGCCGAGGTCGGATTTGATGGCGCAGGCTGGATCTGGCCGTTAGTGATACCACTGTTGGCAGCGATCGTCGCATTTTTCGCGACACGCGCGGCGGCAATGGCAAGGTTGAGGGAACAAACATGAGTTATGCAATCCAGTGGCTGCGGTCGCTGATTTTCGTGGGCCAAATGTATGTCGCGATGTTGGTCGTGGGCGTTCTATATTTACCTGCAGCGATTGTATCGCGGCGTGGTGCAATTGCTGCATGTCACGCATACGTCCGATATATACGTTGGTCTTCTGCGTGGATGATCGGGCTCAAGTGGGAAATCCGTGGTGAACCACCAACCGACGAGGTCATGGTTGCCGCAAAACACCAATCATTTATGGATGTTTTGGCGATTTATGGGGCGATCCCGCGCGGCAAATTCATCATGAAGGCAATTCTTAAATATGCGCCTATCATTGGCCAGTTTGGTTTGCGTATCGGATGCATCCCGGTGAATCGTGGCAAACGTGGTGCAGCAATCAGAACAATGCTGGCTGACGTAAAGGCGGGGCGGGCATTGCCCGGCCAGCTTATCATTTACCCTCAAGGTACGCGCATCGCGCCGGGGGTAAAAGCAAAGTATAAAATTGGAACGGGTTTGTTGTATCGCGAATTGGGTCAGCCAGTTGTACCCGTTGCAACAAATGCGGGTCTATACTGGCCGAAACGTGGCATCTATCGCACTCCGGGAACCGTGATTTTTGAATTTCTTCCGCGGATCGAAACTGGCATGGAGGTACCCGAATTCATGCATCAGCTAGAAACTGATATCGAAGCTGCATGTGATCGGCTGAACGCCGAGGCCGGGTTTCATGGATAGTTATACAGTCACAGATGTTGCTGCTCTTGAAGGAATTTACGGCAAGCCCGGCAATGCGTCGTTGATCAAGGTCGCCGATCACCTTACCCCGCTTTATCGTAAATGGATTATGGCATCGCGGTTTTGCATCATGTCGACCGTCGGGCCAGAAGGTACAGATGGCAGTCCGCGCGGTGATGATGGTCCCGTCGTGCAGGAACTTGACCCGAAAACACTGCTGTTGCCTGATTGGCGCGGCAACAACCGCATGGATACCCTGCGTAACATCGTTCAAGACGGGCGGACCAGCTTGATGTTTTTTGTACCCGGTTCAAACAATGTGATCCGGGTGAATGGCACTGCAATTGTCACACTTGACCCCGAACTGTTAGGACGGTTTGATCAACGCGGCAAACAACCCCGCAGCGTCACAGTCATCACCATTGATGAGGTATACAGCCAATGTGCGCGTGCACTTATGCGTGCAGGTGTCTGGACGTCCGACGACGAAAGCGGGGCCCTACCGACGGTCGGCGAAATGCTTGCTGAGCAAGAAGCAGGGTTTGACGGCGCTGAATATGACGCAACTTGGGGTGCGCGCGCCCAAAATACTATGTGGTAGATTGCGACCAAGGCAGGGGTAAGTTGCTATGCTTGCCCAGCCCATAACGCAGGCAAAGCCCGATGACGGCGATACTAATCACCAACCAAATCACACCCCACATCATCGTTGTGCCGCCGAATTCTTCGGCCAGCATACGGGCATCTGAGCGAAGCTGTGATCGCAGAATTGTGTCGCTGATAATGTCGTATGGTACATAAAACATACTGCTCAGGCCGATAACGCGCAGCGCCAAATCGTTCACCGCGTGTCCGAACTTCCACGCAAGCAGCAGCATGCTACTGCCCACCGCAACCGTGAACAAAACTGCGAACGGGGTACGGATGTACAGCAAAGTGATAAGCAACATGGCACAGCCTAGTCCGGCCATGATCAGGCGATCGGCGTTTGTGCGCATTGCGGCGATCAGTAGGCCGACACCAATCAAAAGCGACCCCAAATAGCCAGCCGTCAGTGAGGCAAAGCGATTTCCTCCGCGGCTCCAAACGGCACCACCTTGGTTTTGGTCGATGGAGAAATCCAAAATGTCGCCACCCGTCAAAAGGATAGCGATTGCATGGGACATCTCATGCAAGAAAACAATCAGGATTTTGAGAGGGATGAGGGCGGGTGTCCGCCATAGCGCGAAAACTATGACGGTCAGAATGATCAGTTGCCAGTGCCCTTGAACAAAGGCGCGCATCGGCGATTAGGCAGCCAAACCTTTTGAGCCTAGTTTGAGGTATTTGCTGCGGCGATCCGCACGTAACTTTTCCGGGCTTTTACCATCCAGCTCGGCCAAAAGTGTTTTTAGCTTTGCGCCGACAGATTCAATTGCCTTTTGCGCGTCGCGGTGTGCACCACCCTTGGGTTCAGGGATGATCGTGTCACAAACACCCAATTCGTTCAGGTCTTTGGACGTAAGGCGCAGGGCCTCTGCTGCTTCACGCATCTTTCCGCCGTCTTTCCACAGGATTGACGCGCAACCTTCGGGACTGATCACTGAATAGATCGAATTTTCGAGCATCACGACACGGTTTGCCGTCGCAAATGCCACCGCACCGCCAGAACCGCCTTCACCGATCACAACGCTGATTAGCGGAACGCCAAGCTCAAGACATTTTTCTGTCGAACGCGCGATCGCCTCAGACTGGCCGCGTTCTTCGGCCCCTTTTCCGGGGTAGGCACCGGGGGTGTCGACCAACGTGATCACTGGAATGCCAAACCGATCAGCAAGGTTCATCAGGCGGATTGCCTTACGGTACCCTTCTGGGCGGGCCATGCCAAAGTTACGTTCAATCCGCGATTTAGTATCGTTACCCTTTTCATGGCCGATCACCATGACAGGTTTACCGTCCAAACGTGCGATTCCGCCCATGATGGCGTGGTCGTCAGCAAAGTTACGATCACCTGCCAGTGGCGTATATTCCGTGAAAAGCGCGTCGATGTAGTCTTTGCAATGCGGGCGTTCAGGGTGGCGGGCCACCAGACATTTACGCCAAGGGCTAAGGTCCGCATAAAGTGACACAAGAAGATCAGCCGCTTTTTTATCAAGTGCTTTTGCTTCTTTTTCGACGTCCATTTCTGGATTATCCCGGGCCATGGCGCGCAGTTCTTCTGCTTTGCCTTCAATTTCGGCCAGAGGTTTTTCGAAATCGAGATACTGTGTCATGGGTTGTGCGAACCTTGTTACGAAAGCTGTGTGATATATGGCGTAACGTCAGGCTGATGGCAACGGATGCCGTAAGTTGTTTGCAATTGTGAATGATGTCGGCGAAATAACACAAAGATATTCAATCTCTAGGAGCATATTATGCGAATCATTCTTCTTCTCAGCACCATCGCAGCATTTGCGGCATCTAACGCTTCGGCACAGTCTATCAATTTTGGTGATGACAGCAGCGAATGGGCGAATGACGGCGAATGTGACGACGGCCGCTTTACTGGGCCGGGTCTGACCTCGACACCATTGTTGCAAGAAGACGTTCTTGCCGATGCGACCGATTGTAAGCGTGCGTTTGAAGCCGGGCGGCTGACGCTGGCGGGTGTGGCTGCCGATGGCACAATTGATTTTGGTAACGATAGCGGCGAATGGTCGAACGATCAGGAATGTGACGACATGCGTTTCGCAGGTCCAGGTATGACGTCGACCCCTTTGCTACAAGACGACATCATGCGGGATGCAACAGACTGCAGAGCCGCATTTAACGCAGGCATGCTGACCCTCGCGGGCCAGTAAACCTGTTGCGTCAGCCCGCGATCATCTCGGACTGACGCACAATGACTTCGGCTTGCTTGATCGACGCGATGTCGACCAAGCGGCCTTTGTACACTGTGGCTCCTTCACCACGTGCTTTGGCGTCTTCCATAGCAGCAAGGATTTCGCGCGCCTCGGCAACAGCTTCCTCTGATGGGGTGAATACTTCGTTAGCCAGTGCGATTTGCTTTGGGTGGATCGCCCATTTACCAACCATTCCCAGCGTTGCCGACCGGCGGGATTGCGCACGGTAACCCTCATCGTCTGAAAAATCACCAAACGGCCCGTCGACTGGCAAAACGCCATGCGTGCGACATGCCGCAACAATCGCCGTCTGCGCCCAATGCCATGGATCGGAATAGTGACGCGTGTCACCATGCAGCATGTAGTAGTTTTCTTGCGTCCCGCCGATCCCAGTTGTTTGCATACCCATTGATGCAGCGAAATCGGCAGCGCCCAGTGACATCGCAGCAAGACGAGGTGAGCTCGCAGCGATTTCTTCGACATGCGCGATACCTGCCGCAGATTCGATGATCACCTCAAAGCTGATTGGCTTGGTCCGGCCCTTGGCAGTCTCAATCGCGGTGACCAGCGCATCGACAGCGTAAACATCAGCCGCACAACCGACCTTTGGGATCATGATCTGATCCAAGCGATCACCCGCTTGTTCCAGCAAATCGACAACATCGCGGTACCAATACGGCGTGTCCAACCCATTGATCCGCACGCTCAGGTATTTTGTGTTCCAATCGATTGTGTTGATCGCCTCGATGATATTGGCGCGGGCGGTATCCTTGTCTGATGGGGATACGCTGTCTTCCAGATCAAGGTTGATCACATCCGCAGCGCTCGCCGCCATCTTTGGGAACAACTTAGTGTTCGAACCCGGACCAAACAGCTGGCAGCGGTTAGGACGGGCAGGAGGCGTTGGTTGAAGACGGAATGACATGGCGTTTTCCTTCGTGCATCAAAATTACGAATTTATCACAATTCGAGGTATAATGTTGCGCGATGGATCGCAAGGTAATTGTGCAGGTGCAGCAAACGGACGCGACGGTGTGACGTCGCGTCTTGGTCTTATTCGCGGATATGTTGGGCTTCGCGGGCGATGGACCATTCGATCAGCTGCGACCAAATCGTCTCGGCAAGTTCGGGATCAAGCCCACCTGCAGACGCCGTGCCGCGTACGTTTTCGATGACTTCGTCTACTCGACTGTCGATCCGCGCTGGCAGATCGACATCTTTTTTTAACGCGACCGCCCGGTCAATATAGCCGGCCCGTTCGATTAAAAGCGCAACCAAATCGGAATCAAGCGCATCAATCTGCCGGCGCAACTCTGCCATTGAATGACAAGATGCCGGAGGCGTGCGTGTCATGGATTATATCCCGGCGTCGACAATCGCTTTTGCAAGAACTGGAACCGTTTGCGCGTTTAGACCCGCGATGTTCATGCGGCTGTCGCCAACCATATAGATGCCGTGCTCTGCGCGAAGCTGCTCGACTTTTTCAGGTGACGTACCCAAGCGGCTGAACATCCCACGGTGATCAGCAAGGAAATTGAAGCGGTCACTGTTTGTGAGACGTTTCAGTTCATCCGCAAGCTGTTGACGTAGCGCGAGCATGCCGTTGCGGGTCTCTTCCAGCTCGGCTTCCCAGTCTGCTCGCAGTTTTGGGTCGGTCAGAATTTCGGTCACGACGCGTGCGCCGTGATCTGGCGGGAAGGAATAGTTCTGGCGATTCAGATATGCCAGCGTCTGCTGTGCAAGCGCCTTTTGGTCGGCATCTTTTGCGACGGCCATCAGAATACCAGTACGCTCGCGGTAAACCCCAAAGTTCTTGGAACAGCTTGCCGCGATAAGTACGTTGTCAAAGCTGCTTGCAATACGGCGGGTGGCCACTGCGTCAGCATCCAAACCATCGCCGAAACCTTGGTAGGCAATATCAACAAGTGGAACCGCGCCTTTGGCTTGAAGCTTGGCAATCGCCTGATCCATCTGATCAAGCGTCAGGTTCGCACCAGTCGGGTTGTGGCAGCAGCCGTGAAGCAGAACAACGTCACCAGCAGCGATGCCATCGAGGTCCGCCATCAAGCCGTCAAAATCAACGCCACGGGTTTCTTCGTCAAAATACCGATATTCGGCCATTTTCATGCCAAGGTATTTGATGATCGACGGATGGTTCGGCCATGTTGGGTTGGAAAGCCAAACAGTCGCGTCAGGTGCAGCCATTTTGATCAGCTCAAGCGCTTGACGTATGGCGCCTGTACCGCCCGGTGTTGCAACGGCTGCAACGCGTTCGGCTGGAACGCTGTCAGCCAGAACCAATTCACGCATCGCGGCGCCAAATGCAGGATCACCAGCAAGACCAGTGTAAGCTTTGCTGGTCTGGTCTGCCAAAATCCGACGCTCGGCCTCTTTGACCGCACGCATAACGGGGGTGTTGCCGCTGGCATCTTTGTAAACGCCGACACCCAGATCGACCTTATCGGTGCGCGGATCTTCTTTGTACTTGGCCATAAGGGCAAGAATTTTGTCGGCAGGTAGGGCTGTGAGATTTTCCAGCATTAAGCGGCTCCGGTAGCGATTGGAAGGTCGGCGTACATGCCCCATTCGGACCATGAGCCATCGTAAAGTGAGTGGTCGGTTTTGCCGATCCTCTCGAGGGCGAGCGATAGGATCGCGGCAGTCACGCCCGACCCGCAGGTGGTGATAATTGGCTTTTGCATATCAACGCCTGCATCCGTGAAAATCGTGCGTAGGGCGTTTGCTTGCTTCATCGTTCCGTCGGCGTTCAACAGATCTTGGTAAAACACGTTCCGCGATCCCGGAATGTGGCCTGAACGCAGCCCTTCGCGTGGTTCTTCGGTTTCACCACGGAACCTAGCAGGGGCGCGGGCGTCAACAATGTTATGGTCCCGCAGCTTTGCGGCGCGCGCGACTTCGGTCACGTCCTTCACAAGATCGGTGCGCTGCTTAACGGTCATATGACGGTCGCGGATCGTCGCAGGAGCCTTTGTCGTCTTATGACCTTCGGCGACCCATTTCGGCAGCCCACCATCCAAAACGGCGATATTGGTTTGCCCCATCAGGCGGAACAGCCACCAAACACGGGCAGCTGAAAACAACCCGCTGCCGTCGTAGACAACAACCTGATGCCCGTCGCCTACGCCCATCGCGCGCATGCGCGACATGAATTTTTCAACGGGTGGTACTGTGTGCGGCAGCTCTGACCGGAGATCGCTGATTTCGTCTATATCAAAAAATCGCGCGCCGGGGATGTGACCTTTTTCGAACTCGGCCTGTGCATTGCGGCCTGCATCGGGCAAATACCAAGATGCGTCGAAAATGCGTAGGTCAGGATCTTTTATATGTTCGGCAAGCCAGTCTGTGCTGACCAAAGTTTTGGGGTCATCGGGCGCAGATTTTGTCATGGCATTCACCTTTCGTGGCAATTGCCGAAGGGGTAGCCTGCGCTGTGTATTATGACAAGTCCGACTGCGGCTATAGGTCAGGTAGAACGCGATTTTATTGATCGAATGGCATGTAAAGGACACGAAGGCGCTGCCAAAACGCATTGCGCCCCCGCCAAATGGCGGAGGCGCAAGCAAGCTGTCGTGGCGTATTAGCTGGACATCTTGTTTTTGATCATGCCAGCAATCGCTGTCAGGATAGCACCGCCGCCAGCGCCGCCAGCGATTTGGGTGACCATACCCATGATGTCGCCGCTGCCGCCCGCCATCGCTGCACCGCTACCCAGCATTGCAACCAGTTGACCACCGCCGGCACCGCCAATAAGGCCTGCGATTGTGTTACCGATTGTGCCCAGTGACAGGTCCTTCATCGCGGTACCTGCGGCGTTTCCGCCAACAGCACCCGAGATGAGCTGAATAATCATCTGTTCCATAGTTCGTCCCTTCCAAGTGGATCGTTGTTTTTAGTGCGTCGGTCTGATCCGTTACCGCGCTTGGAAGGAAGGTTAACCAATGATTCGGATTCAGCAAAGGTTTTCCTGCGGCAATTAGTCCCCGTGGCGAAGTAGGCGTTGTTTCTGGCGGCCCCAGTCACGTTTTGCTTCGGTCGCGCGCTTGTCGTGGTTTTTCTTACCCTTAGCGATCCCGATCTTCAGTTTCACTAATCCGCGGTCGTTAAAATACATCACCAACGGGACCAAAGTCATGCCTTCGCGCTTGGTCGCGTTCCAAAGCTTCGATAGCTCTTTGCGGCTGACAAGCAACTTGCGTTTGCGGCGCTCTTCGTGGCTAAACATCGCGCGATCGTATGGCGCGATATAGGCGTTCGTTAGCCAAAGTTCACCGTCATCAACCGATGCATAGCTGTCAGCAATGTTCGACTGGCCGATGCGCAGCGATTTTACCTCGGAGCCATGCAAAATGATCCCGACCTCAAGGTCGCTATCAATCGCATAATCATACCGGGCACGCCGATTTTCCGCGATGACTTTGTAATTCTTATTTTCAGGTTTCTTTGCCATAGTAGGGCGGAGATAGGGCATGTTGCGGTGCGGAACAAGGGATTGCCGCTTTGCATTATACGCTTGGCGGTTATGGTGTGGGTTCAAAACCCCACGAGGCACGTCGTCATGTTCATCCAACTTGCTCTTGGCACCGCTCTTTTGCTGGTCTCCATTTTCGTTGCGGGGCTTAGCTTTTGGGTGATGGAGGTGATGACTATGCGTCTCCATCCATGGTTAACCCGGGAACCGCACCGGCCAAAGCTGATGTTGGTCCTTTGCATTGCCGCGATTTGGGTGATGGTTCAAATGACCATTGGTGTTTGGATTTGGGCGTTTGCGCTGCGTGGGCTCGGTATTTTTGAAGCAATGGAACCCGCAGTCTATTTCTCACTGGTCGCTTTCACAACGCTTGGCTTCGGGGATATTCTACTGCCGATGGAGTGGCGTTTGCTGGGCGGATTGGCCGCTGCAAACGGGTTGCTAAACATTGGCATGGTCACGGCATTATTGGTCGAGGCATTGCGCCAAGTACGCCTTCAACAACTGGCGACCAGAAAGCACTCTGAATGAACGTTCCAATTCTGACAAACACACGTGCCCGGCATGTTTTCCTAGGACGACATGGGCTGACATCCCGTCCGTCAGGTGCGGGCAAGGGCGCGGATTTGGCCGCCGCTATTGATGATCTTGGTTTTGTGCAGCTCGACAGCGTGAACACATTTGCCCGTGCGCACGACCTGATTTTGTGGTCGCGTCGGCAACAGTATCGTCCCTCTGCTCTGCAAAACCTGCTGCACCGGGATCGCAAAGTGTTCGAACATTGGACGCACGATGCGGCTGCGATCCCAATTTCCAGCTTTCCGCATTGGCGTCTGCGATTTCAGCGCGATGAAACCCGGCTTGCGAACAGGTGGAAAGACGACAGACGCGATGACTTTATGTCCAAAACAGAAGAGGTCCTGCGCCGCATATCAGACGATGGCCCTTGTACATCAGGGCAGGTTGGCAAAGACGAAAGCCGTGGTTCCGGTGGTTGGTGGGATTGGCACCCGTCAAAGACAGCGCTCGAATTTTTGTGGCGCTCCGGGCAGTTGTCTGTCCTACGCCGCGATGGGTTTACCAAGGTGTACGACCTAACTGAACGGGTCATTCCTGATGCATTCCGCAGTCATCACCCTGATACCAAAGACACAATCGAATGGTGCTGTGCTGGCGCGTTGGATCGGCTGGGGTTCGCCACAAGCGGTGAACTAGCCGCGTTTTGGGATAACGTTACACCATCAGAGGCAAAAGCATGGTGCACTACCGCGCTGGCCGACAACCGAATTATTGAAGTGGACGTTGAAGGCGTCGATGGCAAGCTACGCCGGTCCTTTGCATGGCCCGATGTGATGGATCGGCCTATCGTGGCGCCAGCGCCTCGCCTGCGCATCCTGTCACCCTTTGATCCGGCCCTTCGCGACCGCAAACGGGCAGAGAGGTTATTCGGTTTTCACTACCGGATCGAAATTTTCGTACCCGCCCCGCAGCGCAACTACGGCTACTATGTGTTTCCCGTGATGGAAGGAGACCGGCTAATCGGTCGGATCGACATGAAACGCGATAATGGCGTCTTGGCCATAACTGCTTTTTGGCCCGAAAACGGGGTGCGCATGGGGGCAGGGCGACAAAGCGCTTTGCACGCAGAGCTAGAGCGGGCCGCGCGATTTGGCGGGTGTAATGACATTTCGTACGATCCAGATTGGCTTCGTGAACGTTGATCAAATAAATTATTGAACGACGTTCATGTTTGTGCTAAGCCGTGATTAAGGAAACGCGGAGGCATGAATGTATTACGTTGCTGAAACAGGAAAACTGGTTGCCGACGGGGTGATTAACCCCGCGCAGGCGGTCGAAATTAAACATCGGGCGCGGGCTGCCATGATTGGACTTTGCGTCAATACGCTATTGATTGCCGGGATTTTGGCTGCGACGTTGGGGCTGGTGTTCTATCTAGCAAACGCACTAAGCGTCGCAATCTGTGGCGGGCTATTCCTTGGGGCCGGGTTGGTGATCCTGCGGTATGGGACACTGGTCTACCGGATGTTCGGCAACGCGAGCGCAATGATCGGTGCGGGGATGCTGATCAGCGGTTCTGGCATTGAATTGGTGGACAAATACCAAGACCAAGCGGGCGCGGTTATGTTTGCAATGGGCGGTATCATTGCCGGGCTTTGCGCATGGCGGTTCGCCAAAGCGCTACCGCACTTGCGCTTTTCGTATGGGGCAGTCCTGTTGATGGGGGCGGCCATGCATTTGTGCGGGGCATATGTTTTTGTCGATGAATACGCCGTTAACTACCCCGAGGGGGTCTATTCAATTCTGCATTTCTATGCATTCGCTGTGATCGCCGCTTGCGGAATGCTTCTTGATATTCGGTTCGTGACCGCACTTGCGATCATTCCGTTCGCCCAGATGCTGGATACAGGCACCGGGTATTTTCACGCGGCATATGTCTTCTACTCACCCGAGCCGACGTTTAGCATCATACAAATGGCTGCGCTGATCGGTCTATGCGTGTGGGCCGCACGCCGTTGGACTGGGCGCATTGCGCGCAATGCGGGTATTCTTGCTATCATGGCCTTCATCGTCGCAAACCTTGCGTTTCTGGTTGGTAGCCTGTGGGGCGATGTCATTGGTGAAACGCTTTGGGGGCCGAATGTCTACTACAGTTACAACGGTAGCTACGAAGACTGGAAACAAGCGCATGACGCATTCATAAAGAACACGCTTGTGATCAGCGAACATGTATTCAGTGTTGTCTGGGCCGTGATCTTGGTCGGGTTGATCGCTTGGGCTGCCATGACGAACCGCCGTGGGCTGTTTAATACCGGGATGACCTTTGCCGGTATCCACGCCTACACCCAAATGTTCGAAAGCTTTTATGACCAGCCTCTGGCGTATGTAATTGCTGGCTTGGCCGCTATTCCGCTTGCGTTTGGACTATGGAGACTGAACCACGTTTGGTTTGCAACCGCAGACTAAAGCGATGAAACCGTAGGGTGGGTTTTAACCCACCCTGCTTTTGTCGCTTAGTTCAGTAGGCCCGCGTGCACCATTGCGGCGCGCATTTTTTCTTTGGTGCCGTCAGACAGCCCCGTCAGAGGCGAGCGAACGTCTTCGTTGCATAGCCCCAGCAGCGACATGCCGTATTTCGCACCTGCTACGCCGGGCTCTGTAAAGATCGCCTCGTGCAATGGCATCAAACGGTCCAGTTGGGTCAGCGCTTTGTCGTATTCGCCAGCAAGCGTGCTTTCTTGGAATTCCGCACACAGCTTGGGCGCCACGTTCGCAGTAACCGAAATGCAGCCGCAACCACCGTGGGCGTTAAAGCCCAGCGCAGTCGCGTCTTCGCCTGACAACTGCAGGAAATCAGTACCGCAGGTCATGCGTTGCTTTGGCACGCGGGACAGGTCGCCAGTCGCGTCTTTGACGCCGACGATCATGTCTAGCTTTGCTAATTCACCCATCGTTTCAGGCGTCATATCAACAGCGGAACGACCAGGAATGTTGTAAATGATGATCGGAAGACCACAGTCAGCAGCCGCGCTAAAATGTGCAATCAGCCCAGCCTGTGTTGGCTTGTTGTAGTATGGCGTCACCACAAGCGCGGCGTCAGCACCAGCAGCTTTTGCTGCTTTGACCAAGCGGACAGTTTCAATTGTGTTATTCGAACCCGCGCCTGCGATCACAGGAATGCGACCAGCGGCTGCTTCGACCACGCAAGCAACGACAGCGTCGTGTTCCGTATGTGTCAGGGTTGGGCTTTCGCCTGTTGTGCCTACAGGAACCAAACCATGTGAGCCCTGAGCCACATGCCAGTTCACCAGCTTTTTCAACGCATCAGTGTCCACTTGGCCGTCTTTAAACGGCGTGACGAGGGCGGGGAGTGACCCTTTGAACATGACACGCATCCTTGTTGCTGTGGGCATTGAATCGCCCGGTAAAATCGCGCGGACACTAGACGGGTTTCTGCCGATTGCCAAGTTTGTGAGTTGTTATTACCAGCCGCAAAGCTACTTTATTTGAAAACAGACGGTGCGGTGACTTTGATGCGAAATATAACCTTTGCGATGGCCGTGGCATTTCTGTCTGCGCCACTAACGGCCCAAGAGGTCGATCCAAAGGCGGTTGCCGCATTAACTGCAGCAAATGTTGACTGGGATGCCGCGTATAGCTTGGCGGCCCAAGCGGATCCTGTGACTGCTGAAGTTCTGACTTGGCTACGTCTGCGCAGTGGCGATGCTGAATTTCAGGACTACCGCCGCTTTGTAACCGCGCACCCGGATTGGCCCGGTTTAGATCGGTTGCGTGCCAAGGCCGAGCCGTTGATCGAAAAAGGGCATTCATCCGATGAGGTCATCGCATGGTTTGCAGATAATCCACCCCAGACTGGCGAAGGTGCGACCCGCTTTGCCGAAGCGTTGATGACAAGCGGGCAGGTTGACAAAGCGCATGACTATCTACGGACGGCTTGGCTTGAACTTGGGTTAAGTGACGATGGCCAAGACGCGTTGATGTCTGCCTTTTCAGATGTGCTGGCACCCTATCATGTGGCACGTGCGGACGCGATGCTGTGGCGATCCCGGCGGACCGATGCGACACGCATGTTGTCTTTGTTAGAGTCTGATCAGCGCGCGCTAGCTGAAGCGCGGATCGGCTATATCGCGGGTAAACGGGACATGCTGTCGCTTTACGAAGCCGTCCCTGCGTCCCTGCGTGAAGACCCTGGATTCGCTTATGATCGCTATAATTGGCGCGCGCAGCGTGGTGATTGGACCGATGCGGTTGCGATGCTTCGCGAGCGATCAACTAGCCGGGCGGCGCTGGGCGCCCCATTCCGCTGGGCAGGTTGGCGCCGTGTGCTTGCCCGTTGGGAAATGCGCGAAGGTCGGGCCGAGCAAGCATACCTTATCGCTTCACGCCATTATCTGGATGAAGGTGCGTTTTATGCCGATTTAGAGTGGCTTTCTGGCTATATCGCGCTGACATATCTTGGCGACCCGACGCGCGCGTTGACGCATTTTGAAAAAGCGTCGGCTGCCGTGTCTGGCCCGATCTCTAGCAGTCGCATGCAATATTGGATGGGACGGACGCACGAGGTCATGGAGAACGCGGATTTGGCGACCCTTGCCTATGGCGCAGCGGCAGCGCATCAGACAGCGTTTTACGGTCTGCTGGCCGCAGAAAAGCTGGGCCGTCCGCTTGACCCGTTTCTCGTTGGGACGACCGTCGAGTGGGAAGGTGCGCTCGTCTTTGAACGGGAGCTAACCAAGGTCGCGTTCATGCTGTTGGCTGGCGGTGAACGTGGCGCAGCGGTGACGTTCTTTGCAGAGCTGGGCAAGACCCTATCGCCCGTCGAGCTGGCACAGGTTGGTGCCTATCTCGACCACTTGAACGAGCAATATTATACTCTGTTATTGGGAAAAACGGCCGTAACGCGAGGGATCGTCATCCCATCGCTTTATTATCCGATCCATGATCTGGCAGAGATGGACCTGCCGGTTGAACCGGCGCTTGCCTTATCGATCGCCCGGCGCGAAAGCGAATTCAACACAACGATCGGCAGCCCTGTCGGTGCTCTTGGGTTGATGCAACTCATGCCCGGCACAGCAGAGGAAGTCGCCGGACTGCTGGATATGCCCTATTCGCGTGGTCGGCTGACGAATGATTGGCGCTACAACGCCACATTAGGGTCGCAATATTTGGCTGGTCTGCAGGAACAGTTTGGGCCGACACCGGTAATGATTGCCGCTGGATATAACGCAGGGCCGGGCCGTCCACGTACGTGGATGGAAGAACGTGGTGATCCGCGTTTACGTGAAATGGATGTAATCGACTGGATCGAACACATCCCATTTCGCGAGACTCGGAACTACGTCATGCGAGTAACCGAGAGCTTGCCAATATACGAGGCACGGTTAACCGGTAAAACGGGCCCGACCGCGTTCACTGATCTGCTCATCGGTGAAAAGCCATTGCTGCGGCCAAGGGCCCGACCAGAGCGCCAGCCGCAAGAAGAAACACCGACGCAGCAGCGGCCAGTTGCTCGCCCCGAAGACGGCTAAGACTTTTGTCGTGCCCGCCACAGGGTGAACAGCCCCGCTGCAATAACGATCGCGCCGCCCAGTGCCACGTTAGGCCGTATAGTTTCTCCCATTAAGAAGACGCCAATTGCGCTCGCAAAAACCAGTTGTAGATATGCAAACGGTT
Source organism: Yoonia maritima (assembly GCF_002933395.1). GTDB lineage: Bacteria > Pseudomonadota > Alphaproteobacteria > Rhodobacterales > Rhodobacteraceae > Yoonia > Yoonia maritima_A. The sequence continues at coordinate 218,977 of NZ_PKFN01000011.1, forward strand.
GCACGGCGCTGGCTTCGGCGACCTCGTAGGTTTTGATCAACAGCCAGTGGCCAGTGGCGCCGGTAACGCACAGCGTCGCCATCCATGCCCAATCTTGGCTAGTCATTGGTTCCCATGACCACGCGCCGACAATGGTCATGACGACAGCACCCGCGACGCCCGTCCAAAAGAACGAGGTCACCGTTGTATCTTTGCGTGACGCGTATCGGGTCAAAAGGCCGTATAGCGCGAACATTAATGCCGCGATCAAAGGGATCACCGCAGCGGGCGCAAAGACGGCATAGCCCGGCTGCAAAATGACCAGTACGCCGACAAAGCCAATGCCGATGGCAGTCCAACGCCGCCATCCGACTTGTTCGCCTAACACCGGTCCGGAAAGTGCAGCGATCAATAGCGGGTAGCATGCGAAAACAGCGTGGCTTTCGACCAGTCCAAGTGCCACGAACCCCGTGACCATCACGCAAATCTCAAGCGATAGCAAAATGCCGCGCGTGATTTGCAGGATCGGCTGCTGTGTGGCCGCGGCCTTTTTAATCGATCCTGATTGCTTTTTCGCGATGGTGATGACGAAGGCGGCAAAGAACCAGTACCGGATCATCACGATCATCAGGACGTTGTAGTTCCCTGCCAAGTGGCGCGAGATTCCGTCTTGGATCGCAAACACAAAAGTAGTGGCGATCATGAACATGATGCCAAGGCGCGCGTTATTCTGCATCTTCGATCCGTGCGCGTGTCATGTGGCGTTTGCGCCCATATCCGGGTGTGCGGGTCACGGTGAACCCTGCGGTGGTCAGGCTTTGGCGGACGTGGCCAGCCGCACTATAGGTCGCGGCCGTGCCACCGAAGTTGGTGTGTTCACCGACAGCACGTAAAAGGTCTGTTCCCCACAGTTCAGGGTTCTTGGCGGGTGAAAACCCATCTAAAAACCATGCGTCTGCACTGGCGTTCCATGTGGGAACAGTTTCGCGAGCATCCCCAACGATCACATCAAGCAATGGACCGTCCGGTAATTGTGTTGCCCCGTCGCCCGGTGACCAATGGTCTAGCAGGACGCCTGCGTATTCGGCGACCTCTGGAAAATGCGCTAGTGCGGCCCGCATGTCTTCCTTTGCCATCGGAAAGGCCTCGAAGGACGTAAACCGCAATTGGCCGGGACGCCCTGCCTGATCCCACAGCGCCCAAGTCACCAATAGGTTTAGGCCTGTACCAAAGCCAAGCTCGGCGATCTGAAAGGTGACGCCAAAACGGGCGGGCAGGTCGTTACCATCCAAAAACACATGCCGTGTTTCAGCCAGCCCATTATCGAGCGAATAGTAAGGATCATCGAATTGGGTCGAGATCGGCACACGGCCGTCCCGCCAGTCAAGTTTTGCGGTCTGGTTTGTCATGAGGTCATGCCTTAGGAGTCAGCCCATCTTTGGGCGGAAGGAACCGGAATGGCAACGGCTGATGTGACAGTAATGGGCGCTGGCGTTTTTGGACTATCGGTCGCCTATGCCTGTGCGCGGCGCGGCGCGAAGGTCCAAGTGATCGACCCAAATGGGGTTGCTGCAGGTTCAAGCGGCGGTGTCGTCGGCGCACTTGCCCCACATGTTCCCGAGAATTGGAATGAAAAGAAAGCGTTCCAATTCGAAAGCCTGATCATGGCTGAACAGTTTTGGGCCGAAGTAGAGTCTATTTCAGAGTCTAGCGTTGGCTATTCACGGTCAGGGAGGCTTCAGCCCTTGGCCGATGACCGGGCAGTTGCGCTGGCACGTGATCGGGCGATCACTGCCGCAAAGCTATGGGAAGGCAAAGCGATTTGGGAGGTCGTCCCCGCAGGTCAAGGCGATTGGATGCCACCATCGCCCACCGGCCTGTTGGTTCGCGATACACTGTCCGCATTGATCCACCCACGCCGCGCGACCCGCGCTTTGGCTGACGCGGTGATTGCGCTTGGCGGTTCTGTCGACACTAAAGGCACCGCTTCCGGGCAGGTCGTTTGGGCGACGGGGTGGAAAGGCGTCGCAGAACTGGGCGGCGGCGGCGTTAAAGGGCAGGCTGCAGTGCTGGAATTCAATGCGTCAGGCAAGCCGCAGCTATTTGCAGACGCACTACACATCATTCCACACAGCGACGGCACGGTTGCAATTGGGTCGACGTCTGAACGGGAATTCGGTGATCCAACGACCACTGATGAACAGTTGGACGACGTGCTAACCCGCGCAATCGCGGCGTTTCCGGTTCTAAAGGGCGCGCCCGTGATCGAACGCTGGGCAGGCGTGCGGCCACGCAGCCGTAGCCGATCACCGATTCTTGGGCGGCACCCAAATCGCGACGGCGAATTTGTCGCAAACGGTGGCTTTAAAATTGGCTTTGGCATGGCACCAAAAGCAGGCGAGGTAATGGCCGATCTGCTGCTTGATGGCAGGAACACGATTCCCGCAGGCTTTCACCCCTAGTCGGGCTATTTTCCAAGGCGATCCTTGGATTTTCGGTACAGTCGTTTATTCATTTCCATAAACTGCTGGATCAACTTCGCCATCAAGCCAGAGTCGTTCCCGCGCAAAAAAATAAAGCCTGACAGCGCTGCAAACAACGCGCCTATTCCATCCACAATGAGGTCCCCCATTGTGTCGCGAATGCCGGATTTTTGCATATTCAATCCAAACGTCTGATCCATGAGGAATTCAAAAATCTCCCATGTGGCACCGACAGTCATCGCGACGCAAAATGCTATAAATGCGATTGCGATGGGCGGCGCGGCGTAACGGTCGCCTTCGAACAGCATGAAGACGAACAAGAACCCAATTAGACCAAAGCCCACAGCGGACCCGCCGTGCAGCGCGATATCCCACCACCAGTACCTTTCGTAGAAATCAAACGCTTCGCCCATAAAAACCGTCGCAAATGTGAATAAGGTCGTGGCAACAAGAAACGGCAGGGGGAGCTTTAGGTGAAAACGGGATGCCAAAAATACCGGGGCAATCGCAAGGATTAAGGTGCTGAATGCCACAAAGGCAAGCGACCAACGTGCCGTGACCAGCGCAAGAAGGGCAGCCAACAGCAACAGCCCCCAAAGCACCAGCATCACGCGGCTTTGTTGCAGAACCTTATCAACAAACATGGTCGGGCCTTTTCATTTGCACGTGGCGTCCCCACTTCTATTAGCATGTCTTTATTTAATAAGGGCCTTCGGGTCGCGAGTTACAACATAAGAAAAGCCAAAGGATTGGATCGCAGGCGCGATCCGATGCGCATTGTGCAGGTGTTGAACGGCCTAGAGGCCGACGTGATTGCCCTGCAAGAGGCGGATTTACGACTGGGTGCGCGCCCCGGTGCACTGGCCCGAAACGTGATCGAGGCGGAAACAGATTTCGAAATCGTCCCTGTCGCACGTAATGCCGTCAGCTTAGGTTGGCACGGAAATGCGATTTTGGTCCGAAAGGGCATGAAAATTGGGGCGGTCACGCATATCGACCTGCCGGGGCTAGAACCGCGTGGCGCTGTCCGCGTTGATCTGCCCGCCTTCAGTTTCGTCGCCGCCCATCTTGGGCTCATGCGGCGTCACCGTGTGCGGCAGCTTCATGCGATCGCCAAAGCCGTCGAAGGGGCCGAACGGGTTATTGTTGCAGGCGATTTCAACGAATGGTCTCCGCACAAAGGGTTAGAAGCGCTGGGTCAACTCAACGTCCACGCCCCCGGCCACAGCTTCCACGCGGCACGGCCAATCGCGGCCCTGGACAGGATTGCAATGTCATCAGGACTGGAAATGCGCGACGCGGGTGTCGTCCAAGAAGGACCGGCGCGTCACGCGTCGGACCATCTGCCGATATGGGCGGATGTTGTTTAGACAGACACGTGCTAAGGATGATGGTAGCGAGACCAATTCGACCAGAGCAGCATCGTGGTCGAAGCTGCGAAGTTACGAGAAAGACGCGAAGTATCCCTTGCTCGTATCGAGGTCAAAACGTCCAATGGAACCCAGTCGCCTCTTCAGACACTCTCCATAGTTTTTTCATGGTAGTTTTGTCATAGGCATGAGGATTTAGCGTGCCCTTGCCGACCGGTCCACCTGTTTGCATCATACCTGTCGGACCATAAAGCGCACGGGGTTCCAGCCCGTCTTCGGTCGCGCACATTACTTCTGGAAACGCACCTTTTTGGGCAGTTTGTACCATTGGCGTTTTGCTCATCAGCCACCAAGTAATTCGGGTCATGAGCCCACCACTGGTGCTGATGAGCGAGGTCGCAGATGCACCAGGGTGACAGACATAAACCTGAACATCCTTTCCCGTTCCCTTAAGCCGGTCCTGTAACTCATACGCAAACATCATCTGCGCCAGCTTGCTTTGGCTGTAGACGGGGTTGGCGCTGTAGTTCTTGTCCCAGTTTATGTCGTCGAACTGGATGGTTTTGATGCCCATGTTGTAGCCAAGGCTGGCAACAACGACGATCCGGCCTTTGCTCGCTTCGATCCGGTCAAACAGCATCCCGCACAACACGAAATGTCCATAATGGTTTGTGCCAAGCTGGCTCTCAAAACCATCAACGGTCAGCTTCTGTGTCGGCACTTGCGCGATTGCGGCGTTGCAGATCAGTGCGTCTATCTGGGGAACGGTTTTCAGAACGTCATCTGCCGCTGCGCGGACGCTTGCCAGGTCAGACAGATCCATGCGCACGTAGCTCACATCGGTCTGCGGCCCGAACTCTTCTTTCAGTGCGTTGACAGCGATGATCGATTTTTCGGCGCTACGGTTCAGCATCACGACTTTTGCACCTTTTGACAGCAAAATGCGTGACGCTTGAAATCCGGCGCCAGCATTGCCGCCGGTGATGACATAAGTTTTGCCCGCAAGTGAGCTAAGGTGGTCTGGTGTCCACCCTTTTGGTCCGAAAGTCGTGTCTGCCATCGTGGTGTTCCTTATAGCGTCGGTACTGTTGCCGCGCGATGTTTGTTTTCGTCTTGAAAACGCAAATAGGTCTCACAGGCATACCGAAATAGATGATATTGTCGCTAATACTTGCCTGATTGTAGCAGTTTGGTTGTTCGGGGTAATGTTGAAGTGTTAGACTTGCAGTATGAGCAAAGAACAGATTAAACAGCTTATCAAAAGCCGCATTCACAAAGACGGCCTGACGGAAACCGGGATTGAAGGCGTGCGACTATTTCGTGCTACTCAAGCGATCCCATGCGTTCCGGCGGTATACGAACCCAGCGTCGTGGCAATCGTAAGCGGAGCGAAGGAAGCCGTTTTAGACGGTCAGCGATATGTCTACGACAATAGCCAATACATGTGCTGCCCCATGTCGATGCCCGTGAAGGCCGGGACACCTGCCGCATCAAACGATAATCCTCTGTACGGCGTTATCATGTCGCTGGATAAACGCGTTATGACCGAAATCGCGATTGAAATGGAAAATGCGGGGGGCGCCCTTTCAGCGGTCAAAGGCGATTTGCGGGCAGAGGGGATCAGACTGGCGCGGTGGGACGCGGCTTTTACTGATGCACTGCTGCGGTTGCTACAGCTTGGGGACAATCAGGCGGACACAGCGGTCGTTGGAAATGCGCGATTGCGCGAGTTGTATTATGCGATCTTGAAGGGCGAAGCGGGTATCTTTGCTCGGCAGGCCTTTGGTGCTGGCAACGCCATCGCGAGGTCCATCGCGCATGTGTCGTCCCACTTGAATACGCCTGTTTCGATTGATGATATGGCAACGCGCGCAGGCATGAGCCGCGCCGTGTTTCATCGCAAATTCAAACAAGTGACAACAATGGCCCCGATTCAGTTCGTGAAATCAATGCGGCTCAACAACGCTGCGATGAAGATTGCCGAAGGCGTGACCGTGAGCGAGGCGGCAATGTATGTTGGATATGTTAGTACGTCTCAATTCAGCCGAGATTTTAAACGGATGTACGGGAAGTCACCACGACAATGGAGCAATGCGCAGGATCGTGCGATGACACCCGCTGCGGATGGATGATAATGAGCTCTCTTGTAGGAAGGGTGACCTGACTTCGTCATGCTGACGCGGACGTCTGAGAACACGAATTAAACTTTAGCTAAATTCCGCGCAGCGGCTTTTCTTTGATCTGCAATTTTGCCCATTCATCCCCGATAATCAGACCCTTCCCGATCCAATATCGCGCACATTGCAGCAAAATGTTGATCCCATGTTTCCATCGGATAATCTTCCCAATCGCGGGCGGTTTTTTCCGCGATCTCGTCGCTTAGTACCTTTAACGGCAGGCCTGTTGCGGCGGCTTTGAGGTACGTACCGCAGGCGCGTTCAAAGTAGTATAATTCATCAAAGGCGCGCGCGACACTTTCGGCGGCGGCCATCACACCGTGGTTGCCCATCACCAGAATGCGGTGCGGGCCTAGGGTTTTGGAAATCCGCTCGCCCTCTGATCCTAATCCCATGCCGCCGTATCCGTCGTCATATCCGTAACGCCGGAAAAACCGTGCAGTGTTCTGGTCGATTGGCGGAAGTTCCGCCCCAACAATACATGACAGCGCCGTGGCGTTGTCGGCGTGCACATGCAAGCAGGCGCGGGCGCGCGGTTCGTGACGGTGGAAGGCGCCGTGGATGGCCCAAGCCGTGGGGTCGGGTGCATTTTTTTGACCAACGGTAGGGGCAGGGCCATCGGCGTTGCACAGGATCAGGTCAGACGCTTTGATACGGCTGAAATGTAGCCCTGCTGGGTTGATCAAAAACGTCTTACCATCGTCGGACACGGCGAGGCTAAAGTGGTTCGCGACTGCTTCGTGCCAGCCTTCGCGAAACGCGAGGCGGAACGCAGCGGCAAGTGCGCAGCGTTCTTCGTAGTAATCAAGTTCTGGCATTATTTGGGCCTTCCGAGCGGCATGTGCCGGTTCACGTCTTTGTATAGTAAATACCGAAATGGCCCGGGGCCGCCTGCATAGCAGGCTTGTGGGCAAAAGGCGCGAAGCCACATGAAATCGCCGGCTTCGACTTCGACCCAGTCTTGGTTCAGGCGGTATACAGCTTTGCCTTCCAAGACGTACAGCCCGTGTTCCATGACGTGGGTTTCGGCGAATGGGATGACGCCGCCGGGTTCTAAGGTTACGATGTTCACGTGCATATCGTGGCGCATGTCTGTGGGTTCAACGAACCGCGTTGTTGCCCATTTACCGTCAGTGTCAGGCATTTCGATTTTCGTCGCATCTGATTCATGTGTGACAAAAGGTTCCGGTGCGTCGATGCCATCGACGGCCTGATAGGTTTTGCGGACCCAGTGGAATGTTGCCGCACCGTCGGTGTCGTTTGACAGTGCCCATTCACAGCCCGCCGGTAGGTATGCATAGCCGCCTGTTTTCAACATATGCGTTTCGTCGCCGATCCGCAGGGTAAACCCACCATCGACAACAAACAGCACCCCTTGGGCGGTTGTGTCGGGTTCGGGGCGCGTGCTGCCACCACCGGGTAAGACTTCCATGATGTACTGGCTAAAAGTTTCCGCAAATCCCGACATTGGCCGCGCAAGAACCCACGCACGGGTCTTTTCCCAATGTGGCAGATAGCTGGTCACGATGTCAGTCATCGTGCCCTTTGGAATGACCGCGTAGCTTTCGGTAAACATCGCGCGGTCGGTCAGCAGTTGGGTCTGCGGAGGTAGCCCGCCCTTGGGGCTGTAGTATGGTGCGTTTGTCATGGATTAATCTCCCTTAGGGGCAGTTAACGGCACCCTTGGACCAAGCGATAGGGGGAAGCGCGGGAAAGGATTTAGTTGGAATCTTTGAAGGTGCAGAAATTCATAGTGTTTGCAGTGTAATCCCTGCGTTTTGCAGGTGATCCCGGATGCCGCGGGCCATTTCGACAGCCTCTGGGGTATCGCCGTGCAGGCAGATCGTGTCAATTTCACAGGGGATGCGTTTGCCGCTTTCGGCGATGATGGCCCCCGCTTTGAGCATTTCAAGAATGCGGGGGGCGGCAATGGCCGTGTCGTGCAGCACGGCGCCCGGCAGCCTGCGGTCGACCAATGTACCGTCGTCATTATAGGCGCGATCCGCAAAGATTTCGCCTGCCCAAGCACAGCCCAAATCGCGTACGACGTCTTCCATGGCGGTTGCGGCGAGAACCATGATGATGATGTCGGGATCGACCGCGAGCGCGGCCTCAAAACAAACGCGGGCTAGATCCGCATCGACGCAGGCCATGTTTGACAGTGCACCGTGAAGTTTAAGGTGGCGCACCTTCCCACCGGCACGCCGCGCCATGGCTTGCGCAGCACCCAATTGGTAGGCCACAGCGTTGGCAATTTCATCAGGGGGAATAGGCAGTTGCCTTCTGCCAAAGCCCTTAAGATCCGCAAAGCCCGGATGCGCCCCTATTCCAACGCCGTTTTTGACGGCACGGGCCATGGTCTTGGCCATGACATCTGGTTCGCCTGCGTGAAATCCGCACGCAATATTGGCCGAGGTCACGATATCAAGCAGTGCTGCGTCGTCGCCCATTGACCACGGGCCAAAACCTTCGCCCATGTCGGCGTTTAAATCGACTTTGCGTGTCATGGTATTCTCCCTATGGGTCGTTCCCGGCGGTAACACCGCTGATCAATTGATAGCTAAGCAAGTCTACAATGTCATGTGGGTCACGGATCATTGGTTGGCAATCTTTGCGTAGGTTCGCCAATAATGTCGTGTCTGAAACGGCCGTGGTGTCGGCATCGGCAAGGCTAATGAACGCAAAGCGCAGCTTTGTTCCCGGGGCGGCTTGGGCAATTTTGGGTAAGTCGGCGGGCAGCACAGTGCCTATACGGGGATAGCCCCCAATCGTTTGGCATTCTGACAACAAAACATAGGGCACCCCTTCGCCTGTCATCTGAATGTCGCCCGGCACGATGAGGTCGGAAGTGATATTGAGCGCGCCATCTAACGAAAAGCCGGCCCCATGGTGGTCAAGCCGGACACCTTGCCGATTGCCGCGCGGGCTTCGAACGAATGTCGTCTGCGCAAAGGTGGTTTTGGTGGTGTCACTAAAGAATGCGGTCTGGGGGCCGGGCATCACGCGGATCATTCCACCAGTGGTCCGATCGTCAGTTGTTAACCGCATTGGGGCGGACGTGGTGTCACTGTCGGCACCAATTGGCAGCGTGTTGCCCGCTTGTAGCACTGCACCGATGCCTGCCGTTAGGTGTGTGGACCTGCTTTCCAACACGGGATCGGTCTGGATACCACCTGCGAAAGACAGATAACCGAAGGTGCCGTGTTTGGCACCGCCGATGTTTAGCCGTTGTCCGGCCCGTAGAAGGATTGTTGTGTTATGTGGGGCAGGGCTGTCGTCGATGGTTGCCTGCATGTGCGCCCCGGTCAGGACAATCCGGGTGTCGGTGCCTGTACTGAACACCCCACCAAAGCCCATCATCTCTAACCCTGCTTGTGGCGGTGTTCCTAGTAACGCTGCGGCCTCAAGGATCGCTAGCCGATCCGCTGCGCCGCCGGTTGAAAGACCTTGGGCGGTCCACCCCGGGCGCCCTAAATCTTGCACGGTGACACCGGGGCCGATGCTGTGAATCGTAAGTGTCGGCATCAGCGCAGTACCTTGCATGTGGCACCGCCATTGGTGTCGGTTCGGTTTTGCAACGCGGTTAATTCACTGTCGGTGACGGCGCAAAATTCCACGGTGTCGCCGGGGTTAAATGCAAAAGGTTCCGGGGCATCGGGTTGATAGACCCGAAATGCAGTTTGCCCGATATGCCGCCAGCCCGTCGGCGCGTCCGCTGCGAAAATAATAAGCTGACGCACCGCGACGACCAAAGCGCCGTTGGGCATTTGCGGGGTCAATTCACTTTGGCGCGGTATGTCCCAATGTGGCGGCAGCATCCCCAGATAGGGCTGCCCGGGGGCGAACCCCAGTGCGATGACACGCACGCGTTGCGATGTGATTTCTTTGACGGCTTCTTCTTGTGTCACGCCTGCCAGTTCTGCAGCCTGTACCAATTGCGGTGCATGGTTAGGACCAAAGGCCACGGGAATGCGCCAAAGACGGCGGGGGCCACTGTCCTGCTTTTCAGGGCGTTCAAGAAGGTCCACGATGTGCTGGGTGATCTCGGCACGGTTGGTTCGCTGTGGATCAAAGCCGACCCTGACAGAGGTCAGAGAAGAGGCAACCTCGGTCACGCCTGGCAGCCCGGCATGCATGATTTGCGTCCGAAAAGAGAGCGCTTGGCTGTTGGCTTCGTCCGTTAAGACGCGCGCGAAACGTACCAATACGCCGTCGACGCCTAGCGGGCAGATTTCAGGTTCGGTCATGGGCAATTTTCGATAGGTCCGCCCTTGGCCACCCAGTCGGTAAACCCGTCTTTTAGGTGTGACGCCTCAAACCCCATTTCGTTCAGGGTTGCGACGGTCAGCGCGGATCGCCAGCCAGAGGCACAGTGAAAGACGAAACGTTTGTCTTGGGCAAAAATGTCTTTGAAGTAGGGGCTGTCGGGGTCGACCCAGAATTCGACCATGCCACGCGGACAGTGGAAGCTGCCGGGGATCGCGCCGCTGCGCTGGCGTTCACGCACATCGCGCAGGTCAACGAACACGACATTCGGATCATCTACCATCTTGACCGCATCAGCCGTATCGACCTCGGCGATCTTTTCGCGGGCGCTGGCGACCATGGTCGCTGCTGTCGTTTTAAGTTGTCGCAAATTCGCCCCCTTCGACCAGTTGCGCGCCTATTCTACGCACAGCGGCAAGCAACATGTCCAGATCGGCACGCGTCGTTCGGTGATTTGTGATGTTCACCCGGATCACGGTTTGCCCGTGGATCAGCGTGGTTGACGGTACCGCGATCCCCTGCAGCTGTAGCTGGATCACGATTTCTTCGTTTAAACGGCTCAGGTCGATGCCTGACGCGACATAGCTAAAACAGCAGATATTCAACGCAACAGGCGCGAGTGTTTCTAGGGCAGGGTCCGCATCTATCAGTTCCGCCAAATACTGCGCCTGATCACAGTTTTGCGTTATCATCCGCCCCAGTTTTTCTGTCCCGTGTTCCATAAGCTGCGCCCAAATTTTGAGCGCGCGAAACCCGCGTGACAGTTCCGGCCCATATTCAGTCGGCCAAGGGTTTCCTGCAGCGACACCACGATCAGTGCCTTTAAGGTAATCGGGCCGTTCAGAAAACGCGCGGCGATGCGCATCTTCGTCTTGGATCAGCACAAAACCAGCGTCGTAATTCACATGAAGCCATTTGTGGAAATCAAACGCGATGCTGTCGGCGCGGGTAAGGCCCGATAGGCGTGGTTTGATTTTGTCGCTTAATATGGCGGTCGCGCCAAATGCACCATCAACATGGAACCAAAGGTTTTCAGACTGCGCAATGTCGGCGAGCGTCTCTAGATCGTCAATCGCACCGACATTCACCGCACCCGCCGTTCCGATGATGGCAAAAGGCGTAAGGCCCGCAGCGCGATCAGAAGAAATCGCGGATTGCAGCGCATTAGTGTCTATTTCAAACGCATCGTTCACAGGAATTTTGCGCAACGCAGCAGTCCCTAACCCAAGCATATCAAAGGTCCGCGCAACGCAAGAGTGGGTTTGGGTGGATGTATAGCCAACCAACTGGCCAGCTTGGACGCCTGTTTTGCGCGAGACGAAGTTGCTCATGCGATCACGGGCGGCCTTTAAGGCCACCAATGTCGCGATGGATGTCCCGGATACGACCAGACCGCTTGCGGTTGCTGGAAATCCGAACATCTCCTTGCACCAGTTCACGACCTGCTTTTCGATGTAAATTGCGCCGTGGTCACGCCCGCCTAAATTTGCGTTCATTGCGGCGGCGACCATGTCGGCCATAAGGTTTGATGGGGTCCCTGATCCGTGAACCCAACCAAAAAAGCGAGGGTGCGTATTCCCAACCCCATAAGGCAACAGGTCGGCCAGCTGGGTGTCGACCTTTGTAGCGTCGCCTTGTACCGGAATTGGAGGCGTGGACTTAAGATCATCTGGGACAGGCGTCCAAACACGCCCTTCGCGGGCGTTCGCCATCTTGTCGATTGATTTGTCCAACATCGCGTGCGCTCTTGCGCGGAACGCATCCCAATCGTCAGGGTCCAGAGAGTGTTCAGTCATTTTGCCTCGCTATTTATGCAGAATAGGAAGGTTGCGCGAAGAAATGACAAGTCGTGATATCACTTTTTTGAAATACCGAACCGTTGCTTCATATTGTGGGGGTTAAATCCGTGTTACGCGACATGGGTGACACAAATCTGGGCAAATGCTCATAATGTGTGACCAATTTGCGAATGTGGTCAGGTTTTTCTGGGCTGACCCACTGGAAACCATAGACCTGCGCCCCTAACTAGGGGCGGATTGCGGTGTGGCATTCTGCCCGACCAAAGCTCTATTGATATCGAAGGATAAACGACATGTCTCAGGATGGTTCTCCGGATTTGACCGGCAAACTTACGTTTGATGGCGACAAAGGAGCGGGGCGGTCAAAATGGGTTGCTATACTGATGGGGCTGGCGATGGTCGGCTGGATGGGAAGCGGTTATTTCGCCCCAGTAGAGCCTGAGGACGAAAATGCAGATGCTAGCGCGCCAAGCTTGGTGACCGTAGCAGTTCTTCCTTCGGCGGCGCAAGATGTGCAACTCGTGCTGGCGGCGGAAGGGCAATCTATCCCAGATAGGTCGACTGAAATCCGTGCCAAAGCAAGCGGTCAAATCATCGAGGTGCTGGTCGAACGTGGCGATCTGGTGACATCTGGTCAAGAAATCGGCCGTATCGACGCTGAGACAATCGAAGCCCAAGTTCTACAGGCCCAAACACAACTGGCGCAAGCGACCCGCGATTACAATAACGCGGTTGCTTTGCAAGATCGCGGTCTTGCGACCGAGGATCGTGTATCTGCTGCCCGCGCAGCAGAGGCAGCGGCAGAAGCTGCGGTAACCGCCGCAGTCGAGCAGTTGGACAACACTGTCATCACGGCACCGTTTTCCGGCCGTTTGAATGATATGACACTTGATGAGGGCGAGTTCGTAACCAATGGTGATGCCGTGGCCGAAGTCTTGGACAATGATCCGCTAACGGTTGTCGTGCAAGTTCCGCAGCAAGCGCTTTCCCGATTGAACAAAGGCGATACTGCGCAGGTATCGTTTATCACGGGAGAAGAACGGACGGGTGTTATCGGTTTTATCGGCAGTAATGCAGACGCCCAAACCCGGACGTTTCGTGTTGAAGTTACGGTTGATAACCCGAATAGCGAAATGCCCGCGGGTCTAAGTGCGCGTATCGAGATACCGACGGGGCAGGCCCGGGGCCACTTTATCTCGCCAGCGATCTTATCGCTTGGCACCAGTGGTGATCTTGGGGTGAAAACCGTTGCCGAAGGTGACGTCGTTGCGTTTAGCCAGGTTTCTATCGTGCGGGCGCAACCGGATGGTATCTGGGTGACCGGGCTACCCGACGAAGCGGACATTATCACAGTTGGCCAAGGCTTTGTGAATGCGGGTGACGTTGTCAATCCGCGAGCGCCTGTTGCCGACCAAACAGCGGATGCATCGCAATGAACGCCATAATTGACGCTGCCTTTAAACGCAGCAAGGTTGTCCAACTGGTTCTGGTCTTTCTGCTTATTGTGGGCGCGGTTTCTTATTCTGCGATCCCAAAGGAAAGTAACCCAGAAGTCCCAATTCCAATTGTCTATGTGTCAACAAGCCTAGACGGTATTTCACCCGAAGATTCCGAAGACGTGCTTGTCGGTCCTATGGAGGTTGAATTTGCGTCGTTGACCGGCCTGAAGTCGATGACGGGTATGGCGAGCGAAGGCCATGCAAGTGTGCAGCTTGAGTTCGAGCCAGGCTTTGATTCTGATGAGGCGCTTGATCGGGTACGTGAAGCGGCTGACAAAGCCGAGAATGAGCTTCCTCAAGATGCGAATGTCACGGTCACCGAAATCAACACTGCGCTGTTTCCGATTTTGACAGTCATTCTGTCAGGGCCGGTACCCGAACGGACGCTAAACACCATCACCGAGGATCTGAAAGACGATATCGAGGCTCTGGGTGGGGTGCTTGAGGTTGATGTGGGTGGTAAGCGTACCGAATTGCTAGAGGTTCTTATCGATCCGACGGTTTTTGAGACCTACAATTTGTCATTTGATGAATTGATTGGTTCTATCACCCGCAACAACCAACTGATCGCCGCTGGCGCAATCGAGAGCGAAGCGGGGCGTTTAGTTTTGAAAGTTCCCGGTCTGATCGAAGACCTAGAGGACGTCATGGAACTGCCAGTCATGGTGCGCGACCAAACGGTTGTGACCTTTGGTGATGTTGCGACAGTCCGCCGGACTTTTGTTGACCCAACAGGGTTCGCCCGGATTGATGGCCAGCCTGCGCTTGCGCTTGAGATCAAGAAGCGTTCCGGCGCGAACATCATTGAAACAGTTGCTGCTGTCCGTGAGGTCGTAACCAAGTCTAGCGAAGCTTGGCCTGAAAGCGTTCATATCCGCTATACGCTGGATGAAAGCGAAACCGTGGTTTCAATGCTTTCCGACCTAGAGGCGAACGTAATTGCGGCGATTTTCCTTGTGATGGTTGTTGTGGTTTATGCCCTTGGTTTCCGGTCCTCGATTCTTGTTGGTCTTGCTATTCCGGGTGCGTTTCTGACGGGTGTCGCTGTGCTGTTCATGATGGGCTACACAATGAATATCGTTGTGCTCTTCTCACTCATTCTTGTTGTGGGGATGCTGGTTGACGGGGCGATTGTGACCGTCGAATTGGCAGATCGTTACCTTCATGAAGGACGGTCGCCCAAAGCGGCCTATGCCGAAGCGGCTAAGCGGATGGCATGGCCCATCATTGCGTCGACAGCGACAACCCTTTGCGTGTTCTTGCCGCTGCTATTTTGGAAAGACATCGTTGGCCAGTTCATGAAATTCTTGCCTATTACGGTGATTTGCACATTGGCGGCGTCACTATTCATGGCACTGATTTTTATCCCTGTGATGGGTGGCATTATCGGCAAGCGGCAACCGCAGTCTGCCAAAGCGCAGGCGCAAATGTATGCGGCGGAACGTGGTGATCCTCGCAAGATGACAGGCTTTATGGGCGGCTACGTGCGTGTTCTGGAATGGTCACTTTTGCGCCCTTGGATCACGCTTAGCTTTGCGGTTATGGCGCTGGTTGGTTCGTTTGTTGCATACGGTACTTTTGGTAACGGGCTGACGTTCTTTCCATCGGTCGAACCCGACTATGCGCAGGTAGAAGTGCGCGCCAAAGACAACTTCTCTGTCTACGAACAAGATGCATTGGTGCGTCAGGTCGAAGCAAGGCTTGAGACCTACGGTGAAATCGCCAGCATCTATTCGCGATCAGGTTCATCCAGTAGCACCGGCGATGTGATCGGGTCGATCCAGCTTGAGTTGACCGAGTGGGATACGCGCCGTCCGGTGGCATTGATTGCCGAAGACATTCGTGCGGATATGGCACAGATTCCAGGCATCGACATTCAGGTCCAAACGGATTCGGGGGGGCCAGGTGGTGGCAAGCCGATTAACCTTGAGATCCGCGGCAACAATACTGTTGATCAAGAGGCTAGCGTTCAAATCATCTTGGACGAAATGGAACGCATGGGTGGGTTTATCGACATCGTCGACAGTCGCCCAAGCCCGGGCGTGGAATGGCAGATCAGCGTTGACCGATCAGAGGCCGCACGCAGTGGTGCTGATGTTGCCTTGCTAGGTCAAGCGGTTCAGCTTTTGACGCGCGGGATTACCGTTGCAGATTACCGCCCCGACGACACCGACGAAGAAGTCGACATCGTTGTGCGGTTCCCGGCTGTTGATCGGACGCTTGCCGAACTTGAATCATTGCGTGTTCCAACCGCGTCGGGCCTTGTTCCGATTTCGAACTTTGTGTCGTTTATCCCTGCTCCGCGTAGTGGGATCATCACGCGCATTGATCAAGAACGTGTTGTGTCTATTTCTGCTGACGTTGCGCCGGGTGTTTTGGCAAATGATCTGACTGTCGCTCTTGAGGACGGTTTGGGGGATCTTGGATTGCCCGCTGGTATTGACGTGAAATTCGGTGGTGAAGCCGAAGATCAGGCGTCATCCATGATCTTCTTAATGGGGGCATTCGTCGCGGCGATTGGGCTAATGTTTGTGATTCTTCTCACGCAGTTCAACAGCTTTTGGCAGGCATTCATCGTCATGTCGGCGATCATTTTTTCGATTGCTGGTGTGTTGCTGGGTCTCATGATTACCGGGCGTCCGTTCGGTGTTGTTATGGGCGGGATCGGTGTGATCGCGTTGGCGGGGATTGTTGTGAACAACAATATCGTCCTGATCGACGCATTCAACGAGTTCAAACAAGAAGGGCTTTCTTCGCTAGAGGCTGCTTTGCGCACTGGTGCGCAGCGTTTACGCCCTGTGGTGCTGACTTCGGTGACGACAGCGTTGGGACTGATGCCGATGGTGATCGGGCTGAACATCAACTTCTTTACACGTGAAATCGTTTATGGCGCGCCGTCCAGCCAATGGTGGACCGAACTGTCTAGCGCGATTGCGGGTGGTTTGGTGTTTGCGACAGTTCTGACGCTATTGGTGACACCGGCGATGTTGATGCTGGGCGAACGCCGCGCGTCACGGTCGGTTGGGAACGCGGCGCCGATGCCCGCTGAATAAGGCGGCCACTACAACAATAGAAAAAGGGCGCGACCATCACTGGTCGCGCCCTTTTTGTTTCTTTTGCTTCGCTGATTACTTCAGATCAAAGCGATCAAGTTCCATCACTTTAGTCCACGCAGCAACGAAGTTGTCCGCGAACGTCGCTTTTGCGTCGTCCTGTGCGTAAACTTCTGCGATTGCGCGCAGTTGCGAGTTGGAACCAAACACGAGGTCAGCACGTGTGCCTGTGCCAAAGACTTCGCCAGTTGTGCGATCACGACCTTCGAACAGGTTCGCGTCACCTTCGACTGGTTTCCATTCTGTCTTGATGTCCAGAATGTTCACGAAGAAGTCGTTGGTCAGTGCATCAGTTTTGTCTGTGAAGACGCCGCTTTTGCTATCGCCGACATTCGCGCCAAGTACGCGCAGGCCGCCAACCAGAACAGTCATTTCTGGCGCGGAAAGTGTCAGAAGCTGAGCACGGTCTACCAGCAGCTTTTCAGCCGGAACTGAGAAGTCTTTTTGCAGGTAGTTACGGAAACCATCTGCAAGTGGCTCTAGCACGTCATAGCTTTCGACATCGGTGTCTTCTTGCGACGCATCTGTACGGCCCGGTGTGAATGGAACAGTCACATCTTGGCCCGCATTTTTCGCAGCTTGTTCGACAGCAGCGCTGCCGCCCAGAACGATCAGGTCAGCGATAGATACTTTCTTGCCGCCGGACTGCGCCGCGTTGAACGCGCTTTGGATGCTTTCCAGTTTAGCCAGAACTTTGGCCAGCTTTGCCGGTTCGTTTGCTTCCCAGTCTTTTGCAGGAGCCAAGCGAATACGCGCACCGTTTGCGCCACCACGGTTATCTGAACCACGGAATGTAGACGCAGACGCCCAAGCTGTAGAAACAAGTTCCGAAATTGTCAGGCCAGAACCCAGCAAGTCAGCTTTCAGCATTGCGATATCAGCGTCGTCGATCAGATCGTGATCAACAGCAGGGATTGGGTCCTGCCACAGTAGATCTTCTGTTGGAACGTCAGCACCAAGGTACAGTGATTTTGGGCCCATGTCGCGGTGTGTCAGTTTGAACCAAGCACGTGCAAATGCATCTGCGAACTCTGCAGGGTTTTCCAAGAAACGCTTGGAAATTGGTGCATAGATCGGGTCGAGCTTCAGCGACATATCTGCGGTTGTCATCATTGGCGCGTGACGGCGCGACGGATCGTGTGCATCTGGCACAGCGTCAGCCATTGCACCGTTTGCAGGCTTCCACTGGTGGGCGCCGGCCGGGCTTTTGGTTAGTTCCCAGTCGTTGTTCAGCAGTGTTTCAAGGAAAGTCATGTCCCACTTGGTTGGTGTTGGGCTCCATGCGCCTTCTAGACCACTGGTCGTTGTGTGAACGCCCTTGCCGCTTTCGAACGCGTTTTTCCAGCCAAAACCCATTGCTTCCATAGGGGCAGCTTCTGGTTCTACGCCGACAAGTGCAGCATCGCCAGCACCGTGCGTTTTACCGAAAGTGTGGCCGCCAGCGACCAGAGCAACGGTTTCTTCATCGTTCATCGCCATACGTGCAAAGGTATCACGTACATCACGACCGGATGCCAGTGGATCAGGTTTACCGTCAGGGCCTTCTGGGTTGACGTAGATCAGACCCATCTGAACCGCAGCAAGCGGGTTTTCCAGTTCGCGGTCGCCGGAATAGCGGCTGCCTTCTTTATCAGATGTCGCTAGCCACTCAGACTCGCCACCCCAATAAATGTCTTCCTCTGGTTCCCAGATATCTTCGCGACCACCAGCGAAACCAAAGGTTTTGAAACCCATTGATTCGAGCGCGATGTTCCCGGTTAGGATCATCAAGTCGGCCCAAGAAATTTGGTTGCCGTATTTTTGCTTTAGCGGCCACAACAGGCGGCGTGCCTTGTCGAGGTTGCCGTTATCTGGCCAGCTGTTCAGTGGCGCAAAACGCTGTGTACCTGAACGTGAACCGCCACGGCCGTCAGCTGTACGGTATGTACCAGCACTGTGCCACGCCATACGAATAAAGAACGGGCCATAGTGACCATAGTCAGCAGGCCACCAGTCTTGGCTGTCTGTCATCAAAGCGGTTAGGTCAGCCTTGAGTGCTTCGAGGTCGAGCTTTTTGAATTCTTCAGCATAGTTGAAATCCGCACCAAGCGGATCAGATGCTGGTGTGTTCTGATGCAAAATGCGCAGGTTTAGCTGATTTGGCCACCAGTCACGGTTTGACCGCCCTGCGAATGTCGTGTGCACTGCACCTCCGTGTGCAACGGGGCACTTTCCGACGTTGTCTCCGTCCATGTTTTTCTCCGATCCTGGCTGGGTCTAAGTATGTTGGCTAGCTATCACGACACGAGTGGTTCGTGCCGGTCGCGGATCATTTAGCATAGTTTTAGAATTAGTTTAAGTTGCATTTTTTAATTGTTACGATAACTTCACATTATGAAGAATTTGACGCTTAAACAATTACGCTATTTCGAAGCCTTGGCGCGGCACGGTCATTTTGGCCGTGCGGCGGATGCTTGCTCTATCTCGCAACCTGCTTTGTCGGTTCAGATTAAAGAGTTGGAAGAAAGCCTAGGAACACCGCTTTTTGAACGTAGCCCAAGGCATGTACGCCTGACATCATTTGGTGAAAGTTTCGCCGGGCGGGCGCGATCTATCCTTCAATCGGTTGACGAATTGGGTGAAATGGCGCGTGCGGCCCATGGCGGGTTGTATGGGCGGCTTCGGATCGGGGTGATTCCGACGATCGCACCATATCTTCTGCCCAAACTGATTAGCCATTTGGATGAGGCGCACCCTGAACTTGACGTGCACATTCGTGAAACAGTGACACCGCGATTAATCGATGAACTTGCTGATGGTCAGATTGATGTGGCGATTGTTGCTTTGCCTGTGTCAGAACCTTGGATGACCGAGGTCCCATTGTTCGATGAAAGCATGGTTCTGGTGCGACATGAATCGCAATCAGAACTGCCCGTGCCCAGCCCCGACGCATTACGGGCCATGAGGTTGCTTTTGCTGGAAGAGGGGCACTGTTTTCGCGATCAGGCGCTCTCATTCTGCAATATGCAAACCGCTGTTCCACGGGAAGGTTTGGACGGCAGTTCGCTTTCGACGCTGGTGCAGATGGTCGGCGCTGGCATTGGCGTGACGTTGATCCCTGAAATGGCAATTTCAGTCGAAGGGCGAGCAGCGCCAGTTTGTGTGAACAGATTCACTGGGAAACAACCGAGCCGAACAGTGGGGATGATTTGGCGCAAAACAAATCCACTGGCGCACCAGTTCGACGCACTTTGCGATATCGTCCGTAAATCGGGGCAACCGTAATGTACAAAATAAACCCGCTTAATCCGATGCTTTCTAAGGATTTGGATCTATTCACCCTATGCCAAAGCGATACAGCGGCAGAGCAGGGCATCTATAATTTGCCGCAAGACGTGAGCGTGGTCGAAAACCTAACGCGCCTTTGTCAGCAGGTATTGCAGCCCGCGATTACGCATTTCGATCTCCCGTTGTTTATCACAAGTGGATATCGCTGCCCCCGTTTGAATGCTGAAATCGTTGGATTACCGGATTCGCAGCATTTGCGGGGCGAGGCGGCTGATATCATGATGGGCGGTATTGCGAATGACACGTTGGCGCTTTGGTTGATCGACAACACCGATTTCGATGAACTGATCCTTGAAAAGTTCGACCCGCGTTGCGGCGAATATGGCTGGGTGCACGTATCGTGTGTGGTCACTGGGAATCGAAAAAAGGTGTCGACCTTTGACGGCGACACCTTTCATGATGGGTTTCACTATTTCGACCTAGCGGGGAAGTAGATGCGCCCCTTGCGGTACCGGATCGTCAAAGGTTTTTAAGCTGTCGCCAATCGCTTCTTCCACCAAATGCTGGATCAGTTCGGAAAACAGGAGCGGCGGATCGGCCGCTTCCCAAAGGAAGAACCCATATGATCCGGGGATCGGGTTGATCTCGTTGAACCACAATTCGCCAGTCTCATTGTCGACCATAAAGTCGATCCGTGGTGCACCGCGCAAGCCAAGAACCGAAAACGCCGCCGATGCATATTCGTAAATACGCGCCTTCAGCCCTTCGGGGATGTCGGGGTTAATGTCGCGGGTTAACGACAGCATCCCCTGCGATGGGACGGGGGCGTTACCCAGTTTGCCGCCCTTCTTGGGTGGGCCGCCGTCGCCAGAGGCGAGATATTTCTCTTTAAAGTCCAGCAAGTCAGCGGAAGATTTGGGGCGTTCGATCGCAGAGTGACAAATCTGACCGTCACGGAATGTCAGGGCAACGTTGTATTCGACCAAGTTTTGGACTTTTGGTTCGACCAGCGCAAATCCGTCTTGGCGCAGTACCGCTTGGCTAAGCGCGATCAGGGTTTCGTCGTCTGTCGCGATGCCGACCCCGATGCTGGACCCAAGGTTGGCGGGTTTTACAATCGCAGGGTAGCCAATTTGCTGGGCGACCTTTTGCGCAAACGCTTTGGGGTGTTGCAAGGTCGCATGGTTTGCGACCACATGATCAACGACATTCACACCGACGGTTTTAACAATCGCTTTCGTCGCGTCTTTGCGCATCGCGATGGCAGAATTTGTGGCGTTAAACCCAGTGACAGGAATGCCGAGCAATTCCATCATACCTTGAATGCGGCCGTCTTCGCCGTAGGGGCCGTGGAATACCGGTAATACGCAGTCAATATTCTTAGACCAGCTGCCGTCAGCGGCATTAATACAAGGGCCATTGTCGCCCCATGCAAATGTTACTTGCTTTAGCCCACCGGGACGCGGCCGAAATGCAGCAAGGTCGCGCAGGCGCGGCCCATGCATAAAGCGCCCTTCGAAATCCAAGTACACAGGAATGATGTTCAATTTGCGCAGATCTGCGGCGTCCATCAATTGTTGGGCGCTGACAACGCTCACATCGTGTTCTTGGGTTGGTCCGCCAAAGACAACTGCTATATTTAGCTTGGTCACGTTGTACTGTCCTAGAATATCGTTTGCCTCAGTGATAGTTATACGTCCAAGGGCAGGCAAGCGCCACAGCAGGTGGTGCCAATAGATAAAAAGGTGAATGCGGATGAAGCCAATCGCAAGCGTCGAACTGGGGCAGCCAGATGGACCCGTTGTTGTCTTTGCCCACGGTTGGGGGCGAACCCATGCAGATTTTCTGCCCGTGGCGGAATTGATCGCGGGGCAGGCGCGCTGCATTCTGTTCGATCTGCCCGGTTTTGGTGATACGCCCCGGCCAGACGATGCGTGGGATACGAATGACTATGCCGACTACATGCGTACGGTTCTTGCTGAAAAGATTGGCGATAAACCGTGTATCTGGGTTGGTCACAGCTTTGGTGGTCGTGTGGGGCTGCGATTAGCAGCGCAACAGCAAAGCCCTATTGCACAGATGGTGATTGTTGCCGGGGCAGGTGTGAAACTTCCTCGCTCTCTTTGGCAACAGCTTCGTGGTCAATGGCGTAGCTTCTTGTTCAAACGCAAAAAGGCCCGCGCGACAGATGATTACGAGATCATCGACCTAGAAAAGGAATACGGCAGTGCCGATTATGTCCATAGTCGCGAGATTGGGATGCGCGACATCTTTATCCAGACGGTTAAGGAAGATCAGACAAATGATGTAGGGCGTATCATCGCGCCGACGCATTTGATTTACGGATCAAAGGATACCGCCACCCCGCCAGCCGAAGGCCGGGTACTGCACGCTCATATCCCGAACTCCACTTATATAGAGTGTCCTGAATTCGACCACCTGTCTGTCCTGACACGCGGACGGCACCAGATTGCAAACGTGATCAAAGATATCCTGACCGAGGCCCGCACATGATTATTCTCGCTAAACTGATCGTCATGGGTGCGCTTGGCTATTTGCTGCAAACGCGGCTGCGCACGCTGCTCGCGTATTTCCAGCAAGAGGAATACGACGGTGCCCGTTATGTCGGCGCGCTGCAATCTGTGCGCCTGTACGATGTGCGTGCAAGTGCTGCCATTTTGGTCGCGCTGGTGATCACGTTCATGACAGGCCCGAGCGCCGTTGTGCTGTTGATCCTTGCGGCGACGCTGGGTGCAATCATCTGGGACGAGAAACGGTACCGCTTTAAAAAGCCGCTCGCGATGACAGAGCGCGCACGCCGGATCTATCTGCTTGCGGCAGCATTTTTGGTTTTGCCGTTCTTGATCAGCTTCTACTGGCTGATCTTCGCGATCATCACCATTCAGCTTGCCCCCTTTGCCTTGATCGCTGCTAATCAGGTGCTTGCACCGTTCCAGCAACGCATCAACGACAAGTATATAGTAGAGGCCCGCGAAAAGCTGGCACGTATGGATCCACAACGGATCGGGATTACTGGCAGCTTTGGTAAGACGACGGTTAAACACATTCTTGCAGAGATCCTCGAAGGATCAGCGCCCGTAT
This sequence comes from Yoonia maritima, assembly GCF_002933395.1. Classification (GTDB taxonomy): domain Bacteria; phylum Pseudomonadota; class Alphaproteobacteria; order Rhodobacterales; family Rhodobacteraceae; genus Yoonia; species Yoonia maritima_A. The sequence goes on from NZ_PKFN01000011.1 coordinate 242,032, forward strand.
TCTATAGCCGGGGCAGTATTAATACTGTGCTGGGGCTAACCCGGCATATCCGCCAGCGCCTGCAATGGTCGCACAAGTATTTCATCGCCGAGATGGGCGCATATGGTGAAGGTTCTATTAAGCGGCTTTGCGATTTTGCACAGCCGACCCTTGGTATCGTAACCGCAGTGGGCGACGCACACACGGAACGCTTTGGCAGCATCGAAGCAATCGCGCGGGCAAAGTCAGAACTGGTAGAATATGTGTGTAGCAACAACGGCACTGCCATCATCAATGTCGATGTGTTGCGCCATGAGCCGTTTGCAAAACTAAAAGAACAATACGGTAAGCAGGTCATTTCAGTCGGTGCGCAGGATGCGGACGTGATCGTGAATGCGCAAACGGCTGCAGGTGGTGGCTGGACGATTGGCTTGCACTGGGTTGATGGATCGCATGCTGATGTTAGCTTTGATCTGCCATTGCTGGGTGATCATAACGTGATGAACGCCGCGCTGGCCGTTGTCTTGACGTTGCATGTTGATCCAGCGCTGGTCGATGACCTGCCGTTCTTTACAAAGACAGTCTCGCAAATCCCGCACCGTTTGCAAAAGGTCGAGAACCCCGGTGAGCCGCTGATCCTTGATGATGCGTATAACGCGAATGAACTGGGCTTTAAGTCTGCCGTCGCCACGATGCATGATCTTGCCAAAGAACGTGGCGGTCGCGCGATCCTTGTGACGCCGGGTGTCGCTGAGCTTGGGTTAGAGCATGACGCGGTTCACGCCCGACTTGCCCAGACATGCAATGATTTCTGCGACACAGTGTATGTAGTGAACCCAAGTCGGATCCGTAGCTTTGCAGATGGGCTTGATAAGGAGCGGGTAAAAGTGGTCGAGGTGGCGTCGTTCTATGAAGCGCGCGCGAAGATCGATGCAGATATCCAAACCAACGATGTTGTGCTGTACGAGAACGATCTTCCTGACCTCTTGGAGGAGCAGCGTTTTCTCTGAAGGGTGTTCAGCAGCTTAAGAATCAAAAATCCCGGCATTTTGCCGGGATTTTTGATTCTTTGGTGAGTGTTTTGGTGTTTTGTTTGGATTGGGAGTGTTTGATTCCGGTGATTGTTGTGGGTTATTCTGTGGATAAGTCTAGATATTGTGTGATGTGTTTGTTTTCTGCTTAAGGAAATGGCGTTTGTTGGCTTTTCCCTGATGTGGTTTGGTTGTTAAGTATTTGAATTTGTTTGATTAAAAATGAATGTCACAAAAACTTTGAGAATTATTGAAAAAGGGGTTGCGGGCATCTCTTAGTAACCTTAGAACCCCCTTCACCGGCGG
>NZ_PKFN01000013.1 GCF_002933395.1 Yoonia maritima
GCGACCGTAGCACAGGCTATTTCTACAGCGCACAGGCCGGCCCAACCAGGAAAGGTTTTTAAGATGTCGCGCTCCTCCTTGAGGATGCGGTGCTCGCGGCGCAGCCGGTCATTCTCTTGGGCAAGGCTCAAATCCTCGCCCGAAACACATGCGTGTCTCGATGCGCCGTAATCCACTTGTTCAGCGTCGACATGCCAACACCCAGATCGTCAGCCACTTGCTTGCGTGTCAGCCCACTGGTCAGCGCGATGCGCACCGCATCTTGGCGGAATTCGTTCGTCGGTTTCAGTCCCATAGTCAGTCTCCTTTGCTGATGGCGTGGATGCCCCCGACCAACCGGCATCGTAAAGTGCCACTGTGGTGTTTCAGAAAGCATCAACAAAGGGAGAGTATCCATGTCAGAAGTCGCCATGATCGGCATAGACCTTGCAAAGCGTGTGTTTCAACTTCACGGGGCTTGCGCCAAAGGAACAGTTGTTTTTCGCAAAAAGCTGACACGCATTCGGCTTCTTGCGTTTATGAGCCAACAATCCGCTGCGTCGTTGCGATGGAGGCGTGTGCGACTGCGCATAGCTGGGGCCGAGAATTTGTGAAGCTTGGACATACCGTACGATTGATTGCGCCAAACTATGTGAAGCGGTTCGCTAAACGACAAAAGAACGATGTTGCAGACGCTGAAGCCATCGTTGAAGCTGCATCACGACCAACCATGCGGTTTGTAGAACTAAAGTCCGAAGCCCAGCAGGCGCGGGCCATGCTGTTTCGCACACGACAGATGTTTGTCGGTCAGCGCACTCAAACGATCAACGCATTGCGTGGCCATCTAGCTGAGCACGGCGTTGTTGCGCCACAAGGCGCTATCCAGGTCAAACGCTTGGCTGACGCAGTTGCAGATGAGACCATTAGTTTGCCTGCGGGCGTTCGAGAACTCGCCAAAGTATACCTCGTCCAAATCGAAGATCTCAGTGCTCAGATTGCAGCACTGGATCGACAGATGAAGGGTGCCGCCAAAGAAGCTGAAGCGGCACGTCGCGCCCAGACCATGCCGGGTGTGGGGCCAATCACGGCTTTGGCCATAGAAACCTTTGCGCCTGACCTTAACTGCTTTCGCCGAGGTCGGGACTTTGCCGCATGGCTGGGTTTGGTCCCCAAGCAGACCTCGACGGGCGGTAAACCTCGCCTCGGTAAGACGTCGAAGATGGGCCAACGTGAGATTCGAAGGTTATTGATATCTGGTGCAATGGCCTTTCTTCAAGCCGTTGAGCGCTTTGGCAAGCCTCATGACGGTTGGTTAATCTCCATGTTAGAACGCAAACCCCGCATGCTGGTCGGCGTTGCATTAGCGAATAAAATGGCTCGTGGCCTGTGGGCCATGGTGACGAAGCAGGAGGACTACCGAAACCCGGCAGCGATGGCATAAGCGCAATGCAACGTACATCAACATCCGGGACTTGAGTGTGTGAGGAGATCGAAGAACAGTAAGGGAAAATGATCGGAAAGATCCGGACCAGACAAAACAGTTTTACTGCAGGAGCCAATGAGCTCGATTTGTTGATCTGTCTTTGGTTCGCGCATCGCCATACCGGCCCGTGGCTGTATCAACCGCCGCAACGAGAGGCCTGATACATGACCGCATCCGATCACACACTCAAACCGTTCAGAAATCTCTTGCACCAATGGGGGCATCCATACATGCAGTAAATGCTATCAAAGGGGCGGCACGAAACCGCGACGGCCCCAAAGTGTCTACAATACCACGGGCTATTCATTACCCGCAGGTGTGATCTGAGTACTAGCAGGCCTGCGTGGCAGGAACTTTTTCTTTCTATTTTGCAGCTTTGTTGATTTTGTGCTTTTTGGTAGTCGTTGTTTGCAGATCCAGATATTCGACACAGCAAACGGAATATCATGCTAATGAAATTAAAGATCACCTTTCCTGGCCTTCTATTTGCCGGAATGGTCGCCATGGCGGCACAGTTTTTATCCGATCACTATGGCGCGCCTGTTATGCTTATGGCGATCTTGCTTGGGATCCCGTTCCAGTTTCTATCAACCGAAGAACGCACCGCGCCCGGTATCGGTTTTGCATCACGCAATGTTTTGCGCGTCGGAGTAGCATTACTGGGGGTGCGTGTTAGCGTTGATATGGTTGCGGAAATTGGGTTCGCCAATGTTGCGCTCGTTGCCTGCGGTGTGGTGTTAACCATTGCATTGGGGCTGATGATGGCCCCGCTATTCGGCCGTGATCGGGCCTTTGGGTTTCTGACAGGCAGCGCGGTGGCGATTTGTGGGGCGTCTGCGGCAATGGCGATTGCCTCGCTGTTACCCAAAGGCGAAAACAGCGAACGCGATGTGACGTTTACCGTCGTTTCGGTGACGCTTGCCTCAACGGTTGCGATGATCGCCTATCCAATTTTGATCAGCTACCTTGGCATGGATAGCCAATCCGCCGGGGTCTTTCTGGGCGGCACAATTCATGACGTGGCCCAAGTCGTCGGCGCAGGATATTCGGTATCGGACGAAACAGGTGATATTTCCACATTGGTAAAGCTGTTCCGGGTCGGAATGCTTGCACCGGTCGTGTTCATTGGGGCGCTATTCTTACGGCAGTCTGGCCAAGGGGCCGAAGGCGTACCCCTCATCCCCGGCTTTGTCATTGGGTTCTTGGTCCTTGCAGGATTGAATTCATTTGGCTGGCTACCGACATGGGCAATTCAATTCGCCGACACCGTATCGCGTGCTTGTTTGGTAACAGCTGTGGCTGCCGTTGGCATGAAAACATCATTCGAGGACCTGCGATCGGTAGGGAAATCTGCCCCGATTATGATCCTTATCCTAACTGCGGCGCTCGCCGTTTACGTGCTACTAGGCCAGCAGATGCTGACCTAGTAATCAGGTGGCTATCGGGTGGTAATCTCGACCTGAAAGCGTGTGCGCGCACCTGCGGGTGGCGCAGGGAACGGGCTGGCACGTTGCAGAATTTGCAACGCCATCTGATCCAATGCCGCGCTGCCAGAACTGCGTGCTATTTGTGCTGAGGCAAGGCTGCCGTTCGCGCCAATGCTAAACGCGACCATTGCAGCACCTCGTTCGCTGGTGCGCGGACGGCGCACACGTGAAATGCGTCGCATCACCTGTCCAGGGTAGTTTGTAACTGCTGCATTACTGACTGGTGCTGAATCCCCAGATGAGGCTTGCGATCCAGATGATACTTGGGTGGATGCCGTTTGACGATTATTTGATCCAGCGGTTGCCTGCTGGTTTGCATTGCCGCGTTCCTGTACTGGCGTTGTCCGCTGCGCAAGGTTTCTGGGACGTGCGGTTGGCCGGATGGACGTCGTTGGGGAATTGTCGATCGCTTCGGCTTCGACTGGTTCGACCGGAGTAACTGGTGGTGTCGGTGGGACTACGGGTGCAACGGTCGGCTCCACGACCTCTGGTGCCTCGGGTGCTGGGGCTGGTTCAACTTGGGCCGCGACAACCGGGTTCACACCAGTCATCGTGGCGGGCATCACAGGCGCCGGAGTGGTTGGTGCAACAGGGGCAGGGGCTGCAACCGTGGGCGTCATTACCCCAACGGCCATATCAGCGAAAGACGACCCCATCTTTGCCTCAACTGACGCACCCGCAGCTGCGATGAGAATGGGTGGAGGCGCGGCAGCAGGCCGCCAAAAAACAGCAACATGCAGCGCCATCGCCGCAACAAGAGCAACTACTTTGATACTATGAGATTGGGCAATCATTGTATGGACCGCTCGGTAGCAATGAGGACTGTTTCAGCACCAGCTTCACGCAAAGCTGCACCAATCTGTAGCAGTGTTTTCGCGGGAAGCGCTTGATCGGGAACAACCCGAACGGTTTCCGCGTCATGGGTTGCGTAATAGTCTTGGGCGCTCGCGATCGGTTGACCGTCAGCCTGCAGCGTTCCGTCTGCGTTTATAACCAACCCTTCGGGTGGCGCCGCGCTATCAAGGTCAGCGGTATTCACTAGAGTGAGCTCTGGGTCCAAAGGCGGCGCGAGAGTGCCAGCAATCAGAAAGAAGATGAGCATCAGGAAAACCACGTTAATCAACGCGATTGTTGGTTCGCCCTTTGCCTTGCGACGTCTTGGTTTCATGCTGGCACCAACACATTAAGGGTGAGATGAGGGATCATTTTGACCACGGCTAAGACATCCGTCAGGCGCTGGGCGGTTACTTCTGGCCCTAGACCGACGATTGCTGCTGTCGGTGCATCAGGTTCGCCAGCAAGCGCTGCAGGCAGACCATCAAGCGCAATCGTTTCGCCGTTCAAGCTGATTTCGTCTGATGTGACCCGAAGGAACATGGGCGTCGTTTGTGATGCAACCGTTCCGGCAGTTCCAACCGGAAGTGGGACTTCGGAGAACTTTGAAAAAGTCGAAGACAGCATGAAAAACAACAACAGCAAAAAGATGACATCAATGAGTGATGTCATCGATAGCCGGTTTTTACGTTTCTTACGCTGCATTGGCGCTTGGCTGCTTTTCGCTCCAGCTTTCGCTTGGGGCGACGACGGCTTGGATCACTTGGCCCGCAAAAACACGTTCTGCATCCATGCGCTGTTCAAACCATGACAGGACCAGTGAAGTTGGCATGGCAACCGCCAGCCCCACAGCTGTTGTCATCAACGCGACCCAAATACCGCCAGCAAGGATCGAAGGATCAACCTGATTGCCTGCGTCCTGTAGTGATTGGAATGCTGAAATCATGCCAAGAACGGTACCAAAAAGGCCCAACAGTGGTGCTAACTGAGCGACGTTGTCCAAAAAGCGAAAACCGCGTTCGAGCTTTAGGAAACGCGCCTCGGCCTCGGCCTCTAGTCGTGCAGATAGATCAGATGGTGCGGTGTCGCGCACGTAATATGCGGTGCGGATAACCGGAGCGAGATAGCTATTGCTGCGGTTCAACGCTTCAATCGCGGGCGCATGCTGGTTCTGGTCCCAAAGGTTCACAGACTGACGCAGCACAACATGGCGACCAACGCCAGCACGGTAAAACTGCCATAGCTTATACAGGGTGACAGTCACAGCGAGCACAGAGCAGGCAATCAAAATAGCGACAACCGGGCCACCAGTTTCGATAATCCCAAGAAGCGGGGCGATGAGCGTTTGAAAATCCATTATCCTAATAGTCCAATCTCGGTACGGCTGGTTAATTCCAGCGTCGTTGCGCAAACATCTGCGCCCAATTCGCCAGCTTCACATGTGCTCGCGCCATTGATGAGGATCCGGCTAAGGTCGGAACATGTCATTCCTGCGAATTCAAACTGACGAACGCGTGCGCGTCCGGCTGGTAGGTTTCCAAAATCAAGTAATGTTAGCTGCTGAACGCCGCCATCTGCGTTGAACAAGACAGCTTCGTAGGCTGCTTTGCTGATGTCAGATGGATGATCATTCTGTATCAAAAACGACAACCGACACGCGGTGTCGGTGGTTTGTGCAGTGTTCAATTCAATGTTGAGTTTTGGTTCTACCGCCACTTCCTCTGCCGCGGCGGGTGCCGCGACAGAGAGGACGATGGCGAAGTGCCAAAGTGTGCTGATACGCATGATCAGAAGGTCCTTGCTAGGGTGAGTTTTACATTGCGGCCCGGTGCGGGACGTGTGGCTTGTGCCAAGCTGGGAGTGTAGTCGACGTCAAAGGCATTCTCGACACCAAGGCGCATTTGTGTGCCTTCAAGAATACCAGACTGCGGAACATATGTAGCGCGCAGGTTGTTCACGACGTAACCGTCATACTCTGTACCATTGCGTGTGATGTCAGCGCCCACAACGGTTTCAAAGCTCAGGTCGAGTTCTTCGCCGAATTTTTTGCCAACGGCAAGAAGTAGGCTGTTGGCTGGGGTGTTGCGCCAGTCACTTGCAGTACCGGTCGCATCATAAGACGTGCCGTCAACAATGTTTGCGTTCACGTCAACGTATATACCGGTTTCCAAGGAATAGGATGCTTCGATTTCTACGCCTTCGGTTTCGACCTTGGACACGCCAGAGTACGATGTAACGTCCCAAAGTGTGGTTTGATAAACGTTGGCTTTTACGCTCAGGCTATCGCCCGATGTAATGACATCAAGATTATCAAACGACGCACCCACTTCAAAGGTTTCTGCTTTCTCGCTTTGGGTCATATACGTTGCGTTGCCCAAATCATCGAGAATTGGAAGATTTTCGGTATATGCGGCGCTACCAAATACAGCAAAGCCACTTTCAAAGGCATAGCGTGCGGAAATGCCGCCCATTACAGCGTCGTTGTCATATGTTCCATCGGTCGGTGCTGTGTCACCCTCAATATGCGAAGTTTCGGCACGCAATGCTGGGGTCAATGTAAAGCTGTCACCAAACTGCAGCTCGTCAATCAAGAAGACCGCAACCCTGTCGTCGGAGCCACCTGGTGCTGAAGAGGCCGTTAAGCGATCTTTGTGAATAAGCTCAAGACCGGATTGCAGCGTATGGTTTACGGCGCCTGTCGCAAAAAGGCTGGTGTTTTCTGCACGTAGCTTAGTTGTTTGATACTGATGGTCCGCATTAAGCAACGCAGATGTTCCACCGGACGCGTCTTCTTGCTCAATTTCTTGATCTGAATAGGACAAGGTGACGTTCAGATCGATTAGATCGTTTCCGACGGGGTTGTATTCATAGTTTAGCGCAGAAGTGATTGTATGCGTTTCACGGTTAACATACCCGAACATTGGGTTCCCGCTGAATGCATCATAAGGCACGCCTTTTTCGTCAGTGCGCGTGTCAGTGTATGACAGGGTGATCGCTTGGTCGTTGTTCTGACCAAATGTGTAGCGTCCTTTGATCAGTCCTGATGGCAGTTCAATCCCATCTTCGCCAATGTCTTCGCCAACACCATCTGTCTGAACATCAAGATAACGCTGTGTATAGTTCGCGAGGAATTCCATGTTTTCTGTCGGTTGCCACGCAAGAATGGTCGAGCTGGTCACACCGTCGCCGTTGCTAGAGAATTGCAGCGTTTCGCGTGCTTTGAACCCGATTTCACCATCAGTAAAGTCGGATGCATCTTTGGTATCAAGCTGAACAACACCGCCAACGATACCAGAACCATATGCAAAGCTGCCGACGGTTCCGCGGATGACGCTGACTGATTTGTATAGTTCTGGATCAGTGTAAAGCTGAGTACCGATGCGGTACAGTTCTTCTGATCCAACCGAAGCACCGTCTACGATGATCGCGACCTTTTGGTCGGACCCATATGTGCCGTTTGCGCCATATCCGCGAATGTTGATGCCAGAGCTTTGTGGCGTCGAACCATTGATCAATGAAACGCCCGGTACGGAATCAATTAATTCTGCAATCGTACCCGCTTGACGGTCGTCAATTTCTTCTTGATCAACCTTAGTAACTGCTACCGCTGTATCCGTTTGTACGTCCCGCTTGCTTTCTGCCAGTTCGATCGTGCCTAAAAATGTTTCTTCTTGTGCCACCGCAGCTTGTGCGACCAGCAACCCAAATACCAGGCTGGTCGTGCTTAACAACGTTGTTTTTACTTGTACTTTTGCCATTTCATTTCCCTTGAAGCTGACGGTTGCGAGGGCTTGCTGTGGGGCTGGCGGCGCATGTTTTTTGTCCCGAGGTGCGAATTATATTTGCATCTCCTGGCGCTTCGCTATTAAACCATACTAATTCTGTCAAGAATAAATCGGTGGCATTTTATGTCACCTTAGCCAGGCGGTTTTTGCATTCCCGGCCCAGCCATAACCCACTGAAATTGCACGCAAGCAAGGTGACCCATGGCCGACACAACCCTAATGACACCCGAAGACATTCGGACTCAACACGCTGAGAACCCCAAAACACGTGAACGCGACCTTGCGCACAAGTTAGGCATCAGCGAAGCTCAGATCATCGCCGCATATTGCGGGCAAGGGGCGACACGTATTGACGCGCACCCAGACAACATCATGGGCATTGCGCAGAAATTAGGTGAAGTCATGGCGCTGACCCGCAACGAAAGCTGTGTGAACGAAAAGGTTGGGGTGTACGAAAACTACCGCTCTGGTCCGCATGCGTCGATGATATTGGCAGACGACATTGACCTGCGGATTTTCCCGGCACACTGGAAACACGCGTTCTTGTTTGAAAAGCGCACAGATGAATCCATGCGCCGCAGCATTCAAGTATTTGATGCCGCAGGCGACGCCGTTCACAAGATTTTCTTGCGCGATCCGGCTAGTCACGCCGTTTGGGAAGCTGCCCGGGATAACGGCGCGAGCGAAGATCAAAGTCAGACCATCACGACCACGCCGCGTGTCCCGACAGAAACACCAAAGTCCGAACCTGAGAAACTGGATATCTTGCGCAAAGAATGGGCGCGCATGACGGATACGCATCAGTTTATGCGTTTGACCAGCAAGCTAAAGATGAACCGCCTTGGCGCGTATCGTATCGTTGGTGCGCCTTTCGTGCGACCGCTTGCCATTGATGCTGTTAACCAAGCACTAGAAGCTGCCGTCGCCAAAGAGATCGAGATCATGGTCTTTACCGGTAACCGTGGTTGCATCCAAATTCACAGTGGCCCGATCAAAACGCTTCGCCCAATGGGGCCTTGGCAAAACGTCATGGATCCACGTTTCAACATGCACCTACGCGCAGACCACATCGCCGAAGTCTGGGCTGTTGAGAAACCGACCCAACGTGGCCCTGCGATTTCGATCGAGGCGTTTGATGCTGATGGAGGCAATATCTTTCAGATCTTTGGTGTGGGCAAACCGGATAACAACCATCGCGCTGCGTGGGACGAACTGGTGAAGGGGCTTCCGGGTCTCAAGCAAGCGGAGACAGTATAATGCGCATGCACATGAAAGCGGCGGCACTGGCCGCATTTACGGCTGTTGTACCTAGCTTCGTACAAGCCGAAGAAACCCAAGGCATCGTGTCCATTGGCGGTTCGATTACCGAAATCATTTATGCGCTTGGTAAGGGCGACCAACTGATCGCGCGCGATACAACGTCCAGCTTCCCAGCGGAGGCGAATGATCTGCCTGACGTTGGTTACATGCGCGCGCTATCCCCCGAAGGCGTTCTTTCGGTGTCGCCCGGGCTCATCGTGTCTGAAGACGGCGCGGGACCGCCGGAAACAATAGACGTGCTAAAAGCCGCGGACATTCCGCTTGTTATGATCACCGACGAATTTTCGCGTGCGGGGATCGTCACCAAGATCCGTGCAGTGGGTGAAGCTGTCGGCGCAACGAACGAGGCCGAAGCGCTTGCTGTGGATGTCGATGCGCAACTGCAATCTGCTGAAGAAACGGCAACGGCCCGTGCCGGCGACACCCCCAAACGCGTCTTGTTCATCCTAAGCACTCAAGGCGGCCGCATTATGGCATCAGGTCGGAACACAGCAGCGGACAGCATTATTTCAATGGCCGGTGCCGTAAATGCCATCACTGAATTCGAAGGGTACAAGCAACTCAGCGACGAAGCCATCAGCGTTGCCGCACCCGATGTCATCTTGATGATGGACCGTGGCGGCGATCACGGTGCGGACAATTCTGAACTGCTATCGATGCCTGCCATTGTCACGACGCCAGCCGCTGAAACTGAGTCTGTTGTGCGCATGAATGGCCTTTATATGATTGGCTTTGGTCCTCGTACGGCCGACGCTATTCTTGAGCTAAGCGCCGCTCTTTACGGAGAGTAACGATGACTGTCGCTGACAATCTAACCATCCCCATTCAACGCGAGGATCGGCGGGTAAAGGCCCGTCGTGCGCATATTTGGCTCGCTGCTTTGTTGGCCGTTACGGCAATTCTTAGCCTCGCGACAGGCCCAACGGGTACTTCGCTTTGGGGTGCGCTGGGCAAGCTAATCACTGGCGAAGAATTAACCACAATGGAGAGGGTTGTCCTATGGGATATTCGGCTTCCAAGGTTGATCCTTGGTATGGTTATCGGCGCGTCTCTGGCGGTGTCCGGGGCTGTGATGCAGGGCTTGTTCCGTAACCCGTTGGCTGACCCAGGTCTTGTCGGAGTAGGAGCAGGCGCGGGGCTTGGCGCGATTGTTGCGATTGTTCTTGGTGCGTTGCTGCCGATTTGGCTACGCGATATAGTTGGCAACTACCTCGTGTCATTCTCGGCCTTCTTTGGGGGGTGGCTATCTACAATTATCTTGTACCGCGTATCGACGCGACGCGGGCAAACGTCGGTGGCAACGATGCTGCTGGCGGGGATCGCACTTGGTGCACTGGCAGGGGCGGTTTCTGGAATCTTGGTCTATATGGCCGATGATCAACAGCTACGTGACCTCACCTTTTGGGGCATGGGGTCGCTTGCTGGGGCAACCTGGGCCAAGGTTATCGTCGCCGCTCCACTGATTGGGATTGCTGTCGTCGCATCATTCTTTTTGGGGCAGGGGCTGAATGGGCTGGCCTTGGGCGAAGCCACGGCTGCCCACCTTGGTATCTCGGTTCAACGGTTGAAATCTGCGGCAATTATGATTGTCGCCGGCGCAACCGGCGCTGCGGTCGCTGTCTCTGGCGGGATCGGTTTTATCGGGATCGTCGTGCCGCATCTGCTGCGGTTGGCCACGGGGCCAGACCATGACACGCTTTTGCCAAATGCGGCATTGCTTGGCGCGACTTTATTATTGGGGGCAGACATCATCAGTCGCCTGATCATCGCCCCAGCCGAGCTACCTATTGGGATTGTCACTGCCGTGCTTGGGGCGCCCGTATTTTTGTGGATTCTCTTGCGGCGTCGTGGATTGGTGGAGTTCTGATCAATGATTGAAGCGACAAACATCAAAGTCAAAATCGGCAAAGCCGCAATCCTAGATGGCGTCAATTTTACCGCAGAGCCGGGCAAAGTGACCGCAATCGTCGGACCAAACGGGTCAGGAAAAACGACCCTATTACGGGCGATTACCGATGAAATCCCTTGGACTGGGCAGATATCAATCAACGGCAAGTCAATTGGTGATTATAAGGCTTGGGAACTGGCCGCGGTGCGCGGCGTGCTTCCACAAGCAGCAACTCTGGCTTTCCCATTCACTGTGATCGAAGTCGTCCGGATGGGGCTGACTTCTGGCGTGCATGGCAACAAAGATGGGCTTGCATCGCAAGCATTGGCGCGCGTTGGCCTATCCGGTTACGAAGACAGGTTTTTCCAAGAATTATCGGGCGGGGAACAGCAACGCGCGCATCTTGCACGGGTCTTGTGCCAAGTCTGGGAGCCGGTATTGGACCGCCAACCCCGCTGGCTGCTGTTGGACGAACCGGTTGCAAGCCTTGATATCGGGCACCAGCTGTTGATCATGCGGTGTTTACAGGATTATGCCAGACGCGGTGGGGGTGTGATCGCTGTCATGCACGACCTAAACCTGACCGCCATGGTCGCGGATGCCGTCACAATCGTGGCGCGTGGACGGGTTGTCGCCCAAGGCGGTGTACAAGATGTGCTTAACGATCAATCGTTATCATCAGCGTATGATTGCACATTACGGACAAATACGCCTCCTATATCAGATATGCGATATGTCTTGCCCCAAGCCGCAGAGACTGCGGGCTCATAGGACAAAACCGAGCGACGACTAAAAGTAAAGGTCCGCGAATGTTGTGTCCAACAACACAAGCGACCCTTCGTCGCCATAAGTAACAGTTAGGTCTCCGTTTGACGATGCGAACGAGATTGGACCATTAACCTGAATGCTATCGCCTTCGGCTGAATCAAAGTCGATGACAGTGCTTATACCAGACGAACCAACAAAGATATCGGCACCGGATCCACCCACCAACGTGTTTGCTCCGGCACCACCATCAATGATGTCGTCGCCTGACTGGCCGTGTAAAAAGTCATCTCCATCACCGCCGCTGATGACATCATCGCCTGCACGTCCGAATATGCGATCTTCGCCGTCCTCACCCGATATCGTATTGCTAGCAATGTTGCCTAAGATGCTGTTGTCCCAAATATTGCCAACAATTTCGGCGTCTTCTTCACCTGTGACAAGAACGCCATCTAGGATTTCGCCCATAACAGAAGAGGCGGTAACCGTTGCACGCTCCCACCCGTCGCCACCTTCTATGACGTCATAGGGGCTTTCGTCGTCGGCATCATCGGTGTCAGCTTCGTCTACCTCGGTGTCCGTTTCTTCAACGATTTCCTCAGTGACGGGTTCGGCGATTTCTTCGGTCTCTTCGACCTCTGGCTCGGCTTCTTCTGTGACGTCATCAGTATCAGTGTCATCAACGCCAGTGTCGACGTCGTCTGTCGCGGGTTCAGGTGCGTCTTCTACTTCTTCCTCTTCGGGTTCAGCTTCTTCGACCTCTGTTTCCTCATCTTCAACGACTTCATCGATGACTGGCTCTGGCTCTTCTTGTGTTTCTTCGAGCTCAGGTTCAGGTGCGGCGACTTCTTCCTCTTCGATTTCTGGCTCGTCTTCCTCTGTGGGCTCTTCTACTTCGCTACTGTTTGCGGGAACTGCGACATGTGGTTGAATAGACGCGAATTCTCTTTCTAAGTTGCCAAAGATGACTGTTTCGAACCTTGAAAGACGTGTCACGTTATCGCCGTTCGATACGACCAAAGTGTCGCCATCCCAAGCAGTGCTATAGCTGTCTTCGGATAGCTCAAACACAACGGTGTCGCGGCCTGACCCGCCAGTAAGAGTATCTTGACCGCCAGATGCATAGACAATATCTGCGCCTGTCCCCAAATCCACGACATCGTTACCTGCGCCGGTATGGACGATATCTGCACCCGCATTCATCGACATAGTTGATCCGGTGTCTGCGGCGGTGACTTCTTCAGCTCGGACGGTGCCGACCACTGTTGAGAAGGTTACATCGTTTGCGCTGCGATCTGTCGGCGCGCCGTAATGTGTACCATCGTTAAAGAACACTGTGGGCGACATGTATTCTGTTTCGTCGCCTATGCGTGTCGAACTTTCAACGGTAACGGTATTGTTTTGATCAAGTCCGCCATGAAAGTTGATATCACGGTTGGTATTGACGACTTCAATCGTGTTGCCAGACGCAGATGTATAGCTAGCAAAGACCACTGCATGCCGCGTGTCTGTGATCGATAGATCAGTGAACGAACTATCGTATACGTCGCGAATCCAGATACCGTAGCCGTTGCCACCATCACCTTTGTCATGTGCGCCGTCGATAATAACGTCGCTCATATCCAAATTAGTAGAATTCCCGACGGTAATGCCGTGCGAAGAAGAGTCTAACGCAGCGATATCTGTCAAAACTGCATTGCTCGTGCCTGCAACCGATATCAAAGTTGCCCCAATGTCGGTTTTCATCACATTTGAAAACTTGCTTGGGTCAGCTTCGCCCCATGATCCAACGATCGTAAAGCCCGACAGCGTATTATCTTCGATGATATTGCGTTCTTCGACGGTTGTAATGTCTGGGTCAAAATCAAACGGAAGTTCCGTATCGAACGCGACCGTATTTCCGCTCACCTCTGTAATCTCGACCAGTACGGTCCTAAGCGACGAATCCCTTTGCCAATCTTCATCACCGATTTCTTCGAAGAATTCGTCAGTGTTTTCTTGGGTGATGTAAATGAAGTCACCAACGCTTAGGCCATGCCCAGATTCCAACGTTATTTCGGTTTCGCCAGCGGATGCAGATTGCGCCAGATCATGTGTGTCGATGATGTCGGGTTCGAATGTATCGTGACCAAGCTGAATGGCGGCGTCATCGGCCAGCCCTTCTGCGGCAACAATGATTGTTTCTTCGCTACCTGCACCCACAAGCGATATGTCACTTCGGTCAATGACAAGCGTTTGGGTTAACGTATACGTCCCCGCCTCCAGATGAATTGTGGTGCCAGATTCAGCTGAATCGATCAACGACTGTAGCTCAGCTGTTGAAATATCGGCGGTTGTGTAAACGTTCGATGATGGCATCACCAATTCCTCTATCTCTGAAGAAAACAAGTCAGAATCAGTAACACGCATGACTCGGTTCAATTAATTTCACTGTACGACTTAGTGGAAAAATCTAAAGCGTGTCCGTTGATGGGGGGGCTTAAACCCACGTAATCGGTGGAAATCCGCCACATTGTCCACGGTTTGCAGAAAGAACTAGCGCTGTCTCGGCCTTAAGGATCATAACTTGCACAATGCATTTAGCGGTTCACCTTTCGTGGGGGGAGGTCCGGACCAGCGGTCGAAAATTTAAATGGTGAGTCCACAAGTCGAAAGTTTCGGCAATTTTTTGTGTGGCATCGCGTGTGCTCTCGTAGGTTAAAACTCTGGGAGGAGGGTGCGCGGAAGGTTATAAGGAACGTAGTTGTGAACAAATTCGACAACCATAGTATCTCGACGCTTGTGAGCGACGAGAAGGCCAAACGGCGTGTACTTATTACCGATAGAAATCCCGTTCTAGCAGAAGTTCTAGCAAACGAGCTGAATCTGACAGGTGTTCTTGACTGTACCTTTGTGCCTCACGGGGTTCAAATTATTGATGAGATTACGGCGTGTCGTCCTGATGCCTTAATATTTGATCCTGCCGATATGGAGCTATCAAAGCAAAGCGACATTCTCGAGCTGGGTCGCAATATTCGCCGTGCCAATCCGACAACGCGGGTTTTGGGTTATAGTTTCAAAACGACCAACAGTATGGTTCGTGGCATGCTGGATGCGGGTTTTTGCGGCTGCATCTCAAAGAATGCAAATTTGCGGCAGTTGGCGATCGCATTGGCGGTGATTCTTGATGGCGGCATCTACTTTGATGATGCTTTCGGCGCACATCTGCGCCCGATGCTGGCCGAAACAACTGACGATGACGGGCTGAGCGAACGTGAGAAAGAAGTACTTGTCGGGTTTGCCCGTGGATTGAGCGCAAAGCAAATCGCACATGACCTGAAAATCAGCAACAAAACGGTTGATACCTACAAGGCACGCGCAAGCCAAAAGTTGGACCTGAACGATCGGGCCCAACTCGTCGGATACGTGCTTGAACAAGGCTGGATGACCTAGCCGCCTTCAAAACGCCACATTTTTAGACGGTTTACAATGCAGGTGCAGCATAGCTGCCACCTGCATTTTGCATATCTGGCATTCATTTTTATCCACAGTAAATCAGTGGTTTAGGCAAGGTTCCGCCAAAAGGTTAATGAATCCTTACAGTGTAGGGATTTTTCCTGACTGGTGAATCTTCTGCAATGCGGCAATTTCAAGGCGAAGCAAATTACTGCGAGGAAACAATGGCACGTATTAGTATTTTTGGAATCGGCTATGTCGGTGTTGTCGCGGCTGGTTGTCTGGCTAAAGACGGCCACGACGTTATTGCAGTCGATGTCGATCCGGGCAAAATTAACGCGATTAATGCGGGTTTGTCCCCTATTGTGGAAAACGGTCTAGACGACCTTATTAAAGATGTTGTCGCCGCTGGCCGCCTAACCGCCACCGACGATGTGGAATATGCAGTTAACAACACTGATGCATCATTCGTATGTGTCGGCACCCCAAGCGCCCCTGACGGGTCAGTTGGTCTGACATACGTTGATGTGGTTTGTCAAAACATTGGTGAGGCGCTCGCGAAAAAGGATGCATTCCACTCGGTGATTATCCGGTCGACCATCGTTCCGGGCAGCTGTGAAAACACATGCATCCCGACGCTCGAGGCGGCATCGGGTAAGAAAGCAGGCACTGGTTTCGGCGTTGGCTATTACCCTGAATTCCTGCGCGAAAGCACTGCGATCGAAGACTATTATGATCCGGGCCTGATCGTGTTCGGCGCGCTGGATGATGGCACACGTGCGATCCTGACCGAGCTAAACGAGAACCTGAACTGCAAAATCCACACCGTGGATCTGCGCACCGCAGAGATGGTGAAATACACATCTAACACATGGCGTGCGGTCAAAGTGACCTTTGCGAACGAAATCGGGAACATCGCCAAATCATGCGGCCTTGATGGCCAAGACGTGATGGAAATTCTGTGCTCCGATCTTAAGGTAAATATGTCGCCCTACTTTATGCGGCCTGGTTTTGCCTTTGGTGGGTCTTGCCTGCCCAAAGATGTTCGCGCGCTGCGCCATCTGGCAGCCGAAAACAACACCCCTGCCCCGCTGTTGAATGCCGTCCTTGATGCGAACGAAGCGCAGATCGTCAAAGCGGAACAGATGGTCGCGTCTTCTAAGGCGTCAAAAGTAGGCTTTGTCGGGATCAGCTTTAAACCGGGTACAGACGACATGCGCGAAAGCCCGTTGGCTGAACTTGCGTCGCGTCTGATCAAGTCCGGCGTTGCTGTCGAAATCTATGACCCATTCGTGCACGAAGCCTATGCAAACGATAACTCGACTGCGGGTCGCGGTAACGATGTTGTTCCTGATCTTAAGGAACGCCTGAATCCGAACCTGACGGCGATGATCGACGGATCAGACATGATCGTGGTTGGTAATATCTACAAAGATACGCTTTCTGAACTTGATGCGGCTATCAGCAACAAACCAATGGTTGACCTGACGCGCATCAGCCGTAACCGGGTGTCCGGTGGTGGCTATGATGGGATTTGTTGGTAATCCGTCATGCTACAAGCCCTCAGCCACATCGCGTATCTTTCCGTCATTGTCATGCTAGCCGCGCTTGTCCCGGCAGGGCTGCTTGGCGACGTGAAAGAAGCCGTTGTTGTGCTGGGGGTTCTTGGCGCTTGGCGGTATACGTGGGCGTCTATTAACTTTACGCGGGCCGCCATCTTCCGGTGGTATAGTTATCCGCGCCGCAAGGCTCGCGCACATGCGCGCTATGCGGATCGTACGGTTCGTGCCCACGCATATTTCCTGACCACATCTTATATGATCGAAAGTAGCGTCACGATCCCGGTTTATCGCAGTATCTTTCTGGCTGCGTCAAAATCCGAAAATGGTGCAACCATCGTGTCATCTGTCGTCGATGGCGCTGATGAGCGGTTGATCCAAGATATTTTTGCCACGATGCAGGTCGATATGTCTTCAGTAAAACTGATTATCGACCGCATTCCCGGGACTGGTAAGCGTGACGCTTTGGCCAAGGCGTTGAATATCATTGCGCGGGAATGCCCGACTGCAAACGATATCGTTCTTTTCGTCGATGGCGACAGCTGTGTTCCCGAAGATATTGTTGCGCAATCGGCACCAGTTTTCACGAACCCGAAAATTGGTGCGCTTACCACTGACGAAGAAGTCGAGATCCCGCAACCCGGTCTGTTCCGCGATTGGTTCGAACTACGCTTTGACCAACGCCAAGTGATGATGTGTTCTATGGGTTTGGGTAACCGCGTACTGACCCTGACCGGCCGCATGTCCGTGTTCCGTGGTGATCTGGCGACTGACCCTGATTTCATCAATTCCGTCCAACACGACTTTATTGACCACTGGCGCTTGGGTCGGGTGAATTTCCTGACCGGTGATGACAAGTCAACGTGGTACTGGCTGATGAAGCACGGCTACCAAATGGCGTATCTACCTGATGTGGCCAGTTCTTCGATGGAAACACAGCCAAAGCCAACATTTGTCGGTAGCGCCACAGCTCTTATGGTGCGCTGGTTTGGCAATATGCTGCGCACCAATGGCCGCGCGCTGGAATTGTCCCCATCACAGATCGGTTATTTCACCTGGTGGTCTATCCTTGATCAGCGCCTTTCCATGTGGACCACGCTCGCTGGCCCAATCTGCATGGTCGCTGCAGCAATCTTTTTCGACCCAATGGTGATCCCGATCTACATCGCCTGGGTCATGTTGACCCGTTACGTGTTTTGTACAGCAATTTGTTTATTCCGTGGCCGTAGTTTTCCCATTGTTTACACGGGGTTACTGTATTTCGGCCAATTGTTTGGAGCGGCGGTCAAAAGCTATGTTTTGTTCCGGCTGGACCGCCAAAAATGGACACGTCAGGCAAGTGCCGGTTCGTCGGGCGTCCGCCGTCCTATTGGTGAACGCATCCGCGCTGCCAGCTCTGCTTACCTGCACGTCTTAACTCTTGGATGGCTCACGATCGCCGCCCTGTACCTGACCGGCGTCGTCTAAATCATATCGAAGTATTGGAAATCACGATGAGCGAAACACAACCAACACAGCCAACGAGCCCCGACACTTCTGTTTCTGGCGGCTTCATCTATGAAAACGAACATCCGCAACTGCCGATCCCGTTCACTGCACGGGTTGGCGACCGCCGGCTTGAAGGGAATTCAATCTCGATCACGCAAGCGCTTGTTTCTGGGCTAATGCCGCCGAACGGGAACATGCAAAAATGCCCGGTTGCGCTTCAGTTCGACTTTGAAGGTTTTTCTGTAAACCTGTTTCTCGAAGCAAATGTTCTAAAAATTGGCGCACCCGATAGCCCTGAATACAGTCTTCAGTTCTGTGACCCATCCGGCAGCCACCTTGCGCCGCTGCGTTACATTATGAACAGCCACTTGGCGGGTGATCTGGTCACAGTTGGTCGCTTTTTGGGCTACACGGGGCCGACACAAGTTAAGCCCAAGAAACCCGTTGAAAAGCCGCGCCTCACAGAACGTGTTGGTCGTACGGTCCGTCAGGCGGGGATCATCGTCCTAAGCCTTTTGCTTGTTGCGATGGCTGCAAACGTAGTGCGCGAGCGGGTCATCTTTAACTATGAACCTCGTCCTGTTGTGATCAGCCAAAGCGGTGAAACGCTGCGCGCGACCTCTGCCGGGCAGATCACCTATATCAACGAGGCGGCAGGCGTTGGCGACGTTGTTTACTCAATCGGTGCCAACTCTGGTGATCTACTTAGCGTGCGGATGCCGTGTGACTGCACCATGCTGCCATCCCCCGATTTCTACGAAGGTGCGACCATCCTTGCGGGCGCGCCATTGGTGAAACTTGTCGGCCAAGATGCCGAAATCGAAGCCAATACCCAAATCAGTTTCGAAGGTGCCGCGCGTCTACTTGCTGGTGACACTGCCGAACTGGAACTTAGCGACGGCCGTGTTGTCCCTGTGACAGTTAGCCTAGCTGAAACTGCTGAAGGTGCGCGGGCGAACGACTATATCGCCGCCCAAATCACCATCAGCGACGAAACTGCGGCACAGATCGCCGTAGGCGAAACTGCACGGCTCCGGTTCCGACGCCAACTGCTGCCAAACGCATTAAACAGCGCCCTTTAAACATACGAAGGGCATCATCACCGGCTCAAAATGAGCCGGATTAATTTCCCTAACAGCCTAACAAAAACGGGCTCTAACTAGGAATTTTAGACCGATGCAAGATATTAGACCGATTATCCTATGTGGTGGAACTGGTTCACGCCTTTGGCCAATGTCCCGCACCCAAAGCCCTAAACAGTTTCAACCTGTTGGCGGCCCCGGGTCACTTACATTTTTCCAAGCGACAGTGCAGCGTCACCGTTCTAAAGGCTTTGGTAAGCCTGTCGTTGTCACCGCGATGCAACATTACCACACGGTTCAGCAGCAGCTGACCGAACTGCAGTGTGACGCGACAATTATCTGCGAACCAATGGCGCGCAACACCGGGCCTGCTGTTTTGGCTGCGGCGATGGTATTGGCAGAAGAAGACCCCAAAGCATTGATGCTGATCCTTCCAGCTGACCATATCATCGAAGGTAACTTGAATACGCCGATCCTTGCTATGCGCCAAGCTGCAAGTGACGGACGTATCGTGACATTTGGTATTACCCCAACTTACCCAGAAACAGGGTATGGCTATATCACTGACGGCGGCGCGTTTTCGAACTATGCAGGTCTGCACAGCGTTGCAGAATTTGTCGAAAAGCCGCCGCTTAGCAAAGCGTCTGCCTTGGTTGGTACTGGTTGCGCCTATTGGGCGTCTGGTATTTCATTGTATTCCACTAAGACGATCATCCAAGAATTCACGCGTCTTGATAAGCCGTCGTTGAATGCCGTAACCGAGGCCGTGTCTAAAGGTGAATGGGCTGACAATTGCCTGAAGCTGCACGCGGATAGTTTCCGCAAGGCAACGAACGAACCAACTGAACGCGTTATCTTTGAACGTGCGAAATCGGTCGCATTCGCGCCGCTTGATGTTGAGTGGAGCGACGTCGGCTGCTGGACCTCGATGCATGCGATTGGACATGGGGATAAGGATGGCAACGTTCTGACCGGGGATGTGATCTCGGTGAATTCTAAAAACACATTGGTACGCGGTGACAAACGGCTTGTTGCGGTGGTTGGTGTATCTGATGTGATCGTCGTGGATACGCCTGATGCTGTGTTGGTGACTGCACGCGGTCAATGCCAAGACGTGAAAAAGGTTGTCGAGACACTGAAATCAGAATCGCGTCGTGAATCCGTGCGCCATTTGGCACGCGAACACCAATGGGGCCAAAGTCACCATGTCATGACATCAAAAGACCATGACATGACCATGCTTAGCATCAACCCCGGTTCTTCAATCACCGTTGATCCGCTGCCTGGTCGCCAGATCATCGCAGGTCGCGGTGGATTGTCTGTCTTTGATGGTCTCAGCAACCGGACATTGGGCAAGGGCGAACGCGCCATGCTTGATGTGCTGGATCGCACAAAGCTGACCAACACGTCGTCAGATAAGATTGACGTTATCATGGTGACGTTGAACTCTTCGATTTCGACGTCATCTGTACCGATGGACGCTGCGCTCAATGCCTAAGCGGCGCACGCATATCACCTTGGCCTCTGGCCTGACTGCATTGTTCTGTAGTGTTGGGGCATCTATGTCCCACGCTCAGACGATGCAGGGGTACACGGCGCTGCGCGAACAGGTCGAGCATATCTATGCAGACCTGCAAGAGCAGGTTCCGGATATTCGAAAACCCTCGGACCTTTCGGATTCCACGCACGCACTTAGTGCGACACCGACCACACCGGGTTCTCAGACTTCGCAAGAATTGCCGCCCATGCAAGACGGTGAGCTTGAGCTTATTGATTTGCGCCTTGCTCTGGTTCAAATTTCGTTCGCTGTTGGAAGCAATGATCAAATTACTGTCGTGCGCGCTCAAGCTGACGAACAGCCAAAGGTTATTGCCGTTCAAAACGGTATTGTCGATTTTGCGCAACTTCGGGAATGGGCCGCGACGCAACCAAACCCAGATGCATTGTTGTCGGGTGATACGTTACGCGTTCCGTTGGTTGTGTTTCAGCAGGCGCAGTTTAATTTTGCCCCAGATGACGTGTTGCGCCTAAGCCGCGCCGATGGCGCGTTCATTGCAAACCTCGGTGCGATGGTGATCGACGGTGCCGAGATTATAGCGACAGATGAAGAAAACCCAAAAACGTCGGATTTTGTCCCATTTGTAACCACTGCAGGTACAGGGATGACGCAAATCTCGAACAGTTTGTTCGAAGGGTTGGGGTTTGGTGACACAGCTGCATTTTCCGGCGTGTCAATCATTAACCGAGGGCTATACGCGCCTATCGGTGATTCTTACATGATGCAAAGCGTACTGCGTGACGTCAAAAAAGTGACGTTCGACAGCACCGAAAATACGATCATTAAAGGCAATGTTTTTGCAGGCCAAGAAGCCGGCACAGTCGAATTGCGTCACACACAGCATGCCCGAGTGATTGCAAATATATTTGCCGACAGCGCGAATGGTAGCGCATTGCGGATTACCGATGGTTCGGCAGGTGCAACGCTTGCCAGAAACGTTGTGTTGAATAGCGCTAGCAACGGAATCACCGTAAATCATGGTAGTAACAATATCGTTGTGTCAGACAACATCGTCTGGAAAAGCGTCGGCGGCGGTATTTCTGTTAGCGGTTCTGATTGCGTTTACCTTGCGAATAACATCGCCATTGATAACCGCCGCAAAGGTATCGAACTGCGCACCAGTCAAAGCTCTGAGATCATCGCGAACCACCTTTTGGGAAACCAAAGCTCTGGGTTGTTCGTCGGGGATCAACCGATCGGAAGCCATACCACAATCAGCGACAATATCTTTGTTGGAAACCGGATTGGACTTTCGTCTGCCTCGGCGCACCGGTTGACGCTACAGGGCAATAATTTCCTGAATCAGTTCCCGCGCTTTTTGGATGGTGATCTGGCGTCGCAAAGCCACAAGATCGTCGCGGATTTGCGTGGCGATCAGGATATCGACCTGACCGCTGGTGGGATCGCGACATTCACCACTACGCCCGTAACTTGCACATATAAATTGGATAGCTGAGCAATGGTATTCTCGTCAGAATCATTCCTGTTCCTATTTTTACCAGTGTTTTTGTTGGTCTATTATGCCACGCCTGAGCGGCTGAAATCCTATGCGATCCTTGCGGGTTCATATGTGTTTTACGCATGGTGGCGTGTCGATTTTCTGGGTCTCTTGTTCCTGGCTACCGCCTTTGCCTATGTGATCGGCCAAAAGGTCGCCAAACACCGCGGCACGTCACTTGGCCGGACCTATCTAATTATCGGGGTCGTCGGTTGTTTGGGGGTGCTTGGCATCTTTAAATACCTGAACTTCTTTATCGACAGCTTTGCCGCGCTTCTTGGTACCGATACAGCTGGACTGGGCATTCACTGGCGTTTGATCCTGCCTATCGGGATTTCGTTCTATGTGTTTCAGGCGCTTAGCTATCTCATCGACGTGCACCGTGGTGATGCCACTGCCGACGCGCCATTCATTGACTTTGCGGCCTTTATCGCGCTTTTCCCGCAGCTAATCGCTGGCCCAATCCTGCGCTACAAAGACCTAGAAGATCAGTTCCGCGAACGCACCCATTCCGTTGAAATGTTCAGCGACGGCTTTGCACGGTTCATCATCGGACTTGGTAAAAAGGTCATCCTTGCCGACGCCGTCGCGCCGCTGGCTGATCTGGCCTTTGCGACTGACAATCCCGGAATGGCGCTCGCTTGGGCGGGGGCTGCTGCCTATATGCTTCAGCTTTACTTCGACTTTTCCGGCTATAGTGATATGGCGATTGGGCTGGGCAAGATGATGGGGTTCAACTTCCTTGAAAACTTCCGGTTTCCGTATATCAGCAAATCAATCACTGAATTCTGGCGGCGCTGGCATATCTCTCTGTCGAACTGGCTGCGCGATTATCTTTACATCTCGCTTGGCGGTAACCGCAAAGGAGCGGGGCGCACCTATGTGAACCTCATGATGGTCATGGTTTTAGGTGGGCTATGGCACGGCGCGAACTGGACGTTTGTTCTGTGGGGCTTCTGGCACGGCGGTCTGCTGGCAACCGAACGCTTTGTCGGCTGGGATCGGAACGCCAAAAACCACTGGTTCGCCCTGCCCCTGACGCTGTTCTTTGTGTTGATCGGTTGGGTCATGTTTCGCGCGGCCTATGTTGGCGAAGCGTTCGAAATTTACGGCGGCATGATCGGATTGAACGGGCTGATCGGTGATCCAACCGTCTGGCTGTCTGTAACCCGCGAAAGCCTTGTCCTGACTGCGCTGGCCGTCATGGTTGTGTTTGCCGAACCCCGTATTTCGGCAGCAATCGACGCCAACGGCACTGGCATGACCCAAATCCGCACAGATGGAACTGCGGTCGCCAACCCAACGGTGCAGGTGCTGAACACGCTTGCCATTTTGCTGATCGGCACTGTGACCATCCTCAAGCTGGCCGAGCAAAGCTTTTCACCCTTCTTGTATTTCCAATTTTGATCGGAGGAACGTGATGTATTTCCAAACTGCGATAAGACTAGCGGCCCCCGTGGCATTCTTTGGATACGCCGCATTTGCGAACATTGCGCTGTTTCAGGCGGATGTCGAAGGGCCGCACTTAGACGGGTTCGTCAAAGGTGGCTTCACCCAAGATGTCGACACCCTGTACCGGGCAAACCTGCCCCACCGCGAAGTCGCCGTGGGTTGGGTTGGCGCCGCGCGCTATGTCCTGCTGAACGAAGGCCGCAAAGGCGTGATTGCTGGCGAAAAAGGCTGGCTGTTCAGCTCTGAAGAATTCCGCGCGCAAGATCCCGATCAGATTGGCTTGACTGATACTTTGGATTGGATAGCGTCTGTTCAAGAACAGCTTTCTAAGACCGGGACTGAACTGGTTATCGTTCCCCTGCCTGCTAAGCTTGAGATTGCCCAAATTCACGGCGGCGATGCCGAGCAAGCCCAGTCTATTGCGGGTACATACGACCTGTTTCTGGCCGAACTTGCCGCGCGCGACATTGTAACGGTCGATACGCGTGCGGCCTTAACCGCCGAAACCGCCGCCTTCTTTCAAACAGACACGCACTGGACATCTGCTGGCGCACGCACGGTTGCGCAAACCGTTGCAGCGTCCGGCACGATTGAGATTGGCGTGGACAAATTCACACGAACTGACCTCGACCCGATCCATTTTACCGGCGATTTGGTATCGTTCGTGACCTCCGAAGAATTGGCGCCAACCGTTGGTCTGACCATGGAAACCGTTACGCCATATGTCGCTGAAATGGTGGCAAACGATGAGGCAACCGGCACAATTGATCTGTTCGGATCAGATGGGCCTGCGCCAATCGCATTGGTCGGTACCAGTTATTCTGCCAACCCGAACTGGAGCTTCGCCGAAGCGCTAAAGTTAGAGTTGGCCCAAGACATTTTAAACTACGCAGAAGAGGGCCAAGGCCCTGTTGCGCCAATGCGCGCATATCTTGAAACGCTTGATCCGGCCGAGGCTCCTCCGATTGTTATTTGGGAGTTCCCTGTGCGTTATCTAAGCGACCCTGCTTTGATGGATAGCCTTCTGCCAACAAATGGGGACGACAATGTTTAAACTCGCAACCGCACTCATCCTTGGGCTTGCGACATCAGCCGTCGCACAAGATAGCGACGATGCGATAGAACCAAGCCGCATTACGGTAAAGATGATGCCGGGCATCACATCATCAGCGCAACTGCCAACGCAAGAATTGATCGACGCGCGTAAATCACTGACGCAAGGCCGAAGAATTTACACGTCTCAACTGCGTCAAATTGCAGACCTAGGAGATGGTTTTGCTGCGCTCAAATTTGCCGAATGGTTAGAAGACTCTGAAACAGCACAACAGTCCGATATCGCACATTACTATGGGATTGCAGCAGCCACTGGACGGCTAAACGCGTTTAACAGATTGCTTGATGCACTTGACCACATTGATCCAGCGGAACTGCCACGCGCACGTAGTAATGTTCTGGAAGGCATAGTGTTTGCATATGCCCGCGCTGGAAATAGCCGTGCGGTAGATGCCGTCATTCGCTATCAAATTGCGCAAAAACCATTTGGGCGTATCGATAGCGAGGTCGAAAGCCTGCTCGCCCAAGCGCACGGAGATACGGCATCTTCGATTTCGTTGCACCTCGCGCTGACCATTCTCCAAAACGAAGCGCATTCACCAGACGATTTGGCGCGTGCGCAGGCCTATATTCAAACGGCCGCTGAATCAGATTCACTTGAAACGCAATTGGTTGCGGCAAATCTTACCCCGCTGCTTGATGAAGCACTTTCTAAGCAGTCTGAAACACCAACGGAGGTCATGCAGTGAAACAGCGCAATCTAAAGCTGGCATGTATTGCCTTATCCGCATTTGGGATGATGCCGAATATTGCGGTGGCTGAATCGATGTTTGGCTGTGCAGGCCTAGAAACCGATACTGAACTACCCGCTTTGGAGGGCAAAGACGGTGTATTTTTCAGGATTAAAACAGACCTGCGCATGAACCATCCGTTTTCGGATCAAAACGTTGAATTCATTTCAGAGCTGTCGCAAGCGCTAGCCGAGAATGGGACAACTTTAATTTTTGTTCCGATCCCGACGAAAAGCGTCACAATGCCGGATTATCTGCCGGAAGAGGCGGCGCTGTACGGGTTTGACTTGGGTATCGCGACCGCAGTGCATGACGATATCTTGGACCGGCTGAATGCCGCGGGTGTCATTACGGTCGATGCCCGCGAAGCAATGATGGATGCCGAAGAAATTCCTTTCTTTAAGGCAGACTTTCACTGGTCCCACATTGGTGCGCGTCATACAGCCGAAGCGATTGCCGAAAAGATTAAAGGCCTGCCAGAATACGCTGATCTTGAACATACACCATTCGAGACCGTCGAAGAGGGGATTGAAATATCTTTTTCTGGCATGAGGCGAGATTTGCAAGAGCACTGCGTTAAAACGCTGCCCGAAGCAGAAATTATGACATATTCGACCACACAAACAGAAGATATCGATCTTGGTGACGGTGGTCTTGACCTGTTTGGCGAAGATGATCTGACTGTTCCCATCGCGCTGCTGGGAACTTCGTTTTCTGACAGTCCGGTCAATAACTTCCCCGGTTTTATCGCCCAGTACACAGAGCTAGAGGTCGTGAACTATGCTTTAACTGGTGGGAACCAATATGGTGCCATGACGTCTTATTTGACATCAACCGAGTTCCAAGAAACGCGGCCACGGTTTTTGGTGTGGGAAAATCCGGTTTACACCAACCTTGCACAATACGGCGACCAGCCGATGCGTGAACTTATTGCTGCCGCCGGACAGACCTGCACCTTACCGCTAGAAGCGCAAGCTAATGAAGCCAACACCGTGGTGACGGTCGATCTTACCGACTATGACTTGGGTCCTGAGGATACGATCTTTATCGATATCCATCAGCTTGCGGGAACCAGCGCTAACTTTCTGTTTCAGTCCCATGATGGCCTGACACGGAGCAAATTTATCGAACGAGGCGAACGCCAAAGCCGGACGGGTCGTTTCTATATGCCGTTGTCTGGACTTTGGGCCGACGGCGCAGCTTCGGTCGATATTTCGACGTCTGGGCCTTTTACCTCCCAGCCCAGCGTCTTTGCCTGCACCACTCAAACAAAGGAAGAAATATGAAACTCCCGTTTACTGTCGCTTTAGCGGCTATCCTCACTCAGGTTAGTCCCGCTCTGGCCGATGATGGCCTATATCAAGATGTGGCTGATCCGAACTCGAGCTTCGTCCGGGTTGTTGCACCGGGTCAGACTGTTGCTTCGATAAATGGTGAAAGTGTTAGTGACATTGCATCAGGCGTTTCAGATTATGTGAACGTCATGCCCGGAGAGATTGACGTTGTTGTCCCGAATGGGACTGGAGTGGTCGAAGTTGGACCAAGCGCCTACTATACGGTTCTTTTTACTGAAGATGGTCAAACAGAAATCGTCACAGACGACATCACGAACAGCCCTTCAAAAGCTGACATATCGGTCTACAATCTGACTGATACACCAAGCATTGACGTATTTGTCCCACAAGCAAATGCCGTCGCTGTTGAAGGCATCGAAGCCATGCAGGGGCAGTCCGTAGCGATCAAAGCACCGCTCACATTGGATTTTGAACTGCGCTCTGGTGACGAAGTTCTAGCAACTGTTTCAGAGGTGGAACTTATCCGTAACGCTGGTGTGTCCATCGTTCTGCTACAGAACGACGACGGATACTCTGCATTCGCCACGGACAATTCCTACCTTAAATAAGGTAGCCATACAGGAGTAACCACATGTTTGGTTTCGTATCTTCGCCAAAACAAAACTGGTCAGCGATCCTTTCGGTGCTTGCCCTGTCGGTCGCACCTATTGCGACATCTGCCCAAGAGGCGAGCACGAATGTGCTCGACCTCGAATTTTTACCACCTGAGATTACGCCGTCACACATCTGTGTGCCGCGCGCGCCGGATGCTGACACGATAGAAACTTGGAGAAATTGGGACGGTGTCAGGCTCCCAAATGTCGACCACGCGCTGATCAAGCGTGACATCAATCGGTTGCAGCAAATTAACGCTTCTTATTGGCTCGAAACGATTGAGCTGATTATCACGCGTTTGGCCGAAGCCGACCCAAGCTACGCAGGGAACAACGCGCTGTTGGCGCGGATCTCTGCGATGGTTGCCGCCGGCGCGTTTGAAGAATTAAGCAGTCAGCAGCTTATCGCGCAGCTTGCTGCTGACGAAGAACTCCTTTCGCCACGTATCAAAACAGCTTTGTCAGGATATTTTCGGAACGGGCTTGGTGTTGAACGTGACGTCGAACACGCAGATGCATTGCTTGTTGATGCTGGATATTCAGGCAACGCCGATGCGTTGCTGACCCTCACGAAACGTGAACTTGCTGGAACTAGTCCCGAAGGGTGGGATGTTGCCCCTGAACTTGCCGTGACGATGGCGTTTGGTTCGTTAGTGGGGGAATTGAACCCTTCGATCTGTGACCGCGTTGCACGTATTGCACGCGAATACAGCAACGGTGAAATCGTGCGACCAAACCCGCAGCTTGCGCATGATTGGTTTCGGTTTGCAGCCGACCTAGGCGATTCAAATTCGGCCTGGAAAATCGTTGAATTTCATATGCTGGCAGAGAATTTCGAAAAAGATAACGACGTTCTGCTGCATTATTTAACGCAGGCTGCAGATGCGCAATTACCGTATGCGCAAATTGCGCTGGGCCGTGTTTATGAAACCGGTGCATTGGTTGAACGCGACCTTGATCGTACTTTGCAATTGTTTCGCGCTGCTGCAAAATCAGGTGGGCGTCCCGGCTTGACACGTCTGGCGCTGTTTTTAGAAACCTATGCTGATCGCTACCCCGGCACCAATGACGAACGCTTGGCAGCATTGAATAACCTTGCCGAACATCCAGGTGCGGCGGGCTGGGTTTTCTCTCGGCTTGCGGATGACGTTTACGAGCGTAAAGGTCGTTGGGGTGGTCAGGCAGAGGCTTTGGTTTATCTGGAACGCGCAGCAGAGCTGGGCGACATGGATGGTTCGATCAACCTTGCCATCAACCTTGTCGCGCAACGAAGTGGCGAACATGAGATTGAACGCGCGGTTGATCTGCTTTCGTATTCAGTATCAGCTTTGGGCGGCGTCAATCCGGCCAAGTTGTTACATGGTGTCTTCATGTGCCAAGCTCCCGATAGCCCACGTGTCCAAGAGGCACAGTATTGGCAAAGCATCGAAGCTGCGACAGGGACGTCGAATGTTGAAATTGCGGCACGTGATCTTATTGAATTAGATAACGAAGATGACGCGCTGACCATTGCGCTGATACAATCTCATGCGTTGTATGGTCGTGCAAAAGCGATGGCGAGCTACTTAAAGTATCTTGAGAATTCGCCTGATACAACGCCCGAGATGCTGGCGTTTTGGCACGAATATTCGAACCAATACACAAGTGTTTTGGAGGCGCTGGCCGATCTGGAATTCGAATTGGCCGAAAACCCAGCCGAGCGTATCGTTGCGTTTAGTCTGTTAAGGCAAGAGTATAAACTCTCTGGTGCTCCGGCGGCTCTCGCTCTTGCTCAAGCGATATTGGATTATCAGTCTGATACCGAATTCAGCACCGCAGACGTTCGCACACTGCTGGAAGCACCAGCCGGTGAGGGTCAGGGGGCCGCGATGCAATTGCTTGCCGCGCTTGACCCAAGCGATGATAGCGGTCGCGCTGTATTCGAACAATTCGCTGACGTTATCGAAGCAAATGGCGACTTTGATGCGCTTCTTTTTGCCGTGCCATTCTTAGAGGCGGAAAAGCAGGAAAATTATCTATCGCGGGCCGCCGGTATCATCCCGTGCGACTATAAAAACGTGATGGCCATGTCGCGTCTCTATCTCGAGATTGGCAATTCCGAAAATGCTGTGCACTGGATGCGGATTGCTGAATATCTTATGGAAGACAATCCATGGACAATGGTCGACCTCGCACGTTCAGAGCTAAACGTTCTTGGTGTCGAAGCAGCACCCAAAGCGATGGACTTGTTTGAACGTGCTGCGGCGCTGGGTGACGTAAACGCGCCCCGTGGAATGTTTGATTTGTTAGTCACAAACGATGCGGAAACCTATGATCCTGAACGTGCGGCTCTTTTAATTACACAGGCTATGGACGATCCAGAGCACGCCTATTTGAACCGCTTCTTAGGGGCCTATCGTGGCGCCAACGACGAAGTCAAAGCCGAGATCGAATCTCGTCTTGATATGCCTCAGGTCTATATGGTTGCCGCTGAATCTGGCGATATCTTCTCAATGCGTACCTATGCACTTTACCTACGCGAAAATGCGGCCAACACGACCGACCTTGCAACATCAACCGAATGGTTGGCGCGTGCGGCCGAAGGTGGCGACACAACAGCAATGGCCGAACTAGGATACGCGCTTGCATTTGGGATCGGAACCGAGGCCGATTTGGACAATGCAGTTGTCTGGCTGGAACGTGCTGCAGCAAATGGGTCTGACAAAGCCGCGACGATTACGGCACTTCTTAACCTCAATGAGGATACATAATGCGTAAATTTATAAGCATCGCAGGAGCCGGAATTCTGATGTCTTTCGCTAGCCCTGCTCTTGCAGATGAAGAAGCCTGCGCCGCAGCACCTGAACCTGTTGTGACGCTTGGCTTTGGTAGCCGCTACACGGATGATAGCAAATCGCGGTCTGAAATCGACGATGAAAGTAATGCAGAGGTCAATGCAGCGCTTGGACCGATTGACGATTTTGTGCGGGATCTCACGCAGATTGCGAATAATGTCACCAAAGGCGATGGAGACCGCGTTGAACAGGCGGATTGTGCAATTGCCCAAATGTTGACTTGGGCCGAGGCTGACGCCTTTTCCGAACTTAACACCATCACCGCCAATTTTTCGATTGGATCGCGTCTTGGTGCATTTGCGATGGTTTATCGGCAGGTCGTACCCTACGCGACGGATATCCAAGCACGTGATGTCATCGAAGATTGGCTTGGTCGCCGCGCCACGGAGCAAATGACATTTTGGGAAGAAGACGCAACCTCTGGTGCGAAAACGGGTAACCTGCGGGCTTGGGCAACATTGGGGATTAACCTTGTCGGTCAGATCAGGAATGATCCAATTGCGCTTAGCTGGTCCGAGTGGTCAGCGACATATCTTCAATGTCAGGCGCTTGCTGACGGCAGCCTACCCCAAGAAATGCGTCGCGGAAAATATGCACTGCACTATCAGTTGCACGCTGTTGCCCCGCTGGTTTTAACAACGTTGTTACTGGAACAGCAGGGGCGTTCTATCAAGGGCGTGTGTGACAATGCACTAGATCGGATTGTCGCGTTTACAATCGCTGATCTCGAAACAGGTGAAGCAAGTGCTGCTTATTCTGGTAAAGAACAAAGCTTGTTTGACGGCACTGAAGAGCTTGAGAGCTTTCAGATGGCTTGGCTCGAGGCGTATCTCGTGTTGTCCCCGAACCCCGATATTGACGCATATGCGGATCGGTTCCGCCCGATGTCGAACAGTAAACTGGGCGGTGATCAGGCTCTGCTTTGGTCTGGAACAGGTTCTGATGGGTAACTAAAGGCTAGGTCTGGCGAACATTGACGTTTTTGTCGTCATGCGGCACTATATTTTTGCTCAGCTATCGCCAGGCCACCCCTTTATCACTTGTTCATGACATGTATCGTCGCGTTGCGCCGCAGGCGTTGTGAACTCCCGTTCCAGCGAGCCCGCAATGACATTTATGCCCCGTATGACTGCCGAGACACGTGCGATCCGCACTCTGCGTCCGCTGTCATGGCGTCGCTGGCCGGGTATCATTGCGGATGTTTGGCATGTTCACGGCGATGCAGGTGGCGGTGGTTTTTACCGCTCACCCGATCCGCGGTTGGTGGTGTTTTTAGGGGACGGGGCAAACGATCTTCGCATTCGTACGCATGAAAATGCGCCATGGACCCAAGATGTGGGTGTCTTTTATGTCCCGGCCGGTGTCCCAATGTGGAGCGAGCTGGACCGCGAAGGCCCATACGCCCACCTTGACCTGCATCTTGATGTAGGACCACTTGCGCAGCGGTTGCAGACACTGGTCGCCCCATCTGCGCTCACACAACCACAGCTTTTGAAAAGCACAGACCGGATCAATGCGCTTGCCGGTATGATCGCCGAAGAAGTGATGATGCCATCGCGCCCTGATCTTATGACTGACGGGTTGTTTTCTGCGCTGATGACAGAGGTCCTCGAACTTCCTGCGCCGCAGCCAGAGGCCGAGCGCGGTGGTCTGTCACCGCATACGCTGACCAAGCTAGAGCACTACGCGCGGCAAAGTTTAGATCGGCGTATTACTGTCGCTGAGCTGGCCGAAGTTGCTGGCCTGTCCGAAAGCTGGCTAACACGCGCATTCCGTCAAAGCCTTGGCACGACCCCGCAAAGGTGGCTGACATCTCTGCGTCTTGCCACCGCCCAAGACCTGATGGCTAACTTGTCACTCCCCTTGGCCGCCGTCGCAGCTGAGGCTGGATTCGCCGACCAAGCCCACCTGACGCGCGTCTTCCGAACCCATCACGGACAGACGCCGGGTGATTGGAGAAAGCGTCGTTTTGTCCCGAATCCGACAAATCACGACAGTTTGGTTCAAGCCAATCGTTAATTTCTGACTTAAACGGTCGGAAATTAAATTACCTCGGACACGCACATGACCCTTACATCTCGGCTTACTTTGCTGGCTAGCGCCAGCATCTTTGCGCTTTCATCATCGGCCGCTCACGCCCAATCCACTGCGGATCTGTACGATCTTGGCTCGATCCAGCTCGAAGGAGAGATCGATCCATCTGATCCAGTCCCCGGCTATGTTGCCGCGAACGCACAAACCGCGACCAAAACAGGCACGCCCATCCTTGAGACACAGCAATCTGTTTCTGTGATCACCGGCGAACAGATCGAGGACCAAGGCGCAACAACACTGGGTGATACGCTCGGCTATACTGCCGGTCTGACCGCACAGCCCTATGGCACCGACCCACGCTTTGACAGCCCAACCATTCGCGGCTTCAATGGTTCCGGCGCACAATACCTCAATGGTTTGCGCATCCTGCGCGGCTTTGGTGCGCCATCGTTTGAGATCTACTCGCTTGAGCGTGTCGAAGTCCTTAAGGGCCCATCGTCCGTCCTATATGGTTCAGGCATCCCGGGTGGCATCATCAACCAAGTCCAGAAACGTGCGCAATTTGTCGACTTTGGAGAAGCTGGCGTTGGCGTCGGTGATCCGAAAGCGACCGAAGGCTTTGTTGACTGGAACCATAACTACACCGACAACTTTGCAGCACGTTTCACAGCCGTGGCACGCGACAGCGAAGAAGATGTCGAAGAACTGACAAACCAGCGTGGCTATCTGGGCGTGGCGACACGTTGGGATATCACCGATGCGACGACTTTGCAGTTTCTCGGATCCTACCAGAAGGATAACCCGCTGACACCGGCGGGCGTACCACATGGCTTGATCGGCCAAGTAGATGACGAAGATTTGCGCAGCTTCTATGTTGGTGACCCAACAGACGACAATAGTGATCGTGAAACGTTAAACCTTGGGTTCGAGCTTAGCCACGATCTGAACGAAGATTGGTCGCTGAATGCTGGTTACCGTCACCAGCGTTTTGACTGGGACTACACCGGATTTTATGTGACAGGTGTTGCTGCAGATAACGACACAATTTCTCGCGGTGGCAGTACTCAAGACGAAGAAAGTGTTACTGACAACCTAGATGTCCGTGTTCAAGGTTCAGTTTGGGCTGGGAACACGGCGCATGATCTGCTTTTCGGATTGGACGTCCGACGCTACGATGTCAAAGAAGTCGTAGACTTCATGTACGCTGACGACATCAGTTACTCCGACCCGCAATACAGTGGCGCGAACTTGACCGCACCATGGTACAGCTCAATTGATGATTTGGTCATGGATCAAATTGGCGTTTATGCACAAGATGAAATTTCTGTAGGTAACTGGCGCGGGTCAGTGGCGCTGCGTCATGATCGCGCCAAGCAGACTGGCACATCTTGGAACAACTTTGGTGGTGAATCGGACGCCAGCCAAAGCGACGAAGCGACGACTGGCCGCGTGGGCGTATCCTATGTGTTCGACAATGGCATTGCACCTTATGCAAGCTATGCAACATCGTTTGATCCAGAAGTCGGAAGCGATATTGACGGCAATGCGCTGAAGCCAACCGAAGGCGAACAATATGAATTGGGCGTCAAATGGGAACCAACAACGTTTAACGGCTTCTTCTCTGCTGCGGTTTACGACCTGACCCAAAGCAACCTATCGGCAAACGTCGAAGAAGGCGGCGTAGCTGGCACGCGTCAGATCGGCGAAGTCACGTCCAAAGGTCTAGAGCTGGAAGGTTCTGTTGATCTGGACAACGGCTGGAATATTCGCGGACAGTACACTTGGAACGAAACAGAGCAGACCAAGGGCGACAACGTCGGTAACGAAATGCCAAACGCACCCGCGCATAACGCAAGCCTTTGGGCCAACTATGGCTTTGGCAACGACAGCGCTCTTGAAGGTCTGCGCGTTGGTGGTGGTATTCGCTACATCGGCACACGTTTCGGTGACACAGCAAACGCTTACGAGATGGAAGACGTCACATTGCTTGATCTTCAGACAAGCTATGACGTGACCGAAGACATCGCAGTATCACTGAACGTCACCAACCTGACTGACGTCGCATATGTGGCCAACTGCGGTTCATTCGGCTGCTACTATGGCGACGGCCGCACTGTTCAGGCGCGTATGTCCTACAAGTGGTAAACGCTTATAATAGCTTTGGGCGCCGCGCATTTATGTGCGGCGCTCTTGCGTCTGTCGCGCTTCCTGTGCGGGCGGATACGCCTCGGATTGCGGCCATTGATTGGGCCATGCTTGAAACCGCTATGGCGCTTGGCATTGTTCCCGTCGCCGCCTGCGAACTGATCCGATTTCGCGCAGATGCCGTGACCCCCGACCTTCCGCGATCGGTTGTTGATTTGGGGCTACGCAGCGCACCAAATTTCGAACTTTTGCAACTCACCCGCCCGACCCTGATCCTTTCGTCGCCATGGTACGGCTATATTGAGCCGCGCCTTTCCGCGATTGCGCCTGTGTTCAGCCAGACCTTCTACTTCGCCGACAAAGACCCTTGGCAAAAATCCATCGAGGCATTGCATGGTTTGGCCGCGCAGCTTGATATCCCTGAAACCGCAAATCAGGTTGAAGCCTCTGCCCAGGCTGAACTGGCACAAATGCGCGAAACGCTTGCGCCATTTCGTGACCGCCCCGTTTACGTCACCCAAATCGGCGACCCCCGGCATTTCCGCGCGTTCGGCGCAGATAGCATGTTTGGCGCCGTCCTATCCCTTTTGGGTCTGACAAATGCATGGGATGGCAGCACCGAATACTCATTTGCCGCGCCGGTCCCGCTTGAACGGCTTGCACCAAAGCCTGACGCGCGCATCATCGCGGTGTCCGGTATCCCCGCCGTCGCCGAACAAGGGCTACGCAATTCTGTACTTTGGAACCGGCTAGAGCCAGTCGCCCAAGGCCGTTTTACCACAATCGGCAACATCAACCCATTTGGCGGGCTTCCCGCCGGGCTGCGGTTCGCACGGCTTTTGACCAACGCCTTAACCCAAGGGCACGCCGGATGAAGATCGCTATACTGCCACTTTCGTTTCTTCTTGCGGTTGGGCTTTGGCTAGCTGCCGCGCAGCCTTGGCTGACGGGTGGATGGCCGCTGCCGCCGTTTGACGCTACACAACTTAGTTTTGACCACATCCTGCTTGCCTATGGTCACATGCCGCGCGGGATTATCGCGTTACTTGTTGGGGCATTACTTGGGCTTTCGGGTGCATTGCTGCAGATTGTCCTGCGCAACCCTATTGCGGATCCGTCAACGCTGGGCATTTCCGCAGGGGCGCAACTGGCGCTGGTCGCGGTGACTGTTTTGGCCCCCGAATGGCTGGCGTGGGGGCGTTGGCCCATCGCCATGTTCGGCGCGATGGCAGCGCTGACAATCGTGATGGGCATCGGTGCCGCCCGCGCATTCCACCCTGTGACAATGGTAATCGCGGGTATGCTTGTCGCACTGTTCGCGTCATCATTTGCGGCGGCGTTAACGCTGGCACAGGGGCAATATCTATTCTCATTGGTCGTTTGGAATGGCGGATCATTGGTGCAAACCGGCTGGGGACCAACGCTCACATTGATCGTGGCCTTGTTCGTTGGCGGTATCGGTGCCGCGCTTTTGGCGCGCCCGCTTAGCGTTTTGGGAGTAGCGTCAGAAACGGCGCGGTCGCTTGGGCTGAACGTCGCGTGGGTGCGCGGTTTGGCGGTGCTTTTGGCATGTGGACTGGCGGCAAGCGTATCGGCAACTGTTGGACTAGTCGCCTTTGTCGGGCTTGCAGCCCCCGCAATCGCTCGGGCATTGGGCGCACGCAAACCGGCGCAGGTGCTTTGGATGGCACCAATCGCAGGTGCTCTGCTCTTGTCGGTCTGTGATGGGCTTGTGCTGACCATCGCGGGCGCCGGCGGCGAAATGTTCCCAACTGGCGCTGTAACAGGTTTGATCGGCGGGCCCCTATTGCTGTGGCTACTGCCGCGCCTTCGCGCAACTCCGCCCCCTGCGCATTCAGATGCATTACCACGGCGCAAACGCCCTGCCGTGATGCTATGGGCATTGGCCGTCTTTTCAATCGTCTTGCTCGTGATCCTTGTCATGGTCGGTCGCCTACCAGATGGCTGGGCGCTGCTTGACCGCGAAAGCCTTGCCCTGTTCCTGCCCAATCGCCTACCGCGTCTGATTGGCGCGGCAAGCGCTGGTGGGCTGCTCGCCCTTTCAGGCGCAATCCTTCAGCGGCTTACGGCGAACCCGCTTGCCTCGCCCGAAGTCTTGGGTGTCTCTGGCGGCGCGGCAATGGGATATGCAGGGTTGTTGTTCCTAACGGCGGCACCAACTGCATTCCAGTTAACGCTAGGGGCAACAGTCGGCGGGGCGCTGGCGCTGGCATTAATTACGCTGTGTGTGTTGGGACGAAATGCACGACCAGAGCGGCTGTTGCTTGCAGGTGTTGCCGTGTCATCGCTTGCGGCATCGGTACTTTCACTTTTGATGGCCGCAGGCACAATGAAAAGCTTTGCCATTCTCGCGTGGCTGTCTGGTTCCGCTTCGGCACTCACTGGTACTGGGGCGGCGGCATTGGCCGGATTGCTAGTCGGATTAACTATCGGCGCGCTCTTCTTGGGCCGTTGGCTGGCGATCCTCCCACTTGGGCCAGAGGTCGTGCGCGCGCTTGGCATTCCCGTACGATTGGCGACGGTTGCCATGGTCCTTCTTGCCGGGCTTGCCACTGGGGCTGCGACTATCCTTGTTGGGCCGCTTAGCTTTGTTGGGTTGATGGCACCACATCTGGCGCGGCATCTGGGATTTGCCCGCGCAACTGATCACTTGCTTGGCAGTATGCTTATCGGCGTGTTGCTTATGCTTGCCGCCGACTTCGGCGCACGTATGGCAAGCTTTCCTTATGACCTGCCGCTTGGCCTGTTTGCGTCGCTTCTGGGCGCACCCTGGCTGATCTGGCTATTACTGCGGAGACCCGCATGACCACGCTTTATGACATTCAAAACCTGTCCTTCACCGTGCCGGGACGTACGTTGCTGGACGATGTGAAGCTGTCAGTGCCTGCGGGCAAGGTAACCGGGCTGATCGGGCATAATGGGTCTGGCAAGTCGACACTGCTCAAACTGCTGGCACGGCAGATCACACCCACATCCGGCACCATCGCCTTTCACGGGCAAGCACTGCCCGACTGGAATGCCCGCAAACTGGCACGGCGACTGGCGTATTTGCCGCAACACCTACCCCCAGCCGAAGGGTTGCTGGTGCGCGAACTCGCGGCACTTGGGCGGTATCCGTGGCATGGGCCCCTTGGCCGACCCGGCCCCGAAGACCAAAACGCCATCGATGCAGCCGTCACCGCCTGCGGGTTGGACGGACTTGCCGACCGGCGAGTTGATACGCTTTCGGGGGGCGAGGCACAGCGCGCGTGGCTTGCCATGTTGATCGCACAAGAGGCCGATTGCCTGCTGCTTGATGAACCGATCTCGGCGCTGGATATCGTGCATCAGGTCGAGGTGCTAAACCTCGTGCATAAACTAAGCCGCGACAGCGGGCGCAGCATCATCGTCGTGTTACACGATCTAAATATGGCAGCACGGTTCTGCGACCACATTGTCGCGCTACGCGGCGGGACGGTCGCCATGCAAGGAACCCCGCCAGACCTCATGAACCCGACGCAACTGCAATCCATCTATGGTGCCAATATGGAGGTGCTTTCCCGCGCCGACGGCACCCCAATCGCACATCCCAATTAAGTTTGAAGGTCACGCAGCCACATGCTCCGCAAATTCTTCGCCTATTACCGCCCACATACGAAACTCTTGTGGCTGGATCTATCCTGTGCCGTCTTATCAGGGCTGCTGGAACTTGTGTTCCCGCTCGCGATTGCTGGTTTCATCGATTACCTCCTACCGCAGGGAAACTGGGCGATGACGGTGCTTGCCGCTGTTGGTCTCGTTGCGGTCTACCTTGTAAATACTGGATTGATGGCTGTGGTAATCTATTGGGGGCATACGCTTGGGATCAATATAGAAACCGAAATGCGTACCCGTGCTTTTGCGCATATCACGCGGCTTAGCTGGACCTGGTTTGACCGCAACGAGACCGGGAAACTGGTATCGCGTGTCACCCGTGATCTCGAAGAAATAGGCGAAGTCGCTCACCACGGCCCCGAAGATGTGCTGATCGCGCTGATGACATTCGCCGGAGCATTCGCGTTGATGCTATATCTGCATCCGCCGCTTGCGTTCATCACACTTGCGATTGTACCGGCCATGGTTTGGCTTTTGGCTGTTTACGGTGGGCGTATGACACGTACTTGGCAGGCCATTTATGGGCGCGTGGGTGCCTTTAATGTCCGGCTTGAAGAAAGCATCGGTGGCATCCGCGTTGTCCAAGCTTTCACCAATGAAACACACGAGCGCGCTTTGTTTGAAGGCGATAATCAGCGCTACCGGAAAACAAAACTTGATGCGTACCGCATTATCGCAGCCTTGACGTCGCTACACTACATGGGGCTACGCGCGGTTCAGGTCATCGTAATGGTGGCCGGCGCAGGTTATGTGTTTCAGGGCGGTCTTTCCGCTGGGGGCTACGTCGCGTTCCTGCTGCTTGTCGGTGTGTTCTTTCGTCCGTTGGAAAAGATCGCAGCCGTGGTTGAAACATATCCGCGCGGGATTGCCGGATTTCGCAATTATTTGGACCTGCTTTCGCAACAGCCAGACATTACCGATGCGGCTGACGCAACGCCGGCCCCCGCGCTTCGCGGCGAAATCACATTCGACAATGTACAGCTAAGCTATGACGGCGCCCGCGGTGTGCTGCATGGTGTGTCGCTAGATGTGAAGCCCGGCGAAACCGTCGCCTTTGTCGGGCCATCGGGGGCTGGGAAAACCTCTCTCATGGCGTTGATCCCACGGTTCTACGACCCAACCGGTGGTGAAATCCGGATCGACGGTGTTCCGCTACAGCAAATGACGCTCGAATCCCTGCGCAAACAAGTGGGGCTGGTGTCCCAAGACGTGTTCCTATTCGGCGGCACATTGCGTGACAACATCGCCTACGGGCGGCTAAATGCAACCGACGCAGAAATCCGCGAGGCCGTAAAACAGGCCCGGCTAGAGCCCCTAATCGAGACCCTGCCCGAAGGGTTGGACACAATGGTCGGCGAACGCGGCGTGATGCTGTCGGGCGGACAACGCCAACGGGTTGCAATCGCACGGGTCTTCTTGCGCAATCCGCCCGTTTTATTGCTGGACGAGGCCACCTCGGCGCTGGACCGTAGCACCGAACGCGAAGTACAGGCCGAACTCGCAAGGCTTGCCGTCGGACGAACCACGCTAATCATCGCCCACCGGCTAGACACAATCCGGCACGCCGACAGGATCGTAGTCATCGACGCGGGTAAAATCGTTGAAATAGGAACCCACGACGAACTGGTCGCACGACAATCCGCCTATTTTGCAATGTTAGGCTAGAAAAACATACGATACACCACAACAAATCAGGTTCCCGCCGGGCCAGAGTGGCGCGACTTTGCAGTCGTATAAATGTAGCGCCTGACCAATCAGTCAGGCGTATATTTGCGTAAGGGCAGAATACTGCATCAAATTCCGATATGAGAAAGATATAATGGCGCTGTTTCGAATATGCGAACCCGCAGAGTTACGCGCAATTTGGTGCCAAAAGTGCATTACCAAGCATTGTAGCCCAGATATTTGCCAGACATTTCAATTTTCACACGGTCTCCTTTTTCATGAGGTTCGCGAGTGACTTGCATATCAAAATCAATCGCTGACATGATACCGTCGCCGAATTCTTCGTGGATCAGTGCTTTGATCGTTGGGCCGTACACACCTACGATTTCATACAGCCGATAGATGCATGGGTCGGTTGGGACGGTTTGCGACCAAACCTTTGTGGGGCTTTCTTCTAAGACTGTAACCGCTTCTGGTGGAAGTTGAAGCAGTGAAACAAGAGCCTGCGCTTTTTCGGCTGACATTGCATTCATGCCCATGCATGCCGAATGGGTCCAAACGGGTGACATGCCAATGCTTGCGGCAATACCTTCCCAAGTTTGCCCCAGCTCTTTCTTGGCGGCGATAATCAATGCGGTCACGTCTTCTTTGTCGAGAGTGGATGTCGTGAGCTGGTCTTTCATTTTATTGTCTCCTGTTGCGGGGTTATCTGGCGGCAAGGATGATGCACAATAATGCCAAGATTGCGCATAAACCTTGCCAGAAACGCAGAGGGTTGCGTTCCATCAGGGGGCGCTGGTGGGCAGAGGTCCACGAATTGCTAGGGCGCTTTAAGTCCGCCACGCATTCAGTCAGCGCGTCGTAACGTTTAATCGGATCTGGGTGCAGCATTTTGCGTAGCGCGGCGTCCATCCAATCTGGCACGCCGGTGTATTCATCGCGTGCAGCTTGGTAACGAAGTGCCATTTGATCGCGTCGTGAACGGATCCGAGCGACTTGGGTGCCGTAGGGCAGGCGGCCCGAAAGCATTTCATAGGCGATGACGCCCAATGCGTATTGGTCAGATCGCCAACTGATCGCGTCGCCTGATAGGTATTCAGGGGCGGTGTATTGATACGTGCCTGGTAATTCCCCCAATGTTCCCGGTGCGGCCTCTTCTATCCCCGCGACAGATGCGGACCCAAAGTCGATGATTTTGACGGTGCCGTCGCTGTCGATCATGATGTTTTCGGGACGAATATCTTGGTGGATCATCTCGCGGCGATGAAATGCGCGTAGCCCTGTTGCGATCTGAGTGATGATCCCGCGAACCTGATCTAGGCTAGGTTTGGGATTGTCGGTCATCCACTGACGTAGCGTTGCGCCCTCGACGTATTCCGTGACTACGTATAGCGCGCTGCGATGTTCGGGAACCATGGCCGCGCTTAGAACATGGGGCGAAGACAATCGCCGTGCGATCCATTCTTCTAGCATAAAGCGGTTTAGATAGGACCCATCCTGCGCTGTTTCAGTCGCAGGAATTTTGAGCGCGACGCGCATTCCTGACAGAGCGATAGCAAGGTAGACATGGCTGCGGGCCGTCGCGTGAAGTGATCGTACAATCCGAAACCCATCAATGATATCGCCTGTATCCGGCAGCGGCGGAATCGGCAGCTGGGTCGCTTCCAGTTGCAAATTAGCACCGGGCGCAGGCAGTTGATCCACACGCAAGATTTGAACTGTCAGGTTGTCGTCACTCGCGCGATCAAAAGCGAGATCGGCAATCTTTTTCGCAGCGCTATCAAGGTCTGCGGCTTCTTGCAGGATACTGTTAACGTCACACCCTTCGATCACGTCGTGCACACCATCGGTCGTTAGCAAAAATATGTCACCCTTGCTAAGCGGAACACGACGGTAGTCGACTTTGACTTCGGGTTCTGCACCTAATGCACGGGCGAGAAAGCTTCGTTCAGGGGAAACCGTTATACGGTGATCGTCAGTCAGTGGCTCTAGGCTGGTTCCTGACAAGCGCTGCACGCGGCTGTCTCCAACGTGCAGAATGTGTCCTTCGCGTCCCTTTAGGATTAACGTGGACAGGGTGCATACCCGGCCAGCATTGATGTCAGGCACCGTGCTGTTTTGCCCGTGAAGCCAAGCATTTGTCGCCGCTATCACCTGAAGCGCTGATGTCTTAACTGTCCATGCGTCAGAGGTCGCGTAATAATCTACTAAAAGCGACTTTACGGCGATCTCAGAGGCTTCGGCACTGACGTCGCTGGATGAAATTCCGTCGGCCACAGCCAACGTGACGCCTTTAAGTGCAAGCGCCGCCCCCACTGGGATCAGCGCGCCGTGAAAGTCTTGGTTTTCGGATTTGCGGCCGGTAGAAGAATATTGGCCAATCGAAACGCCTAAGGTATCGGTGGCTTTCATATCCTTTGGCATTGCGCGCTCCCCACGGTTTGAGGCGCAGCTTGTAACCGCGCCTCCACGTCAGTGACGTTATTTATTCAGCAGGCATAGATGACGTGTCATCGTTACGTGCGACAGTGGCATTCCGCTTTGGGGATTCACGGAAGTGGGTCATGTAAATCATGCCGCCCACAAAGGTTAGACCGCCAACTAGATTGCCTAGAACAACAGGAATTTCGTTGTACGCAAAGTAATCAAACCACGTGAATTCGCCGCCCAACATGATGCCTGATGGGAACAGGAACATGT
Source organism: Yoonia maritima (assembly GCF_002933395.1). Taxonomy (GTDB): domain Bacteria; phylum Pseudomonadota; class Alphaproteobacteria; order Rhodobacterales; family Rhodobacteraceae; genus Yoonia; species Yoonia maritima_A. The sequence continues at coordinate 42,438 of NZ_PKFN01000013.1, forward strand.
TCACGATTGAGTGCTCGAAGCCAAGGTAAAAGAAGACAAGGATTGGCATCCACATCGCCATGATCTTGCCCGATACAGAGCTGGACATCATAGCGGCCACGACGCCGGTTGAAACCATCCAGTTACACATGACGGCGCGGATAAACACGGTCAATAGACCTGCTCCGCCAGCTGCAGCGTAGCCCAACGTACGTGCTTCGCCGATTTGGCCAATCCTTTGACCTACATCATTTGGTTCTTGGCTAAAGCCCATCGTAAATATGATGGCCATAAACACGGCGGTGGTCATCGCACCTGCGAAGTTACCGCAAAACACGAGCCCCCAGTTGCGAAATACACCTTTCCATGTGCAACCGGGACGTTTGGCGATAACGGCCAGCGGTGCAAGCGTGAACACCCCTGTCAGCAAATCAAACCCCATCAGGTAAAGCATGCAAAAGCCAACAGGGAAAAGCAGCGAAGCGACAAGAAAGTTCCCGGTGTTCACGGCGATGGTCACCGCGAACGCCGCCGCGAGAGCAAGGATCGCACCCGCCATATAAGAACGGATCAGCGTGTCTTTGGTCGCCATGAATATCTTGGATTCGCCTGCGTCGACCATCTTCGACGCGAATTCCTTTGGTTGGATATACGACATTTTCGAAACCTTTCGGGAGGGGAGAAAAACACACGCCTGCTGGCAGGCGGAGTTATGAAATTGGATCAATTTTCCTGTGGATCGTATGAGCCAGGAAAGCGGGCGGACAGTTTACTCTTATAATGTGAAAGATATTCGTCCGCGGGATCAGCGCGGTTCATAAAACAAAGATACTTTGAACGCCGAACATACTTTCGGTGAAACAAACTGCACAGCATCACTGCTGATATATCTGAATTGTGCCGCGCCATTGCGACGTGTCGCGGACGATCCTGCCCGCGCCTCTTAGGAAAAATTGTACGGGGCGGTGCTGCTGCGTTGCAAGGATTTGACTATGCGTGGCAGAATAAGTTGCACGAAAAATGCGCTAAATTATCAACCTGCAATAAGATTAATCACTATTTTTGATAAACCGGTAGAAATTGTGCGCAGCTAAGAACGTGATTTGGCGGGAAATAAAGACGCACGGAACCCAAAAGGCCCCGTGCGTCTTTATTTTATTGGGTAGGAGCGTCTTTCGCACCGGTCATAAACGCTACTGCATCGGACATCGTGTAGTCTTTGGGGTCGATCACACATAGCCGCTTGCCCAGCCGGTGTACGTGGATCCGGTCTGCGACCTCGAACACGTGCGGCATGTTGTGACTGATCAAAATGATCGGAATGCCACGCGCACGCACATCAAGGATGAGTTCGAGCACCCGCCGCGATTCCTTGACCCCAAGGGCTGCAGTTGGCTCGTCCAAGATAATAACCTTCGACCCAAATGCGGCGGCACGGGCCACGGCAACGCCTTGGCGCTGACCGCCCGAAAGCGTTTCCACGGCTTGGTTGATGTTCTGGATTGTCATCAGGCCAAGTTCGGTTAGCTTATCGCGGGCCATCTTTTCCATGCGGGGGCGGTCTAACTGGCGTAGCCATTTGCCGCGGAACCCCGGTTTGCGCAGTTCGCGTCCCATGAACATGTTGTCCGCGATAGACAGGGCAGGGGACATGGCGAGCGTCTGATAGACGGTTTCGATGCCTTCCTTGCGTGCATCGGTCGGCGACGTAAAGCGTACTTTGCGCCCTTCCAGTTCGACTTCGCCTTCGTCAGGCACAACAGCACCGGAAATCGCTTTAATCAGGGAGGATTTTCCGGCGCCGTTGTCCCCGATCACGGCGAGAATTTCGCCGGGATAGAGATCAAAATCACAGTGATCCAAAGCAGTCACTTTACCGTAGCGTTTGACCAGTCCACGAGCTTTGAGAATGGGTTCCATTACGCAGATACCTTTCTGATCCATTGGTCCACGGCAACGGCCGCAATGATAAGCACACCAATCAGTAGATAGGTCCACTGTGCGTCTGCCCCGGCAAGCCGTAGGCCAAGCGTAAACACCCCAACGATAAGCGCGCCAAACAGCGCACCAAGGATAGAACCGCGACCGCCGAACAGTGAAATGCCACCAATCACAACAGCAGTAATGGATTCAATGTTGGCCAGTTGGCCAGAGGTTGGGGAAACAGACCCGATCCGCCCAATCAGTGCCCAACCTGCAAACCCGCAGATCAAACCAGAAAGGACGTAAACAGAGATCAGTGTGCGGCGCACGTTCACGCCTGACAGTTGTGCCGCGTCAGGGTCATCCCCGACAGCATACACATGACGGCCCCACGCGGTTTGCTTAAGAACATAGGTCAGCAAAAGCATTAAAAGGACCATAAAGATAACGCCGATGGTCAAAACTGCGCCGCCAACTTGAAATTTGGTTGCAAACAGCTGCAACAGTGGCGCGTTTGCTTCGATTTCTTGGGCACGGATTGTTTCGTTGGCTGAGTAAAGAAAGTTACTTGCCAGTACGATTTGCCACATACCAAGCGTAACGATGAAAGGGGGGAGTTTCATCACAGCAACAAGCCAGCCATTGATGTAACCACAAACCATACCGGTGATCAGGCCAAGCGTGATCGATATCTCTACGGGGATTCCATAGCGGAACGTGAATTGCCCCATTACCACGGACGACAGCACCATGATCGCTCCAACAGATAGATCGATGCCAGCAGTTAAAATAACAAGGCTTTGGGCTGCAGCCACAATACCGACGATTTGAACCTGTTGTAGGATCAGCGTCAGCGCAAATGGCGAAAAGAACTTGGACCCAAGCAGCAGGCCAAAACCGATGATTGAAGCGACCAAAACAAACAACGGCACAAGCGCCGGGTTCACATGTAACGCGTGTTGGATCGTTGCAAGAACGCCCTTGCGCGTATCTTTAAACTCCGCGACGGCTTCGGCACCCTTTGCCTTTACCGCGGCTTCAAAATTGTCAGCATCCCCCGACATAATGATTTCCCCTTTTTAGATCTATTTTGGTGGCGTGGCATAGACAAACGAGGGCAAGCAGTTTGCTCGCCCCCGTATATTTAGCTCAGACTAGATTTAGCCCCAGCACAAATCCGTGCCTTCAGCGACAGAGATGCTTTCGACACCGTCAGCGGGCTGATCAGTGACAAGCGCAACGCCAGTATCAAAGAAGTTCTTGCCGGGTGTATTTTCTGGCAGCGTACCGTCGGCTGCATAAGCAACAATCGCTTCGATACCTTTGGATGCCATCAACAGTGGGTACTGCTGCGAAGTCGCGCCGATCACGCCGTCAGCAACGTTTTGCACGCCAGGGCAGCCGCCATCGACGGAAACGATAAGCACGTCATCTTCACGGCCGAATGATTTCAGCGCCTCATATGCGCCAGCGGCGGCTGGTTCGTTAATTGTGTAGACAACATTTACTGATGGATTGACCGCGAGCAGGTTTTCCATAGCCTTGCGACCGCCTTCTTCGTTACCGGCAGTGATGTCGTTACCGACGATACGTGGATCGGTTTCGTCGCCCCATTTGTTTGGGTCGCCTAGATCAATGCCAAAGCCTTGCAAGAAACCTTGGTCGCGTAGAACACCAACAGTTGGCTGGCTAACCGCAAGGTCAAGCATAGCAATGCGCGCGTTTGCGGCATCATCACCTAGGGTCGCAGCGGCCCATTGACCGATCAATTCACCCGCAAGAAAGTTGTCAGTCGCGAATGTTGCGTCTGCCGCGTCGATTGGGTCAAGCGGCGTATCCAAAGCGATAACCAGCAGGCCCGCGTCGCGCGCTTGGGTCACTGCGCCAACAATAGAAGATGTGTCAGAAGCTGTGATCAAGATACCAGAAGCGCCATCAGCGATGCATGTTTCGATCGCCGCAACTTGTGTTTCGTGGTCGCCGTCAACCTTACCTGCATAAGAGCGTAGAGTGATGCCGGCAGCTTCTGCTGCGGCTTCAGCGCCTTCGCGCATCTTCACAAAGAACGGGTTTGTGTCGGTTTTCGTGATAAGGCATGCAGATGTGCCGTGGCCCGCAGCCATCGCGCCACTTGCTGATGTGATGGCAGCCAGCGCTGTACCGATAAGAAGCTTTTTCATGATTTCCTCCCAGAAACTCTGTATAAAATGGGGTATCCCCCGACCTCCTCGCTTCGAACGGATCGAAGTGAATGCGAACAAACAACGCGATTTTTGCGCGACTGTCAATTAATTAGTTAACTTTATTTATTAATCGAATTCATGTATTCCTTCCTGTGGGAGAGCATACTATGAAGGCTGGGATGGAGCACACAGTAATAAAATCGTTCGGTGCAGGCCTAAGTCAAAGAGGCGTGCGCAACCACAATGAACGGCTTTTGCTATCTTTGCTCCAGCGCCACGGTGAAATGCCGGGTAGCGATCTTGCTAAACTGTCATCGCTTTCACCTCCTACTGTTTCAGCAATTCTAAAGCGACTTGAAACTGACGGTCTGCTTGTTAGGGGTGAACCGACACGCGGTAAGGTGGGAAAACCTTCGGTGCCAATGCGGCTTTCACCCGACGGAGTGCTTTCGTTCGGGCTTAAGATAGGGCGCCGCTCGGCTGATCTATTGCTTATGGACTTTACGGGACAAGTCCGTGAACAACGCCACATCAGTTATACATTTCCAACCCCAGAAGAGGTGTTCGGATTTTTATCAAAAGGAATGTCCGAGATATCGAGCGCTTTGCCACCGGGCATTGCCAAACGTATTTGCGGGCTAGGCATCGCTGCACCATTCGAGATGTGGAACTGGGATGAGCTAGTTGGTGAACCGTCACCTGCGTTTTTGTCATGGAAGGACATCAACATCCCCGCGCAAATCGCGACATTTAGCAATTTACCTGTTTCATTGGTGAATGATGCGACTGCCGCCTGTCAGGCCGAACATGTTTATGGCCGGGGCAAGAACTTTGCAGACTACGCGTATTTCTTTGTGGGCGCATTTATCGGTGGCGGCATCGTGTTGAACCATTCTGTGGTCGCTGGCCGCCAAGGTAACGCGGGGGCGCTGGGTTCACTGCGCAGCATCGGCCTGCACGGAGAAAGTAAGCAGTTGGTTGATATGGCATCGATTCATCTGCTTGAAACACGATTGGAAGAGGTCGATCTTGACCCCGCTATGATTTGGCAAAATCCGCAAGACTGGTCGAAAATCATGCGCTACGTCGAGCCTTGGTTGGGTCAAACTGCCCAAGAGCTGGCCAAAGCGAGTCTGTCGACGTGCGCGGTGATTGATTTCGAAGCCATCTTAATTGACGGATCTTTTCCAGGTGAAATCAGGGCTGATCTTGTTGAGCGCGTGCGCCGCTATATTTCGAACCAAGATACGCGCGGGCTGATCCCGCCGGTAATCGAAAGCGGGACGATTGGCGGGAATGCACGTGCGCTGGGCGCGGCGAGCGGACCGATTTTTTCGCAGTTCTTGCTTGATACGAATGCGGGGCTATCTGTCGGCTAAGTGTCAAAGCAGGCGGCATTGCTGAACGATTAGATCGCGGACCCATTTATGCATGGGCGAATTCAGTGTGCGCGTTGTCCAGACGAGTTGGATATCAATCGGTGTCGGCACTGGGCATGGTGTAATCCGCAACCCTTTACCAATTTCACGCGATAGGCGTTCGGGAACAGTCGCAACAAGGTTGGTTCCCGCGATAAGGCTTTGAATGCCTGCGGGGCTTGGCACCTTGATCGCGATTGAAACGGCGTGCCCTTCTTGTTCAATCACCTGCATATAGCGTGATTTCCATTTGCCGCCGTAGGTGATGTAGATGTGGTCAAGCGGCAGGTATTGGTCCAACGTCAACGTCGTTTCAGCAAGCGGGTGTTCGGGATCCATCACGCACACATATCGATCATCATACAGCTTGCGTCCGTAAAACGCCGCGCCCAGTTTCTGGAACGGGCCGATCAACAGATCAGCTTCCATCCGGAGCAGGCGGTCGTGGCCCAGATACGATGAATCAACAATTTCGATCTTTAGATTGGGCGCTTGTTTTTGGATTGCGTGGACCACGCGCGGAATAATCAAAACCCGTTCGTAGTAATTGCAGGCGATGGTGATCGTCCCTGCACTTTCTTTTGGGTCAAAGTCTTGGGCGGCGGTCAATTGGGTGAAGCGCTGCACAAGTTCAATCGCTTCGGTTACGGCTTCTTCGCAACGCGGGGTAGCGATGAGGCTACGACCCTCGCGGGCGAATAGTGGGTCGCTGAACACACCGCGCAGCTTTTCGATAGTGTAGCTTACAACGGATTGGTTGATTTCAAGATCTTCGGCCGCCCGCGTAAACGAGTTATGGCGATAGACGCTGATCAGAACCTCGAGTGCACGAAAGTCGACGGCGAGTGGGTCGAATGATTTCGTCATCGTATCTGAAATTCCGATCCTAAATATCTATACCATCGTATTGATTGATACTGCGGTAAAGGGTTCCATGTCAAAGCACCACCTTGGGAGGGGAGGTGACGACGGGGGGAACAAAGTCATGTTGGATATTCCAGTTAACGAGACGGTCACGTTGGCCGATCTCACCCATGATCCATATCCGATCTACAAACAGATGCGTGCGCAAACTCCGGTGGTCCGTGTGGCACAGACGAACCGTATTTTTGTTACCACGGCAGAGCACACCAAATGGATCAAAGAAAACCCCGATATTTTTAGCTCGGATGATCCGATGACTCCGATGAAACCTGCGTTTCAGGCGCATACTTTGATGCGCAAGGATGGTGCAGAACATCGCGCTGAACGTATGGCGATGCAGCCTTCGTTTTCGCCTAAGGTTATTCGCTCTGATTGGGCGGCGCTTTACGAAAAAATCGTCAACGAATACGTGTCGCGCCTTCCGCGTGGTGAAACGGTTGATCTGTTCTCTGAACTATGTGGTCCCGTTGCTGCACGCATTCTTGCGCATATGCTGGGCCTAGAGGATGCGACCGACGAAGAAATGCAACGCTGGTCGCAGCGGCTGATCGACGGTGCCGGAAACTTTGGCCGTGACCCACAGTTGTTTGAAGCATCCGACGCGGCAAACGTCGAGATGAACGCGCTGTTCGAAAAGATTGCGCAGCGCCATCAGTCAGAGCCGAATAACTCTGCGTTTTCGGTGATGTTGCGCGCGAAGAATCCTATTCCGCTTAGCCAGATGTACGCCAACATTAAAATCGCGATCGGTGGCGGCATCAACGAACCGCGTGATGCCTTGGCAACGATTGTCTACGGATTGCTGACCAACCCAGACCAGTTGGAAGAGGTGAAACGCCAAGAGGCGTGGATGGACGCTTTTGAGGAAGGGATCCGGTGGGTTGCCCCCATTCAGGTTTCTGGCCGCCGCACGACCCAAGAAATTCAGATCGGCGATGTTGTGGTACCCAAAGCCGAAACCGTCATGACCATTCAGGCATCCGCGAACCGCGACGAGGCGATATTTGACGACGGAGAAAGCTTTAACGTGTTTCGCGAAAAGCATCCCCATCAATCATTCGGCAGTGGGCCGCATCACTGCGCAGGTGCGCAAATCGCGCGCCGGACGTTGGGGCATATCATGCTGCCGCTGTTGTTTGATCGGTTTCCCAACATGCAACTTCGAAACCCCGAAGATGTCGTTTGGAGCGGGTTCGGATTTCGCGGACCGCTCAACCTACCGATCTATTTGGACTAACCGCAGGCATTTACGAAAGGGCACAAGATGGTGTCGATTACATTCATTCAACCCGATGGTGCGGCGCAGACCGTGCAGGCAACTTTGGGCGACAGCGTGATGCAGACTGCGCTCAACAATAATATCGAAGGCATCTTTGCTGAATGTGGCGGGGCGATGATGTGCGCAACCTGTCACTGTTATATCGACGATAAATGGGCAGAGAAAACTGGCGATAAAAGTGATGGCGAAGACGATATGCTGGACTGCGCCGAAACCGAAGTAACTGATGCTTCTCGGCTGACTTGTCAGATCAAAGTCACCGATGCCCTTGATGGGTTGGTCGTGCGTCTTCCGTCTGAGCTGGCTTAGATGGAACGCGTTGTCATCATCGGTGCTGGCCAAGGCGGGTTTCAGGCCGCGGCAAGCCTTCGGCAAGAAGGGTTTGATGGTGAAATCCTACTGATCGGCGATGAACCGGGCCACCCGTATCAACGCCCTCCGCTGTCCAAGGCTTATCTCAAAGGTGGGACAGTTCAGGCCCTATCGCTGCGGCCAGATAGCTTTTTTGAGACGCATAAGATCGACTTGCGGATGGGCTGTTGGGTCCGCGCCATTGATCGGGCGAATGCCCGGGTCGAGATAGACGGCGAACAGATTGCTTATGATCATCTGATTATCGCAACAGGTGCACGCAACCTTCGCCCCCAGATCGCTGGGCTTGAACATGCTGTGGGCTTGCGGACGCTTCATGATGCGAGCGCGATCAAAGCGTCTTTGGTCAATGGAGTGCGTGTTGGCGTGATCGGGGGCGGATTTATCGGGTTGGAATTCGCGGCAGTTGCACGCGAACTAGGCCATAGCGTGACAGTGGCCGAAGCTGCCCCCCGTTTGATGGCGCGTGCGGTATCGGAGCCCATGTCAGCAAGGTTCGCCGAAAAGCACCGGGAAATGGGCACCGATATTCTCTTGAGTGATGGTGTCGCTGAGATTGATGCAGCAGGTTTTACTTTGGCATCGGGACGGCGGATCGATTCTGATCTGACGCTGCTTGCCGCAGGTGTTGTTCCGAACGTCGAGTTAGCCAAACTTGCTGGCCTTCAAGTCGACAATGGCATTGTCGTTGATGAAATGCTTGTCACGTCTGACCCTGTAATCTCGGCGCTGGGCGATTGCGCTGCATTCCCTGATCCGGTGACGGGCCGAAGTATTCGGCTGGAAAGCGTTCAGGCCGCGACCGACCACGCCCGAATGATTGCAAAGCGTATCGCCAAGGGGGCTGATACGCCTTACCGCGCCGTCCCGTGGTTCTGGTCTGATCAAGCAGATTGGAAGCTGCAGATCGCTGGTCTAGCAGGTCCAACTGACACTGCAGAGGAATTGGCCGATGGAACCGTGTTAAGGTTTTGTGGCTCGCGCATCACTGCAGTTGAAACGATCAATAACGCCAAGGCTCATATGACCGCACGCAAAGGCATGGCGAGCGGCGTGCCGCTGACCCGGCAACAATTTAACATCACCCCAGCAGAGGTTCTGGTATGATGTAATCCGCATAAGCGCCCAAAAAACGTGCGCATATACCCGGCAGGAGGAGTGCCGGACAACACCCAGGGAGGAAACGATGAAACAAAACCTAAAAAGAAGAGCCGTGCTGGCTGGCGCGGGGGCCGCGCTTGCGACGCCCGCGCTTTTGAGCCGTGTAAATGCCGCCGAAGTCACGCTGCGTTTGCATTCCATGCTGCCCGCACCGGCGCCAATGAACTCGCAGTTCTTTGTGCCATGGGCGGATGAAATACGTGAGGCATCGAATGGAGCAATTGACGTTCAGTTGTTTCCGTCGATGCAGCTTGGTGGCAAGCCGCCGCAATTGCCTGATCAGGTACGTCAGGGAATTTGCGATATCTCGTGGACCTTACCAGTCTACACACCTGACCGGTTCCCGATAGCAGAAACGCTTGCGCTGCCATTCATGGTAACCAACGCCGAAAAGACATCGGTGGTGATGCACACGTTGATGGACGAGTTCGGCCAAGATGACTATGCCGGGATCAAGACGCTGGCATTTCATACACATGACGGTGGTAAGCTGCATACCCGCAACGGGTTGATCCAGACTGCGGACGACCTGCGTGGCCTAAAACTGCGCGCACCGAACCAAGCAACTGGTAAGATGCTTGAATTATTGGGTGCGGAAACGGTGTTCTTCCCAGTAACCGAGATGGTCGTCGGGCTATCGAGCGGTGTGATCGACGGATGCTGTCTACCATATGAGATCGTTCCAGCGTTTAAACTGCAAGAGCTGACAGGTTTTACTTCTGCACCAGCGCCTGCGTCACGTGGGCTGTACGCGAACACATTTGCAATGCTGATGAACCAAGCTGCCTATGAGGGCATGTCGGACGATCTGCGTGGGGTTATCGACGCGCACTCAGGCGCGGCATTGTCGCAGCGTATCGGACGCCAGTTTGATGAGTTCGAAACCAGAGGCAAAGCAGCCGTTGAAGCGCAAGGTAACACGATCGGCGAAATTGCAGCTGAAGAAATTGCGGCATGGCGCGAAATCGCTGAACCCGTGCATGCGGAATGGATCGAAAAGCTGAACGGCTTTGACCACGACGGTGCCGCGGTCCTTGCTCGGGCGAATGAGCTGCTTGACGCTGGATAAGCAATTGGATGGCGCGCGTTTATGACATGCCTTTGCGCGTCATCTACCCAATTCTAAAAATGCCGAATCATGCCCCGGCACGATTTAACCTGACGTAATTTACGCCTCACTAAATCCGGCGTGTGTATCTTGCATCACCCAATTTCATTTCAGTTTTGTAATGATTGATAGCGCTTTGAAACTATTATACTGAAAACACAGCGCAATTGGGTGGTATTTGGCCGAGATAATTCAGAACAGCAAAAAGCCTTAAAAGGGTCGCCATTCCTGCACTATGACAAGGAAGGTAGACCAACATACAGCGTAACGTGTACACACGATCTAACCTTTAGCGGGAATGCGTTCATGTCTTGCAATCTGTGTGAAAGTACGAAACGGAGCGGTGATGCAAAATCCGGATCTTTGGATCACATTAGCGTAAGTGTCGTGTTGGTTTAATATGTAAATCTACAGCAGATAAGAAACAGTGATTACACAAGATAACTTAATTCCGCGCTACCTCAGTAAAGGGTCTTTCCCTCGAGCTGCGTATGCGTTTGTCGCCAGATCACACGGGCAGTATGCCCTTGATGGTATCTGTGCGGGGTCGTGATGTTTCACTACGTAGACCAGCCTAATATGATGGCGACACCCAAAGTTCTTATCTTGCAGGGGCCAGTTGGCCCGTTTTTTAAAGAGCTACAGCGCGGACTAAGCGCCGCTGGGTTTGCCACCAAAAGAGTCGTGTTCAATGCCGCCGACCAATTGTTCGCCGGAGCTGGCGAAAGTTTTCGTTTTACGGGATCACCTGACGATTGGACTGCGTGGTTAGAGACCGAGATGCGGGATAATCGCCCTGACTATATCGTTGTCTTCGGTGCCCGACGCCCAGTGCACGCTACCGCAAGAAAAGTTGCGGCATTGTTTGGTGTTCGCGTGATCTGCCTTGAAGAAGGTTATTTAAGGTCTGGCTTTATCACTTGTGAGCTTGGCGGTAACAACGACAGCTCGCCATTGTGTGATTGGAAATGGCAGCAGGACGCGCCGCAAAATACACCAAAGCCCGTAGATATGCCGCGAAAGTATGGGGCATTAGGTATCTGGTCGACCATTTATTATCTTGTCCGCGATTTTAGATCGTCACCTGACGAGGTTGCACTGTTCCATCGCAAACACGAAGGAATTGGTACGCTTGCCGTGTCTTGGGCTGCGCATATGGGGTCACGTGCATTGGCGCGGCTCGAAACCTTTACCAAGCTAAAGCGATTGAAAAACGAACTTAATGGTCAGTACATCGTTGTTACCTTACAGACTCCACAAGATAGCCAGCTACAGTTTGCTGCGCGTGGTTGGTCGAATGAAAAGCTGATTTCTGATACTTTGGGCGCGCTTAAGGATAGTGCTGCCAAAGATACGATTGTCTTTAAACTTCACCCAATGGATCGGCGCGTTGGCAAGACACGGCGTTTCATTGAAGAAACCGCGCGGCAGCTGAATCTTGCTGATCGTATTATGGTCTTGAATTTCGGTGCGATTGGCGATGTCGTCAATCATGCGTCTGGTATGATTGTTATCAACTCGACCTCTGCTTTTTCTGCGCTGCATCATCACATTCCGTTACTGGTGCTTGGCGATGCCATTTACCGTCATGAAAATTTGGTGACTGTGGGAACTGAAACAACAACCATTCAGACGTTTCTTGCTTCTCGCAAGGTTAAATCAGTTGAATGCGCCGACGCGTTCATCGAGGCCGTGAAAGCGCGCGCGCTTCTTCCCGGGGACTTTTACTATGTAAAAGGTCGCAAGGTTGCTGTAGATGCAATCACTAAGAAACTAGAACAAGATTTAGTGCTTAGTCGCGAACAGGAAGAAGTCGTTTAATGCCGTTTACCCGACTTAAGTCGTTCAGCCGTTACGGCGGATGTGTCTTTTTGGCCTTGGTCCTTGCCGGTTGTTCAAGTTTACCCGCATTTGGTCCGTCTACAGATGAAATCGTCGAAGCCGCCGCGTTTGAGGTTGGAACGGACGAAGCTGTAACCCAGTTTCATCTTGTAAACGTGACCGCTGCGACGCTTCCGCAGTCGCAGGTTGCTGTTAGCAGATTCCCGAATAGTTTCCGCGCCCAGCGTTTGTTAGCAGAGAATGAACGTATTTCGGTGGCTGATGTGCTTGAGCTGCGTATTTGGGAAACTGCAAATGACGGGCTTTTTGCATCCTCGGGTAAACGCGAAACGGTTCTGTCGTTCCAAGTTTCAAATGCTGGTACGATCGAAGTACCATATGCGGGACGCATCAATGTTGCCGGCCTTACAACTGCGCGTGTGCGTCAGGTGTTGCTGGAAAAATACCAGGGTCAGGCGATTGATCCAGAAATCAATGTGCGTATCGTCGATACCTCCTCGCGGACGGCGACGGTTCTAGGTGATGTTCGCACTTCGGGGCGGGCAGATATTCCTGCGAATGGCATTCGGCTGTTGGATCTGCTTGCACAAATGGGCGGTGTGCCTCACCCGACTTGGGAGGCCGAGATTGCAGTTTCGCGTGGCACGCATTTCGGCCGTATGCGGATGGACGACCTAAAAGGCCATGCCGCTGACAATATTATCATACTCCCCGGCGACACCGTTCAGGTGACACATGTGCCAAGGCGTTACGCGGTGTATGGCGCGGTTTCACGCACTGGAAATACCAACCTGAATAAGGCTAATCCGACGCTGTCTGACTTACTTGCCGAGGTGGGTGGTCTCAATGATATGCAAGCCGCGCCCAATTCTGTGTTTGTGTTCCGTCGCGCACGAAGAAACACGGAAACCCCTATCGTTTACCGGGTCGATTTTGCCCGCGCTGATGCATTTCTTTTGGCGGATCAGTTCATGCTGAAAGAAACAGACATAATTTATGTTGCCACCGCCGATGCAAGCGAGTTCCGCAAATTTGTCGCAACGCTTGTTGGACCTGTCGTAAGCAGTGCAAACAGCGTGCAAAGTTTAGGGAACTAAATGCCTAATACTGTTTCGGATGATCGCGTATCGCGGCCAGCTTCCTTCAGTCTACGTGAGGTAGTTCAGCAAACACTTACGATCGAGGCAGACGCGCTAAAACATCTGTCCGCCTGTCCACCTGACAAACTGTGTGCCGCTGCAGAGATGATTTTTGCAGCCCGTGGTCCGGTTGTGGTCGCGGGGGTCGGTAAAAGTGGGCATATCGGTCGCAAAATTGCGTCCACATTTCGTTCGCTTGGCCAGCAGTCGGTGTTTCTACACGCGGCCGAGGCCAGCCATGGTGATCTTGGTATCATTCACGATGACAGTGTTGTGCTTGTTCTATCCAATTCTGGTGAAACAACCGAACTGGGTGATTTATTGGCGTACTGTCGCGAATATGAAATTCCGGTTATCGGCGTTACGGCATCTGAAAACAGCACTTTGGGTAAAGCGAGCAAGATCGTCATTGCACATGGCAAGGTACAAGAGGCTTGTGTGAACGGCCTTGCGCCAACAACGTCTACGACTGTTGCTTTGGCAATTGGCGATGCGTTGGCCGTTGGTGTGAGCCACCTTTCAAAAACAGAACCGCAGGATTTTAGGCGGTATCATCCCGGTGGTAAACTTGGCGCACGCTTGCTGACAGTGCGAGACCTTATGCACACGGGCGATGCTTTGCCAATTGTTGCACCTGATATGCCGATGCAAGAGGTCGTGATCACGATGTCCGCCAAAGGTTTCGGTGCTGCGATGGTTTGCGAAGGAACCGACGTGATTGGTCTGATCACAGATGGCGATATGCGTCGCAACGTAGCGCGACTTTGGCAGTCGCGGGCTGCCGATCTTGTTTCTGGCCCACCGAAAACTGTCGTTCCGGGGACCACTGCCGCCTCTGCTCTTACGTTCATGAGCAGTCAGGCAATTACGGCTGCTATCGTCGTAGATGATAGTGGCAAGATGCTTGGCCTGTTGCATATCCACGATTGCTTGCGGGCCGGAGTAGAGGAGTGAGCGTTAACGCGCGTCAAAGAGCATGTTATGCTTGGAATGACGCGATTTAGTTTCATAACGCCGCAAAAATGGTGCCTGTTAGAAAAATGAAGATTATCCGCACTCTTGCGTTGACTTGGCGTCGCGCATCAAAGCTCGGTCAGTGGTTGCGGTTGATGTCTTGTCGATTGCGAAGCCAGCCGGGTGCAGATTTGGTTACGTCAATGGATCTGTGCGACGACCCTCTTGTCGCGGATGCTTTGGGTGCTGTTCCAGCTTTTCATAGTCGGCTTATCCGGCCTCACGCAAACCGATTTGTCGGTTGGGGGCGCAAATGGTCTGGGCGCCGTGCCGTTGATATTGCACAAGATCACGGGGCTGCTTTTGTGTTGCTTGAAGACGGATTTTTACGATCTGTCGGGCGCCGCGATCCCGCGGTTTCAGTCGCGGTGGACAATTTAGGTGTGCATTATGATGCTTCGGTGCCGTCACGGCTTGAAACTCTAATTTCAGGCGAACTTTCACCACACGAAGATGCGCGCGCCGCAAAATTAATTCAGATTTGGCGTGACGGTCGCGTATCAAAATATAACGCCGCGCCGGAACTAACCCGCAGATTGCCTGACCAATACGTATTGGTCGTAGATCAGGTGCGCGGTGATATGTCGATTGGGTTTGGTAGTGCGACGGCAGACAGTTTCGATGTCATGCTGCAAGCGGCGCTGAACGAAAATCCAGATATTGATATCGTCGTAAAACTACACCCCGATGTTTACACGAACGCGGCTAAAAGCCACTTTAACCCTGATCAGTTGCGCAAAATGGACCGTGTTCATGTCATCGCGGAAAACTGTCACCCGGTTTCTCTCATTTCGGGGGCGCGTGCTGTTTATGCGGTAACATCTCAAGTCGGGTTCGAGGCTTTGATTTGGGGGCGGCCAGTTCATACGTTTGGGATGCCGTTTTATGCAGGATGGGGATTGACCACTGATGCCTTGCCCGCGCCGCTACGTCGTGGACGGGCAAGCCTTCATCAGCTTGTTCACGCTGCGTTGGTTGGATACGCGTTTTATGCAAACCCGGTGACGCGAAAACCGTGGGAAGTGGAAGACGCTATTGGCTATATTGCAGAGCAACGCAGGTTGCTTTTTATGCTCCCTCCAGATGTGACCGCAATAGGATTTTCGGCATGGAAACGTCGCTTTATCTCCCAGTTTTTTGCTGACACAAAGGTACATTTCGCGAAAGAAGCGGCACCGCAAAGCGCAGTTGCTGTCTGGGGCAGGGCGAATGTACCTAGTCATGCGAAATCTATTTTACGTATTGAAGACGGTTTTTTGCGTTCCGCGGGTTT
Source organism: Yoonia maritima (assembly GCF_002933395.1). Lineage (GTDB taxonomy): Bacteria > Pseudomonadota > Alphaproteobacteria > Rhodobacterales > Rhodobacteraceae > Yoonia > Yoonia maritima_A. Next base: position 58,053 of record NZ_PKFN01000013.1, read on the forward strand.
GGGGGCCGATCTTGTCCGTCCTATGTCGTTGGTTATTGACCAGACGGGAATCTATTACGATGCGACCTGCCCCTCTGACCTAGAGAACATTTTAAACACGCAGGACTTAACCTATGCACAAATGGCGCGTGCAGAAAGGCTGCGAGAAAGCATCGTGGCTGGTCGGGTCAGTAAATATAATGTTGGCGCAGACAACTGGACGCGTCCCGGTAATGTGAAACGCGTTGTATTGGTCGTTGGACAGGTGGAAACAGATGCATCACTGGCATTCGGATCGCCTGAAGTCAAAACAAACCTAGAGCTATTGCAACGTGCACGTCAGCTGCATCCCGATGACTATATCATTTTCAAACCCCACCCCGATGTAATGGCGGGTTTGCGTGATCTTAAGGGGGTTGCAGGTCCGTTTGCAGAATTCTGCGATGAAGTCTTAACCACAGATGTGTCAGCTGACTGTTTGCTAGGGCAGATCGATGGATTGCACACAATGACATCATTGATGGGGTTTGAAGCACTACTTCGCGGGGTTGCTGTGACCTGTCATGGTATACCATTTTATGCGGGATGGGGGCTTACGATAGATGTGCTACCGTGCCCGAGGCGGGTAAAAGTATTGTCGTTGGATGAATTGGTGTTTGGTACATTGATTAGCTATCCACGTTATTTTGATTTCACTGCTAACAGTTTTGTGGGTCCGGAAGATACGCTTTATGCGCTCGAAAAAGCGCGTGAGGCGAGCCTAAGTTACAACTGGTATCGTAAGTTGCGTAGATCACTGATAGTATCCGCCCTAAAATTAAGAGGCGTAAAAAAATGAGCGAAGCTCCAAAAGCTGAGGCCGCGCAAAAGGTCGTTTCGCTGACGAAAACCGAGGCGCAAAAATCGTCTACAGTTCGGTTGCAGCGTAAGCGCCGCAATAAGCTGTGGGTGTCATTCGTCCTGCTCGTTTTGGCCCCGATTACTTTGGCGACATTCTATTACACGGCGATTGCGACAGATCGTTACGCTGCGCGCGCAGGGTTTTCCATCCGAGGGATCGAGACTGGAGCAAGTCTTGACGGCTTGGGCGCGCTGACGGGATTGGCAAGTGCGGGTTCTACGACTGCGGACACCTATATTGTTTTAGACTACCTCGAAAGCCGCCGTTTGCTTGAGGACGTCGATGCGCGCCTATCCCTAAGAGAAGTGTTTTCCGACCCGAATATTGATTTTCTGACACGGCTGGATCCCGACGCCCCTATCGAGGATTTCGTGAAATACTGGAACCGTCGTATCCGGACACAATCTGATCCGACATCCGGTATAATTGAGTTTGAGGTGCAATCGGTTACGCCAGAACATGCCCAGCAAATTGGGCAGGTTGTGCTTGAATTGACACAAAGCCTTGTGAACGAACTGTCGGCAAGTGCACGCCAAGATGCGCTTAGCTTTGCCCGCGAAGAGGTCGAGTTACAAGAAATCAGGTTGCGCGACTCTTTGGACAGTATTCGTGATTTCCGGAATTCTGAACAATCGGTTGATCCAACGGCAAGCGCCGCGCTTGAGATTCAGCTTTTGTCCGGGCTCGAATCCCGGTTAATTGATATTAACGCGCGGATGGCTGCACAACGCGAGTCGCTTGACGAAAATGCGCCCAGCCTTGTCGCGTTACGCCGACAGGCAGAGGCGTTATCAGAGCAAATCGACAGGCGTCGCCTTGAGATTGGCGGAACACTGTTGGATGAAACAGGTACGTCGGCGGTAACTGAACAGCTTGCTGCGTTTGAAACGCTGGATGTTGAACGTAGGTTGGCCGAACAGTCTTACGCGTCTGCTCTGAATTCATTAGAACAAGCGCGCCGTGACGCAGATCGCCAACAACGTTACCTTGCTGTTCACGTGCGACCGCAAACCCCAGAAAAGTCAGAATATCCGCGACGCGTTCGAAACATTTTGCTGGCCAGCTTTATGTTTTTCGCGGTTTGGGGCATCGGTACGCTGCTGACCTATTCTGTGCGGGACCATTTGACGTGAGGCAAATGAACACAGCCGAACTGCTTACATTGCAGCTTCGGGTTATTCTGAGCCTTGTCCTGCGTGAGACAAGGGCGACGTTTGGCACATCGTCATTCGGCTATGCTTGGGCAGTCATTACGCCAACAGCGAGTGTCGCGGTGCTCGTAATCTTGTTTTCCTTGATCGGTCGTCATGCGCCCTTTGGGTCTAGCTTAGCGTTGTTCTTTGCGACAGGTATTCTGACGTTGCAATTCTTTACCGAAGTATCAAGCAAATTGATGACTGTGTTCGATGCAAACAAGGCGCTACTAACTTACCCTGTGATTAAAGATGTCGACACGATTTTGGCGCGTGCGCTGTTAATCTCAGCCACTTATCTTGTTATCATGGTTATCTTCTACTCGGCGCTAATCGCCGTTGGCATGGCAGAGTTGCCAGCGCAGCCTGAGCAACTGATTTTGGTGTTCTTTACAACTGCTTTTTTGGGGTTGGGGTATGGGACGTTAAATGCGGTTATTGCCTCGCTTTGGGATACTTGGATTCAGATTGAAAAGGTTCTGACGCGCCCGCTGTTTTTTATTTCCGGTATTTTCTATGTGCCAAGCCAGTTGCCCGTGCGTGCGCAAGAGGTGCTGCAATGGAACCCGATCCTTCATCTTGTTGAAGGTTTTCGCCATGGGTTCTATCCTAACTATAAAACAAGCATCTTGGACATGACATACCCAGCAATTGTTGGGGCAATCTTGTTGCTTCTGGGGCTGACCGGCGAGCGGTTGTTCCGCAGATCGAGGTTTTAACGATGCTTGCATTCGATCGTGTGTCGAAAGTGTATAAGTTGAAGGGCGTCCGAAAAGTAATTTTGGATGATCTATCATTTGCATTTCCCGAAGATCGTAATGTTGCGATCATGGGGAAAAACGGCGCAGGTAAGTCAACCATGATGCGTTTGCTTGCTGGGTCAGAGCCGCCTACGACTGGCCACGTGTATCGCAGCTTGCGAGTTTCTTGGCCGCTAGGTTTTGCGGGCGGTTTTAACGGCAGCATGACGGGGATCGAGAATATACGTTTTGTTTCACGTATATACGGGCAAGATACAGAACGTGTGATCGAATACGTGAAAGACTTTGCAGAGCTGGGGCCTTCGCTACAGCTTCCGATCAAGACTTATTCAAGCGGGATGAAGGCGCGCTTGGCTTTTGGGCTAAGCATGGCAATCAATTTTCAGGTCTATCTGATTGATGAAATCACGGCCGTGGGCGACGAAACTTTTCGCAAGAAAAGTAACGCGGTGTTTCAGGAAAAGCTAAAGAGTAGCCAGATCATTATGGTGTCTCACTCGGCCGCGACGATCAAAGAATATTGCGACTGCGGCCTGCTTCTGAACAACGGCGGAGTCACATTTTACGATGACGTTGGTGATCTTCTTAGGGATTATAAGTCGCTTTGATCGTTGCGTGACTTCTGGCACGATCGCATCGTAGCATCCAAGAACACACCCAGCGTTTCGATCACTGTTTTAGGGTCGTGCCGTGGCATCATGAGCTTTAACCCGCGTGCCATCGCGATCATGCCGCGCGCAATTTGATCCGCAGGTGCACAGAGCGTCATTTTACGTGCACGCGCTATCTCGGATACGATACCTGTCATTTTTGCTGCGTGTTCATCAAGTAAGGCAAAATAGCTATCGGCGAATTTCGTATCCCGCATTGCATGCAGGCTAATTTCGGCTTCAAGTTGGGCTTTTTCGTCTGACCCGCACATATCTTGCAACCAGACTGATGCTTCTGCCAGCATTTCGTCCGTTGGTGTCGTGGTATCTTTGCTGAAGTGCGAAATTGAATCATAGGCGTGTTGGAATAACCGTCGCATGATCGCAAAGACCAGTTCGTCTTTGTTTTTAAAGTTCGAATAGAACGCGCCTTGGGTAAAACCAGCTTGGGCGGCGATGTCGCGCACTGAAGCACCAGCATACCCGTTTTGGGCAATTAATTGTGCGCCCGCTTGAAGCAGGGCGTCCCGTGTTTGCTGTTGGGATTTTGCGCGATTGGATTGTTCTGACATATGCGACGAAATAGCAGTTGTAATCTGAATAGGCCAGTTTTATGTAGCGTCAAATAGCAGTCGCTATCTGAATTATCTGCATGCGCTTTTTAGATGTGTTGTGGGGCAGTGGCTCTGCGGTAGGCTGTAACTAAACGAGCCAAGAATATAGGGGAAAGCGAATGTTGCGTCTAAATGTCTTGGTTGCGTCGGCGGCATTGATCATTGGGTCACCTGCCGTTGCGGAAACGCCATTGACCGTGGTGATTGTCACCGCACAGTCAACTGAACTGGAACGCGGAATTTCGCTAACAGGTGAAATCGTTGCACGAAATTCCCTGAGCGTATCATTTCCAAGCGGCGGCCGCATTGAAAGTGTTGAGGTCCGTGAGGGTGATGTCGTCGAGGCCGGTGCCGTATTAGCGCGTATCACAGCCATTCAGCAAGAGCAGGCGCTTCGTGCCGCGCGCGCCGGTGTTTCGACGGCTACCGCTGATAGGGATCAAGCGCTCGAAGATCTTCGTCGCCAAGATGCACTGCTCGAGCGGGGGGCAACAACACGCGTTTCTCGCGACAATGCTGCTGACCAGACGCGCGTTAAGGAAGGCGTTCTTGCGCAAGCGCGGGCGGATTTAGACCTTGCCGAAAAGGCGCTGGAAGACACTGTTGTAACTGCGCCAGGGGCCGCAACCGTCACCGCACGCTATGCGGAGCCGGGGCAGGTTGTCGGCGCGGTTGAACCCGTTGTTGAACTTGCGTTAGGTGGCGCGGTCGATGCGGTGTTTGATGTCCCTGAAAACCTTATGACCAGTACAAATCAAATCGAACACGTGCGTATGTTCCCGTTGGAACGCCCCAGCCAACTGTTTGAGGGCATCGTGAGAGAGGTGTCGCCTCTTGTTGACCCAACGACAGGTACTGTCGCTGTTAAGGTGAGCGTCGACGACAAACCAAACGGTATCGAATATGGCGATGCCGTCCGCGGTTCTACAACTGAATCAGTCGGTGAGGCTGTCGTCCTTCCTTATAGTGCGATGAGCGCGTCCGCGCAGGGCCCCGCAGTGTGGGTGGTGGACCCAGAAACGATGCGGGTATCGCTTGCGCAGATTACAGTGGACCGGTTTGAAACTGGAAACATCTTAGTCGCGGACGGTATTGAGGAAGGCGCGCAGGTTGTTTCAGCGGGTGCGCAGTTGCTTTACCCCGGCCGCCTTGTTCGCACCGAAGCGGAGACAAACGAATGAACCGTCTATTTCTATTACTCGCCTTGATGAGCGGCCAATCCGCTTTCGCGGAATCCGCGCCAGTATCGGCCGAAATCGTGTCGGATGTTCCTCGGCCAGTTATATCACGCCGTGTTGGCGCAGATGCTGTGCAGCAGGCGACATATATCGGGACGGTTGCTGCCGGTAACGAAGTGTCTCTTGGCTTTCCGATCAGCGGCACAATGGTAGAACGCCGGGTTGATTTGGGTGCCTTGGTTGCCAAGGGCGATGTTTTAGCGCTGCTAGACCCAAAAGATTTGCAGGCCGAAGAGCGTAGCTCTCAGGCAGGTGTTCTTGTTGCTGAAACGAATTTAGGAGCAGCCCAAGAAGCATGGAACCGTGCTGTTGAACTGGCAGAACGTGGCGTTGATTCCGCCACGCGTCAGGAAGATGCACAGCGGGCTTTGGTCGCAGCGCAAGCTGGTGTCGAACAAGCCCAAGCAAACCTCGCAAGCGCCCAAGACAAACTTGACCTTGCTGAGTTACGCGCACCACAAGACGGTGTGATCACCGGAGCTTATGAAGATGCAGGCGCACTGGTTTCGCCGGGTCTAGAGGTGTTGCGCCTTGCGAACACTGATCGCCGAGAAATCGTCGTGGATATCAGCGAACAGGGTCTTGCTGAACTAGAAATCGGAACGGTGTTTGAGGTGGCGTTGGTATCAAATCCACGTTTGACAACCAGCGCGCGTCTGGCACGGATTGATCCCGTTGCCGAAAGCCTGACACGGAACCGTCGTGCGCATTTGTTGCTATCCGACCCGCCTCCGGGGTTCCGCTTTGGCGCGTTGGTCCAAGTTCGCGCGGTTAGCGATGGTGCGGTAGTTGTCAGTTTACCGATAAGCGCAGTGTTGGACCCTGATGGTGACCCGGCAGTTTGGCTAGTTGATCGGGACCACAACGTGGTGAACCTACGCCACATAACGCTTGGGTTGAACTTTGGTGATCATGTCCGCGTGACCACAGGAATTGAATTGGGCGACGAAGTCGTCCTGCGGGGTATCCATTCCCTGCATGAAGGCCAAACCATCGGGCGGAGTGTATCGCAATGAACCGTTTTAACCTGTCCGATTGGGCGCTGTCGCATCGATCTTTTGTCTGGTTTTTAATGATCGTCTCGGTCGTTGCAGGGATGATGTCATATATTAACATCGGCCGCGAAGAAGACCCTAACTTTGCGATTAAGACCATGATCGTATCGGCCGCCTTACCGGGTGCAGATGTTGAACAGACGCTGTCGCAGGTCACTGACCGCATTGAGAAGAAGCTAGAGGAACTACCAGAGCTGGACTTTACCCGTTCGGTCACTGCTGCGGGTACTTCGATTGTTTACATTGAATTGCTGGCTTCGACTGATGCCGACGAGTTGCCACGGATATGGCAGCGCGTCCGCAGCATGATGAGCGACATCCGGGGCGATTTCCCACAGGAGTTTTCGGGGTTCCAGTTCAACGACAGCTTTGGTGATGTGTTCGGCAATCTATATGCCTTTACCTATGACGGGTTCACCCCGCGCGAGGTCCGCGACTACGTCGAACGTGTCCGTCGTGAAATCCAAGCGTTGGATGATGCTGGCAAGGTCGAGATTTACGGCGTGCGCGACGAAGTTATCTATCTTGAATTCTCGACTGAACGGATGGCCGCACTTGGCCTGAACCAAGAGACGGTGCAAGCAACGCTTGCCGCCCAGAACGCCATTCTGCCGTCGGGTGTGATTAAGGCGGGCCCTGAACAGGTGCTGGTTCGTATCGGCGGTCAATTCGCAGATGCAGAGAGCCTTGCCGATATTAACTTGCGTGTTGGTGATCAGTTTTTCCCGCTGACCGATATCGCCGACATTCAGCGTGCCTACGAAGACCCACCGTCTGAAATGTTCCGCTACAACGGCCAAGAAGCAATCGGTCTTGCGGTTGGTATGCGCCAAGGCGCGAACATCGTTGATTTCGGTGTGGAACTAGACGCAGTGATGGCGCAGGCGATCACAGAATTACCCATTGGGATTGATATTCAACAGGTTGCCAACCAACCGCACGTCGTTGACGAAGCCGTCGGCCACTTTCTACAGGCATTGCTAGAAGCCGTGTTGATCGTGTTGGCGGTTAGCTTTGTCAGTTTGGGTATGCGGGCCGGTTTGGTTGTTGCTCTGACGATTCCGTTGGTACTGGCGATTACGTTTGTGATCATGGAATACACCGGGTTCACGCTGCAGCGGATTTCATTGGGTGCATTGATTATCGCGCTTGGCCTTTTGGTGGACGATGCGATGATCGCGATTGAGACGATGATCTCGCGTCTTGAAAAGGGCGAAAGCCTGACGGCATCTGCATCTTATGCGTGGACTTCGATCGCGTTCCCAATGTTAACGGGGACATTGATCACGGTGGCGGGGTTTATTCCGATTGGTTTGAACTCCTCCGCTGCTGGTGAATTCACCTTCTCACTGTTTGTCGTTATCGCTGTAGCTTTGTTGATCTCTTGGGTTGTTGCGGTGTTGTTTGCCCCATTGATTGGGGTGACCTTATTAAAGGAAAACGTTGGACATCATCACGCAGAGCCCGGACGTTTCCGCCGGATGTTTCATGTTGTGTTACGTGGGGCGATGCGGTTTCGTTGGCTGACGATTGCCTTGACAATTGGGGTCTTTGGGTTTTCGATTTATGGAATGCGTTTCGTCGAACAGCAGTTCTTTCCAAGTTCGGACCGGCCCGAGCTTATCGTTGATTTGGCTATGCCGCAGAACACTGCGATCACTGAAACCCAAGCCCAGCTAGATCGGTTCGAAACCTACCTTGAAGATGACGAAAACGTACTGTTCTGGACGTCTTATGTTGGCCGTGGTGCGCCACGTTTCTTGCTTGCGTTTGATGTGCCGACACCCGGCCCGAATACCGGACAAATTGTCATTCAAACACCGTCGGTCGAGGCGCGCGATGCCTTGCGTGCGAAGCTGACAGATGTTGCCGAAACGCGGTTCCCGGGTGCTGATATCTTTGTCAAATTGCTGGAAATCGGCCCGCCTGTTGGTCGCCCAGTGCAGTATCGCCTAAGCGGGACGGATCCCGACACATTGCGCGACCACGCTCGCGACCTCGCGGCGCTTATGGCGACAGATGACCGTCTGACGGGGATCATCCTTGACTGGAATGAACCAGCACGCGTGGTGCGCATCAATATCTTGCAGGACAAAGCGCGCCAGCTTGGACTTTCGTCCAGCGACATCGCGACATCACTGAATACCATTTACGATGGTAAGACCGTGACGGCGCTGCGCGATGATGATTATCTGGTTGATATCCGTGTGCGCGGAAACGAAGCGGATCGTCAGTCGGTTGAGGCATTGTCAAACCTGCAACTGTCCACACCTAGCGGTTCTGCGATCCCGCTTCGGTCAATTGCGACGTTTAGTTATGACACTGAACAGCCGGTGATCCACCAACGCGACCGCACGCCGACGATTACCGTTAAGGCTGCAATTGTTACAGATGACCAACCTGCCACGATTGTAACCCAACTGACAGATAAGATTGCTGCGTTTAACGCGGACCTACCGCTTGGCTATCAGGCGGTAATCGGCGGCGCCGTTGAATCTAGCGTCGATAGCCAAGCACCTATTGCTGCGGTTGTGCCTGTGATGCTGTTGATCATGCTTACACTGATCATGGTCCAGATGCAGGGGTTTAGGCTCGCGTTTATCGTGTTCTGCGTCGCGCCATTGGGGCTGATTGGTGTGGTTGCTGCGCTGGTACCATCGGGCGCGCCGCTAGGCTTTGTTGCGATCTTGGGTGTTCTTGCTTTGATGGGGATTTTGATCCGGAACTCGATCATTTTGGTGTCCGAAATCGAAGTGCTGCGCGACAAAGGCCGCAGTGCTTGGGATGCGGTTTTTGAGGCCAGCGATGCGCGTGCGCGTCCGATCCTGCTGACCGCTGCCGCAGCGAGCCTCGCGCTTATCCCAATCTCGCGTCAGATTTTCTGGGGTCCGATGGCCTATGCAATGATGGGCGGGATCATCGCTGGTACGGTGATCACGCTGGTTTTTGTACCCGCGCTTTATCTGGCGGTCTTTCGGGTTAAACGAGACGCCTAACTGTAATAGCAAACCGACCCGCCTGTCTTGGTTGGGTCGGTTTATCCGTTAGATCACGTTTTAAAGTTTACTCTTTTTATCGATTATTATTTCGAATACATCGCATTGTATATTGAAAACACTGTGCTGTTAGCTGCCGCCAGAGCCTGTGACCGTCAAACAGAAAGGATTACTATGTTTGAACGATCTATTTTTGGTGCGGCTTTTGCGGCATTGGTTGCGACCTCTGGTTTTGCTGACACGTCATTAACAACGCCGGACGGCGTGGTGTCTCTTGCTGAAACACCCGAAACTGTTATTACTTTTGATGTTGGTGCACTGGATACGCTCACGGCGTTAGGTGTCGATGTTGCTGGCCTGACAGAGCCGCTGTATGTTCCAGCGCTTGCTGCCTTGGATGACGGAACTAAGCCCAAAATTGGATCGCTGTTCGAACCCGACTTTGAACAAGTTTTTGCAATTCAGCCTGATCTGATCATCGTTGGACCGCGCAGCGCGAGCCAGATGGAAGCGCTGTCTGACATTGCGCAAACAGTCAATCTAAGTCCCTTTTCAGACGATCTAGAACAGGTTGTCGTTACGCAAACGACAGAGCTTGGCGCGTTATTTGGCAAAGAAGCCGAAGCCGAAGCGCTTGTTGGGGAACTACACAGCTCACTGGTCGAACTGCGCGGCCTGACCGAAAACGCGGGTAAAGGTCTGATTGTGATGACCAACGGGCCAAAGATTTCTGTCTTTGGACCAGAGTCCCGTTTCGGTTGGGTGCATGCCACGCTTGGCGTTGCGCCCGTGCTTGAAAACGTTGAGGCCGAAACACATGGCGAGGCAATTAGTTTTGAATTCTTGCACGATGCAAATCCAGATTGGATGATCGTCTTTGATCGAACATCTGCCACTGGCGGCGACGGGCCAAGCGCGAACGAAACACTGGACAACGAACTAGTTGCGCAAACGACTGCGATGCAAACAGGTCAGGTCATCTATGTGAACCCCGCTGACTTCTATATCGCGACATCTGGCGTGCGGTCGTTGCAAGATACAGTCAACCAATTCATCGAAGCTTATAGCGCCAATCAATAAGCGTAATCGATGAAATCGCTTTCTTTGCACATGCTGTTGGCCTTGGCTGCGATCGTAGCCATGGCGATGCTTAGTTTGACAATCGGCGCCGCTGATATGTCGATCAGCGCGGTGTGGCGTGGGCAAGGGGACGATACACTTATCCTGATGGCCAGCCGTGTTCCTCGGACGTTGGCCATCATTCTCACAGGGATATCGATGGCGATATCCGGTCTTATTTTTCAAATGCTGACCCGCAATAAATTCGTAGAACCAGCAACCGCTGGCACGACAGAAAGCGCTGGGTTGGGTTTGCTGGTTGCCGTGTTTTTCCTGCCAAGCGCGCCTTTGATCGTTAAAATGACAGTCGCCGCGGTTTTCGCCATCGCAGGCACAGTGCTGTTCTTGCGCATCCTTGATCGGCTGCCTGTACACGAACCATTGCTTGTGCCGCTTGTCGGCCTGATGCTTGGCGGGGTCATTGGGGCCGTTGGCACGTTCTTTGCTTACCAAGCAGATCTTTTGCAGTACCTTGGCATATGGACAACAGGTGAGTTTTCCGGCGTCCTGCGTGGCCGGTACGAGATTTTATGGATCACAGGTATCTTGGCTGCTTTGGGCTACGTTTTTGCAGACCGGTTTTCGATCATGGGTATGGGCAAAGACGTTTCTGTCACGCTTGGGCTAAACTATCGCGGTGTGATGTGGGTCGGATTGCTGATTGTATCGATTATCAGCGCGGTTGTTGTGGTGACGGTGGGAACCATCCCATTTTTAGGACTGATCGTCCCGAATATTGTGAGCCGAATGATGGGGGATAATCTGCGTGCAGCTGTTCCGTGGGCTGCCAGTCTTGGTGCGGGGCTGCTTTTGTTATGCGATATTTTGGGCCGCGTTGTCCGCGCGCCTTATGAAATTCCCATTGGCACAATTTTTGGCGTTATTGGATCGGCCGTGTTCTTATACTTACTTTTGGGGCGCCAAAGCCATGCGATCCGATAGCATTGCTCCTCGCTTTGGCTTGCGGCTTGGGTTGCTTGGCGGGGCGGCCCTGATTGCGGTCGCGTTGTTTTTTGTGCTGGGTGTACCGGCAGGGGCGTGGGCGTTTGCGCTCAAGTTTCGAGTGGGCAAGGTTGTTGCATTGATCCTTGTGGCGTTTGCAATTTCGGCGTCGACGCAACTGTTTCATGTCACGACCCGCAACCAGATTTTGACGCCTGCAATCATGGGCTTTGATGCGCTATACCTGATGATACAAACTGGATTGGTTTACAGCATCGGCGGTATGGCAACGCTTTCGATCGACCCAGTTGCTAAATTCTCGGCGGAAGTTGTCGCGATGATGGTGTTTTCTACCGGATTGTTCTTGTGGTTGTTCACCGCGAAATCACGGGACCTGCATCTATTGGTGCTGGTTGGGATCATCTTTGGCGCGCTGTTCCGCAGCCTGTCCAACTTTGCCGCACGGATGATTGACCCCAATGATTTTGTGGTTGTCCAAGGCGAGATGTTCGCCCGTTTCAACGCAGTGAACCTTGATCTACTTTGGATTTCTATCCTGCTTTGTGCTGGAACAGTGCCGATTTTGTGGGGCATGCGTCACCAATTTGACGTGCTGTCGTTAGGACGCGAAACCGCGATTAATCTAGGCCTACGGTACAAACGTGTGATGCTTATTTCATTTGCGACGATTGGCTTGCTAGTGTCGGTTTCTACAGCGCTTGTTGGCCCGATCACATTCTTTGGGCTGCTAGTAACGCATTTAGCCTATCGGTTCTTACCCGGAGCACGCTTTGGCGTAACGCTGATCGCAACCACGCTGGTTGCGATTGTCACGCTCGTTGGCGGGCAGGCGATTTTCGAACATGTGTTAGGTTTCAAAGGCACGCTGTCGGTTGTCATCGATATGCTTGGCGGACTGGTTTTTCTTACTCTGCTGCTTAAGGGGGCTGCAAAATGATCCGGATTAATGGGGTCAGTCATCAGATTGCGGGCATGCCTATTCTATCAGATGTGACACTAACCTTGCCCAAGGGGGGCATTACCGCACTGATTGGGCCGAATGGCGCGGGCAAGTCTACGCTGCTTTCATTGATGGCACGCCTGACGCGTATTCAAAGCGGTAGCATTTCTTTTGATGATGCAAATGTTGCAGAAACACCGACGCAAGAGCTCGCCAAGCGGTTGTCGATCTTACGCCAAGACAATGTGTTGACTGCGCGCTTAACGGTACAGGATCTCGTTGGGTTTGGCCGGTATCCGCACCACAAAGGGCGACCGGGGCCGAATGATGTGAAACTTGTCAACGACGCCTTAGAGGCAATGGCGTTGACGCCGCTGCGAACACGGTTCCTGGATGAGCTGTCTGGTGGCCAGCGGCAGCGCGCGTTGGTCGCGATGGTTTTGGCGCAAGACACAGATTACGTACTGTTGGATGAACCCCTGAACAATCTTGATATGCGCCATGCACGCCAGATGATGATACGGCTACAGACGGCTGCCCGTACACAAGGCAAAAGCTTTGTCGTTGTGATTCACGACATCAATTTCGCTGCGGCCTATGCGGATAGGATTGTCGCGCTAAAGGACGGTCGTGTGCTCGCGACCGGAACCCCGGCCGAGATTGTGACCCCAGCGATGCTAAAGGATATTTTCGATCTTGATATTGTGGTGCAGCAAATCGCAGGTCACCCGTTTGCCCTGCATCAGATTGCACCGCCTTCGACGCAATAGGATCCCGTATGAACACCACTGCTCCGCAACTTTCCGACGCGTTCCGCCTTGCGGAATTAGTGTCGATTGATCGGCCATTCCCGAGCTTCTTTCGTGTCACGATGCGCGCGCCTGATTTGCAGCGCTATACCGAAGGCGGGATGCATTTTCGTTTACTTCTGCCGCCAAAGGGTCGCACACCTGTTTGGCCTTATATCGACGAAACAGGTCGCGCGCGGTTCCCAACTGGGGATGATCAGCTTCACAATCCGGTCTATACTTTTGTTTCGGTCGATGTCGTTGCACAGCAGTTCACCTTTGATGTTTATATCCACGAAGGTGGAAGGATCACCGAATGGATGCGTAACGCGCGATTGGGCGACACAATCGGCATCAATGGTCCCGGTGGTGGCACGATGCCTGTCGCAGATAAGATCATTATGGCGGGTGACGAAACTGCATTACCTGCGATCCGACGGATTTTGGCGGCATCGGCGGCAGATGTGACAGGCGCCGCCTATATCGAAGTTGGAGCGGCAGAGGATGTTCAGGACCTTAAAAAGCCTGCCGGGGTTGATCTGCGATGGCTGATCCGCGGGCGCGATGTTGGTTCAGTACAAGCGCTGATTGATAATCATTCAAACCTGTCTGCTGACAACCCGCCGTTCGTTTGGTGCGGCGCTGAAAAATCGCAGGTACAAAAGGCGCGCGCGCATTTCCGTGATACATTGGGCATTGGTACTGACCATAGCTATCTGTCTGGGTATTGGCGTCAGGCAAAGCCCACGGTAACATGACTTAAATTGCGCAGTTGCGCATTGTTTGTGGTGGATGACCAAACGCCTGTCGGAACGCAGTCGAGAAATTCTCGGGTGTTGAATAGCCCGCAATATGTGCTGCTTGTGCAACTGTGAATCCTTCTTCTGATAGGGCGCGGCGTGCCTGTATCAGCCGTTCACGTCTCATAAAGTTGCTTAACGTGATGCCGGTACCCGTCTTAAAATGCCGTTGAAGCGAACGCCTGTTCATGCCCAAATCTTTTTCAATCCGATCCAGTGTCAAATCCTGATTAAGGTTGCGTAACAAATACAGACGTATGCGTTCTGCAATCGGATGTGCGTCGCTGGGGGACTGGGCAGGTTCATTGATGCAGTCGGTCAAGGCCCGACGGATCAATTCCAGCGCACGAGAAATCCGAAACAGTTCCTTTTGCGTTGCGTTGTCTTGGGGAGGGGGTAGTAAAATTTGCGTCGCGAGCCGGGTCAGTTCGGTATCAATGGACCAAATGTGATAGGTAAATGTAGTGCTGCCCTTGCATAGGCTAGCTGCAACAGTATCTCCGCTTGCGGTGAGTTGGTGTAGCCATTCGCTTGGCGTTGCCAGTGCGATCTTCCTGTAGGGCGCGCCATAGGAAATGTCGTAGTGTAGCTTTGCGGTGCGCCGCAGATGCATCATCATCGCGACAGGATGCTCTCTCGCGTCAAGTTCGATCTGGTGATCGTCGATTGAAAATCGCTGATAGCCTTTTAACAGCACCATTATTTGAAACTTTGGATCGACTGTATCAACAGGCGGGCGTCGTCCGGGTGTCACGACCTCGTCTAGAACGCCGATGCGTAAATCGCCGGGAAATAGTTGAACCGCCATACTGTGTCGCCTTTGAAGTGCGTGAATAACCATTGTGTCGCGCGATCAAAGGTAAGAGTCGCCCGCGCAGGGGGCTGGCACGTGGACGCGCTGGCGTGGTCACTTTAGTAAACCTGATAGAAAAACTCAAGTAAATCGGACGTGGCCTTGCGTCCGGATAAGTATGTATTGGGACACGATAATGACATTGCGAACAAACAGACATTCAAACGCGCGCCATCTAATCTTGGCTGGGCTTATGGCAAGCACAGCACTGGTCGGTCCAGCGTATGCACAAGATGCGATCAACATCGGCACTGTCGTTCTAGAAACAGAAGATGGTACTGCAATTGGCTATGTCGCAACTGAATCGTCTGCGGGTACAAAGACTGATACGCCGCTGTCTGAAACGCCGATCACTGTAAATGTCGTGACCGCTGAACAGATCGAAGCACAGGGCGCTAATTCCGTGGCGGAGGCTGTACGTTATGTTTCGAACGTACAGGGCGAATACCGCGGCACGTCGAATTTTCATGACGAAGTCATGATCCGTGGCTTCACATCTTATTCGGGAAAATCGTTAGACGGCATGTCGTTTGGGGGATCATCTAATGGTCAGCTTGATACATACCTGCTTGAAAGTGTTGAAGTCGTCAAAGGCCCGAACTCACTGACTTATGGTCAGGTCTCGCCCGGTGGTCAGATTAACCAGGTGCTAAAAACACCGACCGAGAGCCAAACAAACCGCGCTGAAATCGCGGTGGGTAGTGAGGATTACCGTCGCTTTAGTGCCGACCTACAGGGTGATCTGAACGACAGCGGTTCTGTGCGCTATCGTTTATTAAGTTCCATTTGGGATAAAACAATCGAAAGCGGGCTGGGTCAAAGCCGTGTGCTTGTTGCGCCATCTGTAACGGCAAACCTGTCTGACCAGACCGAAGTCACTGTTTATGGCATTTACCAAGCTGACCCCGAAGCAGGTTATCGTAACCACCAAACGCAAGGCGGTACCCTAGAGGAAACGTCTGCGGGCTATCTATACCCAGATGGTTTTGCGTCTTACGCACCTGACTATGACGAAGCGGACCGCACGACGACTTCGCTCGGTTATGGGGTTGAACACGATTTTGGCAATGGTCTGACGCTTAACCAAAAGGCGCGCTACAACACGATTGATCTGGATCACAAAGGTGTTTCGGGCGACGCAGTCACTGCTGATGGCTTGGGTGTTGATTTGTTCGCCTTCCATTCTGTGGATCACAGTGAGCAGCTGACAACCGATTCATATTTGTCCACATCGTTCGCGACAGGAACGATTTCACACGAGGTCGTCGGTGGTGTTGATACCCAATGGATCGAAACACGAACCGACTATGCGCGCGCATTCGGTATCGGTACATATTACTTTGCAGACGGATCAACCACAGATCTAAGCACGATTACAGTGAACCCAGTATATGACGAAACCACAACTGTTACCCAAGTCGGCGCTTATGTGCAGGACCAAATGAAGGTTGGTAATTTTAGCGCGGTTGTTGGTTTGCGCCACGATTGGGCTGAAACAGACACTGGTGCGACGGATGGATCGTATTCATCCAACTTCACAGATGAAGCTACAACAGGGCGCGCTGCGCTATCCTACAAGTTTGCAAATGGTTTGATGTCATACGTCAGCTATTCTAGTTCATTCACTCCGGTTACCCGCAGCAGCGGTACGGGAACACCTTTTGATCCTGAAACGGCTGAGCAGTGGGAAATTGGTGCGAAATGGGCGACGCTTGATGGCGCGTTGCAAGTGTCCGGTTCAGTCTTTGATATCACCCAAGAAGGTGTGATGGAGTGGGTGTCCGGTGTTGGCTGGTCACAAGTCGGCAAAGTTCAAAGCCGTGGTGTCGAACTTGAAGCGCAAGGTCAGGTGAATGACCGTCTGGCTGTCGTTGCATCATTCGCGCATCTTGATCCTGTTTACAAAGAAGGCGGAAATACCGGTAACCAACAACAGCGCGTGCCTTTGGAATCTGCCGCCGTATGGCTGGACTATGATGTGACCGAAGCCGTTGGCGTATCTGTCGGTGGGCGCTTCATTGGCAAAAGTTGGGGCAATGCAACAAACACCGTCGAGGTGCCATCAACAACGCTTTACGACATCGGTATGACCGCTGATTTAGGTGCTCTTAACAGTGGCCTAGATGGTATCGGCGCGCGCGTAGCAGTCACTAACGTTGCGGATACGCGCTATACCGCGTCCTGCACCAATGGGTATTGCTGGCAAGGCGAAGGCCGTGCTGTTGTCGCGACCGTCGGATACGAGTGGTAAATTATGACCCTGAAATACGTTCGGGCTGCTCTACCGGTACTCTTTTTGAGTGCGAGTATCGGCATGTGTGAAGACCTCGGTAGTGACCTTTCTCAACAAACAACGTGGGTCGCGCCGGGGGAAACAGCGTCGTTTGAAGTGGATGCAACGCCGGGTACCTATGTTCGGGGACGCTTGCATTCCTTGGGGCATCCCTTCGACCTTTCTTTGACCGACAAGACAGGCATGCATGTTCGGCGGCTGCTAGACGACAACACAGGCGCTGGGCAGTTTCACGTTGTGATCGGCGAACAAGGGCAGCAATTTCGGGCGTTGAATGATGGTGATGTGGGGGTAGAAGTGACGCTTGAGATCGAACGCATTGTCACCCCAGATGAACAAATTGGCAAAACGACTGCTTATCTAAGCCCAGCAATTGCAGCACTTGCTGAAGGCGGTGATACGGACGCGTTTTGGGCGGAACGTGCTGTTCAGGGTACTCCGATGGTTGAACCGTCTACACAAGACGGTCAAATCATCACGACATTCCTATGGCGAGGTGCTGAAAAAAACGTGCGGCTTTGGGGTGGTCCGGCGGCTGACCACATGTGGATGGATCGCCTCGGTGACACTGATGTGTGGTACATTTCTTTCAAAATGCCCGACAGCGGTCGCCTTTCCTACGGTTTTTCGCCAGATGTTCCGCAGTTCGACGGTAGCATGCGTGAAAACCGTGTGGCCTTGCTAGCCACCTTGCAAGCGGATCCGCTGAACAAGACGCCCGTCTATTCGGATGCGCCAGACCAATGGGCGCAGCGTTCATTCTTTGAAGCCCCGAACGCGCCCGTTCAGCCGGGGATGGTTGGCCAAGGTGATATTGCGGAGGGAACCATTGAACCCGGGCTGCTACGCGCGGTCGCTTTCTCAGATCGGAGAGTTGATTACTACCGCCCAGCAGATTTTGACCCAAGCGACCCTAGCACAGTGCTTTTGGTGATGTTTGACGGTCCAGCCTATCAGACAGAACGCGCTCCTATCCCCAAAATTTTAGATCGTTTGATCGCAGATGGACGACTGCCACAAGTCGTTGTCGCGTTCATTGATCCGGTAGACGCTGATCAACGCGGTGTGGATTTGACGTGTAATCCTGAATTTCTCGATGTGTTGGCCAATGATTGGTTGCCGCAAATTGAGAGCACTTTGGAAATTGCACCAACGGCTGCGCAACGGGTTGTGTCTGGGTCTTCGTATGGCGGTCTAGCGTCGGCGTGCCTTGTGCATCGCCATTCCAGGACCTTTGGCAATGCGGTCGTTCTATCGGGCAGCTTTTGGTGGGCGCCACAAGGATACGAAGGCCAAGGAACCCCCTATGTTTCGTCGCTTTGGATGGATGATGCGCCTAAGGATGTTCGCATTTGGATGTCTGCGGGGATTTATGAAATCAGCCGTTTGCCGGGCAGCGTGTCGATCTTTGAAACGACCCGGCACCTACGCGATGTGCTGACGTTACAGGGGATCAACGACGTGACCTACCGCGAATTCGTGGGCGGTCACGATTACCTTGTTTGGCGCGGCGCGTTAGCCGAAGGGTTGCTGCATCTTTTTGGTGACTAGGACGCGGGGAAAACTTTCCCATCGAACAGTTTGCGCGCGGTCCTTAATGTGCCCGCGCGCTGAACCTGACCTTGTGTATCGCGTTCAATCAACACTTCGGCAGCACCAGTCGGATGTTCGATTGCGAATGTGTTGTCGGTTGGCAAAACCGCGACGCTCGCGGCAGGCGATCCGGGCAATGTGCAGGCCGTCGCCACGCTAACCGCCGCAAAGACCCCAATCGTTGCGTGGCAGCGATGCGGAATAAAGCTACGGGTCGTGATCGTTCCGCTCTTTGGCGGCGCGACTAAGGTCATTTTCGGAACTGATTTTTGCGCGACATCACCAAGGTTCATCAGTGGCCCGCACTGTAGGCGAATTGCCTCTAACCGCGCTTTCAGCCCGGTATCAGCATCAAGCATTTCGCGGGGTTCATAGCCCGTTAGCCCAAAATCGGTGGCACGCATAATCACGCAAGGCATGCCGTTATCGATTAGCGTACATTCGACCCCATCTATAACATCGACAGCATTGCCAGAGGGCAACAGCGCCCCACACATAGACCCTGCGATATTATCAAACATCAGTGGAATTGGCGCATGGGTGCCGAGAACGCCATCAATATGCGCGTCACCTGCGTAGGTCACGATACCGTCTGGCGTTTGCACGTTCGCAGTCGCGATTTCGCCGGTGTTTAGCATATGAATACGGACAGATGTTTCATTCGAATTGACAGGAACCAAGCCCCGTTCAATTGCGGCAGGGCCAACCCCGGCAAGGATATTTCCGCAGGCTTGGGCGTCTGTAACAATGGCCCGATCAACGAATACTTGTAGAAACAGATAATCGAGATCAGCGTCAGGGCGTGACGCTGGCGATATGATCGCCACCTTGGACGTTAGAGGATCTGCCCCACCGATCCCGTCGATTTGTTGCGGATCAGGTGATCCCATGATCCGCAACAACAATGCGTCACGGTCGGCCGTGTCGGTGGGCAAATCGCACGCAAGAAAATATGCGCCCTTAGACGTCCCGCCGCGCATCCAAAGACATGGGATGCCTTCAGACATACTTCAGACCCTTCTCTGCCAGCCGTGGCCGCATGTCGTAGATATCTAATCCCAGCTCACCCGCTGCTAGGCGCACGCGTTTGGCCTCTTCCGCATCAAGCCGTTTTTGCGCATTGACCAAGACTGCCGCGGCTTCGGCCTGTTTTACGACGACAACGCCATCATCATCCGCGACGATGACATCACCTGCGTCAATCGCTTGCCCTGCGCAAACGATTGGCACGTTCACAGAACCAAGCGTTTCTTTGACGGTGCCCTGCGCGCTGATCGCTTTGGACCAGACCGGGAAATTCATTTGGGTCAGGTCGCGAATGTCACGCACGCCCGCATCAATGATCAGCCCACGACAACCGTGCGCGATGGCCGATGTGGCGAGTAAGTCACCGAAATACCCGTTGTCGCAGGGCGATGTCGGTGACAGCACAAGAATATCGCCTGCCTGCAGCTGCTCGATCGCGACATGAAGCATCCAGTTATCTCCGGGCGCTGCGCTGATTGTGACGGCAGATCCAGCGATCTGTGCACCGCGATAAATCGGGCTCATGTAAGAGGCTAGGCAGCCTTTGCGACCCTGTGCCTCGTGAACGGTTGCGACGCCTGCTTCACCCAGTTTCTTGATGGTTTCAGGGTCAGCGCGTTTCACGTTTTGAACAACTACAGACATGGGGTTTCCTTATTTCTTAACCGGCGGCGTGCCGTGGGTGTGGAAGCTTTCGATGGTCTTTAGCCCCCAAGCCTGACCTTTCATGCGGTCGGCTTGTGTCCATTTGATTGGCTTCCAATCGGGAGCAAGGATCAGACGTGCGCCCGCATTCGCCAATTCCACGCGGTTCCCCGCAGGTTCCCAGACGTATAGAAAGAACGTCCCTTGAATGGCGTGTTTATGCGGGCCCGTTTCAATATGGACACCGTTTTGCAAAAAGATATCAGCGGCTCGCAGGATGTCTTCGCGTTGGTCTGTGGCGTAGGTCACGTGATGAAGTCGGGCGTCGCCGCCGCCTTGTTCTTCGGTGCAGGCCAGATCGTAGGTCTTGTTATTCACCGTGAACCAGCAGCCGCCAATGCGTCCGTTGTCCAGTTCAATGTATTCCGTGACACGTGAACCAAGGCAGGTTTCCATGAACCGTTTGAATTCGGTCACATCACTGGAAAGTAGGTTCAGGTGGTCGATCCGGCGCGGCGCGGCACCTTCGAATGCAGAGGCCGTATTTTTCAGTGCGGCAACGTCATCGCCTTGGGCTTTGAACCAAACAGTATCGTAGTAAATTTCGAATACATGACCAAAGGGATCTTCGAAACGGAACGCCCGTCCGTGGCTTAAGTCGCCATCGTTCCAGCCGTGAACCTTATATCCGCTTTTCTCAATCACCTTAACGCGGCGTTCCAATGCTTCTGGCGAAGTGGCCCGGTAACCGATGTGACCAACCCCTGTGGTGTCCGCCTTCGTCAGCTTGAGCGTTGCGAATTCGTAATCGTCCCACGCCCGGAGGTACGCCGATGTCTCGTCCTGCCCAGAGAGCTTGAGACCATAAACGCGAGTAAAGAAATCAAGGCTTTCTTCGAATTTGTCGGTCAGCATTTCGACGTGACCCAAGTGCGCCATATCGAATGATGGGTTTGTTGTGTCTGTCATGCGTGTCGACCTCACAGCTCGTCTACGGTACGTGGGAAAATTGATTGGAACCCTTCGGCGTATTGGCAATCGCGTCCGCCGGATTGGCCGCCAGAGTTTCGCTTAAAGTGGTTCGCGCGCTGTTGGGCGACCCGGGTGTAATAGTCCCACAGGTGTACCTGACCCTGATTACATTCCATCGCTTTGCGTTTCTTGTCCCAGACTGACGTGATGTCGAGGAACGTATCGGGCTTCCAACCCATTTGTTCGGTTTGATGTGGCTCAAACAGGTATAGCTGTGGCGCACCAAGAACCTTTTCACCGGGGTTATGTCCCCACGCTTGCGCGATCATCCGGCACTCAAGCGCGACCTGCGTCATATACATGTGGTCGGTGTTGTAGGGGTCGTATTGGCTGTGGCTCATCATGAATGACGGCTGCACCTTGCGGATAAGATCGACCAGTTTGAACTTGTCATCCTTATCAAGCTCAAGCGGATAATCCCCCAAGTCAAAGCATTCAAAGTGGTGCACACCAAGCGCGTCAGCGGCGGCTTCTGCTTCGCCGCGACGGTTGTCTTTGACTTCTTGTAGCGATTTGCCTTCTTTCCACAGACGCGCGCTCTCTCCTCTTTCACCAAATGACAGGCAGGCTACGGTGACTTCGTAGCCAAGCTCTGCGTGCAGCGCGATTGCGCCGCCACAGCGCCAAACAAAATCAGCAGCATGGGCAGAAATAATAAGCGCGGTTTTCTTTTGGGCGGTCATGGAATTGCTCCGAAAAATCGTGGTTGTCCGACTGTCACATGGCAGTCCCCGGCAAAACAATTTTGAAGGCCGTCTATTAGGATAAGAATTTGCTATAGCGTATGGTCATGGTGGCCCTCGGATGGCAGGCTTGTTTGGGGGGATACGCATAATGTTTCGGTATCGCAGAGGGATAATTTAGTGAAAAGTAGCACGATACTTGAATTAGGTCCTGTAACGCATTCTGCGCCAGATTACGGTTTGGAGCGCACGCTATGATTTCGCGAAATCTTCGTCACTTTCGGGTGTTTCTTGCCGTTGCCACTTCGCGTTCACCGACTATAGCAGCGGCCCGGTGTAACGTGTCGCAACCCGCCGTGACCCAATCGTTGGCTAAGCTAGAGCGAGAAGCGGGTGGCGAACTTTTTGAACGTACACGTCACGGGTTCTTTTTGACCGAGCGCGGCGCATTGTTCGAAGATCGCCTACGCCGGGCTATGCAGCGCATGGATGCAGCATTAGCAGAGGTATCACCGCGTTTGACCGTGACAGCTACCGTTGCGCAATTGCAGGCGCTCATTGCGGTTGTTGGCGCGCAAAACTTCACCTTAGCTGCACGTCATTTGGGGTTGGCACAGCCCACGGTGCACCGGGCCATCATGCAGATCGAGCAAGAGGCCGCCCGCCCATTATTCGAGCGCACGACATTCGGTCTGGTCGCCACACGTCCGTGCCGTGATCTGGCAAAAGCTGCGCAGTTGGCGTTTTCTGAGTTTGATCAAACCGAAGCAGATCTAGGCGAATTTGACGGACGCGAAGTTGGAACAATTGTTGTGGGGTCACTGCCTTTGTCGCGGTCTGTCGTGCTGCCGCAGGCGTTAGCCCAGTTTCGTGCGCAGCGGTCGACGCAACCCGTGACCGTATTGGATGGGACTTATGATGATCTGTTGGGCGGGGTTCGTTCTGGCGAAATAGATTTTATGATCGGCGCTTTGCGTGATCCATTGCCAATTCGTGATGTCGAGCAAGAGCAGCTATTTTTAGATAGGATGGCGATTTTGGCGCGGCCTGCGCACCCATTGGTAGGTAATGTAGATATTGGGCTGGATGTTCTTGCAAAACAGCAGTGGGCAGTGTCACGTCAGGGTACGCCAAGTCGAACCCAATTTGATGACCTGTTTGCAACGGCGCAGATTGATGCACCGACCAGCATTCTTGAGTGCGGTTCCATTCTTTTGATGCGGGAAATTTTGCAACGTAGCGATATGTTGGGCTGTATTTCTGAAAAGCAGGCAGAAGCTGAAACTTTACGTGGTTTGCTGGTCGCGCTGGATGTTGACACCAATTGGAAAGGTCGCCCGATTGGCCTGACTTATCGGACCGGTTGGGTCCCGACCAAAGCCCAAGCGTTGCTATTGGGGTTGGTACGCCGTGCTGCTGCGGCTTCGGGTCAGCTATAGTGGATACTTATGCTGTTCCTCTGGCTTTGAATTCGCGTTGGTACTGGATGCGCTGACATAAGGTGCGCATGCGTACGAGCTGAACCTCGTACATCGTGAATTTTCGGGAGGAAGAAACATGCGCCTAACTACATCTATTGCCACTGCCGTTGTCGCTTTGTGGGCGACAAACGCAGTCGCCGAAGAGCTAAGCTTTGCCAACTTTATGCCGCCGGGGCATCCGTATGTTGCAGGCGCGTTCCAGCCGTTCGCTGACTTGGTTGGTGAAAAGACTGGCGGTGACGTGACCGTGCGCCTTTATTCTGGAGGTGAACTTGGGCCGGGACCGGTCGAACAATATAACCGTGCTGTAGACGGTGTTGCCGATTTTGCGATCGGTCTTCCCGGTTACACCGCGTCGAATTTCCCATTGACGCTAACCGCTGAATTGCCCGGTGTGATCAACACCGAAACGGGTACGGCGGATTTGTGGGAAAACATTGATCTATTCAAAGACGAATACCGCCGCGTGCAGCTGGTTTCGCTTTGGTCCAGCGCACCAAACGTCCTGTATACGCGTGATGTTGCTGTTCACAGCCCTGCGGACGTTGCAGGGATGAACATTCGGGTGCCGTCACGAAACGCGGGCCTTCAGGTCGAAGCATGGGGTGGTAACCCAGTATCCATGCCCGTGACCGAGATTTACAATGCGATGCAAACCGGCGTGATTGACGGTGCGATGATCGACACAACCGCGACCCGTGCTTTCCGGTTGGGCGAAGTCGCCAATTATCTGACCCTTGGGTTCGAGGCGACGAATTCGCCGTTCTTCATCGTGATGAACCGTGATGCATTCCGTGGTCTGTCTGACGATGCCCAAGCCGCCGTGGTTGAGGCTGGCAAAGAGGCATCCGTGCTGGCGAACACCACCCAGCTAACCGTCGCCGAAGGCGGGATTGTCGCATTCGAAGAAATGGGCGGCGAAGTCGTTCGCCTAAGCGATGACGAAGCGGCAGCGTTCAACGTATTGTCTGCACCGATTGTGGATCAGGTTGTGGCCGACACGGGCGAAGCTGCACAAGCGGTCGTCGACGCGCTGACAGCGGAATAAACCGTGTCGCGTTTCAGTAAATCAACTTGGGCGGCGTGGTCCGCCCGGGTTCCCGGATTGCTGGCCATCGGGGCTGGCATCTGCCTTATTACCATGGTGATTATCGTCAGCACTGGCGTGATCTTGCGGTACGTTTTTGGCGCGCCGCTGCTTGGGGTGAACGAAATCGTCCAATTGGTCGCTGTTGCGCTGGTCATGATGGCGCTTCCTTATGCGACCTACACGGGTTCGCATGTCCGGGTGGACCTGTTTGATAAACCGCTTGGACGTTGGGGGCGCTTGTTTGGTGACCTGATGTCGCGAACGCTGTCGATCATTGCCCTGTATGTTTTGGGCGGCCAGGCGTGGAAAAAAGCGGCCGAGGCTGTCGAATTTGATGATTTGACCAATATGCTCCAACTGCCGCTTTGGCCTGTTTACGGGACGATCTGTGCGGGTATGGCGCTGTGCGCGATTGTGTTTGCAGCGCAAATGATTGCGCTGATTTTCGGATGGAAGACGATAGATGACTGACCTAGCTATTGGGATATTTGGGATCGGCGCATTGTTTGGGTTGATGATCCTGCGGACACCTGTCGCCTTCGCCATGCTTATGACTGGCTTTTTCGGGGTTTGGTATCTTGACGGATTACGCCGTGCGACGGCGATTATGTTCACCGAAACCTATTCGTCGATCAGCAGTTACAATCTGATTGTCGTTCCGATGTTTGTCCTGCTTGGCAACATCGCGTCAGAGTCGGGATTTAGCCGCGCCCTTTATGATGCCGCCCATGCTTGGGTCGGGCGATTTCGGGGCGGTTTGGCGTCTGCATCTGTTATCGGGTGTGCGGCGTTTTCGGCTGTGTCCGGATCGTCGGTCGCGACTGCGGTAACAATCGGCCGTGTTGCACTGCCCGAGATGAAGCGCCTTGGCTACGGTCCGGGCCTATCGACGGGCGCCATTGCTGCGGGTGGTACGTTGGGTTTTCTGATCCCCCCTTCGACAGGCTTTGTTATCTACGCGATCCTGACTGAGGAATCGATTGGACGCTTGTTTATGGCAGGTATCCTGCCCGGTTTGCTCATGAGCAGCCTGTTCATCATGGCGATTTGGATCGTCACGTTGCGCAACCCGAATGCTGGCCCGCGCGGCGAAGCCAAGCCACTCGCGGAGCGTCTTCGTTTGTTTGGCCGCGCTGCACCTTTGATTGGGGTCATCATGATTTCAATCGGTGGTATTTATTTGGGTGTTTTCACCCCGGTCGAAGCGTCTGGAGTTGGTGCAGGGCTGGTGATCTTGATTGCGTTGCTGACCGGGAGCCTATCACGCACCGGGTTTGTCAGTGCGATTGGCGACACCGTCAAAACATCAGCAATGCTATATATGATCGTGGTTGGGGCGAACGTTTTGAACCCGTTCTTGGCGATCACCGACATCCCG
This sequence comes from Yoonia maritima, assembly GCF_002933395.1. Lineage (GTDB taxonomy): Bacteria > Pseudomonadota > Alphaproteobacteria > Rhodobacterales > Rhodobacteraceae > Yoonia > Yoonia maritima_A. Next base: position 84,124 of record NZ_PKFN01000013.1, read on the forward strand.
CTAGCGCTTAGCAATATGCTGACCTCCTTTGGGCTTGGGCCGTATGGGACGCTTGTGCTGATCTTGCTTAGCTATGTTGTGTTGGGCATGTTCTTGGATGGGCTGGCGATGCTGGTTGTAACCATTCCGATCTACTATCCGATTATTCTTGGCCTTGGTTTTGATCCAATTTGGTTCGGCGTGATCGCGGTGATCGTGATCGAAATGGGAATGATTACTCCACCTGTCGGGTTGAACGTTTTCGTCGTGCGTAGCGTCGCCGAAGACATTCCACTGCACACGATCTTTAAGGGCGTTATACCGTTTTTGATCGCTATGATTGTGACGTTGGTCTTGATCATCCTGTTCCCGCAAATCGCGCTTGCGATCCCGAACTCTATGTTTGGGTAGCCGGGTTAGTCGGTCTCACGTCATAAGACTATTCAGCGTCGTCAAAGCATGGTTTACAAATGACCGTGGCCATTCGTTTGGCCCGGTCGTTGAATGCAAGGATGAACCGTGATGACCCCGAATTTTGCACAACCTGACACGATCCGCTCTGATTTTTCAGCGGCGATGTCAGCGATGTACCGGACAGAGGTCCCAGCCTATGGCGACCTGCTAGAGATTGTTCAGGACACAAATGCCGCGACCCTGAACGGGCCATCGGCGGCAGGGTTGAACCTCACACCTGACGAAGACACCACACGCATTTCCGAAGAACGGCACGGTGCGATCCGGCTGGGTACAGCGGATGAGCTGGCAGTGATGGCACGCGTTTTCGCGGTGATGGGGATGTTCCCTGTAGGCTATTACGACCTGTCGGCGGCTGCGGTGCCTGTGCATTCGACCGCCTTTCGGCCAACGACCCGCGCTGCACTGGCTGCGAATCCGTTCCGCGTATTTACTTCGCTGTTGCGCCTAGAATTGATCGCGGATGAAACGCTGCGCGCGCAAGCCGCGGCCATTTTGGCAAAGCGGCAAATTTTCACCGCTGATGCCGTCGCCCTGACCGAAAAAGCAGAGGCCCAAGGCGGTCTGTCACCCGAAGACGCGACAAAATTCGTGGCCGAGGTGTTGGAAACCTTTCGTTGGCACGCCGACGCCTGCGTCGATATCGACACGTTCAATCAACTGAACGCCGCCCACCGCCTGATTGCAGATGTGGTTTCGTTTAAGGGTCCGCATATCAATCACCTTACCCCGCGCACGTTGGATATTGATGCCGCGCAGGTCGGCATGGTCGAACGCGGCCTGCCTGCCAAAGCCGTCGTCGAAGGCCCGCCGCGCCGTAATTGCCCGATCTTGCTGCGACAGACATCGTTCAAGGCGCTAGAGGAACCCGTGAATTTTCCGTCTACCGATGGCACAGAGACAGTTGGTAGCCACACCGCCCGTTTCGGAGAGATCGAGCAGCGCGGCGTCGCCCTGACACCTAATGGTCGCGATCTTTATGATCTGACGCTTGCAGCAGTTCGCGCCGAAATACTGCCTGCAGGCGATGGATCGAACGCTGACGCATATATGACCGCGTTGTCAGATGCGTTCAAAGTGTTCCCTGACGATTGGCGTGGTATGTATGATCAAGGCTTGGCCCATTTCAAATTCTCGATCGACCATATGCCAGAGGTTATTCGCGACCTAGAAACAGTCGCGCTGTTAGATGCAGGTGTGCTTAGCCTTAGCCCGATCATCTATGAAGATTTCCTGCCAGTCAGCGCCGCAGGCATATTCCAATCAAACCTTGGCGATGATGCAGGGCAAGATAGTCACAACGCATCCAGCAAAGTCGAATTTGAAAAGGCACTGGGCACAACCGTGGCCGATGAATTCGCGCTTTATCAACAGATCGAGGATGCGTCGCTGTCGGCCTGCCTAGATCAAATTCGCAAGGCAGGCCAATCGGCTTAGGTTACTTTTCGTAGGTGGTTGCCTGCATCGTAATTTGCGCGGTGCAGGCGATGTCCGTGGCTGAAAAACCGACCGCGATATTAAATCCGCCTGCCTCAACTCGCCAAAGCGCGGCATCGACATCGAAATACGCAAAATCGCGGCCATTCAGATCAAGATCAACCTGTTGGCTTTCGCCCGGCGCCAATGAAACCTTCGCAAAGGTCTTTAGCTCTTTGACGGGCCGCACAATGTTTGACGCCTTATCGCCAACGTAAACTTGCACGACAGTAGCGCCGCGTCGGTCGCCTGTGTTGGTCAGTGTGACAGTCACGCGCGCGCCGTCATCCACAGCTTTGACAGTGCAATCGGACAGGGCGAATTCGGTATAGCCCAACCCGTGGCCAAACGGGAACAGCGGTGTGATCCCATGTTTGTCATAGTGTCGATAGCCGATGAACACGCCTTCCTCGTATCGCACTTTGCCGTTTATGCCGGGGTAAACCTCGGGGTCTTGTGACCATGTTGGGTTGTCTTGCCAGCGCACAGGGAAAGTTTGCGGTAGGCGACCGCCCGGTTCAACGTCGCCGAACAGAACGTCAGTGATCGCATTGCCTGTTTCTTGACCGGGGTACCATGCTTGCAAAACGGCCTTGGCCTGATCCACCCAAGGCATTTCAATCGGACCACCCGTTTGCAGCACAATGATTGCGTTCGGATTGGCGGCCAAAACTGCGGCGACTAATTCATCCTGTGCGCCGGGCAGAGCAATGTGTTCAAGGTCGGACCCTTCGGTGTCCCATTCCCCAGATCGCCCGACGAATACAATCGCTGTGTCAGCCTCTTTGGCGGCATTGGCCGCTAGTGCGATTGCGTCGTCTGGCAGCGGTCGCCCAACACCAGCGCGGAAGGCCGACAGATCAAGCATCTCGCCTTTGCGCGCAACGAATTCGACGGTGACCGCATAGGATTGTCCTGCAATCAGGTCAGCCTCTGCTACGATCTCGTCGCAGCCTTCCTCAAAGAAGGTACGACCGCGCGACCAACCATCGGCAGCGTTTACAACAAGCTTGCCATCGACAAACAGCTTACTACGTCCAGTCGCGTGCAGCCCGAACCGGTGCGGACCTGATGCATCGGGCGTGTAAGTCCAGCTAATCCGGGCCGAGAAACCTGTGGGGTCAACCTTGCCTTCACCAATGGGCGGCATCCAGAAGGTTTGTGTCTGACCCAGCATTTGTGTCGCGACCGGGTCACCGGACAGATCGCCATTGTCAAAGAAATCAACTTTAACATCGCCAATGAATAGTGGTTCCCACCGGTGGTTATGACATCCCGGTGCGTGGATGATGTTGTCGGCGCCAAATCGTTCGGTCAGCGCCTCGAGCGGCGAAACACGATAATGCGCGTTGATGAACGACGATCCGCCACCCATGATCTGCGCTTCGGCCGCGTTAGGCCCGATGACCGCAATCTTGCCGGGCTTTGCCGTCAGGGGCAGTATGCTTTCGTTCTTTAACAACACCGTACCCTCGGCCCCTGCACGCCGGATAAGTGCGCGGGTTTCTGGTAGGTCTTCTGACTTTTCTGCGTAAGGTGTTTTATCGGTAAGCGCCCCGGTACGTTCCATCAGGCGCAACATATTCAGCGCGCGGGTGCGGATTATTTCGGGCGTAACATCGCCCTCATTTACTGCTGCAACCAGCTTGTCACCTCGGTCACGGGGTGGTCCGGGCATTTCCAGATCAAGCCCTGCGTTGACGGTTTCAGCGGTTGTGTGGGACCCAAACCAATCAGACATGACAATGCCGTCATAACCCCAGTCGCCACGTAGAACGTCGGTCAGCAGCCAAGTATTTTCGGACGTATAGTCAGCATTCAATCGGTTGTATGATGACATCATCGCCCAAGCGTTGCCATCTTTTACCGCCGCCTCGAACGGGCGAAGATAGACTTCGCGCAGGGTGCGTTCGTCGACCTCTGAATTCATCGTCGTACGCTGAATTTCGGATTCATTCCCCGCAAAGTGTTTCGGCGTTGCCGCAATCCCATTGTCCTGAAGCCCATGAATATATGACACGGTCAGCGATGCCGTGAGTTCAGGATCTTCGGCAAAGCATTCAAAGTTGCGACCATTGGTGACGGACCGATGGATGTTGATTGTTGGGGCAAGCAACACCTGTGCGCATTTTGATTTGGTTTCTTGGGCCAACGCTGCACCGACTTCATACGCCAGTTCGGGGTTCCATGTCGCGCCAAGTGCGATCCCAACCGGAAACGCTGCCGCTGTGACGCCGCCGAACCAATCACCGCCACCGCGTGCGCCATTTGGGCCATCAGTCACGCGAAGTTTGCCAAGGCCAAGCCGTTCTATCGCCGGGATCGACCAGAGGTCTTCGCCCGAAAGCAGCGAAACCTGCTCTTCCAGCGTCATTTGATCCACGAGTGTTTCGATATTCACGGTCATAGTGCGGGCTCCTCCAAGCGTTTTGAAATTGATAACGGAAGAATTGACGGAAAGACAATTGCTACAAAGGCTTGACTTCATTTCGCCAACGGCTGGCGTAGGCACGTAGATCCGCGGCATCCTGCGGGCATGTAACCTTCGAGGGCGATTGGTAGGGCGCATCATCTAACAACAGCAACGCGCTGCCCGCGCTCGTTCCCGTTGATGCCGCCGACGCGCATACGCCGTCCGGCCGGATCGCTGCCAGCATGTCTAGGTAATCAGCGTTCCGCGCAAAAGGGCCTTCGATGATGGTTGATCCGGTCGCGCCAATTAGGTTCAGGCAGGTGTCCGTCATGAGGGCCAGATAATAGGATAGGCCAAGCATCCGTGCGCCGTCGGTTTCTGGTTCTACTGTCCAGCTGTGCATTCGGTCTGGATAGGGGCCTGACCCTTGGACGACCGATGGCAGAAGCATCACGCCGTCAGCGATTAAGCGCATGCGGTCTTGGGCATTGGGTTCGGCGGTTGAGGTGCCTCGGATATCTTCGAATGAACGTCCGCCCATGAACCGCGCTGATGGAACTGCTGCCCCTAATGCGTTTACGTTGATCAGCGTGTCGCGCGCAGGGTCTAGCGTGACCTGAGCGCCACCCACGGCCATGGCAATCACCCATGTTCCAGTTGAAACAACGCTGAACGCCCCGTCCTGTCCGATCACATGCGGATAAAGTGAAGCATTGCTATCGTGAATGCCAAAGGCGACGGGGATATCCGATGAAAGCCCAGTCTGCGTCGCGATATTATCTGCCAATTTCCCAGCAATAGACCCTGATTTTTGTGCAGTAGGCAGTTTTTTAGAAATCCCAAGCGTATCGACAAGGGACGAAAAATCACCTTCATATGGGTTCCACAGATCGGTGTGACAGCCTAACGATGTGACTTCGGTTGCCATGACATCCGTAAGCCGCCATGCCCAGTATTGAGGATAGGTCAGGATATGCGCGGTGCGGTCGCGGAGCGTTGGGTCCACCGTAAATTGCCAATCCAACTGCGCCCCAACGTTAAGCCCCATAGGAAGGCGCGGCGATCCTGTTTGCGAAAATTTAGGACGGATTGCGTCGTATTCAGCTGCCCTGTCATCAGGCCCGGTATGTTCATAGTCCAACATCGGCGCAGCAAGTGCACCGTCTTTGTCCAACAGAACGACAGCGGCCCCATGTGTGGTGATAGAAATACCGGTAATCGTGTGTGTCTGGCCAAATTCAGTAAGGGCATCCAGAAAGAATGCCCAATGCCCTTCAAGGTCGAAATGCGGCCAAGGCGGGCCTGATAAGACGGTATTGGGACGGGTTCGAACGGCGACTTCTTTTAGGTTTTCGGCGTCCACTATTGCCAGCTTTGCGTTTGTTTTGCCGACATCAATGACAGCAATGAATTGATGGTGGGTCATGGCATGTAAAACATTGGCATTAGTGGCACCGCGATGGGTTCGTTTGATGGGTGGGTTTCCATGATATCCGCCATATGCGCCCACCATTTTTGCATCACAGGGTGGTTTGGCAGGCTGTCCATACCATGATCGTCTGTCCGCATTAGAATTCCGAACAAGGCGTTTGTGTCCTCGTCTAACCAGATCGAATAATCGCTGATCCCCGCTTCAGTCAGCAGCGCGGATAGCTCTGGCCAGATGTCATCATGCCGTTGTTTGTATTCTGCGGACTTGCCGGGAAGTAAGGTCATTCGAAAGGCGTAGCGTTCCATCAGCGTTTCCTTTGTGCGGCGATCAGCCCGATCAAACGTGGTAGCGCGATAACCCCGATGAGCAGCCCGCCGATAAAGATCGACATGACGATGCCCGGAACGTTCAACAGTCCTAGACCAAATGTGACCATGCCCATGACAAGGGCCGCGATCACGACGCCGACAATTGTGCCTGACCCGCCCAAGATCGAAATGCCACCCAGAACGACCATCGTGACGACCTCTAGTTCCCAGCCCAATGCGATGGATGGGCGCGTCGACCCCAGCCGGGACGTGAGGCAAACAGCAGCAAGCCCTGACATTAGCCCCGTGAGCAAGAACAAGATCATCTTGGTTCTTTGAACCTTCACCCCGGAAAACAACGCGGCCGTGGGATTATTCCCGATGACATAGAGCTTTCGGCCAAAGTTGGTCAGATGCAGCAAGACCCCAAAGCCGATTGCAAGTACGACGAAAATCACGATCTCCCATGTGATAACGCCAAAGGCATAGCCCCGCCCGAAGACGCTAAAGTCGCTGGGGTAGCCGTTGAATGCTTGGTCACCCAAGACAATATACGCGATGCCGCGAAACAGGCTCATGGTTCCGATGGTGACGACGATAGATGGCAAGCCCATCTTGGTAATTAGCACCCCGTTGAACGCGCCGCATAACACTCCCACGCTTAGACCAATCAGAACCAGCGTTGGCGTGCCTGCCCCTAGCTGCAGCGCATAGCCCATCGCAGTGGATGACAGTGCAATAATCCCGGCAACGCTAAGGTCGATTTCGCCCGTGATGATCAGCAGCGCCATTGCAAAAGCGATCATGGCTTTTTCGGTAAAGTTAAAGCTCGCGTCGCTTAGGTTCCAGGGGTCCAGAAAATATGGGCTGGCCTGAGTGTTGGCGAAAAAGATAAGGATCGCGACGCCCAGCAATAGGACTTCCCAAGATCGGATTAGCCGATAACCGCGACTGTGCAGTCGGTTCGGGATGGTACGCAGGGCTGTGTCAGAAATGCTCATGATGTGGTCTCGGCAGATTTAAGGATAACACGGCCCTTGGTCCGTTCAGACTGGGCGTTAAATGCGACGGCGATGATGATCGCCGCACCTGAAATGGCAAGCTGCCAGAATGGCGAAATGCCAGCGACTGGAAGTGCGTTCTTGATCACGCCAAGGAACAGCGCGCCCAAAACTGCACCACCAACGGAACCGATCCCACCGGCGATGGAAATGCCTCCAATGACGCAGGCGGCAACAACGTCCAACTCAAACCCGCCAGCGACGTCCGTATAGGCCACGGCATAGCGCGACACCCAAAGATACCCGCAAAGCCCGGCAAGCCCACCGGATAAGACAAAGCTGTTGAACCGCGTCCGACCAACGTTAATGCCAGTATAAACCGCCGCATGTGGGTTTCCACCAACGGCATAGAACGCGCGGCCCATCGGGGTGCGCATGATCAACGGAACGAACAACGCGATAACCAAAATCGCGATCCACCCCAGCACGGGTAGGCCAAGGATCACATGACGCGGCAGCGCCTTAAAGCCATCGCTCATTTCATGAGCGTTGATCCACGCACCGTCCGAGATCAGGAAAATGACACCGCGATAGATCGTCATCGTACCCAAGGTGACCACGATTGAAGGCAGGTCTAAAAGCCAGACCAACACGCCGTTGAATGCCCCCATAAGCATGCCGAGAGCGATAGCGATCAGGATCAAGACCGCAACGGGCATTCCCGGCATCGCGGCGTTGATTGTCGCAACGACCATCCCTGTTAGGGCAAGGTTGGACGCTACCGATAGATCAATGCATTTGGTCAAGATGACCGTCATTTGCCCCAAGGCAAGGATCATCAGGATTGACGTGTCGTTAAAGATGCTTGCCAGATTGCCCGGCGCAGCAAACCCAGAAAACCGCGTTTCAACCAAGGCGATCAGCGCGATGATTGCACCTAGCAGGATCGTTTCCCGTGATTTTAGACGTTTCAGCATTAGGCGCTCTCCTCGTAACCTGCGGCGGCGCGCACTAGCTTTTCTGGGGTTAGACCTTCGCGGTCGTATTCATCCACGATCCGGCCTTCGCGCATCACAATCACGCGGTCGGACATGCCTAAGATTTCCGGGATCTCAGAGCTGACCATGATCACCGACAGCCCTTCGTTCGCAAGTTCGGCCATGAATTCATGCACGGCTGCTTTGGAACCTACGTCGATCCCTTTGGTGGGTTCGTCTAGGATAATCACCTTAGGCAATGTGGCGAGCCATTTGGCGATGACCACCTTTTGCTGGTTCCCGCCAGATAGATTGCCGACGTTCTGGTCAAGCGCAGCCGCACGAAGATCAAGCCGTTCAGTGTATTTGCGCGCAAGGCTGAATTCTTCGGCCATTTTTAGAAAACCATTGCCAGAAATCCGCCCCAACGACGGAAGCGTCACGTTTTGAAAGATCGGCAGATCAGTGATTGCGCCTTGCTTGCCGCGGTCCTCGGGGACGTAAACGATGCCTTGTTCTATTGCCTCGTTTGGGCTTCGGATGATGGCGATTTTACCGTCGATCTTAATCGCGCCCTTTGATGGCTTTGTGACGCCAAACAGCGCCTGCATGAATTCGGAACGACCAGCACCGACAAGCCCGTAAAACCCTAAAATCTCGCCTCGGCGTAGGCCGAAATTGATGTCGGCGAATTCGGTTGGGTGGGAATATCCCGCTACCCGCAGGATTTCGTCACCGATATTTGTGCTGCGCGTCGGAAAGACTTGCCCAACGGGGCGGCCGACCATCATTTCGACCAGCTTGTTTTCGGTGATGTCGGCGATCATGCCCGCACCGACCATTTCGCCATCGCGGAACACAGTATAACGGTCGGCGATGCGGAAGATTTCATCAAATTTGTGGCTGATGAACAGGATCGCTTTGCCTTCGGATTTCAGGCGATCAACCAGATCGTACAGTTCTTCGATCTCTGCCCTAGACAAGGCAGCGGTTGGTTCGTCCATCACCACGACGCGGGCCTGCACGGACAAAGCACGGGCGATAGCGACAAGGTGTTTGTTCGCGATGCCCAATTCCCGCAGGGTGGCATCTGGGTCCAGATTTGCACCAATCCGTGTCAGGATTTCGGTCGCTTGGGTGCGCATGGTGCCCCAATCAATTAGCCCCCAGCGGGTACGTGGCGCGTGACCCAGAAAGATGTTTTCAGCGACCGTCAGATCATCAAAAAGCACGGTTTCTTGGTGGATCGCTGTCACACCCGCGTCTGACGCGTCGGTGGCGGTTTGAAATTGGGTGGGCGTATCATCAATGACAATGTCACCAGCGTCTGGGCGGTAAATACCGGTTAGCACCTTTACGAGTGTCGATTTCCCGGCGCCGTTTTCACCAACGAGAGCGGTGACTTGGCCGGGATAAAGCGCCAGATCAACGCCACCCAGCGCGCGGACGCCGGGAAAAGTCTTGGTGATGCCACGCAGCGCAAGAACCGGGGCAAGATCAGCCGTGTCCCCGCGCGCCGCTGTTGGCTGCTTGGTGTTGTCCAAAGTCATGATGTTCACTTGAGAATATGGATGCAGGCCCAGTCAAGCCGGACCTGCAAGTTAGATCAAAAGACGCTTTTGAATTCGTCGATGTTGCTGGCGTCGTATTTGAACGGCGTCGACATTGCTGCCTCGTTATTGTCGTCCAATGTGGCAGTGCCCATCCGGCCCATGCCGATTTCTGCGCCGACTTCGGCTGTCGCGGCATCTGTCGCCAGATTGTAGGCTAGCATCGTGGTCGCATAGCCTAGATCAACTGGGTTCCAGATCGCGAAGGATTTTGACGCACCGCTTTCAATTGCGCCAGCCATTTCCGACGGAAGACCAAGACCGGTCACGTTAACTTCGCCAATCTTGCCAGCGTCAGCCACGGCTTGGGCGGCTGCGACGATACCGACAGAGGTCGGCGCAATGATTGCATCCAAGTCAGGGTAAGTCTGGATAAGACCCTGAGTCTCGCGGTAGGATTTGTCAGCCAGATCATCGCCGTAAACTGTTGCGACGACTTCGATGTTTAGATAATCGCCCATGACGGCGTTCATTTCTTCAATCCAGATGTTCTGGTTTGTCGATGTAGACGTCGCTGACAAAATGGCGACCTGACCGCCGTCTGGCATTTCATCTGCCGCCAGTTTGATGATGGTTTGACCGATCAGCGCGTTGGATGAAGGTGATAGGTGCATTTCGCGACCTTCAGGTGCAACGCCTGAATCCCATGAAATAACTGTGATCCCACGATCCATCGCTTTTTGCAGCGCGGGTACCAGCGCGTCAGGGTCGTTTGCAGAAACGGCGATCGCGTCAACGCGCTGCGCAATCAGCGAATTGATGACTTCGATCTGTCCTTCTGCGGTGGTGTCAGTTGGACCGGTATAGATAATTTCTACTCCACCCAATTCACCGGCGGCTTCTTCTGCGCCGCGTGCTGCGGCCTCGAAGAAACCGTTGCCCAGTGATTTAACGACAAGCGCGATACGCACGTCGTCGGCCATAGCTGTTGTCGCAATGAATGATGTCGCAAGCCCTGCGGCAAGTGCGATTTTCTTTGATAAGCTCATGTTGTTCCTCCCTAATGAGCAGTCGTGCGTTATCCCACTTCGCGCTTTTCCTCCTCGGCACGGGTCGGGGTAACGGTAATTAATCTGACGCCAGCCGCGTCGATCATGCTGGCATGGGCGTCCTCAATCCTGTCGTCGGTAATAATGGTGGCAATCTGATCAAGGCCGCACAAAATGAGGCTAGACCGCGATTTGAATTTTGTGCTGTCAGCAAGCAATACAACTTCGTCCGCTTGGCCCATCAGCTTGTTTTCGGCCTGAATGATAAGCGGGTCTTGCTCCATCACGCCCAGTTTAGACACGCCTTGGCATCCAAGAAATAGACGCTTGGCGCTAAAGTTTCGGGTGACGTCATTATCGAACGGCGACAAAATGATGTTCTGTTCGCGATAGATCGTGCCGCCCGACAGCATGACCGTGTTCTTGGATTGGTGCAGCAGATGTTCCGCTATGGGGAAAGAGTTTGTGAAAACAAGACACCGCTTGTTTGCCAGCGGATGCACCATCTGAAACGTAGTCGTGCCGCCGTTGATAATGATCGGATCCCCATCATCGCATAGTTCGACTGCTGCACTCGCAATTGCGCGTTTTTCGGCGATCTTGTGGGTTTCGTTCATCGAGAACGGACGCCCCTTAAGACCGACGAACTGTGGTGGAGCGATTGATTCTGCCCCACCCCGCACGCGGCGCAGCTTTTTCTGCATATGAAGCGTGGCGATATCGCGGCGCACGGTGGCTTCTGACGCTTCTGTCAGTTCGACCATTTCGGCAACCGTGACAACGGGCCGGGCTTCTACAGCAGAGAGAATAACGCGGTGGCGTTCGCTTTCGATCATGGTTTTTTGTCCCGTTCTTTGGTCGCAGCTTCAATCATTCAACCAGTCATTGTCAATCAATTTCTTTCATTATTGATCGTTTCTGCGGCGCAGCGTGATCGATAATGATTGAAAGTGATTGACGTGACGCTCGATCTCGCGCAGTAATCTGGCAAACGTGACCAATTACTGGTCTCGAATGGGAGGAAAACCATGCCGACATCTTCGCCAAAGGCGCGACTTGAAAACCTATGGGACGATGCAACTGCTTCAAACATGACCGAGCCTGAAAAGCTACTGTATCGGTCCAACCTTTTGGGGTCCGATAAGCGCGTCACCAATTATGGCGGGGGCAATACTTCGGCCAAGGTCATGGAGACGGACCCGCTAACGGGTGATCAGGCCGAGGTTCTTTGGGTCAAAGGGTCGGGTGGTGATATCGGTTCGATCAAGATGGACGGATTTTCAACGCTCTATATGGACAAGCTGAACGCCCTTAAGGGATTGTATCGCGGTGTCGAATTTGAAGACGAGATGGTCGGCTATCTTCCTCATTGCACGTTCAATCTAAACACGCGTGCGGCGTCGATTGATACGCCGTTACACGCCTATGTGCCGCGCAAGCATGTTGATCACGTACATTCAGATGCGATCATCGCGATTGCTGCTTCCAAAGACGGTATTGCGCTTACCCAAGAGATTTTTGGCGATACAGTTGGTTGGCTACCTTGGAAGCGCCCCGGTTATGAACTGGGTTTGTGGCTGTCGGATTTTTGCGAAAAGAACCCAAATGCGAAAGGTGTTATTCTGGGGTCGCATGGTTTGTTCACATGGGATGATGATGCCAAGGTTTGTTATGAAACGACGCTAGAGGTGATTAACACCGCGACGGCGTGGCTTGAAAAAAAGACGGCGGATGTGCCCGCATTCGGCGGACAAAAACATACAGCTTTGTCTGCGGATGAACGTCGCCGTGTCGCAGCAGCACTGATGCCTGCGATCCGCGGTATGATTTCCGAGGATAGCCATAAGGTTGGTCATTTCGATGATCAGGACGCTGTCCTGCAATTTGTCGGTTCAAATGATATGGAGCCTTTGGCCGCGCTGGGCACGTCGTGCCCTGACCATTTTTTGCGCACTAAAATCCGCCCATTGGTTGTCGATTTCGATCCAGCGAACCCTGATATTGACGGGACGCTGGCGGGTCTGGCTGGCATGGTCGCTGATTACCGCGCGGATTACACTGCCTATTACGAACGCTGCAAACACGATAACAGCCCTGCAATTCGTGACCCCAATGCGATAGTATACCTCGTGCCCGGCGTTGGCATGATCACCTTTGCAAAGGATAAGGCGACGGCGCGCGTGTCTGGTGAATTCTATGTTAACGCGATCAACGTGATGCGCGGCGCACACGCAATCAGCGAATACCAAGGCCTACCTGAACAAGAGGCGTTCGATATCGAATATTGGTTGCTAGAAGAAGCAAAGCTGCAGCGCATGCCAAAGCCAAAAGCGCTTGCTGGTCGCGTTGCCATTGTGACTGGTGGTGCTGGCGGCATCGGGGCCGCAACGGCCGAGCGGTATCTGATGGACGGCGCTTGTGTCGTGCTTGCCGATATTGATGCTGATGCATTGGCGTCAACTCGCGATGGTTTAGCCGCGAAATACGGTGCTGATGTTGTGCGCACAGTCGAAATGAACGTGACCTCGGAAGCTGCCGTCGCCCAAGCTTATGCGGATATGGCGGTTGAATTCGGTGGCGTCGATATCGTCGTGTCCAACGCAGGGATCGCATCATCCGCCAAGGTCGAAGACACCACGCTGGAACTATGGAACAAGAATATGTCAATCCTTTCGACCGGCTATTTCCTTGTCGCGCGAGAGGCATTCAAACTGCTAAAGGCCCAAGGCATCGGCGGGTCCATGATCTTTGTTGCGTCCAAGAATGGGTTGGCCGCATCGCCGGGCGCGTCCGCCTATTGCACGGCTAAGGCCAGCGAAATCCACCTTGCCCGCTGTCTAGCGTTGGAAGGCGCGCCTGATGGCATCCGCGTGAACGTCGTGAATCCTGATGCGGTGTTGAAAGGGTCCAAAATCTGGTCAGGCGAATGGTTGACGCAACGGGCATCGACCTATGACACTGACAAAGACGGGTTAGAGGAAATGTATCGCCAGCGGTCGTTGTTAAAACGGTCGGTGCTGCCCGAAGATATTGCAGAGGCGTGTTATTTCTTTGCCGCCGATGTCAGTGCAAAGTCGACAGGGAACATCATCAACGTGGATGCCGGCAACGTCCAAGCGTTCACGCGTTGATCGGGGGATACTATGATTAAGACTGACCAAATTACCGCCGCCAATGCGCAGGCTGAAACAGCGCTGCGTGCGGATTACGATGCCTTGGGCGAACAGCTTGATCGTCGCGGCATCGATATTGCCGCGATCAAGGCACAGGTTTCGGATTACGGCGTTGCCATTCCGTCATGGGGCACTGGCACCGGCGGCACCCGCTTTGCCCGGTTCCCGGGCACGGGCGAGCCTGTGAATATCTTTGATAAGATGGATGACTGCGGTGTCATTCATCAGCTAACGGGTGCGACACCAAATGTGTCCCTGCATATCCCGTGGGATGACGCCCCTGCCGCTGATCTGTTGGCAAAGGCCGAAGAAACCAATTTGGCGTTCGATGCGATGAATTCGAACACCTTTCAGGATCAACCGGATCAGGCGCATAGCTACAAATTTGGTTCGCTTTCACACACGGACATAGCCGTACGCCAACAAGCGATTGAACATAACCTGTACTGTATCGAACTGGGTCAAAAGATCGGGTCAGAGGCTCTGACGATCTGGGTCGGCGATGGGTCCAACTTTCCGGGGCAGGCGCATTTCATTCGCCAGTTTGATCGCTACCTTGATAGCGCGAAAGAGGTCTATGCAGCGATCCCAGATGATTGGCGGTTACTGACGGAACATAAAATCTTTGAACCTGCGTTCTATTCGACCGTGGTTCAGGACTGGGGCACCAACTATCTGATTGCGACTGAATTGGGTGATCGCGCGCAATGTCTTGTTGATTTGGGGCACCATGCGCCAAATGTGAACATCGAGATGATTGTTGCCCGGTTGATCCGGTTCGGTAAATTGGGTGGTTTTCATTTTAACGATAGCAAATACGGTGATGATGATCTCGATACGGGGTCGATCAACCCTTACCAGTTGTTTCTTGTGTTTAACGAGTTGGTTGATGCGACAGGTGCCCCAGGATTTAACCCCGCCCATATGCTTGATCAAAGCCACAACGTAACCGACCCAATCGAAAGTCTGATTTCATCAGCGATGGAGGTTCAACGTGTCTATGCACAAGCGCTGATTGTGGATCGCGATGCGTTGTCGGGCTTTCAAGATGGGAATGATGCATTGATGGCGAGCGAGACGCTCAAACGCGCGTATCGCACTGACGTCGAGCCTATTCTTGCGATGGCGCGTCTTGAAAAGGGCGGTGCGATTAACCCTGTCGCGACTTACCGTGCGTCCGGGTATCGGGCGCAGGTTGCTGAAACACGGCCCGTGTCGTCGGGTGCTGGTGGTGGGATCGTTTAGGTAACGTCGACCAATGCGCCCTTGTGCGACACAACTTTGTGCGACAGGGCGCAGCCTGCGGCAATCGCGAGTGACAGATCTTCGCCGCGCAAGTGACCGGCAAGGAAGGCGGCGTTGAAAGAATCCCCTGCGGCAGTGGTGTCCACTGGCGCGGGATTCAGTACTGGGCTGACTGTCACGGGCGCAGCCGATCCGTTTTGTGCCAGAACATCGTCGGGTCCGTCTTTGACCACAACACAAGTCACCCCGACATTTTCATAGCGGGCAAGCGTCGCGGCCTTGTCAGCGTCGCCGAAAACAGTTGCTTCATCCTCAAACGAAGGTAGCGCAATGTCGGAAACGGCGGCCGCTTTCATGATCCAGTCGCGCATTTCATCCGTGCTGGCCCAAAGCCGGGGGCGAAGGTTGGGATCAAACGCGATGGTGACACCGCGCGCGCGGGCAGCGGACAGTGTGTCCAGCAATGTTTGGCGGTCTTCGGGCTCGACAATCGCGACTGTGATCCCGGAAAAGTAAGCGACATCACCTTTTCCCAGTGCATCAATCGGCGCGCGATGCTGCGCCAGCGTGCGTGCTGCGGCCACGCTACGCCAATAGCTAAAGCTACGTTCGCCGTCCTTGAGAGAAATCATATAAAGTCCGACCGTGCGATCCGGCACCGTCAACAACTCTGGCGTAATTCCGGCGCTACTGATGAATTCAGTCATCTGCCCTGACATCGTGTCGGTGCCGACGCCAGTTAGGTATGAAACTTTCCAATCAGTGGGTAGGTTTTGGCGCAGATACCAAGCAGTATTAAACGTATCGCCTGCAAACCCCATCGCATAGCCACCTTGCGCTTGCGGGGCCATTTCGACCATGCATTCGCCGATCGCCAGTATCTTATTCGTCATTTTTGTTGGCTTTCCATCAGCTCTGGGTGGGATGCGCTGACTTGTTCAAGGATATTCAGGATGCGCGCAAGATGGATGCGTAACTGTTGTTCAGCGCCATCTGGATCGCGGTCACGGATACACTGCATGATGGCCCGGTGGTCATCCAATGCGCTTTTTGCACCAAACGCCAGTGATAGGTAACGCACACGGTCCAAATGTACTTTTTGTTCGTGGATCAGGTTCCACGCGTTTGGATGCCCTGCAATTTCGCAGATGACTTCGTGGAATTCGTCGTCGAGCGCGTGAAAGCCTAATCTATCGTCAGCCTTTATCGCGGCCTCTTGCTGATTGATGAGCCCTTCAAGGCGTAGGATATCGTCATCTGTAATCTTAGAGATAGCAGTGCGCATGCACTCGACCTCAAGCGCGGTGCGGATGAAGCGTGCATCCAGCAACGCTTGTTCAGAGATATATGTGATCGTTGTCGCGCGTTGCGGACGGATCAACATAAAGCCGAGTTCAGATAGACGATAGAACGCATCGCGCACGGGCTGCCGGGATACACCCAAATTTCGGGCGATCTCTGCCTCTGAAACCTTACTGCCGGGGGCAAGTTCAAGTGTGATAATTGCGGAATACAGCGCCTGAAATACTTGGTCAGTGGCTGTCGTCGTTTGCACTTGGGCGAGTGAGGCTAGCGCGGGCATGGTAATTTCCAGTTTGACGTATCTACCAGACTAACATATTAGATGACCAGCCGTATAGCAAGGCATTTGGGGGGAAATCTGATGAAATTAACTGATCCGGACCGTCTTTTTCCGGTCGAATCAGCGACAAGAAAGTTGGCGCGCGACCTTTACGAGAGCGTCGCGGATTTGCCGATCATCAGCCCGCACGGACATTGTGACCCCAGCTGGTTTGCAAAGAACGAGCGGTTTCCAGACCCCGCGCAATTGTTTGTCGTCCCGGACCATTACGTGTTCCGGATGCTTGTGTCCCAAGGGGTGTCGATGGCTGATCTAGGTGTGCCAAGCGCCGATGGTCGTGCGGTCGAAGATGACCCGCGCAAAATCTGGCGTCGTTTTGCTGAAAACTACCATCTGCTCCGTGGAACCCCATCGTCGATGTGGTTGGACCATTCGTTTGAACACGTGTTCGACCTAGGTGAGCGCCTGTCGGCTGATACCGCTGATGCACATTACGATCATATCGACGCAAAGCTGGCCGAGGATGCGTTCCGCCCACGGGCGTTGTTTGACCGCTTTGGGATTGAACTGCTAGCGACGACCGAAAGCGCATTGGATGATCTGAAATGGCACAAGATGATCAACGACAGTGACTGGAATGGTCGCGTTGTGACGACTTATCGCCCGGACAATGTCGTTGATCCTGAATTCGAAGGTTTCGCTGAGAATGTCGCGCAGTTTGGCGCATTGACTGGCGAAGATACATCGACGTGGGAGGGGTACCTTCAGGCGCATCGTGTCCGTCGGGCATTCTTTAAAACCTTTGGCGCGACCGCCAGCGACCACGGTCATCCGACCGCCCGTACCGAAGATATGCCGCAGGCTGATGCTGCGGCGTTGTTTGCTAAGGCATTGGCGGGGACATGTACCCCTGGCGAGGCGGACGCCTTTCGCGGGCAGATGTTAACCGAAATGGCGCGGATGAGCCTTGACGATGGGTTGGTTTTGCAAATCCATCCCGGATCGTTCCGCAACCACTCGGCCAGTGTTTTTGCCGGATTTGGGCGGGATAAAGGTTTCGATATCCCAAGCCAGACTGACTACGTGCACGCGCTGAAACCACTTTTGGATGCGGTTGGAATGGAGCCGTCGCTAACAGTGATCGTCTTTACGTTGGACGAAACTAGCTACAGCCGCGAATTGGCACCGCTTGCGGGGGCCTACCCGGCGCTGCGTTTGGGTCCGCCTTGGTGGTTCTTTGACAGCAACGAAGGGATCAAACGGTTCCGCGAAGCAACGACTGAAACATGTGGGTTCTACAACACTGTCGGCTTTAACGACGACACCCGCGCATTTTGTTCAATTCCCGCCCGGCATGACGTCGCCCGGCGGTCTGATTGTGCGTATCTGGCAAATCTTGTCGCGACTGGGCGGCTTGGTTTGGCGGATGCACATGAGGTCGCGCATGACCTCACTTACCGGCTTGCAAAGCAGGCTTACCGGCTCTGAGGAGAGCCAATTTTCTGGGAGGAAAACAATGACATTTACTAAAACAATCGGTGCGGCACTGCTTGCCAGCGTTGCGATGGCTTCGGCGGCAACCGCGTGCGAAGTAACGCTTCGTTCGTCTGATACACACCCTGATGGTTACCCTACCGTCGCTGCGGTGAACCACATGGGCACTTTGCTAGAAGAGCGCACCGACGGGCGCCTGTGCATCGAAGTATTCCACTCAGCGCAGCTGGGTCAGGAAAAAGATACGATCGAGCAAACACAGTTCGGTGTGATCGACATGAACCGCGTTTCCCTTGGGCCGTTCAACAACATCATTGAAGAAACACAAATTCCTTCGCTTCCATATATCTTCCGTTCAGTTGAGCACATGCACAACGTTATGGATGGTGCTGTCGGCGATCAGATTTTAGAAGCGTTCAGCGACCATGATCTGGTAGGTCTGGCATTCTTTGATGGTGGTTCACGCAGCTTCTACAACTCGCAAAAACCAATCAACTCTATCGAAGATCTTGCTGGTCTTAAATTCCGCGTGATGCAGTCTGACATGTTTGTTGATATGGTTTCTGCGCTGGGCGCAAATGCGACACCGATGCCTTATGGCGAAGTATATTCTTCGATCCAAACTGGCGTGATCGACGGCGCGGAAAACAACTGGCCTTCATACGACAGCTCTGGCCACTTCGAAGTTGCACAGTACTACACGCTTGATCAGCACTTGATCGTGCCAGAGGTTCTGGTGATGGCGAAATCCAGCTTTGAAAAGCTGTCTGCTGAAGATCAGGAAATCGTACGCCAAGCCGCACGCGATTCCGTTCCTGTAATGCGTGAACTTTGGGCTGCACGTGAAGCAGAATCAGAAGCACGCATTCGCGAAGCTGGCGTCGAGATCGTCACCGAGATCGACAAAACACCATTCATCGAAGCTATGGTTCCAGTTTACGAAAAATACGTAACTTCACCTGTGCTTCAGCAGATGGTCGCAGACATTCAGGCAACTGAATAATACCAAATTTGGCCTGCAACACATGTTGCGGGCCGATACTTTCGGGGGAATGTCTTTGCAGGGTTTTATGCTAAAATTTGCGGTTTTTACCGGGCTAATCGGGCGCGGTGCGCTTTGGGCGGCAGGAACCGGGTTGGTCTTGATGACTGTGTTGATCGCTGCGCAAGTGTTTTGGCGTTACGTATTGAATGACAGTATTTCGTGGACCGAACCTGCTTCGGTAATGATCATGGGTTGGTTCATATTTTTGGGCGCTGCGGTGGGTATCCGCGAAGGGTATCATCTGTCGTTTGACGTGCTGCTGTATCTGATCCCGCACAAGGGCAAGATGTTCCTTTATTCACTTTCTGATCTGGTCGTGACTGGTTTTGGTACCGGCATGATCTGGTTTGGCTGGCAGCTGGCGGAAAAGACCGCCGGAAATACGCTGCCATCTTTGGGCATTTCTGGTGCCTTTGACTTTATTCCTATCGTTGCTGGCGGCGTTCTTGTCGTGCTTTTCTCGGTCGAGCGTATCGCGCGCCGTGCCGCAGGTCTGCCCACCGCCCGCTTTGGCGACGATAACAGCGAGGCGACCTAAATGGAGCTTTACGTCCTATTTGGAACATTTGTGTTCCTGCTTCTGATCGGTACGCCTGTTGCGTTCTGCCTTGGTGTTTCTAGCTTTGCGACGATTGCCTACCTTGGCTTACCACCTGTCGTTGTATTCCAGCGTTTGAATTCCGGGGTTTCCGTGTTTGCGCTGATGGCGATCCCGTTCTTTATCTTTGCGGGCGACCTGATGGTGCGGGGTGATATTGCCCGACGGCTTGTCGCGCTTGCTGGGGCCTTTGTCGGCCATTTGCGCGGCGGTCTGGGCCAAGTGAACGTGCTGTCGTCTGTCATGTTTGGCGGCGTATCAGGGTCTGCCGCTGCCGATGCCAGCGCCGTTGGTGGCCTGATGGTCCCGCAAATGAAAGAACGTGGATATGATGTCGATTACGCTGTGAACATCACGGTGGTTAGTTCGATCATCGCGCTGCTTTTACCACCGTCACACAACATGATCATCTATTCGATTGCCGCTGGAGGCCGCATTTCAATCGCTGACCTGTTTACCGCAGGCATCGTACCCGGTTTCCTTTTGGCTGTGTCGCTGATGATCGCCGCTTGGTGGGTGGCTGTCAAAAAAGGCTATCCCGTTCAAAAGTTCGAAGGCTTTCGCATGATGGGCACATTGTTTGTGTCTGCTGCGCCGGGGCTGATCCTTGTGGCGATTATCTTTGGCGGGGTGCGGTCAGGTATCTTTACCGCGTCTGAATCGTCGAACATCGCGGTGGTCTATGCGCTGTTGATCACGTTCTTTGTCTACAAAAGCCTAAGCTGGCATGATTTTGTCGAAGCGACATTCGCTGCCGTGCGTACAACCGCGATGGTGCTGTTGGTGATCGGCTGTGCTGCGTCGTTTGGTTGGTTGCTTGCCTACCTCAAAGTGCCAGCAACGATGGTTGAAACGCTGCAGGGGCTTTCGGACAATCCGATTATGATCTTGCTGCTACTGAACGTAGTATTGCTGATCCTAGGCACGTTCATGGATATGTCGCCGCTGATCGTCATCACGACGCCGATCTTCTTGCCTGTTGCCACCGCGTTTGGCGTTGATCCGGTACACTTTGGTGTCATTTTGATCCTGAACCTTGGCATCGGCCTATGTACGCCACCTGTCGGTGCAGTTCTGTTTGTGGGCTGTGCGGTTGGGCGTATCCCAATTTGGGACGCCGTTCGTTCGATCTGGCCGTTCTACGGCGCGGCCTTTGGTACGCTGATGCTTGTCACTTACATCCCGGCGCTGTCGCTTTGGCTGCCGTCACTCTTTCACTGAGGATAACATGACCCAGAAATTCCCCATCGTGCAGGCAGACCCCGGCGTCACGCGTCAGGTTCTGTCCGAAAGCCCCGAACTGATGGTCGTGGCTTTCACCTTTGACAAAGATGGCGAAGGCAAACTGCACAGCCATCCGCACGTCCAATCCACTTATGTGGAATCTGGTCGCTTTGCATTCACCGTCGATGGCGTCGAAACCATTGTCGGGCAGGGCGATAGTTTTGTCATTCCATCCCAAGCTGTTCATGGCTGTCGCTGCCTCGAAGACGGCCGTCTGATCGACACTTTCACGCCGCGCCGTGACGACTTTCTTTAAAAAAGGAACCTCCCCATGCTGAAATCTGAATCCCGCTACGCCATTGATCCCGCAACCACGAAAACCCTCGATACCGAAGGGCTGCGCAGCCACTTCCACGTTGGTGATCTGTTTGCCGACGGTGAAATTCGTCTGGTGTACAGCCACTATGACCGCTTAATCCTTGGGTCGGCTGTTCCGGGCAATGGTACGCTGACGCTGGCTGACATGCCCGAAACCGGCACGAAGACATTCCTTGAACGTCGTGAAATGGCTGTGCTGAACATTGGCGAAACAGGGGCCGTCAAAGTCGATGGCGCTGCGTACGAATTGGCCAAAGGCGAAGTTCTGTATGTGGGTATGGGCGGCGGCGCTGTTGAGTTTTCTGGCGCTGGCCGTTTCTACATTCTGTCGGCCCCTGCGCACCAGACCTACCCAACCACGCACATCAAAGAATCTGATGCGCGCCGCGTTGAAATGGGTTCACGTGAACAAGCAAACGAGCGTGTTATCATTCAGGTGCTACACCCGGACGTTTGCAAAAGCTGTCAGTTGTTGATGGGTTACACCCAGTTCAAGCCGGGTTCATTGTGGAACACAATGCCTGCCCACCGTCATGACCGCCGGATGGAAGCATACCTGTACTTTGACGTAGATGCTGACCAGCGGGTGTTCCACTTTATGGGTGAACCATCGGAAACACGTCACATGGTGATCGCCAACGAAGAAGCCATCATTTCTCCGCCTTGGTCGATCCACTGCGGCGCGGGCACTGGGTCTTATACGTTCTGCTGGGCGATGGCTGGCGACAACGTTGATTTCACAGACATGGACATGGTTCCAATGGGAGACTTGCGTTGAACCCCTTTGACCTCACTGGAAAACGCGCCCTTGTGACGGGCGCGAACACTGGCATTGGTCAGGCGATTGCGGTCGCTTTGGGCAATGCGGGTGCGCAAGTGGTCTGTGCGGGACGATCCGGCATGGATGAAACACTGGCGTTGGTCCCCAATGGGACCGCGCTAAAGCTTGATTTCGCAGATCCGATGGCTGCCACAGGTGTTTTCGCTGATCAACAGATCGACATCCTTGTGAATAACGCAGGCATCATCCGCCGCGATGATAGCGTTGATTTTTCCGAGGCCGACTGGGATGACGTCATGGATGTGAACCTGAAGGCTGTGTTCTTTACCTGCCAAGCATTTGCCAAGGCGGCTTTGGCACGTGGGAGTGGCGGTAAGATCGTCAATATTGCGTCACTGCTTTCGTTCCAAGGGGGCATCCGCGTGCCGTCATATACGGCGTCTAAGCATGGCGTTGCAGGCCTGACAAAGCTGATGGCAAACGAATGGGCCGCCAAAGGGATCAATGTGAACGCGTTGGCACCCGGTTACATTTCGACCAACAACACGACCGCATTGCGCGCGGACGAAGAACGCAACAAAGCAATCCTTGACCGGATTCCCGCCGCCCGTTGGGGTGATGCATCTGACATGGGTGGCGCTGCTGTTTTCCTTGCGTCATCTGCTGCAAACTATGTGCACGGTGCCGTGCTGAACGTCGATGGAGGTTGGCTTGCCCGCTAATCCGCTTCTTACACGTAGCGATGCACCGCGTCCCAAGGTTGGCATTGTCCACCTTGGGCCGGGCGCATTTTTCCGCGCCTTCAACGCGCCTTACACGGCCGAGGCGATGGCGAAATCTGGTGGCGATTGGGGGATTTTGACAGTCAGTCTGCGCAGCGCCGACATCCGCGACAAGTTAAAGCCCCAAGATTGTGCCTACACAGCCGTTGAACTTGCGCCCGAAGGTGCGGAATATACTGTTGTCGAAGCAATCGAAGACATCTTGGTCGCACCGGAAAATCCGGGGGCGGTGCTTGATGCAATGGCTGACCCACAGGTCAAAATCGTATCAACCACGATTACTGAAAAAGGGTACTGCCATAATCCAGCGACGGGTGAATTGCTGCTGGATCACCCTGATATCGCCCATGATTTAACGCATTCCGATGCGCCAAAATCTGCGATTGGATATATTGTGCACGCGCTGAACCGCCGCCGCTTGGCTGGTGTTGCACCGTTCACCATGATGCCTTGTGATAATCTACCAAATAATGGACCACTCACGCGTAGCGTTGTGCTGGGATTTGCGCGGGCGCTGGATGCAGATTTGGCAACGTGGATTGAAGCGAACGTGCGCTTTCCTGCGACGATGGTTGACCGCATCACGCCTGCAACGACCCAAGCCGATGTTGACGCGTTGACCGCGGCGCAAGGTTACATTGATAACGCCTGTGTCATGCACGAACCGTTTCGGCAGTGGGTCATCGAAGATGATTTTGTAAACGGTGATCGTCCTGATTGGGGCGGCGTTGGTGCGCAGTTGGTGCGCGATGTCGAAGCGTTTGAATTGATGAAGCTGCGGTGCCTAAATGGCACCCATTCTACATTGGCCTATCTGGGTTACTTGGCTGGGTATGAAACGATTTCTGAAACGGTTGCTGATCCTGCGTTTGTGAATTTGATCAACTCACTATGGGAAAATGAAATCACGCCAACCGTGCCGCAGCCCGAAGGCGAAGATCTGTTGGCCTATTGCGCGGCATTGCTAAAACGATACCAAAACCCGTCGATCCGCCACCGAACTTGGCAGATCGCGATGGATGGTTCGCAGAAACTACCGCAGCGCTTGTTGGGGACTGTTGCCGATAACCTTGCCGCTGGTCGCGATATTCCGGGGCTTGCATTGGGTGTTGCTGGATGGATGCGATACATCGGCGGAGTCGATGAAAAAGGTGCACTGATCGAGGTAAAAGATCCCCTGTCTGATAGACTGCGTGCGACGTACGACAGTAGTGGCGACCCCGAAGAGAAGGTGGTCGCTTTGCTGAATATCAAAGAAGTCTTCGCACCTGATCTGGCGAATAACACAGTGTTTCGTCGTGCCGTTACGCAGGCATTTTTGCGTTTGTGCCACGATGGCGCGCGTGCAACGGTTCAAGGGTTTAGCTAATGCAAGAAACATGGCGTTGGTACGGACCTTTTGACAACATTACACTGCCAGAGGTCGCGCAAACGGGCGCGACTGGGATTGTAAATGCTTTGCACGAAATCCCCTATGGCGAGGTGTGGCAACCAGAACCCATCAACGCCCGCGCAGATGAAATACGTGCGGCCGGGTTCGACTGGTCTGTCGTGGAAAGCCTGCCGATCCACGAACGGATCAAACGTGGCGAAGGCGATCTGACACAATTGTTCGCGAACTACCGTCAATCTATGGCGCACTTGGCCGCGGCTGGCGTGCAGGTTATTTGCTATAACTTCATGCCCTTGCTTGATTGGACACGTACCGATCTTGCAGCGCCTGTTGCACGCGGAGGGACATGTCTCAGGTTCGAAGCCTACCGCATGGCTGCGTTCGAAATTCACATGCTGGGTCGTGCCAAAGCCGAGGACGATTACCCCGAAGAAGTACGTCATCGCGCTGCGATTTGGTTCCAGCAGTCGACTGACGCCGACCGCGAAGCGCTGCTTCACGCGATTATGTCGGGCTTGCCCGGTGCATATGATCGCTATGATGTGGATGGGTTGCACGATGCGTTGAAATTATATGACGGTCTCGACCGCGCAGCGCTTCGGGCAAACTATAAACGGTTTCTTGAAGAAATCATTCCGACGGCCGAAGACCTTGGAATGCGACTTTGCGTTCACCCTGATGATCCGCCGCGCGATATTTTGGGGTTGCCCCGGATTGTGTCGGATGCTGCAGATATTGATTGGATCATGTCTGCACATGACAGCAACGCAAACGGGCTGACGCTGTGCGCCGGATCGTTGGGTGCTAATCCCGCCAATGATGTTCCTGCAATTGCGGCAACCCATGCTGAACGTATTCACTTTGCCCATCTGCGGAACGTACGCAAAGATCCAGACGGCGCGTTTGAAGAAGCGGCGCATCTGGAAGGCGATACCGATATGGTCGCGCTGATCAAAGTGCTGTTGGATGAAGAAAAGCGACGCGAGTCCGAAGGTCGCGTCGATGCATCAATCCCGTTTCGTCCCGATCACGGTCATGACCTGTTGTCTGACGCTGACCGCGAAACCCATCCGGGTTATCCGCTGATCGGGCGCTTGCGCGGGCTGGCAGAATTGCGTGGCGTGATCGCAGGATTATCGCACGTGGGTTAAGAGATTTCGTCTGCATCAATCGGTGACGAGCCCGCCCAACGATACCGCGACGGGCTCGCTCCGATGTATTGTTTGAACATCCGGCTAAAGAAATAGGGGTCGGAATAGCCCAGCTCTGCGGCAACCTCTTTCACTGACAATCCAACGCCCAGACGGTTTACGGCGAATTCCATCCGTTTAAGTTCGCGGTATTTTTGTGGGGTCATGCCAATCCGATCACGGAAGGCACGCCGAAAATAGTCCGCGTTGTATGGAACAGCAGCCAATGCCTCGGTTAGGCCGCCAGCACCAACGGGGTCCGCGGCAAGCCGGGATGCAGTTAGCATAATCTGAAGCGATAGCTGATCTTGGTCTTGTTGTTGATTTGATTGCATGCGCCATCCGATCAACGCATCGTCCAGATATGCCAGCAGCAGCACCATGAACTGGTGATGCGCGGCAAGTGTGGTCGCGGTCCCTTGAGGGGTATTTCGAAAATGCCGAACCAGCGGTTCTAATACATCCCAGTTGGACAGCCGCACACAGCGGTTCAAATCCATCTTGCTGATCACGTCGCCACGCCCGAATAATTCGAGCGAAAAATGCTGGGCGACGCCGGTCACGACCTCGCCAGACCCGGCGTATTTCCCCCTGAATCGTTGATACGCTGGTATTAGCATCGCCATTCCCGGCTCAAGCAATATTTCTTCGCCGATGATGTCATATTTCGCCGTCCCGCTAAGGCAAATGACCAGGTCATGATCGGGGTTAACCTTGTTTATTTTCCAGCTTGGCGTGTGGTGCATTCGGATCGCTGTACGGGCCAGTTTCAAAGAAAATGCCTGAACTGGCATGCCTGCAAGCAAAGAGTGTTCGATTTTATCCATCTTTTTGTTGCATACTGTTCATTCAAGGGCCCCTACTGCCAGATTAACATAACAGGCAATAAACAAATCGTCTGCAAGATTCGCCTGAATTTGCAGCAAGGGAGGAGCCTTACTTGTTTATCGTACGCAGGTGCGGTCGATGGGTTTGGGGTTTTGTGCATGAATAATTCCGAACACGGTACTCCCGTGTCAACTGCCTATGCCATCAAAGGTGTGAACAACCGCGTAGCACCGCTGGTTGTTGCCCCTTTTAAAGGTATATCTACCGCTTCTTGCGATTTTCCGGGTGTTGCGGCCGGGGCAGACTTACTTCGCGCTAATCCGTTGAGCACACGTCTGGACGACCGCCTTTTGCACGCGCTTTATCGGGATATGGAGACTGCCACGGTGGGCCATCTTCCGAAAGAAATAGTCAAGGAGGCCGCGTAAATGGGTGGTGACAGTAAATATCTAGGGCTTTGGTACGTTGCGCCCTATGTCATCGGGTTGTTGTTGTTCACGGCGTTTCCATTTATTGCGTCCTTCTACCTGAGCTTCACGGACTACGATCTGCTGTCAAAGCCGGAATGGACCGGCCTTGATAACTATCAAAAATTGTTCACGCGTGATCGGACGTTCGACAAGTCGCTCAAGGTCACCTTGGTCTATGTGTTCATGACAGTGCCGCTAAAGCTGGCCTTTGCTTTGTTCATCGCGGTGATCCTGAATTACCGCCTACGCGCGATCGGTCTGTTTCGGACGGCATTTTATGTGCCTTCGATCCTTGGTGGGTCAATCGCGATTGCGGTTCTATGGCGCTATATCTTTGCTGACACTGGCCTTGTGAACATGATGCTTGAAGGTATCGGGCTGGAAGGTGTGAACTGGTTCGGAGATCCCGAAAACGCATTGTTTACCATCAGCTTGCTACGCTGCTGGCAGTTCGGTTCTGCGATGGTGATTTTCCTCGCCGCGCTGCAGTCAGTAGACAAATCCCTGTACGAGGCCGCGTCGATTGACGGCGCAAACAAATGGCAGTTGTTCCGCTATATTACCCTGCCGCTGATCACACCTGTGATCTTTTTCAACCTGATTATGCAGACGGTGCAGGCGTTCCAAGAATTCAATGGTCCCTACATCATCACCGAAGGCGGCCCGCTGAAATCGACCTATCTGTTGCCGCTTTATATCTATGACAAGGCCTTCAAGAGCTTTGACATGGGCTATGCCAGCGCGATCGCTTGGGTGCTTTTCGTGATCATTATGGTCCTGACTTTGATCGCCTTCTGGTCATCAAAGAAATGGGTCTACTACGCCGGCGACAAGAGGAGCTAAGCGCATGACAGCTATGCCACAAATCAGCGCAGATACCCTTGCGAATATGGAAAAACAGCGGCGTCGAACGCGTATATCATCGGCGTTTCGCTATAGCCTGTTGATCATCGTCGGATTGATCATGGTTTACCCTCTGATCTGGATGTTCGGCGCATCGTTCAAAACCAATGCCGAGATCTTCTCGAGCCCTTCGTTCTGGCCAAAGGAACCCACTGTTCAGGGCTATATCGATGGTTGGAAAACATCGACGCCGTACACCTTTGCAAAGTTCTTTATGAACTCGATGATGATCATCATTCCGAAAATGATAGGGACTGCGATATCATGTACATTGGTCGCCTACGGGTTCGCTCGGTTCGACTTTCCGTTCAAAAAGATCATCTTTTCGACGGTGATAGCAACGCTGCTATTACCCAACGTTGTAACGCGCATTCCACAGTACCTGTTGTTTCGTGACATCGGTTGGTTGGACAGCTTTCTACCGCTGTGGGTGCCTTCGGCATTAGCTGGCGATGCGTTCTTTGTCTTTATGCTGATCCAATTTCTGCGGGCGATCCCACGCGACATGGAAGAAGCTGCCCGCGTTGACGGGGCGAACACGCTGCAAACCTTGATCTACATCGTGGTGCCAATGCTGACGCCTGCGCTGATCTCGGTCTGTTTGTTCCAGTTCATGTGGACGATGAACGACTTTCTTGGGCCGTTGATTTACCTGTCATCGGTTGAAAACTATCCGATCAGCCTTGCGCTGAAACTGTCCATCGACACGACCGAGGCATTCGCTTGGAACCAGATTTTGGCGATGTCCTGTCTGGCGCTCGCGCCGTCACTGATCGTGTTCTTCATGGCACAAAAATATTTCATCGAAGGTATCTCGACCGGGGGGGTCAAAGGCTAATGGCTGAGCTGCAACTAAAATCCGTCGAAAAAATGTACGGCAACGGGTTCAAGGCGGTGCATGGCATCGACCTTGATGTCAAAGACGGTGAATTCATGGTGCTGGTTGGCCCATCAGGCTGCGCCAAATCCACGACACTGCGGATGATCGCCGGGCTGGAAACCATTTCTGGCGGTGAAATTCGGATTGGTGACAAAATCATCAATGACCTGACGCCCGGCAAACGCGGCATCGCGATGGTTTTCCAAAACTACGCGCTTTATCCACATATGAAGGTCCGTAAAAACCTGTCCTTTGGGCTCAAGCTGAAGCGCAAGCCAAAGGACGAGATCGAAGCATCGACTGGCGAAGTTTCGGGCATCCTGGAGATCGACGAACTGTTGGATCGGCTACCCAAACAGCTGTCTGGCGGTCAGGCGCAACGTGTCGCCGTGGGCCGCGCACTGATCAAAAGCCCAGAGGTGTTTTTGTTCGATGAGCCACTGTCGAACCTTGATGCGAAACTACGTGCGTCGATGCGCGTGCGGATCACTGATTTGCATAAACGGCTGCGCGACGAAGGTCGCCCCGCGACGGTGATCTACGTGACACACGATCAGGTCGAGGCCATGACAATGGGCGACCGGATTTGTGTGATGAAAGACGGCCACATCATGCAGGTCGCAGATCCTGTGACGCTATATGAAAAGCCCGCGAACGCGTTTGTCGCCGGTTTTATCGGTATGCCCGAAATGAACCTTGCGGATGCCGAACTCACAATGGATGGCACGCCAAAGCTGACGCTTGCCGGGCAGACGATAACTGCGCCTGCTGATTTGTCAGCGCGTTTGAATGCAGCGCCGGGTCCGGTCACGCTTGGTATTCGTCCACAGCACATGACCATCGAAACTGATGGCGCAGCCGACGCATTTTCCGGCGTTATTCACAACATTGAATTTATGGGACACGAGGTGAACGTTCACGTCACGATTGGTGACGCGGCATTTATCGCGGTCGTTCCAACCGAAAAATTCAACCTCAAATTACAGCGCGGTGATCGCGTAGGTCTGCGCCCTACAGGTGTGCAGATGCATATTTTCGACAAGGCCAGTGGGGAGAACGTGTCGCTGGCTGAATAAAAACGTCAAAGGGAGGAAACCAAATGACGCATATGAAGACACTTCTAGGGGTCGCGCTGACCTCGACTATTTTGGCCGGATCGGCCACCGCAGATGAACTCCGCATGAGCTGGTGGGGCGGTGATAGCCGCCACGCTGCAACCCAAGCTGGGCTTGAGGCTTGCGGCGCTAAGCATGGCCATACGATCAGCCCCGAATTTACAGGCTGGTCTGGTCACTTTGAAAAGGTCGTCACCCAAGTTGCTGGCGGCACCGAAGCCGACATCATGCAGATTAACTGGCCTTGGCTGCCAATCTTGTCTGCCGACGGCACTGGTTTTGCGGACATGAACCAACTGTCCGACACGATTGATCTGTCGAGCTGGGATGCCGCGCAAATTGATGCGGGCACAATGAACGGCGCGTTGAATGGTTTGTCCGTTTCGACGACAGGCCGCTTGTTCGTGTTCAACCCCGGCACCTACGCAAAAGCGGGTTTAGAGGTCCCAACAACTTGGGACGAACTGATGGCTGCGGGTCCGGTATTTCGCGATCAACTGGGCGAAGACTTTTATCCGTTCGAGGCCGCTGGCCTAGACGCTGCTTTGATCGTTACGCTTTACGGCACACAAAAAACGGGCAAGCCCTTGATAGACCCCGCGACAAACACCGTTCTTTGGACGAAAGAAGAACTGGTTGACGCGATTGAGATGTACCAAGCGATGGTCGACGCGCATGTGATCGAAGCTTGGCGTGATCGTGCGGCTGCGGGCAACGTTGCCTTGCACGAAAACCCACGGTGGTCACGCGGTGAAATCGCGGGCACTTACCAGTGGGATTCAACCTATTTCAAAGTCTCTGATCCTTTGGATGAAGGCCAAGAGATTGTTTATACCGGTATCCTTTCCCAGGATGGCCAGCAGACCGAGGGCATCTATCGCAAGTCGTCGATGGTGTTCTCGATCTCGGCTAACTCGGACAACCCCCAAGCCGCGGCAGAAGTGCTGAATTGCCTGTTGAATGAACCCGAAGGCGTGTCCGCAATGGGAACCGCACGCGGCGTTCCAAGTTCAAGCGCGGCAAAGGCATTGCTATCGGACGCAGGTGCTATCGCACCAGAACAGTCTGCAGCGCAGCAATTGGTTCTGGATGCCGAAGGGCCGGCAATCCACCCCTTCATGGAGCACCCAGATGTGCGTTCAGCGATGTCCGATAACCTAGAGCTGTTTGCCTATGGTGAAATCGATGCGGAAACCGCCGCCGATGATATGCTGTATGGCATCAACGAGGCGCTTGAAGACATTAAATAAATCCTTTTGGTGGCGCCGTGGTTTGCGGCGCTACCTATCTCAAACCTAACTGGTTATCCCATGTCTGTTATTGAAACTATTGCTGTGACACCACGCACGGCCACGGTACTGCTATCGCCTGATCAGGCGCTATATCATCTTGCTGAACCTAGGGCGTGGTCGTTGGCAAAGGCCGGAAATGAACCTGTTCAAACAGGCGAAGCCGCTAAGGTTTCAGTGTTTCTAGATGCACTAGAGCCCGACACAAACTATGAATTTCGCACGGCAATGGGTGTGGCAAGGTTTCAGACGCCTCCATGTGCGGGCCTAATCGATTTAACTGACTTTGGTGCAGCTACGGGCAGTGTTGATAATGCGCCTGCGTTTGCGGCGGCGATTGATGCGTTGCCGATAGGTGGGACGCTATACGTACCAGCAGGCAGATATGTTTCCAAACCAATATTTCTACGCAGTGATATGACCTTGTACTTGGCGAAAGGTGCCGAAATCGCCGCGCCGGGTGACCGTGCAGACTGGCCTATTCTTCCAGCTTGGGACGAAAACGGATTGAATGTCGGTACTTGGGAGGGGCTCCCCGAAGCGAGTTTCGCGTCGCCAATTACTGCGATTGGATGTGAAAATTTGACGATCACCGGGCTGGGCCGCATCGACGGTGGCGGTGATAGTGGCGATTGGTGGAGCTGGCCAAAAGAAACCCGAGACGGCGCGCGACGCCCACGGACGTTGTTTTTGGCACATTGCCAGAATGTCACCCTAAGCGGGATCACTGTCGCGAATTCACCTTCTTGGACGGTGCACCCGTTTCATTGCTCAAATCTTATTGCTGCGGCGATGTTTATTCAGAACCCGCCAGACAGTCCAAACACCGATGGCTTCAACCCGGAAAGTTGCGTTGATATGCAGGTGGTTGGGCTAAGGATATCGGTCGGCGATGACTGCATCGCGGTCAAAGCAGGTAAGCGGCAAAAAGGTGATAACCGTCATTTGGCTCCGACAACCCGGCTGACTATCCGTAACTGCCTGATGGAACGTGGCCACGGTGCGGTGGTGCTGGGTTCCGAAATGAGCGGTGACATTACCGATGTGACGATTACGCGTTGCACATTTGATGGTACGGACCGTGGTGTGCGGATCAAAACCCGGCGTGGTCGCGGCGGCAAAGTCGCACGGATCGCGCTTGATATGGTTCACATGGAAAATGTTGCGACACCTTTGGCTGTGAACGCATTTTACTTTTGCGATCCTGACGGTCGCAGTGATGCAGTCCAATCGCGTGATCCCGCACCAGTCGATGAAACCACCCCGTTGATTACCGATATTACACTTAAGAACGTGATGGCAAAGGGCGTGCAGCATGCTGCCGCTGCGCTTATCGGGTTACCCGAAGCGCCGATTACAGGAATTTCGGTTGATGGGTTTTGGGTATCTTACGATCCCAATGCAACACCGGGCGTTCCCGTCATGGCTAGCAACGTCGGCCCAGAACTTCACGCAGGAATTATTACTGAATTTGCCAGATTGGACGGTGATCTGACCGTCCTTTCACCAGAGGAAATCTAGCCATGCTAAGCGACTATTTTGATGCCTACGCGCGTGATCATAAATACTATAAAGGTGGATCATGGTGCTATGAAGACGGGCTCGTTTATCGTGCGCTCGAAGCGATGCATCAGGCGACGGGCGAAGATCGCTGGCTTGATCACCTAAAGCGTTTGGTCGACGGCCAATTAACCGATGCGTCATTGCCGGTTGGGTATGATCCGTCAGAATATAACATCGATCACATCCTGTCTGGACGCGCTTTGGTTTATCTTCACGCGCAAACGGGTGATCCGAAATATATGATTGCGGCCGATTACCTTGCGCTGCAACTGAAACATCATCCGCGCACAAAATCGGGCGTGTATTGGCATAAACTGCGTTACCCTTGGCAAATTTGGTTGGACGGCTTGTACATGGGGCCCACATTTCAGGTGGGTTATGCGCAGGCAATCGGTGATCAGGCGATGGTGCAAGATTCACTGACGCAAATTGCCACCGCACTGAACACAAATCGCGACGCAAAATCAGGCCTATTCGCCCATGCATATGACGAAGCGCGAATGCAGCCTTGGGCGGATAAAAAGACGGGTCATTCTGCGGCTTTTTGGTCTCGTGCAATTGGTTGGGTTGCGATGGCGCTTGTCGATGTTGCCGAAGTCGTATCAGAACAAGAGTTCGCACCGTTACACCAAGACACGGTCGCGCTGCTTGAGAAAATATATGAACTACGTAAGCCCGACGGATTGTGGCTTCAGGTTATTGACCGACCCGACCTTGGTCAAAACTATCAAGAATCTTCGGCTTCTGCGATGTTTGTATATGCGCTGGTCAAAGCATCACGGATCGGCATTTTGCCCGCTAATTATGACGATCTCGTCGATACGCTGATTGATCAAACCGTGCGCCAACGCCCCGATGGTCAGCTAGAGATGTTTGACATGTGCTGGGTTGCTGGACTTGGTCCGTTCGAGGGGCGCTATCGTGACGGCAGCGCAGAGTATTACGTCAGCGAAAAGATTTGTTCTGATGATCCCAAAGGTGTTTCACCATTAATCACGGCCTACGCGTTATCCTTGGAAATCAAAAAGGAACGCGCCGTTGGCTAATGTGCTGCGTCCTCAATTAACCAAGGCGCAAGCTGTTGAATATTCAGCTGCCAATGTGTTGCGCTGTACAGGTGTTGCAGGCGACGAAACGGTTGATCCGTGGTGTCCATGGTTGGATGAATTCATGGGCGGGCAGGTTATGGGCGACCCAGATTATATCGGCACGCCAGACATGGGTTTGGCCGAAGTTGTGAACCAAGCCGTGACAAAATGCGCTGGTCCTGATCGCATTTATATCGGCTTAGAGCCGGGCGTATACAAAGGTCCGGTCTATATCCCTCAGATTACTTGGCAGGGCCGGGCCGTTCCTATCACAATTTATGGAATGGATGGGGATCCAAGCCGCACCAAAATTTCTGCAAATGTCGATGCAGAAATGCCGGGGGACGAATATCAAGACCGATTTGCAGATCTGTTTACGGGACATGCCCCCGAAATTATTGCGATATTTGACCGAATTTCTGCGCACATTAAGATCACGACGGCGAATGCGTCGGTGCTGCGGGTTGAAAACGACGGTTGTCAGCTTCGAAACCTGACACTGGTTAATACTTATAACGCGGATCGGTTGCCACAGGGCGCAGACGATAGCGGTGCGACCCGCGCTGATTTTCAGCAAAGCACCGGGCAACATCAGGCTGTGGCCTTATTGGTTGCAGGCGCAGATAAAGTGCATTGTGAGAACCTGCATCTCGAAAGCTTTCAAGACACGCTTTACCTGAAATCGCCTGCTCCTTTCACAACATCACGGTCGTATTTTAAGGGCTGTAAAATCGCTGGGGATGTGGATTTCATATTTGGTCAAACGACGGCTTATTTCACCGACTGTACGATTGTGTCGCGCGGATCACGTGCGCTTCATGCGTGGGTGGCGGCACCAAGCACGAATATTCGCACATCATTTGGATTCGTGTTCAGCGAATGCACGTTTGCCCATGATGGCAGTGAAAACGCGTTGGCTGGGCGGTTCAGCTTAGGGCGGCAATGGTTTGAATCTGTACGGTCTACGCCGTATGGTGTGACGTCCGTACCGGACTATACTTGTGATCTTGATCATGTGTCAGAATACAACGAACCGAATGGAACGATCAGTCGCGCGACGCTAGAAGCCGTCGGTAAGTGTGTTATTTTGCGTTCTAAAATTGGCGCACATATCAACTCGGCAGCGCCATGGGATGACTGGAACGGCGGTACTTTCGATCGTGATGGTGCATATACGCCCGGCGCTTGGAATGCACGGTTCCGTCCCGTGCAGTTCCGCGCAGCCGATGTGACCTCTGCCCTTTCTGATTGGCTATCGGCGCAGCCGGTCGATCTGTCAGATGTTTCGCCTGATACTGTTTTTCTCGCTGAATTCGATAATCAAGAAATCTGATCAAGTCGCGCTTCCAGTTGGGTTAGCACACGTCGAACAGCGGGGCTTGGGTCGGACCCGCGCCGCTGGATTAATGCATATGCCCCAACGGTCATGTCATGAGCGACATCAAGAATGCGAACATTACTGCCGAGTTGGGCAGGATTCGTAAAAAGCTCGGCCACGGATCGCGCAATTGGTGTGATTGCATTCGTGTCACTGATTAAGCCCATCGTAAGAAGAAGCGAGGACGTACTCAGCACCCGCGCTGGCGGTTCTAAGTCGTGTTCAAGTAGATATGTCTCGGTTGCTGACCGCATGAGACCGTTTTTCGCCTGCATGACCCAATCGTACGCCAAACAGTCCTTTAGCGTTAAATTTGTATTCCGCAAAAGAGGGTGCCCATTTCGGACGACAAGTGCGATTGGTTCTGGGCCGATGGGGCGCAATGTGACAGCGCGCGGATCGGTATTTCCTAAAACACGGCCGAGATAGAAATCGAGACTATGCGCAAGCAGCGCCTCCGATAATTTGTCGGACGTATCCACCAGCACGTCAAATTCAATGTCGGGATAGGTCACCCGCAGTTCCCTTACGACCGGCAAGATAAGTTCTAACCCGGGTCCGGTGACGGTTCCGATCCGTACAATTCCGCGTGCGCCACTGTTGATCAGGCTGATTTCATCGAATGCACTGTCCAGTTCCTGAAGCGTCGTGCGGGCACGCGCGGCAAGCACACGCCCGGCTTCGGTTAAGTCGACACCGCGTGGATGACGTTCGTACAGTTTGCTACCAGATGTTTTTTCAAGCTCTGACAGCAGTCGCGATGCGGCGGGCTGTGTCATCCCTAACTGGTCTGCCGCCGTCGAGATTTGACCAGTGTCTTCGACGCATACGATCAGCCGAAGCTGAGAGAACCGAAGCCCACGTTGGATAAGTCGTGCTGTTTGTCCAGTTTCAGAAACGGATTTAATCATGTGCTTTGATCTATTCATATACCAAATTATGTATATCCAATGTCTAATTTCTGATTTGATTGCAATGACGAAGATTGCGACTGTCTGGCGCGTACCAAGCGTGGTGGGGATGGAAATTGATCCCACGCGAGGTGGCAAAAAGACAACGCATCGGGCCTGTATTCCGTGCTGCGATGCGCCAGGGAGGAAAATATGACTGGTTTTAAGACAATTCTCGCGACCACTGCGTTGGTGGCATTGGGTTCAAGCGCAATCGCGCAGGACTCAGGTTATGTTGGTATCGCGATGCCAACGAAATCATCGGCACGTTGGATCGCTGACGGCGAAAACATGGTGCAGCAGTTTGAAGCCGCCGGATACGAAGTTGATCTGCAATATGCAGAAGACGACATTCCGAACCAACTTGCGCAGATCGAAAACATGATCACCAAGGGCGTTGATGTTTTGGTTATCGCTGCGATTGATGGCACGACACTGTCGAACGCACTGGCCAACGCCGCGGCGTCCGACATCGAAGTAGTGGCCTATGACCGTCTGATCCGCGACAGCGGCGACGTCAGCTATTATGCGACATTCGATAACTTTAAGGTCGGTGTGCAGCAGGCGACCACGATCGTTGACGGTCTTCAGGAACGCTTTCCAGATGACAAGCCGTGGAACGTCGAACTGTTCGGCGGTAGCCCAGATGATAACAACGCTTACTTCTTCTATGACGGTGGGATGTCGGTTCTTCAGCCTCTGATCGACTCTGGTGATATCGTGATCCAGTCCGGCCAAATGGGCATGGATACTGTTGGTACGTTGCGCTGGGATGGTTCCGTTGCGCAGGCGCGCATGGATAACCTGCTGTCTGCCAACTACACGGATGCGACAATTCACGGTGTTCTGTCGCCTTATGATGGTCTGTCGATTGGTATCCTTTCTTCGCTAAAGGGTGTAGGTTACGGATCTGGCGATATGGCAATGCCGATCGTTTCTGGTCAGGATGCCGAAGTACCTTCTGTAAAATCCATGATCGCAGGCGAACAGTATTCCACAGTGTTTAAAGACACTCGTGAACTGGCCCGTGTGACTGTTGGTATGGTCGAAGCCCTGTTGAATGACGGAGAGCCTGAAATCAACGACACAACAACATACGACAACGGCGTAAAAGTCGTGCCGTCTTACCTACTAGAGCCTGTCGCAGTGACAGCTGAAAACTGGGAATCTGTTTTGCTTGAAAGCGGCTATTACAGTGCCGACCAAATCGAGTAATCAACCGCTCCCGTGATGGCGAGTGTTGTTCATGCTTGCCATCAATTTGGTTCCCGCCCGGTCCCCTATTTCAAGGCGGGAACCACCTATTCTAGCTCAGACGAGAGCCTTAAATGTCAACAATTCTAGAAATGCGCGCGATCACCAAGGAATTTCCGGGTGTAAAGGCGCTTGATCAGGTGAGCCTGTCCGTGGCCGAGGGTGAAATTCATGCCTTGGTCGGCGAAAACGGCGCCGGAAAATCGACCCTAATGAAGGTGCTTTCGGGTGTTTACCCACATGGCACCTATACCGGTGATATCGTCTATGACGGTCAGGTCCAAAGCTTTGGCAGCATCCGAGATAGCGAAGACGAAGGTATCATTATTATCCACCAAGAGCTGGCGCTGGTGCCGCTTTTATCGGTGGCAGAAAACATCTTTCTCGGAAACGAACGTGCCAACCGTGGCGTGATTGATTGGCGCAGCACCCGCAACGGTGCCGCCGAAGTTTTGGCGCGCGTCGGGCTGGACGAACACCCCGATACGATTGTCGACAACCTTGGCCTAGGCAAACAGCAACTGGTTGAGATCGCAAAGGCGCTATCGAAAAACGTACGTCTGTTGATTTTGGACGAACCGACATCGTCCCTGAATGAGACCGACAGCGAAAAGCTGTTGGATCTGTTGCTCGAGTTCAAATCGCGGGGCATTACCTCGATCTTGATCTCGCATAAACTGAACGAGATTTCCCGCGTTGCTGATACGATTACAGTGATCCGCGACGGTGCTGCGGTGTCGCGTTTGGATTGCAGTGCGGGCATCAGCGAAGATGATATTATCCGCGATATGGTTGGTCGTTCGCTTGATGACCGCTATCCGCCGCGCATCCCACACGCCCGTGATGAGATCGCGATGGAGGTCAAAAATTGGTGCGTGACGCATCCGCTTCATGCTGAGCGCGAAGTCGTCAAAGACGTGTCGTTCTACGTCAAAAAAGGCGAAGTGCTAGGCATCGCAGGGTTGATGGGTGCTGGCCGTACCGAATTGGCGATGTCCCTGTTTGGGCGCAGCTATGGTGCACACATCCGTGGCGAGGTGTCGATCAACGGTGCACCCGTCCATCTGCCCAATGTGCGCAGCGCGATTAACGCGGGGCTGGCATATGCGACCGAAGATCGGAAAACCTATGGTTTGGTGCTTGATGATACGATCCGGCGCAATGTTCCATTGGCCAACCTTGAAGGTGTTGCGAATGGGATCGTAGTGAACAACGCCAAAGAGGTTGCTGTCGGAAACCAATATCGTGACCGGCTGAACATCAAATCCAGCTCAATCGAGCAGGAAACGGTGAACCTTTCGGGGGGCAACCAGCAAAAGGTCGTCTTGTCCAAATGGCTGTTTTCCGACCCTGAAGTTCTGATCCTTGATGAACCGACGCGGGGCATCGACGTTGGCGCAAAATTCGAAATTTACACGGTGATCCGCGAATTGGCCGCATCAGGCAAAGCGATCATCGTTATCTCTTCTGAATTGCCCGAACTGCTGGGCATCACCGACCGACTTTATGTCATGAACGAAGGCCGCTTTGTCGGTGAAATGCCGACCGAAGACGCGTCGCAAGAAAAAATCATGGCCACCATCATTAAATCAGGGGACCAGGCATGACCCAGGCAACCACCAACACTACCGACGATCAGCCCAAGATGGAGGTCAAATCAAGTTTGTCATTCCTACGCAGCCACATGCGCGAATATGGGATTCTGTTTGCGCTTGTCGCGATCATGATCTTCTTTCAGATCACGACGGGCGGCATTTTGCTAAAGCCAGTCAATCTGACCAACCTGATCCTGCAGAATTCATATATCATCATCATGGCCGTGGGCATGTTGTTGGTCATTGTGGCAGGACATATCGACCTGTCCGTCGGGTCTGTTATGGGGTTTGTCGGTGCGCTGGCCGCTGTGATGATCGTGAACTGGGATATTCCCTATCCGATTGCTGCTGTGCTTTGCCTGATTGCAGGCGGGATCATCGGTATGGCCCAAGGTTTCTGGATCGCCTATCTACGCATTCCATCGTTCATTGTGACTTTGGCGGGGATGCTGGTGTTTAAGGGGCTGACACTTTGGCTGCTGGCCGGTCAATCCGTTGGTCCATTCCCCAAACAGTTTCAGCTTATTTCGTCAGGGTTCATTCCTGATCTGTTTAACGGCGAGAACCTGAACCTGTTTTCACTATTCATCGGTGTTGCTGTGGCATTGTTGATTGTGGGCTTGGCCGTGCGCAGCCGGATGGAGGCCGCAAAGACAGGCAGCATCGAAGAACCCATCACATTCTTTGTCGCCAAAAACGGTCTGATCTTTGTTGCTCTGGTCTACATGAGCTGGCTGATGGCCGATTTCCGTGGCTTGCCGAATGTGTTCATCGTTATGGCGCTCTTGATCGCGATCTATTCGTTCATCACGTCCCGCACCACGATGGGTCGCCGGATTTACGCTATTGGCGGTAATGAAAAGGCCGCAATGCTGTCCGGCATCAACAGTAAAAAAATATCATTCCTAACATTTGCCAATATGGGTGTGCTTGCCGCCCTAGCCGGGCTGGTTTTCGCCGCACGCTTGAACACAGCAACCCCCAAGGCAGGGCTGGGATTCGAGCTTGATGTGATCGCAGCTGTGTTCATTGGCGGCGCGTCGATGGCTGGCGGCGTTGGTACTGTTGTGGGTGCCGTGATCGGTGCCTTCATCATGGGTGTGATGAACAACGGTATGTCGATCCTGGGGATCGGTATTGACTGGCAGCAGGTGATTAAGGGTCTCGTGCTTTTGGCCGCGGTTGTCTTTGACGTTCTCAACAAGAAGAAAGGCTGATCAGATGCTGATTTCACAATACCGCAAGGCTGATGGCCGTACTCAAATCGTTGCTCGTGATGGCACCGAAGCATTCGAAGTCAATTCGGATCAATCGCTTTACGAAATGGCGATGGATTGCGCCGCGAGCGGCCAAACCTTGCATGGTCACATTTCAAATGTTGGTCTTGGCGCAGCCGTTGATCTAGAGGCGCTTTATGCCGCAGGTAGCCTGCTACCACCGCTTACCCATCCCGATCCTGCACATTTGCATCTAACGGGAACGGGTTTAACCCATCTTGGGTCTGCGTCAACGCGCGCTTCGATGCATGCAAAGGCCGACGAAGAAACAGATTCCATGAAGATGTTTCGTATGGGCGTCGAAAGCGGCAAGCCTGATGCTGGGCAGGTCGGTGTGCAGCCTGAATGGTTCTACAAAGGCACAGGTGCCGCACTGGTCGCGCCCGGTGCACCTTTGGTATCACCATCATTTGCTTTGGATGGGGGGGAAGAACCTGAATTAGCTGGTCTTTATATCATTGGTGCAGACGGCACGCCGTTCCGGTTGGGCTTTGCGCTTGCTAATGAATTCTCGGATCATGTGACTGAACGGCAGAACTATCTGTACCTTGCGCATTCCAAATTGCGCCCGTGTTCTGTTGGACCCGAGATGTTGATCGGTGACCTGCCAGATAGCGTAGAGGGCACAAGCAAAATCACCCGAGGCGATACCGTGCTATTCGAAAAGCCATTTTTATCGGGCGAAACGAACATGTCGCACACGATTGCCAACCTTGAACATCACCATTTCAAATACGACGTGTTCTGTCAGCCTGGCGATGTGCATGTGCACATGTTTGGCACGGCGACCCTGTCGTTTGCCGATGGCATTGTCCCCCAAGATGGCGATGTTTTTGAAATCAACGCGCCTGATTTCGGCCTGCCATTGCGCAATTCCCTTTCGACCACCCCCGCGGTTAACGGCGCTGTTGCCGTCCGTAAACTGTAGGAGCCAGTAAATGACTTTTATCCCCGCCGAATGGCCCCGCAAGCTACGTTCCCAAGAATGGTACGGCGGGAACTCTCGTGATAATATCTATCACCGTGGCTGGTTGAAGAACCAAGGTTATCCGCATGATCTGTTCGACGGACGACCCGTTATTGGCATCTTAAACACATGGTCTGAACTAACCCCATGCAACGGCCATCTGCGTGAACTGGCCGAAAAAGTCAAAGCCGGGATTTGGGAGGCAGGCGGTTTCCCTGTTGAGGTGCCTGTGTTTTCAGCGTCAGAAAACACGTTCCGCCCCACTGCGATGATGTACCGCAACCTTGCTGCGATGGCGGTAGAAGAAGTCATGCGCGCTCAGCCGATTGACGGTGCCGTTCTTTTGGTCGGATGTGACAAGACAACGCCTAGCCTGATGATGGGTGCCGCTAGCACTGACATTCCGTCTATCGTTGTGACCGGCGGACCAATGTTGAACGGTTGGTTCCGTGGCGAACGTGTCGGATCGGGCACCGCGCTTTGGCAAATGTCCGAAGACATCAAAGCCGGTAAAATGTCCCAAGAAGATTTTCTTGAGGCCGAGCAAGCCATGAGCCGTTCATCGGGTACATGTAATACGATGGGCACAGCATCGACCATGGCATCAATGGCCGAGGCGCTGGGTATGGCACTGTCAGGGAACGCGGCAATTCCCGGCGTTGATAGCCGCCGCAAGGTGATGGCACAGATGACGGGTCGCCGGATCGTACAGATGGTCAAAGATGATCTGAAACCATCTGACATTTTGACCAAAGAAGCGTTTGAAAACGCTATCCGCACCAATGGCGCAATCGGCGGTTCGACCAACGCAGTAATCCACCTTCTCGCGCTTGCTGGTCGGGTCGAAGTTGATCTGACGCTAGATGATTGGGATCGTTGCGGACGTGACGTTCCGACGATTGTGAACCTGATGCCATCGGGCAAATACCTGATGGAGGAATTCTTTTATGCGGGTGGTCTGCCTGTTGTTTTAAAACGCCTGGGCGAGGCAGGGTTGTTGCACAAAGACGCTCTGACTGTATCCGGTGATGCTATCTGGGACGAAGTCAAAGACGCGACCAACTGGAATGCAGACGTTATTCTGCCCGTCGAAAAAGCGCTTGCCGCGTCTGGCGGGATTGCCGTGCTAAAGGGAAACCTTGCGCCGAACGGGGCGGTCCTCAAACCCTCGGCAGCCAGCCCACATCTGATGAAACATCGCGGCCGCGCTGTCGTGTTCGAAGACATCGACGACTATAAGGCCAAGATCAACGATGACACGCTGGATATCGACGAAAACTGCGTGATGGTCCTGAAAAACTGCGGGCCAAAGGGTTATCCCGGTATGTCCGAGGTCGGCAACATGGGGCTACCGCCCAAGGTGCTGAAGAAAGGGATTACCGATATGGTTCGTATCTCTGACGCGCGCATGTCTGGCACTGCATATGGCACCGTTGTTTTGCACACGACGCCTGAAGCGGCAGCAGGTGGCCCGCTGGCCGTCGTTCAAAACGGAGACATGATTGAACTGGACGTCGAAGCACGGCGCGTTCACCTTGATATCAGCGACGAAGAATTGGCCGCCCGGCTGGCTGCGTGGCAAGCCCCGAAAAACGGTGTGGTCGGCGGCTACACACGCATGTATCTCGATCATGTCGAAGGTGCGGACACTGGTGCGGACTTTGACGTTCTCAAAGGACAACGTGGAAACGAGGTACCCCGTGACAGCCACTAAGATTGCCATTCTCGGCGTGGGCAAAATTGCCTGCGATCAACATATCCCAGCGATTGCTGGTAACGAAACGATGGAGCTTGCCGCGACGGTCAGCCGTTCAGGCGGTGTTGATGGCGTGGATAACTATGCTGATATCGACGCGCTGACTGCGGAGCGTTCGGATATCACCGCGCTATCGCTGTGTATGCCGCCGCAGCCACGCTATGACATCGCGGTCAAATCGTTGATGGCGGGCAAGCATACGATGCTTGAAAAACCACCCGGCGCGACGGTGTCTGAGGTTCTGAAGCTTGAAAAACTGGCCAAGGCAAAGGGCGTGACCCTATTTGCGACATGGCATTCACGTTACGCCGCTGGCGTCGCAGCCGCACGTGGTTGGCTGTCTGATCGGCAGATCACCTCGGTTCAAATCGACTGGAAAGAAGACGTGCGCCGCTGGCATCCCGGCCAAGACTGGATCTGGGAAGCAGGCGGTCTGGGCGTGTTTGATCCCGGCATCAATGCATTGTCGATCA
This sequence comes from Yoonia maritima, assembly GCF_002933395.1. Classification (GTDB taxonomy): domain Bacteria; phylum Pseudomonadota; class Alphaproteobacteria; order Rhodobacterales; family Rhodobacteraceae; genus Yoonia; species Yoonia maritima_A. The sequence goes on from NZ_PKFN01000013.1 coordinate 127,454, forward strand.
TGACAGAAATCCTGCCGAACCCCGTGCACCTGACCGCATCGACGCTGTCTTTTCCGGAAAACCGTGCAACGCCAATTGCGGCTGATCTGACCTTTGCTGGCCCGGCAGGGATGACTGTCAAAGCTGATTTTGACTGGCGCCAAGAAGGCCCACAAACGTGGAATATCACGGTCGAAACCACCGAAGGCACGCTAAAGCTGACAGATGGTGGTGCGGCGCTGACTATCAACGGCGCTGTTCAGACCGTTCCAGACGCTGGCGAATATCCCGGCTTATATCACCGTTTTGCCGAATTGATCGAAGCAGGTCATTCAGATGTAGATATCAGCCCGCTTTTGCATGTGGCTGACGCCTTCATGCTGGGTGACCGAAAAACAGTCGCGCCCTTTCATGAATGAACCAAAGGACCAACCATGACCGATACAACTCTTACCGGACAACATCTGATCGCTGGCGAATGGGTCGATGGCGGTACGCCGTTCCAATCTGATCCCGCGAGCGGCGAAGTTATGACCGTTCTTTGTGGCGGGCAAGCCGAAGTAGATGCCGCCGTGCAAGCGGCTGAAGACGCGTATCTGACATATGGTTGGAGCACACGTGAAACACGCGCGGAGTTTCTTGAGGCGATTGCTGAAGAAATCGACGCGCGTGGCGATCAGCTGACGGCAATTGGTCACGCCGAAACTGGCCTGCCAGAGGCCCGTTTGCAGGGCGAACGCGGCCGTACATGCGGCCAGCTTCGTTTATTCGCGGACCACATCCGTAAGGGTGACTATCTTGACCGACGTCATGATGTTGCACTGCCGGATCGTGCTCCACTTCCACGTCCTGACCTGCGCATGATCCAACGACCAATCGGCCCTGTCGGCGTGTTTGGGGCCTCAAACTTCCCACTCGCGTTTTCAACAGCTGGTGGCGATACGGCATCTGCGCTGGCTGCAGGCTGCCCGGTTGTGTTCAAGGGTCACCCCGGTCACCCCGGTACCGGCGAATTGGTTGCCCGCGCGATTGACGCGGCAATAAAACGGACTGGCATGCCTGCTGGAACATTTGGTTTCGTGCAATCCAACACGAACGAAGCGGGCGAAGCATTAGTTCGCCACCCGCTAATCCGCGCGGTTGGTTTTACTGGATCATATGGCGGCGGCAAAGCGTTGTTCGATATCGCAATATCACGCCCTGAACCGATCCCGTTCTTCGGCGAACTTGGTGCGATCAACCCAGTATTCGTAATGGATAACGCCTTGGCCACACGTGGCGATGACATCGCCAAAGGCTGGGCAGCATCGCTGACCATGGGGGTGGGGCAATTCTGCACAAACCCCGGCGTTGTGATTTTGGCGGCAGGTGATGCGGCTGAACAATTCGCAACGACGGCTGCCGCGGCCTTGGGTGATGTTGCACCTCAAGTCATGCTGACCGATGGAACCGCAGCTGCCTATGGCCGTGGGGTTCAGGCATTGGCGGATGCTGGTGTCGCAACTGCGCTGAACACCCCTGCTGACGCCCCCGCCCGCTGCGCCGCCCCTGCTGCGTTCCGCGTATCCGGTGCTGACTGGCTTGCGCATCCTGAGCTTGCGCATGAAGTATTTGGACCGGCAGGCATTCTAATTTTCGCCAACGACGCAGCCGAACGGCAAAAAATAGCAACCCAGCTCGATGGTCAGCTTACTGTCACGCTGCAAATGGACGATGCTGACACCGACGCAGCCCGGCCATTGATGCCGATCTTTGAACGCAAAGCCGGCCGTATTTTGGTGAACGGTTTCCCCACGGGGGTCGAAGTGGCCGATGCTATGGTGCACGGTGGGCCTTTCCCAGCATCGACGAATTTCGGGGCAACTAGTGTTGGAACCATGGCGATCCGGAGGTTCGTAAGACCAGTCTGTTTCCAAGGAATACCAGAAGCACTGCTTCCTGCAGATTTGCGGGGCTAAGATAGGATGATTCTGGCGGACATCGCCAGGATCACGCAAATTCCAGCGCTACGATAGACGCAAACCTATTGTGGCGCTTTTTTTGTGCACGTTCGCGATTGTTATCTGTCGGGGAAAACGACTTGGTGCCCAGGAGAGGACTCGAACCTCCACGTCCATACAGACACCAGCACCTGAAGCTGGCGCGTCTACCAATTCCGCCACCTGGGCAGGTGTCGTAGGGGGCGATTTAAGGTGGTGGCGCGGTGCTGTCAACGCGATTCGACTGGAAAAATGCGATAGTTAAAGGAACGTAGCATGAAACCTTTCAAATGCGGCTTGTCTGGCAATAGGTGGCCGGGTAAACCGTGGCAAACGAGCAAAGAGGCCTTGCCATGTCTAAGCTAGTCACCATTTTCGGCGGATCCGGTTTTGTGGGGCGCTATATCGCCCGTCGCATGGCCCTTGAAGGTTGGCGCGTTCGCGTTGCCGTGCGCTCTGTAAACGAAGCAATGTTCGTGCGTCCTTACGGTGTTGTGGGGCAGGTTGAACCTATTTTCTGTAATATCCGTGATGACGCAAGCGTAGCGGCCGTTACCGAAGGTGCTGACGTGGTTGTTAACTGTGTTGGACTGTTGGACGAGGCAGGCAAAAACACCTTTGATGCCGTTCATGCCGATGGCGCAGGGCGCATTGCCCGTATCGCATCTGATTTGAACGTTGCGCGTATGGTTCATATCTCGGCGATTGGGGCTGATGAAAACGCGCCCAGCGTATACGGGCGCACCAAAGCCGCCGGCGAAGCCGCTGTACTGGCAGGTTTTCCGGGGGCCGTCATACTACGTCCATCAATTGTATTTGGCCCAGAAGACACATTCTTTAATCGCTTTGCGGGCATGTCCCGGTTTGGACCGGTTTTGCCAATCGTTGGTGCGGCGACCCTATTTCAACCGGTTTATGTTGATGATGTCGCTGCTGCTGCTGCAACGGCAATCATAGGCGATGCAGAAGCAGGCGTTTATGAGTTGGGTGGACCAGACGTTCATAGTTTCCGCAGTTTGATGCAAAAGATGCTGGGTGTTGTGCGTCGTCGTCGTTTGATCGTGAATATTCCGTTTTGGATTGCTCGGATCATGGCGTGGGGCTTTGGCGTTGGTCGTACCTTGTCGCTTGGTTTGGTCAAAGGGCCGGTCACAAAAGATCAGGTTGCAAGTTTAACGGTTGATAATGTCGTTTCCGAAGGCGCCAAGGGATTGGATGCCTTTGGTATTCAGGCAACGTCGCTTGATGCGGTGCTTCCTGACTACCTGTGGCGCTTTCGTCCGTCGGGTCAATACGACGCAATCAAAGAATCTGCGAAAAACTTAAAAGCCTAAGTGTAAGCGATCCATAAAAGTATTACGCCCAGCGCCAGTCGATAGACGACGTAGGGCGTGTAGCTTACTGCGCGCAGTAGTCGCATCATCAGTGTTAGCGCAATGAGAGCGGCAAGAAATGACATTACCACGACAATACCAATGTCGCGCAGCGCGCCCACGTCTGTAGCGCCAACAAGGTCCAAGCTAAGTAGGCTGGCTGATGCGATGATAGTTGGGATCGACATCAGCATCGATAGTTTAGCCGCATCTGTGCGCGTATAGCCAAGCAGGCGCCCTGCTGTGATGGTGATGCCCGACCGCGACGTGCCGGGGATAAGTGCAACAGCTTGCCAGATACCCATTTTGATCGCGTCTTTTATGGTCCATTGATCTGTTGTTTTGACTGTGGGTCCGGTTTGGTCTGCCCAGTATAGAACCACTCCAAAGATCGTCATGGTCCATCCGATCACCGCAATGCCACGTAGATGGTCTGTTATTCCGGTTATTTTCAGGAAAAGTCCAAATACAATAACCGGAATGGTTGCGATGATCAGGCCTAGCGCGAGTTTCGCGCCTTGTGTGTCTACCTTGCCTTGGATTAGCCGCAGCGTGCCGCCGATAGCAATCCGAACGTCCGTCCAGAAATACAGGACAACAGCCGCAAGTGTTCCGACATGGGCTGCGACATCTATAATTTGTCCTTGGTCGTCCAATCCTGTCAGGGAAGGCAGTAAAATTAGATGCCCAGACGAAGAAATCGGCAAGAATTCGGTGATCCCTTGAATAAGTGCCACAAGGAGGAGGTTAAATGTTGTCATCTGAATGTGCCTGCGATTCGCTTTTTCTCAACCTAACCTGATGCGAATTGGGGGGAAGGGAATATGTATGTCCGAATCGGACCTAATATTTGCAAAGTAACAAGCTAAGAGTGCTTGATTGGATAAATTTATTTCAATATAGGTCAGTCATACTGACTTTTCATTTCGAAAGTTCCGATTTAAAAGGCAGTTCGCTCTGTAATACGGGAGGACGGCGTATGGCTGGCCAGAAAATGCTAAAATTCACTGCAGTAGACCGCGAGATGCCGGAAAAGCGCCCGCCGAATCTGCGTAAGCAGGATTTTGGTGAAATCTACGCCGAGTTCGCGACGGCGAAAGCAGCCGAGCAAGCGAGCCGTTGTTCGCAATGTGGTGTGCCATATTGTCAGTCGCACTGCCCATTACACAACAACATCCCAGACTGGCTACGCCTAACTGCCGAAGGCCGTCTGGAAGAAGCCTACGAGATTTCACAGGCGACAAACACGTTTCCCGAAATCTGTGGCCGCATTTGTCCGCAGGACCGTCTGTGCGAAGGTAACTGTGTGATCGAACAGTCTGGCCACGGCACTGTGACCATCGGTTCGGTTGAAAAATACGTTACTGACACCGCGTTCGAGGAAGGTTGGGTTAAACCGATCCGCCCAAGCGCTGAGCGTTCAGAAAGCGTTGGCATCATCGGTGCTGGTCCGGGTGGTTTGGCTGCGGCGGACATGCTGCGTCGTCAAGGTGTGCAGGTCACTGTCTACGATCGCTATGATCGTGGGGGCGGCCTGCTTACCTACGGTATTCCCGGTTTTAAGCTGGAAAAAGACGTTGTCATGAAACGTATGGCCCAGTTGGAAGACGGCGGCGTACAGTTTGTGTTGAACTGTAACGTTGGCGAGGATCTTTCTTTTGATGCGATCCGCGGCAAGCATGACGCTGTGCTGATCGCGACTGGCGTTTATAAAACACGTGATCTGCCTGATTCAGATGCCGAAGGTATCGTGAACGCGATTGATTTCTTGACTGTCAGCAACCGCCACGGATTTGGTGATGTTGTTCCTGAATTCGAAAGCGGTGAACTTAACGCTGCTGGCAAGCGCGTTGTTGTGATTGGCGGCGGTGATACTGCGATGGATTGTGTGCGCACATCTATTCGTCAGGGTGCCGAAAGCGTGAAATGTCTGTATCGTCGTGACCGTGCCAACATGCCGGGTTCTCAGCGCGAAGTTCAGAACGCCGAAGAAGAAGGTGTTGAATTCGTCTGGCTTGCTGCCCCTGATGGGTTCGAAGGTGGACCTGTTTCTGGTGTAAAAGTGCAAAAGATGCGTCTTGGCGCACCGGACGCAACTGGCCGCCAAGCACCCGAAGTTATCGAAGGTGCAGATTACGTTGAACCTGCTGACCTTGTGATCAAGGCGCTTGGTTTCTCGCCCGAGGATCTTCCGACGCTTTGGGGGACCGAAGGTCTGGAGGTCACCCGTTGGGGTACCGTCAAAGCCGAGTTCGGAACAGGCGCGACCAGCCTTGAAGGCGTGTATGCTGCAGGTGACATCGTGCGCGGTGCCTCGCTTGTTGTGTGGGCTATCCGTGATGGGCGTGACACAGCCACTGCAATCTTGGACTATCTGAACGAGGCTGCCGCCGTCGCAGCCGAATAAACTTCGCCACATCACTATACTGACCTGAAAGGTTAAGACATGATGAAGCCCGTATTGACCATCGCCACATTACTGTTGGCCACCCCCGTTGCTGCCCAGCAAAGTTTTGCCGCGCCCGAAGGGTGCGAAGCCAAGCTGACTGTTCAGCAAAAAGGCTGCGTGATGGTTAATGTGTGGACCTGTGAAGCCGATAGCGAAGGCGACCAGTGGATTGCATTGATCGGTCAAACAGGCGTGTTTAGCGTGCAACGTGTTGACGACGAATTTCAGTGGATGGAAACCTATTCCGTTCTTGGGAATGAGGCGCTGCAAGAACCCGTTGAAGACCCTTCATCACTGACAGAGCTATTCGCCAATCAGGTGGATACATGGGATTTTACAATCGAAACCGAAGGTGGCGCGGAGCGTAACGTTGGTTTTGACATGCTAACGGGCGAAACGATAGTGATCGACGGCGAGACATTGTTCGAAACTGAATATCAGGGTCAGACAATTGACGCGGACGGAAATGTTTTGGACGCAAGCAGCGGTCGTCAATACGTTAGTCAAGACCACCGGCTGTTCTTTTTCGGTCAATCTTGGTCGGAAGAAGATCCTGACCAAATCACTGACATGTCGCCAGTTGAATTCATCTATCCAGACGAACCCGGGTTCTTTGCGGACCAACCAGTCTACGAATGTAACGAGATCGAAACGAGCTATCAGCCATGAGGATCGTGCTTGGTCTTTTGATCGCTGCCGGCCCTGTGGCTGCGCAGGACAGTCGGGCAACCTTTGGTCTGCCCGCTGGCTGTACTGCGTATTTAACGGTGCAGGCAGAAAGCTGTCAGGTTGATCATCACTTTACCTGCGAAGGCGATGTACCGGGCCACCAACGCCGCGTTTCATTGGATGAACAGGGCATGACCTACGCCGGTGAAATCGATGCTGAAACGCAGTGGATCGCCAGTTTCCACGCGTTGACTGGCCACAGTGAACAACTAATGCCGAACCCGGCAGAGCCAGCTTCGCTGTCTGACCTGATCGCGAATGGTGTTGATGACTATGATTTCAGCACAATGTCTGACCAGTTCGGCGCAACACATTTCGTCGGTCAGGACACGTTGACCGGGCGCGAAATCACGATCGACGGCGTCACGCTGCTTGAGACGGCTTATGACATAACCGCGACTGCGGACGACGGAACTGTGATCTGGTCGGGCAAAGGCAACGAATTTATTAGCCCAGACTGGCGCATATTTTTGTCTGGCACTGGCGTCACAACAACACCCGAAGGGCAGTTCGAACACGACGACCGCCCTGTCGAATTCATCTTTCCCGGGGAACCGGGTTTTCTAAGTACACGGCCAAAGCACGGCTGTGGGGTTGCGATCTCATCCGCACCACTTTCTGAGGAGAATACCTATGACCACTTATGATCAAGCTTGGGTCGCGGCTGAGGAAGCTAAGCGCAAATGGATGACCGAAAACGGTCTTTATGCTGACGAAGACGAGCATTCGTCTTGCGGTGTTGGGCTTGTGGTTGCCATCGACGGTACGCCTTCGCGTGGCGTTGTCGAAAACGGTATTGATGCGCTCAAGGCGATTTGGCACCGTGGTGCTGTCGATGCTGACGGTAAAACAGGTGACGGCGCGGGTATCCACGTACAAATCCCTGTTCCATTTTTCCAAGATCAAATTCGCCGCACAGGTCACGAACCTGAAGATGGTGAAATGATTGCCGTCGGTCAGGTGTTCCTGCCACGCACCGATTTCGGTGCCCAAGAACGCTGCCGTACAATCGTCGAATCCGAGGTTCTGCGCCTTGGTCACTATATTTATGGCTGGCGCCACGTTCCGGTGAACACCGAATGTTTGGGCGAAAAGGCGAACGCCACACGCCCAGAGATCGAACAGATTCTGATCCGCTGTGAAAAAGACATCGACGAAGAACAGTTCGAACGTGAACTGTACATCATCCGTCGTCGTATCGAAAAAGCAGCGGCCGCGGCGCAGATCAACGGCGTTTACATTTGTTCGCTGTCTTGCCGTTCAATCATCTATAAAGGCATGATGCTGGCCGAACAGGTGGCTGAATTCTACCCAGACCTGTTGGACGAACGGTTTGAATCGGCATTCGCGATCTACCACCAGCGTTATTCCACAAACACGTTTCCACAGTGGTCACTGGCACAGCCATTCCGCATGTTGGCCCACAACGGTGAAATCAACACACTTAAGGGCAACGTCAACTGGATGAAGTCCCACGAAATCAGGATGGCATCTGGTGCCTTTGGCGACAAAGCCGAAGATATTAAGCCGATCATTCCATCAGGTGCGTCGGATTCGTCTGCGTTAGACTCTGTTTTCGAAGTTTTGGTGCGTGCGGGTCGGAATGCCCCAATGGCAAAAACAATGCTGGTTCCCGAAGCGTGGGCGATGCAAACATCTGACATGCCGCAGGCGTGGCAGGACATGTATAGCTATTGCAATGCCGTGATGGAGCCATGGGATGGCCCCGCTGCGTTGGCAATGACTGATGGCCGTTGGGTCTGTGGCGGTTTGGACCGGAACGGTTTGCGCCCACTGCGTTATGTTGTGACAGGTGACGGCTTGCTGATCGCAGGTTCCGAGGTCGGCATGGTGCCAATCGACGAAGCCACTGTTGTTGAAAAGGGCGCGCTTGGTCCCGGACAGATGATTGCCGTCGACATGAAAGAAGGCAAACTGTTCCACGATACTGAAATGAAAGATGTCCTGTCTGGTGCGCAGCCATTTAGCGATTGGATCGAAAAAGTTACCGATCTAACCGATTCAATGGGCGATGTCGCAGAAGAGGCCATGTTCAAGGGCGCAGAGTTGCGTCAGCGTCAGGTTGCTGCAGGCTATTCCATCGAAGACCTAGAGCAAGTGCTTGCGCCCATGGCCGAAGACGGCAAAGAGATGATCGCGTCGATGGGTGATGATACGCCATCTGCGGTTCTTTCAAGCGTCTACCGTCCGCTGTCGCACTTCTTCCGTCAAAACTTTAGCCAGGTGACCAACCCGCCAATCGACAGCCTGCGTGAAACACGCGTCATGTCGTTGAAAACACGGTTTGGTAACCTGAAAAATGTGCTGGACGAAAACTCTTCGCAAGCAGAAATTCTGGTACTCGAAAGCCCGTTCGTTTCAAACGGTGAATTCAATGAAATGGTTCGCCATTTCGGTGATAACGTTGCCTTTATCGATTGTACCTTTGAAGCAGGTCGCGGTGCGCTTTCTGCAGGTCTTCAGCGTATTCGCGAAGAGGCCGAGGATGCCGTACGTTCAGGTGCTGGGCACTTGGTACTGACAGATCAGCACCAAAACGTTGACCGCGTGCCAATGCCGATGATCCTTGCGACATCTGCTGTGCACTCTGGCTTGACGTCCAAAGGTCTGCGCACATTCTGTTCGATCAACGTGCGGTCTGCGGAGTGTATAGACCCGCATTACTTTGCGGTGTTGATTGGTTGTGGCGCGACGACTGTGAACGCCTATCTTGCGCAGGATTCGATTGCGAACCGCGTTGAACGCGGATTGCTTGAAGGGACACTTGCCGAAGCCGTGTCTCATTATCGCAAAGCGGTTGATGCAGGCCTGTTGAAAATCATGGCGAAGATGGGGATTTCAGTTCTTGCGTCTTACCGTGGTGGTCTGAACTTCGAAGCTGTCGGCCTGTCGCGTGCTATGGTTGCTGAATTCTTCCCGGGTATGCAAAGCCGTATCTCTGGTATCGGGACAAGCGGTATTCAAACCAAGCTGGAAGAAGTCCACGCGCGCGGTTGGAAAAATCCGTCTGATATCCTGCCAATCGGTGGTTTCTACAAAGCCCGCCGTTCAGGTGAAAAGCACGCGTGGGAAGCGCAGACAATGCACATGCTGCAGGCTGCTTGTAACAACGCATCATATCCGATGTGGCAGCAATACAGCAAATCAATGCAGGCTAACCCGCCGATCCATTTGCGTGACCTGCTAGCGATTAAGCCTATGGGCAAGCCAGTTCCGATCGAAGAAGTGGAAAGCATCACAGCGATCCGTAAGCGTTTCGTGACGCCCGGCATGTCCTTGGGGGCGCTTAGCCCTGAATCACACCGTACGCTGTCGATTGCGATGAACCGTATCGGGGCAAAGTCGGATTCTGGTGAAGGCGGCGAAAGCCCAGAGGATTTCACACCAGAGCCAAACGGTGACAACGCGTCTGCAAAGATCAAACAGGTTGCATCGGGTCGTTTCGGCGTTACAGCCGAATACCTTTTGGCCTGTGAAGAGCTAGAGATCAAAGTCGCCCAAGGTGCGAAACCCGGCGAAGGCGGTCAGCTACCCGGCATGAAGGTCACTGACCTGATCGCTAAGCTGCGCCACTCAACCAAAGGCGTGACGCTGATTTCACCTCCGCCACACCACGATATCTATTCAATCGAGGATTTGGCCCAGCTGATCTATGACCTCAAGCAGATCAACCCGATCTGTAAAGTGACAGTGAAGCTAGTTGCTGCGTCTGGTGTTGGTACGATCGCCGCTGGTGTCGCTAAGGCGAAGGCCGATGTGATCCTGATTTCAGGTCACAACGGCGGTACGGGCGCATCACCGGGTACGTCGATCAAATACGCTGGTCTGCCGTGGGAAATGGGTCTGACCGAAGCACACCAAGTGCTTGCGATGAACAACTTGCGTGAACGTATCACATTGCGGACAGACGGTGGCCTACGCACTGGTCGCGACATCGTCATGGCTGCGATGCTGGGTGCCGAGGAATACGGCATCGGTACCGCTGCGCTGATCGCGATGGGCTGCATCATGGTGCGCCAGTGCCAGTCAAACACTTGCCCTGTCGGCGTTTGTACCCAAGACCAATCGCTACGCGACAAGTTCACTGGTAACGCGGACAAGGTCGTGAACCTGATCACCTTCTACGCAACCGAAGTACGCGAAATCCTCGCGAGCATCGGTGCGCGTTCATTGGACGATGTTATCGGCCGTGCCGATCTGTTGACGCAGGTTAGCCGTGGTTCAGCGCATCTTGATGATCTTGACCTGAACCCGTTGCTGATCACAGTCGATGGCGCTGAAAAGATCACTTATGACCGCAACAAGCCACGTAACGCTGTCGATGACACATTGGATGCGCAAATCGTTCAAGACGCTGCGCGCTTCTTGAACGAGGGCGAGAAAATGCAGTTGGATTATGCAGTGCAAAACACTCTGCGGACCATCGGTACACGCACATCCAGCCATATCGTTCAGAACTTTGGCATGCGCAATGAACTGCAACCTGATCACCTAACGGTCAAATTGCGTGGTTCTGCCGGGCAGTCGCTGGGTGCATTTGCAGCGCCGGGCCTCAAGCTCGAGGTTTCTGGCGACGCGAACGACTATGTCGGTAAGGGTCTGTCAGGCGGCACGATCGTTGTACGACCTCCAATGGTTAGCCCGCTGGTCGCTGCCGATAACACGATAATTGGGAACACTGTTCTATACGGTGCGACTGACGGTTATCTGTTTGCGGCGGGCCGTGCAGGCGAACGTTTCGCTGTGCGTAACTCTGGCGCGACTGTCGTGATTGAAGGGTGCGGAACCAACGGTTGTGAATACATGACTGGCGGTGTTGCGGTAATCCTCGGGTCAATTGGCGCGAACTTTGGTGCAGGTATGACGGGCGGTATGGCCTATCTATACGATCCAAAAGGCGAAGCTGCCGATTTGATCAACATGGAGACACTGGTGACGAACCCGGTGACCGTGGATCACTGGCTTGACCAACTGAAAGGCCTGATCGAACGCCACGCAAAAGAAACAGGTAGCCGTAAAGCGGCTGATTTACTGCAGCACTGGGAACTGGAAAAAGGCAACTTTGTCCAAATCTGCCCAAAAGAAATGCTGGTGCACCTCAAGCATCCGCTCAGCATCGAAGACGCAGCAATACCTGCTGAATAAAAACAACGCCCCTGCACTGAAATAAGTGTGGGGGCGATCTGCTTCTTGACCACACAACCCGGCGCGTGGCTTATGGTGCCGATGGCAGAGCGTAAAACATCCAAAAAGAAACCCGCGCCCAAAAAGCGAAACACGCGGAAAAAACAGCCCAGCTTGATCGAGCGGGGCTGGCAATTGGTGCGCCGGGTGATTTGGGGCTTTGGTTTTGCAGTGCTTGGATTCGTTTTGTTGGCGACCTTGCTATACGCGGTCGTCCCGCCGCCAACGACGCCATATATGTTCTCGGAACGCAGCCGTTTGGGTTCAATCAAATATGACTGGACCCCGATCGAGGATATCGCACCAGTGATGGCGCGTTCTGCGGTGGCCGCAGAGGATGCCAATTTCTGTTTGCATTGGGGGTTGGACGTCAATGCCATCCGTTCCGCGATTGATCGTGGGCGTGGTGGCGCATCGACGATTTCACAGCAAGTCATCAAAAACGTCTATCTTTGGCACGGGCGCAGCTGGCTGCGCAAAGCGATGGAGGCATTATGGACCCCATTGTCAGAGGCCGTTTGGACCAAACGCCGCATTCTTGAGCTGTACCTAAACGTCGCTGAATTTGATGAGGGTGTGTTTGGTGTACAGGCTGCTGCGCGCCATTACTTTGGCGTGGATGCTGCGAATCTGTCTGCGACACAGGCCGCACGGCTTGCCGCGATTCTACCTGCGCCGAAAACCCGTTCGGCATCAAACCCCAGCCCTTACACCCGCGATCGGACTTCTGCCATCATCAGCGGAGCCCAAACAATCAAGGCGGATGGTCGCGCGGATTGTTTCGAAAGCTGATCCAACCATTGATCCGGACGCGCCCTTGCTGCATTGAAGGGAAAACCGATTTGTGAGTCCGTCATGAACACCCTGTATCATTACCCGTTGTCACCGTATTCGCGCAAAGTGCGGTTGTGCCTTGCCGAGAAGAAGATCGAAGTCGGTCTTGTCGAAGAACGTTATTGGGAACAGGACGCTGAGTTCTTGCGCCGTAACCCGGCCGGGAAAATACCTATTCTAAAAATGAACGGTCGGATGATGGCCGACAGTAACGCGATTTTTGAGTACCTCGAAGAACTCCACCCAACGCCAGCTCTTTTGCCGCGCGAGTTGGATGCCCGTTACGAGGCGCGACGCCTTGTTGGTTGGTTCGACGACAAATTCTATCACGAGGTCACAACAAAGCTGATCGGCGAACGTGTATATCGCAAGGTTATGGGAACGGGTTACCCGGACAGCACGAACGTCAAAGCAGGGGCGCGTGCGATCAAGTACCATCTCGATTACATGGCCTATTTGCTGGAAGACCGCCGTTGGCTTGCTGGCAACGAAATGACTATCGCAGATTTCGCGGCAGCGGCGCATTTGTCCTGCCTAGATTACACAAGCGACGTTGACTGGAATCGCCACGAGGTCGTGAAGGATTGGTACGCCAAGATTAAATCGCGTCCCGCGTTCCGGTCGCTTTTGGCGGATGAGGTGCCTGGTTTCCAACCGGCTGCGCATTATGCTGATCTGGATTTCTAAAGGTCGCGGAACACGTTCTGCTGTAAGCCTGTGAAGGACCGGTTGGTCACATACGCCCAAGAGGTGGGTTTCGCTAAGGTAGGCATCTGCCGCCCGGATGCAGTTCCCGAAATCGCGGAGAGGTTAGCGACATTTGTTGATGCAGGGATGCATGGGCAAATGGAATGGATGGCGGAACGTATGCATTGGCGGGGAAACCCTGCCGCGCTGTGGCCAGAGGCAAAATCGGTTATCATGCTGGCAGAGCCTTATACGCCGGAACATGACCCGCTTGAGGTATTAGATCATCCTGACCGTGCAGCGATTAGCGTCTATGCCCAAGGGCGGGATTACCATGATGTTGTAAAAAAGCGCCTAAAGCGCGTGGGGCGTTGGCTGATCGAACAGGTGCCAGAGGCTCAGATCAAGGTGTTCGTAGACACGGCCCCCGTTATGGAAAAACCGCTGGCCCAAGCCGCTGGGCTTGGTTGGCAGGGAAAGCACACGAATGTTTTAGGGCGCGATCTTGGATCTTGGTTCTTTATTGGCGCGATTTTTACGACCGTTGAATTAGAACCAGATACGCCAGAGGTCAGCCACTGCGGCAGCTGCACCGCGTGCCTTGATGTTTGTCCGACCTCGGCCTTTCCAGCGCCGTATCAGTTGGATGCCCGGCGGTGCATTTCTTACCTGACGATTGAACACAAAGGTCCTGTTGACCTCGAACTTCGATCCCTAATGGGGAACCGGATTTACGGCTGCGATGATTGCTTGGGTGTTTGTCCGTGGAACAAATTCGCAAACATGGGCCGTGACGCGAAATATGCCGCGCGTGAAGATCTGATCGCACCACCGTTGTCAGAGCTTGCTACGCTTGATGATGCTGCATTTCGGGCGCGGTTTTCAGGGTCGCCCATCAAACGCATCGGACGTGATCGGTTCGTGCGCAATGTCGCATATGCCATAGGCAATTCGGGCGACCGAACCCTTGCTGGTGTGGTCGCCCGATTGATTAACGATTCTGATCCCACCGTCGCAGAAGCTGCAGCGTGGGCGCTGGATCGGTTAGGCAGCAGCGCGGCGCGCAGCAGCGAATGAAACCAACCGGCGCTTTTTCTCATCCCAAAGATCAAGGCTCGCGCATTTAACGCTTTGTAGCATTGTCAGGCGGCTCACTTCGACCAGTTCTTGGTGATCGCGCAGTACTTCTGTCAGGCGATAGAACGGGATACGGCTGTACAGGTGGTGTACGTGGTGGATCCCGATGTTCGCTGTGAACCAACGCAAGATTGGTGGCAAATCATAGTGAGAGCTGCCGTGAAGCGCGGCCTCGTGTAGTTGCCAATCTGGTGCCTGTTCCCAGTGCGTGGTTTCAAACTGGTGCTGGACGTAGAACAACCACACACCAATCGATGCTGCGATCAGGGTCGTTGGAAGAAATACGAGGAACAACGCCTGCAATCCGCCGAAATACACGATCGTGCCAAGGATTGCCGCGATTGCGGCGTTCGTCCCCATCGCGCTAATCCAATACTTTTTACCTTGGTTCATCAGCCCCAAAGGTAGACGGTTTTGAAGGATGAACAAATATGTCGGACCAAGGCCGAACATGACCAGCGGATGGCGATAAGCACGGTACATAAAGCGACCAAATGCGGTGCGCTGGTGGTATTCTTCAACGGTTAGCGTCATGACGTCACCAATGCCGCGATGATCAAGGTCACCGGCGTGGCTGTGGTGGATTGAATGCGTACGGCGCCATACGTCATAGGGGGTTAGTGTAACAACGCCCAATACGCGGCCAACCCAATCGCTGACTGTGCGGTTGCCGTAGAATGATCCGTGCCCGCAATCATGTTGAATGCAAAACAGGCGAAGAAGAAAACAGCCGTTAAATGCAGAGATCAAAAATGCGCCGATATAGCTGTAAGGGGCCACGAGGCAGGCCAATATCCACAGGCCAATGAACGGAACAAAGCTTATTACCAATTCTATGCTGCTACGCAGGCTGTTGGGTTCACGATAGTTTGCGAGAATTCGTACCCAATCACGTGGGCTAGGCGATGTCGGGGGGGTGTTATCTGAGTGCATGCAGTGCTTCTTATTGTGACTGTGTGACGGATACCTTAACGCTGAGCGGTAGCAAGCAATAAAGGCTTCAATGTGTTGGGTATGCGTCCTAGGGTGCCCAAAAGGAGACAATCATGCAGCCCCTACGCGGAATTCTTCTCAAGGTGATGTCAGTCTGTATGTTCATGGCTATGGCTAGCTTGATCAAAGCGGCGTCGGCTGACGTACCACCAGGAGAGGCAGTGTTCTTTAGGTCGTTTTTCGCGCTTCCTATTATACTTGGCTGGCTCGCTTTGCGGGGTGAGCTACGCCATGGCTGGAAGACAAGTAATCCGATGGGGCATTTTTGGCGCGGCTTGGTTGGAACGTCTGCAATGGGCTTAGGCTTTACTGGGCTGGGATTACTGCCTTTGCCAGAAGTGACGGCGATTGGCTACGCTGCGCCGCTGCTGGTTGTTATCTTTGCCGCGATGTTTTTAAACGAACAGGTTGGTGTTTTTCGGTTGTCTGCGGTTGCATTGGGGATGGTCGGTGTTTTGATCGTCTTGTCGCCCCGACTGTCGGTCGGTGCGTCGTTGGGCGCATCTGAAACATTAGGTGCAATCGTTGTGCTTATGGGGGCGGTCATGGCGGCTTTGGCGCAGGTGTTTGTCCGAAAACTGGTCAATACTGAGGGCACCGCGGCGATTGTATTTTGGTTCACCATCACATCGTCGATCATGGCGTTATTTACGATTCCGTGGGGGTGGACGATACCGTCAGCGCCTATGGCGTTGATGTTGATTTTTGCAGGGCTTTTCGGAGGTATCGGGCAGATATTCTTGACCTCTAGTTACCGTTTTGCCGACGCTTCGCTTGTTGCGCCCTTTGACTATAGTTCGATGATTCTTGCGCTTGTTATCGGATATTTCATTTTTGACGAAGTTCCGACACGAACGATGTTGTTAGGGGCTTTTGTTGTTATAGCAGCGGGTGTGCTGATTATCTGGCGCGAACGACAGCTTGGGCTAAAACGGTCCCAACAGCGCAAGGCGACAGGAAATGTGGGCGGCTAGTTTAGTGACGTTCTGTCCGTCGTAGGAAACGGTTCTTAATCTGCGCGATTTGGCGCGGTAAGCCGGGCGCTGAAGCGGGGACATCAAGCCCGGCATCGGCGTATTTTTTCCAGATATTATGCACAGCTGTCGGCGAAAGATGTGCTGGAAGGCTCAGCGTGGTGCCGCCCTTTGGCTCTAAGAACCGTGCGGGCACCTGAAACGGTAGCGATCCACGGGGGCGCGCAATAATTTTTTGGTTGAGCCGTGCGATCTGTCGTAATGGGGCATCGCGTTCTTCTACAGCCAGCCGGTGCGTGCGATAAAAACCGATGTCCCACTGTATCAATACCCGAGAGAATATGTCGTCTGGTTCGGGGTGGGCTGGTAGCGGTTTCGGGTCATCCAGATGTTTTGCGGGATTGCTGCGATAAAACGCATGAACTGCGATTGCAAAGTCACATTCGGGTTGGCTTAGCATCCACGAGATGAGCGTATTGTGCGATGCATATTTTGCGCGCCTGATCGTATCTAGCCATAAATCCTGGGGCGCACCCTTTAGAACATGCCTGATGGAAAGATCCGCATTCGGTTGGTCATGCTTGCGTCGTGTCGAATACATGCTCTCGTGTCTTCTCATCGTCTCAAAGAACTGGTTACGGTGCTGTTTATACTCTGAAAACTGGCCGAATTTTGTTCTTCAACTATGAGATGATCGATTTAAGCAGAAAAAGATGGCTGACTTACAGCTAATGCATGTAAAATGTGCTATCATGAGGGCCTACTTTGGAGGACAACATGACAAAACATATGCTTGATCAACCAGAAAGCCCTACCAGACTCACCTTAGGACGGCTCATTGCTGTTGTAAGAAATGCGAAACCAAGTAAGCAAAGCCTAACATTGCAGCGCCGCCGCCGAGCAAGAGCCAGCGACGGTCTGATAAATGCGTATCGGGTGCAGCGCTTGCACGTATGATAGCCAAGCGCCGCAAATTTTACGCGCGAACGAGCTTTTCGTAATCTTCCGCGATCTCGCGTGTAAGCGTGCCAACTTCGAATGTGTAATCACCGATTTGACCGACTGGGGTTACTTCGGCTGCGGTGCCGGTTAGCCAGCATTGCTCAAATCCTTCAAGCTCTTCCGGCATGATGCGGCGTACATTGACCTTAATGCCTTTGGCCTCGAGCATTTCGATCACTGTCTGGCGCGTGATACCGTTCAGGATCGCGTCTGGGTCGGGTGTGTGCACTTCGCCGTCTTTGACGAAAAAGATGTTTGCGCCAGTCGCCTCGGCGACATACCCACGATAATCCATGAACAGCGCGTCAGAACAGCCTTTGGCTTCGGCGGCATGTTTAGACATTGTGCAAATCATGTAAAGACCAGCAGCTTTGGCCGCTGTTGGAATGGTCTCTGGCGATGGGCGTTTCCATTTCGCGATGTCCAGCTTTGCGCCTTTCATCTTGGCGTCGCCGTAATAGGCACCCCATTCCCATGCTGCAACAGCCATGCGCACTGGGTTTTTGTTTGAAGCGACACCCATGTCTTCGCCTGCGCCGCGGTATGCGATCACACGTACATAGGCATCATCCCAACCGTTGGCTTTTAGAACATCATATTTTGCTTTTTCAATTTCTTCGATGGTGTATGGAATTTCCATATCCAACAGTTTGCCAGATTTGATCAGACGTTCAGAGTGTTCGACAGATTTGAAAATCTTGCCGTTATAGCAGCGCTCGCCTTCGAAAACGGACGAAGCATAGTGCATGGCGTGAGTCAGAATGTGGACATTGGCGTCGCGCCATTCGACCAATTGGCCGTCCATCCAGATTTTGCCATCACGGTCATCATATGCACCAGCCATCATTGCCTCCATGGGAATTTGCATTTGTTACGACATTAGGTCCGTTTTGGACATAATATTGCGTATTTTGTGGGTTTCGCTAGCAGTTGATTCTTGGAATGTCAACAAAGCTGACGTATTGTTCCTTTAGTTAAAAGGAGTACGCGCATGAGTGACGGGCCGCAGCAACAGACTGGGCAAAGTCTGCTTTTCCTGACGGATGAACAGTTGCGTAAAGGAATCGAGGCGATGTTTTTCGCCTATCGTGGATTTACCGCTGATCCAGACCGTATCCTTGAGGAAAAATCTTATGGTCGGGCACATCACCGCGCTATCCATTTCATTCATCGCAGTCCCGGTACGACAGTAAATAACCTGCTGTCAATTCTGGGTGTTACAAAACAATCGCTTAATCGTGTGTTGCGTACATTGATCGAAGACGGTTTGGTGGCGAGCACTGTCGGTAAAAAGGACAAGCGAGAACGACATTTGCATCTAACACCAGAGGGAGCTGTGTTAGAACGTGCATTGTCGGATGCGCAACGTGATCGAATGCGGGCGGCATATCGTACTGTTGGACCTGACGCTGTGGCGGGGTTTCGGCAAGTGTTGGAGGCCATGATGGATGACCAGACGCGTCACCATTATGAGGCGATGAAGGATAGAGCGGAATGAAGGCTGACGACGCCCATTTATTGATTGTGGACGATGATGAACGTATTCGCAGCCTGTTGCGTAAATTCTTGGTCAGAAGTGGTTTTCTTGTAACGACAGCACGTGACGCGGCGCATGCGCGGCGTATTTTGTCAGGTTTGGAATTTGACCTGATTGTGTTGGACGTGATGATGCCGGGCGAAGACGGTGTCACGCTGTGCCGTGATCTGCGCCAAAAGCTGACAACACCTATCATGTTGCTGACCGCTAAGGCGGAAACGGATGACCGTATTTCCGGGCTAGAGGCTGGTGCAGATGATTATCTAGCCAAGCCTTTTGAACCCAAAGAGCTGTTGTTACGGATCAATGCGATCCTGCGCCGCATGCCAGAGACTGAACCAGTTGTCGTTTTGCCCAAGGTCATGCACATGGGGCCGGTCCGCTATGATATTGAGCGTGGAGAACTTTGGGAGGGTGAGGCCTTGGTGCGTTTAACCGCAACCGAAAGCCAGCTCATGCGTATTTTCTCAGGGCATCCCGGAGAGCCGATGAGCCGCGCGCAATTGGTTGAAGAGCTAAGCCGGTCTGGTGGTCAGACTCAAGAACGTGCCGTTGATGTGCAAATCACGCGGCTACGTCGCAAGATTGAAGCGGACCCAAAGCAACCCCGCTATCTGCAAACCGTTCGCGGTGCAGGATATATGCTCGCTCCGGAGTGACCTCGTTGTGCGCCCTGTGGGCGCCCGACATTTATTAGGTTAGTCTTATCGAGATTTTGTACTTCGGACGAAAGGCTGCGCTATGGTCACCGCATTAATTACCCATGACGACTGTTATGATCATGTGACCCCGCCGGGTCACCCAGAACAAGTCGCGCGGTTGGATGCGGTTCTAAATGCGCTATCCGATCTGAATTTGCATAGGGTAAAAGCCCTGCTTGTTGCGGATGATGACTTGCTTCGCGCCCATCCCAAATCGCATGTTGCTGCGATCAGGGACGCTGCCCCTGAAAGTGGTTGGCGATCATTGGATGCTGATACCCATATGTCGGTTGGTACTTTGCAGGCGGTCTATCGTGCGGCGGGTGCCGCTGTTCGTGGTGTCGATATGGTCATGTCCGGTGATGCCGCGAATGCGTTTGGCGCAACACGCCCTCCAGGGCATCATGCAGAACGTGAAACAGCCATGGGTTTTTGTTTCTTTGGGAATATCGCGATCGCCGCGAAATATGCGCTGGACCACCATGGTTTGGAGCGTGTCGCTATTGTTGATTTTGATGTCCATCACGGGAATGGCACGCAGGATTTGGTCGAGGATGATCCGCGTATCCTGTTTTGTTCAACGCACCAATCGCCGCTATATCCCGGTACCGGGGCAGCACATGAAACGGGTGTTGGGAATGTGCTGAACGTGCCATTGCCCGAAGGAACAGGTTCAGCGGCGTTTCGCGATGTGATGGATCGTGTGGTGCTCCCGCGCGTTGCTGCGTTTTCTCCTCAACTTCTGCTGATCTCGGCGGGATTTGATGCACATGAAGATGATCCATTGGCGGGCATGAGATTACAAACCGACGACTTTGGCTGGGTAACACAGCGTCTGTGCGATGTGGCAGACGAACATTGCGAAGGCCGCGTTGTGTCCATGCTCGAAGGTGGGTATGACCTGAACGCACTGGGCGATGCCGCCCGCGCCCATGTCAGCGTATTGGAGGAAAGAGGCCGATGACCACGCCTGTTGAAGAGATGAGCTTTGAAGACGCAATGAAAGAGCTAGAGGCCGTTGTTGGCCAGCTTGAGCGTGGTGATGTGGCCTTGGATCAATCGATTGCCCTTTATGAACGCGGTGCCGCGCTAAAGGCGCGCTGCGAGGCAAAGCTGAAAGAAGCCGAAGAGAAAGTCGCTCGCATTACGTTTGGCGAAAACGGTGAACCTAAAGGGACTGCACCGCTGGATGGCTAAGAGATTTGAAGTCGCGCTACGGACCGCCGCCGCGCAAACCGAACGATATATTGCTGGTGAACTGGACAACCTGCCCGGTGAAATCGGCAAGGGTATGGTATATGCGACGCAAGGCGGCAAAGCTTTGCGCGCGTTTCTTGTGTTGGAAACGGCCAAGTTGTTCGGGATGGCCTCAGCGCTGCCAGTTGCTGCCGCGATTGAATGCATGCACGCCTATTCACTGGTGCATGACGATTTGCCCTGCATGGATGATGATGCGCTGCGCCGGGGCCAGCCGACAGTGCACGTGAAATGGGACGAGGCGACCGCCGTACTTGTCGGTGACGCGCTGCAGTCGCTTGCCTTCGAGTGTGTTCTACGCCCCGATATCGCAGCTGATGCACGCATTGTGTTAGCACAGACACTGGCGCGGGCCGCTGGTGTTCGTGGAATGGTCGGCGGGCAGGCCGCTGATATCGCAGCTGAGACTGCACGTGCACCGCTTAGCCTTGGACAGGTGATGGCGTTGCAAGCGGGTAAGACCGGCGCTTTGATCTCGTGGTCTGCGATGGCAGGTGCGCGTATGGCGCAAGCTGATACAGCTCCGCTTAAGCAATACGGTGACGCCCTTGGCCTTGCGTTCCAGATTTGGGACGATGTTTTGGATATTGAAGGCGACGCTGAGCAAGTGGGCAAGGCCGTCGGCAAGGATGCCGTCGCAGGCAAGGCGACTTTTGTGTCGCATTTGGGGCTGGACGGGGCGAAACGTCGCGCTGCGGACCTAGTACAAACCGCTTGTGATGCGCTATCTATCTATGGAAACGACGCTGAGACGTTAAAAGAAGCCGCCCGCTTTGTGATTTCGCGGACGCATTGAAGGGTAGCAAGATGACCAGCCAGCCAGATACCCCCATTTTGGATCGCGTGAATACGCCAGATGACATGAAGCAGCTATCGGATGCAGAGCTGCGGCAGCTGGCCGATGATCTGCGCGCCGAAACTATCGCAGCGGTGTCCGTGACCGGCGGCCATTTGGGTGCTGGGCTGGGTGTGGTTGAGATGACCGTCGCCTTGCACGCGGTGTTCGATGCGCCCAAGGACAAGATCATCTGGGATGTATCCCACCAATGCTATCCTCATAAAATACTGACCGGGCGGCGTGATCGTATTCGCACGCTGCGGACCGAAGGTGGGCTAAGCGGTTTCACCAAACGATCTGAAAGCCCCTATGACCCGTTCGGCGCTGCGCATTCGAGCACGTCGATTTCTGCCGCGCTGGGCTTTGCTGTTGCACGTGATTTGGGCGGCGAAGGTGGCGATGCGATTGCCGTGATCGGCGATGGTGCGATGTCGGCCGGGATGGCATATGAGGCACTGAATAACGCAGGCCATTTGGGCAAGCGTTTGATTGTGATTCTGAACGACAATGAAATGTCGATTGCCCCGCCGACTGGCGCAATGTCTTCATACCTGTCGCGTCTATATGCTGGCGAGCCATTTCAGGAATTTAAAGCCGCGGCCAAAGGTGCGGTATCATTGTTGCCCGAACCATTCCGCGAAGGTGCCAAACGCGCCAAAGATATGCTGAAGCATATGACCGTCGGCGGCACGATGTTCGAAGAACTTGGTTTTTCCTACCTCGGACCTATCGACGGGCACGACATGGATCAGCTCTTGTCTGTGTTGCGCACGGTTAAAGAACGCGCTGATGGGCCGATCCTGATTCACGCGATTACCAAAAAGGGCAAGGGATACGCCCCTGCCGAAGATGCGAGCGATAAGGGTCATGCCCGCGCAAAGTTCGACGTTGTTACTGGCGAACAGAAAAAAGCGCCAAGCAACGCGCCGTCTTATACTTCGGTCTTTGCTGAGACTTTGATTGATCTGGCCGCCAATGATCCCAAGATTTGCGCGATTACTGCTGCGATGCCAGACGGCACTGGCCTCGACCGTTTCATGAAGCGCTACGCCAGTCGCTGCTTTGATGTTGGCATTGCCGAACAACACGCGGTGACGTTTAGTGCGGGTCTTGCCGCTGGTGGGATGCGTCCGTTCTGTGCGCTTTATTCGACGTTCTTGCAGCGTGGCTATGATCAGGTTGTGCATGATGTGGCGATCCAGCGTTTGCCTGTCCGTTTCGCGATTGACCGCGCTGGGCTTGTTGGTGCTGACGGCGCGACCCATGCAGGTGCATTCGATGTGGCGTTCTTGGCGAACTTGCCGGGGATGGTTGTGATGGCCGCCGCAGATGAGGCTGAATTGGTGCGCATGGTTGCGACGGCTGCTGCATATGACGACGGTCCGATTGCGTTCCGTTTCCCACGCGGCGAAGGCGTCGGTGTCGAGATGCCGCAAAATCCAGAGCTGCTGGAAATCGGCAAAGGCCGGATGATCAAAGAAGGGTCGCGCGTTGCGATCCTATCTTTCGGGACGCGCCTGCAAGAGGTCACAGCCGCCTGCGAAGCGCTATCGGCAAAGGGTATCAACCCAACCGTGGCCGATGCACGTTTTGCGAAGCCGCTTGATAAAGACATGATTCTGAAACTAGCCGCAGATCACGAAGCACTGATTTGTATCGAAGAAGGCAGTGTCGGTGGCTTTGGGTCTCATGTCGCGCAGTTTTTGTCGGACGAGGGCGTGTTCGATCACGGTTTGAAATTCCGGTCGATGGTACTGCCCGATACCTTTATCGATCAGGCCAGCCCGCGTGCGATGTATGACACAGCCGGGCTGAACGCCGATGATATTGAAGCGAAGATTTTGGATGTCTTGGGCGTCGAAGTGATTGGAAAACGCGCCTAGTCTTCAGGCGCCTTTTTCATATCCAAGTGTTTTTCAATCGCGATCAAACGCTGGAGTACGGCATCGCGATAGGCGTCGGTGCTTGCGTTCGCTTCTTCGGCGTGGGCATCCTGCATTGAGTTCACGATCAGACCAACCAGAAGGTTCACGACTGCAAAAGTTGTGACCATGATGAATGGGATAAAGAACGCCCACGCATAGGGGTAGGTCGCCATCACTGGTCTAACAATTCCCATGGACCAGCTTTCAAGCGTCATGATTTGAAACAGTGAATATGCCGATTGGCCAAGGCTCCCGAACCACTGGGGAAAGCTGTCCCCGAACAGTTTCGTCGCCATGACAGAACCGATATAAAAAATGATTGCCATCAAAAGGAACACACTGCCCATGCCGGGGAGCGCAGTCACGAAGCCTTCGATCACGCGCCGCAGTCGGGGCGCCGCCGACATAATCCGCATCACCCGTAAGATTCTTAGCGCACGTAACACAGCAAGACCCTGCGCTGCAGGGATCAGGGCAATGCCTACGATGATGAAATCAAACAGGTTCCAGCCGCTTCGGAAGAATTGCCGCCCATGCGCAATAAGCTTGGCAGCGATTTCGATAACGAAGATTGTAAGGCACAGCGTGTCGAGCGCTTCGATCAAACCGCCAAAGCGGTTCATGACGGCGTCGGATGTTTCAAGGCCAAGTATCAGGGCATTAAATAGAATGACACCAATGATAAAGTTGCGTGTGAATGGTAGGCTTAGGTAGTGCGCAAGCGTTTCTTTGTAAGTCATCAGTCCACCAATTTTATTGGTTTCATATGGCGTGACCCAGTTTAATGCGCAAGTGATTGCCCAAGACATTCATGTGAAATCTGAGCGTTGGCCATCATCACACTGCTTTATGTGATCGGAGTAGCGTTCTTATAGACCTCAACGACCTAACTAACGCACCATAAATGTCGGGAGGAATTTAAATGGCGCGTTTTGTTCACATCTATCGTTGGGCTGTCTTTTTGCTAGCGGGAGGTTACGTGCTGCGGACGCTGTTCTTTGGCAGTTATGATGGATTTGGTGGGCCATTGCGGTATCTGACTGTTTGGGCGCTGTTCGCATCATTCTTTGCAGCCAGCCGTATGATGGCGATCCAAGAGGGACGTAGCGAGCGCCGCTGGGATGGGTTCGTCTGCATGACCGCTGTGATCAACACGATGGTCGTATTCTTGTTTTGGCGGCTGTATTTCGCAGACCCGACCTCGGTCACCGATAATGGGCAGCTGATGGCATGGCATTTAGAACTGTACCTACATCTTTTCGGACCGCTGCTTCAGCTGATTGACACGATCTTTATTCATCGTAGCTATCGGCGGTTGGGTGCGCCTTTGGCGTGGCTTGTCGGGGTGATTGGTGGCTACGTGTTGTGGACCGAACTTGTGATTAGTCCAACCAACCCGACGCCTATGGGTGCAGTGACAAGCGGCTTGCCGTACCGGTTCTTGAACGATCTAGAATTGCCACAGCGGATGGTTTTCTATGGATCAAACTTTGCGATCGCCATCGTGCTTTTGATTTTGTTCGCCGCCGTTGCGTGGGCCGTTAGGCGCGTTCTTCCTGCGCCAATAGTGCCATTAGCCCGCTGCGATAGTCCGGGTAGATAAGCTTTACGCCCAGTTCTTCTTTGATCCTGTCGTTCCGGACCTTTTTGCTTTCAGCGTAAAAGCTGCGTGCCATTGGGGACATCTCGGCCGTTTCAAAGTCTTCGGCGGGCGGTAGGGGTAACCCTAGCAGTTGGGCGGCGTAACCGATCACGTCTTCGGGTGGCGCCGGGTCGTTGTCGCAGACGTTATAGACTGCACCGGGGTTCGGCTTGGCGATAGAAGCGGCAAGAACCTGCGCGATGTCATCAACGTGGGTACGGCTAAAGACCTGTCCCTTTTTGATGATCCGTCGCGCACTGCCACTGCGAACCTTAGAAAACGGCCCACGACCGGGGCCGTAGATGCCCGCAAGTCGGAAAATATGCAGC
The DNA here is from genome assembly GCF_002933395.1 of Yoonia maritima. Lineage (GTDB taxonomy): Bacteria > Pseudomonadota > Alphaproteobacteria > Rhodobacterales > Rhodobacteraceae > Yoonia > Yoonia maritima_A. The sequence continues at coordinate 153,024 of NZ_PKFN01000013.1, forward strand.
GGTAGGTCAGGGATGTCTGCCCAAGCGGCCTCTGCCTTGACCCGCGCGATGCCGCGTTTGGTGGCAGGGGTTAACGGTGTCGTTTCATCTACCCAATCGCCGTCATGATCGCCGTAAACGCCAGTGGTGGACAAATAGCCGACCCATTCGAATTGCTTGGCGCGTGCTGCGATCGCGTCTTTCAGGGCTGCAAGTACAGGATCACCACCTTCGTCGGGCGCGGTCGAGATCAGCAGATGCGTCGCCTTGTTCAGCGCAGGTATCATATCGGTGCCGGGCCATAGCATAGCATCGATCCCCGTTTTCGCGATTTCGGAAACGCCATCGACGGTGCGTGTTGTTCCGATGATGGTGTGGCCCTGCGGCAGTAAAACACGTGCAAGCGCCTGTGCGCTAAAGCCGTGACCGAAAGAAAGAAGTGTATGGGTCATAAAGCAGTGGTGCCGTAGCAACGCTGGGACCGCAAGACCTGATGGTGGTGTTAGTTTTCACTAATCGGTTCTTGATCATGCATCGTCCAGTAGAAATATCATCATTTCTAACGCGGTGCGCCTTGGCAGGTGAACGCTGCCAAGGTCTTTGCTGTTGCCGGCCTATGGCTTAGGCGGCGTTAACATCCGTCGGAAGAGCGTATCAAGGTAGGTCATCGCGTCTTCGAACGGGTCCTTGTCACCCAGAACAGCACGGACCTGCACGTCAAAATCAGCATAGTGCTGGGTCATTGCCCAAATTGAAAAGACAAGATGATGTGGGTCGATAGGCGCGATCTTACCGGCCGCTTCCCATTCTTTTAACACCACTGCTTTTTCATCGACAAGTTGTCGTAAGTCTTGACTAAGGTGATTAGCGATATGCGGAGCGCCTTGTAAGATTTCGTTCGCAAACAGACGACTTTCGCGGGGGTAGTCTTTGCTCATCGCCAGTTTGCGATGCACATAACCAAGTATTTCTTTGATGGGGTCACCGTTGGCATCCATTTTCTGGAGTGGGTCAAGCCACGTTTCCAGAAGACGTTCCAACAATGCGGTGTAAATCGCGTCTTTCGATTTAAAATAATAAAGCAAATTAGGCTTAGATAACCCGGCGGCCTCGGCGATTTGGTCAAGCGTCGATCCTCTAAGGCCAAACTGAGAAAAAATCTCAAGCCCTGCGGATAAAATTGCGGCGCGGTTACGCTGTTGAATACGTGTCTCAGGTTTACTCATAGTATGTAATTGCTCAATTTTAGGGCGTCGGTGGTCACTGCCTAGCGTATTTGCATCCTTTTGCGGCAACTGCATGTTCTCTGCGCAGAAAACTTGACTGGGCCTATGTCTCTGTTAGCCTCACTTTGACCGAATGGTCAAATTAGACTTATCCTACGGCGGAGATAACTCATGGCAGCCCCAGGCGAAAATTTAAAGATCAATAGTGCACGTTTGTGGGACAGTCTGATGGAAATGGCTAAGATTGGCCCCGGTGTTGCTGGCGGCAACAATCGCCAGACCCTGACCGACGAAGATAGCGAAGGCCGCCACCTGTTCCAGAAATGGTGCGAAGCTGCGGGTTGCACCATGGGGTTAGACCAGATGGGCAACATGTTTGCGCGCCGCGAAGGTGCTGACCCCGATGCGCTACCCGTTTATGTCGGGTCGCATTTGGACACGCAGCCGACTGGCGGCAAATATGATGGTGTTCTGGGTGTGTTAGGTGGGCTGGAACTGCTGCGCACGATGAATGATCTCGACATCAAAACCAAGCACCCAATCGTTGTAACAAACTGGACGAACGAAGAAGGCACGCGCTTTGCGCCTGCGATGTTGGCCTCTGGTGTGTTTGCCGGGATGCATACCCAAGATTGGGCCTATGACCGTGAAGACGCTGAGGGTAAAAGATTTGGCGCAGAGTTAGAGCGCATTGGCTGGAAGGGCGAAGAAAAGGTCGGTGATCGTAAGATGCATGCGTTCTTTGAGTTGCACATCGAACAAGGGCCCATTCTTGAAGCGGAAAACAAACAAATTGGCGTTGTCACTCACGGCCAAGGCCTGTGGTGGTTACAGGTCACGCTAACCGGCAAAGACGCGCACACCGGATCGACACCTATGAATATGCGGGTGAACGCTGGGCTTGGCATGGCGCGGATCACGGAACTGGTGCACACGATCGCGATGGATAACCAGCCGGGGGCGGTTGGCGCGATTGGTCACTGCGATGTCTACCCAAATTCACGCAACGTGATCCCGGGCAAGGCCGTGTTTACCATCGACTTCCGTTCACCAGATCAGGACAAACTCGACGGTATGAAAGCTCGGCTAGAAGCCGAAGCAGTGCCAATAATCGAAGAACTTGGGCTAACAATGGAAATAGAACCTGTTGGGCACTTTGACCCGGTTACATTTGACGAAGGTTGCGTGACAGCCGTGCGGAGCGCGGCGGATCGTCTGGGCTATTCCCACATGGATATCATCTCGGGCGCGGGCCACGATGCGTGCTGGATCAATCGGCTGGCACCAACCGCGATGGTCATGTGCCCTTGCGTTGACGGGCTGTCCCACAACGAAGCTGAAGAGATCAGCCAAGAATGGGCAGCGGCGGGGGCGGATGTATTGTTCCATGCGGTCGTTGAAACGGCAGAGATTGTAAGCTGAATTCATCACAAAGCTGATGAATTGCCCAGGCCCGCCTGCGGGAGTGAAAGAATGAGGAAAAACAAATGACCAAAGTCATCAAAAATGGAACCATCGTTACGGCTGATCTGACTTATAAGGCAGACGTGCTGATTGACGGCGGTAAGATCATTGAGATCGGGCTGGACCTGTCGGGCGACGAAGTTTTAGACGCGACCGACTGTTTTATCATGCCGGGTGGAATTGATCCGCACACCCATCTTGAGATGCCTTTTATGGGTACGTATTCAGCAGATGACTTTGCCACGGGTACCCGTGCGGCGCTGGCTGGCGGCACGACGATGGTTGTCGATTTCTGTCTGCCCAGCCCGGGTGACAGTCTGCTGGATGCGCTCAAGGTTTGGGACAATAAATCGGGCCGCGCGGCTTGTGATTATTCTTATCACATGGCGATCACGTGGTGGGGTGAACAGGTCTTTGACGACATGAAGACGATCACCGAAGAACATGGCATCAACACGTTCAAACATTTCATGGCCTACAAAGGCGCATTGATGGTGAACGATGACGAGCTTTATGCATCATTCAAACGCTGTGCTGAATTGGGTGCGACCCCGCTGGTGCACGCCGAAAACGGTGATGTTGTCGCGGAATTAACCGCTAAATTGCTGGCCGAAGGCAACACAGGCCCCGAAGCGCACGCTTATTCCCGCCCGCCACAAGTCGAAGGCGAAGCCACGAACCGCGCGATCATGATTGCCGATATGGCCGGCGCGCCACTGTATGTCGTGCACACATCCTGCGAAGAATCCCATGAAGCAATCCGTCGCGCCAAAATGCAGGGCAAGCGCGTTTGGGGTGAACCGTTGGTGCAGCACCTTGTCTTGGACGAATCCGAATATTTCAACGAAGATTGGGACCATGCCGCGCGCCGCGTAATGTCACCCCCATTCCGGAACAAACAGCATCAAGATAGCCTGTGGGCCGGGCTTGCGTCGGGTACGTTGTCTTGCGTAGCGACCGACCACTGCGCCTTTACCACCGACCAAAAACGTTATGGCGTGGGCGATTTTTCAAAAATCCCCAACGGGACCGGCGGGCTAGAGGACCGTTTGCCTGTGCTGTGGACTTACGGTGTGGAAACAGGCCGTATCACGATGAACGAATTTGTCGCTGTGACGTCGACCAATATCGCGAAAATCTTGAACTGCTATCCAAAGAAAGGCGCGATCCTTGTGGGTGCAGATGCGGATATCGTCGTGATGGACCCGAACGCCAAGAAAACCATCTCGGCCAGCACCCAAGCGTCAGCGATTGACTATAACGTATTTGAAGGCGTCGAAGTTTCGGCGACCCCTCGCTATGTGCTAACCCGCGGTTACGTCGCGGTGGATAATGGCGAACTGAAGGCCAAGGAGGGTCATGGTGAATTCGTCGCCCGCGATCCAAATGGTACGGTGAACACTGCGCTGTCGAAATGGAAAGACCTAACCGCTCCGCGGCCCGTGGAACGTACCGGCATTCCGGCGACAGGGGTTTAATTTATAAGGGTGCAAGTGTTGAACCAGCCAACAATAATAAATGCGCAGGGGCTAAACCTGACGTTTGAAACGAACGACGGCCCGGTGCACGCGCTGAAGGGTGTGAATTTAGAGATCAAGAAGGGTGATTTCGTCAGCTTTATCGGGCCTTCTGGATGCGGCAAGACGACGTTTTTGCGCTGTATGGCAGGGTTAGAGACGCCAACTTCGGGTGCGATCACTGTTAACGGAATGACGCCAGACGAGGCCCGTCGCGCGCGTGCCTATGGTTACGTATTTCAGGCCGCAGGGTTGTATCCTTGGCGTACGATTGGTGGGAATATCAAGCTCCCGCTTGAGATCATGGGTTTTTCTAAGTCTGAACAGGCAGAGCGTGTTGCGCGTGTTTTGGAGCTGGTCGATTTAACCGGGTTTGAAAAGAAATTCCCGTGGCAGCTATCGGGCGGTATGCAACAGCGCGCGTCAATCGCGCGGGCGCTAGCGTTTGATGCTGATATTTTGTTGATGGATGAACCCTTTGGTGCACTTGATGAAATCGTCCGCGATCACTTGAACGAGCAGCTATTGCAGTTGTGGGCGCGGACTGAAAAGACAATTGGCTTTGTAACCCATTCGATCCCCGAAGCGGTTTATCTGTCGACCAAGATCGTTGTTATGTCACCGCGCCCCGGTCGCATTACGGATGTCATCGAAAGCCCACTGCCCAAAGAACGCCCATTGGGCATTCGCGATAGTGCGGAATTCATCGAGATTGCTCATCGCGTGCGCGATGGATTGAGGGCGGGGCATGATGATGTGTAGGCGCCTCCGGCGGGAGTACTTTGCCCAAAGCGAGGGGATGATGCGATGAAGTCTATCATTCCCGTTTTGACCATTGTTGTTGCGATTCTGCTGATTTGGGTGCTGGCGGTTATTCCGATGAATATGCATCTGACTGCGGATCAGGCGCAGCGTGATGGGCTGGCTGTGTCCCCCGAAACACCGGCAGAGCGCCAAGAGTACAATGGTTTGGGGCTGTCGCTTCGCAATCCGTCATTGTTGGGGCTGACCTTTGTTCAAGAACGCCCACGGCTTCCGTCACCACATCAGGTTGCGGCTGAGATGTGGGATACGATTGTGATGAAGAAGATCACCTCGAAGAGGTCGCTTGTTTATCATGGGTGGGTGACGCTTTCCGCCACTTTGCTTGGTTTTGCGATTGGTACTGGTTTGGGCATTCTGCTGGCGGTTGGGATTGTTTACAACCGTGCGATGGACATGAGCGTGATGCCTTGGGCCATTGCGAGCCAGACGATTCCAATCCTTGCGTTGGCCCCGATGATTATCGTTGTGTTAGGTGCGATCGGTATTCAGGGGCTTCTGCCGAAGGCGATTATTAGTGCTTACCTGAGTTTTTTCCCAGTTGTCGTGGGGATGGTAAAGGGACTGCGTAGCCCGGATGCTATGCAGCTTGATTTGCTGCGGACCTATCATGCCAGCCCCGCCCAAGGGTTTTGGAAACTACGGTTGCCAGCTTCGGTTCCTTATCTGTTTGCGTCGTTGAAGATTGGGATATCGGCGTCACTTGTTGGGGCAATTGTTGCTGAATTGCCGACGGGTGCACGTGCTGGATTTGGCGCACGGATGTTGGTGGGTGACCAATATGGGCAACCGCTTGTGACTTGGGCGGCGTTGTTTGCTGCGGCGATCACGGCGGCGGCCTTGGTGGGGTTGTTTAGCCTATTGGAACGTCTGACCTTACGTCGGATGGGGATGGCGCACGCATGACGTGGATCGCAATCTTCGGGGCCTTGGCCATTTGGGCTGTTGGGTGGTTTATCAACGCGCGGCTGGCAAATGGGGTAAAGTCTGAAACCCGTATGGTAGGGCTGCTTGTGCCTATCATTTTCGGACTGACCCTTCTGCTAATGTGGGAATGGCTGGTTCGCATGTTGGAGGTGAATGCGGTGATTTTACCGCCGCCATCGTCTATTGGTGTAAGGTTGGTTAGCGAGCTGCCGCGCCTTTGGGCTGATTTTGAGCAGACCATCATTAAAGGCGCGATGACCGGATATTTGTTTGGCGCAGCTGCCGCGTTTGGTGTCGCAATCTTTGCTGATCGGTCAGAGTTTCTGACGCGTGGTATTCTACCGGTTGGCGGATTTATGGCGGCTTTGCCAATTGTGGGGACCGCCCCGATCTTTGTTAAATGGCTAGGTAGTGACTGGGAATCTAAGGCAGCTGTCGTTGGCGTTATGGTGTTTTTTCCGATCCTTGTGAACACCGTTGCCGGGTTGCGGGATACGACCACCATGCAGCGGGATTTGATGCGGACTTACGGTGCTGGATATTGGGCATCGCTGTTTAAATTGCGTTTGCCTGCTGCGATGCCATTCATTTTCAATGGCCTCAAGATTGCGACAACACTTGCGCTTATCGGGGCTATTGTTGCTGAATTTTTTGGCTCTCCGACGGTTGGGATGGGCTTTCGCATATCAACCAGCGTCGGGCAGCTTGCGCTTGATATGGTCTGGGCTGAAATTGTGGTGGCAGCAATCGCCGGAAGCACGCTTTACGGGCTGATGGCATGGGTCGAAGGGCGGGTCACATTTTGGCACCCTTCGCAAAGAAAATAACATTAAGCCCCGCAAAGAGGGCTCTAATCTGACTTGGAGGTCAAAATGAAGAAATTGATGATGGCGGCAGCTCTTGCCGCAGGTCTAGGCAGTGCAGCATCTGCCGACGACGAAGTAACACTGCAGTTGCAGTGGGTCACACAAGCCCAATTCGCGGGTTATTATGTGGCGCTCGACCAAGGGTTCTACGAAGAAGAAGGGCTGGATGTCACGATCTTGCCCGGCGGCCCTGACATTGCACCGCCGCAGGTGCTTGCTGGTGGTGGCGCTGATGTGATGCTGAACTGGATGCCATCCGCACTGTCGGCCCGTGAAAAAGGTCTGCCTGTTGTGAACATCGCGCAGCCGTTCAAAACATCGGGTCTGATGCTGACCTGCTGGAAAGATACCGGCATTGAAAGTGTCGAAGATTTCCGTGGTAAAACCATCGGCGTCTGGTTCTTTGGTAACGAATATCCGTTCCTGTCATGGATGTCCCAAGCAGGCATTCCAACTGACGGCGGCGAGGAGGGCGTGACCGTTCTCAAGCAGGGCTTTAACGTTGATCCACTGTTGCAGCGTCAGGCAGACTGCATTTCGACGATGACTTACAACGAATATGGTCAGGTCTTGGATGCGGGCGTTTCACCTGACGAATTGGTGACATTCCTTTACGAAGACCAAGGCGTCGCAACCTTAGAAGACGGTATGTATGTGCTGGAGGATAACCTTGAAGATCCGGCATTTGTCGACAAGATGACCCGCTTTGTGCGCGCATCTATGAAGGGTTGGAAATGGGCCGAAGAGAATGCGGAAGATGCTGCTGGTATCGTTTTGGATAACGACGAAACAGGTGCGCAAACCGAAGCTGCACAGGTTCGCATGATGGGCGAAATCGCTAAGCTGACTGCTGGTTCCAATGGCGCGCTTGATCCCGCTGATTATCAGCGGACGGTCGATACGCTGCTTGCTGGCGGTTCTGATCCTGTGATCTCTGCTGCACCCGAAGGCGCATGGACAAGCGTCATTACGGACGCTGCGCTGAATTAAACAGCATCATCTATGCTAAGAATAAGCGGCGGCGTGTCCGTCGCTTATTTCTTTTCAAAGTAGCGCTTTCAACACGGCGTTGATCTGATCAGTTGTTGGCTTTGGCCCTTGTCCGGTTACGTACATGAGCGTGATCCCGTCAACGAGCCCTGCACAGGTATCAACTGGCACATCTGCGCGTCCGTGAGAAACAAGCTGTAAAAAAAATGCGATAGGGCGGCGTGCGGCTGCTGTCAGTTTATCGCCCACCGCGCTTAGGTCTTCGCGCCGGGATGACGCGACCGTCAGCTCGATTCGGGCTAGGAATAAATTTTTGCTGTCTTCTGCATAGCGAACCATTTCATCGCCAACATATGCGATCGCTGCGGTCATGCCTTGTTTGGCGGCGATATCAGAAAACGCCACTTGAAGTTCATCACAATCCTTGCCCAGTAGATCAGCAAGATGATCGGCAGCTGCCAGCAAAAGAGCAGTCTTTTTCGGAAAGTAGTAGGTTGTTGAGCCCTGCGGCAAACCTGCGGCTTCGTCCACGGCGCGGTGCGTGACCCCATCCAGCCCCCTTGATGCAAGCAGCCCGATTACCCCCATCAGGATTGCGGTCTTGCGTTCGGCTTTTTGCGCCATTGAATTGCATCCTCTACATATGTAGCAATTTAAGAATCAGAAGTAGAATTTTTCTTATTGGATGATCTTATGACACAGACAATTACACGTATGAACCCCCCGACGATGCCGGATGCAGGCGCAATGGGGTATTCGCAGATATCAATCGTTGAACCGGGCAGGATGGCTTATGTTTCGGGGCAGGTCGCGACACGGGCAACAGGTGAACCTGTACCCGAGGGCTTGATCGAGCAAACGCAGATCGCGGTCGATAATGCAAAAGCGGCGCTCGACGCGTTGGGCGCATCCCCACAGGATATCGTGATTTTACGGTGCTTTATGACTGACCTGAACCCGGCAAGTTTGGAACAGGTATTTCCACCGATCCTCGCGCTTTTCGATGGTGCACAGCCATGCATCACAGGTGTGGGCGTTGCGGCGCTCGCTTCGCCAGAGTTCAAGGTTGAGCTAGAGCTAACGGTACGCCTACCGGATTGATCGGCTTTGATAGCACGGAATAAGGTCGTTGGCTGCAGGTGTTGCTTCGTAAACGCCACGGCAAATTGCGCGACTTAGGCAAACAGCCGCTGCAGCGCCGATTTCACGCATGGCTGTCGGATCAACACCTGAGCCGTCTCCGGTCGCTGCAGCGAACACCAAGTCCCCATCTAGCGGAGTGTGCGACGGAACGATTGCACGGGCCATTCCGTCGTGGGCAGTGACCGCCATGCGGTGGCATTGCGTCTTGGTCAGAGGCGCATCAGTTGCGACGATGGCGATTGTCGTATTTGCGTTTTCGGCACCCTGTAACGCCATCGCCTTTTCTTTGCGGCTTTCTTGTGGGGCGACCAGCCCGCTGGCAGGATCAGGGCCGATGCCGCCAAATTCGCTGTCAATTTCAAACGGGGCGGCCCAGAAATGCCGATCACCTGGGGTCGTCACACTGCCAAGTGAATTAACGACAACCAGCGCGCCCACGGTCGTACCATCGGGTAACACCATTGACGCAGAGCCAAGCCCACCTTTTTGCATCGCGGCAAGTGCGCCTGTCCCTGCACCGACGCTTCCTAAATCAAAATCGGGGACCGCGTTTTGCAGCGCGGTATGACCTAAGGCGCGATAGGGATTTTCGTCCCAATCCTTGTTACCGCCATTGATCAGATCAAACACAATTGCACCCGGTACAATTGGGATCGCCAACTTGCCAACGGCAAATCCGCGGCCCATTGCACGCAGACCATCCATCACACCAGAACACGCATCCAACCCAAATGCGGACCCGCCAGACAGCACAAGCGCGTCAATCGCACCCACGGTTTTGTCTGGTGCCAGCAGATCAGTTTCTTTCGTGCCGGGTGCCCCACCCATCACATGAACGCTCGCAACGAACGGCGCATCACCAACTAACACGGTGCTGCCTGACTTTAGTGCAGCGTCTTGGGCATTCCCGACGCGCAACCCCGCTATGTCGGTGATCAGATTCTTCGGTCCGGGTCTATATGTCATGGTTTGCATGCTGGCATGTTTAAGCCTCTTAAAACAATGAGGATGATGCAAAATTTGCAGTGATACGTTTGCGTTTGTCGTCTAAATCGGACACGAAATAATGTTTCAACGTTGGGTTAGATTGTCTGTTTCTCGAGGCTTGTCGCTGGAAACACCCCCGCTCGGCTGTTATCTGACGTGCAACTAGGCGTTAGGTTGGAGGACCAGATGAGCGCGACTGCGAAAAAACGAGCCCCTTTGCCGGATGATATCCGTGCTGCAAAAGGTGGTGCGCCACTGGTCAGCCTGACCGCATACACCACACCCATGGCACAAATGATGGACGAACACTGTGATTTCGTTCTTGTCGGTGACAGTGTGGGGATGGTCCTTCATGGTCTTCCTTCGACGCTTGGCGTGACGATGGAGATGATGATCATGCACGCTCAGGCTGTCGCGCGCGGGTTAAAAAGCGCGATGATGGTTGTGGACATGCCATTCGGGTCATACGAAGAAAGCCCACAGCAAGCATTTCGTAATGCGGCGCGATTGATGTCTGAAACAGGCGCTGGCGCGGTAAAGCTAGAAGGCGGCGTCGTGATGGCCGAAACCATCGCGTTCCTTGTATCGCGCGGTATTCCTGTCATGGCGCACATCGGCCTGACCCCGCAATCCGTGAACACTTTGGGTGGTTACAAGGTCCAAGGGCGCGGTGATGAACGTGACGCGCTGATTGCGGATGCGCGCGCTATCACAGATGCAGGCGCTTTTGCCGTGGTCCTTGAAAAAGTACCCGCAACGCTGGCGGATGAGATCACCGCAGACATTGCGATCCCGACCATCGGCATTGGCGCAGGCGCGGGTTGCGATGGCCAAATTCTGGTCGTTGACGACATGCTTGGCTTGTTCACGGCGTTCAAGGCAAAGTTCGTGAAGCGCTATGCGCATTTGGGCGACGATGGCGCAGCAGCGATCGCCAACTACGCAGAAGAAGTCCGCGCACGGACCTTCCCAGCCCAAGAACATATTTTCGCGGACGAGGCCCCCAAGAAATGATCGCACCGATTGAACGGACCCTTGCCGCGTTACGCGCCCAGACGGCTGTCTGGCGCAAAGCAGGCGAGATAATTGGCGTTGTCCCAACAATGGGCGCGCTGCATCAGGGGCATTTGTCGCTGGCCCGGGCCGCGCGCGCGGCATGTGACCGAGTGATTGTTACGATTTTTGTAAACCCCAAACAGTTCAATAACCCGGACGATCTGGAGAACTACCCGCGCACGGAAAACGACGACGCGCGCAAATTGGAATCGATTGGCGTTGACCTAATCTATGTGCCTTCAGCTGATCAAATTTACCCCGAAGGCTTTGCGACGTCTGTGACCGTTTCAGGCCTGACCGATATGCTATGCGGGGCAACCCGCCCTGGCCACTTTGATGGCGTCGCGACTGTGGTGCCGAAACTGTTCTTGCAAACCAGTGCCGACAAAGCGTTCTTTGGCGAAAAAGATTATCAACAACTACAGGTCGTGCGCCGTCTCGCCGCTGACCTGGATATCCCTATCGAAGTCGTCGGATGCCCTACAATCCGCGAAGAAGACGGGCTGGCGATGTCATCGCGCAACCTGCTGCTATCCGACCGATCCCGCATTCACGCGCCCGTTCTGGCCGAGGTGATGAACGACCTGCGCGATCAGCTTTTGGCAGGTGCCGCAATGTCAGACATCGAAGCCGACGCACGCGCACGCCTGCTGGCCGTAGGGTTCAACGACATCGACTACCTCGAACTGCGCGACGGTGGGGATTTGTCACTATTGGACAAAACGAAACCCGATGCGCGGTTATTTGCAGCAGCGTGGCTGGCGGGTGTGCGGTTGATTGATAATATTGCGGTAGGTTAGATACGCAAATACGTACGCCCACTGTGCGGGACTTTGCCGACTTTCGCTGCGTTTGCGCCAATGGTCGCTTGAAAACAGTTTTTCATAATAGTCACAAGGCAAGGATACAAAGCGTTATTGCCTGATAGTCTCCCAAATTCCACTTGCGTAGTCCACCATGATTGTTGCCTGAGAGTTCATTTCGGAGGTGACAAACTTATCAAGAAAGATCGTAGTAATTATACTCTCAGACACATTGTAGCTGATACGACAATATCGACTGAGGTGAGCATTGTGCCGTATTAAATCATCACGATGGTTGTGACATTCAACCGTGATTGGCGCGCCAATAGCATCTATGCCGATGTGTTTTGTTTCTTCTTCACTCCAGAACTGTGTATCATCATAAAAGGAAAATTCGTTTTGTTCTGCCGAAACAAATACGAGCCTATGTCTCGGCGTTCCCTTGCACCAAATGCTCAGAGACAGTTCGACTCGCGTTGAGCACCATTCTCGGAGTTTGGACAAACGCAAGCATGCGTTAATAGGCGCTGAGCTGCCCTCACAGGTTTCATGAATGGGGATTAACTCGACTTCCTCAAATAACACCTCTTCAGTAGGGTCACTTTCCAGAACTTGAAGCATTTCACCGCTCCGCCGAAAGCGAGTTCGACAGCGGCCATATTCTAAACAATTATGGATGGTTTCCAATTGTGGACTTGCTGGAAGTCTTACCACTTGGCCGCCTAAGATTCCAATAACGTTGCCTTCTTGGAATCTTGCCAAATTTTCTCGGCGTTCCAATTCGTAGCTTTGATTACTCAACCACAAAACAAGAATAGCACTGAGCGGAGCAAAAAGTGAAATTGCGCCAACTGCATACGCAAGGCTATTGACGCCTCTAACGTGTGCAATCTTCGCTGTCGTTGAAACGGCAAGGCCAACGCCGATCAAGAAGATAGGTATAAGAATGAAAGTTGGGATTGCGAAAAATATCAGCCCTCCCATTTGAATGCCATTGATAACGACAAAGAAGGCGACGATCCACAGGAAAGACCTGATAGCTATTCGAAATCCAGCTTTTCGAGCTCTTACAGCCTTAGTTTCCGATCGTGATATCCCTACAAGCCATGCCACAAGAAAGATAAGGTAGAAGGTGACATACAACTGATCGAATCCAGTCTAAACTTGGGCGCTGTGAAGCGCGAATATGGGCATAAGTATAAAACTTGTCTGGCAGCGATTCAATTGAAGCAATTATATCTGAATACTAACAAGAGCAATCATTCGAGCACAACGCAGCAATAGGTAATTTGGACTCTAAGCTGACCTTCATCGTTGAGGAACTCACCCCACCAAAATTTCCCGCAACGCCCCCGCCATTACCTTGGCGCTGACAATCATGTCATCTACGCCGATGTATTCGTCGGGTTTGTGGGCGAGTTCTAAAATTCCCGGCCCGTAGGCGATGCAGTTTTTCAGCTTCCCAATCCGGTTGATATGTTTTTGGTCGTAGGTTCCGGGCGAGGCCACGAATTTGACGGGTTTACCTAAGACCTGTTCGATCTGCGCGGCGACGGTTTTAACCACGGGCGCATCGCGGTCCGTCATGCTGGGCAGTACGCTGTTTAATTCGGTCAGGGAATAGTCGAATTTTTGACGGGTGGATTTGAGCCCTTCAAGCAGGCCAGTCACTTCGTCACGGACTTGATCTAGACTTTCCTCGACCAAGAAACGCCGATCAATCACGATTCGACAGCTATCAGGCACGCAATGCGCGGGTAGGCCGGTGAAATCGTCGGACTGTTCGGCCTGACCGCCGTGGATGGAATTGATGTTCATCGTCGATGATCGCGCGCCTTCGGGGACGACCGGCATGTCGGTGCGGCGGGTAGCCATAGCAGGGAATAGTTTGTCTTCGAATTCGCCCAGCACGGCACCCATGTGCCGTACCGCGCAATCGCCCAAAAACGGCATTGACCCGTGGGCGATTTCGCCAAAGGTCTCGATCTCGGCCCACCAGCCGCCACGATGGCCCAGACACACACGGTCTTTGTTCAAGGGTTCAGGAATGATGACGTGCTGCACGTTGGCAAAGAATCCATGCTCGGCCAGATAAGCGACGCCGCCATAACCACCGGACTCTTCGTCCGCCGTGCCGGAAATCTCAATCGCGCCGGAAAAATCGGGGTGCACTTCTAAAAAAGCTTCGGCCGCAATGATTGACGCGGCAAGACCGCCTTTCATATCACAGGCACCGCGCCCATAGATTCTGCCGTCGATTAGGTCACCACCAAATGGGTCCACGGTCCAACCTTTGCCGACTTCAACAACATCCGTGTGGCTGTTGAAATGTAGGCAATCACCTGTGCGTGTTCCTTCGCGGCGGGCGACGATATTCCAGCGGGGATATTTTTCGCAGTCACCGGGGGTGCCATGTGCCCGGACCATCTGGGTACTAAAGCCCGATTTTCGTAAACGATGATCCAAATACTCACAAATCTCGCGATAGTTTTCACCCGGCGGGTTGAGCGTCGGAATACGGATCAAGTCTTGTGTCAGTGCGATCAGGTCTTCGCGCCGATTATCAATGGCGTTCATCAATGCAGTTTGGTCAGTCATGCTATGACTATTGGGCAAAACAACTGAGGCAGCAATACCACCCGTTGTATCGTCATTTAGTATGCACGCAGTTAAGTCTGTTAACAAAACCGATGGTCACTTATACAGCGCTTTAAATCAGGTAATTTGACTGGATGCTATCGTGGCAGAATTCAATGACAAAATCGTTGTTTTGATCCCGTGCTATAACGAGGCCAAGCCTATTGGCCTTGTCGTGCAGGATTTCAAAAACGCGCTGCCGACGGCGAGTATCTATGTTTACGATAACAACTCATCTGACGATACAATTGCCGTTGCCAAGGAAGCGGGGGCTATTGTGCGTACCGAACCTCAGCAAGGTAAGGGGAACGTCGTGCGGCGTATGTTTGCGGATATTGACGCGGATATTTACGTTTTAGTCGATGGCGATAACACCTACGAGGCAGCGGCGGCCTCTGACATGATTGCTTTATTAAAACGCGATACGCTGGACATGGTCAGCGGTTGCCGCGTCACCGAAATTCAAGAGGCATACCGCCCTGGGCATCGGCTCGGGAACTGGATGTTGACAGGTTTGGTGGCAAGCATTTTTGGCCGACGTACCCAAGACATGCTTACAGGCTATCGCGTTTTTTCACGCCGGTTTGTCAAGAGTTTTCCTGCCTTGTCGCAGGGGTTTGAAATAGAGACTGAACTGACCGTGCATGCATTAGAGCTACGGATGCCAATTGCCGATCATGATACAGTCTATATTGATCGAATGCCCGGTTCAAACAGTAAGCTAAACACAATTCGTGATGGAATACGCATTTTACGAGTGATTATTTCGCTGGTGAAAGAAGAGCGACCATTCCCTTTCTTTGTCGGTATCGCGGCAACCTTAGCATTCCTATCCATCGTAATCGGCTATCCTGTTGTAACAGAGTTCATCGCGACTGGGTTAGTTTCGCGGATTCCCTCTGCGGTCTTGGCTTCTGCGATTATGATTATTGCCACCTTGTCGTTCATGACCGGACTGATCCTCGATACCGTAACGCGTGGCCGTCGCGAGATGAAGCGATTAGCTTACTTGTCGCACCACGCCCCACGGGACCAGTAGTCTTTGGTGGATGCAATGCTTGTCAGGCAGATAGTGCGCTTTGGTATGGTCGGTGGCGTGGGCTTTATTATCGACGGTGGCATGCTTTGGCTTTTGTTAGCATGTGGGTTTAACCCTTACATAGCACGCGCATTTTCATTTCCGGTGGCGATCGTTGCGACCTGGGCGCTCAATCGTATTTGGACATTTACAACTGCCGATCGGTCTAGAAAGCTTCGACAGTTCAATCGTTATTTAACGGTTCAACTCATCGGAGCGACGGCAAACTTTTCTGTCTACACGTTGGTGGTACACCGTTTTAGCGGCGCTGGGGCGACAATCTTGTTGGGGTTGTTGCTTGGGTCGTTCGTTGGGATGTTTATTAATTTTTGGGGCGCGCGAGAAATCGCGTTTCGCAATGAAAGCTAACGTCTTTGCCTCGTCAAATACGCTAGAACTTTGAAAAGGATTGAACTGTTAATGTCGCGCTACCCCTTCCTTAATATTCTTAAAAAAAATGCATTTTCGGCTGTGTTGATCTTTGCGGTATTAATCACGGTTTTCAAAGCGATTGTAGCTGGCCTCGGAATTCACGAGAACTTTGCGGGTAGGGGGACCGACAGTGTAATGCGCTTGCTTACTGTCCGCGATTGGTTGGCGGGGCAGGGATGGTATGATGTTGCTCAGTATCGTCTGATGCCACCCGAAGGCGTATCGTTGCATTGGTCACGTTATATAGATGCAGGGATGGCTTCTATTATTATTCCAGCGTCGCTGTTTCTACCTATGGCGCAAGCGGAAATGTTAGCTGTCACGGTTTGGCCTACTGCTCTTTTGATAATCAGCATATTTGTCATAGGGTTCGGCACAAGGCGCGTTTTTGGTGCATGGGCTGCTTGTTTTGCCGTGATGTGCACGGTGTGCTGGCCAGTCCTGTCGAGCACTCATGTAAGCGCGGGCGATGTGGACCATCACAACGTCCAAATGCTAATGATGACACTGATGGCCTTTGCCGTTGTTTGGCCATCTTGGCCATCTTGGCCATATGTGGCGGGTATTGTAGGCGGGTTGGCTGCAGCCGTATCACTTGCCGTAGGGTTAGAGAGCCTTGTTTTTATTGTCGGTCTTGGTGCGGTGGCGTTCGTACGCGCCGCCGTCGAAAATGCACGTCCTCAACGACAATTTCTGGTCATCTTTTGTGTGTCGCTTACGATTGGTAGCGTCGTGCTATGGTTGGGGCAAACTGGTCCAGCAATACGGATGGATCTGATGTGTGACCAGTTGGCCCCTCCAACGCTGATGTTGGTTGGTATTGCATGTATAGCATGCGTAGCTCTGGTTCTTATAGCGCAATATGAGCGCGGCATCTTTGTGCACGTAGGTACGGGCCTTTTGGTCGTACTTTTGGGGCTTTTTCTGGTGTGGCCATTTTTGTCACACTGTATGGCTGGGCCATATGCGCAAATCCCAGATGATTTACGCGATTTGATTGGTCGCCAGATCAACGAGGCCAAGCCCGCTTGGGTTTATTTTAAAGCAAACACCGCGAGCGCTCTGGTGTTTGCGTTGCCGATATTCACGGTTTTAATCGCAGGGAGCATTCTGTGGTTTGTTGAGCGAAAGCGGGGGGATCTCGGCCGTCATGCTCATGCTGCTTTGGGAACGTTAATCATTATTGGTTTGGCTGGGCTACCGATTATGTTCATCCAAATCCGCGCGGTAATTATACCAGCTTCGGTTGTCCCGATGATCGCTGGCGTGGTGATCGCAAATTTAATGCGAAATTATCTTAGAACCCGAAGCTTGTCTGACGGACTTGTTGGCCTGTTGGTTACGACGGCTGTTTTAGGGTCGACGGTGCTGGTAAAGACGGTTGAGCCTTTGCTTGAGGTTCGCAGTCAATCCAAAGAACGTCCGCGGGGAGATTGCCGCAGCTATTCATCATTAAATACGCTGAACGAAGTCGCGCCTGCGATTATCTTGAACCATGTAAATTTCGGGCCTGCATTGATTTGGGCGACACACCATAGCGTATTGTCGGCACCGTACCACCGCAGCACAGAGGCATTCATGAACGGGATTGTTCCCTTTCAGTTCGATCAAGATGCCTTCAAAAGCTACGTAATGGAAACCAAAGCAACGCATCTTCTTCTATGTCGAGGCTTTAACTATCAAAGCGAATATGTGCGCGGGCTTTCCACTGGTGAAGAGGCTGATTGGTTACGACGCGTTCCGGTGTCGCACGAAGATCAGCTGTTGTTCGAGATATTGCGCTAAGGTATGCCATCCGACGAAAGCTAAAGGATAGGTTTGATGGCGTATCTATTGGGTGTGGACACCGGGGGAACCTATACTGATGCCGTTGTTTTAGCGGAACAAACCGACGTGATCGTCGCCTCTGCAAAGGCGCTAACGACCCGACCTGACTTAGCGATCGGTGTTGGTAATGCTATTGATGCAGCCTTGGCACAGGCCAGTGTCCCGGTATGTGATATCGCTATGGTTTCGCTGTCGACGACCCTTGCAACTAACGCTTTGGTCGAAGGGCAAGGTGGCCGAATAGCCCTCATCGCCGTCGGATTCGATGACTCTGATCTGCAAAGGTCAGGCTTGGCCGATGCGCTTGGCGGGGATCCGTTAATCCGGCTTTCAGGGGGGCATGATCACGCTGGCGTCGAAGTGGCTCAGCTTAACATGCGAACACTGCAGGATGAGGTTAAGTCGTTGGATGTCGATGTGTCCGGTTTTGCTGTGGTGAGTAGTTTTGCCACCCGCAATCCAGCGCACGAACGCGCGACACGTGACTATCTTCGCAAGATGACGGGAAAGCCTGTGACGTGTTCGTACGAGCTATCACAGGCTTTGGGCGGGCCAAAACGCGCACTGACTGCTGTCTTGAATGCACGGTTAATCGGACTGATCGACCAGCTTATCACAGCGTGCAAAGGTCACCTTCATCAGCGTGGTATCACGGCAAATTTGATGGTCGTGCGCGGCGACGGTGCGCTTATTCCTGCCGATGTCGCACGCGATAAACCGATTGAAACGATCCTTAGCGGACCGGCGGCGTCCGTTGCGGGTGCAAGCTGGTTAAGCGGCGAAACAGATGCATTAGTAAGCGATATCGGTGGGACCACGACAGACGTGTGCTTGCTGCGCGATGGTCGTCCCATGATCGACCCGCAAGGCGCGCGCGTGGGCCCGTTTCGCACGATGGTCGAAGCCGTCGCAATGCGCACTACCGGCCTAGGTGGCGATAGCGAAGTCCATGTGCAGGATGGGTTAGAGGGTGTGTTGCTACTGGGGCCGCGACGGTTAATGCCTATTTCACTTGCGGCAACCCAGTTCCCCGAACTTATCCACCCCGAGCTAGATCGGGCGTTGGCCCATGACATTCCTGCGCAAGATGGCGGACAATTTGCTATCCCTTTATGGTCTAACTTTCCCAATGGTTTAGACGACCGCGAATTGATGGTTGCAACGCGGCTTTCTGATGGACCGATGCGACTTGGCAAAGCTGTACAGACACGTGTCGAAAGCCCTGCGATCACTCGTTTGATAAATCGCGGACTGGTGATGATTGCAGGTGTAACCCCATCGGATGCATCACATGTTTTGGGCAGATCAGATAGCTGGGACCGCGATGCAGCGGACAAAGCGCTGACCTTGTTTGCCCGTCGCCGGGCTGGTTCTGGTCAATGCATTGCGCCGCATTCTGAAGCTTTGGCACAGATGATCGTGGATCAGCTGACTACACAAACTGTGAATTGCTTGCTTGAGACTGCGTTTGCAGAAGATGGGATTGCAGGCGAATCCACAAACCTTGCGCGACATCCACTGACGCTGGCTGGGCTTGATCGACACCAAGGTGTGCTGCAAATGCAGTTGTCGATTGGTGTGCCGATTGTCGGGCTCGGGGCCTCTGCGCCGGCCTACTATGGGGCGGTTGGTAAACGGCTTGGCGCAAAAATGGTGTTGCCGAAACATGCTGATGTGGCCAACGCTGTTGGTGCCGTCGTTGGGCAGGTCAGAATGCAAGAAACCGGTACGTTAATAAATGACGGCGGGTTTACAGCATATCTATCGGATGGGCCGCATCGCTTTGCAGACAAAGATACCGGCCTTGCAGCATTAGAACGGGCGTTAACAGATGTGGCTAAGTCAAAGGCAGCCACCGCTGGTGTGACGGACCCGCGGATCACTGTCGCATGTGACGTGAAAGAGGCCGAAATTGAAGGCCAGAATACATTTATCGAGGCAACCATGCGGGTTACTGCAAGTGGGCGACCGCGCATTGCCCACGTCTAATGTGTCAAAACAGTTGATTTTCTCACATTCATGTCACCGTGATTGCGCCTGATGAATGCATCGGCGACAAGGTTTAAACCTTGGGGAGGTACGAATGCTCGACCGATATGCACGCCGATTGATTGACCCGCCGCTGAACAAGCTTGGCCAAGGGTTAGCGGCGCGTGGCATTACAGCTGATTTCATCACGCTTTCTGGTTTGTTCCTTGGTGGGGTGGCCGCTGTATTTATTGCGCTTGATGCGCCGCGGGTAGCGCTGGTTCCGCTGTTGCTAAGTCGGGTTGCAGATGGGTTGGATGGCGCGGTTGCACGGGCGACCCGTAAAACTGACTTTGGTGGATATCTCGATATTACCGTAGATTTCTTGTTCTACGGGCTGATCCCGATGGCGTTCGTTTGGATGTCACCCGCAACGAACGGTGCTGCGGGCGCGTTTTTGCTGGCGTCGTTCTATTTCAACGGTGCCAGCTTTTTAGGTTATGCAATTCTTGCCGAAAAACATGGCCACAAGACCGACGCACAAGGGCAAAAATCGCTTTATTACTCGAACGGAATTCTTGAAGGTACAGAAACCATCGGGTTTTTCGTCGTGCTTTGCTTGCTGCCCAGTTATTTTGCTCCGCTCTCTTGGGTTTTTGGCGCGCTTTGCTTTGCGACCGCAACACTTCGGCTATACGCCGCGAAACAGATATTCACCGAATAAAGGATCAATCTTGATGAAACACCTTGCTGTTCTGGCCGCGCTCTTGGCGCCTTTGCCTGCCCTGGCTGATGTGAACCCCGCCGACTGGGATGCCGTTCTGGCCGAGGCTACAGGGCAAACCGTTTATTGGAATGCATGGGGTGGATCGACCACAACCAATGAATTCATCGCATGGGTCGGTGACCGGGTGTCTGCAGAATTCGGTGTCACGCTGGAACATGTTAAGCTGACTGACACATCCGATGCCGTTACGCGTGTTTTGTCGGAAAAACAGGCGGGCGAAAACGACGACGGCGCGATTGATATGATCTGGATTAATGGGTCCAACTTTGCCGCGATGAAAGACGCGGACCTATTGTTTGGCCCCTATGCCGAAGACTTGCCAAACTGGGCTTTGGTCGATGCTGAAGGCAAAGCAGTGCAGACGGATTTCACTGTTCCCGTCGAAGGATACGAGAGCCCATGGGCCATGGCCCAAGTGGTATTTGTCCACAACACTGCGACGATGCCTGATCGGGTGGGCTCAATGCAGGCGCTGCAGAATTGGGCGCAAGCCAACCCCGGCCGCTTTAGCTATCCGCAACCGCCAGATTTCCTAGGCACGACTTTCCTAAAACAGGTTTTGGTCGATATTTTGGACGATCCATCGGTCTTGGCCACGCCTGCGACCGATGAAAACTATGATGCCGTGACAGCGCCATTGTGGGCTTATCTTGATGAACTCACGCCAAACCTATGGCGCGAAGGCAAAGCATACCCGGCGACCGGCACAGCGATGTTCCCGTTGATCGCGGATGGTGAACTTGATCTGTCGATCTCCTTCAGCCCGGGTGCTGCGTCTACAGCGATTGCGAATTATGAACTTCCTGACACCGTTCGGACGTTTGTTTTGGACAAAGGAACAATCGGCAACGCGTCATTTGTGGCGATCCCGTATAATTCCGGGTCCAAAGCAGGCGCGATGGTCGTCGCAGATTTTTTGATGTCACCAGAGGCTCAAGCCCGTGCACAAGACCCCGCGATCTTGGGGTATGGGACCGTGTTGAACATGGACGCGCTCACCGCCGAAGATCGTGCGGCCTTTGACGGGCTGGAATTGGGTGTCGCGACGCTGACCCCGGCCGAGCTTGGCACTGTTCAGGCTGAACCGCACCCAAGCTGGATGACACGCATCGCTGATGATTGGTCGGCACGCTACGGTGTTGCGCAATAAGCGCGATCTTGGGACGTTGATACATATGCGACGTCCCGTTTTACCCCTTCTACCCGCGCTGACCCTTTTGCTTATGCTGGGGCCTGTCGCCGCTGGCATTTGGGGAACGCTGTTGCCTGCCTTCGGTCATCTGCCAGCCGCAGGGCTGACAGGGCCGTCGTTGGAGCCCTTTGTGGCTTTGTTCGATTGGCCCGGCCTTGCGCGCGCTGTATTGCTTTCAGTGACAACGGGGGTGGGCGCAACCGTCGTGTCGTTAGCTGTTGTTACCCTTCTGTTGGCGGGGTGGTCGGGAACCCGCCAGTTTCGGGTTCTTGAAAGGCTATTGTCGCCGCTTTTGTCAGTGCCACATGCCGCCGCCGCCTTTGGTCTGGCGTTTCTGATCGCGCCGTCTGGCTGGATCGCGCGTTTGCTGTCTCCGATTGTGACTGGCTGGGACCGCCCGCCGGATATTTTGATCGTCCAAGACCCTTTGGGCCTGACCATGATGGCAGGTCTTATCATCAAAGAAATCCCGTTCCTTATCCTGATTAGCATCGCAGCCCTTGGCCAAGCGCAGGCGCAAAACAGTGTCACTATCGCCCAAGCATTGGGATACGGGCGCGTGACAGGTTGGCTTAAGACGGTGTTTCCATGTGTCTATGCCCAGATCAGGCCACCGGTGTATGTGGTGTTGGCCTATTCGATGTCGGTCGTTGATGTCGCGGTGATACTTGGGCCAAACACGCCGCCGACGCTGTCGGTACAGATCGTGAAATGGATGTCGGACCCGGAACTTTCTATGCGCCTGTTGGCTGCGGCTGGTGCGATCATGCAGCTTGCCTTGGTTGTCGGCGCGCTCGCGTTTTGGCGAGTGGGAGAGATCGCTTTCGCCCATTTCGGTCGACGTTGGATTGCTTCAGGTGCGCGTGGAAGATGTGACCCTATTATTGCCCAAGTAGCCCTTTTTTCAGGTGGGGTATCGGTCTTGGTGGTGCTGTTTGGACTGTTCGTCTTGGCGATCTGGTCGGTCGCGGGTTATTGGGGCTTTCCCGATGCGTTCCCAGACGGGTTCACATCACGCAATTGGATGCGGCATGGGCCGGGGGCATTCGCGGCGCTTGGTGAAACCGCGTTCATCGCGGTCGCGGTGGGGTTCAGCGCTTTGATCCTAACCATCGGATGCCTAGAAGCAGAGTATCGCCATGGGCTACGTGTAACGCAGCGAGCGGTGTGGTTGCTTTACCTGCCGTTGTTGGTTCCGCAAACGGCGTTTTTACCGGGCTTGCAGACACTAATGCTGGGGATCGGGGCCGAAGTCGGGCGGATACCTGTCATGCTGGCGCATTTGGTTTTCGTATTGCCCTATGTGTTTTTGTCACTTTCCGATCCATTTCGTGCGTGGGACGCGCGGACTGGAACGGTCGCCGCTGCATTGGGCGCAAGCCCTGATGGTGTGCTGTGGCGCGTGCGGCTGCCGATGCTGCTACGCCCCATACTAACGGCGTTCGCCGTTGGGCTTGCCGTTTCAGTGGGGCAATATTTGCCAACGCTATTGATCGGCGGCGGTCGTGTCGCGACCCTAACGACCGAGGCAGTGGCACTTGCGTCAGGTGGCGACCGTCGTGCGATTGGGGTGTATGGTTTAATGCAAACGGGTGCCGCGTTGTTACCCTTTGCTATGGCGCTGCTGATCCCAACCTTAGTCTGGCGCAATCGAAAGGGTCTACGGCATGAATAAGGGTCTATTCCTGCGGAATATTGAAATTTCGAACGGTGCACAGCCGCTGCTAACGTTGTCACACGACATCGCACCGGGCGAGGTTTTGACCGTCATGGGCCCGTCGGGCGTGGGGAAATCGACGCTGCTAGCGTACATTACCGGCACCCTTTCACCCGACTTTACCGGAAGCGGCAGTGTTGTTTTGGATGGGCGTGACATCACAAATGCA
Source organism: Yoonia maritima (assembly GCF_002933395.1). Taxonomy (GTDB): domain Bacteria; phylum Pseudomonadota; class Alphaproteobacteria; order Rhodobacterales; family Rhodobacteraceae; genus Yoonia; species Yoonia maritima_A. The sequence continues at coordinate 176,611 of NZ_PKFN01000013.1, forward strand.
CCCGCGCACAAGCGACACGTTGGCATCTTGTTCCAAGATGATCTGCTGTTCCCGCATCTATCCGTTGGCGCAAACCTCGCGTTTGGGCTCGCGCCGGGCGGTTCACCAGCAGACCGCCGGGCGAAGATAGCTGAAGCACTAGCGGAGGTTGACTTGGCCGGCTTTGAAGATCGCGATCCCGCTACCCTATCTGGTGGGCAAAAGGCACGTGTCGCGTTGATGCGGATGCTATTGTCCGAACCCTGCGCATTGCTATTGGATGAGCCGTTTTCACGGCTGGATACCGCATTACGCGCTCAGGTTCGCGATTTGGTGTTCATACGGGCAAGGGCCCGTTCGTTGCCTGTGTTGATGGTGACCCACGACGCCGAAGACGCCCGCGCCGCAGGTGGTAGAGTCATTACATTGGAAGTGCAGAGTTAAAGCGGCCCTGTTTGGAACAGCCAGACCTTTAACCCACCATGCGGAACGGGCGCGCCTTTTGGTTTGAACGGCAGGCCAGTGGCCTTGGCGAGCCCAGCGTCGCTTGTGATGATCCCGACGCGCCAGCCGCCAAACCGTTCTTTGAGCGTCTGACCTAGGCTACCGTACAGTCCAAACAGAAGTTTGGGATTCCCGATCCGGCCACCATATGGTGGGTTGCAGATGATCAGGCCGGGTGGCCCGTCAGGGCGTTGCAGGTCGGACACCGGGTGGTTTTCAAAAGTGATCAGGTCATCGACACCAGCGCGCAATGCGTTTGCTTTGCTCATCCGGATGGCACCCGCGTCGCGGTCGCTGCCGTAAAAATGCTGTGTCGTTGGCTTTGGTGATTGTTTGCGCATGTCTTCCCATGCTGATTGATCAAAGCTGGCGAGCTTTTCGAACGCGAAACTGCGTGACCGACCTGGGTTCAAACCACGCGCGATTTCTGCTGCCTCAATCGGAAAGGTGCCAGAGCCGCACATAGGGTCTAACACAGGCTCTTTTCCGTCATAACCACATTCACGCAAGAACAGCGAAGCCAACGTTTCACGCATCGGGGCCTTGTTCACCGCCTCTTTGTGACCGCGCTTATGCAGGCTTTCGCCGGATGTATCGAGACTGATGGTTACCCTGTTATCGTCTATGCGCGCCTTGATCACGATCTCGGCCTCGGGGCTGATCGTCATGCCGTGGCTTTCGCGTAGTGCGGTTTCGATCCGCTGTGTCGCAGCGCCAGCGTGATAGATTTTGGATTTCTTGCTCGTACTAACTTCGACCCTAACAGGCACATTAGAGTCTAATATGTCACCCCAAGGGAATTTGCGCGACCGTTTATCGAGCTGCGCCAAATGAAACGCCATGAATGATCCCACCCGCGCTAAAACGCGGGTTGCACCGCGCATTATGAGGTTGGCGCGCCAAACATCTGGCCATCCGCCCATGATCGTCACCCCACCGGGTGTGACTTTGGCATCAAGGAACCCGTTTTCCAACGCTTCTGCGTGTAACGCAGATTCGAGTCCGGGCGTGGCGGTCATGAATATTTCAAATTGGCTCATTCGCCGTGCATAGGGCCAAGCACGGCGTCTGCGCAAGCTCCGTTTAGAACGTGGATTGGACGCCAACGCGAGCTTGTAGTTGAGATGTCGTAAATTGGGTCACGTTGGATTCCGTACGCGTGGCGGTAAGCGCAACCGTCGGAGCGAACCCGAAATAGCTGATGCTGTCAAAAACCACTGTGCCGCCAAGGCTGGCATAGCGATCCCTACGCCCATCAAGCGAAAGGGTGAATTCGTCGTAGTTTTTGTAGCCAAGTTCGCCGGATACGGAGACATGTGTTCCTATCAACGGTTGGTCGAAATGGTAGACGATGTTTCCCCGATATTCTGTGAAACTGTCGGTTTCGAATGCAGCGTCCTGCGAAAGTCCTGAAACAGTGATCGTAACCTTGTCTTGGTTTGTACGTATATGGTGCTGGCTTGCGTAAAGATATGTGACCTGAGTGTCAGACTGTGTCGCACGACGTGCTGTGCGGTCTTCAAAACTACCCCCAATGGTTAACGTGTCGTTAACGCCCTCTGGTATCGTCTGCGCCAATGATAGCTTTCTATAATCCCAAAGAGGGTCGCCGCTAAACCATGCCTTGCCGATATGTGCTGAGACGCTGGTTGGGCCCCAGCCGCTTTGCAATAACCGACTGTGGTTTATCGCTGCCTCTGTCAACATCAGGGCATAGTCATTGCCGGAAATATCCGGCACCGCTTCTTGGGATTTACGAGACAGTGAAAACGTTCGGCCAAAAATGTAGCCCTGTAGCTGTGTGCGATGGTTCGGCCCTTGTGACAAATCGTAGGCCGCGAATACATCGCCAGCGTATTCGATGCCGCTTAGCGCGAGACTGCTTTCGGGCAGAAAAAATTCAAAGTCCAATCCTTCTAGGAAAAACGATTCCGATTCGGATCCGTTGTTGATGTTGTCAGATGGCGCGACCGAGAAACCAAGATTGACGCGCAACGGGTTTTTGGTGCGAATTCTCGTGAACTCTTGTTGTACTTTCGCTGCATCTTGACGTGTATCGATGTGGTTGCCTGCGCGCCTAAGCCACCATTGTGCACGTGTGTATTGCCCCACCTTAAAATGCGCACTTGCAACGATCCGGGCGGCTTGAAGCCGTTGGTCGGCTGTTGTGGCGACCCGATAGGCATACGTCGCGGCGTCTGCAGAGGCATGGTCAGCGCCAAGGTCCGCATGTGCTAATGAAAGTAAGATGAGCGCCGCGTAATTGGATGGCTCTTGGTCGATGACAACGTCGGCCAGTGCACGCGCGCGTTCTGGGTTGCCACTGACCAGTGCTTGTTCCGATTGTGACAGTATGTCTGTGGGGGACGCGTGGGCGTTCCTGACTGAGATTCCGAAACACAATAGGATCGCAAATATGATGGCGTAACATGAGCGTTTCATAATAGTATCGCTAATACGGTGCAGAGATACCAGCAACGTTTTGACCGCTTTAGTCGGTGGATCGGCGTTTCGTCGCCAGCTTTGATGGGGGCGTGAAAACGGCTTTGATGCTGTATCGGACTCGACTACGCATTCTGTAAGCTAAATGAGGTCACGCTATGAAATCCTATCTCGCAGTCGTTGCTATATCAGTTTTAGGCGCATGCAGCAGCGGAACCTCGGGTGCTGATACCAGCACCGGAACGCCGACGGCCCCAAGCACCCCGACGGTGCCATCGACACCTGTAGATGCGTCGTTTCAGGGTATGCTAAACGATGTGCGCGCTTCCAACGGTGCTGGGGCGGTTACATATGACGCGCGGCTGGGTGCTGCCGCGCAAGGCCATGCTGACGATATGCTTGCGAACAATTACTTTAGCCACACAGGGCTGAACGGTTCGTCACCCGGTGATCGGATTACCGCGACCGGCTATGTCTGGCGTACGTATGGTGAAAACATTGCCAAGGGGCAGACATCCGAAGAACAGGTGATGGAGGGCTGGACAAATTCACCGGGCCACCATGCAAATAACATCAACCCAGCGTTTGAAGACTATGCATTAGCCAAGGCAGGTTCAGGTAGCAACACCTATTGGGTGTTGGTGTTAGCAACAGAGATGTAGCGCTAGGCGGTTTCAGGTTTTGGTACGGGTTTGGTCATGCCTTCTAACACCCTTAACGGCCGCTTTACGGTTTCAGAAAGCCCTGTTGGGGTGGGTGCAGCCATTTGTTTACTGACTTCAACCATAAGAACGCCTCCTGCAGCGATCAATGGCATGGAGTGCCCAACACGTTCAATAAGCCCGGCTGACTTACGCCAAATTCGTCCGCTTGAGGGCGGTTGATAGAGCGTAGAAAGCGTTCGTTCTGTCACGAACCGATGTTTGCGTAGTTGCGATTCAAGTTGGCTAGGTGAATATGGACGCCCGTAGCCAAATGGGGTCTTGTCCGATCGCGACCAAAGCCCAGCACGGTTCGGTACAATGAAAACAGCCCGCCCCCCTGGACCCAACACACGCCATGCTTCGTCCAGCAATGCTGTTGGTTGTTCAGTTGTATCCAGCCCGTGCATCATCACCAGCTTGTCGACGTGACCGGTTTCAATGGGCCAAAGGGTATCTTCGCACAAAACGCTTTGGTTTTTTTCGCCCGGCGGCCAAGGCATCACGCCTTGTGGACCAGGCATCAGCCCGATAACGCGCCGAGCGTCTTTTAGGTATGGTCGCAATAGCGGAACAGCAAAACCAAAGCCGACAACCATCTGGCCTTGGGCCTCTGGCCACATTTGGGTTAGCTCTGTGCGGATTACCTTTTGGGCCGCCCGCCCAAGGGCGCTTCGGTAATAGAATTGACGCAGATCCAAAACATCTAGGTGCATTGCGGTTGCAGTTCCTTGGGCAAAGATTACGTTTAACCATATCAACAGAAGGGCGCATTGCCATGGGAAACACTTCAACGACATTAGAATTGGTCACTGTGCCGTGTTTGTCGGACAACTATGCGTTTTTGGTCCACAATGCACAGACTGGCGAAACTGCGTTGATCGACGCGCCGGAGGCGGCCCCAATCCAAGCAGAACTTGATGCGCGTGGTTGGGTTCTATCCGACATTTTACTGACCCATCACCACCCGGATCATATTGATGGCGTCAAAGAACTGCGTGGGGACGCGCGCGTGATTGGTGCAAAAGCAGATGCTCACCGTCTTCCGCCGCTAGATGTCGAAGTAAGTGAAGGCGCCATGCTGACCGTGTGTGGTACACAAACGGATGTGTTTGACGTGTCAGGGCATACCTTAGGTCATATCGCGTTCTACATGCCCGATCCGGGTTATGCATTCACGGCAGATAGTTTAATGGCGCTTGGATGCGGACGGCTATTTGAAGGTTCGCCTGCGCAAATGTGGGACAGCATGCAAAAGCTGCGCGCACTGCCTGACAGTACGGTTGTTTGTTCCGGTCACGAATATACAGAATCGAACGCACGTTTCGCTCTGTCCCTTGATCCTGAGAATTCTGCGCTTATCTCTCGTATAGAGAAGATCACAGCCGCACGGACGACCAATCAGCCAACGATTCCCTCAAACTTAGGCGACGAAAAGCGGACAAACCCGTTTTTACGGGCCGACGACACTGCCTTCAAAGCAGTTCTAGGGATGGAAATGTCGACTGACGTCGAGGTGTTTGCTGAAATACGCGCAAGAAAAGACAGATTCTGACAGCCATTTTACCCGATTGGGCCAGAATTTCGCGCAAAAGCCACTTTTCACATGTTTTGTGAGGATGAATCGGAAAAAAGTCCTTGAAGGTTCCGGGATAAAACCAAACCTTAAGGATAAGAGGCCACGGTTGGTTTGTGCCCAGCACGAGCAGACCCACGATGTGAAGGAGCACAAAAGTGCCATCATTTTCGACCACACTAGAGCAAGCCATTCATGGGGCGCTGGCCCTTGCGAATGCCCGCAAACACGAACTTGCCACGCTAGAGCATCTTTTGCTCTCGCTTATTGATGAACCTGATGCGGCGCGTGTTATGCGTGCTTGCTCGGTCAATCTGGACGATCTGCGCAAAGATCTAGAAGATTTTATCGACGACGATCTTGCGACGCTGATCACAGATGTCGAAGGATCAGAGGCCGTGCCAACAGCCGCGTTCCAGCGGGTAATCCAACGCGCAGCGATCCATGTGCAGTCGTCTGGTCGTAGCGAAGTAACCGGCGCCAACGTATTGGTTGCTATCTTTGCTGAACGCGAAAGTAACGCGGCTTACTTCCTACAAGAACAGGATATGACGCGTTACGATGCTGTGAATTTTATCGCGCATGGCGTCGCCAAAGATCCCGCTTTTGGCGAATCGCGCCCGGTAACCGGATCACCAGAAGATGGTGAAACGATTTCATCCGGTGGCGAAGCCGAGGAAAAAGAAAGCGCACTTGCCAAATACTGCGTTGATTTGAATGTGAAGGCCTCAAAGGGCGATGTTGATCCGTTGATCGGCCGTACCCACGAAGTTGAACGTTGCATTCAGGTGCTTTGCCGCCGTCGTAAGAATAACCCGCTGTTGGTGGGTGATCCGGGCGTAGGCAAAACCGCGATTGCCGAAGGTTTGGCGTATAAAATCGTAAATAACGAAGTACCCGAGGTTCTGTCTAAGGCGACGATCTATTCGCTTGATATGGGGGCTTTGCTTGCTGGTACGCGTTACCGCGGTGATTTCGAAGAACGGCTAAAAGCCGTGATGACGGAAATGGAAGACCATCCTGATGCGGTGCTGTTTATCGATGAAATCCACACCATTATTGGTGCTGGTGCGACATCGGGTGGCGCGATGGATGCATCCAATTTGCTGAAACCTGCGTTGCAGGGCGGCAAACTGCGCTGCATGGGGTCAACGACATACAAAGAGTTCCGTCAGCACTTTGAAAAAGACCGTGCGCTATCCCGTCGTTTCCAGAAGATTGATGTGACTGAACCTTCGGTTCCAGACGCGATTAAAATTCTGCAGGGGCTGAAGCCGTATTTCGAGGAGCATCACAGCATCAAATACACAGCTGACGCGATCAAAACTGCAGTAGAGCTTTCTGCGCGCTACATCAACGACCGCAAACTGCCGGATAAGGCGATCGACGTCATCGACGAAGCTGGTGCAGCACAGCACCTGCTGTCTGAATCCAAACGCCGCAAGACGCTTGGCGCTAAGGACATCGAGGCGGTCGTCGCAAAAATCGCGCGTATTCCAGCCAAGAACGTGTCTAAAGATGATGCCGAAGTTTTGAAGGATCTTGAAAAGTCTCTCAAGCGTGTCGTCTTTGGTCAGAACACCGCAATCGAGGCATTGTCTTCGGCGATTAAACTGGCGCGTGCTGGGTTGCGTGAACCGGAAAAACCAATCGGTAACTACCTGTTCGCGGGCCCAACCGGTGTCGGTAAGACCGAGGTGGCCAAACAACTGGCCGACACATTGGGGGTAGAGCTGCTACGTTTCGACATGTCTGAATACATGGAAAAACACGCGGTATCACGTCTGATTGGCGCACCTCCGGGTTATGTCGGTTTTGACCAAGGTGGCATGCTGACTGACGGCGTTGACCAAAACCCGCACTGTGTATTGTTGCTCGACGAAATGGAAAAGGCGCATCCGGATGTTTACAACATCTTGCTGCAAGTCATGGACCACGGGAAACTGACCGACCACAACGGTCGCACAACGGATTTCCGCAACGTGATCATTATCATGACATCGAATGCTGGTGCGTCTGAAATGTCGAAAAACGCATTGGGCTTTGGTCGCGAAACCCGCGAAGGCGAAGATACCGCCGCGATCGAGCGGACGTTCACGCCTGAATTCCGCAACCGATTAGATGCGATCATTAGCTTTGGCGCACTGCCGAAACCAGTGATTATGCAAGTGGTCGAGAAATTTGTGCTTCAGCTAGAAGCACAACTGATTGACCGCAACGTCCATATTGAACTGACCAAGGCTGCAGCGGAATGGCTGGCAGACAAGGGATATGATGCAAAGATGGGCGCCCGCCCGCTTGGCCGTGTTATTCAAGAGCACATCAAGAAACCGCTTGCCGAAGAACTGTTGTTTGGCAAGTTGGTCAAGGGTGGGATCGTTAAGGTAGGCGTCAAAGGTGGCGCACTTGTCTTAAATTATGAAGCCCCAGAGCAAGGTAAGATCACTGATGGTGGAGATAAGCCACCGCTCTTAACTGCCGATTGATTGTGTCGCCATAGATAGCAAATGCCCGCCGTTAACGGCGGGCGTT
>NZ_PKFN01000014.1 GCF_002933395.1 Yoonia maritima
GCGACCGTAGCACAGGCTATTTCTACAGCGCACAGGCCGGCCCAACCAGGAAAGGTTTTTAAGATGTCGCGCTCCTCGGTCACCCGAGCAAGCTCACGCTTGAGCCAGCGATTCACAGCTTCATGATCCACAGATGACGCTTGTGACGTGGCTTTCGCATACAACTTCATCCGTTTGTAGAGCGAGTAAGTACTGCCCCCTAAACGCTCCGAAACCTCACGAACCGGATACCCACGTACCGTGATCTGATGCACAGCATCACGCTTAAAATCGTCACTGAAATTTGACTTCCCTATAACGGCCTCCTTGCCTCAAAATTAGGGAAGAAAGTGTCTACAATACTAGGGGCACCTCAGACGGACACTCAGTTTGATTAAAACAATGCCGGAAAACGCCCCCTGATTGAATTTATAATTACATTTCCCGCAATAAATTTTCATGCGAGTGTTACTAAAAAGTGCAAATCAAGACCACACAGCAAACCAAAGTTGGGGATAGATAGATGTATCATTGGAACTTCAATAAGATCTCGCACAACCACGCCGCGCATCGCTTATTCGAAATAGGCAGCCGCGGTGATGACCTACTGAATGGTACTGCTGGCACAGATTTTATATTCGGGCTTGCGGGAAATGACGTTATTCGTGCTTCCTCAGGTTTCGACTTTATCAATGGCGGGCGCGGCTTTGATACGGTGACGTTCCAAGGTTCGATTTTGGATGCCGACATCACCTTACTTGGCAACCCTTGGAGCTGGATGAGAAACACAACAGCGTTGGTCACCACCTATGATGCAAACGGTGATTTCGCGGGGGTTTCGACCATTAAAAACGTCGAGGCGCTATATTTCGAGGAAGACGATTACACGCTCTATCTTGATGGCCGCAACAACGCGGCGTTAGCAGGCGACGATACGGCAAACGCAGTGGAGAACATCGCAACGGTATTAGATACCGACGCTTTGTTGGCCAACGATACCGAATTTGACGGGGATGAGATCACAGTTGTTTCCGTTGATGCGACTTCTACCCTTGGCGCCGATATCTCTTTTCTAGGTGGCAAAATAGTCTATCTGCCCGGCACTACGTTTGATGCGCTTGCCCACGGCGAAACCGTGACGGATACGTTCACTTACACCGTAGACGATGGTTTTGGCGGAACAGATATCGCCACCGTGACTGTAACTGTGACCGGCACCAACGACGTGCCAGTTCTTGTGGTCGACGATGCTGCTATTTCAATGGACGAAGGCGTAATTGACGTGGCCGCGGGCATCAACGCGCAAGATGCTGATGCAGGCGCTAACTTAACATATGACCTGTCCGGTGACGATGCCGCGCTGTTCACCATTAATGCGGATACAGGCGAAATCTCTTTTGCGTCCAGCCCTGATTTTGAAGCACCGGCGGATGCGAACGCCGACAATGTCTATGAAATCACCATTACAGTAACAGATGAATTTGGTGCAGCGGATAGTGCCGATCTGTCAGTTTCCATCAACGATATTTGGGACCCTATTGCGTTGAGCCAAGGGTTCGAAACCGAAGCAACCGGCGGATTCTATACCGCCGCTGATACCGATGGATCGGTGCTTGCCGATGGTGCTGAAGTTGACCTTGTGAATAACGGACAGGCGACAGTTGATAGCACCGCTGCATCTGATGGTTTGCTCGGCTTTGACTTGTCTTGGGTAAATACGCGCGGTGGTTCCGGCATTTCTGATGGCGATTACATTGGTGTAACGGATTACACAGGCGATGTGTCCCAATTTCCCGAAGGGGCGCAGGGCTACGAAATGCAAGACGCTGACGGTTTGTTGCGTTTGACCTTTGACACTGTGGACCTGTCTGCGCGGGCGGATTCGACAGTGGTAAAAATATCATTGGATGCGTTTGTGAATGACACAGGATGGGAAGCCGACGATTTGGTGAGCATCTATGTGGAAACGAACCTAGGCACGGTGATGCTTCTCGATACGGCAGGCGCAGACATCGATGATCTTAATATCGAGGGTATTTGGCAAAGCCTAAGCGTGACCCTTGGGGCTGATGTGACCGAAGCGACCTTGGTTGTTGAGCTAGACAGTAATTCAAGCGCGGAAAACCTTTATATCGATAACGTTGCGATCCAAGAGGTGTTCTATATCGGTCAAAGCTTTGAGACCGAGGCAACCGGTGGCAAATATGAATTTGCGGCCGCAGATGGCACCACTGTTGGCATTGGCGAAACTGTTGATTTGCTCAATGTCGACGGGCTTGCCACTGTGGATAGTACTGACGCGTCCGCTGCACAGCTTGGATATGATCTTAGCTGGGTCAACACACGCGGCGACACTGGAATTTCGGACGCCGATTTTATTGGTGTTCAGAGCTTCGCAGGCGTTGTAGGCGAATATACGGACGGCGTTCAGGGGTATGAACTATCTGATGCAGATGGCCTGTTGGTCATGACATTTGATGAAATTGACCTATCCGCCGTGGGCGAAGTCACAGTATCTCTTGATACCTTCATTCAATCAACGGGGTGGGAGGCTGATGATCTAATCAACATCTATGTTGTCACGGATCAGGGCACAGTTTCCTTACTAGATACCACAGGCCAAGACATCGATGACATGGGCGTCGAAGGTGCCTGGATGACACTATCGACCACCTTGGGCGACGACATAGACACCGCACAGCTTGTCGTAGAATTCGACAGCAATTCCGCGTCCGAGGCGATCTTTTTTGACAATGTGATTGTAACATCAGACCCAGAAACACCTTCGGTCGATCCTGAACCAGAGCTCATGCTCATCTCGGCGATCCAAGGCGAAGGTGATGCATCCGATTACGATGGCGAAACTGCGGCTGTTTCTGCCGTGGTTACTCTTGTGACCGATGACGGATTTTACCTTCAGGAAGAAGACGCCGATAGCGACGGAAATGCGCTCACTTCTGAAGGAATCTTTGTTTATACGGCTGGCGCATATGCGGTGTCGGTCGCTGATTTGGTGCAGGTCACCGGGACGGTCACAGAATTTTTCGGGCTGACCGAAATCACATCGGTGACTTCTTTTGAGGTGACATATTCAAATGCGGACCTGCCAGCGCTCACGACTGTTACGCTATCACCTGACATCGCACCTAACTACGAAGCGCTTGAAGGTATGCTGCTGTCAGTCGAGACTGGCACAGACGAAGCCCTAACAGTGACCGAAAACTTTAACCTTGATCGGTACGGGCAAATTTCCATCGCCGCGGGCATTCAAACACAGCCGACCCAAATTTACGATGCACAAACGCAAGCAGATGAAATCACCGCGCTTACCGAAGCCAACGAAAACGCCAGCCTGCTACTGGACGATGGGTCGTCGGTCGAGAACCCAACCGAATTTGCGTATCTGCCGGGCGGTGCGGGTGATGATGGCAACGGTGTGCTAGATAGCGGCGATGATTTTGCTGACACAGGAACGACTGTTCGGCTTGGCGCAGAGATTGCAGATTCTGTTGATGGTGTTTTGACGTTCTCGTACGATGAATGGACATTAAACGTCACCGACACGATTGAGTTCGTCGAAGACACCAATTCTGGCGCGCGCGAAGAAACACCAGCCGATGTTGGTGGCACGCTTCAGGTCGCGTCTTACAATGTGTTGAACTTCTTCACTACGTTCTCTGGTGGGACGGGACCAGACGGCGATTTAAGCCCACGTGGCGCAGACAATCAGGATGAATTCGACCGCCAATCGTCTAAAATTGCTGAAGGGATCATTGGAACAGGCGCTGAAGTCGTCGCCCTGCAAGAGATTGAAAACAACGGCACCGAGGCAATCGGAACCCTTGTCGATATTCTAAACGCAGAAGGGACTGACGCAACCTACGCCTATGTCGATCCAACTGGCACTGGCGATTTCGTAGGAACGGATGCGATCACGACAGGCATCATTTACGATAGCTCTGCGGTGACTTTGGTCTACTCCGATTACATCGTGTTCGATGAAACCTCGGCTGACGCAACATACGGGATTGCATCTTCACTTGGCGGGCTTGTTGGCGAAGAATTCAACGACTATCAGCGCAACCGCCCATCTGTCGCCGCAACGTTCACCGATAACGAAAGCGGCGAAACCTTTACGGTGGTTTCTTCGCACTTCAAGTCCAAAGGCGATAGCGACCTGCAAGATGTTGCAGATGCTGCAGAAGTCTGGCTTGCAGATAGCGCCAATGCAGGATCGGCCGATTATGCTCAGGTCACTAATCTACTGGCGGATCTCTACGCCGACCCCAACTTTGACCAAGGCGACGGTCAGGGGTTTTGGAACGCTGTGCGTCTAGACGGGGCTGTTGAACTCGCCGATTGGGTCGCCAACGACTACAACGGCGGGGGCGTCACGAACTATTTGCTGTTAGGCGATATGAACTCCTACGCTGAAGAAGACGCGGTGCAGTACCTTGATGACGATGCAGGGCTAACCGATCTGATCGACACATTTATCGGTCAGGACGACGCCTATTCATATGTCTTCAACGGGCAGCAAGGGACGCTTGACCAAGGGCTAGGCGATAGCGAAATCGCCGATAACGTGACTGGCGTTACCGAATGGCACATCAACGCCGACGAGCCTGATTTGATCGGGTACGATACCGATTATAACGATCCAGGTTTCTATAACGATGGGGTCTACGCATCATCTGACCATGACCCGCTTATCATCGGGCTGGATTTCACGACAACTAATGACCTGCTCGTCGCCTAATACGAAACGATGGCAGGCGCGCTAATCCAGCGCGCCTGTAGCAGAGGTTCATTTCTCTGGTTCAACCACATCAGCATCAGTGATCGCGATTTCAGTAGGAAGCTCTTTCGGCGTATCCCGCCCTACGATCAGCGGAAGCATCTCTGTGCCGGACGGCATCGCAACCTCTTCGGTTGGTGCGTTTTTCCAAGAAAGTGTATCGAACGAACCGCAGTTGCCGCACGTCGGAGCCCATTTCGGATGAATATGCTGGCAGTTGTCGCAAATCCACTGGGGGCCACGTGGCGCAGTAAGCGCACGGGTCAACCAACCACGCACGACAGAATCCTCAGCGCCTTCGCCCCGCTCAATTGCGGCCATTAACGTTAGGCTACGGGCTGTCGGTTCTTTTTCATTCAGGTCGCCCAACGCACGTTTAGCAGCGGGAAAATCTTCTGCCGCGATATGAAGCTCGGCCAACAACATCTTTGTTTCTGGATGCTCGGCAGTAGATTTAGTCAATGTACGGAACCGCTTAATACGCTGCTCTGGATTTTCATCCGGCACGATTTCAGCAAATGCGGTGGCAATATCGGGATGCGGTTGCGCGTTCCATGTTTTTGTAAGAACCCGTGTCGCATAACGGGCATTTCCATCGGCAATATAGCTGCGTGCAGCCATGATCGCCGCAGGTATCAAATCAGGAGACAGACGGTTGGCCTCAACTGCGGCTTCGCGCGCCTCAATCGTTTTACCTTCATCCAAAATTTCACGCGCTTCAGATAATGCGAGCACCGCATCACGACGCTTGTGAACGTCACGCGGTAGGTAACCGGACTTAAGTTTTGCACCCAGTGTCTGGCGTGCCCCAGCCCAGTCTGCCTTATCAGCCTGAAGACGCAGTAAAACATCCTGCGTTTCTTCATGCTTTGGTTTCAAAGCGAATGCTTTTTGCGCCAATGCAAAAGCGGTTTCTGTGTCACCTTCAGACAGTTTTTGTTTCATGATACCACGCACACCAACAAACCGGGTCCGATCATCCTGAAGCAATTTTTTGTAAGTTTCTTCGGCCTTTCGACGGTCGCCTGTCATCTCCGCAGCTTGCGCAGTCAACAGGTTGGTCAACTGTGGCTGCTTAAGATACTTATCCGCACGGGTGGCTTTGGTCATCGCAAGATGGCCTTCACCAGAAGCAAGCGCCATCATGCCTTCGGACAGCGCCTCATATCCTTTGCGCTCACGGTTCCGATCAAAGTACCGCGAAATCGCTGTTTCGTCGCCGTTCAAAAACTTAAACGCCGCCACCAAAAACGCGAGAAATTTAAGCCCCAGCCAAACGGTAACGGCCAGCGCCACCAGCGCAAAAACCATTTCCAGCGTGCTAAGCGTGATTTCTTTTCCAGCGACGCCTATTGTGGCACCGCCTTCGACGTCCATCAACATCGTTGCGCCAAAGGTCAGCGCAGTGACGGCAACAACAAAAGCAATAATTTTTATCAAGGACCAGAGCATACAAATCGCCTTTAGTTGTCACTGAGTGAGGTTGAAAGCATATCGACAGCAGCCAGCGCATCTGCGCGTGACTCGGCAAGGGTTAACCATTCTGACATTTCAGCACGAGCGACTTCAGGTAAACCGCTAATTTCCGCTAACGCATCCGATAAGCGCCCGCTATTCAGCGCTGATTCAGCCCGCGACAGGATCGCATCAGCGTCGTTTCCTTCGCGCGGGGCGGTGGACCGCACATCAAACTGATCCCGCAGGAACGCACCAAAACCACTTACATCTTCGCCCGACACACCTTCGTTACGGGCTGTCGCCAACGCAGCACGTGCAACATCGGCATAACCTTCGCGTAGATTTTGCATTGTTGGTACGCCACCCTGAACTGCAATTAACGCTTGTGGCGTGGGTTCACCAATGGCGTCTTCAAGGTCACCCAAGGCTGCCCCAATCGGCGCACCGCTTTCCAGCGCAGTTTGAACACGGGCCAATGCAGCACGCGCTGCCGCATTTCGCGCGGCTGCGGCTGCGTTTTCTTCGATCGCTGCTGCTTCGGCACGGGCGGTATCCAAACGGGTCTCCGCAACTTCGGTCATATCAGCAAGCTGCGCACGCAGCGCATCAAGCTCTGCCTGATATGCGCTGGTCGAAAGACCACCACCAGAACCACGAGGTACAGTCTCCAAAACTGTGGTACGTTCTTCCAAATCGGCCAAAATCGCACGCAACTCTGTCTCAAGCATGACAATATGGCTGGATAAATCATCCTGCGCATTCTCAATGCCTGCTACGTTGACTTCATCCATGGCCGCAACCTGCCGGTTTAGGCTTTGGATCGCGCTTGCTTGGGTTGCGACTTGGTTCGACAGCTCAGTATCGGCAGTTGGCATTGTCAGCGACGCAACTGCAAACCCAATCCCACCAGCGATAACACCGCCAAGAAACAAGGGCAGAAACCCACTACTGCCACTCTCTTTGGTCGGTGCAGGCGCTGGTTCTTCGACAATTGGGTCTGGCACAACTTGCGATACCGCTTCTGCTTCGGGCGCTTTCACGTCGACAGCAAGAGGTACATCTGACGGGTAAACTTCAGCAGGGATCGAGTCGATCAGCGGAGTCACCGCTTCGGTGGATTTAGATGGTACCTTACGGCCCGTTGCTGGCTGTTTTGCCACGTTTTAACCCTTTCCCAGATTCATCCACTGTTTGCGTGAAGAACCTAAATACACTAGCGCGGCAATGCCAGACGCTCAACCGTCGGCTTAGCTATGAAACATTATTAAGCAAGGCATCAAGACGCGCAAACGTTGCCCCAATCATCGAATGGCCATTTGGCTGCGAGGCGACGGCGATGGTTTGCGCATCAACCGTGCCTGTTGCCTTTTTTACAACGTTACTCATTACCACTAGGTGTAGAGGCGCAACAAACGGCCTCTGACTACTAAATATGGTAGCTGTACGGGGGGAAAATAGGGGTAATACCACAGGAAATTCCCCCTTGAGCACTGATAATGCGTCACTGTTTAGTGGTAAATCTTGCTGCTCATAGGCAACAACATCGCCGCATGGCAGGCCGGCTTTGGTGAGCGTTCTCGCGATCTCTCCGCGGGTATGCACGCCCCTGATATGCGCCAATGGGCCGCAGGGTGCCTGTTTTTGTATCACATCACATAACGCCTTTGCGTCGCCGGGGCCCGTTATCGCATGAAACCCAGCTTTCGTTGCACAAGCAGCAGTGCGCGGACCGACACACCACGCGGTAATCCCTGCAGGCAATTCAACAGCATTCACAGCGTGAACAGACGTAAATATCACACCTGAAAGATGTTCTAAGTCAACATTCACAGGGACTGGAACGATTTCGATCAAAGGCGATAGAACGATTTCAACACGATCTCCAAATCGGTCACGCATGACACGTGCGAACTCTTCTCCCTGCTTCGCAGGTCTTGTCACGATCAGGGTCGGCATCATCTGCTCACCATTGTTTGGAAGGTTGTGCAATGTTACCTGCCTAGAACACACGCGCAACCGAGTTACACCATGACACTGACCATTCTAGGAATCGAAAGCAGCTGCGATGACACCGCTGCCGCCGTCGTACGCGACACAGAGGTGCTGTCTTCAGTCGTCTATGGGCAAACCGATTTGCACGCTGACTTTGGTGGGGTCGTTCCCGAAATTGCAGCACGCGCACATGCCGAAAAGCTGGACCACTGCATCGAAGAAGCATTGCAAAATGCGGGTCTAAAATTGGTTGATTTGAATGGAATCGCTGTTACAGCAGGCCCCGGGCTGATCGGCGGTGTTCTATCTGGCGTGATGTGCGCAAAGGGTATTTCTGCCGCGACTGGCCTGCCCTTGATCGGCGTAAATCACCTAGCTGGGCACGCACTGACACCCCGCCTGACTGATCAAATACCCTACCCATATTTGATGCTGCTGGTTTCAGGCGGCCACTGCCAATTTTTGATTGTCGAAGCGCATGACAAATATCAGCGGATCGGCGGGACCATCGACGACGCCCCCGGCGAGGCGTTTGATAAAACCGCGCGTATCCTTGGGCTTCCACAGCCCGGTGGCCCATCCGTCGAAAAAGCCGCAAAATCAGGTGATCCAAAACGATTTAAGCTGCCACGCCCACTATTGAACCAACCCGGCTGCGATATGTCGTTCTCTGGCCTAAAAACCGCTATTCTTCGGGCCCGCGATAGCGTGGTCGCGGAAAAGGGCGGGCTAACTGTCCAAGATCAAGCCGATCTATGCGCTGGCTTTCAAGCCGCAGTCATCGATGTCCTGATAGAAAAGACACGTCGCGCGATGCAGCTTTATCTTGACCTGAACCCTGCAAAACGCAGTTTTGCGATTGCAGGAGGCGTCGCAGCCAACGGTGCGATCCGCGACGGTTTAATGCAGCTTTGTGCGGGATTAGAGACTGATTTTGTCGCTCCGCCACTACGCTTGTGTACAGATAACGCCGCGATGATTGCCTATGCTGGGATCGAAATGATGCGCGCAGGGCATCGCGATGATCTTACCTTGACCGCAAGACCAAGGTGGCCGCTTGACCAACGGGCTGCTCCCATGCTCGGATCGGGAAAAAAGGGAGCAAAAGCATGAAGGTCGGGATCGCAGGCGGCGGGGCGTTTGGGACTGCATTGGGCGTTGCGCTGGCGCTTGATGGCAATGAAATTTCGCTGTGGGCGCGTAATCCGGACGCCGTTGCCACAATGCAAAATGACCGCGCCAATCCTAAACTACCCGGTGTGACGCTGCCCAAGAATATTACGTTTTCAGATGAATTAGAGTCTATTCTTGTTTGCGACACCATCCTTTTGGCGATCCCGGCACAAACACTGCCAGCGTTCTTGAACGAGCATGTTGAACGACTGAAAGGCAAATACCTTGTCGCTTGTTGCAAGGGCATCGACCTCAAGCGAATGACCGGGCCAGCAAGTACGATCCGGGATTTAGTCCCCGATGCGACTGCTGCAATGTTGACTGGCCCCAGCTTTGCCGCAGATATTGCGCGCGGCCTGCCCACGGCGCTCACACTTGCCTGTGCCGACGATACAGATGGCGCGATCCTTCAGACAGCGCTTTCGACGACATCGCTTCGTATCTACCGAACGACCGATACAATCGGCACAGAGTTGGGCGGTGCATTGAAGAACGTGATGGCGATCGCCTCTGGGGTCGCCATTGGCGCGGGGCTTGGTGAAAGCGCACGCGCCGCGCTGATTACGCGCGGTTTTCCGGAAATGCAGCGGCTGGCGACTGAACTTGGCGGTCAAGCTGAAACGCTGTCGGGGCTGTCCGGTTTTGGTGACCTCGTGTTGACTTGCACGTCAGAACAGTCACGGAATTTCAGATATGGTCTGGCGCTTGGGCGCGCAGAAAGCTTTGACAGCGACACGACCGTCGAAGGGGCCGCTACGGCCCGCGCCGTGCGTCAGCTTACGACTGATCTGGACATTGATATGCCAATCTGCACAGTCGTGGCAGATCTAACAGAAAACAAAACTGACGTGATGAGCGCGCTAAACGCGTTACTTTCGCGTCCATTAAAGGAAGAATAAATGCGCTTTGCCCTGATCACCACCGACAAACCCGGCGCGCTGCAAACCCGCAAAGACAACCGCGATGCCCATTTGACATATATTGCTGAAACCGGTGTGGTCGAAATGGCGGGGCCGTTCTTGGACGACAACGATCAGATGTGCGGATCAATGATCGTACTAGAGGTTGCCGACATGGCCGCAGCGCGGGCTTGGGCCGATAATGACCCATATGCAAAGGCGGGTTTGTTTAGCGACGTTCGTATTCAAGCTTGGAAAAAGGTGGTGGGCTAATGGCACATTGGTTGTTCAAATCCGAACCTGACGTTTGGGGGTGGGACAAACAGGTCGCAAAGGGCGACACCGGCGAAGAATGGGACGGCGTGCGCAACTATCAGGCCCGCAACAACATGCGCGCAATGAAGCTGGGTGACCGCGGGTTCTTTTACCATTCGCGTACCGGGCTTGAGATTGTCGGCATCGTCGAAGTCTGTGCCGAAGCACATCAAGACAGCACCACCGATGACGACCGCTGGGATTGCGTTGATATCAAAGCAGTGCGCCCCTTCATCAAACCTGTCACCCTTGAACAGATCAAAGCAGATGATCGGCTCACCGAGATGGCGTTGGTGAAAAGTTCGCGTTTATCCGTGCAGCCAGTCACCGATGAAGAATGGGAAATTGTCTGTGCAATGGGCGAAACAAAACCCTAGCCCGAAATATATTTCCGACCCATAATCAACAAAAGTGGGAGGAAAAAATGGGACTTTTGTCTGTAATCATTGCTGCAGCTGCGGCATTTGTGTTCGGCGCAGGATATTACATGGTGCTGTCCAAACCATGGATCGAAGCCGCTGGTATCAAGACGGACCCTGACGGCAACCCGGTCAACAGCAGCAATCCAACACCCTACATCGTATCTTTCATTTGTATTATTCTTGTCGCAGGTATGATGCGACATGTCTTTACGCTGTCTGATATCAACACAATAGGCAAAGGTATTCAGTCCGGTCTGGGTGTCGGGCTATTTTTCATCACACCATGGATTTTCATCAATACAGGGTATTCAGATCGTCCTTGGAAGCTAGCGGTTATTGACGGCGGATACGCCACCGCGGCAGCAACGATTATCGGTTTGGTACTAACCCTGTTCTAAAAAGAGGGTTCAGATACAATCCGAACCCTCTTTTCACCCCGCGTGTTCCTAAGCCACCACACGCATATGAATTTCTAGGTCCGGACCTACTGGTCTTGATTGGTAGTTAGCATCATTCGTCCAATCCAGACAAATGAATAGAATTTTGAATTTACTTAAAATGCAAAACGCCCGCGCATTTGCGGGCGTTTAACCGTTTGTACTTTAACGCGTTAGCCGTAGATGGATTCTTTTTTGAAGTGCTTTGTCAGCATGTAATAAACGACGGCGCGGTATTTGTTACGCTCTGATTTGCCATATGTTTCCAGAACAGAGTCGATTGCGGTATCAAGGTCAGCGCTATCTTTGAGGCCAAGCTTCTTGATCAAAAAGTTGTTTTTTACGGTCGCAATCTCATCAGGTTGGCTAGATGCGACGGTCGAAGCGTCAGCATTATAGATCGCGGGCCCACAACCGATGGTCACTTTAGTCAGCAGATCCATATCAGGTGTGATGTCACACTTATTTTTCAGGTCATCCGCGTATTTTGCGATCAAATCGTCTCTTTTACCCATGAGATTGTCCCCAGTGCTGGTGTTATCTTCTAGTCAATGCCCTACGTTCGTGCAGCGCTGGGTGCACGTTAAAGGGGCAAGTTGCAATTCGTAAAGAAAAAAGCCCAACGACGGCGATGTTTCGCCTTTACCGACACAAGCCCCAACCACGTGATTGCAGGTGGAAATGGTCAGCATGAAGCGCGTTATAGTCTGGTGAAAGCGTCAGTTTAAAAAACCGACATGCGCCATCGCGGGCCTGATGCAGAAATTGTGCGTCGAGAGTTCCACCCGGCCAATCGTCGATCAAACTCAGCCTGCGACCATCAGCAAGCTGGAAGCCGCTGATATCAATTGCTGCAGCGGTGGAATGAGTGCTCATTCTTGTGGTTTCCCCCCTGCCGGTCCGCATCGCCCGGCAGTTATAGCTGCCGATATGGTTAATTTTCTGAACGGACACGCCCAAAAGCGCCATCGCCGCTGGTTGCAGGCTATGGTGTTCCCACATGGCAAGGCGCAACGCGATGGGGCAACTGGTTTCGACAGCATCAATTGATACATCCCCGACACCTGAAACCTCTACACGATTTCGGATATAGCACTGATCCGTATGTTCAAAGTCAGACATCGCAGTGACCGAACTATATTCCTCAAGCACGCGAAGGCACACAGCGGGTTCCGACGCTGCCTGCGACAGTTTCCATTGCGTGAATGGCGTCAGCGGGTCTGATATTTTTAATGGGTGAACAGGGTTCCAACTAGATGGCAAAGGCGTGTTCGGATGCATCAACAATTGATGACCGGCAACCACCAAGCCCCCTAGAAACAATAAAACAGCCGCCCCTCGTAATAAGGGACGGCCACGTCTTTTCTGTTCTACTTTGGCATTCTGCGCCTTTGCCTGACGTATGCCATTTCGCATATTCGTTTAGTAGCGGTAGTGTTCTGGCTTGAACGGACCTTCGACTGTAACGCCGATATAGTCAGCCTGTTCTTTCTTCAGCTCAGTCAATTTTACACCGATCCGATCAAGGTGAAGGCGGGCAACTTTTTCGTCCAGATGCTTGGGCAGGATAAACACGCCAGGCGCATATTCCTCGCCTTTGGTCCAAATCTCGATCTGCGCCAGCACTTGGTTCGTGAACGACGCAGACATCACAAAGGATGGGTGACCAGTCGCGTTACCAAGGTTCAACAAACGACCTTCAGAAAGCAGAATCAGACGGCTACCAGAAGGCATCTCGATCATATCGACCTGCTCTTTGATGTTAGTCCACTTGTGGTTCTTAAGCGCGGCAACCTGAATTTCGTTGTCAAAGTGACCGATGTTACCAACGATAGCCATATCCTTCATCTCGCGCATGTGCTCGATACGGATAACGTCTTTGTTGCCGGTGGTTGTGATGAACACGTCCGCACTGTCGACGACATCTTCAAGCACAACAACTTCGAAACCGTCCATTGCCGCCTGAAGCGCGCAGATCGGATCGACTTCGGTGACTTTCACGCGGGCGCCAGCACCAGCCAACGACGCGGCAGAGCCTTTACCAACATCGCCGTAACCACAAACGACTGCAACTTTACCAGCCAGCATAGTGTCGGTTGCGCGACGGATACCGTCGACCAGCGATTCCTTACAGCCGTATTTGTTGTCGAATTTAGACTTGGTGACAGAGTCGTTCACGTTGATCGCTGGGAAAGGCAGCTGGCCCTTCTTGTGCAGATCATAAAGGCGGTGAACGCCTGTTGTCGTTTCCTCAGAAACGCCTTTGATTGCTTCACGTGTTTTGGTGAACCAACCGGGTGTTTCGGCCATCCGCTTTTTGATCTGGTTAAAGATTGCTTCTTCTTCTTCAGATGTCGGCACTGACAAAACGTCTTCGCCTGCCTCAGCGCGCGCACCCAAAAGGATATAAAGCGTCGCGTCGCCGCCATCATCAAGGATCATGTTCGCGCCTTCTGGGAACTGGAAGGAACGATCAAGATAGTCCCAGTGTTCAACCAGTGACTGACCTTTGATCGCAAAGACCGGTGTACCGCCAGCAGCGATTGCCGCAGCGGCGTGATCTTGGGTTGAAAAGATGTTGCAAGACGCCCAGCGCACATCAGCGCCCAGCGCGACCAGTGTTTCGATCAAAACCGCAGTCTGGATCGTCATGTGCAGCGAACCAACGATCCGTGAACCGGCTAGCGGCTTGCTGTCACCGTATTCTGCGCGCAGTGCCATTAGGCCCGGCATTTCGGTTTCAGCAATATCCAATTCTTTTCGACCAAACGCGGCGAGGTCGATATCTTTTACAACATAATCTTGCGACATCATTCATTCTCCTAAGAAGGTTAAGTGCCAATACCATTGCAAGCACCTTGCCACAATCCAAAGCCACGTATTATCCAGTCCATTCAGTCGTTAATTAAGGCGGATTTATTATGAAGCAACCACGCGCATGGCAACGGATGCTATCAGGGCGAAGACTAGACCTGCTGGATCCCACGCCAGTAGATATTGAAATCGAAGATATTGCACACGGTTTGGCTTTTGTGGCGCGTTGGAACGGGCAGACGCGTGGCGATTTCGCCTATTCGGTTGCCGAACACTCGCTGCTTGTGGCCGAGATTTTCAAACTGCAACAGCCCAGCGCGCCTGTAAAATGGCAGCTGGCCGCCTTACTTCACGACGCCCCTGAATATGTGATTGGCGATATGATCAGCCCGGTGAAAGCCGCTGTCGGCCCCGATTACGAAGCCTTAGATACCCGGCTAACTGCCGCAATCCACATCAGGTTCGGACTGCCCGCGCAGATCCCCGCGACGGTAAAGCGGCACATCAAAAAAGCCGACAAACTTTCAGCATGGTTAGAGGCCGTGCAAATCGCCGGTTTCACCGAGGCCGAAGCGAACAAGTTTTTCGGCAAGCAAGATCCATCGCTGACCGAGAAGCTATCGATCCGATTGCGCGCTCCGATCGAGGTGCGCGACGAATTCACAAAGCGACATCAACAACTAATGGACGCCTTATGATTATTCGTGCCGCGATCCACGCAGATGCCGCAGACATGACAGCGCTGCTGAACAAAATCATCGCACTTGGTGGCTCTACGGCGCATCAAACTCCGTTTGACGTGGCACAAATGCAATCCCACTACATCGCGCCTTCGGCATTGATTAGTTGCCAAATCGCACACGACGCCGGGGCCGTCATCGGTTTTCAATGGCTAGGCTGGGCAGAGGAACCTGATGACCCGATGCCCGAAGGTTGGGGGGTTATCGCAAGCTTTGTTTCGCCGGACGCCTCAGGAAAGGGCGTCGGCCAGCACCTGTTCCATGCAACCAAAGCAGCGGCACTGGAAGCTGGAACACAGGTAATAGATGCCACGATCCGCGCCGATAACGTGGTGGGGCTGCGGTACTATTCCGGACTTGGGTTTCAGGACTATGACCGGCTTCGCAATATTCCACTACGCGATGGCACACCAGTGGACCGCATACGCAAACGCTTTGATCTTTAGTTCGCGGCCAGACCTGCGCCGCTGGTAATCAAAGATGGCACAATCTGCTGAATCACACGATGCCACCGTGTCACTGGCTGTTCTGCAATGAAAATGATGTCGTTGGGCAGCATAGTCATGCGCGTTGCCAGCACAAGATTTGCTGTATTGCGCCCATCGAGCTGCCACGCAGTGATCTGACCGTTTTCGTCGCCGCGCAACACATAGATTTGAGATGAATTAGCGGTTTTATTGGAAAACCCGCCCTTCGCGTATAATGCATCAGCAAGCGAAGCGTAGCTTTCAAACGGCAAGGCAAATCGGCCGGGCGCACTTACCTCTCCTGTTAGGTAAACGTAATCGCGCGGCACGGCGTCCAACACCGCCCTATCCTGAAAACTGGTGCGTTGTTCTGTAAGAGTAGCGCGCTGCAAATCCATTTCAGCGGTTAACGCTGCCAAAACCTGCCTCCGCGTCTGCTGTCGCAACTGTGTCAGCGCGATCTGTTTTTCGAAATACGCCTGCGCCTGGTCCAGTTCAAAAGTGATGTCCACGAAAATGCTATCCCCCGCGACAAGCCGCAGCTTTTGAAGTCCCGGATCGTCTAAATATTGCGCGAATGGGATCTGATATAGCGTGCCATCGCGGTACATTCGAATCGACACATATTTTCGGTCCGCAACCGTAACGCCACCAGCACGGGTCAGCGCCTCGTCCAAATAAAGCGGAGTAAGGTCCATCGCGATCACGACAGGCGCATTCACTGCGCCCCCTAAAGACACGCTTGCAGCATTAAACTGGATAATATCGAAACTAAATTTAGGATTTATTTGCGCAGCAATCAGGGTTTGGAATAACGCAGCTTCTGCCTGATCAACAGTTAACCCACCTATAATCACGCTGCCAACATCAGGTATCGTGATCCCCCCGTCATCGCGCACAGTATATTCTTGGGAGTGGGTTTGGGTTGCTACGCCACCAGCTAAACTCTCCGATAAGCGATGCGGTAACTGTGTTTGGATCGACACAACGTCCCCCACCCCGATCAAATATGGGCCGGGATCAACAGCGGGCGGTAAACTTGTTTCCATCAACGGAATCACAGGGGGGGCACCCAGTTCTGGCAATGCACCAACACCTAAGGCATTGCCCGACACACGAGCATTCTGGGTGAAATAATCGGGAAGACGACGAGGTGTGTAATCCGCCATATTAGCACTAACCAAGGTTTCCCTAGTAAGCTGGCGCACCAATACAACGTCACTTTGCTGTACAACCCGTGGCGACACATAGATAGCACCACACCCCTGTAATATCAGGGCCAATCCAAGCAGTGCATGACACGGCTGCATGATCAATCGAAGCAATTGAATTTTCTCATTCCTACCGACGCCCCAAGCCGCAGAATGAACGAATAGTGGTTAACGATTACTTAATAAAAGCAAAGCGATTACACCTAACCTTACCTTAAGCAATCGAGTCCATTTTGCTTCAAGTTGTCCCGCAGGATTCGATTAATGCCGCTTATAAGACCCACAGCGTTACGCCTTAGCAAAATGTTCACTCAGCGCCGACCAGAACGGCTCTGGGTTCATTCTTGCGTGGCCTTGTTAACCATCCTCTGTTTGCTGGCCGCGACCCAATCCATCAACCGGACCATCATCGAACGGCAAATGGTCGCCGCCACCGAAATACGCGCATCCCAATCGCAAATCATGCACGCGCACGAAATTATCTTAATCGCCGACAAACTGGCGATCAGCGATCACTCTGATGTTTCTCACCTTAACGAAGCAATCGCGCAATTAGAAAATAGCTATGATATTTCGATGACGGACCAGCGCTGGCTCAGGTCATTTGATGCAGCAAATTCGATCAGTATCATGGTGCAGCGTTTTACAGATACCGCCAAGCGCCTTGATCAGGCGACACCTGAACAACGTCGCAACTTAGCAAAACAACTCAACGAATTGTATGTCGAACAAGGATTACAAACCCACCTCACTGCAGCGACCGCGCTTATGGAACAACAGGCACGTAACGATACCGAACGCCTGTCATCACTGCAGCGCGCAATATTGATTATTTCAGCGATCGCACTTCTTGCTGAGGCTGGGTTTGTCTTTTTACCAACCCACCTCGCCGTTCAGTCCACCATTCAGCAGCTACAACGCCAAACAGCGACATTACGAGATTCACGGTCAGAGCTTCAGCAAGTAAATTCTAAATTAGAACAGATTGCTCACCAAGATCCGCTAACCGGTCTACCCAATCGCGCGCATCTCGCGGCATATTTAGAAAAGATGAGTAAGCGGAAAAGAACCAAAGAATTGTCGATACTGTTTATTGGTCTCGACAACTTTAAGTCTGTCAACAACTCTGCCGGACATGATTGTGGTGACGGTTTGCTGATTGCCGTTGGCCAAGCATTACAAAGCTGCATTGACGAAGACCACATGGTTGCCCGCGTTGGCGGCGACGAGTTTGTTGTTGTCACTGACGAACCTGCAAAAGAGCTGATCGGGCGAATACATGCTTCTGTCACCGACCCATTCGACGTTAAAGGGCGCCGCATCGCGATTAATGTCAGCATTGGATATCTTGAATTCAACTCAAAAGACGCCGATCCAATGGGGGTCATCGCAAATGCCGCCGTTGCACTGCATGCTGCCAAAAGCTTGGGCGAAAACAGTACACAGCTTTTTACCCAATCGTTGCGAGTGGACGCGAATAACCTTCAGTTGCTTCAAACGGAAATTGATGACGCGATAAAACGTGGTGAAATCGAACCGTGGTTCCAGCCTCAAATTCGATTGTGCGATGGGCGGCTTCATGGCGTTGAAGTTTTGGCGCGCTGGCGGCATCCGACCCGTGGGCTACTTACGCCCGATCGTTTTATACCTGCGGCTGAACGTGCCGGGCTTATTATTGACATGGACCACACGATTTGGCGCTCGGCAATGGCATACGCCGTTCTGTGGCAAAAAGAAGATCTTTGGCGCCCCTGCATTTCCTTGAATGCCGCGCCAGATACGATTTCGGACCCCTACCTCATTGAACGCTTCTTACTTGAATTACAGCGGTCAGGTCTTGGCGTGGATCAAGTCAACATCGAAGTCTTAGAAACGACGTTAATCAATGGCGCGGACGACATGGCTGCGATCAACATAGATAGCTTATCTGAATGTGGGATCGGGATCGAATTAGACGACTTCGGAACTGGCTACGCTTCGCTCTCAAAACTGACCCAATTACCATTAAATGGAATTAAGCTTGATCGTTCGCTTGTCGCTCCGCTTCCTGATGCCGCCGCCGACAGTGTAATTCGCGCTATCTTGGCGCTGGCAAGTGAACTTGGCCTAAGTGTCGTTGCCGAAGGAGTCGAAGAAGACGTTCAGGCCCAACATCTAAATGATCGCGGCTGCGCGATTGCTCAGGGCTATGGCTATGCCAAACCAATGCCCGCCGCTGAGTTTCGAGCTTGGCTTGAAAAACACGCGAAAACCACCCTACACATCCCACCACCAGATACACAAATTATCCAGCACACTTGAGGATTGAGTCCCCACAACGTATTTGAGAGGAGAGATAGCGCAAAGGAAACACCATTGGCCAATCATCTTTATCAGAATGACTTGCCAGACGGCTTGGACCTTGGACCCATCGTTGCAATCGACTGCGAAACAATGGGCCTTAATCCTCAGCGCGACCGGTTGTGCCTGATTCAAATGTCTGGCGGTGACGGTGAGTGCCATCTAGTCCAAGTCACGAAAGGGCAAACACATGCGCCAAATTTATGCGCCATGCTAAACGACCCAAATGTGCTAAAGCTGTTCCACTTTGGTCGTTTTGATATCACGGCGCTTTATAATGCCTTTGGTACGCTCAGCACGCCTGTTTATTGCACAAAAATCGCTTCGAAATTGGTCCGCACATACACTGACCGGCATGGGCTTCGGACATTGCTGCAAGATTTGATCGGCACGGATATTTCGAAGCACCAACAACAAAGCGACTGGGGTGCCGAAAAGCTTACAGATGCGCAGCTAAACTATGCGGCCTCTGATGTTTTGCATCTGCATAAACTCAAATCTGCGCTTGATGCCATGCTGGACCGCGAAGGCCGCACTGAAATCGCACAATCTTGTTTTGATTTTCTGCCCATGCGCGCCAAACTGGATCTTGCTGGTTGGCCTGACGTCGACATCTTTTCGCACTGATGGCAGATTCAGATAAATTCCTAAGCACCGGCCGACGCGTTATTCACGAGGAAGCGACTGCGTTACAGCAATTGGCAGACGGGCTTGGCGACAGTTTTGCAATGGCGGTTGATCTTTTACTTGCGGTCAAAGGGCGCGTTATCGTGTCTGGAATGGGTAAGTCCGGGCATATTGCGCGAAAAATTGCGGCGACCTTTGCAAGCACCGGCACGCCTGCACATTTCGTCCACCCAGCCGAGGCGAGCCACGGCGATCTTGGCATGATGACATCAGGGGATGTGGTACTGGTACTATCGAATTCCGGCGAAACACCTGAATTAGCAGACCTCGTGACCTATACACGCCGTTTTGGAATTCCGATGATCGGTGTCGCCAGCCGCCCAAACAGCACGCTACTGCAGCAAGCCGACGTCAGCATCACACTACCGCAACTTGGCGAAGCATGCGGATCAGGCGTTGTTCCGACCACGTCGACGACCATGACTCTTGCGCTTGGTGACGCGCTCGCGGTTGCGTTAATGGAGCATCGAAATTTCACCCCCGAAAATTTTCGGGAATTTCATCCGGGCGGCAAATTGGGTGCTCAATTGGCCAAAGTTTCTGACCTCATGCACGTTGGCCAAACCGTCCCCGTCGTTTCCTTCAACACGCCGATGACTGAAACCTTATTGATCATCAGCCAAAAGGGCTTTGGAGTGGTCGGAGTGGTGGACGATAATCAAACGCTCATCGGGGTTGTCACCGATGGCGACCTGCGGCGGCATATGTCAGGGCTCCTTGATCATAGTGCAGGTGAAATCATGACAAAAACCCCAACTGTCATTTCATCGCAATCGCTCGCTGCAGAGGCATTGGCCATTATGAATACCCGCAAAATTACGTGCTTATTTGCCGCCGACGAAAGCACTCCAGATAAAATTGCTGGGATACTGCACATCCATGACTGCCTTCGTGCGGGGGTCGTTTAATCATGGGCGGGCGGGACAACACGTATTCTAGAATTGTGGGGCTGGCAAAAATTGTACTGCCAATTGGTGCCCTTGTGTTGCTGTCCACGTTATTTATGTTTGCCCGTGATCCAAACGAGCCTGCAGATATTGATCTTACCGAAGTTGCAGAGATTGCGCGCGAGCAGCGGCTGTCTTCTCCAAAGTTTTCTGGGGTTACCGACGATGGTGCCGTTTTATCCATTGTGGCACGTAGCGCGCACCCAAGTTTAACAAATCCAGACACGGTCACGATCGATAGCATTCAAATGCGAATGGACAATCCCGGCGGTAGCTCAATCGACGTAACAGCGACGAATGGCGAATTGGATGGACCTGCGCGGATTGCACGGTTTTTAGGGCTCGCGCGGCTTGAAACCTCGACCGGATATAAGATGGAGACAAACGGTCTGATCGCTGAACTTGATAGCGGGGTCGTCACATCAGATGGATTGCTGGAAATACACGCCCCGTTCGGCGAATTGACTGCAGGAAAAGTAACGTTTCAGGTTTCCTCTGATCATGTTGGACAGCAGATGCTATTCACCAATGGCGTCAAACTGATATACAAACCGCAAGAGTGATCGCCGCATTAGCAAAGGAACTCAGCCAAGTGTTCAAGAATATCGCCATATTGTCGGCTATCATGTTTTCCGCTGGCAGCGCGTCTTATGCTCAAACCAATATTAATTTGGGCGGCATGACCGTCGATACGGCTGCTGCAATCGAAGTTTCGTCCGATAGTCTTGCGGTCGATCAAGACAGTGGCAAGGCAACATTCACCGGCAACGTTATTATTGGCCAAGGTGATCTGCGCCTGTCAGCGGCCCAAGTTGAGGTCGTTTATGCAGCTGAAAACAGCGAAATCGCCCAGCTCATTGCAACTGGCGGCGTAACATTCGTCACGGCAACCGAAGCCGCAGAAGCGCAAAGCGCTAACTATGATATTACGTCAGGGCTTTTGACGCTGACGGGTGACGTGCTGTTAACGCAAGGCGCAAGCGCGATTTCAGCGCAAACTATGGTGGTCAATGTGTCGACCGGCACAGCATCAATGGAAGGTCGTGTGCGCACCGTTCTTCAGCAAGGCGGTAACTGATGGATGGCTCAACGCTAAACTCTGATATTGGGTTACATATCGTTAACTTGCGTAAAAGCTATCGCAAGCGCCCAGTTATCCGTGATGTAACAATCGATTTAGGCCGCGGAGAGGTCGTTGCGTTGCTCGGACCGAATGGTTCTGGCAAAACAACGTGCTTTTATTCCATCGCTGGCCTCGTCGCGCCCGAAGGTGGCAAAGTCATCATTGATGGTCGCGAGGTCACCACGCTCCCGATGTATCGCCGCGCGCAGCTTGGCATCGGGTATCTGCCACAAGAGATGTCAATCTTTCGTGGCATGAATGTCGAAGACAACATCATGTCGATCTTGGAAATCGCCGTAAAAGACCGTCATCGGCGACGCGAAAGGTTGGAAGAGCTACTGTCCGAATTTTCCATCGAACATCTGCGCCGTGCGTCGGCAATGGCCCTTTCTGGTGGCGAACGTCGCCGTGTCGAGATCGCGCGCTGTCTTGCGGCAGGGCCAAAATATGTACTGCTTGACGAACCCTTTGCGGGCGTCGATCCAATCGCCGTTGGCGAAATCCGGCACTTGGTCGCTGACCTGAAAAATCGTGGGATTGGCGTTCTCATCACAGATCACAACGTCCAAGAAACGCTTCAAATCGTAGACCGTGCCTACATTCTACACGATGGAACAGTTTTGATGCATGGAACCACCGCCGAAGTGATCGCAGACGAAAATGTCCGGCGCGTGTATCTTGGCGACAGCTTTCGCGTAAACTGATTCTTTGCCGTCTCTGGCCACTGCAATATTGACAAAATCCCATTTTCGTCGCCAACTGTAGTAGATGACTGACCAAACTTCTTTTCCCGCAACCTCGCCGGCTTTTGTGCTGGGTGTAGGGAATAAGATTAACAAATTTGGGGTGTTATCGTTTTCCATAGATTAGGCGTGCGATGCTGCACCGCTTTGGCGGTGGCGTATTGTATGTCTGCAACCACAAGATAGGAGAAACGATGCGGTATCAAATCAGCGGTAAGCAAATCGACATTGGCGAAGCACTGCAGACACATGTGAAATCAGAACTCTCGGATATTTTGAATAAATATGCGGGGCGCCCGACCGAGGCATACGTCGTTTTCTCTAAATCTGGTCACGAATATGTCTGCGAATCCGTTGTGCATCTTTCAACTGGGCTTACGGCGCAAGCCACTGGCAAAGCGACTGAAATCTACGCAGCTCTTGATAGCAGTGCCGCGAAAATGGACAAACAGCTCCGTCGTTACAAGCGGCGGTTGAAGGATCACCACTCTGATCGGTCGCAACCGGTTGAACTTTCTGATGCTGGGTCCTATATCCTCGCACCAACAGACGAGTCAGAAGAGGCCGAGCAAGACACTGTAAACGCGATGATCGTCGCAGAGATGGAAACCAAAATTCCATCACTCTCGGTTGGTGAAGCGGTGATGCAAATGGAAATTGCAAGTGCTCCGGTGCTGGTTTTCCGCAATGAGAAACACAACGGAATTAATGTCGTCTATCGACGTGACGACGGAAATATTGGCTGGATTGACCCGAAAACGCTGGGTTAAGCCCCAGCGAAATTGGTGAGAGAAGCGACCCATGCAAGTTGCAGACATTCTAAAGCCAGAGGCGGTAAAGACAATCGCCTCTTGCACCAGCAAGAAGCGGTTGTTTCACGATTTGGGTGAATTGGCCGAGACAAGCTATGACCTAAAATCGACCGAAGTGATCGAGGCCCTCATCGAGCGTGAAGGTCTTGGTCCAACTGGTGTTGGCCATGGTATTGCGCTTCCGCATGCGCGGCTCGCTGGTGCGACAGCCGTTCAAGGAATCTTTTTGCGTTTGGAAAAACCGCTCAATTTCGATTCAGTTGACCGGCAGCCTGTTGATTTGGTGTTTTGCCTTATTGCGCCTGAATGCGCGGGTGTTGATCACCTAAAGGCACTTGCTTTGGTATCACGGACAATGCGCGATTCGGCCACCTGTACAAAACTGCGCGCAAATAGCGACCCGGCAACGCTTCATACGATTCTAACCGAAGCCCAGTCATCGCAGGCCGCTTAGGCCCAATTCGAAAACCCAAATACTGAATAGTCGCGTGTGAAGGCCTCGCGCGCGGCGTCTTCGATTTCTTGGTCATAAATCGACGTCAATCGATCATGATGCGGATGATCAGATGGAACAAGTTCGGGGCAATCGACGATCCCGACCTGCCCTGCCAAAATCTTTAGATCATTCGGTAACCGGTCTTCGCGCAGGATCATATCAGGCACAGAAAAATCAGCCATGCCCTGTAGTAATGTCAGTTGGCTGGCCCATGCTGGATCAACACGAATTGACGTTTGCCCCGCCAGATTATTTCTAAGGAACTTTAGAAAGCCCAGAAACAATTTGCGATGCAGCCTATCGTCATAGCCTGATCTATCGGACAAATCGGGTGCTTGTTCAGGAATTGCCAACCGGTGAACCTTGCGCAGGTTCGCCCGAATGCCGGGAAAACTTGCCGGTCCATCATCAAGGATACAATCACAAAACGCTGCATGCGCACGCGCTACAGGATGCCTAAGCACTGTAAAGCTGCGGTGACCAACATGATCCTGCTGCCAATGCCGTAGCGATTTTTGTGTGAATTTACGCTGTAACTCGCGCGGCCTAACCCCCTCAAGGTCACCGAGCCAACGCTTAATAGCCCAGTCAGGGCCCGAACGTAACGGCATATACAGCAACGCCGCTTTGTCAGCCGCAATGTAGGTTGGAACGGCGGCACCGCGCCGAGGTTCGAAATTTGGGGTACGCGTGAGGTCAAACCGGTCAGTCTGATGCAACGCATCTTTCATTTCTGAAAAATTGCTAACGCGGTCTTCAAGCGGCTCTGGGTTTTGTTTTTTGAGTTTTTTGTCGAGATTATCCAAGCGCGCCTCGACACCCAGATACGTGGCCAAACCATTCATAACATCCACATCACGCAAATCATCGTAACCGACATAAAACGCAGTCTGACCGCTACGCTGCAACGCGTTTTGCACCTCAATCTGGAATTCATGTATCGCAGAAAGCTGTGCTTCGAATTCATCGCAATCAAACTTAATTTGTAGCGATTTGGAATGGGTGGCGTTGGTCAGCTTCCACTGTCCAGTTTCCTTAGCAGTTTTCCAACTGACGTAGCTGTCAATCGGATTACGCGTCAGAATAATTTTTGCGCACCGAGGATCAGTCAAACACAAATTTAATGCCCGGCGGTCATGACTATGGAAGAATCGAAACCCGCACAGGCCATCATAGGATTTAACCCGTTCAATCAACTGCTGCGGATTCGCCTCGCGCTGTTCATAAGTTATACCCAAGATGTCTTCGGTCTTTGGGTAACCAATGAACGCGGGATTAAAAGCCTCGCCCTGACAGCTGACGCCATCAAGTGCATTCAGGTTTGCCTCTAGAAAATTGGACCCCGTGCGCATTTCGGCCAACACTATAAAGTAGTCGAAATTTCTCATTTATGACCAACCACATATGACTTTGGCTCTGACGTGGGCGGCGGCCGCTTTTCCGCATCCGCCAAAATATCCCCAGTGAGGAAGGGGTGCATCCCCTGGTTCTTTAGCTCCTGAAGAAACTCTGCCAGCCCCGTCAAATCAGCCATTTCGGGTAATGTTGACACTTCCTTTGCCTTGTGGCCCGCGATCTCATCAACCACTTCTTGTAGAATAGCACGTGGGTTTTCAAGAAAATCGGCCAGTGTGCAGATTTGAATGCGCGCATGAGCATCTGGCGCACGCAATACCTTTAGTAGTTTATGTTCAATCCGCTGCAGCCGAGCCGCTTCTGCACGTACTTTGCCTGCTGGTTTACCCGATAGAAATAGCGGAATGGACCACGCACCAGTGATCACCCAGACACGCGCATTTGTGTCATGCGCCAGCAACCACCGGATGGATTGGGTATCATCGGGACCAAACATAATACACTGATGCGTATCTCGGGCGTTCCAAACCAGATTGGTTAAAAACCCCGCAGCGTTATAGTCCCGTAAAACAGCGCTGTCGGATAAAGCACCGCTAAAAATCGGGGCGTCACCCGCAAAGTGCGCCTTATCTTTTGCATAAATATGTCCATGCACCTGCGCCCCCGTTTGCCCAGAGAGCCATTTTTCAAAGTTTGGAAACAGGCAGTCAAAGCCCTGCATCACAGAAAACGGGACCGCCGTAATTCCATTTGCACGTGCAACGTTAGGAAAGCGGCTTTGCATATAAAGACCTGGCCGACCGCGCGTTCGTCTTTCTAAAGCGCGACCAAAAATTCGATCAACTTTTCCGGTATTTGGCTTTGCATCTGTCAACTGGCTATCCGGCTGTCGAGGAAAAACGCGATACAACAGTCCGGCATTTGGCCAAATCTTGCGCGCCACAAAACATTCAGATCGGCGCAATATTTCAGCATGATCGTTGTAAAAAATATGCGGCTTTCCCTGAAAATCAAATTTTGACAACGTCAAAGACCGGCTTTGGATTCGCTTTGCATGCAAACGAGCAAGAGTTTGAAAATAGCTTTCGTCCGGGATCCAAACACGACGGAAATATCTATCGTAGGTGCGACGTTTCGGATCGTTTAAAATCGCGCCTAATGTATGACGCGTTAAGCACCACCACTGGGACCCCATATGGGGGACTAAGCCTGCTGGTATTCTGCGTTTCACACGCAGAACCTGCTGTAAACGAACATACCTATCAAACAATTTGCGGCGGCTTTTCCACGAAAACGGAAATCGCAACGTAAACCGTTCTCGATCAAGGCCGCCAACTGTCCACGGCACATCTGCCGTGGTCGCACTTTCAATGAAATCCGTTTTAGGCCGGTTGGATAGAAACGCGCGCAGCTCGGATACCGGCCGCAACGGCAAGCATGATCCAGACGCTAGAAATACGTGGCTCACTTCAGGAAAATTACGCAACATCATTTCAGAGGCAGCCTGCGTCGCTTCGACCAGCCCCCACATTCCCCACTCACAACGAAAGCGCTGACAGAACTGCACGGTTTCTAAATCTGCAAGTGACCGCGCAAAGCCGCCATAGGCATCAACGTCAACATTGCTATCTACATGAACCACGACGGGGCAACCGCCACCAACCCAATGCCGGATCACCTGCTCGGCACGATCGAATTCGGCATGCACCAACATGACAACACCAAATGTCATGCCCAGTTTCCCTTCGACATTAAGCCAAGCGCCTCTAATTGACGCCAGTTAATGTATTGCTCGCTCCACTGGCACCAAATCTCAGGGTCGGTATCGTTTTCAGTCACATAGGATTTGTATTCACGCCCGTGGCTATAATGTTCCGCACGATCCGCCTCTTCCAACGCCCGTTTAGAAAAGATGTTAAGAAACTTTGCGTGCAGTAATACGCCTGACGATTTTTCGCCGCCGTTTTGCCCGTAAACAAGGTTTAGCCCACGCGGCAGCAACATATGGGTCGAACTCACATAGGTGTATGACCTATCCCATTTTACAAATGGTATCTTATTGAGCGCGGGCGATTGACTGGGCTTGTCGTCAAAGAAAACGCGCGCGCGGGGGCCACCTTGAATCCACAAATTGCGATAAAGATCATTTAGCTTGATTGTATAATTCCCGGGATCAAACCAATTCGCCCATTTAAACGGATCGTCACCACGCCGATATACGGCGGCTGCCACGGGACCTTTTGGATACATATCCAGCATCATAGTCCCAAATGAACGTACCTCGGATGCTTCAAGCCAATCGGCAAGCGCACGTATCGGCCGGGTATCGCAAAACGGATAAACAAAAAATTCATCCACATCGACAGTCAAAGCCCAATGACCATGCGCATATTTGTCTTGAAGATAAGTAAGCCAATCGATGCCATACCGCGACCGCCCATATGCACCATCTGTTTTCCATAACGACACATCAGGATCGCCTGAAACATAGTCAGCCCCACCATCATCGCTGCCATTATCAACAAAGATAAAGTGGTTCACACCTAAATCCCGGTAATACTGCAGAAAAAACGGCAATCGAATGTCTTCGTTTCGAAATGTGCAGAACAGGATAATATCGGTCGGGCGGATTGAATGTGTACGATCTTGCACAGCCGTCAGCTCGCGCCCCTTACGGCGCGCGCGCAACTTCCAACGCTTTCGGCGCATCCGCAAACGATATGAAGTCCATGCTCCCAAACTAGTTCCTCTTTTGCACTGGCAAAACTTAGCTCCAACTACCTTGCGACATAAGTCCCAACGTCTCAAGCTGTTGCCAGCCCATATACATAACTGACGCGTCGGTCCACAAATCAGGGCCGGTCATTAACTGTTCATAATATTGTCCATAAAGCGCGCTATTTTCGAAATGTTGCTTTCGATCCAGTTCTTCAGACGAGCGAATACCAATATCAGGCAAAAATTTGGTGTGTAATAATGCGCCAGTCAGCAAATCCTGTTCAGGCCAATCAAACACCCTGTTCAGCCTCCGCGGCAACATGTGATGCGTCGAAGTGACATAAACATTGCGCCAATGCCATTTCACGAGAGGTGTCTTGTTCAACGTGGGTGCGCGATCGGGTTGTTCTGAAAAGAACATCCGATCACGCACACCTCCCTGGATCCAATGGTTATCA
Source organism: Yoonia maritima (assembly GCF_002933395.1). Taxonomy (GTDB): domain Bacteria; phylum Pseudomonadota; class Alphaproteobacteria; order Rhodobacterales; family Rhodobacteraceae; genus Yoonia; species Yoonia maritima_A. Next base: position 28,386 of record NZ_PKFN01000014.1, read on the forward strand.
AAAACGGCGTGGCGTTTGTGTCTGTAGCCATGACTGTCGAACCAAGGGATAACTGAAATTGGGTCATCGCCAGCCTTATATGAGGCGGAAATCGTGGGGCCCTTTGGGTACATGTCCAACATGACGGCACCGAACGCAGGGATGCTTTGTTCGTCCAAATGACGGGTCAATGCGTGTAGGTCCCGACTATCGCAATAGGGGTAGACCAACAATTCATCCGCATCCACCGTTAGGCACCAATGCCCATGCCCGAATTGCCATTGCAGCCAGCCCAGCCAATCCATCCCAAAACGAGACAGTTTGTAACTCGCATCTGCAACCCAAACAGAAACATCTGGTTGCGCAGCCAAATATTCTGCTGTGCCATCATCGCTCGCGTTATCAACAAACAGAAAATGCGCGACGCCTAACTTACGATAATATTCTAAAAAATGCGGCAATCGCAGCATTTCATTTCGTACCGTTGAAAACGCCAAGATAGCGTTAGGTGCGATCTGACTGGTCTTGTCAGCGACGCATTTAAGTTGTTTACGTTTGCGCCAAATCCGCAGCAATAACCGCCGCCGCTTCCAGCGCATCCGATAGTTCAACCATGCGTCGCCAATCATACCTTTCAAATTAGGCCTTTATCCAGCTAACGCTTTATCCACGTCCAAGCTTTTCAGAAAACCTGCCATTTCATCGCGCAATTCTGGTCGCTTCAACGCAAAGGAAACAGTAGCCTGCAAAAAGCCGGCCTTCGACCCGCAGTCAAAGCGTTCACCTTCGAACTTATAACCAAAGATATCGCGGCCTGCTGTTAGCTCATATGCAATCGCATCGGTCAGCTGAATTTCTCCGCCTGCGCCACGTTCGATATTTTTAAAGTTCTGCATAATTCTTGGCGTAAGAATATAACGACCAATCACAGCAAGGTTTGATGGCGCGGTTCCCGCAGCAGGCTTTTCAACCATGCCCTTCACTTTAACAACGGAACCGTCTTCGCTTAGCACGTCAAGCACACCGTAAGACGACGTTTGCTCCGGTGTCACTTCCATCGCGGCAACCATAGCGCCGCCAGTGTCTTGGTAGGCTTCGATCATTTGTTGAAGGCATGGCTTTTCAGATGCAATCAAATCATCCGGAAGAATAACCGCAAAAGGTTCATCCCCGATCAGCTTTCTTGCACATGAAACCGCATGTCCAAGCCCCAAGGCCTTATGTTGACGAATATACGCGATCGCACCGCTATCCATGTTGGTTGCTTTAAGCGTGTCTAACAAATCTGTCTTACCAGATTTACGCAGCGCACTTTCCAGCTCGGGCGAGTGATCGAAATAATCTTCAAGGGCCGATTTACCCCGAGAGGTTACAAAAATGAAATCCTCAATCCCTGCTGCGCGCGCTTCATCAATTGCGTATTGAATGAGCGGACGATCAACAAGCGTCATAATTTCCTTGGGAACAGATTTAGTCGCAGGAAGAAATCGGGTCCCTAAGCCTGCTACAGGAAAAATCGCTTTGGTTACTTTTCTTTTCATAACGGTCCCTTTTTACTAAAATTATTGATGGCAGCTTAGCGTGGGCAACTGAGGAACATAAGAGTAAAGCTCAAACGATCATAACCAATTCCTAAGCCTGCCCCATCTTGTTTAACATTCCCTCAATAAGCGGCACATCTTCTGGGTTGTTCAGCTCCCAAAACGCGCGACCTTTTCCATCGACTTCTACGCAAAGAACTGGGGTGCCCCGCTCAAGAAACCTAAGCTGCTCAAGACCTTCTAGTTGCTCTAGGGGCCCAGATGCCCACCCTGGATATGCTGCCAATGCCTGAGGTCGATACGCATAAACTCCAACGTGATGAAAGACCGGAGTTTCATCATCATCCGCAAAGTCTTTTCCCGTATAAGGGATCACTTCTTTTGAAAAATACAATGCATTGTGGTTGGTTCCGAATACTGCAGTTGTACCACCAACGCGCCCTGCACGGCGATCAGCTAAAAATCCGTTCAACGCGCCCCCCTCGGTACGCAGAACAGGCGTCGCCACATCCGCATCGGGTTGCGCACGCAGGCCCGCGACAAGGTCTTCGACAAACCATGCCGGGGTCAATGGTGCGTCGCCCTGCAAATTGACGACAATATCGTAATCTCCGTCAATGTTTTGGACAGCCTCTGCGCATCGCTCTGTACCATTTTGGCAGTCCACCGAAGTCATAACAACATCGGCGCCAAAACTACGCGCTGCGTCTGCGATCCGGTCGTCGTCGGTCGCTACGACAACACGATCGACGCCGTTCACCTGCATGGCCGCATCCCACGACCGACGGATAAGGCTTTTCGCCTCACCGTCAGCGCCGCGCAATTCAACAAGAGGCTTACCCGGATAACGTGTAGACGCGTAGCGCGCTGGAATAACAATTAATACAGGCATTAAGCTTTCTCCAACTTCACATCAGGTGAAAGCGCGATAAAGAAAGGGTTCGCAAATTCAGGCTTACCGTAGACCAACGGGGTATGATCATCGAACCGCACAACCTGCCCACCGGCGCCAGTAAGCACAGCGTGCCCTGCAGCCGTATCCCATTCCATCGTACGGCCAACCCGTGGGTACAGATCGGCCTCACCAGTCGCGACTAAACAAAACTTAAGCGACGACCCGGCGCTCTTCATGTCAGCTACATTATATTTACTGATGTAATCATCCGTCGCTTGATCACGATGAGATTTCGAAGCAACGACCAAAAGAGCGTCGTTATCAGGTACTGAAACCCGGATTGGTTTCGTATTCCCAATGACATCTTTTGCGAATTCTCCGGTTTCCTCGACGGCTGATCCATCTGCAGATGTATAAAACAGCCGATCCTTTGCAGGAGCATAAACAATGCCACGTACAGGAACGCCGTCGACAACATACGCAATATTCACCGTAAAGTCGCCTCTGCGCTTGATGAATTCTTTTGTACCGTCTAGCGGATCTACGATCAGGAACGTGCTGACAGATTGACCATGCGAAGCAGATTGTTCTTCGGTGACAAGCGGCACATCTGGAAAGGCCTCACGCAGCCCCGCACTAATAATCGCGTCCGCTGCTTCGTCTGCTGCGGTGACTGGACTTTCGTCGCTTTTTGCACGAACTTCAAAATCATCGGCTGCATAGATTTCCATAATCTTATCACCAGCTAACAACGCTAGCTCTCGCATTACTTTTGTCAGCTTATCGAAATCCATATGACGGGTCCTGTTTATTGAAAAGTTACGATATAGCCGTTATGAATGTTCATCGCCATTTGGGCAAGCTGATCCCGGGACATACGTGCCGGTTCAGGTAGGGACGCAGTGAAAGCATAATCATGTTTCAGACACGCCGAAATGCGAGCACAGCGGGAAGTCTCTTTAGCAATCTAGAGTTGATATACCACGTAACAGTAAGGGCTGTCCGTGGCGGTAATCGGAATGCTGTCGTAGGCTTAGTGATCACTGTTTTGCAAAGTATGGTCTTGGTCGCCGTGTTTCTGCTCATGTACATGGTGATCGGAATGCGCAGCTCTCCGATACGGGGCGACTTCCTGCTTTACATTATGTCCGGCGTTTTGCTGTTCCGAGCACATATTCAAACTGTAAAAGCCGTTCAAAGCGCGGGCGGCGCCCTTGCTCCAATGATGCTATACGCGCCGATGAATCCCATCGTTACGATGGCTTCGGCAGCGCTCGCGGAACTATATCAACAAATCTTATCCATCATTATTGTCCTGACAATTTATCACTGCGCGTTCACCCCAATCAGCATTGACGATCCGATAGGTGCATTGGGAATGCTTTTGCTAGCTTGGTTTTCAGGTATCGGCGTTGGGATTGTGTTTCTCGCGATTACGCCTTGGTTTCCGCGCACGATGGGTATCGTCGGGCAAATGTACCGCCGGCTCAACATGATTGCTTCGGGTAAAATGTTCTTGGTAAATTCACTACCGGCAAGCATGATCGCATTGTTTGACTGGAACCCGCTGTTTCATATCATCGACCAAAACAAAGGTTTTGTGTTCCTGCACTACAACCCACACTTCACGACTATTTCGTATCCACTTTACGTGTCGCTAACACTGCTTGTGATAGGTATGATGGGTATGTTTTTCACCAGACAACACGTATCCGCCAGCTGGAGCGCTGGGCGATAAGCCAAAGACCCGACTACATTAACTTTTCCGCGAAAAAATGCCTATTTTTTGCCTATTGAGTCCCCTTAGAGCGCTTGCAGCCACGTTTATGCATCCCTATATACGCCTAGATCATTTGTTTGGGGGCTTCCCCTGATCATAAGAACGTAACTGGCGCGGGTGCCGAAACGGGTTCGCGCTACTCAAACCGCCTAATGTAGAGGGATTTGAAATGGCCAAAGTTATTGGTATCGACCTAGGAACGACTAACTCTTGTATTGCCATCATGGATGGCTCTAAACCACGTGTGATTGAAAACGCAGAAGGTGCGCGCACAACGCCATCTATCGTCGCGTTCACCGACGACGAACGTCTTGTCGGTCAGCCGGCGAAACGCCAGGCGGTCACAAACCCAGAAAACACAATTTTTGCTGTTAAGCGTCTGATCGGTCGCCGTTTCGACGATACTGATCTGGCGAAAGAAAAGAAAAACATGCCGTTTGACATCGTCAACGGCGGCAACGGCGACGCATGGGTCGAGTCTAAGGGTGAGAAGTACTCCCCTAGCCAAATCTCTGCGTTCATCCTTGGTAAGATGAAAGAAACCGCCGAAAGCTACCTTGGCGAAGAAGTTTCCCAAGCCGTTATCACGGTTCCTGCATACTTTAACGATGCTCAGCGTCAGGCGACGAAAGACGCCGGTAAGATCGCTGGCCTCGAAGTACTGCGCATCATCAACGAGCCAACAGCGGCTGCGCTGGCATATGGCCTTGATAAAAAAGACACACAGACAATCGCGGTTTATGACCTTGGTGGCGGTACATTCGATGTAACCATCTTGGAAATCGACGACGGCCTGTTCGAAGTGAAATCTACCAACGGTGACACGTTCCTGGGTGGTGAAGACTTTGACATGCGCATCGTCAACTACCTCGCGGATGAATTCAAAAAAGAACACTCTGTCGATCTGACCAAAGATAAAATGGCGCTACAGCGTCTGAAAGAAGCTGCTGAAAAGGCGAAGATCGAACTGTCTTCTTCTTCCAGCACTGAAATCAACCAGCCGTTTATCTCTATGGGTTCAAATGGTCAGCCACTGCACATGGTCATGAAACTGACCCGCGCAAAGCTGGAATCGCTTGTACTTGACCTGATCAAAAACTCGATCAAGCCATGTAAAGACGCGATCAAAGATGCTGGCCTGTCAGTTGGCGATATCGACGAGGTTGTTCTTGTTGGTGGTATGACCCGCATGCCACGCGTAAAAGAAGAAGTCGGCAAATTCTTTGGCAAAGAGCCACATCAGGGTGTGAACCCGGATGAAGTTGTTGCGATGGGTGCTGCTATTCAGGCCGGCGTTCTGCAAGGTGACGTGAAAGACGTTGTTCTTTTGGACGTGACGCCACTGTCGCTGGGTATCGAAACACTGGGTGGCGTGTTCACTCGTTTGATTGACCGCAACACAACGATCCCAACGAAAAAGTCTCAGGTCTTCTCGACTGCCGAAGATAACCAGAACGCTGTGACACTGCGCGTGTTCCAAGGTGAGCGTGAGATGGCTGCCGACAACAAAATGTTGGGTCAGTTCAACCTCGAAGATATCCCACCAGCGCCACGCGGCCTGCCACAGATCGAAGTCACCTTTGACATTGATGCCAACGGTATCGTTGAAGTTGGCGCGAAAGACAAAGGCACCGGGAAAGAGCAGAAGATCACGATCCAAGCATCTGGCGGTCTGTCCGATGACGACATCGAAGCAATGGTCAAAGATGCCGAGGATAACGCCGAGGCTGATAAAGATCGTCGTGAACTGATCGAAGCGAAAAACCAAGCTGAAAGCCTGATCCACTCGACTGAAAAGTCTATGGAAGAGCATTCTGACAAGGTTGACCCAACAACGATCGAAGCGATCGAACTCGCAATTGCGGCACTTAAGGATGACCTTGAAGACGGCACCGCCGAGAAGATCAAATCCGGCATTCAGAACGTAACTGAATCCGCGATGAAGTTGGGTGAAGCCATCTACAAATCTGCTCAGGAAGAAGCTGGTGAAGCAGAACCCGAAGCACCAGCGGCCGATGACGACATCCTTGATGCCGATTTCGAAGATCTGGATGACAACAAGCGCGGCGAATAAGCCAGCGCGCGTTTAGGAAAATGGACCGGCCCAAATCCGGGTCGGTCTTTTCCATTCCCAAGGGGGAAATTTATCATGGCAAAACGTGACTATTATGAAGTGCTTGGTATCGCCAAAGGTGCCGACGCTGCTGCCATCAAGAAAGCCTATCGTCAAAAGGCGAAAGAGCTGCACCCTGACCGCAATGCCGACGATCCAACCGCCGAAGCAAAGTTCAAAGAAGCTAACGAAGCTTACGAAGTCCTAAAGGACGAGAACAAGAAAGCTGCTTATGACCGCTATGGCCATGCTGCGTTTGAAAATGGCATGGGTGGTGGCGGTCAACGTCCGGGTGGCGGCCAAGGTGATTTTGGCAGCGCATTCTCTGACGTGTTCGACGACTTATTTGGCGATTTCATGGGTGGTGGCCGCGGTGGCGGTGGTCGTCGTGGCGGCGCACAACGCGGTAATGACCTGCGCTACAATCTTCGGATTAATCTTGAAGATGCATTCGCTGGCCTAAAAAAGACGATCACTGTTCCGACTGCTGTTGGGTGTGATGCCTGTAACGGTACTGGCGCCGAAGGTGGTTCTGAACCTCAGACATGTCCGACTTGTGCTGGCATGGGCAAGGTCCGCGCGCAGCAGGGTTTCTTTACCGTCGAACGCACGTGCCCAACCTGTTCGGGCATGGGCCAGACGATCAAGAACCCATGCAAATCATGCCATGGCCAGGGCCGCATCGAGAAAGAGAAATCGCTTTCGGTCAACATCCCGGCCGGCGTTGAAACTGGCACACGTATTCGCCTTGCTGGCGAAGGCGAGGCCGGAATGCGTGGCGGTCCAACAGGTGATTTGTACATCTTTATCGAGGTGAACGACCACGCGCTGTTCGAACGCGAAGCAAGCAATCTTTTCTGTCGGGTCCCTGTCTCAATGGCGACTGCAGCGCTTGGTGGTGAAATCGAAGTACCGACCATCGACGGTGGCCGTAGCCGTGTGAAGGTGCCAGAAGGTTCACAATCTGGTCGTCAGATGCGGTTGCGTAGCAAAGGTATGCCAGCGCTTCGTGGTGGTGGCAGCGGCGATATGTTCATTGAACTGGCCGTTGAAACACCGGTGAAACTCACCGCGCGCCAGCGCGAAATCCTAAAAGAGTTCGACGAACTTAGCGAAGACAACAACCCACAAGGGTCCAGCTTCTTTAAGTCTGTCAAAAATTTTTGGGATTCGATGAAAGGCTAGATATTTGGCCCCGATAGCTATCGTCGGGGCCAAATTCACCGTTCATTAACTGATTATGGCAGACACTTGGGGCATGTCCCATTTTGCCGAATCCCGTTCCCTATTTTCCGAAATCGACGAAGTCGTCGAGCCTGTGCCTGTTCCATCTGGCAGAACACCGTCTTACATGCGCGACCACAGAAAACGATTGCGTGAACGGTTTTTGACGGGCGGGGCAACTGCGGTGCCCGACTATGAACTTCTCGAACTCATCCTGTTCCGCGCAATCCCGCGGCAGGATGTGAAACCACTTGCCCATGACTTGATCAAAACCTTCGGTGACTTCAACCGGGTTCTTTCGGCTCCTTTACATCAACTGCAACAAATCAAAGGTGTTGGTGACGCTGTCGCGCTAGAAATCAAAATCATAGAGGCAGCCGCACATCGCCTTGCTCGTGCCAAGGTTATGCAAAGGCATGTCGTGTCGAGTTGGGACGCCTTGCTAGATTATTGCCACACCACCATGGCCCACCGAGATACCGAACAGTTTCGGATTCTATTTTTGGATACTAAAAACACTGTTATTGCCGATGAAGAACAGGCGAAGGGCACAGTGGATCACGTGCCCGTTTACCCGCGCGAGGTGGTCAAACGCGCACTAGAGCTAAATGCCGCAGCTTTGATTTTAGTACACAATCACCCATCAGGCGACCCCACGCCGTCACAGGCTGATATTGAAATGACTGGAAAAATTAACGCAGCTGCCAAAGCCTTGGGTATCACTGTCCACGACCACCTAATAATTGGTAAATCTTGTGAGGTTAGCTTTAGAGCCGCGGGGCTATTTGGTGATAACTATTAACGAAGACCGCCGGTAACCGGTCTAAGAACGTCAGGCAATACAATAAACTGCCCCACGTTGTCACAGGATGGCGCCTTGATTGACACGTCTATAGGCGCATTTACCTGACCCGAAATTACTTGGATAATCTGAACATTCAACGCAACCCCGCACAGTTCATCAGTTACCATGACCCCAACAGGCATCATAACCGCCATATCAGGGCGCACCAAACGCGCAGGATAGGTGTAAACCTCTGCCTGATAAGGGATGTCTGCGTACCGCGTTCCATATCGGCTAACAAATCCATGCTGCCCTAAAATCGCAAAGTTTGGCGTGTGAACAGAGCCAGTCCAGATGTGGCCGACCTCACCAAAGCTGGCACCATCCTCAAGCACATGAAGTTGGAGATTAGCAAATCCGCGCCATTGCAGGATCGTGCGATCATATTGGGGAACTTCGGGTGCATAAAGAGCAACGTGCGCCTGTTCAACATTATTGATAAGTAATGAAATTTTCGCATCTACGGATAGTACAGGCAGCGATACAATGGCCCGACCGTCAGCATTAGTGCGGTTCGAAAAACGCAAACCGCTATGAATAAGTGTGAATTCTGTTCGCTTGTGACAGGGCGCATTGACCGTCAGTCGGGCCATCGCTGCAGGCGCAGCCTGTGCTGACAGCGACACTTTGCACGCATCATCAATCACACGCGTTGCGGAAATCATGCTCAGCTCTGGCAGCCGTTCTTCGGTGTATTCCTGATTGACCAGCGCAACTGTTTGAACATCGGAAATGTGTTCTGTGAACCGATGAGGGTTTTCAGCCACTCCAAAAACAGAATGCGCTTTCCTATTTGTCACAACCGTAACGGGGCGCGGCACCGTCAGCGGCTCTCCAGTGTTAGCAACGGGTGCTTCCCCGTATTGCACAAAGAATCCAATTCCCAACGCAACTACGAAGGTCCGTAGGACCGTCTTTATCGTTGACATGCGGGGCATTGAAACTTCCGATAACTAATCACTCTGCAAGCACAATAGCAGCACTTAGCAAAGTGATTAAGAAATAATTCAAGCAATACGCCCGTGGCAATGTTTGAACTTCTTGCCAGACCCACAAGGGCAGTCGTCGTTACGCGATGGGTTACCCCATGTTGTGGGATCCTTTTCGTCAAACCCTTCGCGTACTTGTCCAGCGACTGCTGCAGCGGCTTGTTGCGCTGCCATGGCCTGTTGCTGCTGGCGTGCCTGCGCCACCATTTCTTCTTGTTCTTCTTTCGACATAGGACGAATACGAGACAGCTGTTTGGTCACGTCAGTGCGCAGTCCGTCAAGCAAGCTTTCGAACAATTGGAAGCCTTCGGTTTTATATTCGTTCAATGGATCACGTTGCGCGTAGCCACGGAAACCCACGACAGACCGCAGGTGGTTCAAAGTGAGCAGATGCTCGCGCCACTTACCGTCGATAGTTTGCAGCAAGAACTGCTTTTCAACGCGGCGCATGGTGTCGGCACCGAATGCGTCGGTCTTTTCACCCATGTATTTGTCGCAGGCGTCTTCGAGCCGTTCAATAATGTCGCCATCATCAACGCCTTCTTCCGCAGCCCATTCAACAATCGGCAACTCAAGCCCAAGGTTTTCTTTTACTGCCTCGGCTAGACCCGCAGCATCCCATTGATCGGCATAGCTTTTGGGGGGAATGTAATCAGTTACCAAGTCGTCGATCACTTGGTCGCGCATATCTTTGACGATTTCGGAAAGGTCAGTTGCTTCCATGATTTCGCGGCGTTGTGAAAAGATCACCTTGCGTTGATCGTTCATCACATCGTCGTATTTCAACAACTGCTTACGGGTGTCAAAGTTACGTGCTTCGACTTTAGCTTGCGCACGTTCGAGCGACTTGTTCACCCAAGGGTGAACGATTGCTTCGCCGTCTTTCATACCCAACCCAGACAGCACCTTATCAAGCCGTTCTGATCCGAAAATTCGCATCAAATCATCTTCGAGCGATAGGAAGAACGACGAACGGCCCGGGTCGCCTTGTCGGCCGGAGCGACCACGTAGCTGGTTATCAATACGGCGGCTTTCGTGACGTTCAGTAGCCAGAACAAATAGACCACCGGCGTCTTTTACGGCCTGCTCATCGGTATAATGTGCAGCTTCAATCTCTGCTCGGATTGTCGCGTGGTCACCATCGGGGTTTGCCTCAATGGCCTCCATGATCGAAAACTCGACGTTACCGCCCAGCTTAATATCTGTGCCGCGACCAGCCATGTTAGTTGCGATTGTCACAGCGTTCAGACGGCCCGCGTCAGCAACAATTTGAGCTTCTTGTTCGTGCTGGCGCGCGTTGAGAACGTTAAATTTAATCCCTTCAGCCTGAAGTAGACGCGCAAGGTGCTCTGACTTTTCGATAGAGGTTGTACCAACAAGGATCGGTTGCCCCGTCGCGTGGGCCTCTTTGATCTCTTTGACGACGCCTTCGAATTTTTCTTTGGCGGTGCGGTAAACCTGATCGTGGTCATCGACACGCGCGATTGGACGGTTGGTTGGAACTTCGACAACACCCAGGCCATAGATTTCCATGAATTCTTCGGCTTCGGTGGTCGCAGTACCTGTCATTCCGCCCAGTTTTTCATAAAGCCGGAAGTAGTTTTGGAATGTAACAGACGCGAGCGTCACGTTTTCGGGCTTGATCGCGACGTTTTCTTTGGCTTCGATCGCCTGATGCAGACCATCGGACAGACGACGACCGTCCATCATACGACCGGTGAATTCATCAATCAGAACAACCTGATCATTGCGCACGATATAGTTGTCGTCTTTGACAAACAGCTTATGTGCCTTCAGCGCTTGGTTCACGTGATGAACCAATGTCGCGCTTTCAGGATCGTACAGCGTCTGACCTTCGGGCAGCAGGCCCAGTTCTGTTAGCCGAGCCTCGAGGAAATCATTGCCTTCCTCAGTAAATGTCGCCTGCTTTGTTTTTTCATCCAGCGTAAAGTGCGCGTCCTGAACTTCAGGGATCACCTTATCAATGGTCGCATACATTTCGCTGCGATCTTCGGCCGGGCCAGAGATAATCAGCGGTGTCCGCGCTTCGTCGATCAGAATGCTGTCAACCTCATCCACAATCGCGAAATTGTGAGGGCGCTGGTACATCTGAGACAGCTCGGACTTCATGTTATCACGCAGATAATCAAAGCCCAGCTCATTGTTCGTGGCGTAGGTCACGTCACATGCGTAGGCTTCTTTCTTTTCTGCATCTGGCTGGTTTGGAACCACAACACCCGTCGTCAGACCTAGGGCAGTGTAAACGCGGCTCATCCATTCCGCATCGCGACTGGCAAGATAATCGTTCACCGTAACGATATGTACACCTTTACCTGTCAGTGCATTCAAATAGGCCGGGAAAGTCGCAACAAGCGTCTTACCCTCACCGGTTTTCATCTCTGAAATATTGCCTTGGTGCAGAAAGATGCCGCCCATCAGCTGTGTATCAAACGCCCGCAGGCCAAGGGAACGCTTGGCGGCCTCGCGACAGTTGGCAAATGCTTCTGGCAAAAGCGCATCAAGGGTTTCACCACCCATCGCACGTTTGGCAAGCTCTTCCGTCTTTGCCTTAATGCCTTCGTCAGAAAGCGCCTCAAATTCGGGCTCTAGCGCGTTGATCTTTCCGACCAGTGGACGGACAGCTTTTACTTTGCGGTCGTTCGGTGTGCCAAACACCTTTTTGGCAATCGTTCCGATACCCAGCATATTCACTCCGGCGGCGCATCCGCGCCTGTCTGACATCAATTTGAGACGAGGTCGCTTGTAGGCCCGTGATTGGCCACATACAAAGGGCCGAGACCAGCCCCGTCGAGGCATCTTAGGGATGTAAGGGGCCGGATATGCAGTGTCAACGCCACGCGCCCGCGTGGGTCATTAAGGGATCGATTTATGCTGAAACATGTTACATTTTTGGGTGCATCTGCACTGACATTATCTTTGTCTAGCGCCGCCTTCGCCCAAGACGACGTAACAGCCGGTACAGTCATTGCAACTGTCGGCGAAACTGAAATCACTCTGGGCGAATTGTTGATCGCGCGCACCCAGCTGCCCGAACAATACGCAACGCTTCCTAACGAAATGCTGTTCGAAGGTCTTGTGGATCAGTTGGTGCAACAGCAGCTTCTTGCAGATGCCATCGAAGACGTCCCAGCGCGGGTTACTTATTCTTTGCAAAACGAAGAACGCACTCTTCTCGCTGGTGAAGTTATCACGAACATCGCCGAAAACTCTGTCACGCCGGAAATGATCCAGGCCGCCTATGACGAACGCTTTGCCGATGCCGAAGAAGTACCCGAATTTCACGGCGCGCATCTGCTAACGGAAACACAAGAAGAAGCCGCAGCAGCAAAAACACGCATCGACGAAGGTGAAGAATTCGCTGACGTTGCACGCGATGTTTCAACCGGTCCTACGGGTCCAAACGGCGGTGATCTGGGCTGGTTTGGTCCGGGCGCAATGGTTCCAGAATTCGAAACAGCCATTAGCAACCTCGAAGTTGGTAGCGTTTCCGAGCCATTCGAAACCCAGTTTGGCTGGCATGTCGCGACGCTTCTCGAACAACGTGTGCAGGCTCTGCCAACGTTGGAAGAAATGACGCCACAGTTAACTAACGAATTGCAAGAAGCTGCTATTACAGCCTATCTGGACGAACTGACTGCGGGTCAGGATATCGTTAAACCCGAAGCTGACCAATTCGATCCAGAAATCATCGGCCGCTTCGAATTGCTGGACTAAACACATGGCTGTTTCACCACTTGCACCTGAACGGTTTCCGGAACTTCCGGAAATCGATGGCGTTACCTTTGCATCTGCGGCTGCGGGGGTGCGCTATGCGGGCCGAACGGATGTAATGCTTGCTTGTTTGACTGCTGGGTCAGCCGTTGCGGGCGTGTTCACGCGGTCGGCTACGCGATCAGCAAACGTACTTGATTGCCAAGCCAAGCTAGGCAGCGACCCGTCGGGTCGCGCGGCAATCATCGTGAACTCTGGCAATTCTAACGCATTCACCGGCAAGCACGGTGATGGCAGTGTTGCTGCGATCTGTGCCGCCGTGGCGGATGAACTAGAGATCGACACACGCCGGGTATTCACCGCATCGACCGGTGTTATCGGCGAACGGCTGCCCGACGAACGGATCACAGCGAAAGTCGGTGAATTGGTTGCAAACCAAAGCCCGGCTAAGATCGAAGAAGCCGCGCGTGCGATCATGACCACAGACACTTTCCCCAAAGGTGCCACCGCGACAGTAATGGTCGATGGAAAACCCGTTAAGATCGCAGGTATCGCTAAGGGTTCAGGAATGATCGCGCCGGATATGGCGACAATGCTTGTCTACATCTTTACGGATGCCAAGATCAGCCAAACCGACCTGCAAAAGATCATTAGCACGCAAAACGACAAGACGTTCAACTGTATCACAGTTGATAGCGATACATCGACGTCAGACAGTCTTGTCGCTGCTGCGACTGGTGCATCGGGAGTTGATGTCACCGGAAATGGCGCATTCGTCGATGCGATGCATAGCGTTATGTTGGATCTGGCCCATCAGGTCGTCCGCGACGGTGAAGGCGCGACCAAATTCGTAACAGTTGATGTGACACGCGCTGCTGATGATGCGGACGCGCGCAAGGTTGCGATGGCAATCGCCAACTCTCCGCTCGTGAAAACTGCGGTCGCTGGCGAAGATGCTAACTGGGGTCGGATTGTCATGGCTGTTGGCAAATCTGGTGCAGCAGCCGATCGTGATCTGCTGAGCATTCGGTTTGGTGATATCCTTGTCGCAGAAAATGGCTGGCGCGCACCCGACTATTCTGAAGAAGTCGCAAGCGCCTACATGAAGAACCAAGAACTAACGATCAGTGTTGATCTGGGGTTAGGTTCTGGGAATTCCACGGTTTGGACCTGCGATTTGACACATGGTTACATCGACATCAACGCGGATTACCGGTCTTGAAGACTGTTCTCGTTTCCGCTGTCGCACTGATTGATCCTGACGGGCGCGTGCTGTTGGCACAGCGCCCCGAGGGTAAATCCATGGCAGGCCTATGGGAATTTCCCGGCGGTAAGATCGAGGCTGGGGAAACACCCGAGGCCGCGCTCATCCGTGAACTCCAAGAGGAGTTGGGCATCGACACCTGGGCGTCATGCCTAGCCCCGCTTACTTTCGCAAGCCACAGCTATGATGATTTTCACCTGCTCATGCCGCTGTTTGCCTGCCGTAAATGGGAAGGCACACCACAAGCACGCGAAGGTCAAACGCTGAAATGGGCGCGCCCAAATGAACTGCGCGACTATCCTATGCCTGCCGCAGATATTCCGCTGATACCGATCCTGCGCGATTGGCTATAAATTCAAACTGTTAAATAAAAAACAAAGGGCGGCCCAATTCGGACCGCCCTTTTTTATTTCTATGAAACGCCCTGTTACAGGTTACGTTCGACCTCTTCACGCTCGAAGATTTCTATCACGTCATCTGGGCGGATATCGTCGTAGTTTTCGAACGCCATACCGCATTCTTGACCAGACTGAACTTCTGCAACTTCGTCTTTAAAGCGCTTCAGCGTCTTCAGCGTGCCTTCGTGGATAACCACGTTATCACGAAGCAGGCGTACGCCAGCAGAACGACGCGCCACGCCTTCGGTGACGATACAACCAGCAACCTTGCCGACGTTGGACACCTTGAAGACTTCTTTGATCGAAGCGTAACCGATGAATTTCTCGCGAATTTCAGCGGACAGCAGGCCAGATGCCGCTTTCTTCACGTCGTCTACAAGATCGTAGATGACTGAATAGTAGCGAATTTCGATGCCCTTTTGGTTGGCAGTATTACGTGCCGACGCATTGGCACGGACGTTAAAGCCAAATACTGGTGCGCCAGACGCTTCGGCGAGACCGATATCTGTTTCAGTGATCGCACCAACGCCGGAATGCAGAACGCGGACGCGGACTTCATCGTTACCGATTTTTTCCATCGCCTGAACGATCGCTTCGGCAGAACCTTGGACGTCGGCCTTCACAACAATCGGCAACTCGCTGACGTTTTCGTCGGCTTTGGCGTTTGCCATAAGCTGCTCAAGCGTCGTAGCGGCACCAGCGGCTGCACGTTTTTCTTTGGCCACTTTTTCACGGTATTCCGCAATTTCACGTGCCTGCGCATCAGTGTCGACAACGTTAAGAACATCACCGGCTTCTGGTGTACCATTCAGGCCAAGCACCTCAACAGGAACCGCAGGGCCAGCTTCTGTTACACGTTCACCTTTGTCGTTAATCAACGCACGTACTTTACCGTACTGCTCACCCACAACAAAGATATCACCTTGGCGCAGCGTACCGTTCTGAACCAGAACAGTCGCAACAGGACCACGGCCCACGTCAAGTTGAGCTTCGATCACAGCACCTTCTGCAGAGCGATCTGGGTTCGCCTTCAGTTCCAAGATTTCCGCCTGAAGCGCAATCGCTTCGAGCAATGTATCAAGCCCCTGACCCGTCATTGCTGAGACTTCAACATCCTGCACATCGCCGGACATCTTTTCTACGATAACCTCGTGCTGCAACAGATCGGTGCGCACTTTGTCAGCATTTGCGGCAGGCTTATCAATCTTGTTGATCGCGACGATCATTGGGACCTTAGCGGCCTTAGCGTGGTTAATCGCTTCGATGGTTTGCGGCATTACCGCATCATCAGCAGCAACGACCAGAACAACAATATCTGTCACCTGAGCACCGCGCGAACGCATCGATGTAAAGGCCGCGTGACCCGGTGTGTCAAGGAATGACAGAACAGCGCCGCTGTCTGTTGTAACCTGATAAGCACCAATGTGCTGTGTGATCCCGCCAGCTTCGCCAGCGACCACTTTCGCGTTACGGATCGCATCAAGAAGCGACGTCTTACCGTGGTCAACGTGACCCATGATCGTGATGATCGGCGGGCGTGATTGCAGATCTTTAGGATCGTCTTCGATTTTCGTGATCACGTCTTCAACGTCAGCGTCAGAAACACGGACCACTTTGTGGCCGAATTCTTCGATGATCAATTCAGCGGTATCAGCGTCGATTGTTTGGTTTTGCGTCGCCATAATGCCGTTTGTCATCAATGCCTTGACGACATCAGCAACACGTTCGGACATACGGTTTGCCAATTCAGAAACGGTGATCGCTTCTGGCAGGGCAACGTCGCGGAATACCTTTTCACGCTCGGCAGAAACACCCATCGCCTTGGCGCGGGCGCGGTCTTGCTTGCGCTTCATTGCAGCCATAGAACGCTGACGACCACCTTCGCGGCCTGCCGTTGCGTTGTTCAACGTCAGTTTGCCGGAACGGCGGCCATCGTTGGCGCCACCGCGGCCTGGCTTTGCTTTTGTTGCTTTATCACGGCCAGAAGGATCACGGTCTGTTTTACGTGGCGCAGAAGATGGGCGCGTAACCGCTGTTTCACCAGGAACTGCCGCCGCGTCAGGTGCGGCTGGCGCAGGTGCAGCGGCTTTCGCCTTCGCTTTTGCAGCTTCTACGCGCTTACGCTCTTCTTCTTCGGCTTTCGCCTTTGCGCGTTCTTCACGGGCGCGATCTTCAGCTTCTTTTGCTTCGATCTCTGCACGGCGTGCTTCACGCTCTGCTGCACGGGCCTTTTCTTCGGCTTCGCGCTTTGCTTGTTCTTCGGCTTCGCGGGCTTTCGCCATCGCAAGCGCCTTCATCCGGCGTTCCAGCTCGACATCCGAAATGCCTGCGGGCCGTTTTGAAGGGTCGCCACCAATCGGGCCTGAACCACCAGATGGTTTGGCCGTGCCGGGCTTTGGCACCACAACGCGTTTACGTTTGGTTTCCACCACGACGTTCTTGGTCCGCCCATGGCTAAAGCTTTGCTTCACGTTGCTTGGACGCGAACCACCGAGACCGAGTGTCTTTTTACCGTCGTTATCGCTCATTTAGCTTCTTTATCCTTCCCGGAGGCCGTATCGCCACCGTCCACTTCGCGCAAGCCACGTAGCTTTGTGGCTTCGTCTACAACACGATTGCTGAGTCCGCCAGTCGCAAGCGCGCCATGTATCACACTTTGCCGCCCAAAAGCCAAACCCAATTCTTCAGCAGTAAAACAGCCAAAATATCGGGCACCTTCGGGCGTCCACAATTTCGCCTTGCCGCGTTCGGACCCATCAGAGGCCTGAACCAAGACGCGGACCCGCTCGCCACCGGCGAGCCAACCCTTTACCTTTTCAAATCCACAAACCGCACGCCCCGCTTTACGGGCCATTGCGATCATATCTACCGTATGACGCGCAAGCTGACGTTCAACTTCATCCGCCAAACCGTCGGGCACGGTGACCGGCTGTTTGGCAGAACGGGAAAATTGCCCCCTTGTCGCCGCTTCCAATGCTTCACGCGTTGAAGACACATACATGCCGCGGCCGGGCAATTTCCCCAACACGTCAGGATAAACTTGGTTGTCAGGGCCCACAACGAACCGGATGAGCCCAGCTTTTGGCTGCGCCTCTCCGGTGACGATGCACTTACGTGTCGCCTCGTCGTCTTTTAGTTTGTTGTGGCCACCACGCGCCATATATTATCCCCTTAAAAGGCCTAAATTTAGGCCTCTTCTTCCTCTGTCAGTTCGTCTTCATCGTCTGTGTCCGCTTCGAGTTCAGCCGGATCAACCCAACCCAACATTACACGCGCAGTCATGACCATATTCTGCGCCTCTTCCAAGGACACATCGAATGGTTCTAGAACGCCGTCGTCTTTGGACCGCTCACCATCAACAATGGTCCAACCACCGGCCAGTTCCCAGTCAGCGCAGGTTGCAAAGTCTTCCAACGTCTTAACGCCATCTTTACCCAATGCCTCAAGCATTTGCGGGGTCAGGCCTTCAAAGCTTGCGAGGCTATCTTCCACACCCAACTCACGGGCAGCATCCATAGCTTTCTTGGCTTTTGCTTCCAAAAACTCTCGAGCACGGGTTTGCAATTCGCTTGCTGTATCTTCGTCAACGCCTTCGATGACTGTTAATTCATCAACTTCAACGTATGCGACTTCTTCAAGGTTGGTGAACCCTTCTGATACGAGTAGTTGGGCAAAGAACTCGTCCAGATCAAGTGCATCCATGAACAATTTCGTCCGCAGTTCAAATTCAGCCTGACGACGCTTAGATTCTTCTTCTTCGGTCAGAATGTCGATATCCAAACCAGTCAGTTGCGAAGCAAGGCGCACGTTTTGACCACGACGACCAATGGCCAGTGACAATTGTTCATCAGGAACAACAACTTCGATTTTGCCAGCTTCTTCGTCCAAAACAACTTTGGACACTTCGGCAGGCTGAAGCGCATTCACAAGGAACGTTGGCATATCTTCATTCCAAGGAATGATGTCAATTTTTTCGCCCTGCAGTTCGTTTACAACGGCCTGAACACGGCTACCACGCATACCAACACAGGCACCGACGGGATCGATCGAGTTGTCGTAAGAAATTACAGCGATCTTAGCGCGTGAACCTGGGTCACGTGCGACGGCTTTGATATCAATCACGCCTTCGTAGATTTCAGGGACTTCCATTTTGAACAGTTCAGCCATGAATTCTGGCGCTGTGCGAGAAAGGAAAATCTGAGGACCGCGCTGTTCGCGACGTACTTCTTTAATAAAGCAACGGATACGATCGTTCGGGCGGTATGCCTCGCGGCCGATTTTTTCGTTACGGCGCAGGACAGCTTCGCCAGCACCCACATCAACGATAACATTGCCGTATTCTTCGCGCTTAACCAGCGCGTTGATGATTGTACCGGCCTTATCTTTGAATTCTTCGTATTGCTTGTCACGCTCAGCTTCGCGGACCTTCTGCAAGATAACCTGTTTCGCAGATTGTGCAGCGATACGACCAAGTTCAACGGGGGGAACTTCCTCGATGAACTGCTGACCCACTTCGGGGTTTTCCATGTATTCTTTGGCTTGCTCTACCGTGAATTCGGACTGGTAGTTTTCCAGTTCTTCGTCTTCGACGACGGTGCGTACACGTGTGAACGTCGCCTTACCTGTCTTGCGGTCGATGGAAACACGAATGTCCATTTCAGCGCCGTAACGGGATTTAGCAGCCCGAGCGAGCGATTCTTCCATCGCTTCGACAACCAAGCCGGCTTCGATGTTCTTTTCGCGCGCGACGGCTTCGGCCGTTTGCAAAAGTTCCAGCTGGTTCGCGGAAGTATATGCCATCAGGTGTTCTCCTCACCGTCGATTATGGTTTCAATCTCATCAAATTGGGCCTCATCAATCTGGCCCGCATCTTTGCGTCCGCGCAGCACGTCGCGGATCAATTCATCTGTCAGCACCAATTTGGCGTCTGACAGCCATTCAAATTTCAGACCAATCGTTCCCTCTGGGATCGTGATCAGGATTTCGTCGCCATCAGTCCCAGCCAACGCACCTTTAAAGCGACGACGACCGTCGATCAGCTCATCGGTTTCGATCTTGGCTTCAAAGCCTTCCCACTGGTCAAAGTCTTTTAGGCGGGTCAGCGGACGGTCGATACCCGGGCTGGACACCTCAAGGTTATATACATCAACAATCGGGTCTTCGACATCCAACACCGCGCTAAGCGCTGTGGACACGTGCCCGCAATCGTCGACTTCCATCGTGCCATCAGGTTTTTGCACCATGATCTGCAAAATACTTTCCTTGCCGGTCATCAGACGAACCCGCACAACTTCGAACCCCATGCCTTCGACGACAGGGGTAATAATTTCAGCGATACGGCGGTCGATGGCCGCTTTAGCGATCAGGTCGTTCATATCTCTCTCAAGCACAAAAAAACGGGCGCGCGGCCCGTTGATATTTCCCGGTGGAGCCGTTGGTTTTGGAAGCCAAGGCGCCGCTATTGCCGATCATATACGCCGAGACGCCCGAGTCTGCAACCCCTCCGCGTTTTGCTATTTTAAGAACGCCAAAATGCCGCCCCAAAGCAAAAACGCCCCACCTTTCGGAGGGGCGCATTAGATTGGTTAACACGGTGCGACTTACGCACCCCACCAACGCTCTGCCATGCGGCAGTTATCCATCTGCCATAGGTTACCAACAACGTCAGGCGATGCGATCCGGTTGTTCACAGCTTGTACGTAGTTCGCAAACATTGGCACCAATGCACCGCCTTCAGTGCTAAGGATTTGTTGCATTTCGCCGTATTGATCACGGCGCGTATCACTATCCAGCTCTGCACGTGCCGCAATCAATAGCTCTTGGAAGCGCGCGTTTTCCCACTTGGTATCGTTCCAAGGTGCGCCGGATTCATAAGCAGATGAGAACATCCAATCTTCTGTCGCGCGACCAGACCAGTAACACGCACAGAATGGTTTCTTCAGCCAAACGTTGGACCAGTACCCATCAGCGGGCTCCTGCACTACATTGATGTTGATCCCGCCTGCAGATGCAGATGCTTGGAACAACTGTGCCGCGTCAACTGCACCTTCGAACGCTGCGTTGGATGCAGACAGATCGATGCTAAGGCTATCAAGCCCGGCTTGCTGCAGGTGGAACTTTGCCTTGTCTGGATCGTAAGCCAGTTGTTCCATATCAGCGTTGTAGTATTGGTTCGCTGGACCGATTGGGCTGTCGTTACCAACCTGACCGTGACCAAGAAGGATCTTGTCGACCATTTCCTGACGGTTGATGCCGTACTTTAGCGCCTGACGCACGTTCACGTCATCAAATGGCGCGGTATTGGTGTGCATTGGGAAAGTATAGTGCTGGTTGCCAGTCACTTCTTGCACGCGCACAGCAGGGTTCGCGTTCAGCAGCGCTTCGCCCTTAAAGTCGATCCGGTTGATCGCATCAACCTGACCAGTCAGCAGTGCGTTCATACGTGCCGTGTTGTCGTTGATCGCGATGTATTCGATTTCATCAAAGAAACCAGCGCTGTCACCTTTGTAGTGGTTTTCATAACGCTTACCGACAAAACGTACGCCGGGATCAAATGCGACGACTTCGTACAGACCCGTACCGATACCTTTTGCAATCGCCTCTTCGATCTGACCAGCAGGGTAGATCAACAGGTGATAGTCAGACATCAGATATGGGAAATCAGCGTTGCCAGAGGCAAGCGTGAACTGAACCTGATGCTCAGTGATTTTCTTCATCTCGGTGATCGCAGAGACGATCGGCTGCGCGCCAGATTTCGAACCTTCGGCCACGTGTAGTTGAAGGGATTCAATCACATCATCAGCGCCAAAAGATTTGCCGTTGTGGAATGTCACGCCCTGACGCAGGTTGAATGTCCAAACTTTGGCATCTGGGCTTGCTTCCCAGCTTTCTGCCAATTCACCTTTGAGCGAACCGTCAGCACCGTTTTCGGTCAGACAATCAAAAACAGCGCCCATACCGGCACCGATCATGAACATATCGGCGTGCGTACGCCCGTCCCAGCTATCCGATGTGTTTGCGCCGTTTAGGCCAGCGGTGAATTTACCGCCACGTGTTTGCGCGCGCAGCGGCATACCGGACAGACCCAATACGCCAGCGGCGACACCCGTTTTCAACAGACCGCGTCTACTAATTCCATTCATTGATCGTACTCCCAGTTATCTTATTCGGGCGATATTTTGCCCGCTTATCCCATCTTAGAATGGGTGATTCGTGTTACATCTTATCGACTGCTGCGTCGCCGACGTTATCAACTCCGCGTTCTTTCAGCAGATTAGTCAGCCAATCCGGATCCATTTCAGGGACCGAGCTAAGCAATAGATCTGTGTAGGCGTGATGCGGTGGGGTAAACATGTCGGCCTTTGGGCCCTGCTCTACCACGCGACCATCTTTCATCACGACGACTTCGTCTGCAATTGCGCGCACAGTCGCGAGGTCATGTGTGATGAACATATATGAAAGTGACAAGTCGTCCTGCAATTTAGCCAACAAACGCAGGATGCCTTCGGCAACGAGTTGATCCAGCGCGGATGTAACCTCATCACAGATGATGAACTTTGGCTCGGCCGCTAAGGCACGCGCGATTCCAACCCGTTGTTTTTGACCACCCGACAGTTCTGATGGCAGGCGGTTATAGTATTCTGACGGCTCTAGCTCGATCTGTTCTAACAACTGATCGACGCGTTTGCGTTTCGCAGCACCCGTCAGCCCCAGATAAAACTGGACCGGGCGCGCGATGATCTGACCGATGGACATACGTGGGTTTAGCGCGGTGTCGGCCATCTGATAAATCATCTGCACCTGACGCAACTGATCTTTGCTGCGTTTTTTGTAACTCGCCGGCAGGGCCTCTCCGTCTAGCAAAATCTGTCCAGACGTTGGGGGCAGCAACCCGGTAATACACCGTGCAGTCGTGGATTTACCTGACCCAGATTCACCAACCACAGCGACAGTGCGGCCTTCGTGCATGTCAAAGCTAACGTCGTGCAGAACAGGGGTCGTCCCATATGCGGCATCGACATTCTGCACACTGACAACAGGCACAGCGCCGGTCGCAATCGCAGGTTTGGCCGGGCGTTCAAAGCTGCGCACAGCCCAAAGCGATTTCGTGTATTCTTGTGTTGGCGCGTCGAGCATGGTGCGGGTATCGGCGGTTTCGACCTCATCACCCTTTAGCAGCACCTTAATCCGGTCAGCCATTTGCGCCACAACGGCCAGATCATGCGTGATATAAATCGCAGCGGTGCCAAACTGATCAACGATATCGCGGATGGCCGATAACACTTCGATCTGGGTGGTCACATCTAGCGCAGTTGTCGGTTCGTCAAAAACAATCAAATCAGGACGGCATGACATCGCCATCGCGGTCATTGCGCGCTGCAATTGTCCGCCAGATACCTGATGCGGATAGCGAAAGCCGATCTCGTCCGGGTTTGGCAAACGCAGCTTGCGGTACAGCTCCATCCCGTCGGCTTCGCTTTCGGCCCGGCTCATCACGCCATGTTGCGAAGGACCTTCGACATGCTGGTCGATCAGGCGATGTGCAGGGTTAAAGCTGGCGGCGGCGGACTGCGCGACATATGCGATCCGCTTACCTAGCAATTCACGTTTGACCGCAGCAGATGCGGTCAGCAGATCAATACCGTCGAATTCAATCGTACCGTCGCTAATCCGAACGCCATCGCGGGTATAACCCATCGCGGCCAGACCCAGCGTGGATTTCCCCGCGCCAGATTCACCGATCAGGCCAAGGACCTCTCCACGAGCTAACGTTAGATCAACACCATTGATGATCGGGTTCCACATTTCGTCACTGCGGCCTTCGATCTTGACGCCGCGCATTTTCAACAGCGGTTCGGTCATTCTTTTAGCCCCGATGATTTATGCAGCATCCAGTCGACAACAAAGTTCACAGCGACGGTTAGCAGCGCAATCGCACCCGCCGCCAACAGTGGTGCAGTCGCAGCCATTGGCGCAAATTGTGCGTAGTTCACAAAACCACTTAGATCGCGAACCATCGTGCCCCAGTCGGCCAATGGCGGCTGGATACCCACACCAAGGAACGACAGTGCGGCAATGGTCAAGAACACAAAGCAAAAGCGCAGGCCAAATTCAGCAAGAAGAGGTGCAGTCGCGTTGGGCAGAATTTCTTTGAAAATGATGTAGCCAAAGCCCTCGCCACGCAGCTTTGCAGCCTCGATATAGTCCATCACAACGATGTTCTGCCCGACTGCACGCGAAAGGCGGAAAACACGCGTACTGTCGATTACAGCGATGATGATCACCATGAACACGGTGAGCGGGATACCCAGACGCGGCGCCCAGACGCTTGCGATTGTCATCAACAACAATGCAAAGATCAGTGAAGGGATCGCCATCAGCACATCGACCATGCGCGATAGCACTTGGTCCAACCAACCGCCGAATGTCGCGGCCAAGAACCCGAGCGTGCCGCCCAAGAAGAACGCCAGAAGCGTTGTTGCAAAAGCAATACCAACTGTGTTCTGCGCGCCGTAAATCAAGCGGCTCAGAATATCGCGACCAATCTGGTCCGTGCCCAATGGAAAATCAAGGTTACCACCCAACGCAGGGTCCCCACCGGGGGTGATGTTGGCGGCAACGCCCGGAATGATTTGTTCTTGGCCATATGGTGCCAGCAGGCCAGCAAAGATTGCCAAGATCGCGTAGATCAAAATGATCATGACGCCAAAGGCCGCAGTCAAAGGCATGGCGCGGAACATCTTGCGGCTCCACGCGGTGCCGACCCGACGGCCAGCAAGACGGAACAACCATGCCGCAATGGCAAAGATAATGAAACCTTCGATGCCTATGCGTAGAAAGAAGAACTTATTCGCGATGGCAGGATCACTGCTGCGACCCTGAAAATAGGCCCAGATCAACCAGCCAACGACCAAAGCCGCCAAGACATAACCGTAGGCGACACCAAACGGCATATCGCGAAACTTGGGTGCGTTCCCTGTCGCGGCCTGCCCGGCAAAGCGAAACACCCACGCCAAAGCGCCCATGCCAATCAATACTGCTGCGATCCATAGTATCATTTCGGATGCCTCAGACGTGGGTTGGACAGGATCGACATAATGTCAGCCGTCAGGTTCAGCAAAATATAAGCGGCGGCAAAGATCAGGCAGCAGGCCTGAACAACCGGAATGTCGCGGGTCTTAACGCTATCAACGAACAACTGGCCGATACCGGGGTAAACAAACACCACCTCGACCACGACAACGCCGGTGATCAGATAGGCCAAGTTCAATGCAACTACGTTGATAATCGGTGCGAGCGCATTTGGCAGCGCATGTTTAACGATCACCCGCATCGGAGACATCCCCTTAAGGCGCGCCATTTCGATGTATGGGCTGGCCAACAGATTGATGATCGCCGCGCGTGTCATACGCATCATGTGCGCCGTCACAACAAGGGTCAGTACCAGCGCAGGCAACATGGATTTGTTCAACCGTTCGCTAAACGCCATCCCGTCATAAATATTCGACAAGGATGGAAAGATCGGGTTCAGCACAGCAAGGAACAAGATCAAGACATAGGCCAGAAAGAATTCAGGGCTAGAGATCGACGTGAGCGTGAAAATGTTCGCAGCGCGATCAAACACCGAATTGCGATAAAGCGCGGCCAAGATACCCAAAGTGACAGCCAGAGGGACCGCAATGACAGCAGTTACCGCCGCAAGGAACATCGTGTTGGCGAAACGTGGTCCGATCTGTTGCGCCACCGTTTTTACGCCAGATGTTGTGCCACTAAAGCTGGCAGCGTTTGCGCTAGCAAAACTTGCACCAAAATCACCCTGAACAACACCGCCCAACCAATCAAAATACCGCGTAATCATTGGCTGATCTAAACCAAGATCACGGCGAATTGCCGCAACGGATTCTTCGGTGGCGCCTTGCCCCAAAATCGCTTGCGCGAAATCGCCGGGCAGCATGTTCACTGCAACAAAGATCACCACTGATACGATAAGCAAAGTAAGCAAGCCCAGCGCAAGACGCTGCATGATAATCTTTAGGACATTGTCCAAAATAACGTGTTCCCAGTTAGTTAGACGTAACAGTAACGGCTAGAATTCAGCTGTAAACCCTAAAGACCCAAGAAGTCCCCTTTGGCGCTGAACATATCCATGCTGCGGACGAGCTCTGCGCTAATGCCCGGTTCGGACAATGCGTGACCAGCACGGCCAACCATCGTCAACCGGGAATTCTGCCATAGTTTCGATAGCTTATGCGCAGATGTCGGCGGACAAATCATGTCGTAACGACCCTGCACAATGACCCCCGGAATATGCGCAATTTTCGCCATCTGATCGGGGTGCAAAATTTGTTGGTTTTCCGCCAAAAATCCGCTGTTGACGAAATAATGGTTCTCGAGCCTTGCAAATGCACGGGCATATTCAGCCGGCGCTTCACCTGTTACCCCATCGCTATCAATCGCGGCCAACGCGTTTTCCCAAGCCGCCCATGCACGGGCATGTTTAACTTCTTCAGAACGGTCGCCACCGAATAAACGACGGTGATATGCGGCGATAAGATCATCATGTTCATCTTCGGGGATCAAAGATGTAAAGCGGTCCCACAAATCTGGCCAGAACTTGCCCGCGCCGCCGCCATAGAACCAGTCTAGCTCTGGCTGTGTCATCAAGAAAACACCGCGCAGGGCCAAGCCCAATACATGGTCCGGATGCGCTTGGGCATAGATCAAAGAAAGTGTCGCGCCCCAGCTTCCGCCGAAGACCACCCATGAACCGATCTCTAGAACAGATCGGATCATTTCGATATCAGCGACCAAGTGCCAAGTTGTATTTGCCTCTACGCTCGCATGGGGGCGTGACCGACCGCACCCGCGTTGATCGAACAGCACCACGCGATAGACCGCCGGGTCAAAATATCGGCGCATTGCTGGGCTACAGCCGCCACCCGGACCCCCATGAAGCACGACAACAGGTATACCATTCGGGTTCCCGCATTGTTCAACATAGATCTGATGCCCATCGCCCACGTCCAGCATTTGCCGATCAAATGGGTCAATGGGCGGGTAAAGATATGCGTATGCGCTCTTTTGTCCTACGACTTTGTCCATAATCATCCTATATCGCGTCTAAGAAGCACTGACCATCCGGAGCAAGCGCATGTCTGCCACCAACACCGTCGACCCATCTGAAATCGCCAAGTTCGAAGCCATGGCAGCAGAATGGTGGGATCTGAACGGAAAGTTCAAGCCATTACATATGATGAATCCGGTGCGTTTGGATTATATCACGCGCCAAATCGCCGCTGAATTCGGGCGTGACTTGACCGAACCCAAGCCGTTCGAGGGCCTGCGCATACTAGATATCGGCTGCGGTGGTGGGTTACTTTGCGAACCCATGGCACGGTTGGGCGCGACTGTCGTAGGCGCTGACGCAGCGGCGGGAAATATTCCGGTCGCTATGGTGCACGCCGAACAATCCGGGCTGGATATCGACTATCGTCACGTGACTGCCGAGGCATTGGCTGACGCTGGAGAGCAATTTGATGCCGTGCTAAATATGGAAGTGGTCGAACATGTTGCAGATCCGCTTGGCTACCTGACCGCCTGCCAGCAACTATTGAAACCCGGCGGCATTCATATTTGTTCTACCATCAACCGAAACCCAAAATCCTTTGCAATGGCGATTGTCGGGGCAGAGTGGGTCATGCGTTGGCTACCCAAAGGTACCCATGAATGGGCCAAGTTCATCACACCGGATGAACTGTTTTCATTGATTAAAAATGCAGGAATGACCCCCGTTGACCGGAAAGGTTTCGTATTCAACTTTGCCCGTTTCACATGGTCGATATCAGACCGCGATTTATCCGTGAATTATGTCACAGCCGCAACAAAGCCAATTACTTAATGCTACTCGAGCTCACTTAGCTTTAGACGTAATTCACGAAGAACGGGCAAGGCAATGCGCACCTTGTCTGCGCCAACTTTATCAACAACTTCGGCGATGACAGGCGCGATAGCGGCCAGCGCGGCGTCTCGGGCTGCTTGGCCTGCCGGGCTAATTGAAACCATCTTGCGACGTGCATCATCCCAATCCGGACGAATATGCACCCAACCGGCGCGTTCCAATTTGTTGACAGTATTGGTCATAGCACCGCGCGTCAGGTGAAACGTTTTTGCCAGTTGCGCCGGTGTGCGTTCCATCCCGGCATGACCAAGTTGGTTCAGAACCGAAAAATGCGATAGCTCCATGCCCTTAGGCAATACCCGCGCGACACTTGCCCGCGCCAATTGGTCGACAACAAGAATCTCACTAAATAGTGAAACAGCGAGATTATTCGTGGTTTCCGACATTAAGGCCCTTCAAAGGCCCTGTCTTGAGTAAGGGCCGCAATACGTTTCCGGCTTTCTGCCACTTCTGATAGGTCAATATCAACCATTGCGATGCCCGGCGCCGAGCCAGAATCCGCTAACACTTCGCCCCAAGGTGAAATTGCGAGCGAATGCCCATAGGTCCGTCTGGGTTTTCCTGTCGAGGATGCGTGTTCACCTGTCTGTGCCGCAGCCAAGATGTACGACCCGGTTTCAATAGCGCGGGCACGCAATAGAGATTCCCAATGGACGGCACCTGTGACGGGCGAAAATGCAGATGGAACAAGAATAACGTCCGCTCCACCCTGCGCTAGCGCGCGGTAGAGATACGGGAAACGGACGTCAAAGCAGATGCTTAGCCCCAGCTTTGCGAACGGTGTTTCTGCGACAACCGCCCGCGAACCGGGACGATAACCTGCAGATTCATTATAAACTTCGGTCTCAGACACCGCGACATCAAACATGTGAATTTTGTCATACCGAGCGACGACCTCGCCCTCTGGGTTGATCAAGAAGGATCTATTCGCAAATCGCCCATCCACATCATCCGTTTTCAGCGCGAGCGACCCAATCGACAGCCAGACGCCGTTGTCTTTTGCAGCAGCGCATAACCCTGCAAGCGTTAGGTCGTCTTCCTCGTGCTGCAAGACTTCTTGCTGTTGTTGTCGGCTTTGCGAAATGCAATTCGTGACTTCCGGCGTCAAAACAAAACCCGCGCCCAACGAAGCGGCGCGCGCGACGAGGTCAACCGTTCCGGGCAGGTTTGCTTCCGGAGAATCGCTGACATTGAGTTGTAAAAGTGCGGCCTTCATCAGGCCAGCATAGCATCCAACTTACCACTTCGATCAAGCCCCATCAGATCATCACAGCCACCGATATGATTTCCTTCAATAAAAATCTGCGGAACAGTGCTGCCACCATTCGCGCGCTGGATCATTTCGGCGCGTCGATCAGGCTGGGCCAGAATATCGACCTCAGCAAAGCTCACGCCTTTGGCCGTCAAAAGACGCTTTGCCATATGGCAAAACCCGCAAGTCGATTTTGTGTAAATCTCAACAGTTTTCATCGCTTCATCCTTAGTACAGTTACCCTGCATCTAAGCGTCTTTGACAACTCGTGCCAGTGTAACAATAGACACATGTGTGGCACCAGCAGTCTTTGCAGCCTCTGCGCTGGCGGCCAAGGTTGCACCGGACGTCATTACATCGTCCACAACTAATACTGACTTTCCCGCGATTAAATTGGTCCGCTTTGGGTTTGGGACAATCGCACCGGAAAGCGCAGCAAAACGTTCGTCGCGGCTATGCCCCTCAAGTGGTTTGGTCTTTTTCGACCGCACCAAAGCATCAGCACAAACAGGAACACCCAGTTCCCGCCCCAGTGCAGTCGCGAGCAACGCAGCCTGATTATAGCGCCGTTTCACACGGCGTACCCAATGCAACGGTACTGGCACCAAAACTGTGTCGTCATGTATAAGCGGGCGAACCATACGCGACAGCCATATTGCTGCAGGTCGCGCGAGATCAGTGCGATCCCCGTGCTTAAAACCAAGCACCAGCTGGCGACCAATACCAGTGTATATTAATCCTGCCCGTCCACGATCCCACGGTCGCGCAATCGTCATGCAATCATCACATTGTTCGATTGCGCCTGTATCTTCGCCCGGAAGCGGCGCGCCACACGTGTCGCAAATAAGTCCGCCAATAAACTGCGTTTCACGCCAACAATCACCACAAAGTCCAAATTCAGATTCCGTTTGTGCGTCACATGCGACGCATTGCGCAGGGTAGATTGCTCTGATCACGCTTTGCATTCGCATGTTTGCACCCTAGATGGAGGGCATGGAAAATATGCCCGTACTTGTTGACCGCCTCGCCCTACAACGTAATCGCGCCCGCGCGGACGCGGATGCGCTGTTCTTGCACGAAACATTGGCCGCTGAGCTGCAAGAAAGACTGAACGAGGTTAACAGAACCTTTACGTCCGTCGCGATCGTTACTGGATTTCCTGATTTTTGGGCGCAGGCCTTTCCAAACGCGACCATTTTGGCGGACGACGATACTCTATCGGCGCAACCCGAAACCCATGATCTGATTTTACACGTTATGGCGCTGCATTGGTCAAACGATCCTGTCGGGCAACTTGTCCAGTGTCGGCATGCGCTGAAACCCGATGGATTATTACTTTGCGGGTTCTTGGGCGGCCAAACGCTGCATGAACTGCGCGCATCATTGGCAGAAGCCGAAGCCATCGTCGCCGGAGGGATATCGCCACGTATCGCACCGATGGGCGAAATTCGTGATCTAGGCGCGTTGCTACAGCGCGCGGGTTTTGCACTGCCTGTTGCAGACGCCACACCGCTGACTGCAAGCTATGCTAACGCATTTCATCTTATGCACGATTTGCGCAAAATGGGCGAAGCCAACGCGCTAGACGCGCGGGTTAAACACATGACACGTCGCAACGTGATGACCGAAACCGCAAGCATTTACGCCGAACACTTTGGCAA
The DNA here is from genome assembly GCF_002933395.1 of Yoonia maritima. Classification (GTDB taxonomy): domain Bacteria; phylum Pseudomonadota; class Alphaproteobacteria; order Rhodobacterales; family Rhodobacteraceae; genus Yoonia; species Yoonia maritima_A. The sequence continues at coordinate 59,016 of NZ_PKFN01000014.1, forward strand.
CGATGATGGTAGGGTTGATGCAACATTTGAATTGATCACCCTAACCGGCTGGTCACCGGGCGAAGGGCAGCAACAACCACTACGTCCCGGCAGCGCGACGACCCGGCTTGCCGATGCGCTAGGCGCGACAGAAACGCCCTTAGATCAATCCAAAGATTGACCTCGCACGTAAACTATTTAACTCCGCTCTAAACATCTGTTCCAAAAGGCCACGCACATGTCAGATAAATCGCAGCCTGCAACCTGCCCTGCCCACGCCCCAACTAACCATCCAAAGATCAAACCTGAGAAGGTGGGTATTCTATTGGCAAACCTTGGAACACCGGACGGCACCGATTATTGGTCGATGCGGCACTATCTGAATGAATTTCTGTCCGACAAACGGGTTGTCGATTACCCCGCATGGAAATGGCAACCAATCCTACAACTGATCATTCTGACGATCAGGCCTTCGAAATCCGGCGCTGCATATAAAACCATTTGGAACAACGAAGCAGACGAAAGCCCACTGCTGACGATCACCAAACAGCAGACCGCAGCGATCAAAGCAAAAATGGAAGAACGCTATGGCGATAATGTCATGGTCGATTTTTGCATGCGGTACGGCAACCCTTCGACCAAATCCAAAGTCCGTGAAATGACCGAGGCAGGTTGTACCAAAATTCTATTCTTCCCACTTTACCCACACTATGCTGGGGCAACATCGGCAACCGCGAACGATCAATTTTTCCGCGCTCTAATGGAAGAAAAATGGCAACCTGTCGCCCGTGTCGTAGAACCATATTTCGCAGACCCCGCGTATATTGATGCGCTCGCGAAATCCGTGGAAAAGGCCTACGCAAACGCTGACAAAAAACCTGAAAAGCTGATCTGCTCGTACCATGGCGTGCCAGAACGCTATTTGCATGAGGGTGATCCATATCACTGCCACTGCCAGAAAACGACACGCCTACTAAAGGAACGTCTTGGCTGGGAAGACACCCAGATCATGACGACATTTCAGTCAATTTTCGGTCGCGAAGAATGGCTAAAGCCATACACGGTAAAAGAAGTCGCCAGACTAGCAAGCGAAGAAGGCGTCAAAGATATCGCTGTTTGCGCACCCGCTTTCTCGGCTGATTGCATCGAAACGCTGGAAGAAATTAACGAAGAGATCAGAGAAAGCTTTGAGCACGCAGGCGGCGAAGGGTTCACATATGTGCCTTGCCTGAATGATAATCCTGATCACATCGACGCGCTATCTGGCGTGATCGAACGGAATTTACAAGGTTGGCTTGAATAGAATCACCCAGCCCAATTAAGGCCAATCCGGATCATCAACGCCCTCATTTAGAGCGTTGATGGATACAATGATTATTAATTATACATTATTGTAAACATAGGTTATTGTTTGTAGGCGATTTTTTGCTTGCTGGCCGCATTCCCACCACATTTATCCGGCAAACATTGACTTGAGTTTTGGGGAAGGCGCTCGTTTTGGCGTGCGCATTTAGAAGATATGACAACGGCGACGCCAGAAAAGAACCTTACCAATTCGCCCACCCGTGGCGAGGCTCTTCCTAATGGGACTGTTCTGCTTGGCGACCAATTCACCATTAAACGGCGTCTTGGGAATGGTGGATTTGGTATTACCTATCTTGCCCAAGATAATTATCTGGATCGCAGCGTTGTCGTAAAGGAATGCTACCCCGAAGTATTTTGTCGCCGTGACGGCAAAAACGTCTATGTGCGGTCCGACAGGCATTACGAAAAATACCGGTCAATCGTTGAAATGTTCATGCGAGAAGCACGAACAATCGCAAAAATGCGGCACCCGAATGTTGTCGGTGTTCACCGGATTTTTGAAGACAATGAAACCGCCTATATGATCCTAGATCTTATTGATGGCCGCGATCTTTTGGACATCATCAAAGACAAAGAACAAAATCTAAAACCAAAGCAAGTCAAAGACATACTGATCAAGCTGCTTGATGCTGTTGATCTTGTTCACCGCCAAGATCTACTTCATCGCGATATTTCGCCAGATAACATCTTGCTAGATAAATGGGGTAATCCCGTTCTGATCGACTTTGGCGCAGCCAGAGAAGAAGCAAGCCGCGAAACCCGCGAACTTTCTGCTGTTCTAGTCGTCAAAGACGGATACTCACCGCAGGAATTCTATTTCGCGGGTGGAAAACAAAGCCCCAGCAGTGATCTCTACGCGCTTGGTGCTTCGTTCTATCATCTCATCTCTGGCAAAGCCCCGCCCAATAGCCAAACACGCATGGCTGAATTTGCCAGCCAAAACCCAGACCCATGCGAACCGCTCGCCGGGCGATTTGACGAATACGATCGGACATTTTTGGAAGCAATCGACAAAGCCATGTCGATATTACCAAAAGACCGGATCCAATCAGCACGAGAATGGTCTGATCTTATTGATGGTGACCAACGAAGCCGCATTAAGCCTTTGTTGCTTAAGCCAAGCGATAACCTAGGTCAGGTTTTGACACGGCTTGTGTCTGAAACAAACGAATATGTGTTGAATTCAGAACCTCGGGAAAACACCCGTAAACCGCAACCTGTTTCTACGCCGAAAAAGAAAATTCCAGATTGGGTGCACGAATTCAACGAAGAAACGTCTAGGTCGATTGAGCGTTCAAAAGCGCGCGCGCGCACCAAGACCAGCGAAATTCCTATTTATACCCCACCGACACCAACAGCATATGGGCATAATAAGTCTCGTATTGGCGCATGGTTCACGCGGCGTTTCAGCTCTTAAATTAGTAAGACCTGTGTGCCAACTTTTGCATAGCCAAACAGCTCTGCGATCTGTTCATTGTACAGGCCAATGCACCCGTTAGACGACCGCCGACCAATCTTGCGTGTGTCGTGCGTACCGTGGATGCGGTAATATTGCCAAGATAGGTAAAGAGCATGCGATCCCAATGGGTTATCTGGACCCGGACCAATAAATTCAGGCCACTCAGGGTTACGGATACGCATTGCCGGCGTCGGCGCCCAGCTAGGGCCTTCGACCTTGCGCGTTACTTCAGTACGGCCAGTGCGGGTCAGGTCATCTGTCAGCGGAACGCTCGTAGGGTAGAGCTTGTATATCGCTTGATCTTCAGACCAATAGTGCAGCGCACGCGATTGAATATCGACTAAGATAGCGCCGTTATTCAGGTTGCTGAAATATGGCTGCCAATCAAGCGAACGAAAACTAGAAATGTTGCGTTGAACTTGCTGCGATAGATCGCTTTCAATTTCGGTTGAATTGGCCGTTTGTGCCGCAGCACCGGTGCCGATCATAGCTGCACCTGCGGCCAAAAACGCACGACGTGACAGATCATTTCTCATTTCGGTCTCCGGTTCGGAATGAACTTCTTTCAATCCTGCAATCTAATGTGTCTGGTCAGTCACTGCAATTCAAACAAATGTCAGATGGATGTAAGTGACGCAATGTGGGTTTGAAGTGTTCCGCTGATGTCGCTAATGATGGAAAATGCAATCGAGTTAGGTAACTAATGTACAGACGTGAGATGATCCTAGGGCTTGCGGCCACCACCTTGGCCGCCTGTGACCCGCAACGTGCTTTGGGTCCTGATGGATTACCTGTGCAGACTGTCTACCGGATCACCAGCAAAGACGAAGCGGCCGTTCAATTCAGAATGCTAGACAGCGTAAACTCGCTTCGTGGCACATCTGGCGCGGCACCTGTTGAATTGAATGCACAGTTAAACGCAGCCGCAGCGACACATGCGCGTGATATGTCTGCACAGAACCGACCATGGTTATTCGGATCAGATGGATCCAGCCCGCTTGACCGTGCACGTCGCGCTGGGTTCCCCGGTAGGTTGCTGGGCGAAAACATTTCGGAATCTTATGAAACCGAATTGCAGACCCTTGCCGCATGGATGGGACAACCTGATACGCGTGCCGTGATCTTGGACCCGGCAGCGCGTTCAATGGGTTTCTCTTGGTATCAAGAACCCGCGGGTAAACTTTGGTGGTGTATGAACATGGGCAGCGACCCAACGGTATCACAACCGATCGCCCCGATCACATTCTAAGCGTAGATCGTTACTAAGGTACCTGTCTGGACCATCGCATAAACGTCATCCATTTCTTTGTTTGAAATGGCGATGCACCCCCAGGTCCAATCTGCCTTCCCGACCCACGGATCAGGTGTGCCATGGATAAAAATATCACCGCCTGGGTCCAACCCTTGACTGCGTGCATAAGCAACATCATTGGCATTCGGGTAAGAAATGCCCAATGATAAGTGATATCTACTGTTCGGGTTGCGGCGGTCGATCAAGTACGACCCTTCGGGCGTGCGTCCATCGCCTTCGTGCACCTTGTGCCCTTCGGGTGAGAAACCCAACTGGAATCGAAATTCACGTAAAAGCTGGTTTTGATGCAATAACTGCATCGTACGCTGTCCTTTAAGGACCTGAATGCGGGTCACCTGCGGCCCGCTATAAACTTCTGGTCCTGCGCTACAGCCGGCCAAACCTGCTGCCGCGCCAACCATTACTGATCGTCTTGAAATCATATCACTGCCTACTTGTACCGGTCTTCGCCGTTTTTAAGCAATTTAACCCTACATTGTGGCAAAAGGTAGGAAATTCTAGCAGTTTACCCTCATTTTCGTGTGAATGGGGCGACGATCTCTACGTGGGGGGACCAGCGGAACTGATCCACTGTTTGCACCCAAGGCATGCTAAACCCAACGTCTGTCAGCATTTTTGCATCGCGGGCAAATGTGATAGGGTTACACGATACCATCGCGATTGTTTTAATCTCGGAACGGGCCAATGCCTCGATCTGGGCTTCGGCACCAGCACGCGGCGGATCAATCACCGCAGCATCAAAGTGGCGCAGCTCGTCTGGTTCTAGCGGACGGCGGAATAGATCGCGCGTTTCAGTTGTCACTTTGCGCAGCTGATGACCTTCGCGCCAACCACGATCAAGCGCATTCAGCATTTCAGCCTCGCCCTCAACGGCGTGAACTTCGGCCCGTTTAGCGATGGGCAGTGTGAACGTGCCGCATCCCGCAAACAGATCAACGACACGGTTCGCCTTGGCCGTAATTTCTTCGACGGCTTGCAGCAGCGTAGTTTCGCCGTGCTTTGTTGCCTGCAAAAAAGCGCCCGGAGGAGGCGTCACCTTTGTTCCGCCAAAATCTTGGTTCGGCGCATTTATGGTCACGACAGGTTCGTCGTTCCAGACCAGACGCGACAAACCATGCTGGTTTGCGAATGCCGCCAATTCAACACGTAACTGCGGTGTTAGCTCTTTGTCCGTCGCAACAAATACATCCGGACCAAGCGCAGCATCGGTCACTGTCAGGTCAATCTCGCCTTTGCGCGAACACGCCAAGACGGTCAACGCCTCTAGCGCGGGCTGAATGGCCAACAGCGCAGGTGTGACCAGCTGGCAATCAGGCACAGCGACCAAAGTATGCGATGCGCGACCGTGAAACCCGACCATCGCGCCCTTTTTGGTACGGCGCCCAGAAAGCTTTGCACGACGACGAGACCGCGCTGGTGAAGTCGCCACTGCGCGGAAATCAGGCGCAAGCCCATGTGCATGAACAGCCTTTTGTACGATGCCCAGCTTCCAGTCGGCGACGAATTCATCGGTCGCGTGTTGCATCGCGCATCCACCGCAAGATTTGTAATGTCGGCACGATGCCGCAACGCGGTCGGTCGACGGTGTCACAATCCGCACTGTACCGTCTTGGGCAACTTCGACTTCTTCACCGGGAAGAACACGGGGTAGCAAAGACCGCCCATCAGATGCGCGCCCCATGCCAAGGTGAGTCAGGCTATCAATCGTTAACATTATTCCGCCGCATCTTTCGCATCTATGAAACCACCAGACTGCCTATTCCAGTAACGGGCATAAAGCCCACCTTTGGCCAGCAAGTCGTCGTGCGTTCCTTGTTCAACAACGCGGCCCGCGTCAAGCACGATGATGCGGTCCATTTGCGCCAACGTAGACAAGCGGTGGGCAATCGCGATCACTGTCTTACTGTCCATAATAGACTCTAATGCGCCTTGAATCGATGCTTCTACTTCGGAATCGAGAGCACTTGTCGCCTCATCCAGCACCAAAATCGGGGCATCTTTTAGAATGGCACGGGCTATCGCGATCCGTTGCCGTTGGCCGCCAGACAGCTTTACGCCACGTTCACCAAGATGCGCATCATAGCCTTTGCGCCCTTTGTGATCGACCAACTGCAGAATAAATTCATGCGCCTCAGCTTGTTTGGCAGCTGCTTCGATTTCGTCTTGGGTCGCGTCTGGTTTGCCATAGCGAATGTTATCAATCGCAGACCTGTTAAACATCGCGGTTTCTTGGGTGACCATCGCGATCTGACGGCGCAAGCTTTCTTGGGTGACACCCCGGATGTCTTGTCCGTCAATCGAAACAACGCCTTCTTCGGTGTCGTAAAGACGCAGTAGCAAAGCCACCAATGTCGATTTCCCAGCCCCAGACGCACCAACCAAACCCAACTTTTCGCCCGGTTCAACGGAGAGGTTCACACCATCGAGCCCACCGGGCCCGCCACCATACCGAAAACTGACGTCTTGTAGGGCAATCGCGCCTTGATCCGCGTTCAGCTCCGCAGCGTCAGAAGCATCGGTCAATGAATGCGCAGGGCTAAGAGTATGCATCGCATCTTCAAGCTCGCCCACGTTGGCGTACATGCCCATCAACGTAAAGCTGACCCATCCGGTCATCTGTGACAAACGCAAAGAAATCGCACCAGCTGCGGCAATGTCACCCGCCGTTGCTGAACCCAAACTCCAGAAATACAGCGTCGCGCCGACCAAAATGATTGGAAGCAACCCGCCCAGCGCCATAAGCCAAAACCGAAAGGTCGCCGACAGCCAGCCATAATTTATTGCCCGATCACGGTAGTTTTCCATGGACTCGATCGCGGCGCGGTCTTCGAAATCATCGTGGGCGAACAGCTTTACGGTTTTGATGTTCGTGATGGTATCAACCACCTGCCCTGTGACCATCGCGCGCGTTGCAGCACGTGCCGTGGCGCGTTTACGAATGCGAGGCATGAAATATTTGATCATACCGATATAGGCGACCACCCATAGCGTCAGAACCGCGGCGGACCGCATATCCATTGTCAGCAACAAAATGATCGACCCAACAAGCGACGCTAGCGCAAAGGCAACAGTGTGGATCATATCGACCACCAAATCCGTTGCCGCTCTGGCCGCTTGCATCTGCTTTTGCGCAATACGGCCGGCAAAATCATCGTCAAAGAATGTGACAGACTGACCAATCGAATGCCGATGCAATCGCGACAAAATGAGGTTGCTGAGGGATGGCGCGATGACCACGTTTTGAAGAAACCCGGACACACCTAGGAAAACCGGGCGTACGACCACAAAGAATAAGGTGACACCAAGCAACAGCATCATGTTTTGCGAAAAATACGATTCAGCATCAGACGCAAGGGCCGCGTCGATAACCCACCCCAACATCAAAGCAGTGGCGACTTCTAATGTTCCCGCTAAAGCAGACACTATTCCAGCCAAAAGCACTACTTTTATGCTGCCTTGTACACACCATTTTAGGAACGCCAACAAGGTCTGTGGGGGCGGCCCATCGGCGGGTTCGAACGGATCGATCCAGTTCTCTGGTTTCATTCTATGTCCTGCTCAAATTATCCTAAGAACCCACCAGATTGACGGGCCCAGAACCGCGCGTATTGCCCATTCGCTGCTAACAAATCGTCGTGGCTGCCGTCTTCGATGATACGGCCGTGATCCATAACGATAATGCGATCCATCTGCGCGATGGTCGAAAGCCGGTGAGCGATGGCAATAACCGTTTTACCTTGCATCATCCCATAAAGGGTCTGCTGGATCGCGGCTTCGACCTCACTATCTAGCGCGCTTGTCGCTTCGTCCAGTAACAAGATCGGCGCGTCTTTCAGAATAACCCGCGCGAGCGCGATACGCTGCCGTTGACCACCCGAAAGTTTAACACCGCGTTCACCAACGCGTGCATCATAACCCTTATTGCCTTCAGCGTCCTCAAGTCCCTGAATGAATTCGTGGGCTTCGGCTTTTTGGGCTGCGGCGATCATCTGCTCTTTGGTGGCATTTGGGCGTCCATACAGGATGTTTTCACGTACAGACCGATGCAACAGCGATGAATCCTGTTGTACCATCCCGATAACGCGCCGCAGGCTTTCTTGGCTCACAGACGCAATATCCTGTCCGTCAATGACAATGCGCCCTTCTTCCGCGTCGTAAAAGCGTAGCAACAGCTTAACCAGCGTCGACTTGCCTGCACCAGATTGCCCAACAAGGCCGACCTTTTCGCCCGGCGCGATCGTCAGGTTGATGTTATCTAAACCGCCGCTTTCCTTACCATAGTGATGGGACAGGCCGGAAATCTCTACCTCGCCTGCACCCATTTTTAAGGCACCAGCGCTATCGTCATCCAACAACCGAATAGGCTGCGCGATGGTTTTCATCCCTTCAGCGACGACACCCAGTTCACGGAAAAAGTTGCTGATTGCCCACATGATCCAGCCGGACATCGCATTCAGACGCAGCGCCAACGACGTCGCGACAGCTACAACCCCAACAGAGGCAACACCCTGCATCCACAAATAGATCGCCCAGCCAACGACCCCAACGATGAGTAGACCGTTCAAGATCATCAATGCCACGTCCATGATCGTGTAAAGACGCATCTCTGCTTGGAACGTACTGCGCGCCTTTTCGATTGCGTCTTTTGCATAGGCAACTTCACGGTCGTGATGCGCGAACATCTTGACCGAGTGAATGTTGGTATAGCTATCGACAACGCGTCCGGTAATCGCACTGCGCGCGTTTGATGAAGCCTCTGACGCGGGGCCAATACGTTTCACAACCCAACGCAAAAGAAACGCGTAGGGTATGAACCAAAGTGCAAGCGGCACGATAAGCCACGCGTCAGCCTGCCCCAACAAAATCGCCGCACCTATCACATAGGCAATCGCAAATGTTATCGCGTCGAATAGCTGAAACACGACCTCGCCCGCGGCTGGGGGTGTTTGCATTATCCGGTTGGCAATACGGCCTGCAAAGTCATCCTCGAACCATCCGACGGATTGCCGCAGGACATGTTTATGTGCACGCCACCGCACCAGCGTCGCAAAATTTGGTAAAATCGTGTTATTGAGCAGTAAAACTTGGAAAATATAGATGGCCGGCCGCAATGTCAGGATAAACACGGCAACGAGGATAAGCTCTAGCCCGCTTTGTATCCAAACCTGTTCAGGGGTACCACCCGACAAAATGTCGACAAGCCGGCCAAGATAGCCAAGCAACCAAATCTCGACCGCGGCGATAACTACAGACGCGACTGCCGTAGTGGCAAACACACCCATGAATGGCTCTGCGTATTGCCGCAAAAATGGATAGAGCCGCGTGGGCGGCACATCGGTTTCTTGATAGGTGGTATAAGGATCGACCAGACCTTCGAAATAACGAAACATAGACCTGCCTTTCGGATACGCGAAAGACATAGCAAGGTTTCAATCAGAGGAAAACCAGCACCGAAAAACCGACCAATGCCACAGCCATAATCCGCATAAATATGCGCCAAGCGGCCTGGTTGGTCAGAAGATAGGCAAGCAAACTGCCCGCAGTCGCCCAAAACAAACAAACCCCAAGGTTCAAACCCGAAAACATTAAGCCAAGTGTGACGGCCTGATCTGTCGGCGAAGCGCCAGCGACATATGCGGTCGCGCTAAGTGCCACTGCCCAGACTTTAGGATTTACCCACTGAAACAATACAGCCTCAAGGAACGTAAACGGTCGATCCCCACCTTGGCTTTTCGCCGGATCAGCACGCCACAGATTGAAAGCCATCCATAGTATCCACACGCTGGCGACAATCTTAAGGACAATCTCAAGCGTTGGGTGGGCCTTTAACAGGGCGCCAATACCAAATCCGGTGACACCCGCGGTAACTCCAACGCCCAGCGCCACACCCAAAATGTGTGGAACCGTGCGCCTAAACCCAAAGCGCGCACCAGATGCCGTCAGCAATATGACATTCGGGCCCGGTGAAAACAGCCCAAAGAACACAAACCCAAATAAAGGGATTAGTTCACTCAAGCAGGTCAGCCTTAGTCAGTGTAAACCCCGATGCAATCCATCGTGCCTCTGCGTTTTTTAAAGCCTGACCTAACGCCGGCCCTTGTAGGTTTGGCATGAGATCAGCAGCCTTAAGCGGGAACACTTGTTCAGAAGAAAAATTTGCTAATTTAACATTATTAGGATCGATTTCTTGACCCAGACTTGCGGCTTGTACAGCCAAGTAATCTAGCGCGGCTTGGTGACCAAATCGATACCCCTGTTCGTTCAAGCTCAGATCGCTGTGCATGTTCTTTAGCCGCTTGCCTTCGTCTTTTGACAATCGCAACGCAGATACGTCGCCACCCAAAACGGCCAAACGGCGGATTGGATCGGGATGCATTGCCGCCTGCCCTTCGACGTGAACCAACACAGCCAACATACCTGCATTCGCACCGGGAAGCACCTGTGCTAACCCGCCTGTCGAAGCCATAGAAGCAACTGATGGCGCAGGATTAGGTGCGAATAATAATTTCAACAGCTCACTTGTGACCCGTTCAGCTGAAAGCGTTTGTAAACCTTCAATATTTTCGGCGCAGGCCGCCAGCGCATCAGGGTCTGGCCCTTCATCCATCGCACCATACCACGCGTGGAACCGGAAATACCGCAAGATGCGTAGGTAATCCTCTTTGATCCGCTGATCGGCGTCTTCGATAAACCGAACCCTGCGGGCAAACAGATCAGGCAATCCACCCAGTGGATCAACGACTACACCGTCAGGTCCGACATAAAGGGCATTCATCGTAAAATCACGACGACGGGCGTCATCAACCATATTATCAGCAAATGCTACGGTTGCTCGACGCCCATCCGTTGCCACATCTCGGCGAAAAGTTGTCACCTCAAAAGGGACGTTTTCCGCAATAATAGTGACTGTTCCGTGTTCAATCCCAGTTGGGATAACGCTTAAACCTGCCGCCTTTGCAAGCTTTGTCACGATATCAGGATGCGCGTCCGTTGATAGATCAAGGTCGGCAACGGGAGCATCCAAAATCGCATTACGAACGCAACCGCCGACAAACCACGCCTGATAACCCGCATCGGTCAAAACGCTACAAACCTGCTGTGCTGCTTTGTCGTTTAGCCAAGGTGCATCAATCACGGTCATGACAGACGCTCTGCTAATCCACGCAAAACGCGAGCCGTTGCACCCCAAATGTAATATGGACCATATGGAACGGCATAGTATTCTCGCCTTTGACCACGCCAATAACGGCCTTCAATCCGATAGTTTTCGGGATTGACTAGATGTGATAGTGGAACTTCAAACACTTCGCTGACTTCGCCTGCTTCCGGAACAGGATCGTATTCTGCTGTCAGTATGCCAACAATCGGTGTCATTTCATAGCCCGTCACAGTTTGATGCGTCGGTAGCGCACCCAAAATATCCACGACGCCATACGGCAACCCAATTTCTTCATTCGCCTCACGCAGTGCCGCATCCGTCAGCGAAGGATCTGTTGGGTCTTTCTTGCCACCAGGAAATGCAATTTGCCCCGGATGATGCTTTAATCGTGCCGACCGTTTCGTGAGAATAACAGTCTCTAACTTAGGGCGAATAGCCACAAGTACGGCAGCAGGAGTTTGGGTTAGGTTCGCAGGCCGGATCGATTTATTCAGATCAAAATCAGACGATGCGCCGCCCGTGTTGGACAGCGCATCGCGAATACGGGTGCGTAGATCAGGCACCGTCATCCTTGGCCTCAAAACCCAGTGTCGCTGGATCAAAGACATAGTGCGCACCACAGAACTGACAATCAGCGGTCACTGTGCCTTCTTCTGTCGTCATCGTTCCAATGTCTTTTGCAGAATAGATCGAAAGACTTTGGCGAACCCGATCATCGGAACATGTACATCCAAACTGAACCGGTTGCGCATCAAAAACGCGCGGTTGCTCTTCGTGGAATAGACGCAACAACAAATCAGTCGGCGTTACTGACGGACCAATCAATTCAATTTCTTCAACTGTATCAAGCAGCGCGTTGGCACGTGTCCAATTTTCGGTTTCGTCTTCGTTCAAAATATCAGTGGCTTCCAATAGACCGTCTTCGCCCGATCCACCTTCGCCTTTTGCAAACGGAGATGCCTTTGGCATGTGTTGCAACATAACGCCGCCCGCACGCCAATGCGTACCTTCACCCGGTATTTGCGATTGACCGAATGTCAGTGAAAACCGTGTTGGCAGCTGCTCGGACTGCGCAAAATATGTTTCAGCGCATGCAGACAAAGAAGCTCCCGCAATTGGCGTAACACCCTGATAGGGAGTCATATCCTGACCTTGGTCGATCAAAATAGCGAAATACCCTTTGCCAATTTGGCTAAACGCGTCAGCATTCAAATCTATGTTTTCTTTATCGTAAGACGCATAGGCGCGGACGCTTGCAGGCGCACCGTCTTCGCTTGGGCTATAATAGTCTGTCGCGATCAATCGAACAGGGCCATCGCCACGCACTTGCAACGACAGCTTCCAACGTGTTTTCATCGATTGGCCGATCATCGCGGTCAGCAAAGCCATTTCGGCGACCATGCCTTCGATCATCGGTGGATAGTCGTGCTGCGACAGCACTTGTTCCAGCACGCCATCAAGCCGCGCCACCCGTCCACGGATGTCGGATGCATCAAGTTGAAAAGGCAGGACGGTATCGTCCCAAGCGATTTTAGCGCTGAGGCTCATAGGGTTTCCTTACATGTCAGGAATTGGCATACCGCGCCTATATAGTCAGGACAAGCCACGGTCCAAGGGGTAAGTGATGATCAAACGCTATGGAAATAGCCCAAAACCGGGTCAAAACTATGTTTTGCGCCCCGGAGCCTATGCAATTTTGCCCCGCGAAGGGCAATTGTTGCTAACTTACCAAGGCGACACACACCATGAATTCCAGCTTCCCGGCGGTGGTATCGACCCCGGAGAAAGCGCCATTCAAGCGCTACATCGCGAAGTATTCGAAGAAACCGGCTGGCGCATTGCGAAACCCATGCGGTTAGGGGTTTTCCGGCGGTTCGTTTATATGCCGGAATATGGGATCAACGCCGAAAAGATCTGCCATATCTATCTGGCCCGCCCCGTACGGCCGCATGGCCCCCCATCAGAGGCAGGCCATGAAGCCGTTTGGATGAACCCACGCGACGCCGTTCAAAAAATCGCGAACGATGGCGACGCCGCGTTTATCGCTGGGTTAATCAATTAGCGGACGGCCTTCGATCAGGTGACCATATAGCGTTGTTAGAACACTAACGCCGACCATAAGTGTTACCCATTGAATAAAAATATTGACGACCAAGCCCAGCATTGGACTTAAATCATACAAACCTTGCGTCGCTATATTTACAACAAAACTGATAACCAAAATGATCATCACGATCCCAACGATGACTCCGCTAAACGGTGATGTCGCGCTCCACGCGTCACGAACAGCTACCGGCTGACCAACAGCAATAGATGGCAGCGAAACACCGATACGGAACCAAATCACAGACAGAACAACAGTCACGACGTACTCTGCAATCAGGCCCACGATCGGCGATACGGCACTCGCTCCTAATATAATCAGTAAACCGCCGATCGCGGCCATAAATATGATAAGTGCGCATAACAGCGTGCGCCCGATATATGGCCAAATCGGGCGACCCGCCGTTGCCGGAAGCAAACCGCTATATTCTTCAAGTAAAATAAACCTGTGCCATGAAACGGCAACCCAGGACGCGACGAAAAGCGTTGCAATCAAAAGCGCCAGAACCGAAAAAATAACTGCTCCTCCCGAAAATCCGACCTGATCGGCTGGCACTCGTCCCCCTGACGCAAGCAGATCAAGACCCGCCGAAATTCCCAACGTTTTAAACGCACCATAAAAGAAGACAATTAACAGCAGATAAGGCCCAACCGACACACGCAAAGCCTGGCCCAAGTTGCCAAAAATCATAGCAAACGCGTGCCGTATAATCTGAAGTGACATGACCAATTTTCCTTTTTTGGCGAATTGGCCTGTCGTGCCACGCGACATTGCATGCGTCAACGGTGCTATCCTTGCTCTACCGACGGAAAACCTTTATCGCCCAAAGTTAAATCCATATGACACAAGGGCCCCCCGCATGACCGCTCCGAAAAAAGTTGTTCTCGCCTACTCCGGTGGCCTCGATACATCGATCATTCTGAAGTGGCTTCAGACCGAATACGGATGCGAGGTTGTTACCTTTACTGCTGATCTTGGCCAAGGCGAAGAGCTGGAACCAGCCCGCGCTAAGGCCGAAATGATGGGCGCAAGCGCCATCTACATCGAAGATCTGCGCGAAGAATTCGTCCGTGACTTTGTGTTCCCAATGTTCCGCGCAAACGCCGTTTACGAAGGCGTTTACCTGCTGGGTACGTCCATTGCCCGCCCACTGATTTCCAAGCGTCTGGTTGAAATCGCTGCTGCCGAAGGTGCCGATGCGGTTTCTCACGGCGCGACAGGTAAGGGCAACGATCAGGTTCGTTTCGAACTGGCCGCTTACGCGCTGAACCCAGATATCCAAGTGATCGCACCTTGGCGCGAATGGGATCTATCCAGCCGGACCAAACTGCTAGAGTTCGCTGAAAAGAACCAAATCCCAGTCGCCAAAGACAAACGCGGCGAAGCCCCGTTCAGCGTTGACGCAAACCTGCTGCACACGTCTTCCGAAGGCAAAGTGCTAGAAGATCCAGCGCAAGAAGCACCAGAATACGTCTACCAGCGCACGGTGAACCCAGAAGACGCGCCCGATACACCAGAAATGATCGAAATCACTTTTGAAAAAGGTGACGCGGTTGCGATCAACGGCGAAGCGATGTCGCCTGCAACTGTCCTGTGCAAGTTGAACGAACTTGGCGGCAAGCACGGCGTTGGTCGTCTTGATCTGGTTGAAAACCGTTTCGTCGGTATGAAGTCACGCGGCATCTATGAAACGCCAGGCGGCACTGTCCTGCTAGAAGCTCACCGTGGGATCGAACAGATCACATTGGATTCTGGTGCTGGTCACCTCAAGGACAGCATCATGCCGCGTTATGCAGAACTGATCTACAACGGCTTCTGGTTCTCACCAGAGCGTGAAATGCTGCAAGCCCTGATCGACAAATCCCAAGAACACGTCAGCGGTACCGTTCGCGTGAAACTGTACAAAGGTTCTGCGACTACCGTTGCGCGCTGGTCCGATCATTCCCTGTATTCAGAGGCCCACGTGACCTTTGAAGAAGATGCAGGCGCATATGATCAAACAGACGCCCAAGGCTTTATCCAACTGAACGCGTTGCGCTTAAAACTGCTTGCAGCACGGGATCGCCGCACAAAATGACGCTTGATGAAATAACGGCCCTGCTGCAACGCGGGGTCGATCATGCGCCTTTGAAGGGCAGCCTAAAATTTGACTGCGGGGACGACGGTGTTGTTGTTCTCGAAGACAAGACAGCTAACAACATTGATCGCGCGGCTGATTGCACGATCAAAATCACGCTGCCCAACATGGCGAAACTTGTCAAAGGCAAGCTGAACCCAATGACTGGCGTGATGACCGGCAAGCTCAAGGTCTCAGGCGATGCGCGTATCGCAATGAAGCTAGGCGAGCTGCTGAAGTCATAGCTTTCGCGCCGCAAGCCTTTCGTAATACGGCAAGGCTTGCGCGCATAATTCAGCCGCCTCACCCTCTAGTTCTGGTAGCGGCCCTTCGGCCCCAGCAAACCCCGTACTTTGATGCACTGCGTTGTACCAATGCGCCGCCCATACGCCATCTTCGGCGCGCGGCCCCGCTTTCCAGTTCAGCATTGCGGGATCAAATGGCAGGTCAATTGCTTCGCACAGCTTGCCCAACATCTTTTCCGGGTTGGTACGGATGTCGGCGCTATCGATGACATGTCCGCCAATTTTGTCGAACAAGGCTGCCTGCTGCGCGTAACCAATATCATCGAACGTCATTTCACTGCGCTTCACGCCATACGACGCAATTACCCGCGCGGGATCCCGGATCAGATGTACGTTCACGCAATCATTGGCCCAATCCAATGGCATGCCATCAATCATGTGATGCGGCATGTGTTTCATATAAAAATGTGCCTTTTGATCTGTAATAGAGTCTAAACAACGCGCCGCTATCTTTGCCGGATCAGCCTCATGCGCCGCCAAGATTTTGTCGCGCATCGGATGATCCAAACCTGTCGCTGCCAGATAGGGCGCATAGAATGGTTCATCCCAAACGGCAAAGTCCGCGCGGTTTCCAAAGCTGTACATCATCGCCGTCGAAAGATTTCGAGGGCCGGACCACATTGCTATTCTCATGATCGATCAACCAATTCCTTGTAAAGCTCGCGCAAGCGCATCGTCATTGGGCCAAGCTCACCCGTACCAATGGTGCGGCCATCAATGCTGCTGACTGGGGTTTGTGCACCGAACGTCCCTGTCAAAAACGCCTCGTCAGCGGAATAGGTATCGACCAGGCTAAAATTGCGTTCAAATACGGGGATATCGTTCGCGCGACATAGGTCGATCACCTTTTGCCGGGTGATCCCGTTCATGCAATAATCGCCCGTACTCGTCCAAACAGCGCCTTTTTTCACAATGAAAAAGTTACAGGCGTTCGTCGTATTCACAAAACCATGCAAGTCGAGCATCAGCGCCTCATCCGCGCCGGCCTTTTGGGCTGCGATGCAAGCAAGGATGCAATTCAGTTTCGAATGGCTGTTCAGCTTGGGGTCTTGCGTCATCGGAAGACCGCGCAAATGTGGAACAGTAGAAAGCGTGATCGGACGCGGGATCTTTGGCTTTGAATGCTCCATGATTATCACGAACGTAGGGCCCGTTTGCGACAGGCTTGGGTGCTGAAATGGCCGTACCTTTGTGCCGCGTGTGACCATCAGACGTGCGTGGGCGTCGGTGGTCATACCATTCGCATTTTGTGTCTCTAACAAGGCAGAAATGACGCCTTTTCTGTCCAGACCGATATCCAGATCAACGGCTTTTGCGGCTTCAAACAAGCGGTCCATATGCTCGTCTAAAAACGCCCATTTTCCATCATACAGACGTAGCCCTTCCCACACACCGTCACCCAACATGAAACCACTATCGTATACGCTAACCGTGGCTTGCGCCTTGGGCACGATTTGCCCATTCAGATAGATTAGAATGTCTTCGTTCCGGGCATCTTCTTCGGCTTGGTGGGTGGTCACTTCGGTCATAGCGGGCTCCTTTGTTTGGACGCTAGGACAGGCGGCCAAATGTTCCAAGCGATAAACACCGCGTGAGATCACGTCGCCGTGCATTGCGCCAAAACCGCCAACAAAAGAGGATAGAACAAAGAGGAGACGCCCATGTTCAGAGCAATGATTGCCGCCGTTTTAATTGCACCAACCGCGCAAGTGGTTGCCGCCGAAGATATTCAAACCGCAACTGTAGCGGGGGGCTGTTTCTGGTGCGTCGAAAGCGACTTTGAAAAGGTCAACGGCGTGATCGGTGCGGTGTCCGGCTATACCGGAGGGACGACCGCAAACCCGACCTATGAAACCATCAAAGGATCAGGGCATTACGAGGCGGTCCAAATCACGTATGACGCGGACGTTGTCAGCTATGATCAATTGCTGCATTTGTTTTTCCGATCAGTCGACCCAACTGATGCGGGCGGTCAATTCTGCGATCGGGGCGAAAGCTATCGCACGGCAATTTTCGTGTCTAACACAGCTCAAAATACATCAGCTGAGGCTGCCAAGGCTGCTGCCCAACGCGATTTGGGACAACAAATTGTTACCCCAATTCTGCAAGCTGCCCGGTTCTACGAGGCCGAAGACGTCCACCAAGATTATTACAAAGGTCGCTCAATTGTTTTGACGCGACGTGGCCCAAAACGCCAAAGCGAAGCATATGCGTTTTACCGCGATGCCTGCGGGCGTGATCAACGTGTGTCAGAACTATGGGGCGATGCTGCGCCGTTCGTACACTAAGACTGGAACGCCAGAACCTCGGAAAGATCGGGGATTACGTCAGCAGTACCGTGACGGGTGACCATGAGCGCGCTTGCTTTGGTCGCCTGCTCAATTGATTGTTCCATCGTCATTCCACGATCAAGCCCAGCAAGCACATAACCGGTGAACGTGTCGCCTGCCCCGGTCGTATCCACGGGTTCAACCTTTATCGCGTCAAAATGCTGTTTGCCGCTTGTTCCGTACCAATCTGCGCCATCTGCACCCAATGTCACGATGGCATCACGCACTGGCAGATCGTTGGGCGACTGCCCGGTTGCCTCGCGCAGTTGCTCGGCCTCGACAGCGTTCAGGATCAGAAAATCCAGATAGGGCAAAACCGCCATCACGCGATCTGCATCGAAAGGTGCAGCAGCATAGGCCACGTTCAGGCCCATCTGCTTACCCATGCTTGCTGCCGTGCGTTGTAGGTTTGTTTCGTTCTGCAGAACCAACCAATCGCCGGTTTGTGCCTCGGCCATTGCGGTCTGCAAAACCGTCTGCGGGATTTCTACATTCGCGCCCGGATGAAGAACGATCGCGTTTTCGCCATGCGGATCAACCATAATGATTGCTTGCGCGGTATCAGTGTCTAACACAGCGATATTTCGCGTATCCACACCATATTCAAGCAATCGATCTGCCGCCCATTCACCGTCTTTTCCGACGGCGCCGATATGGTTCACACGCGCGGCAGCGCGGGCGGCAGCGACAGACATATTCGCCCCCTTACCACCCAAAAAGGTTTCCCGGCCCGTCGACGACAGTGTTTCACCCGGTGCCAAGATATGAGGCACCGAATACACGATATCTACGTTGATTGAGCCAAGATTCCAGATTGCCATTAATCGATCCTACATGCCGCGATGACTGCCATATTCAAGATGTCGTTTACCGTCGAAACAGTTGAACAAATCTGAACGGGTTTTCCCACCCCTGACAGAATTGGTCCAATAACAGTTGCGCCAGCCATTTCTTGCATAAGTTTAACCGAAATCGACGCAGAGTGCCGTGCTGGGACCACCAAAACATTTGCTGGGCCTGTTAGACGCGAGAACGGATAATTCTCTTGCGCCTGCGCGTTCAACGCGACCTCTACCGTCATTTCGCCTTCATATTCGAAGTCAACATTGCGACCGTCAAGAACGCTTGCCGCAACGTGCATTTTTTCGGCCCGTTCGGACACAGGATAGCCAAAGGTCGAAAACGAAACAAAGGCCACGCGTGGATCAAGGCCAAGATCGCGGGCAACGGATGCACCGCGCTCTGCGATATCACCCAAGTCTTGTTCGTCTGGCCATTCGTGCACCAACGTATCGGTGATCAGAACGATCCGTCCTTTATGCAGAACTGCTGTTACACCAACCGCGCCATCATGCGGCTGTGCATCAAACACGTGGTTGATCAGCTCTAGCACATGGGCTGATTTCCGGGTCGCACCTGTGATCATCCCGTCGGCGTGCCCATGGGCAACCATCAACGATGCGAACACATGACGGTCACGCGCCGCCAAACGGTGGATATCTTGCCTATCAAACCCTTTGCGCTGAAGGCGATGGTTCAAGAATTCTTTGTAAGTTTCAAGATGTTCGGTGTTCGCTGCGTTCACCACGGTCAGTTCAGCCACTGCGTCGCCCAACCCTTCGGCGGTCAGCTTTTCTGCGACGTCGCTTGCACGTCCAACAACCAGTGCTTTGCCAAGCCCGGAACGCTGATACAGCACAGCGGCCCGCAAAACGCGTGGATCATCACCTTCGGCGAATACCACAGTTGACTGGTTTGACCGCGCACGTGCGTTCAGGCTGCGCAAGATCGAAGCTGTCGGATCCATCCGCCCCATCAACGTGGCCTCGTAAGCATCCATATCGACGATCGGACGACGCGCGACGCCCGTGCGCATACCTGCTCGCGCTACGGCGGTTGGAATACGGTGGATCAAACGTGGGTCGAAAGGCGTAGGAATGATATAATCCCGACCAAAAGTCAGCTTTTTGCCATAAGCCATGGCGACTTCATCAGGAACGTCTTCCCGGGCAAGCGCGGCAAGCGCTTCGGCACATGCGATTTTCATATCGTCATTGATCGCGCGGGCATGAATATCCAGCGCACCACGGAATAGGTAAGGAAATCCAAGGACGTTGTTCACCTGGTTCGGGTAATCCGAACGACCCGTCGCAACGATCGCGTCTTCGCGTACGGCGTGGGCTTCTTCTGGTGTGATTTCGGGATCAGGGTTCGCCATCGCAAAGATGACCGGGTTTGGTGCCATGCTGGCAACCATTTCTTGGGTAACGGCGCCCTTAGCGCTCACGCCAAGGAAAACGTCACAGCCTTTCATGGCGTCATCAAGCGTGCGGGCATCAGTATTCGCAGCATGGGCTGATTTCCACTGGTTCATCCCTTCAGTCCGGCCCTGATAGATCACTCCCTTGGTATCGCACATGATACAGTTATCGTGGGTCGCGCCCATCGCCTTTAGCAATTCAAGGCATGCGATCCCAGCAGCACCAGCCCCGTTCAGCACGATTTTTACATCTTCTATTTTCTTGCCCGACAAATGCAGCGCGTTCAAAAGGCCAGCCGCGCAAATAACCGCAGTCCCGTGCTGATCGTCATGGAAAACGGGGATATCCATTTCCTCTTTGAGGCGCTGTTCGATGATAAAGCACTCGGGTGCTTTGATATCTTCGAGGTTAATGCCGCCAAACGTTGGCCCCATCAGGCGCACCGCATCACAAAATGCGTCAGGATCTTCGGTATCAAGTTCAATGTCGATCGAATTCACATCTGCAAACCGTTTAAACAGAACAGATTTGCCTTCCATCACTGGCTTACTGCCCAGTGCGCCAAGGTTACCAAGGCCCAAAACAGCAGTACCGTTTGAAATCACGGCAACCAAGTTGCCCTTGTTTGTATAGTCATACGCAGTCGAAGGGTCAGCGGCGATTTCCTCGCATGGGATGGCGACACCGGGGGAATATGCCAGCGATAAATCGCGCTGCGTCGTCATCGGCACAGTCGCCTGAATTTCCCATTTGCCCGGGTTTGGCTGCATGTGGAATTGCAGCGCGTCTTCGCGGGTCATTTTCGTTTTGGCCATTGTCGTCCCCTTCGTTGGTTCGACAGTCATAACGGTTTACCGATTGTAGCTGCAACGGGTTCATTTCGGGGTTTCGTCGCTAACATTGCCCCGATAATGTCTGCCAGATGATGCGGGGGCATAAATGAGCACCAAGAAATCCACTGTCACGCCTATGATGGCGCAATATCTAGAAATCAAAGCAGAGCATCCCGATGCCCTGCTGTTTTACCGTATGGGTGATTTCTATGAAATGTTTTTTGATGACGCGGTCGCAGCCGCCGAAGCGTTAGACATCGCGCTGACCAAGCGTGGTAAACATGATGATGTTGATATTCCCATGTGCGGCGTACCCCACCACGCAGCCGAGGGCTATTTCCTGACGCTCATTCGCAAAGGGTTTCGTGTCGCAGTTTGCGAACAAATGGAAAGCCCTGCCGAGGCAAAAAAGCGTGGATACAAATCCGTGGTCAAACGCGAGGTCGTGCGCCTTGTGACACCCGGTACGCTGACCGAAGATTCACTGCTTGACGCCCGTCGCCACAACTTTCTTGCTGCATATGCCGTGATCCGTGATGAGGCCGCCCTTGCCTGGGTCGATATTTCCACTGGCGCGTTTCACGTGATGCCATGCAGTGGTGTAAATCTGGGTCCCGAACTTGCCCGCCTGACCCCACGCGAGGTGATCGTCGCAGACGGATCAGAGGCAGATTGGGCTGGAATAGTGTCTGATAATGGCGCAACATTGACAACTTTGGGTGCTGCTGCCTTTGACAGCACTGCAGGTGAAAAGCGTCTGTGTGCACTATACAAAGTCGGATCCCTCGATGCCTTTGGCGGCTTTTCACGGGTCGAGGTTTCGGCAATGTCTGCCGTGGCCGAATACCTCGACATCACGCAAAAAGGTAACTTGCCCCTGCTACGCCCCCCCGTTCAGGAAGGCCAGTCAGCTGCGATGCAAATCGACGCGGCGACCCGCCGTTCGCTTGAACTGACCCACGCAATGAATGGCGGCAAGCAAGGATCACTTCTGCATTGCATTGACCGCACTATCACCGCTGGTGGTGCGCGCATGCTGGAACGGCGGCTATCGTCACCATCATGCACCCTGCCCGTTATCCATGCGCGTCAGGATTGCGTTGAGCACTTGGTAAACAACACCCGACTGACCGAAGATATCCGTGATCAACTGCGTGGCGTTCATGACCTTGATCGCGCGCTTTCACGTCTGGCGCTGGACCGCGGCGGTCCACGCGATATGGCGGCCATTCGAAACACTCTTGGTCAAGCCCAAGCGCTTGCGGAATGTGTCACTGGTGATCTGCCATCCCTTTTGGCTAATGCAGCACAAGACCTAACCGGTCATGATGAACTGCTTTCGCTTCTCGATGATGCGCTGGTCGCGGAACCCCCACTGTTATCCCGCGATGGCGGATTTATCGCACCGGGCTATGACGAAGAACTGGATGAAGTACGCAAACTGCGCGACGAGGGCCGTTCAGTTATCGCAGCAATGCAAGCCGAGTTCATCGAACTGTCAGGTATTCCTTCGCTTAAGATTAAGCACAACAACGTACTGGGCTATTTCATCGAAACAACGGCCACCCACGCAGACAAGATGATGGCCGCACCATTGAATGAAACCTTCATTCACCGCCAGACGACCGCAAATCAGGTACGCTTTACGACCGTTGAACTGTCCGAAATCGAAACACGTATTCTAAACGCTGGCGGTCGAGCGCTGGAGATCGAAAAGAGGCTCTATTCCAGCTTAACTCAGTCAATTGTTGCGCTCTCTGGACAACTAGGTGCATTGGCACGAGCGCTTGCAGAATTCGATTTATCGGCTTCTCTTGCACATTTATCTGTGGCTGAAAACTGGACCCGCCCGTTGGTGGACGACAGTCGCGCGTTTGAAATAGCTGGTGGCCGTCACCCGGTGGTCGAGGCCGCACTGCAAAAATCTGGTGAACCTTTCATCGCGAACGACTGTGGCCTGACCAAAGCCCCGATTTGGCTGCTGACGGGTCCGAACATGGCGGGTAAATCGACCTTCCTGCGCCAAAACGCGTTGCTGGCAATTTTAGCACAGATGGGCGGTTATGTTCCGGCTGCAAAGGCGCATATCGGCATCGTCAGCCAGATATTCAGCCGTGTCGGTGCATCTGACGATCTGGCCCGTGGCCGATCGACGTTTATGGTCGAAATGGTTGAAACCGCCGCGATCCTGAACCAAGCAGATGACCGTGCGCTGGTGATTTTAGATGAAATCGGACGCGGAACGGCGACCTACGATGGCCTTTCCATCGCTTGGGCAACCCTAGAGCACCTGCACGACGTAAACCGTTGTCGTGCCCTATTCGCCACGCACTACCATGAAATGTCGGCGCTATCGAACAAGCTTGATGGTGTGGAAAACGCCACGGTGACCGTCAAAGAATGGGAAGGCGACGTGATTTTCCTTCATGAGGTCAAACGCGGAACTGCCGACCGCAGCTATGGGGTGCAGGTCGCACGGCTTGCCGGCCTGCCGCCGGTCGTGGTCGAACGTGCCAAAGTCGTACTGGATGCGCTGGAAAAAGGCGAACGCGAGGGCGGGAACGCACAAAAGGCCATTATCGACGATTTACCACTATTTTCTGCGACGCCTGCACCTAGCCCGCAAAAACCAAAAAGCTCCGAGGTCGAGACGCGGTTAAAAGACATCCTGCCGGATGAGCTTACCCCGAAAGAGGCGCTTGCGCTGATTTACGAACTACGTGATCTGATCCAATGATCAGCACCCGGTTTGTAAGCGTGGGCGCAGTTTTGCTTGCAGCCTGCCTTTGGGGAACCACCGGGACAGTTCAAACCCTATTGCCGGGCGACCGCGAACCAGTTGCAGTGGGTGCGTTGCGATTGGCCTTTGGTGCATTATTCCTGTTGGGCTTGGCAGTTGCAAATCGCGAAAGCCGCAAAGCGTTCCACTTACTGCCTCCCGCAGAGGTGGTCATCGCCGGAATTGCGATTGGCGGTTACAATCTTTTATTTTTCTATGCGGTTTCTCTGTCCGGCGTTGGAATTGGGACAGCGCTTACCATTGGCAGCGCGCCACTGTGGGCCACCCTTTGGGAAATTTTTGTCGGGCGAAAGCTACCCGGAAAAATGCGCACCGCAGGACAATGCGTTTCAATCATCGGTGTCGGTATGTTGGGCCTCGTTGGCACAACTGCTGAAGGTTCTGTCTTTGGAATCATCCTCGCACTGGGTGCTGGCGCTTGCTATGCCTGCTATTCGCTCGCCACGAGCCGCATGACGCAACGCGCACCGACAACCACTATTGCGGCTGCGACCTTTAGCATCGCCGCTGTTATTACGTTACCCGCTCTATTGTTCGTCCCTTTGGGCTGGCTAGCTGATCCAAGTGCCTGGGTTGGCGTGGTATTTTTAGGATTTGTCGCGACCGGGCTAGCATATGCGTTTTACACTTGGGGCTTAATGCATATCGCGGCATCTACCGCTGTTACCCTCGCGCTGGCCGAGCCAGTGACAGCATGGCTGCTTGCAACATTTTTCGTTGGGGAAACAGCAACAATGCAAAGCGTAATCGGCGCGGTTTTAGTGCTTTTGGGATTGATCATCGTGACCTGCATTCCCGTTGCTTCACGTGAAACATAGATCACCAACTACTGCTCGATACCCATAATAGCTTGCAGATCGCTTAGCGTTCTAGATAATCCTTCTCTGGGCTAAGCGGGTTGGCGTAATCGTTGAAATATAGATCAGTCGGGTATGCCTGCACAGAAGAAAAAAGCAGGGCCACCAGCCCTGCTTTTTCATATTTATATCATGCTGGCGTAGAAGAAACGCCGACTTGGGCAGCGCGCAGTAGACGATCATGAAGCATGAAACCCTCTGCAGCGACTTGAATGATTTCGCCTGCTTTGGTGCCGGGCACTGGGGCTTCAAACATCGCTTGGTGAACTTTCGGATCGAACTTGTCACCAACTTCGGGAACGATCGGGTCGATGCCGTGTTTCTTAAATACGCTGATCAATTCGCGCATCGTCAGTTCAACACCTTCAAGCAACGCAGCATTCGTTTCTTTATCAGATTCCTCTACTGACTGAAGTGCGCGGCGCATGTTGTCGTAAACTGGCAGCATATCGCGGGCGAGTTTCGATCCACCGTAATTTTCGGCCTCGCGACGGTCACGGTCGGACCGTTTGCGCATATTCTCCGCATCAGCCAAGGCGCGCATGAACTTGTCTTTCAGTTCATCCCGCTCTGCACGCAATGCTTCTATTTCTTCAAAACCAGCTTCTGCAGCGAAATCCATTTCATCGCCTTCAGCAGCGAGTTCATCAAGGCTTTGCAGTTGCTCTTCGTTGTCAGCCATCAGTTTCTTCCTTTAGGAGCGGTCGGCAATAAGTTTGCCCACCAGCTGTGCAGTGTAGTTCACGATTGGAACGATCCGCCCATAGTTTAGACGTGTCGGCCCGATGACGCCCACGGCGCCAATTATCTTACGGTCGGCGTTCATATAAGGAGAAACGACCAGAGAGGAACCCGAAAGTGAGAACAATTTGTTCTCAGACCCAATAAAAATGCGTACACCATCGCCATCTTCGGCAAGATCAAGAAATTGTGCGATATCACGCTTGCGTTCAAGGTCATCAAACAGCGTGCGGATACGCGCAAGATCAATTTCATTTTCGCCATCAGTCAGCAAATTTCCGCGGCCACGTACGATCAACCGTTCAGTAGATTCACCTTCGTTTTCCCAGAGCGCATAGCCATTCTCGACAAGATCAGCGGCAAGGCTGTCGATTTCTTGCCGGCGGGCTGCAATTTCACGCGATATGACTTTTCCAAGCTCCGACAGCGTGTGCCCTTCAGCAATTGCGTTCAGGAAATTCGCAGCCTCGCGCATTGAAGACGGTGTTTGTCCGGCGGGCGGCGTAAAGATACGGTTTTCGACATGACCATCAGCGAACACCAAAACAACAAGCGCCCGTTCCCGTGAAAGGCTAACGAAATCAATGTGTTTAATCGGTGCTTCATGTTTTGGCGTCAGAACAAGGCTCGCGCCTTGGGTCACGCCGGACAGAGCCTGCCCCACCTGATCCAACACAGACGCAACATCCCTGTCATTATCACCAAGGGTACGATCAATGGTTTGGCGATCTTTGCCATCTAGATCACCGACCTCTAGCAGACCGTCGACAAACATGCGCAGCCCCAGTTGCGTTGGAATGCGCCCTGCACTGACATGGGGGCTATCGAGTAATCCAAGGTATTCGAGATCCTGCATCACGTTGCGGATCGTTGCGGCGCTCACCTGTTCCGAAAAGTCGCGCGTCAGTGTTCTGGACCCAACTGGCGAACCACTTTCTAGGTATCCTTCGACGACACGACGGAACACTTCGCGCGAACGATCATTCATATCTGAAATATTGGGCGTCTGATCAGTCATTTCACTCTCGGATAAAGGCTGGGCAATTAAAACGAAGTATGCCCGGGCGTCAATCGGGGTTGGATTTCATATGTTGGCAGCGTATCCCAACAGTACAAATAAAAGGAGTGACCCCATGCGCCCATCCGGACGTCAAACAAACGAAATGCGTGAAGTATCCATTGAAACCAATGTGACCATGCATGCCGAAGGGTCCTGCCTTATTAAGTGTGGGAACACCCACGTATTGTGCACAGCAACCGTTGACGCACGCGTTCCGCCGTTTTTAAAGAATTCTGGCCTTGGCTGGGTCACTGCTGAATACGGCATGCTACCGCGCGCAACAAACACACGCATGCGCCGCGAAGCAAAGAACGGACAATCTGGTCGTACTCAGGAAATTCAGCGTCTAATCGGTAGGTCCCTGCGTGCGGGTGTCGATCGCGTTGCATTGGGCGAACGTCAGATCGTCATCGACTGCGATGTTATCCAAGCCGACGGCGGTACACGTTGTGCGTCAATCACCGGTGGTTGGGTTGCGCTGAAATTGGCCGTTCAAAAGCTAATGAAAGCTGGCGATGTCATTTCTGACCCGCTTGTCGATCCGGTCGCAGCGATTTCTTGCGGAATTTACGCAGGCCAAGAGGTTCTTGATCTGGACTACCCCGAAGATAGCGAAGCAGGCGTCGATGGCAACTTTGTCATGACTGCTGGTAAACTGGTCGAAGTACAGATGTCGGCCGAAGGATCGACATACTCGCGCGCGCAAATGAACGCTCTTTTGGATCTTGCGGAAAAAGGTGTATCAGAGCTGACAGCAATTCAATTGGCGGCGGTAAACTAATGCGCAAATTTGATGGCAAAGAACTGGTCATCGCGACCCACAACAAAGGGAAGCTCGCTGAAATGATGGCGCTTCTCTCGCCGTTTGGCGTGACTTTGACGTCAAACGATGACCACGGTCTGCCAGAGCCAGAAGAAACAGAAACTACCTTTGTTGGCAACGCGCGGATCAAAGCGCATGCCGCGGCTAAGGCAACAGGCCTTCCAGCGCTAGCCGATGACAGCGGCATTGAAATTGACGGGCTGAATGGCGCGCCTGGTGTATATACCGCTGATTGGGCGGAAACCCCCAACGGCCGCGATTTTAAAATGGCAATGGAGCGCAGTTGGGCCGAGTTAGAGTCTGTTTCTGCCCCATATCCACGTACTGCGCGGTTCTGTTGTACACTTGTTTTGGCGTGGCCAGACGGCCACGATGAGGTGTTCCCCGGTGTAATGCCGGGCCAAGTTGTTTGGCCCATGCGCGGCGAACAAGGCCACGGGTACGACCCAATTTTCCAACCGGACGGGTACGATATCACCTTTGGCGAAATGGATAGCAGCGAAAAGAATAAGATCAGCCACCGAGCTGATGCTTTCCAAAAACTCGTCGCAGGTTGCTTTGCCTGAGGATTGGGAACACGGGGGTTTTGGGCTATATATCCACTGGCCGTTCTGCCAAGCCAAATGCCCCTATTGCGATTTCAACAGCCACGTCGTTTCCAAGATTGATCAAAAATCTTGGCAATCGGCGTACCTAAGCGAAATCGAACGCATCGGTGCGGAAACCCAAGGCCGCATCTTGCGTTCCGTGTTTTTTGGTGGCGGCACGCCCAGCATGATGGACCCTGATTTGGTCGACGCGATCCTGACAAAGGTCCGCGCGACCTGGTCAATGGCCAACGATATTGAAATTACGCTCGAGGCGAACCCAACTTCAGTCGAGGCTGGACGCTTTGTCGGATACCGTCAGGCCGGCGTTAACCGTGTTTCGATGGGAATTCAGGCCCTAAATGACAAAGATTTGCGTGCCCTAGGTCGCCTTCACACCGCTCAGGAGGCTCTGACGGCCTTCAGCACGGCCAGAGAGACGTTCGATCGGGTCAGTTTTGACCTCATTTATGCTCGTCAGGGGCAAACTTTGTCAGATTGGCGTGACGAATTGAACCAGGCATTGGGTTTAGCGATTGATCACCTATCGCTATATCAACTTACAATTGAAGACGGCACTGCATTTGGCGACCGTTATGCCGCTGGAAAACTTCGCGGATTGCCGGACGATGATGTCGCTGCCGACATGTACGCCCTAACCCAAGATGTTTGCGGTGCTGCAAATTTCGCGGGCTACGAAGTCTCCAACCACGCACGTCCCGGCTGCGAAAGTATCCACAATAAGATCTATTGGAGCTATGGCGACTACGCAGGAATTGGTCCCGGTGCGCACGGTCGACTAACCTTAAACGGAAATCGTTTTGCGACCGAAGCACCATCAGCACCGATGAATTGGCTATCGCAGGTCAATCGAACGGGGAATGGGGATTCCGAACGTACCGCCCTATCGGCTGAAGATCAGCAATCAGAAATGCTATTGATGGGTATGCGCTTACGCGAAGGCGTTGATCTAAAACGAATTTCTGCCGCAAGTACTGATATATTTCATCGTAAAATAAAATATTTACGTGAACTAGGAATGGTCGATGTGGCTGAGGGCAGACTTCTGCTCACTCCAGAAGGCCGCCCCGTCCTTAACGCTGTATTACGCGAGCTATTGGGCGCTTAACCGCCCGATAATGCACGTAAAAGATCATCCAACTCATCAAGAGATTTATAACCAATCGTCATCTTACCACCGTCGTCACCTTCTTTATGATCAATCGTGACTTTCATCCGAAGGGTCGCTGTGAGTTCTTTTTCAATTTGGACTGTATCAGCGTCTTTCTGCGACTTGCCTGACGACTTGGGCTTCGTCTTTAATGTCGGCCCCTGCTTGGCAAGCTTCTCAGTTTCTCGAACAGAAAGATTACGGTGAATAACTTCGCGGGCAATTTCAACCGCGCGTTCATGACCAACTAATGCTCGCGCATGACCAGCAGAAATTTGACCTTGAACAAGGTAATCCAAAACCTCGTCAGGAAGGTTAAGCAAACGCAAAAAGTTCGCGATATGGCTGCGGCTTTTGCCAAGCGCCGTCGCAAGCTGTTCCTGAGTATGACCAAAACGGTCCATCAGCTGACGATAACCTGCCGCTTCATCCACTGCGTTCAGGTCCGCACGTTGAATATTCTCAATAATCGCAACTTCGAGGACTTCTGTGTCGGTATATTCACGCAGAAGAACGGGAATTTCATGCAATTTGGCGATCTGGGCTGCTCGCCAGCGACGCTCGCCAGCGACGATTTCGTAGGTATCAGCATTTTTAGGAGACTTACGAACGATCAAAGGCTGAATAATGCCCTTTTCAGCGATCGAAGAAGCCAAATCATTAAGCGCATCTTCACCAAAAGTACGACGCGGTTGATCAGGGTTAGGAACGATATGCTCAACTGGAACCAGTAAATCAGGACGACGGGGCGTATCGACTGCAGCATCTTCTGGCGCAACGTCCGACATCAAAGCCGACAAACCACGACCCAAACCACGAGATTTCTTTGCGTTACTTGCCATGCTCTAAGCCCTTTTTTTCTTAGCTTTATTAATGACTTCCTTGGCCAGCGCACGGTATGCGACGGCACCTTTTGACGCGCTATCATATTCAATCACGGGAAGCGCAAACGATGGTGCCTCACTTAGACGCACATTACGCGGAATAACCGTTTTAAATACCATATCACCCATATTTTCACGGGCGTCATCTTCGACCTGAATTGATAGGTTGTTACGACGATCATACATCGTTAGGACGATTCCTTCGATGCGGAGATCGGGGTTTGCAGTTTGACGCACATCCCGGACAGTCAAAATTAGTTGTGACAGTCCTTCTAATGCAAAAAATTCACTTTGAAGCGGCACTAGAATGGAATGTGCAGCCACCATCGCATTTACCGTCAATATATTGAGAGAAGGAGGGCAATCAATCAATATATAGTCGTATTTTCCTACGGCTTCGCTCGCCTCTTCTAACACATACCGAAGCAAAAAACTGCGCTTTTCGTTATCAATCAGCTCTAAATCCGCCGAACTTAGGTCTGTTGTAGCCGGAATGATGAACAGGTTTTTAACAGACGTGTTCAATGCCGCTTCGTCTAAGCTCGCGTCGCCAGATAGAAGGTCATATGTTGTGATATCACGCTGGTCTTGTTCTATACCTAGTCCCGTTGACGCGTTACCTTGCGGATCAAGATCGATCAAAAGTACTTTTTTTCGCTGCTCGGCCAAAGCAGCACCTAGATTAATTGTCGTGGTCGTCTTTCCGACGCCGCCCTTCTGGTTCGCAATAGCGATAATTTTGCAGTCATTCGCTGACACGGGATATCCCTTTTACGATAAGAATTTGACCACCAAGATCGGTTAAACTTGTGGCTTCTTCAAGCTCAAAGCACCAGTTCTTATGTGCATCGGCAATTTCTTCCCCGGCCTTTTTTCCTTTGTGAAGGATGGCTTTACCGTCGTCTTTTAAATGACGCGAAACTAGAGGAAATAGTGTAGATAGGGTACTGAGAGCACGGGCAGATACTATATCTGCCCCTTGTTGTTCTGCATTTTCAATTCTCTCAGCAAGAACTTTAACATTCAGATCCAGTTCACGCGCAGCCGTACGAAGAAAAGTAGCCTTGCGTTGGTCACTTTCAATAAGGGTAAAATTTGCATCTGGCTGCTGTGATTTACCAATGATGGCCATCACGATGCCGGGGAATCCCCCTCCGCTGCCGATATCCACCCATTTTTTATAGGTTTGTGGTGCAAATTTATATATCTGTGCAGAATCAACAATATGGCGATCCCACAAATCAGGGATCGTAGTCGGCGATATAAGGTTTATTTTTGGAGTCCATTTTCGAACTAGGTCAGAAAACCGTTGCAAGTCTTCATATGTTTCACGTGAAACATTAACGCCACCAACATCGATAGTCATAAATTAACTTCCTGTATTGGCTTGTTGATTTCGCTTAATCATGCTGACAATCAACATCAGTGCTGCCGGTGTCATCCCTTCAATACGTCCAGCCTGTGCAATTGTGGCTGGTCGTGCCGTTTCAAGTTTACTAGCCAGCTCATTTGATAGCCCCCGCACACCCGAATACTTAAGATTATCTGGAATAATCTGCATTTCGTCACGTTCCAAAGCAGCGATATCGCGCTCTTGTCGCGCAACGTAGTGTGCATACAACGCATCTTTCTTAATTTGATCTCTCACATCAGGTTCAATTACCGAAACTTCTGGTGAGATCTTTTCAAGTTGTGAAAAATCGAAATCAGTAAGTGCTAATGCATCCAAGGCTGACCGCCGCGGTCCATCAGGATTCAACTTTGCTCCCTCCCCCGAAATCTGTCGTGAAGAAAGGGAAATTTTAGTTAACAAAGACTGTGCTGATTGGATTTTCTCCATCTTTTTCGAAAATGCTGCCCAACGGAGGTCATCCACGCATCCTAATTCATATCCGAAGGCCGTAAGCCTCTGGTCAGCATTGTCTGCACGTAAAGACAGCCTAAACTCCGCCCGAGAAGTAAACATGCGGTACGGCTCCGAAACTCCACGTGTAATTAAGTCATCAACCATCACACCTATATAAGATTGCCGACGACTAAATGTAACTGGCTCGCGACCCTTGGCGTACGCTGCGGCATTTAATCCTGCTACAAGTCCCTGAGCTGCTGCTTCTTCATAGCCTGTAGTACCATTAATTTGGCCTGCCAAATAGAGCCCGGGGACATCCCGCAATTCTAATGTTGGTCTTAATGATCGCGGGTCAACGTAGTCGTATTCAATCGCGTAGCCAGGTTGCAAAATTGTTGTGTTTTCAAGACCATAGATCGAATGAACATAGTCTTCTTGCACATCTTCCGGCAATGACGTTGAAATACCGTTAGGATAAACGGTGTGGTCATTAACTCCTTCGGGTTCCAGAAATATCTGATGCGAAGTCTTATCTGCAAACCTTACAACCTTATCCTCAATAGAAGGACAATACCGAGGGCCCACCCCATCGATATGACCACCGTACATTGCAGATCTGCCTAAGTTCGCCCGGATGATGTCGTGTGTTTTTTCATTTGTATGCGTAATTCCGCAATCAATTTGGGGAGCAAATACGCCGGTAGACATGAAAGAAAACAGGGTTGGTTCAGCATCGGTTGGCTGGGCCTCTAGTAAGTCCCACCGAATTGTTCGGCCATCTAACCGGGGCGGCGTCCCCGTTTTTAAACGACCTAACGGGAGATTAAAACTATCCAAGCGCTCTGCCATTTTCACCGACGGTTTATCCCCCATCCGGCCACCCGGACGTGACACGTCACCAATGTGAATGACACCCCTTAAAAAAGTACCCGTTGTAAGAATCACACTGCTGGCGGTCAAACGTGCGTCATCTGACATGACAACACCGCCAACACGATCGCCGTCCATAATCAAATCAGTTGCTTCACCTTCAATGATTTTTAGGTTTTTTACTAGATCTAGCTCAGCTTGCATTGTTGTGCGGTATATTTCGCGGTCGGCTTGCGCGCGGGGGCCCTGCACAGCTGGTCCCTTTTTGCGGTTTAGTAGACGGAATTGGATACCAGCCCGATCAGCAACACGTGCCATAACGCCGTCCAGCGCATCAATTTCACGGACAAGATGCCCTTTTCCAAGCCCACCGATCGCTGGGTTACAGGACATCACCCCAATTGACTGTTTTGTCAGCGTAATAAGCGCAGTACGTGCGCCCATCCTCGCAGATGCATGCGCGGCTTCGGCGCCCGCATGACCGCCACCAATAACTATTACGTCGAAGTCATGATGTTTCACGTGAAACACTCCTATTTGCCTATGCAAAAACTGGAAAAGATCTCATCAAGAAGTTGTTCTACATCAACACGACCTACAAGGCTATCCACTGCGCGAATAGCAGAACGAAGTTCTTCAGCAGTCAAATCGGTCATTCCATGCTGCACATCCAAATCTGCTTCGGCGGCGTCTAGATAACGAATTGCATTCACCATCGCGACGCGATGCCGTTCACGCATTGCTATACCAACGGAACCAACACGATCTTTCAAAATATCAGATATTTTAGAAACTAGTATATCAACGCCGTCTCCGGTTTTACCAGAGACCGCCAACCCTTCGCCTCGTTCAATATCCGCTTTTGAGCGCACTATGATGTCGCTAACATCGATATATTGAGGCTCTAGATCACCTGGCAACAACATATGGACACGAATATCTGCCTGTTCTGCTCGCTCTTTGGCCCGTTGAACGCCAATACCTTCTACAACGTCATCTGTATCGCGAAGGCCCGCTGTATCCAAAAGTGTCACCGCAAGCCCATCCAAATCAAGTCTAACTTCGATGACGTCCCGCGTCGTACCCGCAATTTCAGATGTAATGGCAACTTCTCGGCCAGCTAGCCGATTAAGCAGCGTCGATTTACCAACGTTAGGTGCACCAATAATTGCTACTTCGAAACCGTCTCGCAAACGTTCGGCGATCCGCACGCCTTCTGCTTCGCGCCGCATCTGAGATTTGACTTCGCCGATCAATTCCAAGACTTCGGGCGCAACATCGACTGGCACTTCTTCGTCTGCAAAGTCGATCGTCGCTTCCAATAACGCAGCAGCACGAATCAATTTTTTACGCCACCCTTCCGCCAGATCACCTAACGCCCCCGAAAAAACCCGAACAGCCTGCTTGCGCTGACTTTCAGTTTCGGCATCAATCAGATCGGCGAGGCCTTCAACCTGCGCCAAATCCAAACGCCCGTTATCAAGCGCGCGGCGCGTAAATTCACCTGGTTCGGCCTGCCGAAGTTCTGGATCATTCCCCAGAACAGTCAATACGGCACTAACGACAGCAGGGCTGCCGTGCAAATGAAGCTCAACAACCTCTTCGCCAGTAAAACTTTTCCCCTCAGAGAACCGAAGGACCAAAGCCTCGTCCAATAATTGCCCATCAAGATCAGAAAGCACGCGAACACCGCGGCTGACAGGTACTTTCCCCATCAGCCTTTCGGCAGCTTTCACCGCGTCTGATCCTGACAAACGGACCACGGCCACACCGGCCCGGCCCTTCGCAGTTGCTAAGGCAAAAATCGTATCCATAAATCAACCCATTGTATTATAACAATAAGTTACGTGTTCATTGAATCGAAGAAGTCCGAGTTTGTTTTGGTCTGCTTTAGCTTACCAATCAAGAATTCAATCGCATCAGTCGTACCCATTGGGTTCAGAATCCGACGAAGAACGTATGTTTTCGCTAGATCGACCTTATCCACCAACAGCTCTTCTTTCCGTGTGCCGGATTTCAGAATATCCATCGCAGGGAACACGCGCTTATCAGCAACTTTGCGATCCAGAACGATCTCAGAGTTACCAGTACCTTTGAATTCTTCAAAGATAACTTCGTCCATACGCGAACCTGTATCAATCAACGCGGTCGCGATGATTGTCAGTGAACCGCCTTCTTCGATGTTCCGTGCCGCACCAAAGAAGCGTTTTGGACGCTGCAACGCATTCGCATCCACACCACCGGTTAGAACTTTACCAGAAGATGGCACAGTTGTGTTAAACGCGCGGCCCAGACGTGTGATCGAATCCAACAAGATCACAACGTCCCGCTTATGTTCGACAAGACGTTTTGCTTTCTCGATAACCATCTCAGATACGGCAACGTGACGTGTTGCGGGTTCGTCGAATGTCGAAGAAACAACCTCGCCTTTTACTGAACGCTGCATGTCCGTGACTTCTTCTGGTCGTTCGTCAATCAGCAGAACGATCAGATAGCATTCTGGGTGGTTCTTTTCGATCGAGTTGGCGATGTTTTGCAACAGAACCGTTTTACCAGTCCGTGGCGGCGCGACGATCAATGAACGCTGCCCCTTACCGATTGGTGCAACAAGATCAATAATCCGCGCTGAACGGTCTTTGATTGTTGGATCTTCGACTTCCATGTTCAGCCGCTCATCTGGGTAAAGCGGTGTAAGGTTGTCGAACGCGACTTTGTGCTTGGCCTTTTCAGGTTCTTCAAAGTTGATTTGCTCAACCGAAGTCAGCGCAAAGTAACGCTCTGTGTCATTCGGCTCTTTCATCACACCTTCGACGGTATCGCCTGTCCGCAAAGAATGCTGACGGATCATGTCTGGTGAAACGTAAATATCATCTGGACCCGGAAGGTAGTTCGCTTCGGGTGAACGCAAGAAACCAAAGCCGTCTTGCAGGACTTCCAAAACGCCATCACCACCGATGATCCATTCTTCGTCTGCCCGCTCTTTCAGAATGGCGAACATCATGTCGCCTTTCCGCATTGTCGAAGCGTTTTCGATTTCGAGCTCTTCAGCCAGCGACAACAAATCTTTTGGGCTTTGTGCCTTAAGATCAGCAAGGTTCAGACGGTGTTGGGACATCATAAAATCCATCACCAGCCCAATGGCCGGTGTCTTTGCATATAGAAATGGAAAACCACTTTCCCGGATGGGAAGCTGTGGCAGTCATATGTAAACATGCACCGCGAGTCAACGACGCCCTAAAACGGCCGTACAACGACCGCTACGACGATTATCACCATCAGAACTGTCGGAACCTCATTAGCGAGCCTGTAGACCCGCCCAGAGCGCGTGTTAGCCCCCGCAGCGAACTCTTTCCGGCGTTTACTTAGCCAGCCGTGAAAACCGCTCATTAAGATCACAGATATGATCTTTGCCCATGCCCAGACCGATCCCCAATCAAACGCGCCCATGGCGAGCATGATCAATCCCGCAATCCAAGTTACAGTCATCGCGGGATTAATGATCACACGAAGCAGTTTTTCTTCCATTACCTGGAATGTCTGATCAAGCTCTGACCCAACCACTGCCCGTTCGGCATGATACACAAACAGACGCGGTAAATAGAACATTCCGGCCATCCACGAGATGACAGCCATAATATGGATTGCTTTGATCCAGTCGTAATAACCGCTCAGAAATTCCAGCATGTGTTTCACTTTCTTCCGTCAGTTACCTCTTAATAAATATATATAGAAAGAAAAGATGATGATGATGATAGTAAGCCCGATTTCTGTGGTTTGTTTTTTCATCCGCAGACTTATCCCAAGGCTAAACTTGGAAAAATATTTCTCAAACACTTGCCTGTTTCTATATTTTATGACATAAAAACAATACGTTGAATGTTGGAATATTTTCGCGACCGGTACCTATTGTGACATTGACTCTGCACTTTCGCGCGATTCCTCCACAGGGCCGACTTATCCTTTCCCACCGTGGAAAAATCGGCATAACAGCTGGCATAAGTTTCGACTTTCGCACAGGTTCAGAAATCCACTGACTCCTCCCACAGGTCGCCCGCAGGCTGACACACGGTTTTTCCAAAAGGTTATCCACATGACCGATACGATCATTCTGGCCTCTGGCTCTGAAATTCGCGCCACTTTACTGCGTAATGCTGGGATAGATTTTTCTGTCGTTAAGGCGCGGATCGACGAAGATACGATCCGCCAATCTCTTGAGGCAGAAGAAGCCTCACCTCGAGATATTGCCGACACTTTGGCCGAACTCAAAGCACAAAGAGTTGCAGCAAAACATCCCGAAGCGTTGGTGATTGGTTGTGATCAGGTTTTGGCGCTTGGGCGCACGATATATACTAAGCCCGAAACCCCAGATCAGGCGCTTTCGCAGTTACAGTCTTTGCGCGGTCAAAAGCATCAGCTGTTGTCAGCAGCTGTGATATACGGCGAAGGCAAACCACTATGGCGTCATGTTGGTGTTGTTCGCTTGCAAATGCGTGACGCGAGCGACACATATTTAACCGATTATGTAGATCGCAATTGGGAAAGTATCCGCCACGCCGTCGGAGCCTATAAGCTTGAGGAAGAAGGTGTGCGACTTTTTTCGCGTATCGAGGGGGATTACTTTAACGTGCTGGGACTACCGCTACTTGAACTCTTATCATATCTGACACTTCGCGGGACACTGCCGTCATGACAAAATCGCCGCGGGCCTGCGTTATCGGCAATCCAATTTCGCATTCTTTATCGCCAAAGTTGCATGGTTATTGGCTCAAACGCTATGATTTGCCCGGTGAATATACATCACTGCAAGTCGCTGAGGCCGATCTTGAAAATGTGCTTAGAACTTTGCCTGAACAGGGTTTTGTTGGGGTGAATGTAACAATTCCGCACAAGGTTGATGTTTTACAATACGCTGATCAAATCACAGATCGCGCGACTTTGATCGGCGCTGCAAATACGCTGACTTTTAAGGAAGATGGTCGTATTTTTGCAGATAATACAGATGGTTATGGGTTTATTTCAAACTTGCGCCAAGGCGCACCAGACTGGAATCCTAAATCTGGTCCCGCGATGGTATTTGGTGCTGGTGGCGCAGCGCGTGCAGTTATTGTTGCTTTGGCAGATGCCGGTGCGCCGGAAATTATTTTGACGAACCGAACCCGCGCCAAAGCAGAGGCATTGCGTGCAGATTTTGGTGCACGCATTCGTGTGGTCGATTGGGTTCAAGCTGGAACTGCGCTCAAAGATGCAGGCGTTTTGGTGAATACAACCTCCCTTGGGATGAAAGGCGCTGCAGATTTCAAGGTATCTCTTGATGAACTGCGTCCAGAAACCGTGGTTACAGATATTGTGTATAACCCATTACGTACCCCCCTTTTGACGACTGCTGAAAAACTGGGTTGTACCACAGTTGATGGATTGGGAATGCTGCTTCATCAGGGTGTGCCTGGGTTCGAGCGCTGGTTTGGGAAACGCCCAGAAGTCGATGAAGATACACGGCAGGCCGTACTCGCATGACGCTGCGGCTGGGATTGACCGGATCAATTGGGATGGGGAAATCCACGACGGCGCAGATGTTCCGCGACGAAGGTGTTCCAGTTTGGGATGCTGACGCCACGGTTCATGACTTGTATTCAAAGGACGGCGACGCGGTTCAGGCTATTGCGGCCGTATTTCCAACCGCAGTGATTGAAAACATTGTATCGCGCGATGCATTGAAAACGTTGATCGCCGCTGATCCTGCCGTCATCGGACAGTTAGAAAAAGTCGTGCATCCGCTTGTTGCTGACAGTCGTCTTAAATTCTTAGCCAATCATAATGATCCACTGGTGGTTTTTGACATACCTTTGCTGTTCGAAACTGGTGCAGACGAATGGTTAGATGCTGTCTTGGTTGTGACCGCTCCCGCCGATGTACAAAGATCACGGGTGATGGACCGTCCGGGCATGACCGAACAACAATTTCAAACCATTCTTTCACGGCAAACGCCGGATGCAGAAAAACGTGAACGTGCTGACCATATTATTGAGACGCTGACGCTGGACGATACCCGCACTGCTGTGCGAAACCTGATTGCGGAACTTAAGGGGCAATCTGATGCGCGAAATCGTACTTGATACGGAAACCACCGGGTTTGAACCCAACGAAGGCGACCGGATTGTAGAAATTGGTGCGATCGAGCTGATCGGCCATATGCCGACAGGCCGTACATATCATCAGTACATCAACCCAGAACGTTCAATGCCAGCCGAGGCATTCGGCGTTCACGGTATTGGTCCGGATTTGTTGCAACCGCCCCAAGATCCAAAGCCGGGTCAAGAAACGCTCCGTGATAAGCCGTTGTTCAAAGACATCGCGCAGGCATTCGTTGATTTTGTTGGCGACTCAAAAATGGTCATCCATAACGCCGCATTTGATATGAAGTTTTTGAATGCGGAACTGGGTTGGCTGGGCCGTCCGTTACTGCCTATGGATCAGTCACTTGATACTTTGGCAATTGCGCGCCGCAAATTTCCCGGTTCTCCCGCGTCATTGGATGCGCTTTGCCGTCGGTTTGGCATCGACAACTCTTCGCGGACGTTGCACGGCGCGTTGTTGGATAGTGAAATTCTTGCCGAAGTTTATCTAGAACTGATAGGTGGACGGCAGCCGGATTTCGCGCTTGCATCAGACACGCGTTCAAAATCGAATAGCAATGTTTCAGAAGACTGGCGCCCAACGGCGCGTCCCCAGCCGTTGCCATCAAAGCTAACGGCTGAAGAAACCGCCGCCCATAATGCCTTTATCGACAAACTGGGCGACGATGCTTTGTGGAAAAAGCTTAGTTAACTTTTGCTTTCTCTGCTTCCGCACGGCGTGCCAGTTCAGAACGGTAAAGCGCAACGAAATCAATTGTTTCTAGGTTTAGCGCTGGGAAGCCGCCGTCGCGTGTGATGTCGCTGACGATACGGCGCAGGAATGGGAACGTGATGCGTGGGCATTCGATCAGCAGATATGGGTGCATCTGTTCTTCTGGAACGCCTTCGACATGGAAAACACCAGCATATTCGATTTCCAGAACGAACAGTGGCTCGCCTTTGTCTTTGGTTTTGCTGGTGATATTTAGTTTTGTGATAACTTCGTACTGGTTGTCGGCGGCACGTTTACGCGCATCTAGGTTCACCTGAACCTGAATTTCTGGTTGGGCTTCGCCAGAAACACCTTTTTGCGCAAGGATATTTTCGAAAGACATGTCGCGGATGTATTGTGCCATCACACGGCTTTTGACCTGTGCGGGTTGTGCCGCAGCGGCACCGTTTTCGGGGGTATCAGACATTATAAACTGCTCCGGTTAAATTATGTTGGCGTTTTCCTAACAGCCAATGTCCTAAGGCTCAATGCTGGGTCCACCCTGATGGCGGATGTGTTGGTTTTTTGTCTCCGGTAATGTCTTGAAATTCACCATCAATGACCTGATCATTGGGTTGTTGTGTGCGTTGCTGGTTGGCGCTTGCTGTAAAGCTAGCGACTTTGATTTTTGAACGGCCCCAGATAAAAGCTGCTTGACGTACCTTTGGTATCAATAGGGAAAGCCCTACAATATCTGTGAAAAAACCCGGTGTTAGTAAAAGCGCCCCTGCGAACAAGATCATCGCCCCATTTGCCAATGGTTCGGACGGATCTTGGAGTTCAGAAAAGGATTGTTGAAGTTTTCCAAGTTCACGCAGGCCCTGTTGTTTCACCAAATATGACCCGGCGATTGCCGTTGTCAGAACAATTAAAAGGGTCCACCAAACGCCAATGGCGCCGCCAACTTGGATGAATAACGAGATTTCGATCATTGGGACTGCGATGAACGCGATCAATAGCCACATAGTGGACGCCTTTCTTAACTTGTTCCGGGCAAGGTGGACTTGGCCCTATACAGCACTTACATAGGGTGAGAACGGGCAGTTTTCCATGCCCAACCCTGATTGAGGTCCTGATGAACTCTCTTGTTGAACTATTGGTGCTGGCTGGCATCGCTGTTTTTTTAATCCTGCGCTTACGGGGCGTTCTAGGTACGCGTGAAGGTTTTGAAAAACCTGTCGTACGTCAAACGCAAAGCAGCGCGCGTGGCGGTAAACCTGATCTTGAACTTGTTAAAGACGGACCTGATCTAGATATTACGGATCATGTTGCTGAAGGCAGCGCTGCAGCAACCGCATTGGCCGCAATGAAACGTGTTGATCCATCGTTCAATGTATCAGAATTTCTGGGCGGTGCCCGCGGCGCTTACGAGATGATCCTGATGGCGTTTGAAAACGGTGATCTGGACGAGATTAAGCCATTTATCTCTGATGATGTTTACGAAGCCTTTGCTTTCGTTGTCGAAGATCGCAAACGCAAAGGTCTGACCGTGGATGCAACATTCATAGGCGTTAGCGACATGACATTGGCTGCGG
The DNA here is from genome assembly GCF_002933395.1 of Yoonia maritima. Classification (GTDB taxonomy): domain Bacteria; phylum Pseudomonadota; class Alphaproteobacteria; order Rhodobacterales; family Rhodobacteraceae; genus Yoonia; species Yoonia maritima_A. The sequence continues at coordinate 100,301 of NZ_PKFN01000014.1, forward strand.
CTGAATTCGACGCATCAAACAACGAGGCAGATATTTCTGTCCGCTTTAAGTCCGAGATGACTTCGGTCGTTCGCGATAATGGTGGTGACGTCGTCGAAGGCAGTGACAAAGAAGTTAAGCGCCAGAAAGATACTTGGACATTCTCGCGTCAGATGGATGCCGGTGATCCAAACTGGAAACTGGTTGCGACCGGCGAATAAGGTGCAGGCAAGGCAATGGCCGGACTGACATATAGGCAATTGTCCTTTGACGATTTGAACGATTGGGCGGCTGATGATCATCAGGCCGCCCTTGATGTTTTTCTGAACACCAGCGCGCATCTAACCAATGATAACTGGGGCGATATGGCGAATGCCGCGCAATCACCCCGTCAGTTTTTTGAAACCCACTTTCAACCTGTTTTGATCGAAGACGGTGCACAGATGGTGTTCACTGGCTATTTCGAGCCGCAGCTTGCTGGATCGCGCACAAAGTCGGAAGCATTTTCCATTCCCATCTATGCGTTGCCCGACGAACCGACCAAATACACACGTCGGGAGATTGACGAAGACCAACCTCTTGCAGGGCGCGGTTTGGAAATTGCGTGGCTTTCTGATCCTGTAGATTTGTTCTTTTTGCAGGTCCAAGGATCAGGTCGCATTCAGCTACCCGATGGTAAGATGATGCGCGTTGGCTTCGCAGGTAAGAATGGTCGGGAATATACATCCATCGGAAAGGTTCTAATCGCGCGCAGCGATCTGGTTGCCAGTGATGTGAAACCTGAATCCATCCGTGAATGGGTTGCTAAAAACGGGACGAAGGGTCAGGCGCTTTTGTGGGAAAACGAAAGCTATGTCTTCTTCAAAGAAATAACCGAGGTTCCAGCAGATCACGGCCCTCTGGGCGCGCTAGGTGCGTCGATCATTGCCGGTAGATCAATCGCCGTTGATCCAGAAATCACGCCGCTTGGCGCGCCAGTCTGGATTGAAAAATCTGGCACATACCGTCTTATGACTGCCCAAGATACGGGATCGGCGATCAAGGGTGCTCAACGTGCCGACATATTCTTTGGCACTGGGAGCAAGGCTGGGCGTCTGGCTGGTCAGGTGAATGATGGCGGACGTATGGTTGTTTTGCTGCCAAATGATATGGTGCAGCGAATTTGCGGAAAGACAACCTGATGCGGCGGCCAAGAAACCTTTCTGAAGAAGAACGTGCGTTGTGGGACAAAGTTGCCGAACGGGCGAAGCCGCTTGATCCGAAATCGCACGCTGCTGAAAAGGCACCGATCGAGCCTAAACCAAAACCCCGTGATGTTGGCGGTACACCGATGCCAAACTTTCAGGTTGGGCAAAAAGCAAATGCGCACCGCCCCCATGATATTTTGCCCAGCATCACAGAACGGCTAAGCCGTGCACCTGTGCATATGGACCACAAGTCGTTCGGCAAAATGAAGCGCGGTAAACTGGTGCCAGAGGCGCGGATCGACTTGCACGGAATGACCATGAACGAGGCGCATCCAGAGCTTGTCGCGTTTATCCTTGGGTCGCATGCAATTGGGCGCCGCTTGGTTTTGGTGATCACTGGCAAAGGCAAAGATCGCGACGACGGTGGACCGATCCCAACTCGGCAGGGCGTTTTACGACATCAGGTCCCACAATGGCTCGCGCTACCACCGCTAAATCACGCGATCCTGCAGGTAACGCCAGCGCACCTAAAACATGGTGGCCACGGTGCATATTACGTTTACTTACGTCGAAGCCGATAGACGGGTTTGCGCCTTTTTGATCGCAGGAACCATGGCAAGTGATGCGATCACGAAAGTTGCTGAGTAAAACAAAAGCTGCGTATCGAATTCAAAGCCGAGATCAATCAACCAACCAGATAGTCCCGGGCCAATCGCGGACCCAAGCACCATCAACGCAACAGCTGCTGATTTGATGGATCCTATGTGTGCGGTTCCGAAATATGTGCTCCACACCGAACCGGGTAACGTTGATTGACCGCCGCCCGCTAGCCCCATCAGGATCACACCCAAAGCAGACCACGCGATTGTCGGGGCAAAGGCGTGAACAATGAATGCGACTGAATATGGCAGCAAGTAGATCGGCAATAGCCGCCCTACCCCGAATTTATCCACGGCCCAGCCAAACAGGAACGTGGATCCCATGAACGTGAATGTCCCCAGTGGAAACACGGCCACGAATTTTAGGTGCTCCCACCCTTTGATTTCAGCAAAGTGCACCTGGTGAAACCAGAACGCAGTGGCGAGCATCGGAAACAATGCCATTGCGGGGGCGAGTGTCCAGAATAGCGGATGGCGTAATGCTTCGGCGCGGGTCCAGTGTCTGCCGTCCATCCCGACGGCGGTGTCGGACTTTGCCGAGGATTGTGGAGTGCGTTCGAGTTTGAGCAAGTACCATAAAAGTGGGATCATCATTAGAATGAACATCGCGAAGCCGACCCAAATTGTCCGCCATTCCGCATGGGACTTTAGCCAAACGCTTGATAACGGTAGCGCTGCTTCGGCGATTATAAACCCAAGTGTTGAGACCGCGAGCGCACGACCGCGTGTCGCGATGAACCAGCGTGAAATCGCGACGATCGAAATTGTACTGCTCATGCCTTGGCCAAACAGGCGTAGGCAAAAGATAACAAACACCAGCCCAAGCACATGTGTATTGAACGCCATGCCAAGGCAGGACAGCGCCAACAACGTTAGAACGACGACGCCCAAGCTACGCACGCGGAACCGATCAGTTAGTCCGCCCGCGTAGATCATGACTCCAGCAGATGCCATTGTGGCGACCATGTAGATCAGCCCCCAATCGCCGTTAGAAAGCCCGTATTCTTCGCGGATTTCGCCCGCAAAGACAGCGATCAGAAAGGTCTGCCCAAAACTGGATAAAGCAGAAAGAAGCGCGCCAACTGCAAGGAATGGCGTGTTTTCACGGATAAAGCGGAAATAAGATGCGAATGAATTCATACGCCTTTGGTGATCCTGCACCGCCCAAAAGGAAAGCCCTAAAGTAGCGGTGCAGCTAAATCACAACACGTAGCGGCTGACGTCCAAGGAACGGGACAATTCGCCAAGGTGCTTTTCAACGAATGCGGCGTCGATTGTGATTGCTTCGCCACCACGATCAGGTGCGTTGAAAGACAGGTCTTCGAATACGCGTTCCATCACGGTGTACAGCCGGCGTGCCCCGATGTTTTCCACGGATTCATTGACCTCTGCCGCGATTTTCGCCAGTGCTTTGATCCCTTCTTGGTCAAAGGTCACAGCGACTTCTTCTGTTTTCATCAAGGCTGTGTATTGCAGCGTCAATGCGTTGTCGGTTTCGGTCAGGATGCGGACAAAGTCGTCTTCGGTCAGGGCTTGCAGTTCAACACGGATCGGCAAACGGCCCTGCAATTCAGGCAGCAAGTCTGATGGTTTCGCGACATGGAATGCGCCAGACGCGATAAACAGGATGTGGTCTGTCTTGATTGGGCCGTGTTTGGTTGAAACAGTTGTACCTTCAATCAATGGCAGTAGATCGCGCTGAACACCTTCGCGGGAAACATCTGCGCCGCGTGCGTCAGAGCGTGCACAGACTTTGTCGATTTCGTCCAAGAACACGATGCCATTTTGTTCGACTGCTTCTAGCGCGGCTTTGGTCACTGTCTCATCATCAAGCAGTTTGTCGGCTTCGTCGGCGATCAGCGCGTCATAGCTTTCTGCGACGGTCATCTTTTTCTTAACCGTGCGCCCGCCGCCCATTTTGCCGAATAATTCGCCAATGTTCATCATGCCGCCCATGCCACCGGGCTGGCCCGGGATTTCAAAACCACCCAGCGGGTTCGATGAATCCGCTAGTTCCAGTTCGATTACGGTATTGTCCAGTTCGCCAGCCTTTAGCTTGCGGCGGAACATGTCGCGGGTTCCGTCGCGTGCATCAGTACCAGCCACGGCGGTAATCACGCGGTCTTCGGCGGCTTGTTGTGCTTTGGCTTTGACGTCTTCGCGCATATGTTCGCGGGTGTCCAAGATCGCAGTATCAACCAGATCACGGATGATCTGTTCAACGTCACGGCCGACGTAGCCAACTTCGGTGAATTTCGTTGCTTCCACCTTGATGAATGGCGCACGGGCAAGTTTCGCCAAGCGGCGGCTGATCTCGGTTTTACCAACACCAGTGGGCCCGATCATCAAAATGTTCTTTGGGTAGACTTCGTCGCGTAGATCATCGCCCAATTGCTTGCGGCGCCAGCGGTTACGCAGGGCAACAGCCACGGCGCGTTTTGCGTCGTTCTGTCCAATGATAAATCGATCAAGTTCCGATACGATTTCACGTGGGGTGAGGTCAGTCATGTCAATCCTTACACATGGGATGGAGGCAAGCGGTGCAATGGAAAACCTGTCGGCAGCAGACGCAAGGTCCGCGCACGAATTTTTTCCCAGAAAGCACCTAAAAACAGCATGATTGCGCCAAGTAGCAGAACTGTCAGTGCAACGCCATCGCCATCCAGAACTGTGATCGCAACGGTCACGATATAGCCGATTGCCGTAATCAAAAATGACCGTCGGTCGATGATGATCGCAATAACAGCGAAGATACCAAGCACAACAAATAGTCCAAAGTTTGTGGCCGATGTCCCTTGGTTCAAGAGCGTCAGGCCGATTGTGTTAATCAAAGCAGGCGCTGCAACGACATGCAGCCAAAACCCATTCGTTGACCGCCGGGTGACGCGATGTGGGTCGCTCATATCAAACAGCATGGCGACGGCGAAAACGATAAGCCCAAGAACAAGTGTGATCCATGCAAATGGTCCGCCAGCTGATAGCAGGAACAAGTCTTTGAATTCGTTGATTTCGCCACCCTTACTGGCGGTGAACACCATCGCGACAACGAAAAACCCGATAGCCAGGATTGCCATAGCGAACGGTACGCGAAAGCGCCACCAATAGATAAGCAGTGAAATCAAACCCAGAAAAAGCGGAAGTGGGATGCTTTCAAAATTGCCCTGACCAACCATAAACGGTTCGGCGAAATAGCTTAGAAAGCCAAAGGTCGCGTTGGCGATGAACATAATCGCAAGCGTTGATGCCGGGCCGATCATGCGTCGGCGCCGAATAAAATATTCTGACAATAGCCAGATCGCGACAGCGCCAGCCAATGTAATGCCGATGGCATAGCGTTTAAGGTCAACAATTTCATCGCCCAGGGCGAGCATAGCAACCGAATACCAACCGATACCAAGAATAAATAACCCGATGATTATGAAGACTTCGTTGAAACCACGAAACAGTTCGAACGGTTCATCGCCGGGCGACAGATCAGACCCAGATGTTTTCCGCTGTTGTGCAAGCTGCGCCAGATCAGCGGCTTGTCGTTCGGACAAAAGGCCGCTGTTGATCGCAGCACGTAGGTCATCTTTGTCAATCATCGGCATTCCTTTGCGTTCGTCACACCTAAGTGTTGTGGCATGCAACTCCAAGAGCGGCACAACCTTTTTGCCGTAAATTGCAGCGCATCACAAACGCGTGGGGATGATTGTTTGAAAACCGATGCGCTGTACGATTGGTAGCAACAGAAACAGGAGGTTTCCGATGGATAGACGTTCTTTTATCGCGGTGTTGCTAAGTACAGCGGCATTACCAGCATTTGCAGGTGGCCATGGCCGTTTAGGGACTTGGGGTGGCATTAATGGCCACACTGTGACAGGCACCGCCGAAATCGCGGGAAGCGAGATCAACCTGCTTGATGACTTTGTGTTTGATGGCGCGCCGGACCCCAAAGTCGCGCTGGGCAAAGACGGGGTCTATGACCCCGCCACCATCATGGGACCGCTTGCCAGTGATACTGGTGCGTCCCAATATATGGCCCCAGAGGGTATCGATACGTCAGCCTATAACGAGGTCTGGATTTGGTGCGAGGAATTCAACGTCGGTCTCGCCGTCGCACCAATCACTTAACCGATGCTTTCCACTGTCAATTTGCCGTTGGTATAAACACAAATATCAGCGGCAATTGCCATAGCTTTGCGGGCAACGGCTTCGGCATCCATGTCGCTGTCCATCATGGCGCGACCAGCAGCCAGCGCAAAGTTTCCGCCGGATCCGATTGCTGCGATATCGTGTTCAGGTTCCAGAACATCGCCTGCCCCTGTAATCACAAACAGGTCTTTGCCATCGGTGACGATCAGCATCGCTTCTAGCTTTTGCAGGTATTTGTCTGTGCGCCAGTCCTTGGCAAGATCAACACTTGCGCGCGCCAGCTGACCGGGGGTTGCTTCCAGCTTTTTCTCAAGCCGCTCAAGCAGGGTAAACGCGTCGGCGGTCGAACCCGCAAAACCAGCAATCACATCTTGTCCGCCGGGTGACAGACGACGCACTTTGCGTGCGGTGCCTTTGATTACAGTTTGGCCAAGGCTAACCTGCCCATCGCCAGCGATTACAACTTTACCGTCCTTGCGCACACCGATGATCGTTGTGCCGTGCCAGCCTGGGAATTCTTCTTTACTCATCATCTGCTCCTTGCGGGTTGGACACTATATGGCGGTGCGCGCGCGGGCAAACAACCCCGATGGCTTGCCGCCCGTCAGACACCGGGCTAGCGTCGTGGTATGATCGATGAAAATACCGTCACCTTCTATTTAAGCCCGAAACTACGTCGCCAAGCCGAACGTGGTAACCACAACTTCATCAGCCAAGTATGTGCCGTGCTGGAAAGAACGGGATTAAAGGTTGCTTATGATGGGAATGATGAACTTGGTCGCTTAAACGCGATGGCACGGCAGGGGCGTGGTTTGTTTTTGATGGATGACCCTGTTGATGAACGCGGTCTTAGCTTTCGTAAGACATACATCTATCCGTTTTGGCACATCGAAAAGCAAAGCAAGCGTTGGGAATGGCCGGTCGCGCAAAAAACATTTGATACCAGCGCAGTTGATCACACAAAAGCAAAGACGTTCCATCACCGGTGGCGCGAAAAACTGTTTGCAGGTGAAACCCGAAAAGATGGGTTTGTATACATGCCGTTGCAGGGGCGTTTAACAGTGCGTCGTTCGTTTCAGTTTTGCAGTCCGATTGAGATGATTAAAGCAACGCTGCAATATGACCCTGACCGAAAAATTATCGCAACGCTTCACCCGTCAGAAAACTATAGTGATGATGATTTGACGGCGTTGAAATCACTGGTTGACGCGAACGGTCGGCTATCCATTCAGCACCGTAGTGCCGATAAATACCTTCATCATTGCGATTACATCGTGACGCAGAATTCCAGTCTTGGTTTTCACGGGTATTTCTTAGAGAAACCTGTGATCCTATTTGGAAAAACTGACTTTCATCATATCGGACTGAATGTGCATGAAATGGGTGTTGTTGACGCATTTGCAGCACAGGCAGATCATAACCCAGACTACGCTGCCTATCTATTTTGGTTTCTACAACAGCAGGCGATCAACGCAGGGCGGCCAGAAACTCAAGAAACCATACGTAAAGTTTTGCAAGGTCACGGTTGGTCTGTCTAAAACCAAAAAGGGCGCCACAATGGGCGCCCAAAATTCGTAATGTCAGATCGCTTAGATCGACTCGTCGATCCAGCCCTGCAAAGCTGCTTTTGGTGCTGCGCCTGTTTTGTTCGAAACGACTTCGCCGCCTTTGAACATGAACAGCGCTGGGATGCCGCGAACGCCAAGCTGTGAAGGTGAATTCGGGTTTTCATCAACGTTTACTTTGACGATTTTAACCTTGCCATCATACTCGGCAGATAGCTCCTCAAGAGCTGGGCCGATTTGTTTACATGGGCCACACCATTCAGCCCAGAAGTCTACGACAACAGGAATATCTGACTGGCGTACTTCGGCGTCAAAGGTTGCGTCTGTTACTGCTACGGTTGCCATTGGGTCACTCCTTGGCGAATGTCATTGGATGCTGAACCTATGTACCCATCGTGGATTGGTCAAGGGATCGAAAGGCTGTTCAGGGTTTCGTGAAGCAGTTCTTTGGGTAGCTGCATCAATGTCCGGCTCGCGGTCCACAAAATGCCCACATAAACATCGCGGTCTGGGTAAATCTGGCGCAAGGCAGCGTCATAGGCCGCCATCTGCCGCAAAATTCCCAATGGAGTTTGGGTGGCATGATCGGGGACGATCTGGTTTGATTTATAATCAATCGCCAAAACGCTGTCTTCGCGGATGATCAACCGGTCAATCGTGCCATGAATACGCCCGATACCATCGATGTCGGCGGTAACATCAATTTCGGTCAAGGCAGTCGGATCCCATAGATGCGCTAAATCAGGTTGATCCAACAGGCTGATAACTTCATCCACAAGTTCGGGGTCGTTGTGTTCCAATACGCGTAGGCCAAGCGCTTTGCGTTCTTGCGGGGCTGCTTGCGGCAAGTATTCTAACAGACTGTGGATCGCTGTGCCGCGTTCCATTGCGTCTTCGATGTCCGCGCGTGCCGGATCGCCGGGCATGATTTTCGCGCCGTCGAATTCCGATGGTGACAACGTTTTGCGAATTGTTAGCTCTGGCACTGGGCCAAAGGTTGGTGCCTCAACTTTCGTTTCGACGATTGGTTCGGGCTGCACCAGTTCGCCTGCGTCCCAATCAAGATGCGCCACGCGCCGTGCTTCCATATCTTCGATTTTTATTTCGGTATCGCCGCGGGCCGCCATACCATCAGCAACGATGTTATACCAACTATCGTCCCCGTCCCCCACATCACCAGCGGCCCCCACGATCAACCACTTTTCTGCACGCGTCATCGCAACATAAAGAAGACGCATCCGTTCGCGGGTTTGCTTTGCGACGAAATCATCTCGGATTTCCTGCATTGCAGAACCCGAAGCCTGCGCCGCAGTTTTCCAGATCACGTGATCACCGACCGGTAGCAATTCGTCTTTTACGTCAACACGGCGTTTGGCAGTGTCGGGCAAAATAACAATCGGCGCTTCAAGCCCCTTGGACCCGTGCACAGTCATCACCCTGATCCGGTCGCCTTGGGCATCCATCTGGCGTTTAACCTCTAGATCATCAGTTTCCATCCACGTCAGGAAGCCGGTCAGACTAGGGACCCCTGTGCTTTCGTAGGCGAGCGCCTGCGATAGTAGCGCATCAATGCCATCTTCTGCCTCTGGCCCCAACCGCGCCAATAGTTTGCGGCGCCCATCGTGACGCGTCAGAACGCGTTCAATCAGGTCATAGGGGCGTAGAAAGTCAGCTTCTTTGCGTAAATCACGCAAGATAGCCAAAGTCTGGGAATGGTCGGAATCGCGCAAGGCGGGCCATAGATATCCTTTTTCTGGGCGGTGATGCGCTAGCGTGAAGAGATCTTGTTCTGACCAGCCAAACAATGGGGACCGCAAGGCGCAAGCCAACGAAAGATCATCCTCTGGCAAGGCAAGAAAGTTCAAAAGCGCCGCAAGGTCTTTGACTGCTAATTCCGCCCCAACGCGCAGACGGTCAGCACCCGCGATCTTTAGCCCGGCGGCCTTACATGCGCGGATCACTTCGGAAAACAGTTCCGAACGCCGCTGCACAAGGATCAAAAAGTCGCCTTCGGTGATCGGACGGCGATGGTATTCACCGGAATGCCCAATCTCCTCTGGCAGGGTTTCGTGCGTGATCATACGTTTGATCTGTTCCGCGACACGGTTTGCCATCAGGACGGTGTGGTCCGTTTCGCTGGGAAGATCGATGGGGTCGAACCAGTTGCGGGGTTCATCAATCACCGATTTTTCGACGACAGGCCATAAATCAACGCGCCCCGGCATGTTCTCTTTGAACGCGATGTGGGTCAGCGTGTCGTCCATCCCGGCAGCGCGGTCACCCGTAAATGTGGCATCCACAACGGATAGGATCGCTTGCGAAGACCGGAACGAATGGTCAAGCGAAGTGACCTCGAACGGTTTTTCAACGGCGTGGTGGGCATCACGGAAATGGACCTTCATTTCGTCAAAGGCGGCAGGATCAGCGCCTTGGAATGAATAGATCGACTGCTTTTTGTCGCCCACAACAAACACAGTGCGTTCGCGGTCGGGATGCGCGCCCTCGCCGCTTGCGAATTCTTGGGTCAATTGTTCGATCACAGCCCATTGGGTGGGGCTTGTGTCTTGGGCCTCGTCAACCAGAACGTGGTCAATGCCGCCGTCCAAACGGAACAACACCCATTGCGCAACGTCCCGATCAGTTAGCAGGGCTTTTGCCTTGCGGATCAGATCGTCAAAATCCAACGCGCCCATCATCAATTTGCGTTGTTCATAGGCCGGCACAAAAACGGCGCCGAACCGATAGATCGCAAGCGTGCGGTGCAACGCATTTAGCGCCAGCCGGTTTTCGCGACCATCTTGAACGCCCAGCATGATGGGTTCGAGGTCGTCCATCAGTTCGGCATGGGCTTCGCGGGTGCCTTTGGTTGGGAAACTGCCGACCTTCGCACCAAACGGGGATTTGGCCGATGCCCCGAAAAGAAACACGCTTTCCAATAATTCTAGGTCTTGCAGCGTCCCGGGTGCGGTTGTGCTGACTTTATCGAGTGTCGCTGCAGCCTTGGCTTCGGTTGAACTGCCTTTGGCGCAAATCTTGGCCAGTGCGTGGATCGTATCAAGGCTTGATTGGCTTAGGACCTGTGAAACAAGCGCATCAGCCGAAAGCGTCGGATCAATCCTAAGCGTTTCACATAGCGCTTCACGTGGGATGCCGTTTGCAAAGGCATCGCGCTTGTTCGCGACCTCGGCCGTCAGTTTGGATAGCTCCGCGCCTGTGAAGTATCGCAAGACCTGTTCGACAGCGGGTGAATCTGGACCAGCGATCAGTTCATCCATGACCTCTGCGCGAAGCAGCTCTGCGGCGCGGTCTTCCATTTCGCGGAACTGCGGGCTGACTTGTGCCTCGAGCGGAAAACGCCGCAGAACACCTGCACAAAACGAGTGGATGGTCTGGATTTTCAAGCCGCCGGGCGTTTCGATGGCGCGTGCAAAAAGCGTCCTCGCTTCGCGCAGTTGTTGGTCATCAATTACCCGATCCACGCCAAGCGACTGAAGATCGGCGCGTAAGGCATCGTCCGCCATCATCGCCCAAGTACCAAGCCGCTTGAACAGCCGGTTCTGCATCTCGGCTGCGGCGGCTTTGGTGTAGGTCAGGCAAAGAATGTTCTGCGGGGACACCTTTTCCAACAATAGCCGCGCTACGCGGTCGGTCAGCACGCGGGTTTTGCCAGATCCGGCGTTGGCAGAAAGCCAAGTGGATGTGCGTGGATCGGCGGCGTCGACCTGCCGTTGGGATGCTGCGTCGCGGATCATGTCAGCACCTCTGGTTTTGGGTCGTCGCTCGTGTCCCATTCCCCGAAACGCGACAGGTGATCATAGGGGCTATAATCGGTCTTTGAGAATAGCGCGATCCGCGCGGTATATCCCCGATCAACACGTTGCCAATTTTCAAAAAGCGTCTCTAACTCGGCCCAAACCTGATCTGGCGGGTTCTTTTCAAGTGGTGCGTTGCTGTTTTTCATCGTCGTGTTTACGCCGATGAATGTGGCGGCTTGAACGGTTTTTTGTCCAAGGTCATTGAACGCACCGCGTTCGACCATCGCGGCCTCGAGCAACAGTTGCTTGTCAAAGTTTTCTTGCTGCTTTTCGCTGGGGACAACGCCGGTCTTATAATCGTAGATCAGCGCCTGACCGTCAGGGGTGATGTCAATCCGGTCGGCAAGGCAGGTCAGTTTTACACCTACGTTTGGAACCACGATTTCACCCTTCTTTTCGATCATGCGCTGATCGGACAGGGCTTGGCGTTTGACCTCATCTGCTAGGAATGGATCGGCTGATTTTTCCATCCGGGCGATCCACTGGGCGCGGATGGTGGGCCATGGGCAGTGTTCAAGGAAACATTCGTTGGCGATTTGCATCAGTGCTTCGCGATCGTCGGGTGCAAAGCCGCCTGCGATAAATTTTTCTAAGACTTCATGCACGATGGTCCCGCGCAAAGGTGCATCAGCTGTTGGTGCCAACGGATCAAGCGGGTCAAGGCGCAGCACCTTGCGTGCGTAAATCGCGAATGGATCGCGGATCAGCGTCTTGATTTGCGTGACGGACAATTGCTTGGGACGCGCATCAACTGGTGGGCAAGGTGAAGGACGTGGCGTGGGGTCAGTCCGGTGATCGGCGCTAGATAGCTGGGCGGCCATGTCAGCCCAGTTGCGCCCACGTTCTAGCATCGCGTCCAGCGCGATAACGCCGTTTTGATCGGGCAATCCACGCAGTAGATTGGTAAGGCGGTTTACCCAGCGCGACGGTACGGTTTCCGCGTCAGAGGACCGTTTAGCGCGCGTGATCCAGACCTCTTTGCCGGCGATTGCTTGTTGATAATCGTGCGCGGAAAGACCGATGCGTCGTTCGGGCAAAAGCAATCCGGCCTTGGCCCGCATGACGCGGTTTAGCCAAGGGTCTGGTGCTGGTGCTTCGGGCCAAACCCCATCGTTCATCCCGCCAAGGATTGTTAGGTCAACGCCTTGAACACGAGCCTCTAGCGTACCCCAGATCAGGATTTGTGGGTGGCCTTTGTCACGTTCTCGCACGACGCCTTCGGACAGGATCGCGCCGAAAAGCGCGGCGTAATCCTTGGTATCCATTTCGCCGGCAAAGTCGGCGTTCTCGGCAATCGTGTCGCAGGTTTTGCGTGCCTCGCGGCCTGCTGCTTCTTTCCATAGCTCGCCTGCATCTGTTCCTGATGGCCCGGCGCACAGCTTTTCGGCCAGTCGGAGATGCGTCTGCAAGTGGTCGGACAAAGGTATGGCAAGCGGATCGGCATAGCCAAACACCGTTTCGGAAAGCCAATTCGCCCATTCATCGCGCCCTTCGGCACGGGACGCCCAGTCACGTAACGTATCAGGCGTTGGGAATGGCGGCCCGTTGCGGCGCAAATAGATCTCAAGTTCGCGGGAATGACGTAGATGCGGGCCGCGCTCAGAATCTGTGGAATTGCACAGAGGATGCTTTAGCAACACGAGCAACATTTCCCCGGTCAGCGGTTTTCCCAGCATGTCCGCAACATGACGCAGCATCCGGCCCGGAGGTGATAACTGCAACGGAACACCGGCACTGTCGTCTGGCTTAATATCCCAACGGTCCAGCGCGGCGGTAACCTGCCGCGTTAGCATCCGATCCGGAGAGATAAGCGCGGCAGTGATCCCGTCTTGGACAGCTTGGCGCAGGCGTAACGCGATGGTTTCGGCCTCGGCGCGTGGGGATGCGGCCTCGACTAATGTCAGCCCTTCCGTTGCAGCGGACAGGTCGCCCAGCTTGGGCCCTTCTTCCAGCCATTGGCTGGTGACGGGTGCAGGGCGCAACGACAGTGATACCAATTTGTTTCGCGCTGGATGAATGGGCTGCAAATCACACCAAGACTTTACGTCATTGGGGCCAAATTCCATGAGGTCCATAAGACGACGGAACCTAAATTGCGGATGATCCTCGGCGGTCATTTCATCATCCATCGCCTGCCAAACGGGATCGGGAAGATCGAAATCGTAACCGGGAAGGACAATCGCGCCTTGGGGGAGTTTCGCGACCGCTTGCATAAACATGGCGGTCGCGCCGCGTGAACCGGTTGAACCGGCGACGATAATTGGATGGGTTGGTGGCGTGTCCGCCCAGCGCTGTGACAGCGTTTCGATGACAAGCCGTTGGCGCGCTTCTTTGTCGGGGGTGTCGTTGGTTGCCCCAAAAAACGGTGTGATAATGTTGAGGAACTTGAGCGCCCGCTGCCAGTGGCCGGATTGATCGGACACATCAAGGCTGGCGATGGTTTCTGGGCTGACGCCCTCGCCCTGCATTTCGTCCATCAGTTTCGCAAGGCTATCGGACAGATCATAGAGCGCGGCGCGCGGTGCAAGGTCGGGTTCTTGTTCTAGTAGTTTCGATACAAATTGCAGAAGCTCAAACCGCCGACGCAAAGGTGCAATCGCAGGCGGAACGATCAGCGATACCGGGTCATTCGCAAGGTCGGTTACCAGTTTGATCCGTGGCAATAGGCGCGCTGGGCCAGCATCGAATACTTCGCGGATGCGGCGCTGCATACGTGTGGTGTTGACGTATATTTCGGTACGCGCCCAGTCTTCCGGCGCCATGTTCTGACCGCGTGCGGTTAGCCCATCCACCAGTGACTGGGCGAAATCGACGCCCAGCGCGCTGCCGAAAATGCGAGGGCTGTCTGATGGTTCAAACATTCAACATCGCCTCGGCAATTGGGATGCTGGATGGCTGTCCGACATCACACCAAGCCCCATCGTATTTCACACCATAAAGCCCACCACGCGTGGCAATGTCATTCCATGCGACGTTCAGAGAAAATGCGGTTTCTTGGATCTGGTCGAGCGTTTCTGGCCGGATGATTTGTACCCCAGTGTAGATCACGTCCGGCCCACGGTGCAGGCGGTCATCGCTATCTATGCGAAAATCGCCTTTGCCTAGATGCCCGTGCACGTTTGGCTTTTCGATCACCAGAAGCAGTGCTTCCATTTCATCGCGCCATGCTGACAGAATGGTTTCGATTGGGTTTGGCCCCCGCCACACTGCATCGGTATTCATGGTGATCGTCGGACCCGACCCAAGTAGCGTCCGTGCCTGCCGTAGCCCACCACCGGTTTCTAGCAATGCGTCGGTTTCATCGGAAATTGCGATGTCTTGCCCAGCCAGATGGTTGCGCATCTGATCCGCATGATAGTGTACGTTCACAACCTTTTGCCCGACGTTCGCGATGTCAGTGAAAGCCAGCGCATGGTCGATCAACGGTTTGCCCGCCACTTGAACAAGAGGTTTTGGCCGATCCTTGGTCAGTGCGCCCATGCGGGTCCCTAGCCCGGCGGCAAACAATAGAATGGGCGTGGTCATGCGCGAAGCCTTGCAAGTGTTTCTGTGTCCGGTGCTGGTAGCGTATCGCGCACCGCCTGTTCCAGCATTTTCAGTTCTGGATGGCGTAGGTCGGACATTAAATTGGCCCATACCCGTGGGATTAAATCAATGTATCGCTTTTTACCCATGACGAGGGAAAGCCGTGCAAACACCCCCAATATTCGCAAGTTGCGCTGGGCACCAAGGCAGGAAAGCTGCGCGGGAAAATCGCTGCCCGCACCCGTCTTTGCCATGTAATACGTTGTTATTTCTTGCGCCAAGGCAGGGTCGATATCCCGTCGTACGTCCCGCAGTAGCGATGCTAGGTCGTAACCGGCAGGCGCGATAAATGCGTCTTGGTAATCTAGCAGACCAACGCGGTTCAGCCCTTGTAGTTCGGGCCGCCAAATCAGGTTTTCGGCGTGGTAATCGCGAAGCGCAAGCGTGTTCGCATTTGGTGCGAGCGTGGTCAGCGCCCGGTGCACTTCGTTAGTGAGGTCTGGTGTAGGGGCGTTGGCGTAGAATTCACCTGTGATCTCGACCATCTGAGCGCCGATTTCGGGTGTCATTTGGTTCAGGTCTGAAGGCGCTGGGTAATTGGCAAGATGCACCAAAACATCGGTGGCCGCACGATAAAGCGTCAAGTTGTCGGAAGGGTTCTGACTTAACCACCCTGCAAAGTCGTCTTGGCCTAGGTCGGACAAGATCATGATACCCGCTGATACGTCATGCGCCAAGATTTCAGGAGGCGCTAAGCCTGCGTTTTGTAGCAGGCTGGTAATGCTGGCAAAGGCGTGGGTTGTTTCACCATTTTCAGGCGGTGCATCCATCAAAATCACATTCGACGTACCATCGGTCAGGCGTTCGTACCGCCGGGCAGACGCATCACCAGCAAGTGCATGTCGGTCCGAATCAGCCCAATCAGACGAGGCGATAAAGTTATCAATGATAATTTTGCGTTCCATCACAAGACCGCCTTTAACCGGTCATGCCATTCTGGTGTTGTCGTGATTTGAACGCTGTGTTCGGTGTCCCCTGCCGCTAACGCGAGTTTAAGGGCGTTTTCTGGGGCGTCATTGCCGAGCCGATCAGGCCATTCAATAAGGCAGATCGCGGTTGTGAATGCTTCGTCCAGCCCGAGTTCGAATACTTCGTCGGGGTGGGTCAGCCTATAAAGGTCACAGTGCCAGATGTCGCCTTCTGGGTCTTCGTAAGTTTGGACAAGGGTGAAGGTCGGGGACGGAACGTCCTCCATCCGGCCAAGCCGGGCGCGGATTAGTGCACGGGCAAAAGCGGATTTACCTGCCCCGATGGACCCTTCCAGCAAAAGCGTATCGCCGGGGGCCAGCAATGGCGCGATGCGGCTGGCCAGTGCAACGGTGTCAGTTTCGTTCGGTAGGGCGATTGTGATCGGCATATTGTTCATGCCGAAACACTATTGCTTGGTTCGCTACCTGCAAGGTCAAATCAGCGTTTACGAACGTGGATTGCTGGATCGTGCATGGTTAATTTTTGGATAACAGGGTTCATCTTCGCTGCGGTTGTAAACCGCACCAGCGTCTTGCCCCCGGCGATTGGGTTCGCGTGGCATGACAACTGGCGACCGTCATCAAGTAGCGTACTGTCTGACCAAGCATCTCGCGGGCCGATTTGATGCGTGAAATTCTGGATCTTTGACCAGATCGGGGTAGGCGTACACCGTTGTTGCCAGACCTTTGTTTCGGTCTGAAGCGCGCGTTGCTCGTGGTACAAAGCCGGGTTTGTTTGCCATAGATCAGCATAGGCTTGGTTCGAGATAACGAGGGTTCCAGCGCTAGAGAATACAGCGATAGCGTCTGGAATGGTGTCCAGCACAGCCTGACTGGTTTCGATGTCAGCGCGAAATCTGCGGGTTAATGATACTTCGGCGCTGATATCTTCGAACATAAACGCGAAAGCGCCATCAGGATGGGGGCGTCCGGTAACCCGGTATGTCTGCCCATCTGGTAAGGCCCATGTTTCGCTGTAGGTTCCCTTTTTGGCGGCCGCTTCAAGTTCGGTAAACTGGTCGCGCCATGAGGTGTAATTCTTAGGCTCGGGTAACATGCGGGATTCTCGCAGCTTATCTAAGACGGCCTCAAGCGTGGGGCGACCGCTGAGGAAATCAAACTTTAGTTTGGTTAGATCGAGCACTGCTGGATTGAATGTTGTCAGTTGGCGTTGCTTATCAAAAATTGCCAGTCCGATCGACAGTTCTGCAAATGTCCGACCAAGGGTTTGCTTGAAACTGCGTCGTTCTTGTTCCGCCCTGACGATCCCGTTCGCGTCCGTGGCAAAGTGCATAAAGCCATCACCATGAGGTACGCTTGTTACGTCAAACCATTGGTCTGCTGGGTTATCGGGCAATTTGACCGAAAGGCGGCGCAATGATGTGCCCTTTGCACCGGGAATATCGTGGAGATCTGGAAATATTGATGCACTGGGCCATACTGCTTGTGCGGTATCGCTGGGCGCATATACTTGATCGACGAATTTTAGGTAAGTTTGATTGGCCCAGAGCAACTTTCCATCGCCTGCTTCTTGCCAAATCAATTGCGGAGATTGCTGTGTAAGTTCACGTAGCATCGCCAGTTCTGACAGGCGAATATCGCTTGCGACAGTCGAAGATTGATACGGTGTCAAATCCTCTTGGGCGCCGTTGATCGCAATACGTAGCCGTCCACCGGTTTTGCAAATTTCGATCCAGATCGACGTCGCTGTGACGCCATCAATGCGCGTTTTTGATGATGGAGGATTAGCAGCCAGTCCGCGCAATTGTGGAAAGTGCGGTCCAAGCATTTGCATCAGGGTATCAAACTCTGACAGGTCGGTCTTATTTTCGTTAATCAGTGCAATTGCCTGGGGCGTTGCATCAATGAGTTCGCCATCTTGGAACAGAAAAATCGGCAGATTGTTTGCCTGTGCTATGTTGACCAGCTTAGCATCGCGCCATTTTTTAATTTCATGCTGGGATTTAAGGGCGACCCCAACGCAGGTTGCGCAGCTTATACCAATGACCGCGATGTCCAATAGACTCAGTAGCATCTGTGAGTATCCCCAGTAAAACTGAGTCTAAACATCCCCCTTTAAGGTTAATGTGGAGTTAAGTATCAGGCTGGTTTCAGACTTCGGCGCTGTGCTGTTGGTTTTCGCCTAAGGGTTGGCTGACGCGATCGCCGCTGTTGGGTAGAGAATCCCTGTTCCACACAACGTCAATAACCGCCCCGCCATCACCAAGCCCTGCCCGGCGGCTGTTGGCGAACGTAAGCTGCGCGCCAGACCGTTCAAGCAATGTCTTAGCGATGAAGAGGCCGAGCCCCATACCTTTGTAGCCGGGGCGGTCGCTGAAATCGTCCGATTGCCGCCGTTCACGCACGTAGGGGTCACCGATACGTCCGATAACAGAACCCGGAAATCCGGGTCCGTCGTCGGAAATGCGGACTTTTATATCCGTGTCTGACCAATTGAGATCAACACAAACCTCGGCTTGGGCAAAATCCACGGCGTTTTGAATAAGGTTACGTAAACCATGAATAATCTCTGGGCGACGCGCAATTGTTGGTTGGGTTTGATCTGCTCCATTATCTGCGGTCAGATGAAATGTGACTTGCTTGCCCCGATCCATGTGCGGCTCAGCGGCTTCGTGTACGATGGCTTCGAGCGGGGCATGCCGGAGGTGCAGATCGTCTTTCCCGGCCCGCCCCATTGAGTGCAGGATATCGCGGCATCGGTTTGCTTGCTCTCGGATCAGGCTGGCGTCTTCGTATAGATCTGGATGATCGCCCAATTCTTCCATGAGTTCACTGCTAACCAATTTGATCGTGGCAAGTGGCGTGCCAAGTTCGTGTGCTGCAGCAGCCACAACCCCGCCAAGATCGGTTAGCTTTTGTTCACGTGCGAGCGCCAATTGCGTTGCGACCAATGCTTCGCGCATGGCGTGCATTTCGGTTGTGACCTGCCGCGCATAGATCGACAAGAAGACGATCCCGATGACAAGCGAAGCCCAAAACCCAAACTGAAAGATCGTGGGAAGCACAAGGGTTGTGCCATCTGACATAATGATTGGCAGGTGAAATTGGCTAATAATGCTGATCAGCCCAATCGCGGTCAGGCCAACGAACACGGTGCTACTGCGGTGTAGAACCGTTGCGGCGATTGTAACCGGCGCAAGGACAAGCATCGCAAAGGGGTTGTTCAACCCACCCGTGATAAACAGCAAAAGCGTAAGTTGGATGAGGTCAAATACAAGCCACAGTGATGCTTCGCGTTCGGAAAGCCGTTTGTTTTCAGGATATACAAAGCTTGCGATAAGGTTTGCGAGAACCGAAACGCCGACAAGGATAAGAGCGAACTCGAGTTCGATGTTTAACCCGTAAATCAGCGATGCCACGAGTATCGCACCTGCCTGCCCAAGTGTGGCAAACCATCGCAGCGTGGTCAGTGTACGTAAGCGTACCCAGTTGCTGCGTTGTTGATCTTGAAACATGGTGAATTCTGAAACAGACATGTGATCGGGTATCCCGTCCGGCAAGGTAACCCATTGATACGCAGCCCTGCATGAGGGTTCAATGCGACCGAATGGGAAAGAGGTTTGTGATGTCGAAAATGATAGCGACGGTTGCCGGATGTACTGCACTGGTGGTTGTGGTCGGGACGTTTGCTGTTACGCAGCTTGCGACCCCACCCGATTGTGGGGTGGCGACGGGTGGCGACATTGGTGGCCCCTTCACCTTGGTCAGTGAAACCGGGGCGACGGTAACGGACATTGATATCATAAAAGAACCAACGTTAGTATATTTTGGTTATACATTTTGCCCCGACGTTTGCCCGTTGGACAGCGCGCGCAATGCGGCAGCTATTGATATTTTGGCCGAACATGGGATCAGCGCAACACCTGTCTTTATCTCAATCGACCCGCAGCGCGATACCGTTGATATCGTTCGTGACTATGCTGATAATTTCCACCCCAAGATGATCGGGCTTACCGGGACACCTGAACAGGTTTCCGCCGCTTCCAAAGCCTATCGGACGTTTTTTAAGAAAGAAGATGGCGACCCTGAATACTATCTCGTTCAGCATTCGACATCGACTTATCTGATGCTGCCAGATATTGGATTTACAACATATTTTGGCCGAAGCGATAGCCCGGAGTACATCGCAGAGGTAGCCGCGTGCATTGTCACAGGTTGACGATAGGGCACATAAACCTACTATTCGTCTACGAACATGCGAGGAATGGACTAAAATGACCGAGCCGTTGGACCTGGGTGACGACAAGAGCCTTCTTCTTGTTGATGATGACGAGGCGTTTCTACGTAGGCTTGCAAAAGCCATGGAAAAACGCGGCTTTGAGGTCGAAACAGCGGAATCTGTCGCAGCTGGTAAGGCAATCGCAACGGCACGTCCGCCGGCGTATGCGGTTGTTGATCTACGGTTAGAAGATGGAAACGGGTTGGATGTGGTCGAAGTTCTGCGCGCCAAGCGTCCTGAAAGCCGGATTGTTGTACTGACAGGGTACGGGGCGATTGCAACAGCGGTTGCGGCGGTAAAAATCGGTGCGACCGATTACTTGGCAAAGCCTGCGGATGCGACTGACGTTACGAATGCGTTGCTCGCGGGTGGTGACACGCTACCGCCTCCTCCAGAAAACCCAATGAGCGCGGATCGCGTGCGTTGGGAACATATTCAGCGCGTATATGAACTGTGTGATCGCAACGTGTCAGAAACGGCGCGTCGTCTGTCGATGCATCGCCGGACGCTACAGCGGATTTTGGCAAAGCGCAGCCCGCGCTAGATCGTTTTCAGAAGCCATGATTTCAAGATTTTGACTCGATTAGACAGGACGCCGGGATAGTGGGTTATGTAATACCCTAATCCTTCGGGTTGCGTTTGCGATAGCGCAACGAGTCGCCCAGCGTTTATGTCATCCGCGACCAAGGCGCTGGATGCGACAGTGATACCACCACCTGATCGAACGGCTGACAGCGCCATACCAAGCGTGGTCACGTTAAACGTCTTTTGGGTTTCTTTTACCATCCCGGCTTCGGTGACCCATTTGCGCGCTTCGTGGTGGTCATTTTCGAAAAACCACGGAACGTCGGAACACCTAAGTTTGTCGGGTTCGACCACACCTGGTGCTGCGACTACTGTGTAATCTGCGGCCAACAGGTGTGTTGTTTCAAGCCCAGCCCATTTTCCATCGCCATAGCGCACGCCCAAGTCAAACCCGTCACGCCGCAGATCCACGAGCTTGTTACTGGGTACAATCGACAAGGCGATTTCCGGGTATTTCGCCCAGAATTGCGATATGCGCGGCATAAGCCAGTTTTCCGCGAAATTGTGGGTCACGGTAACGGACAATGGACGCGTTTCGGCATCGTCACGTACTGATTTTACGCCGGATATGATTTGTCCGAACCCATCAGAGAGCGTATCCGCCAACCGCACGCCTGCGTCGGTTAGAGCAACGCCGCGACCCTGACGCACCAGCAAAGTGGTGCCTAATTCAGCCTCGACCGCACGCACATGTTGCGCGATTGCAGCATGTGTCACGTTCAGTTCGCGCGCTGCCTGTGAAAATGATCCGGCTCGGGCAGCGCATTCGAATGCCCGCAATGCCGAAAGGGATGGGATTTCACGCCAATCCATATGAAAGCTCAACTAACATAATGAAAATCTTACAGAGTCGCTTGAGCGAAGCAATCCTTTTATTTGTTGATCATCAACATAGAGAAAGGAATAGTCATGCTAACAATATTCGCCAATAGCTTTTTGACCGCCACCCGTAACGAAAAGTGGGAATCACCGGATCACTGGTCACACGATGGACGCAAATTAAAGGGTTACGAAGCTGAACGAAAAGAAGCTGAACGCCGTCAGCGTGCTAAACGTGGTGGTGTAAATTGAAGATTGTACCACAGCTAGGGGCGCGCCTTTTCTGAAGAGCCCGCCCCTGCGATCTTATGCTGCATCGATAGCAAAAACTTTTGCCTTTACGGTTGGTATGGACGGTTGCCTACACTACATCAGCAATAGACTGGGGCGGCGGTCATTTGATCCGATCGAAAAGGAAAACGATCATGAAGAGTATTACAGTTGCAGCGGCGCTTGTCGCATGCGCATCGGCTGCGTCAGCCGAAGGCGATGTTGCAGCAGGTGAAGAACAGTTCAACCGTCAATGCGTCGCATGTCATGTTGTTCGCAATGATAACGGTGAAGTATTGGCTGGCCGTACTGCGCGTACCGGGCCAAACCTATACGGAATCGAAGGGCGTGTTCTGGGTTCTGCTGATGGGTTTCGCTATGGTGACGCTATTGTTGATCTAGGCGCGACCGGCGCGACTTGGGACGAAAGCACTTTTGTTGCCTATGTTCAAAACCCAACTGGGTATCTACGTGAAGCATTGGATGACCGTCGTGCGCGGGGCAAGATGGCGTATCAGGTACGCGACCCACAGCAAGCTGCAGATATATACGCGTTTTTGGCAACTGTTGGTGTCGAGTAATCCATGAACTAAATTTATGGGCGCCCGGCTTAAATCGGGCGGCCGCTGTATCAGAAATGACTTTGTTTCTGGACATCAAATCATCGCCTCTTGAACCCGCTTGAAAACGGTGAAACCATTGGGGATGGAACATTACATCAAATCTTGGGCCGAAGTTGCCCCCCGTTTGGTCGCCGTCGCCGCAGGGCGCGCGCATGCTGATCTAGTCATTCGTGGCGGTAAATTGGTGAATGTCCAATCCCGCGAAATTTTGGATGGCTGGCAGGTTGCTGTGGCCGATGGGCGCTTTGCCTATGTTGGGCCAGACGCCAGCCATTGTATCGGTCCTGATACACAGGTGATCGACGCCGAAGGCCGTTATCTGATTCCCGGTCTGTGCGATGGCCACATGCATATCGAAAGCGGCATGCTAACCCCTGCTGAATTTGCAGCAGCAGTTATTCCGCACGGCACAACGACCATGTTCACCGATCCACATGAGATCGCGAATGTGCTTGGACTGCGCGGTGTGCGTATGATGCATGACGAAGCATTGATGCAGCCAGTGAATATCTACACGCAGATGCCGTCTTGTGCGCCCTCTGCCCCCGGTCTTGAAACCACAGGGTTTGAGATTTCCGCCGACGATGTGGCCGAGGCCATGTCGTGGCCCGGCATTATTGGTCTGGGTGAGATGATGAATTTCCCCGGTGTGATTAACGGCGACCCCCAGATGTTGGCGGAGATGGCAGCGACAATGAACGCGGGAAAAACCGTTGGTGGCCATTATGCGAGTCCTGACAAAGGTAATGCATTTGCGGCCTATGTTGCGGGCGGTGCGGCAGACGATCACGAAGGCACAGCCGAGGCTGACGCGATTGCACGTGTCCGTTTGGGTATGAAGTCGATGATGCGACTTGGCTCTGCTTGGTATGATGTCGAAAGTCAGATTACAGCGATCACTGAAAAGGGGCTTGATCCGCGCAACTTTATCCTTTGCACAGATGATTGCCATTCGGGGACGTTGGTGAATGATGGTCATATGAACCGCGTTGTCCGCCATGCAATTGATTGCGGATGTGACCCGCTGATCGCGCTGCAAATGGCGACGATCAATACGGCCACTCATTTCGGGCTAGAGCGCGAATTGGGATCAATCGCGCCCGGTCGTCTGGCTGATGTGATTTTGACGTCTGATTTGAAAACCTTGCCAATCGAGCATGTGATTGCCCGTGGTCAGACCGTTGCGATGGATGGCAAGATTACCGTGGATTGCCCGCATTACGATTGGCCCGCTGATGCACGCCAAACCGTGAATATGGGCAAGGCGCTGGGCGATGATGATTTCGCGATCCACGCGCCTGAGGGCGCGAATAGCGTTAAGGTCAAGGTGATCGGCGTTGTCGAAAATCAAGCTCCAACCGAAGCGCTGACTGCCGAACTTCCTGTTGTTGACGGGGTGGTCGAAGGCGAAGGTGATACCTATCAGATTGCATTGGTTGAGCGGCATCAGGGTACGGGTAAGGTCGTGAATGGCTTTGTTTCGGGCTTTGGATACACTGGCAAAATGGCGATGGCATCGACCGTGGCGCACGACAGCCACCACATGATTGTTGTGGGGACAGACCGTGAAAACATGGCCGCCGCTGCAAACCGTTTGGGCGAAGTCGGCGGTGGTGTGACTGTTTGGAAAGACGGCAAAGAACTGGCGTTGGTGGAATTACCTATTGCCGGATTGATGTCAGATAGTCCGGCAATCGACGTTGCGCGCAAGGCCGATGAAATGGTCGCCGCAATGGAGGCGTGCGGTTGTACCCTAAATAATGCCTATATGCAGCATTCGCTTTTGGCGCTTGTTGTCATCCCCTCGTTGCGGATCTCTGATCTGGGATTGGTGGATGTAGAGAAATTTGAGTTAACAGAACTGTTTGAGGACGACCTATGAATGATGAACAACAGGTCATTATCTGGACACCCGATGTGCCCGGACATGAAGCATTTACCGACGCAAAAGCCGCAGTAAAGCGGCTACAAGAAATTTACGACACGGCAGTTACGTTTCTATCAAAAAGCTTTCAAGATGCTTTGGAACACGGTCAGCCAGAGGCACGTGTGCGTGCGTTTTATCCCGAAATCCGTCTTACAACGACGACCCATGCTAAGATGGATAGCCGTCTATCGTTTGGTCATGTGGCTGAACCCGGAACTTACTCTACCACAGTTACCCGCCCCGATCTGTTTGAGGCCTATCTTGAACAGCAAATCCAACTGTTGTTGAACAGCCACGGCGTGCCTGTTGTCATCGGCGCGTCGGACACGGTTATGCCGGTGCATTTTGCTGCGGCGAATGATCCAGCACTGACTGTTCCCCAAGATGGGTCGATGGATTTTAACCTGCGTGACAATTTCGATGTGCCTGACCTTAGCACCACGCATGATGCCATCGTGAACGGTGAAGGTTTCGCATATCCTGACGGTGCGCGCCCGCTTGCCCCGTTTACCGCGCAGCGCGTGGATTATTCATTGGCGCGTCTTTCGCACTATACCGCGACTGCTGCTGAACATTTTCAAAACCACATCTTATTCACGAACTATCAGTTCTACGTCGAAGAATTCGAAAGCTATGCGCGCCAGATGCTGGCAGACCCGCAAAGTGGCTATACGAGTTTTGTCAGTACTGGGAATGTTGAAATCACGGAATCAGATGCGCCCCTGCCCGTTCCTGCGAAACTTCCCCAGATGCCAACGTATCATCTGAAACGGGCGAACGGCAGCGGGATCACTTTGGTGAACATCGGTGTCGGGCCTTCGAACGCTAAAACGGCCACGGACCACATCGCGGTTCTGCGCCCACATGCATGGTTGATGGTTGGTCACTGCGCTGGGCTACGCAATTCGCAACGATTGGGTGATTTTGTTCTGGCGCACGCGTACCTACGTGAAGATCACGTGTTGGACGATGATCTTCCGGTTTGGGTGCCGATTCCTGCGCTGGCCGAAATTCAGATCGCGCTGGAAACAGCTGTTGCTGATGTGACCAAGCTTGAAGGTTATGAGCTAAAGCGGATCATGCGGACGGGTACTGTCGCAACCATTGATAACAGGAACTGGGAACTACGCGATCAATCGGGGCCAGTTCAGCGGTTGTCCCAATCGCGTGCTGTCGCACTAGATATGGAAAGCGCGACGATTGCCGCGAATGGTTTCCGATTCCGTGTACCCTATGGGACCTTGTTATGCGTCAGTGATAAACCGCTTCATGGAGAGCTGAAATTGCCCGGAATGGCATCAGAATTCTATAAAACACAGGTCGCTGCGCACTTGATGATTGGAATCCGTGCCATGGAAAGATTGCGTGAAATGCCGCTTGAGCGCATCCACAGCCGCAAATTACGCAGTTTTGAAGAGACAGCGTTCCTATAACGGGTCAAAAACGCGCGAAATGTCGCTATTTTCACTGAAAATGATACACTAATCGTTGTGGTACCCCACAACATAACGTTAAATGCGCGGGTAGAGGCCCTATAGTTCGGGCAAATAAGGGAGACCAGAAAATGGCGACTAAACCACTAACGAAAGCGCAACTCGTTGCTGCACTTGCCGAAGAAACTGGCATGGATAAAAAAGCAGCAGGCGCTGCACTGGACGCCGTGACTGGCATCATCACCAAAGAAGTAGCTGGCGGCGGCGCTGTTACTCTTCCTGGTGTTGGTAAAATCTATTGCCGTGAACGCCCAGAGCGTATGGTTCGCAACCCTGCCACAGGCGAGCAAATCAAAAAAGAAGCCGACAAGGTTGTCAAAATGACAATCGCAAAAGCGCTGAAAGACAGCGTAAACGGCTAAGTCATTTGGCTACGCGCCGAATGCGAGGTTATAAAAGGGTCGCCTGACTGGGTGGCCCTTTTTTTATTCAAAAATTTCGACGGAAATTGTGGCTGCATACGTATCATGCTTCGAATAACGGAGAACGACCGATGCAAATCACAAAAACCAAACTTGCCGCGTCAGCCGCTATCGCGGTTTTGGTCCCCACTGCCTTTTCAGTTTTTGCGCAAGGAGGTGGTCCAGCAGGTGAAACGGTTGCATTTGAAATGGCCGAATCCATTAATGTATCCGAGATTGATGCGACTGCCGAAAATATTGTCGCGGCTGCAAACGCGTTTTTGGACACACTTTCTGCCGCTCAGCGCGATGCGGTAATCTATGCCTTTGATGACAATGAACAACGTGCGCGGTGGTCCAACTTTCCAACCAGCTTTGTACCGCGTGGCGGGTTAATGCGTGGTGACTTGGATGATGCGCAAAACGCGGCTCTTGATGCGTTGCTTTCTGTGGTTCTGAGCGCTGACGGGGTGCGTAACGCGAATTTGCAGATGGCGGCGGATGACACGCTTGTTGGCGGTGACGGTCCGCCTGCGAATTTTGGTAGCGCATATTATTATGTATCGTTTGTCGGTACGCCTGCAACAGATGCGCCTTGGTTATTTCAGTTTGGTGGTCATCACCTCGCGATCAACGCGACCTTTGTAGGCGCGCAGGCTTCGTTTTCGCCAATGTTGACAGGTGGTCAGCCACTGACTGTCGAATACGAGGGCGAAAGCGTTTATATCACCCAAGAGGAGGTCACAGCGGCACATACGTTTCTTGATACGTTAGATGCCGAGCAAAAGGCCGTCGCAGTACGTGGTACGTCGCCGGTTGAGCTATTGCTTGGACCGGGGGCCTATGGAACCACAGTCGCCCCCGAGGGTATTCGCGGGGCTGATCTAACCGATGTACAAAAAGAGGCGCTGTTAGATTTAATCGCAGTTCGTATTGGTCAGTTCAACGCACGTGATTTTACCGCCAAAATGGAAACCGTACGCGCAGATATCGACGACACTTATTTTGGCTGGTGGGGATCTGTCGATACGTTTGGCGACGCTTACTTTCGGGTGACTGGTCCTGAAATCGTATTGGAATATGCACCCCAAGGTTTGGGTGGCGATCTGACGGAACATACGCACAACATGTATCGTGATCCGACAAATGACTATGGGACTGCTTGGATTGCGAGCCAATAACCGATGCGTCATTTATTCTTATTGTTGATGCTTGCCGCACCTATCGGTGCGGCGGCCCATCCCCATGCTGATGTTCAGCAACAAGTTCTGATTTCGATTGGCCGTACCGAAGCCGTATTGACGTACCTCGTTGTCCCTTCAACAGAAGACGGCGGACACATGTTCGATCATATGGACACCGACGGCGATGGAACATTGGTTGCAGTTGAACAGAATGCATTCGTCAGCATGTTGCTGGATCAGACCGATTTGGTAATCGACGGTAAGCGCGTTAATTTGGAACACAACAGTGTTGAAATCCCAGAACGCAGTGAAATGAAATTGGGTACTGGTTTGATCACTGTGACGGCAAGCACGCCATTGGTGCTTGGGGCCGAGGTTGAACATCGTGTTTCGTTGGACGTTCGATATGATAGTTTTGTCGACGGTTGGTACCTTCAACCGTTTTACTTTTCCGACATCACCGAAGGTGACAGCCTGCCCGTTTTGAACCGTCCCGAAGGCTCCACAATTGAGCTGCTGATTCCAGCGCAGTGATTGTATGGAGTCGCACCGATACAATATAAGTTCTTGTCTGGATTGACGTTTCCTGACGGTTGGGCAAACGTCGCAGCATGGATATCAAAGCAATTCTTATGGGGCTCGCCTTTGCGGCGATGTGGTCTTCGGCGTTCACTTCTGCCCGTGTAATTGTTGAATATGCACCGCCGTTGACAGCCTTGGCTTTGCGATTTCTTGTATCTGGATTGCTGGGTATCTTGATCGCACTTGCGATTGGGCAAACTGCCCGGCTTAGCCGCCGTCAATGGTTGGGTGTGCTTGTCTTTGGGCTTTGTCAAAATGCGCTTTATCTAGGTATGAATTTTGTTGCGATGCAGACTGTACCTGCGTCGCTAGCGGCAATTATCGCGTCCACCATGCCATTGTTGGTCGCGCTTGTTGGTTGGGTCATCTTTGGCAACAAGGTAAAGCCGCTTGGTCTTATGGGGTTGATCGCTGGCGTGATTGGCGTTGCTCTGATCATGGGTGCAAGGCTGCAAGGTGGCGTCGACATGTTTGGCCTAATCCTATGCGTGATCGGTGTTGTTTCTTTAACGATAGCTACACTTGCTGTTCTAGGCGCGTCATCGGGCGGTAATGTATTGATGATCGTCGGGCTGCAAATGCTGGTCGGCGCCACGATCCTCGCGGTGCCTGCCGTCATATTGGAAGACTGGGCCGTTACGTGGAATTGGCAGTTGATCGTTGCTTTTCTTTATACGACGTTGGTTCCCGGTCTTGCCGCGACTTGGGTTTGGTTCATGTTGGTCGGGCGGATTGGTGCGGTAAAAGCGTCAACCTTCCACTTCCTCAACCCGTTTTTAGGCGTGGCTATCGCGGCCGCCCTGTTGGGCGAAACCATTGGTTGGTTGGACGTCATCGGCGTTGCGATTATTGCAGGCGGTATTCTAGCGGTGCAGTTGTCAAAGCAGCCCGCTACCAACCACTAACCGGAACATCAAGCTCAGTCGCTAAATCTTCCAAATAACGGCGCAAAACCCCAGCCCGTTCATTTGCCAATTCTCGTCCAGCAGCTGTTTGCATCGTCGCTGGAAGGCGCAATAGCTTTTCAGCAAAGTGATCGACGGCATATGTTTGGTCATCGCGTGGGCGTGATACAGAAAACGGATCTTCGAAATGAAACAATGGCCGGCTAAGCGCACCGGAAACTGCAAAGCAACGTGCAAGGCCGATTGCACCCAATGCCTCTATTCGGTCGGCATCCTGCAAAATCTTTGCTTCCAAAGTTTCGGGCGGAATGTTCGCCGAGAAGCTGTGTGCAATGATCGCATGGCAGGTCGCATCAATTTGATCCGCGCGAAGCCCAAGGTCACGCAGCAAAGGCGTGGATTTTTCTGCTGACAAAAGCGAAGCCTTTGCACGATCTGGGTGTGACTTTGGAAGATTTACAAGGTCGTGCAGGTACGCGGCAGCAAGTAACACAGTGCGGTCGCATGGTGCTTCACGGTCTGCGATCAGTGTCGCGTTGCGCCAAACACGATGTAGGTGGCCGAGATCGTGTGCCGCATCTGTCGAGGCATGTTCCTAGACATAACGAACTAGCGTATCTCGGAGTTGGTTCACCCGATTTTGCCGCGAATGCCGCCGGTTTGACCGCGGTCTAGCAGTAAGTGGTCAAGGATCACGCAGGCCATCATTGCCTCGCCTACTGGAACGGCGCGGATGCCGACACATGGGTCGTGGCGGCCTTTGGTGACGACTTCCATCGGTGATCCATCCATGCGGATTGATTTGCGTGGGGACAGGATGGATGAAGTCGGTTTTACGGCAAAGCGCACGACGATATCCTGCCCGGTACTGATCCCACCAAGGATACCACCGGCGTGGTTTGAACTGTATTCAGGGCCATTTGGACCCATGAAAATTTCGTCTGCGTTGTCGCGGCCGGTCAGCGCCGCTGCGGCCATGCCTTCACCGATTTCGACGCCTTTAACCGCGTTGATCGACATCATCGCAGCGGACAAATCAGTGTCTAACTTGGCATAAACGGGTGCGCCAATGCCTGCGGGGACGCCACGTGCCACGACTTCGATAATCGCACCGACAGAGTTGTGATCGTCTTTGCGTAGCCACGCCAGATAGTCGTTCCATTCGGCTGCGGCATCTGCGTCTGGGCAGAAGAAATCGTTTTGATCAATCTGGTCCCAATCGACTTTAGATCGGTCGATCTGTTTGGCACCCATTTGGGTCATGTACCCTTTGATCTGCACATTCGGGGCAATCGCTTTGATCGCTTCGCGTGCAACCCCGCCAGCTGCAACGCGGGCAGCTGTTTCACGTGCCGAAGATCGCCCACCACCGCGATAATCACGGATGCCGTATTTCTGGTGATAGGTGATATCGGCGTGACCGGGACGGAAGGTGTTGGCGATGTCGCCGTAGTCTTTTGACCGCTGATCGGTGTTGCGGATCATGAGCTGAATGGGTGTGCCTGTCGATTTGCCTTCGAACACGCCAGATAGAATTTCGACCGCATCGGCTTCGTTCCGTTGGGTCGTGTTTTTGTTCAGACCGGGGCGGCGTTTATCTAGCCATTGCTGAAGCATTGCCGCGTCAATTGGAACGCCGGGGGGGCATCCATCGACCGTTGCACCCAACGCGGGCCCGTGGCTTTCGCCCCAAGTTGTGAACCGAAATAGATGACCGAAACTGTTGATCGACATATGCGCGCCTCTTTGATTGCAACCCGGTTACAGGAAGGCCAGCGTTTGTTCAATCTTGGTTGGATAATGCGCTGGATTTTGAGAATTGAAAAAACTGTGCCAGTCTCAACCCTAAGAATAAAAGGGAGAGTGAAATGACAACTGAAACGCATGGCGCCCACGGCATGTCGCTAACGATGAAGATCATGATCGCGATGGGTGCCGGGATCGTAGTTGGTGTGATATTTAACCAAATCAACAATAACTTTATCAATACTCAGATCGTTGCCGGCCTGTTTGGCATGATCGGCAAGATGTTCGTGAACGCCCTAAAAATGCTGGTTGTTCCGTTGGTGTTTTTCTCGCTTTTGGGTGGGGTTACGGGCATCGGTGATGTTCGTGTCTTGGGTCGTGTTGGCACCAAGTCGTTCTTTCTATACCTCGCGACGACTGCGCTTGCGATTACCATCGCCATTGCGCTGGCGTCATTGATTGGCCCGGGTAAGGGTTTTGATATGCAAGGCATTGATACGTCTGGCGTGACCGGGCGCGAGGCCCCGACGGTATGGAGCGTCTTTGCAAATATCGTACCGACCAACCCAATTGCAGCCTTTGCCAATGGCGAAATGCTGCAGGTAATCTTTTATACTGTCGTTCTGGGCGTCGCCGTTTTGATGCTTGGTGCGAAATCCGAAGGTTTCATTGCTGCGTGTAGCTATATGAATGACCTGATGATGAAGGTCGTCGCGATTGTTATGCATTTTGCGCCTTATGGTGTGTTCTGTCTGATCGCCAAGACTTTTGCCGAACAGGGCATCGGGCTTTTCATTCCGGTTATGGCTTATGTCATCACGCTGGTTGCGGCGTTGTTCATTCACCTGTTCATCACGCTACCAACGATGTTGAAGGTGTTGGCCGGGCTGAACCCGCTCACGTTTATGCGCAAAATGCGTCCGGCGCAGATTTTTGCGTTTTCAACGGCAAGTTCGAACGCGACTATCCCAGTGACCTACCGTTCCGTTACCGAACGTGTGGGGGTGGATAAATCTATCGCGTCGTTCTGCATCCCGTTTGGTGCAACGATCAATATGGACGGGACCGCGATCATGCAGGGTGTCGCCACGGTGTTCTTGGCCAATGTTTATGCCATTGATTTGGGGCTTGGCGGTTACCTGACCGTGATCGGCATGGCGGTTTTAGCATCTATCGGTACAGCGGGTGTCCCCGGTGTTGGGCTGGTTATGCTGACCATGGTGCTTAGCCAAGTTGGTCTGCCGATTGAGGGTATCGCCATCATCCTAGGTGTCGATCGTTTGATGGATATGATCCGTACGGCCGTGAATATCACCGGCGATGCGGTGGTCACTTCTATCGTTGCCAAAGGTGAAGGCAAAATCGACCTTGATGTCTTTAACGACCCAGATGCGGGTATCGTTGATGATGATGAAGTTGAAATGCCACATGGCCACGCGGCCTGATCGATAATCGTTTTGGGACAAGGGTCGCAGCAAAATCTGCGGCCCTTTTCATTTGCCCGGCCAGCGCGTATTCAACGCATACCTCGGGGGGCCAGCAATGGCTGAGATGCGCAAGCGGACCCGTTGAACCTGAACCGGTTAAGACCGGCGGAGGGAAGGTATGGCAATCGCGCTATCCCCCAATCCGCCCGTCGCATTTGGAGGATACGATGCAAAAACCGATCTATCTGCCAGTTGTCGCGGGACTTGCCCTTTGTGCCACAGGCGCAATGGCCGAGACCCCGGTACTGCAAGTTTTGACTTACGATAGCTTTGTGAGCGAATGGGGCCCCGGCCCCGCAATCGAAGCGGCGTTCGAGGCCGAGTGTGCCTGCGATCTGGAATTTGTCGGCAGCAGTGATGGTGCTGCCTTGCTGGCCCGTCTTCAGTTAGAAGGCCCACGCACCGAATTTGATGTGGTGTTGGGATTGGATACCAACCTAACCGCAGCCGCCCGTGAAACTGGCCTGTTTGCACCGCACGGTGTGACCACTGACCTAGACCTACCCATTGAGTGGACTGATCCGGATTTCTTGCCATTCGACTGGGGCTATTTTGCCTTTGTCGGGAATGCGGATGATACCGCAGCGACGTCGATCCGTGATCTGGCTGACAGCGATCTTAAGATTGTTATCCAAGACCCGCGTTCATCAACGCCCGGCTTGGGCCTGCTGATGTGGGTAAAGGATGCCTACCCGGACGAAGCGGCTGATTTGTGGGCGGCACTGTCTGATAACATCGTCACGGTTACCCCCGGTTGGTCCGAAGCCTACGGTATGTTCCTAGATGGCGAAGCTGATGCGGTTCTGTCTTACACAACGTCGCCTGCATACCACTTGATTGCCGAAGAAGACGCCAGCAAAGTTGCTTGGTCGTTCGACGAAGGTCACTACATGCAGGTCGAAGTTGCCGGGAAAGTCGCTCGCACTGATCAGTCAGACTTGGCGGACCAATTCATGGCATTCATCGTTTCCGAAGGGTTCCAATCTGTCATTCCGACAACGAACTGGATGTACCCGGCTGTGACCCCAGAAGCAGGATTGCCCGAAGGGTTTGAAACGCTGATGACCCCCACGGCGTCATTGTTGAAATCACCCGAGGATGCAGCAGCGATCCGGGATGAAGCATTGGAAGAATGGCGCAACGCGCTTTCACAATAAGTCCACGCTGGCCCGGCGCCCTATCTGGGGCGCTGGTACTAGTGTTGACGCTTGGGACGCTTGCAGCGGTTGCGCTGCGGGCGGACTGGGCAAGTGGGCTTAGCCCCGCTGATTGGGCGGCGATCCGGTTTACGGTGACCCAAGCCTTTGTATCCGCATTTATTAGCGTTACATGCGCCATCCCGGTTGCGCGCGCCCTAGCGCGGCGACGGTTTCGCGGGCGGCAGGCGTTAATCACGTTGTTGGGCGCACCGTTCTTGTTGCCCGTTATCGTCGCGATCGTTGGGTTGCTTGCCGTCTTCGGTCGTGGAGGCATTGTGAACGTCTTTCTAGGGGGTCTGGGTTTCGAATCGATCTCCATTTACGGTTTTCATGGTGTCGTTCTAGCACATGTTTTCTTTAACCTTCCGCTCGCCGTTCGGTTCATTTTACAGGGTTGGCTTGCGATCCCAGCTGAGAGGTTCCGCCTAGCCGCAAGTCTGGGTGCGCCAGTGGGCCGCTTACTTGAGATACCGATGTTGCGCGCCGTCGTCCCAAGCACGTTCTTGGTGATCTTTCTAATTTGCCTGACCAGCTTTGCGGTCGCGCTAACGCTAGGTGGTGGTCCGAAAAGCACCACAGTTGAACTGGCGATTTATCAGGCGTTGCGTTTTGATTTCGACCTCGGGCGTGCGGCGTTGTTGGCATGCATCCAGTTTGGGCTGTGCGTTGTTGCTGCGGTCTTTGCGTGGCGCGTCACAGGTACCGATGCGATGGGCGCAGGTTTTGACCGCGTGGTCGCGCGTTGGGATGTGAAACGGCCTTGGCTGGACTATGTCGTTATCGGTGCGGCGGCGCTGTTCTTGTTAATTCCATTGGGGATGGTCGTTCTTCGCGGGCTACCCGGGCTATTGTTGATGCCGGGTACGGTTTGGATTGCTGCGCTACGATCTATCCTTGTTGCGATTGGTTCGGCGACTTTGTGTTGTGCGATGTCTGTCGCGCTGGGCCTTTGGGGTGGGCGCGCTGTCGCGGTGATCGGAGTGCTGCCCTTGGCGGCGTCGGGGTTGGTTGTGGGGACAGGGGCGTTCCTGATCGTCTATCCATTTGTGAGCCCAAGCGATGTTGCCTTGATTGTAACGATGCTGGTGAATGCGACGCTCGCCCTGCCCTTTGTCTTACGCGCAATTGGTCCTGCGATTGCGGCGGTTCAAGAGGACTTCGGGCGCTTAGGGGCATCTGTTGGGCTGTCAGGTTGGTCGTGGCTACGTATCGTTGTCTTACCGCGTATTCGTCGCCCATTGGGTTTCGGTGCCGGGCTATCAGCGGCTTTGTCGATGGGTGATTTAGGCGTAATCACATTGTTCGCTGGCAAGTCCGAAGAAACCCTGCCCCTCGCGATGTATCGTTTGATGGGGGCCTATCGTGTGGACGCAGCGGCGGGTGCTGCATTGCTATTGCTGGCGTTAAGCCTGCTGATATTTTGGATATGTGACCAAGGAGGCCGCAGCGATGTTGATCTGTGACGGGCTAGAACTGCGGCAGGATGACTTTGATCTTCGCGCGGATTTACAGTTCGCCGTTGGCAAAGTCACAGGGCTGATTGGTCCGTCGGGCGCTGGCAAGTCCACGTTTCTGTCCGCGATTGCTGGATTCTTTGAACCAGCCGCTGGTCGGGTTCTTTGGGACGATATGGATTTGACGCGGCTGTCCCCTTCTGATCGGTCAGTCAGTATGTTGTTTCAGGATAACAACCTGTTTCCTCACCTGACCGTCGCGCAAAATGTCGGGTTGGGGCTGCGCCCTAGTCTGCGGTTGTCATCGACCGAAACCCGAAAAGTTGAAAATGTTTTAGAAAGCGTTGGTCTGGATGGTTTCGGTGCGCGTAAACCAGCTGCGCTCTCGGGTGGCCAACAAAGCCGCGCGGCGCTTGCCCGTGTGTTACTGGCTGATCGGCCTGTTGTCTTATTGGATGAACCCTTTGCGGCGCTTGGTCCGCGCTTGAAAGACGAGATGCTGGATTTGGTGAAAATGACGCTAGCGGATCAGGGCCGCACCGTGATTATGGTGACCCACGATCCGAACGACGCAAAACGCATCGCCGATGAAGTCGCGATTGTCGCCGATGGCAGAGTGTCTGCGCCCGTTGCGACTAACGTTTTGTTTAATGATCCGCCCCCGGCATTGGTTGCGTATCTTGGCTAGTTAGGTGGATTAAAATCCACCCTACGCAGGAAAAAGGCCCGCTAATTTGGCAGGCCTTTTCTAGTTCGGTGACTGGATTGATCAGTCCTTGTGCTTATGTGGTGCCCACAGACGTTTGTTTGTGAGGTACAGCAACACAGACAACATGATCAGTAGGATCACACCCGCAAGGCCAGCGTGCTGGCGTGCCATCATTTTCGGCTCAGCTGTCCACATTAGGAATGCAGCAACGTCTTGTGCCTCGTGGTGGAGTTCAGTTGAATGGCCGTCAGCGTATTCAACATCGTCACCCCAAAGTGGTGGCGC
Source organism: Yoonia maritima (assembly GCF_002933395.1). Classification (GTDB taxonomy): domain Bacteria; phylum Pseudomonadota; class Alphaproteobacteria; order Rhodobacterales; family Rhodobacteraceae; genus Yoonia; species Yoonia maritima_A. The sequence continues at coordinate 136,102 of NZ_PKFN01000014.1, forward strand.
CATGCCGATCCAGCTACCTGGAACTGTACGGTGACCGTGGTCGTCAAGACATTCTTCGGGGTAACCGCCCGGTGCGAAGGCAACGTTGTAGTAACCGTCAAAGTCCTCTGGCGCACATTCAGGCGTCTCATGGTAACCTGCAAGGATCGACGCGATGTATTCTGCGCCGCCCATGCCTTTGACCAATTGGTTGATCCCAGAACCCAATGGGCCGTGGAAACCCGCACGGGATTTCGCCATCAACGACAGATCAGGTGCGCCTGCACCGGTGACCGCAGGGAATTTGTCTGCGGGTGTTGCTGCGCGATAGTCTTCGATGGATTCGTCGTAGACTTCGTAGAATTCAGCATAGGCGCGCATCTGATCTTCGGGCAGCGCAGGGCCGCCTTCGTCATGCAATGTGCGGAATGCGACGAACTCTAGACCGTGACATGCTGAACAGACTTCGGTGTAGATTTGAAGGCCGCGCTGAAGCTGCATCTGGTCAAAGCTGCCGAATGGGCCCTCGAATGAAAACGCAAAGTCTTCGATCTCGGTTTCTGCCTCGGCGGCGAACACTTGCCCTGATGTCAGGGCAAGCATTGTAGCAGCGGTAAGTGTGAGTTTACGGAACATATTCATTGGTCCTTTCTCACTCGGCCGATTTCGCAGAGGCAGACGCCCCAGCTTTCGGCGCGTAGTGCGCGTTAAAGTCGTCTTCGATGGTTGCAGGCTGTGGCAGCGGTTTCTCGATCACGCCAAGCAATGGCAGAAGAACGAGGAAGTAACCGAACCAGTAAGTCGCCGCGATCAACGAAATGTATGGGTAAATGCCGTCAGTTGGCATTGCGCCGACCCACATCAGAACCAAGAAATCGAATGCCAGCAGTGCAAACCACCATTTGAACATTGGGCGGTAACGACCGGAACGAACCGATGATGTATCCAACCAAGGTGCCAGCGCCATCACAGCAATCGCGCCGAACATCGCCAGAACCCCAAAGAATTTCGCATCGATGATGCCGAAGCTGACCCAGTTTACAAGCTGAACCAACCAAACGTCCGCAGTGAACGCACGCAGGATCGCGTAGAATGGCAGGAAGTACCATTCAGGAACGATGTGCGACGGTGTCGCGAGCGGGTTCGCAGGGATGTAGTTGTCTGGGTGACCAAGGTAGTTTGGCATAAAGCCAACGATCGCCATGAATACAGCTAGAACAACAGCCAGCGCGAACAGATCTTTGATCACGAAGTACGGCCAGAATGGCAGCGTATCTTTTGCTGCGTCTTCTTTGCTAGTCCGGCGAACTTCAACACCCGTTGGGTTGTTGTTGCCTGTTGTGTGGAATGCCCAAACGTGAACGATTGTTAGGCCCAGCAGAACGAATGGCAGCAAATAGTGCAGTGAGAAGAAGCGGTTCAGCGCAGGCTGACCAACCGCAGATGCACCAAGCAGCCATGTCTGGATTGATTCACCGATGAATGGGATCGCACCGAATAGGCCAGTGATAACGGCTGTGCCGTGGAATGACATTTGGCCCCATGGCAAAACGTAGCCCATAAACGCGGTGCCCATCATCATCAGGTACATCAACATACCGATGATCCAAGTCACCTCACGAGGTGCTTTGTAAGAACCGTAGTACAGCCCGCGGAAAAGGTGCAGGTATACCGCAACAAAGAACAGGGATGCGCCGTTTGCGTGGAAGTAGCGGATCATATGACCGCCGTTTACGTCACGCATGATGTGTTCAACCGAAGCGAACGCCAGATCAACGTGAGGCGTATAGTGCATCACCAGAACGATACCGGTGGCGATTTGCAGAACCAGCGTAAATGCCAGAACGATGCCCCAGATCCACATCCAGTTCAGGTTCTTAGGCGTCGGTAACATCAGGGTGTCGTAGACAAGTCCGACGATCGGCAGGCGCGTGTGCAGCCACTTTTCGATGCCAGTCTTGGGTTCATAATGGTCGTGGGGGATACCAGACATGGTGCGCGCTCCTTAACCGAGTTGAATTGTTGTTTCGTCTACGAAAGACGCAACAGGGATGGGAAGGTTGCGCGGCGCAGGACCTTTGCGGATACGACCGGCAGTGTCGTAGTGTGAACCGTGGCATGGGCAGAACCAGCCGCCGAAATCACCCTGTTCACCCAAAGGTACACAGCCAAGGTGCGTACAAACGCCCATCTGAACCAACCAAGTACCGTCTTCTGATAGTGCGCGGTTTTCGTCTGTGGCGTCTGCCTCACCGATGAGGTTCGCGTTTTCAGCGCCTTGGTCAGGCAGTTCGGAAACATCAACGGCACGGGCCGCTGCGATTTCGTCTTCGGTACGTGACCGAATGAAAACGGGTTTACCTTGCCACAGCACAGTCAACTGCGTGCCTGGCGCAACAGCGCTAATATCGACGCGGATCGACGCAAGCGCCAAAACGTCAGCTGAAGGGTTCATTTGGTTGACCAGTGGCCACACCGCTGCACCTGTCGCAACAACACCAGCCCCGGCGGTTGCGTAGTATATAAAGTCGCGGCGTGTGCCCTGATGATCGTCTGCATGTGACACGGCTTGCATCTCCGATTCTTTGATTGGGCCGATCGCCCACGGGAAAGACAGACCAATGTTTCCATCAGCCCATTCTGGCGCTGTTTATCCATGAAAACATGATCCGTCCAGCGGACAATAGGGCGCAGGGTTCATTGTGGCCTTTATTGTTGTGAAACAACCAAGACTTCGTAAACAAGATTCCAATATCTGATGGTGTGATTTCGACCCGCGATTTTGCAGAGATAGGCGGAGTACTGATCACTTTTGCGCGTGATCAGGTCGATTTTCGCCGACATCATGAAATTTGATGCTAAATTTGTGGCGTGTCAGACACATTACAGTTTGAAAATTTTAAGCTTGCCTTAATGGTACCTTGTTAGTGTGGCATGACAATCTTAGGCGAACACTCAATTCCGTCAGCTCACGGCGGCTCTACACCACTCACATTCTAGGAAATTCCAATGTCACGTGCGATCGCACTTTCCGTCCTCCTTATTGCAGCACCTGCTGTGGCCTCTGCTGAAATCGAGCTGAGTTTTTATGGAGGTGTGCAATCTGCCCCGGCATCGGATGTATCTGTGCGCGATGGCGTTATTGGAAATGATGACTTTTCAATCGATTGGGAAGGTAAATCATCATCCGCGCCGATCTATTACGGTATTCGCGCGACACGTTGGAAGAATGAAGACTTTGGTTATGGGCTCGATTTCGCACATAATAAAATCTACCCCAAAGCAGGTGAACTGCCTGCGGGTTATGATGTTCTCGAATTCACCGATGGTTTGAACACGTTGACAGTGAATGCGTATCGCCGTTGGAATCACGCATTTGGCGATATGACACCATATGTCGGTGGTGGTCTTGGTATTGCGATTCCTCATGTTGAGGTGACAAACGGCACGTCCGAGACATTCGGCTATCAAGTCACTGGCCCTGCCGCGACTTGGGTTGCTGGTGCGACTTACCCCATTAACGACCAGTGGTCGGTCTTTGGTGAATACAAAGGTACGTATTCTTCGAATAAGGCTGACCTTGATACCGGCGGCACAATTGAAACCGATGTGTTCACCAACGCCGTGAATATGGGCGTCAGCTTTAATTTTTGATTAGACTGGCGCGGTAGCAATCATGCTGTCGCGCTGACTAAACGCTGCGTGCCAATCGGCCAGTGCTTTGTTGCCGGTCCGCCAGCCGCGCGCATCATGACGTAAATCCACGTATGATAGTGCGCAGGCCACTGCGATTTGCCCGATGTTGAGCGGACCGTTTGGATGGCTCATCCACTTGTTATTCACTGCAGCGATACCGCGATTTGCCTTTGCCCACTGCGCTTCGATCCAATCTGTTGACCGTTCGTTTTCTGGGCGCAGACGCACCTCATAGGCCATAGCGACTGCTGCTTCCATAATGGCGTCTGCTGTTGCCTCAAGTGTCAGGATCTCCCAAATTCGGGTTTCGGGATACAAGGATCCGCCAGCGTGATCGTTCAGAAAACGGGTAATGACGCGGCTATCATAGATCGCAGGCCCGTCATCGCGAACGAGCGCGGGAATTTTCCCGATAGGGTTTGCTGCAACGATGGTTGGGTCAGATGAAAGGGCGGTTGTGCTAATCGGGACTTCGGTGATTTGGTCTGTTAGCCCAAGTTCGCGGACAACAACGCGCGCCTTACGAACAAATGGCGAAGCACCTGACATCAATAGTTGCATAGCTAACCCCCTTGTTAATTCAGGGGAACAAGACCTGATCCTGTCCGTCTTGCCAAGGCGAATATTTTGTCATGATGCTGGAAAAACGGTCCGACGTCAGGAAATCATCAAGCCATTGAGTAAGTGGTCCCAGACCTTGCGCATCAAACCACGCGCGATCTGTGTTAGCGAATTGGCGGACAAAAGGCAGAATTGCCATATCGGCGAGGCTCCGTTTGTCGCCCGTGAGGAATGAATGCGTTGTCAGTCGATCATTTAGCACCCTTAGAAACACCAACGCCTTTTCGCGTTGTTCGGATTCGTCCAAATCGGGAAAACGCACAGCGTATTTCGTGTGATCTAGTGCTTTCTTAAACGGCCCTTCACAGGTCGCGATCAAATCGAACCCTTCGGCGGGCATATCCAGCCACCCTTCGGGGTCGCTTTGGCCCAAGGCCCACATCATAATGTCGCGGCTTTCGTCTATCACCCGGTCAGGTAGCTGCAATACCGGTACGGTGCCCTTCGCAGAGGCTTCCAAGAACGGGGCTGGTTTGTTGCGCAAAACGATCTCGCGCAGTTCGACCTGTTGCCCGCTTGACTGGATAGCAAGGCGTGCGCGCATCGCATAGGGGCACCGCCGAAATGACCACAGGATCGGAAGGCTTTGCATCGGCATTACGCGGTCAGCTGAACACCATCGCGTCCAGTGATCTGTGTTGTAACGATCTGGCTTTCGGGTTGGTCCGTTTTGAAGCTCACTTCGGTGAACTGTTCCGTCCGACCCATCCGGGGGTTTTCCATCAAGATGTGATGTGTCGCGCCGATCTGTGCGTTCAAATGCAAATCAACTTGCGCCTGCCCTGCTGCACGTAGACGCGCTGCGCGATCCTTGATCAGTTTTCCGTTAACTTGCGTTGGGATTTTGGCGGCGGGCGTTCCTTCGCGTTTGGAATACGGAAAGACGTGCAGCCATGTCAGGTCGCAATCTTGGACCAGTTTTAGCGAGTTTTCGAAATGTGCTTCGGTCTCAGTCGGGAAGCCCGCGATGATATCTGCACCAAAGGTCATATCAGGCCGAAGCTTTCGCGCATCTTCGCAGAACTGAATGGCGTCGTCGCGCAGGTGGCGGCGTTTCATCCGTTTCAGGATCATGTCATCGCCATGCTGCAACGACAGGTGCAGATGCGGCATCAGGCGGGGTTCGGTCGCGATGGCCTGCATCAGGTTTTCATCGACTTCGATGCTGTCGATCGAACTGATCCGCAGGCGGCGCAGGTCAGGCACGAGTTTCAGAATGCGCATGACAAGATCGCCCAACTTGGGTGCTGCAGGCAAATCCGCGCCCCAACTTGTCAGGTCAACACCGGTTAGAACGACTTCATTATATCCACGATCGACAAGCCGTTTGATTTGATCAACGACAACGCCAGCAGGCACCGACCGCGAATTGCCGCGACCATATGGAATGATGCAGAAGGTACACCGGTGGTCACAACCATTTTGCACCTGAACATAGGCGCGGCTACGTGTACCAAAGCCGTCAATCAGGTGGCCCGCTGTTTCGGTGACGGACATGATGTCGTCGACCTGTACTGGCTCTGTTTGCCCAATCAGATTGGGCGCCATGTTGGTCCAAGTCGCCGGGTTCATCTTTTCGGTGTTGCCGATAACGACATCGACCTCGGACATCTTAGCGAATGTGTCGGGTTCGGTCTGCGCGGCGCAGCCCGTCACAATTAGTTTTGCACCCGGATTTTCGCGGCGCAATTTGCGAATGTCTTGGCGGGCTTTGCGTACGGCCTCGGCTGTGACGGCGCAGGTATTCACGATCACCGCGTTTTCGACCCCTGCCGAAGTCGCGAGCTCTTTCATCGCCTCGGCCTCGTAAGCATTTAGCCTGCAACCGTGGTTCGAGAATTTAGGTGCTTTGATATCCATTACAGCCGCCATTGCCCGTCAAAGACATGTGCCGTCGGACCAGTCATCCAAACGCCGTCATCGCGCCATTCGATATTTAGGGTGCCGCCGTCCAGATCAATGCGCAGGGATCGCCCAGTGATCCCACGACGCGCAGCCGCCACGGCTGTCGCACAAGAGGACGAACCAGATGCCATCGTAACCCCTACACCGCGTTCCCAGACCCGCATACGCAGGTGGTCCGGCCCTACAAGGCTTGCGAACTGCACATTCGTGCGCTCTGGGTATAGCGGATGGTGTTCAATCTCAGCGCCACGCGCGGCTAGATCAATCGCTTCAGCGTCATCCACAAAGAACGTACAGTGCGGATTGCCCATGCCAGTTGCGGTGGGTTCTCCGTCAATCGGTAGGCGCAGCGTGTCGACGTCACGTGCCAAAGGAACCTCATTCCAGTTCAATTGAGGCTGCCCCATATTAACAGAGGTCAGACTATTTCCAGCGTCTTTGGCGTAAAGGGTGCCGCGGTCGGTCGTCAGGGTCAGCGAATCGCGTCCGGTTTCATCCATCAAAAACCGCGCAATACAGCGTGTCGCATTCCCGCAAGCACCTGCTGTCGATCCATCGCTGTTCCAAAACGTCAAATGCACGTCCGAATGCGGCGAATTGGACAAAACAGCAAGCTGATCGAATCCGACTCCACGGTGCCGATCAGCGATTGCGATGGCTAACGTAGCGTCAATTTGTGGGGTGATTCCCCGTTCATCGACGACAACAAAGTCGTTTCCTAGGCCATGCATCTTCATGAACGGCAGATATGATTGAGTTTTTGCGGTCATAGCGGCCATATAGTGGAGTCTTTTATACTATTCTAGTCGAGATGACATTTGGGGGTTGACCCTAGCGTGCCACCTTTCTAATTAGCGCCCAGTGGGCCGTTAGCTCAGTTGGTAGAGCAACTGACTTTTAATCAGTAGGTCGATGGTTCGAACCCATCACGGCTCACCACTTTATCCTTTTGTCGAACGACAGTCAGTTGTGAACTTTCGACACAGTTTTGGAACTTTTCGACACTCAGTTTGGAACTTTGTCCATTTTCAGCTCTTTTGAGGTCTAGAAATGGGTTCTGCTCAAGTCACACAAAAGCTCAGGTCTACGAGACTCGTCTACAACGAGGAGCACCATCGGCGGATTCCGGACCTTCTCTGCAAGCGCGAAATCAACCTTGCCAAACTAGGGAAGCGGACACTCCGCGAGGTTCGCCCCGCGGAACCCAAGTGACCTACAGGGAGGGCGGGAAGCGGTCGTTCGCTGCGAAAGCGAATTTTCAGCAAATGACTAGTTGCTACAGACTTATTTTCAAACCGTAGATGAATCGTCGGAGGCAACTTTGCCGAGTAAATGGGCCTTAAACTTCCGCAAGTTTTCGATCTGTTCGTCGATTGATTGAGACAATAAAACCCGAGAGCGCTCTTCAGGCTCTAAGCCTTCCAGATTCGCTTCTTTTTCAGCTTTCTTCTTTTCTTGCTCGTCGTCATTAAAGACAACATTGATGACAGGAGTCGTTGGTTTTTGCTGCTCCAGAAAACTCAGCCAACCACCCAACGCTATTATGAATTGCTGTTCCTCTTCAGCGAGATGTTCGAAAGTTTCAGCTGTATATTCAGGAATCTCTTTTTGACCAGCAACCAGTATTACCCCATGAGCCACTAACTCGCGTAAACTGTCGAACAACGAAGCTACTGCCTGAGACCAACAGTTCCTGAAGGCAATACGATCGCAGTATGCCGTCCAGTAACCTCGTTTGGTGGTCATATAGCTTATCGATGCGTCTTGCCGAGGCAATCGAGAGAGGAGTTGTGATCGCCTTGACCAGTTCTAGGTCGGTATTGTGAGCCGCGAGCACCTCAGCGCCGTTAAGCAGCACCTCTGAGATGGCTCGTTTAAGTGAGCTACTGTTGCCATGATCATCTAGAGTTTTAGCCGAGATAGGATACCTTCGAGATAGCAACCTAAGTCCTTGTGCTAGTTTTTTCAGATTAACCGGTTGCCCGGCCAGTCGAAGCGGAACCAATATAAATGGTGCCAACAGTGGGCTGAGCCTATTGCCTATGTCTTGCAAGACTTCGAAGCGCTGATCTGCCACCAACCTTCTGATCGCGATGCGAGAAACGCTCGTCGCGAACCCAATGGGCCAGTGGCGGAATAGTTGGATTGCGGACTGAGCGCCCTCTTCCAATGCCCTAGCAACAAGTGCATTCGCCATGTCTTCCGGACCAATACTCCACCCGGATGCATGACCAAACTGTTCCTCATGTTCTCGTAAAGCGTCTTCTCGCACTTTGAACCATGCTGAAATTCGCCTGCGAACCTCGCGAGCCTGGCTCAAGTTTCCGAGTTCCGCTTCCATAGAAAGAACGCTCAACAGAAGCGGGCCATGCTGTTCAACTTGATCTGGATCGCTGAGAATCAGCCTACTGCCAGTCGGTCCTGTAAAGCGGGCTGTAAGATTTGGAAAATCTGTCAGTATTTTTCGTGTGGCGTCGTCTGTTTCAAGCGCTTCCGCCCCAATCAGTACAAACCGAACTGCTTGCCCCAAATTGCAAGCGGATCGACAGACACTTATAGCATTGGTCAGGCGTTGATTTCTTATCTCCATCCTGAGTACGGGGTCCCGTACGTTGCTAGCTAAGGGTTCAGGTTCGCTCTCTACCAACTCCAGCAGTTCCGCTCCCATTTCGGCTTTCAGCAGTAGCGGAACGACGTTCAATGCGGCGTATTCAGAATTTCGGTAGTGAGCCAGCATCCGCTGGGCGACTTTGGAGCGAACGCCAAGTATCGACTTTTGGCCTTTTACGACTGCGAAATGTTCAAAATCCTCGTCCGCGAAACTGATGGTGTTTTCTGAAACCCTGATACCAGGTTCTAAGTCGGAGCAAATGTCCAAAACTTGTGCACCGGACAAATTTAATACATGCGCGATTTCCCCAACTGGAATTGGTCTCGGTAGAACTGCCAACGCTGCACAGGCTTCTTCGACTTTGGTTGCCCCTCCAGCTTTCTTCACAGCTTCGTCGAATTGCTCGTGGAAAATAACTTCTAAGGTTTTGCCATTTGGCCGAAGGGGATCCAACGCCTCGCTCGGATTGCTAGAAGTTTTTCCAAAGGCATAGTTCTGAACCCTAGGTGTGCCATTGGTGAGGCGGTGAAAATCGTCTACCCACTCTTCTGGCGCCTCCCAGAAATGAGCAACGAATTCAGCAGTTTCTGGGCGACTAAAGGGAGGTAACTCGAAAGGTTTGAAAGAGCTCGGTAGCTGCAAATCGTCCCGCCGTCCGGTCCGAGCACTTATGACAAGTGCAACGTTCTTCGGTAAATCTTCAAACGAGATCAGTTCAGCTACAAAACTCTCCTCTTTCGGTACACGGGCATTCGCTGCACTAACTGAGTTATCGGCAGCGTCTACGACTATCACGAGCCTCGCCTCGGGTCTGACTTTGGAAAGTGCTTCGGAGGCTAAGAGCAGTCTCCGGTGAAATGCGCGCGCAAAGTCCAAACCCGATCTTGGCTCAAGGAAGGCGGGAATATTGAGACGATTGGCAAGTTCATTCGCCAGCTGCACGAATGCATCGCGCGGTCTATGGCGCATCGCGCTTGCATCCATATATGACCCTGCACCGTAACAGTCGAATACGATAACTTCGGAACCCTCAGGCAGAAGGCCCTGAAACTCCTGAATAATTGTACTCTTTCCAACACCTCCTGATCCATGCAACAAAATTCGTTGATCACTGTCGAGGATGCAGTTGCAAAGTTCTTTTGTAATCTCGCGCGGCACAAGATCAGTGACCGGCTTGACCTTTGCTGGGCATGGGAACAATGCTCGTATCTCAGAAACGCCGAACTGCAATAGAACCGACTCTTTGTTTATGATCTCTCCAGCCGTTTCAGGCATCATCATTTTGTTTCGAATAAAATTTCGCAGCCTTAGAGCCACTTCAGCGAACTCTGACTCTGTCCAAGCTGAAACCTCCATCAACATCTTCTCTTCCAAAAGGAAACGAGAGTTTGTTTGGCTGACGAACTTCAAGCACATAGAAAAATCTTGAAATTCCTTCGGAGACAGCCCACTGGCTTGAACTAACCGGTGCAGTTTATCACCGCCGCTCTGCCACTTGGTCTTGAAAGACTTTGGAACACCGTCATTCTTTGCTCTGTTGATTGCGCTTACAACGAGGTCGGAAACAGGCTGATTGGTCACCAGTTCTACTGAAATTTCACTGATTGGCCTGCCTTCTCTAAGCTTAACTGTCTCACGGAAGGCATTACCCAAACCTCGCATGAGCGACGATGAGGGGTCGATGGATGAAGGCCCATAACATGCTCTCGAGGGCGACCATGATATTGTCGGTTCGCTCGCTGAATACTTCAACTGTTGAATCGTGACGCGGTCTGCCGTCTGAATGCTAGTTCCACCGTACAGTAACGTGCAGTCTACGCCGTCCCACTGGTGACCGGAACCGTCAGCGGATGGAACACCCTCCACAGTTACCGCTTCTAGCTTGCTCGTGCTGTCTAACAGCTTCAGGGCCGAACGAACGGCCCAAAGTTCATGATATACATCACCCGTGTTTGAGCCCCGCGCTCCACCAAAATCCAAATCGCTACTCAATTGACGAAACTTCCTCGATACCAGGTCAATTTGTTTTCATCCGAACGCTAGCACTACACGTTCAGGAAGAAACAGAGCAATCTCGACATTTTTCCATTCAGACAGTCATCGACATGCAGCCCCCTCCGCTGCACTGCAGAACCCCGATCAGAAAAAAGAATTGACATGGACGGCGGCTTCGGGCCGTCCTTGCCAGATGACCGCCTCGCCTAGGTGAGGTGGTCGCCGCGCCGCCGCAAGTCCGCTTCGAGCCCAATACGATCAATGCTGCAAGTTGCACAAACGGCTGAAAACCCCCGAGAAGCGGCCATTGCAAAATGTGCTATGCGGCCGTCCGGTGATGGATGGCATTGATTAGGACGTGATTTCCATAGGTTGTAGGGCGTCGTGTGCAACGTATGTTCATGTTTAGATCGTGTGATTTCGTGCGGCGTCGCGCATTGTCGCGGAAACGCCATGCGGGTCGTCTTCGCTTGACCTTGCAGACCGGCATCGTGACCAAGGCGCTCGTTAGTCTGGCCAACTCCGACGAGTTCCGGCTCGCGGTTTCTGCAGGCGGCCTGCCGCCTTTGCCATCCCCGAACTATACGAGACGTTGGAAGGGGAAGGGTATTTCTACACCATCCGGCTGAAGAGCAATGCTGCGTTGCAACAGGCGGTCGCGCATCTGCTGAAGCGCGCTGTGGGGCGCCCTCCCAACTATGTGCACCGCTTCTATCACGACTTTGAGTATCAGGCGGCGTCATGGGAAAAGCCCCGCTGCGTCATCGCCAAGGTGGTATGGCATCCCGGTGATCTGTTCCCGCGTGTTGGTTTTGTCTTCACCAATCTGCCCTTGGACCCCGGATGGGTCATCCGCTTCTACAACCAGCGCGGCACGGCAGAGCAGCACATCAAGGAGGGCAAATACGCTATCAACTGGAAACGACTGTCGTGCAAAAGGTTCCGCGATAACGAAGTGCGGCTCCAGCTTCATGCGCTAGCTTACAATCTTGGCAGCTTCCTGAAGCGTGCAGACCTGCCAGAAGAGATCGCCGATTGGTCGATGAGCAGTATGCAGAGCCGTCTTATCAAGATCGGGGCAAGGTTTGGACCTGTCGCGCTTTCGTGCCGCCCCAAGTGCTCGTTTAGGCCACCTTCCGTTCGAATGCGACAGGGCTTTTCCA
>NZ_PKFN01000015.1 GCF_002933395.1 Yoonia maritima
TGCCCGCCGTTAACGGCGGGCATTTTTCGTTTTCCCAGCCATCATTTGGGCTTTCGTAACGTGCTTAGCCTCATCTGCGGTTCTGCAAGGCGCTCACTGGGACCCACCCACGCATAAGCAAGAAGACAAGGATCGCGGTCTCCCGTCGTGATGCGGTGTTCGTCCCCAGGTCGATTAAAAATTAGTGATCCGGGCGCATAAACCGCTGTGTTGTTTTCAGACCATGCGCCGGAAATTGAAACATAGCTTTCTTCAATGTCTTGGTGGCTATGTTGCGGATAGTTCGTGTTCGGCGCGAATAAAACGAAACCCAGAATCAACGTATCGCATTGGACCGGGCCGCGTGGGCCTAAAATCTCGCAATATGCGTATTTTTGCCCCAGCGATTTTGATACTTTTTCGTACCCGTATTCCCATGTCAGGCTATCTTTTACTTCGCGCAGGGCGCGTGCCATCCCTTGCATCGCAGCCCGTTCGCCCAGATCTAACGCACGCGGAAAATGCGCTGTTACAGGCTTTTGGCTGTCAGTTCGGTCAATGAGATGAGGATTTTTTGCGATTGTCGCAGACAGCCGGTCGCGCACACGTTTGCGATGGCTTCGGATCGGGATGCTGCCGCCATCTGACCAGAACCGGTACAAGGAATCGATCTCTCGTAGAAGGTACACCCAATTCGGGCAGTCCATTAGCCTTGGTGTTTGAATGCGATCTGTAAAAGAAGGTACTTGGGTCATTTTAGAAGCCAAGCACAAAGTTTGGCATTCTCGCAAGGATTTCTAACGCTCGGTCAGCTTTAGTTCGATTCGCCGGTTTTGCGCGCGTGCTTCTGGTGTGTTTGCTGGGTTCAGCGGTTGGAATTCCCCGAAGCCATTCGCAGCGAGGCGCCGCGGATCAATACCCAGTTCTTCGGACATGAAACGCACCACCGAAAGAGCCCGCGCTTGGCTCAGTTCCCAGTTGTCACTGTAACGCCCGCCGCCTGATACAGGAATGTTGTCAGTATGGCCGTCAACGCGGATCACCCAGTCGATCCCTGACGGGATATCATCGGAAATACTGCGCAAAATATCGGCTATATTTGCAATTTCCGCTTCGCCAAGTGGTGAAAGCCGTGCGCTGCCCGGTTCAAACAGAACCTCTGATGAAAACACAAAGCGGTCGCCTTCTATCCTAACGCGATCTTGGCCCTCTAAGATTTTGCGCAGTTCGCCAAAGAAGTCGGATTTGAATTGTTCAAGGTTTTGGGTTTCCGCCCGCAGGCGTTCGGCTTCGGCTTCTAGGCGAATGCGCTCTGCTTCCTCGAGCGCGCGGCGCTGACGTTCTTCGGATGCGACGCGAGCAAGCGCGGTATTAAGCTGGGACCCCAGTGTTTCAATCTGAACCTGCGCCTCGCGATCAGAGTCTTCTGCCAAGTTTAGCAAACCTTGCAAATTTGAAACTTGGCGACGCATTTCTGCGATCTGTTCGTTAAGCAGTGCAACCTGCCGTTGGCTTTCTGCAGATACGGCTTCTTCAGCTTGCAGGGCTTCGTTTGCCATCGCAAGTAACTGCGCTTGTCGTGCGGCTTCCGTTACTTGGTTCGACTGATCACCCTGCATTTGCGCGAGCGCAGCGCGGGCTTCGGCGAGTTGGATACTCAAGGCGTCATTTTCACTTGAAAGCGAATTTTTAATCGCGTCGAGTTCTGCTTGTGCAGCCCGCGCCGCAGCCAAAAGCGTTAGGGTTTCTTCGGCATCGCGACGTTGCTGTTCAAGGTTCAGGGTCATCGCGGTCAGTTCTGTATCTGCATTGGCAAGACGTTCGCGCAATGCTTCGGCCGCGGCCGCATCAGCGATTTGTGCTGTTTCCAATGCTGATAGCTGTGCGTTTTTGTCTGTCGCTTGTGTTTCAAGATCTGCGACCATCGCTTCAAGCGCTTCGCGACGGGCAGCTGATAGGCGGGCTTCTTCTGTGTTGGCGTCAATTTCACTGCGCGCTTGTGCAAGTGCAAGATTCAGCGCGTCCTGCTGCGATATGAGCGATGCTTGATCAGCAAGTAATTGCGATTTTTCAGCTTCCAAACTGGCCACGTTATTGCGGGCGGCATTCATGTCTGAAAGTAACCCGGCCACTTGTGCCTCGAACTGTGTGATTTCTGTTTGGGCCTGCGCCAGAGCTTGCTCTTGCGCTTCTCGGTCAGCAATTAGCGATGCAATACGGTTTGCTTGTCGTGTGGCTTCGGCGTTCGCGGCGTCAAGATTCGCAGTCAGCGTATCATTGCGGCTGCGTTCAAGCCCAAGGGTGCTTGCGAGCGCGGCAACCTCATCGTGAAGCGTGTTTAGTTCGCTTTCCTGCCCGGTAATGGTTTCCTGCAGTACAAATTGGATCACCATGAAAATGGTAAGAACGAACATTAAGACGAGCAAAAGACCCGTCATAGCATCGACAAAGCCGGGCCAGATAGCGTTTTGGAAACGGTTCGATGATCTGCGGCTTAGCGCCATGGATCAACCTCTGTCCTTGATTGCGTTCGCCAATGTGGCCAAGTCGGCGCGCAAGTCGCCAATGCTTTCTTGTCGTCCGGCAGACATTTCTTCCAAAATCCGCAGCAACTGCACATCAATTGACCGTAGACGCATACGGCTTTCGGCATCGATCCCTTCCATGCCGCTGTCATCTAGTTTTTTGATCAACCGGTCTTGGCCGTCAGCAACCCGAGTGAGAAGCGCGTTGTTATCATTTGTCTTGGTGGTGTGGGCCAATTGCTCAAGAGCGGCTGCAAGACTGGCAAAACGGGTATCTGTTGTTTCGCGTTCGGTTTCATTTTGGCCAATCATGACCTGCATTGTGTCCATCAGTTCACCAAGCTGATCGACAAAAGAATCCATCGCCCCCAGATCGGTTGTGCCACCTTCTTCACCGTCGATTCCGACACGTGTAATGGTGGATAGCCATTCTTCGAGCTCGCGGTAGAAACGGTTTTGACCGTGGCCAGCAAACAGTTCCAACAAACCAACGATCAGCGACCCAGCAAGGCCCATCAATGAACTAGAGAACGCAGTGCCCATACCGCCAAGCTGGCTTTCAAGACCGGTCTGTAACCGACCAAACACATCTGCACCGCTTTCGCCTTCGGCTGGGTTTAGGGAACGAATGGTATCGACCAATGCAGGAACAGTCGTTGCTAAGCCGTAAAATGTCCCCAAGAGCCCAAGGAAGATAAGAACATTGCCGATATAACGTGTGATTTCACGGTCTTCGTCGATCCGCTGCGCGACAGAATCAAGAATTGATCGGCCTGAACTCGATGAAACTTGGGTGCGTGCGCCACGTGACCGTAGCAATGTGGCCAAGGGCGCAAGCAGTGAAGGCGCCTTGGTAAAGTTGTGACCGCCCGTTTCTTTGGCAAAATGTTCGATCCAACGAACCGACTTCATCAATAAGAAAACCTGATTGATGCAGGACAACACCCCCAGCCCAAAGACAGCAAGGATCACCCCATTTAAATATGGGTTGGATTTATAGATCGATACGATCTGGTTCAGCCCAATGTAGAAACCGGTTCCGACCAGTCCCAGAACGACCAGCATGAAAATGATTTGCCGAATTGGCTGCGAAAATTTTGGCTGCGCTTTGGCTTCCCGTTTGTCAGACACAGAAGGGAGTCCTTATTCCTGAATTATTCTATTGGCTCATACCATTAACGGCTGCTTGCCATGCATAAAATAATAATGGCGATGAATTTATGTTGCAGTCAAGGCACGCACGCGGTCAACCAGCCACGTCATATCGGCGTCACGGATACCAAGTTGCGTCAGATGAGCCGCCGTATTGAACAGGTATTCCGTGTTCGGCCCACGACCGCCGATGGCTGTCGCGATCATCTGCGCCTGTCGTTCAAGGTCGAATTGGCAGTACTGAACATGGTTAGGGTCGATGACATAGGCGAGCGCACGAATCGTGCCATTGTCGTCAGTTTTTAGATCGACATGTTTTTCGACATAGGCGGACGAAATGAGTTCACGTTCGCGCAGTTCACCAAGCACTTTGTCTTCTTCCGTAGGGGCAACCTGAAACGCCATACCAGTGCATCGGCCACCGGGCACCGCGTCAAGTGCCAGAACGAGACCAGGTTCGTTCTCTGATCCGCGATGATGGATCGAGAGCATGCAGAAACTGCGGTGGTAGTCGTGCAGGCAGGCTTTGACCGCTTTTGCGGGGGCAAAGCCGGGGTTCCATAGCAGTGACCCATATCCGAAAACCCAAAGCGACATGATACTTTCCTTTTCCTAACAACCATAAACACTGGAATGGCCCTGACGAAAAGACCTAGCGCGGGCTGCTCCCTAAATCGCCAAAGATCGCCGTGGCATGGTCTTGTAGGTAAATCTTTAGCCATGGGGTATAGTTTTCAGGGTGCCGCGCCACATCCGCAGACAGATCATAGAAATCGACCCAGCGTGTTGCCATGACTTCATCGGGGTTTGGTGTGAATGCTAGGCCATCGGGTGCCTCGGCGACGAATACCTCGACGACCTCGTGTTCGATAAGCCCGTTGCCCACATCCGCGCGGTATTCAATCTGATCGCGGTGGCTGGGGTATAGCCCTGTGATCCCGAGTTCTTGCTCCAGTCTGCGCATGGCACAATCGCTGTCGGCCTCGTTCCACTCTGGATGGGTACAGCAAGTGTTCGCCCATAGACCCGGCGTATGATATTTCTCCAGCGCGCGCTGCTGGATCAACACCCGCCCACGGTTCATCACAAAGACGCTCACGGCCTTGTGCTTTAAGCCCTTTTCATGGACTTCTAATTTCTCGACGGGGGTCAATGTCCCGTAAACCCATGCGGGAATCATCTGTTGTGGCATTGGTCAGGCCTAGTTTGTTCGCGGCACATATAGCCATGAACCCTTTGGATTACACCCCGACACAATGCCCCACGTTGGATCGCGACTTGCGTTTCGAAAAACTCTGGCGCAACGTTCTCTCAAAGCGCTTTGAGAGGGAGTAGTGAAATGACAATTCGTGCGGTTGTATGGGGCGAAAATGTCCATGAGCAAACTAATAAAGTTGTGTCTGATATTTATCCTGACGGTATGCACAGTGCGATTGCAGCTGCGATTAGCGGTGATGGGGTGATAGCCACCACCGCGACGCTACAAGATGCTGAACATGGGCTGACCGAAGCAAGGTTAGCCGAAACCGATGTCTTGCTATGGTGGGGACACGCGGCGCATGGCGATGTATCTGATGAGGTTGTTGAACGCGTTGCAGACCACGTGAATGCGGGAATGGGTCTTATTTTATTACATTCGGCCCATTTCGCGAAAATCTTTAAACGGCTCATGGGAACGCCCTGTAATCTGACTTGGCGAGAGGCCGGAGAACGTGAGCGGATTTGGGTAACATCGCGTAATCATCCGATTGCGGCGGGTTTGCCTGACCACTTTGAGCTTGAAAACGAAGAAATGTACGGCGAACCCTTTGGCGTTCCAGAGCCGCTCGAGACGGTGTTCATCAGTTGGTTCCAAGGTGGTGAAGTGTTCCGTTCCGGGCTTACCTATAAACGCGGCGCAGGGAACGTGTTTTACTTTCGTCCCGGTCACGAAACATATCCGACATATCACGATGCGAACGTGCAGCGTGTTTTGCAAAATGCAGTGCGCTGGGCCTATAACCCAGCCCCCCGTGTTGCAGGCGTGAATGACGCGCCAAACGTTCCTGTCGATCAGGCACTTGAACCGATCGAGGAACGCGGCGCACGTCTGCACCAAGACGGAGAGGAAGGTTTCCGATGATCCGCGTTTTGATCGTAGGCACCGGTGGAATGGCAAACCAACACGCCGAGGCCTATGCCGCGATGGAAGATGTGCAGGTTGTTGCTGGTGTCGATCCTAATGCAGCTAACTTACACGAATTTAACGCCAAACACGGCATCACCCACGCGTTTGATCAGGTGCAAGATGCGCTTGATTGGGGGGAATTTGACGCAGTATCTAACGTAACCCCTGATGCAATACACCATCGCACAACACTGCCGTTCCTCGCAGCGGGTAAACACGTTTTATGTGAAAAACCGCTTGCGGCAAACTATGAAGATGCGGCCGAAATGGCTTCTGCTGCAAGGGCCGCGGGCGTCGTGAATATGGTCAACTTGACTTATCGCAACGTTCCCGCGCTGATGCAGGCAGCGGAGATGGTTGCGGCTGGCAAGATTGGTGACGTGCGCCATTTTGAGGCATCCTATCTGCAAAGTTGGCTTACCCAGCCAACATGGGGCGACTGGCGGACCGAAGATCAATGGCTGTGGCGCTTATCGACTGCACATGGATCAATGGGCGTTTTAGGCGATGTAGGCGTCCATATTCTGGATTATGCAACCTTTGCAGCTGGGTCTGATACCGCGCGCGTTTCTTGCCGTTTGAAAACGTTTCACAAAGCGGAAAATGATCAAATTGGTATCTACCCGCTGGATGCAAACGATAGCATGACGATGCAGCTCGAGCTTGAAAATGGCGCGGTGGGCGTCATTCATGCCAGTCGTTTCGCAAGCGGTCATATCAACGATCTTTGCCTTCGCTTATTCGGGACCGAAGGCGGGCTTGAGGTGCGTTTCGAAAATGAAATCAGCACGCTAAGGTCGTGCATCGGTGGCGATATGATGACAGGGGCTTGGACAGACATTGCACCGGACACCATTCCGACGAACTATACCCGCTTTATTGATGCTGTTCGTGCGAATTCGGTGATCAACCCTGACTTTGCACGCGGGGCTGCATTACAGCGTGTTTTAGACATGGCCGTTAAGTCAGACACAGACGGATCACGCGATCAAGTCTTATAAGATTAGCACCGTACGGTGCTAATTTTGACTTTTATCCGCAACTAAGGTTGAATTCTATTATGGAATTTCGCCCTTGCCGTGCGCGGTGCGGATAAGCGCAAACATTTCAGAAATACTTTTGCGGTAGGGCTTATTTGCAATGCCTATACAGATCGCGGTTATCCGTGCGCTGTGTCGATACGGATTGGAAGGTTTGAAATGAATGAAATCCTTGTACCGCTGGCTGCTGCTGACTTGATTGACCGTATTGCCTTGTTGCAGTTGCAGATAGACAACGGCGCGGGCGAATGCACAAACGGTGCCGCTGTGCGCCAGAAAAATCTTTTAGATCGGCTTGCGCATCGTGTTTTACCAGATGACGTTGAACTTCATCGGATGCGGTTGCACCTCTACGAGGCAAGATGTGATCTTTATGCCATCGAAGAAGACTTGCGCGCTTGCGATGAACGGGCAGAGTTCGGCGTGCCGTTCGTTGCCTTGACCCGTGCATTTTTAGCGTCCCGTGACGCGCTTGAGGATGCAAAGGCCGAATTGCGTGATCATTTGAGCAAACCTTTGTTGATCAACGAAGAACATGTACAAACGCAGGGACACCATGACGTTTAATAAAGCATATTTTTAGCTAATTTTAACATTAATCATGCGTTCATTGCTTCGCGTCTACCTCTTTTCTTGGGTGAATAACGAGGTGGTAAGATGGGTGTCGAAAAAGCTGCGCCAATAATTATTAAACGAAAAAAAGTGGTGTCTGGTGACGGTCATCATGGTGGTGCTTGGAAGGTTGCATACGCAGATTTTGTCACAGCGATGATGGCGTTCTTTATGCTGATGTGGTTGCTGAATGCGACAACGGAAAAACAGCGCAAAGGTATCGCGGATTACTTTTCTCCAACGATCCCGATCAATCGTATTTCCGGTGGCGGTTCTGGCGCATTTGGAGGCGACAGTATCTTCTCGGAAGACGTCCTTGCGATGAATGGTACGGGGATTAGTCAACCGTCTATTGGCGCGAATCCTGTGCGTGTCGATGACGCCGATCAAGGTGAAGCTGCCGCAGTTGCCGCTCAGGTGGCAGCACTGCGCGATATCGAAGAGGTATTGATGGGGCGCAGTGGCGAAAGCATGCTGTCAGATCAGGCGTTGCGCCATATCGTGACGCGCCTCACTGATGAAGGGCTGGTTATCGAAATATTTGATCTACCCGATGCGGCGCTATTCGTCGATGCAACGACAACGCCGCATCCGGTGACAGCTGAAATTGCCGCAATGCTTGCGCGCTTATTTCAAGTGGTAAGTAATCCAGTCGTCGTTCGGGGGCATTTACGGGCAAAGACGGTTCTCGCGGTTGATAATCCGATATGGGAACTTTCCACCGGACGCGCCGCTCAGATGCGCCTGATGCTTGAGGCGGGGGGGCTAGATCCACGCCGGATCACGCGGCTGACTGGTGCAGGTGATCGTAATCCGGCTGTCCCTGATCCGACAGCTGCACGGAATAACCGTGTAGAAGTGGTCTTGCTACGGTCCGATCGATAGCCGGAAGTAAGTTGAATTTTATCCGTTAGGCTGACGTTAATTCTGGGCGGTTAGGCATGAGGGGACAAATGATCTTCGACGCAGAAAGGCTCAGCTATGACCATTTCCTCTTCATTGAACGCGAGCGTTGCAGGGCTCGCAGCAAATGCATCGCGCCTGGCGACGATTTCTGACAATATCTCAAACTCCTCAACTCACGGATATAAACGTGCGGTCACGGATTTTCATTCGATGGTCATCGAAAGCGGACAGGGAAGCTATTCTGCCGGTGGGGTTCGGGTTTCGACGACACGTTTGATTGACGAACGCGGTGCGCTCGTGTCGACGTCGAACTCGACCGATTTGGCGGTGCGGGGGCGGGGAATGCTTCCTGTGACTTCGGAAGCCTCAGTTGCGGCAGGTGAAGACAATCCATTGATGTTAACAAGCACCGGTTCGTTTCGGACCGATGCCGAAGGTTATCTTCAAACAACTGGTGGGCTTGTGCTCATGGGGATTCCTGCATCTGCGGATGGGACAATTCCAACCTATCCACGCGATTCTGCTGATGCGCTTGAACCTATTAAAATTAACGCAAATCAGTTTGTTGGCGAACCAACAACAACCGTCGAAATGGCCGTGAACCTGCCTGCAACCTCTGCCAGAGAAGGTTCTGATGGGGATGTTGAAACGCTGTCCGTCGAATACTTTGATAACCTTGGCGCGTCATCAACGTTGAGCTTTTCGTTCACTCCGACCGTGCCTGCAACAGGTGCATCAAACGAATGGACGATGGAAATTCGTGACAGCGAATCAGACCTTGATGCTGATGGAAACCCCGATGTGGTTGGCGTGTATGTTTTGACATTCGACGATAGCCGAGGCGATGGTGGTACAATGGCAAGTGTCACAGACGTGGGGCCCGGTGGCGCGTATGATCCCGCAACAGGTGCATTGGTGGTCAATGTCGATGGCGGCCCCTTAGAGATCAACATTGGCGAACTCGGAAGCTCTGCTGGTTTGACACAACTGTCTGACGCGTTTGCGCCCGTATCCGTGACAAAGGATGGCAGTCCCGTTGGTAACATGATTTCTGTTGAAGTTGACGAAAGCGGCTATGTCCGCGCAAGTTTTGATACCGGAACCAACCGTGTCCTCTATCAAATCCCATTGGTTGATGTCCCGAACATGAACGGTTTGGAAGCGTTAGATCAGCAAAGTTATCGGGTGACTCCCGATAGTGGGTCATTCTTTTTGTGGGATGCAGGTGACGGGCCAACTGGCGATATCGCAAGCTATGCTCGCGAAGAGTCGGCGACTGACGTAGCAGGTGAATTGACCGAACTGATTCAAACACAACGTGCCTATTCATCGAACGCCAAGGTTATCCAGACCGTCGACGAGATGCTGCAAGAAACCACGAATATTAAACGCTAATCGCATAGTGGAGTGACAGAAGATGAGCTTAACAAGCGCACTTAACAATGCGATTTCTGGACTGACTTCGACGTCACGTATGGCAGAAGTCGTTTCATCCAATTTGTCAAACGCATTGACAGACGGGTATGGGAAACGTGCGGTTGAGCTATCGTCGGTCCAGGTGGGCAATGTTGGTGGTGGCGTACAAGTTGTCAGCATTAACCGCTTTGTTGACGCTGGTATATTAGCAGACCGTAGATTGGCTGACGCTGCGCTGACCGGACAGCAAGACACGGTAAACACGCTGACACGCCTTGAGCAAAGCATCGGGGGCATCGGCGACGAAAATGGACTTTCTGCGAAACTAGCCGCGTTCGAAAATGCATTGATTAGTGCCGCCACTGACCCCGCGTCTGAAACACGGTTAGTCGATGTTTTCAACAGTCTGGAAGGAGTTGCTGAGACCCTGAAAAGCAACACGCGTGATGTACAGACACTTCGCCAAGATGCAGATCAGGCGATTGCGAATGATGTTCAAAGTTTGAATATGGCTCTTAAGCAGGTCGAGGACTTGAACAAAGATATTTTGCGTATGCAGGGCAGTGGGAATGATGTGTCTGCCTTGCTTGATGCGAGACAGGTTGCTGTTGATGAAGTATCCGCAATTGTTCCTGTCCGTCAGATCGACCGTGACAACGGTACAATTGGTCTCATCACAACGACGGGTGCAACTCTATTAGATGGACAGGCTGTTGAATTCGATTTTTCGGCGACGCCAACCATTACTGCGGACATGACATTTTCATCTGGTGCGCTTGGTGGGATCATGCTGAATGGCGCACCTATCGATTCAGGTAGCGGTATTGGTCGGTTAGATGGTGGATCGCTTGGGGCTGCCTTTACGATGCGCGACGATACTTTGGTCGCAGTTCAGCAATCACTCGACGAAATTGCCGTAGATTTGATCGCCCGTTTCGAGGATCCATCGACTGACCCTACACTAACGGCCGGCGACATTGGTTTGTTGACGGACGAAGGTGGGGCGCTTGATCTTGGAGATATTCCGGGATTGGCGGGGCGGATATCTGTCAACGCTTTGGTGGATCCAAACAAGGGGGGGAATCTTCGCTTGTTGCGCGATGGTATCAACTCTGTGACGGCCGGTCCGTCAGGCAATGCGGCGCAATTGAACAGTTGGCTTGATGCACTTGATATCGCTCGCGCGGATGTCCCGGGAGGGGTGAGCCTGTCTGCGATAGGCCGCGTTGCGAATTTTACCGCCGAGGTTGGTTCCGTACGTTTGAGCGCAGAAGAACAGCTAAGCTTCACCGCGGCGCGCTGGGATACATTGCGAGAGGCAGAGCTCGCAAATGGGGTCGACACGGATATTGAATTGCAAACGTTAATGCGTGTCGAACAGGCATATGCCGCCAATGCCAAAGTGCTCGAAGCCGCGGATTTTATGATGCAACGACTTATGGAGATCTAAGCATGCCAATAAATTCTGTCGGCGATATGGCGCAACAGTATAGTACGATGCGTAACGGGTCGTCGATAAAACGCGAATTGTCAGAACTCGCTGAAAGCATGTCTTCCGGGCTAGTCACGGATATTGTGCGGCATCTAAATGGCGAAACGGCACAGCTTTCTGGTATTAATCATACGCTGTCTCGCTTGGATTTTTACATCACGTCGGGTGGCGAAATTGAAAACTCCTTAGCCAATATGCAGGTGGTCTTGGGGCAGGTCGACAAGATTTCTGAAGAAACAAGTAGTCAGCTTTTACTAGTTAATAGCAACGCGTCAGAGGGGCAAGTAACCGAAGCAGCGCGCACGTCGAGATCAACTTTCGACACTATGGTCAATTTACTGAATACGCGTGTCGGTGATCGGGCGTTATTTGGCGGGGCGGAGGTTGAAAACGCTCCGCTTGCTCGTGCTGACGATATGCTTACCGATATAGTTACGGCGATTGGCGGGGCCACTTCGCAGGCCGCAATTTCAGCGGCTATTGAGACTTGGTTTGATGACCCAGCTGGGGGGTTTGCAACGATGGGCTACCAAGGAGACACAGGGGCAGCAGTTCAAAAGCGTATTTCAGGTGATACCACCATTTCAGTTGATGCACGGGCTGACGACATCGCGATCCGCTCCGCATTGAAATTCGCCGCGCTGGCCGCAATCGTCGATGAAATGCCAGCATTGGACTTAGGCACACGTTCGGGGTTGCTACAAGAGGCAGGAATGGGGCTGTTTTCGGCTTCAGGTGAACTCGTTAATGTTCAGGCGCGAGTCGGTTCTTTGGAGGGTAGTATTACGCGTGAATTAACCGAGATGTCCGCGCAATCGACGGCGCTTGAAATTACAAAAAATGATCTCGTTTCTGCGGATCCGTTTGATACGGCCTCACGTTTGCAGGCGGTACAATTGCAGCTTGAAACACATTATGCGGTGACTGCTCGGATGTCGCAGCTATCTCTGCTGAGCTATCTCTGATGAATATACTCAAAATTTTATTGTTTTGTGCAGGTTTGCTTGTTGCATGTTCAGCGCAGGCATCACCCATTCGAATCAAAGATCTTGTCGAGTTCGATGGTGTGCGATCCAATGATTTAGTGGGATATGGCCTTGTCGTGGGATTGAACGGGACGGGTGATGGTCTCCGTAACGCGCCATTCACCGAAGAAATGCTTAGTAACATTCTTGAACGCCTAGGTGTGAATGTTACCGGAGAACAGTTTCGCCCCAAGAACGTAGCTGCGGTTCTGGTCACTGCTAGTCTACCGCCCTTTGCTCGCGCAGGTAGTCCCATAGATGTTACTGTATCGGCTATTGGCGATGCCAAAAGTTTGTTGGGCGGGACCCTTATTATGACGCCGTTGAACGCGGCTGATGGGGACATATACGCTGTCGCCCAAGGGACAATCATTGCAGGGGGCGCATCGGCGGCAGGTGATGGTGCGTCCGTTGTTCAAGGGGTACCAACAGCAGGGGCAATTCCTTCTGGAGCGACCATAGAACGAGAAGTGGCATTTGATTTTGCTGGCATGACAACCTTGCGATTGGCGCTTCGCACCCCTGATTTTACAACCGCTAGCCGTATTGAATTAGCAATTAATTCAAATTTTGGGCGTGGTGTAGCCGTTATGTTAGACGCCGGCACCGTAGAACTTGATATTGAAGCAACACGAATGACCTCGCCTGCCCACGCGCTAGGTCGTATCGAAAACATAATGGTTGAACCCGAGAGGCGCGCCCGGGTTGTTGTAGATCAACGATCTGGAACGATTGTCATGGGTGATGATGTTCGAATTAGTCGCGTTGCTGTTAGCCAAGGGAATCTGACGTTGAGGATACAAGAAGCACCGCTCGTTTCGCAGCCCAACCCATTTTCGCCGGGCGAAACAGTTGTCGTGCCGCGCACGAATGCTGAAATTATTGATGAGCCTGGTATTGGTTTGGCCGAAGTAGACGAGGGAACGTCGTTAAGTGAAGTTGTAGCGGGGCTAAATGCATTAGGCGTGGCACCGCGCGATATGATCGATATCTTGAAAAGCATCAAAGCCAGCGGAGCTTTGCACGCGGAATTCATTGTCCGCTAGCGGTAAAATGGGTGAATGGGCTAGCCGTCAAACTACTGGTGAAGTCTAGCGGTGTCGGTGATGAAAAGGACGACATGCTTGGCTCCCAAGTTCCCTTTAGACTTACTCGCAACCCTTTATTCTAAGACTTCGGTGCGGTGACGCCTAAAGCGTACCTAGGACTTCTAAAGTTAGCTTATAAGGCGTAGATCGTCGAAATGCAGTAATGGCCTATCCCCTCCAGAGATAGGAAGTACTAGGTCTTGGATGTTCCCGAGATTAGTCGCCGTTAATTGTAACTTCGGACCAAACTTGATGCGATGAGGCCCCACCCATCGGCAACGACGAAAAAAGCGAGCTTGAACGGCAGCGAAACAATTGCCGGGGGGACCATCATCATACCCATCGACATAAGGACCGCAGCGACAACTAAGTCAATGATTAGAAAGGGTAAAAAAATCAGGAAACCCACCTGGAACGCGCGCGCAATTTCACTTAGCAAAAACGAAGGTACTAATACAGACAAGGGTGCATCGGAAATTAATGTTTGGGTTCCGACGTCGGGCCGTAAGTCCGCCAGCGAAGCGAAAGTGTCAGGTTCGACGCGTGCGACCATAAATACCTGTAATGGTTGCATTGCATTTTGAAGTGCTTCGTCTAATTTTATCGTCCCACTCATTAATGGTTCAATCCCAGTACTCCAAGATTCTAAAAATACAGGTTCCATAACAAAATATGTGAGAAATAGAGCCAGACTCACAATAAGCATATTGGGTGGCGATTGCTGAAGCCCGATTGCCTGCCGCAAGATAGCGAATACTGTCACAATGAAGGGAAAACAGGTCACCATTATTGCGATACCCGGCACAAGGCTAAGAACCGTCATCAGGATAATGAGTTGAACGGAACGGGTTGCGAGCGACCCATCATCGCCTAAGGAAATCGATATCTCCTGCGCAAGCGCAGGAGATGTAATAAACACGAAAATAATCGCTAAATAAAAAACGTTTTTCCGCATTTAGTTAAGCTCGTCCGGCTCGGATATCACCTCTGTTAACCGTACAGCGAGCTGGCCGGGCTCTCCGTTTTCTAGCTCTTGCAGTTCGCCTCTCGCGATGAGACGATCACCGATGAAAAGTTCGACGGGGTCTTCGATACGTTTGTCTAGCGGGATTACCGCATTCTCACCCAAAGCAAGCAAATCGCGCACGAGTGGGCGTGCTTTCCCTACCGAAACGAGTATTTCGATTGGGATGCGACGAAGTGGGTTTCCGTCTGTTGTTGAACGGAGTTCTGGTTCATCCATGCCGGTCGATCCTATTATCTGAATGTGTAAGGGCGCTAAGAGTGTCGTTGATCTGTGCAATGAGGCTATCGGCATCAAGAAATGTCTCTTTCCCGGTGCAGTCGATCCAAGCTGAATTTACGGATAGCGTGCGATCGTCACTAATGTGGATTGTCAACTTCTGATCTTCGCAAAGTTGCTCTATCGCCCGTCGTTGTATGGGGTGCACAAAAAGAGTGGGGCCGCCTGACGTGCTGGTTTCGACAGCCAATTTCACCGCATCGATTAGTGCCGGTCCAAAACTTGCTGCTACCATGGCCGGCAATAATTGGCTTGAGATTGCGGATAGGAGTGGCCCGAAAGACTGTAGTAGCTGTGCGCGCGCTTCCTCAAACCCGAATTCTATATCGGCGATCGCGTGGACAAGTTGTTCTTTCAGCGCGGTTTCGTCGTCGCGCGCGCGTTCAGTTGCTACGTCGAAGCCCTGCTCGAAGCCGCTTTGGAAATCTGGATTGGGACGTTTAGGATCTGTTTCACTATCGTCGAACGATTCAAGAGAGAGCACATGTGTCATTATGTACTCGCCTTCGGGGCTGGCTCTTCGATCCATTCTTGCAAAATTTGAATGGTTTCAGTTTCTCGGTCAGAAACCATCTGGCGAAGCCGTTTGACAGGGTCTGCGGATGCGTCTTCGATGACTTCGGCATTGTTGCTCGCCGGTTCCGAGGTAATCGCCGCAGTCATCACCGAAAGATTGTTGTTTTCATCTACGTCATCGGGCGCAGGTAGAAGTGGAACAGGTGCTAGGATCGGTCTTACGACGAAAAGCCCTAAAATGAGAGCGACAACAGCAAGAACCCCAATTTGAATGAGTTGCATCGTATCTAACGGGACGCCTGAAGCAGGTGCGCTGACCGTCGTCCCAAGCGAAGCGATCGGCTCAAACGGCATAGATTTTAGCGTGATAATATCGCCGCGCGTTTCATCGATTCCGACTGCTGACGCAACAAGCTCTTTAAGTGATGCGAGCTCTGCTTCGGTTCGCGGCGCGAGGGATGCTTCGCCAGACTCCGATACCGTTGTCTGTTCGTTCACCAAGACGGCGACTGTCAGTCGCTTAATCGCACCTGGCGCGCGTAGAAGTTGCCGCTCAGTTTCCGAAATTTCATAATTTGTTAGCACTCTACTTTCGCTATTTTCGTTACTTGACGCACCTCCCGTGCCGTTCGCGTCGCCGTCAGGTAGATTGGAGGCAACAGTCACATCGCCGCTGCGACTGTCATTCGATACACCAGAGCTTTCGGTGACATCCGTGCTAATTGCGATGCGACTTTCTGGATCTAGCCGCCGTTCAGTAATGGATTCCGTTTCGGTCACGGTATCCATTGTCACTTCAACAACGGCGTTCCCTGGGCCGACACGTGCTGCAAGCAGCCGCTCAGCTTGTTGACGCAAAGCAGCTGCGCGGTCGTCACTACTTGCGACAATAGCATTTCCATCAGGATCGGACAGAAGTCCACCATCATCATCGATGACCGCGACCGATTCGGGTGCCAATGTTGGTACCGCGGCGGCAACGAGGTATTGCAAGGCCTTGATATGCTGACCCGATAGCGTTCCGCCAATGGTTGTTACCGTTACTGCGGCCGTCGACGTTTGGTCCCGTTGAAACGACCGTGAAGATGGTGTCGACAAATGGACCCGTGCCGACCTTATGTGAGGGCTCGCTAATATTGTGCGTGCGAGTTCGCCTTCCTTTGCGCGCCAGTATGCAGCGTCGAACATTTGCGATGTGGTACTAAATCCGGAAAGCGAATCAAGTATTTCATAGCCTTGATTGCCACTTGCGGGTAAGCCGTCGCTCGCTAACCCCATCCGCAGCGTATCACGGATCACTGTTGGCACATATATCGCGTTTCCACGGACTTCATACGCGACACCGCGTTGGTCAAGTGCGGTCAAAATTTCGCCCGCAGCGCGCCCTTCAACAGCACCAAATAAAAGTGACATGTCCTCGGTGCTGGCCCCCTTGGCGAGGGTTAGAATTGCGGCGAATACTGCGGCGGTAGCCGTAAAAACGTACATTCTGCGACGCGCATCAAGCGTAGACCAAACGGTGCTAAGGCTTTTCAATGTTGTTCTCCATTTCGATGGCATTCTGCCTAAGTTCTTTGTTTGGACTAGGAGCCTTAACAATCGGTTAGGGCTTCTTGGTTTATGAAAAGTTTTATCAAGAGACAAAAAGGGCTGTGTCATGTCGGATGAAACGGATGCTCCTAAGAAGGGAACAAAGGCACCTTTGGTGATTGGACTGGTGCTTGCGCTGATCGGCGGGGGGGGCGGTTTCTTTGCTGTGCAAAAGGGGGCAACTGACCATGCCAAAAGCGCAGCGCCAGTAAGCGAGGAAATTCACGACACTGATCAGGTGGCGGTTGCATTCGTTGCGCTTGATCCATTGATCATTTCGCTGCCAGGGGCACAGGGGCGCGAACATCTGCGTTTCACCGCGCAGCTAGAGGTCACCCCTGGGCACGCGGCCGACGTTGAGGCGATCAAGCCAAGGATTATCGATGTGTTGAACGGGTATTTGCGTGCGGTTGAGATTGCGCATCTCGAAGACCCTTCTGCGCTGGTCCGGTTACGTGCGCAAATGTTGCGCCGGGTGCAGGTCGTTGCTGGTGAAGGTCGAATTCGAGATCTTTTGATTATGGAATTCGTATTAAGTTGAGAGGCAGAAAATGACGATGATTGCAGATATATTCATGATTGCGGGGAGCCTGGCAGCAGGGTTTTACTGCTTTGTGCTGTCCCGCCGTTTGCGAAGATTTACCGATCTAGAAAAGGGCGTGGGCGGTGCAGTGGCCGCGTTGTCCTTGCGGGTGGATGATCTTACAAAGACGCTTACGCGCGCGCAAACCACAGCCAAGTCTTCGGTTGAAACGCTAGATTCGGTGAGCACACGTGCTGAGGCCGCAGGTCAAAAGTTAGAGTTACTTGTCGCCTCTTTGCATGACTTGCCCAAACCTGAACCCGAGGTCACGCAAGAAAACAGTAGCGCGTTGTTTGTGCGTCGCTCTCAGTCACTCGGAATAAATTGATGAGCACGCGATTGAAACGCCGATCAACGGGCTGGACGTCGAATGCCATTATTGGGCTTCTGCTTACATCAGCCATTGTTCGGATCGGAACTGCTGCTGGCCCTGCGATGGCTGATAATACAGTTGCATCTGTTGATGAACAGGCCCCCGTTGCGACAAATGCCGCTGATACGGGCACCCTCTTGGCGGCGCTACAAGCACGCGAAATACGATTGGATGAACGTGATTCGCAAATAACGGAGCGTATGCAAGCGCTTCATGCTGCAGAAGCTGAGATTGAGGAAAAGCTGCAGGCTTTGGTCGTCGCAGAGGAAAGGTTGAGCGCGACTCTCGCGCTTGCTGATGGTGCGTCGGAAACGGACTTGATGCGGTTAACAACAGTGTATGAAAACATGAAACCCAAAGAAGCGGCGGCGCTATTCAGTGAAATGGCACCGCAATTCGCAGCAGGTTTCCTAGGAATGATGCGACCTGATGTTGCGGCCTTGATTATGACTGAACTTGAACCTGAAATTGCTTATTCTTTCAGTGTTGTACTTGCGGGTCGGAATGCAAACGTACCAACCGATTAGTGCTGACTGATCGTTAATACCTCTGCTGTAAAACAGATTCGAAACCAATGACGGTTCATAATAGCAAAGGGACAAACCCAAATGGTTGGCTTGATCGGTGTAGTCTTAGTTTTTGTAACGGTTTTTGGCGGCTATCTGCTTGCGGGTGGTAAAATGGCGATCATCTTAAAAACGCTCCCATTTGAGATGATCATGATTTGCGGCGCCGCAATCGGGGCTTTTACAATCAGCAATGATGGCGCAGCGATTAAGCATACGCTCAAAGACATTGGTAAAGTTTTTAAGGGGCCAAAATGGCGTTCTCAGGATTATAGCGATGTTTTATGCCTGTTGTTTGAGCTTATTCGGCTGGCTCGCGGCAACCCAATGGCCCTAGAAGGCCATATCGAAACCCCGGAAGAATCCCCGATTTTTGGTAAATACCCAAGGATTTTGGAAGATGGTGAATCTATCGCGCTTATTTGCGACACGCTGCGCTCGGCCTCGATGAATTATGACGACCCACATCAGGTCGAGGAAGTTCTAGAAAAAAGAATTGAAGCGACCCTGCATCATAAAATGCATTCAACACATGCATTGCAAACGGTCGCCGATGGCTTACCAGCCTTGGGTATCGTTGCTGCCGTGCTTGGCGTGATCAAAACAATGGGTTCAATTGACCAGCCGCCAGAAGTGTTAGGAAAACTGATCGGGGGTGCATTGGTCGGCACATTCCTTGGGGTGTTTTTAGCCTACGGTTTAGTTGCGCCGTTTTCCACCAAGGTAAAGGCGGTCATTGAAGAGGATGCCCATTTTCATCAGCTGATTAGAGAGGTGTTGGTCGCGAATTTACATGCGCACGCGCCAAATATTTGCATTGAGGTAGGGCGGCAAAATATGCCGGGGGGGCTGCGCCCCAGTTTTTCTGAGATGGAAGTCGCACTGAAGGCTGCCAAGCAGAGCGCAGCCTGATGCATAAATTATTCCTAATGATATGTTTGATTTTGCCATTACGTACGGCTGCCGAACCAGTCAGCGTACAAACCGGCGAGCACCCAAACTTTACGCGTATGGTGTTTAGTATTGCCGAGGGTGTTGATTGGAAACTAGGAAGAATAGATGATGGATACGCGCTATTGTTGCCGTCTAGCGACGGTTTCGATTTGCGACGTTTTTATGACCTTATTCCACGTGATCGCATTTCAGAGGTCAATCAGTTGGCAGAAGATACCGTACGGATCGCCGTCGCGTGCGATTGCAGGGCAGAGGCATTTCTTTTCCAGCCACAAATTCTGGTTGTCGACATTATTGACGGCTTGCCGAAATTCGGATCGCCTTATGAAGAGCCATTTTTTGATGACTTCGAGGCAACTAATTTACCGGTTCCGAACGAATTACCTGAATGGAGTTTACCGCTCATCATTCAGGCGGAACAAGGAACCGTAAAGACGAAACCTATCGTGGCGCCAGTGTTCGATTCAGTCCCAACAGGTGGGCTTGATGCTGATCTATCTTTGTTAGAACAAACCGTTGTTCATGGTCTGGCTGATGGGTTGACGCGTGGCGTTTTAGACAGAGGTCAGACCGTTTCCACCGGGACGATGCGAGAAGCAGTCAGCGCGACCGACCTGTGGGCTAGCAACGAACATCTTCCCGGGTTGATCACGCATAACAACCTCGACGTGATGGCCGTTAGTGTCGACCAAAGAGCCGGGCAAACGCAATCAGGAGGCGCTTGTCCCGAAGAAGAGTATTTTAATGTTCACCTTTGGGCGGATGAGCGACCATTTAGCACCCAAATAGGCGAGGCGCGTTCCGGCGTTACTCAAGAATTTGATCAAACAGACGAGCATAACGTTCTACGGCTTGCGCAAATTTATGTTTATTTTGGATTTGGCGCGGAAGCGATTCAAGCTTTGGAAACCGATGGTGTTCACTCCAAACAGCGCTCCTACCTCAGCCAGTTGGCTCATATCGTTGATGGCGATAGTCGCAGTCATGAACTAGGCACACAACAAGTTAGCTGCCATTCGGCTGTTGCGCTATGGGCATTGCTTTCGGTCAGTGACGGCCCGCTTGACGCAGAGGTTGATCGATCGGCAGTCCTTACTGCCTTTAAAGCCTTGCCGCCAGAGTTGCGATCTCACCTGAGTGCGGAACTCGTGACCCGGTTTCTGGATATCGGCGATCATGATGCTGCCATGCAGGTGCTGTCCAGCGCGCCGGTCGACCGGGATAAATCAGCTGAAGATTTGATAGCTGATATTTTACTATCGGGCGTTATTGGTGATCACGATGCTGCCGCGGAAACTATCCTAGAACTAGTCCAGCCAAACTCACGTATTACGCCTAACGCGATGACCGAGATTTTGAATGGCTCTAGCGAAAAGGATATTCCAGTTGCGCGTCAGGACTTTGTCTTGGCGGATGCTGTGCGTTTCGAAGCGCGAGATTCGCCGGAAGCGGCAGAGTTAGCTCGGGCGCAGTTCGATGCTTACCTCGCCCAAAACCTCTTTGACGACGCATTGGCGCTGTTATCTAGTGAAACCGTCCATGTTGATCTACGTACGAATACCCGATCGTATGATGCTTTGGCGGCCCGCGCGGCTAGCGAGATGTCTGACGCTGACTTCGTTGAATTTGCATTCGACCAACCTCCGGACCATTTTTCGCCTGAAGTGCAACGCGAAATCGGTGTGAGACTAGCTGATTTAGGTTTTATTGATCGAGCTACATTATTTGGGTTTTCCGAGACCCGTATTGAAATGTCTCCGATAGAGTATCCTTTAACACCTGACGAGACCAATATGGGGTGGGGAGGATCGCAGAACGGGCAAGCGGAGGTTGATCTGAATGATGCTAAGCGCTCCACTCCGCTGGAGGGCGCCGTATCTCAAACCACTAATTCTGATGGAGTGTTTTCAGATTATGCTATCCAATCCCCGCTGGCTGATAGCCGCGCATTATTGGGCCAATCGTCAGAGATACGGGAAGCGATAACGGCCTATTTAGAGGATTTAAAAAAGCCAGATCAGCCATAATTCCGTGTATATGGTTACGATTTATAAACCAGTTTTAGACAATGATCATCTAATTGATGGATCGGTGCCTAAGATGAATATGCAATCAAATCCCCCTGAACGGCTCATGGTCAAAAATCTCATAGGAAGCATTCGTTGTGTAACTGGTGCACACGATCTTTGGTCGGTAAGCAGATGAGTTCTTTTCGGCTAAATGAAATCTTTCAACCGACAATTTTGTTGGCGCTGGCTTTGATGGCTGTGATTGTAATGATGATTTTACCAGTGCCGGCTTGGGTGCTCGATATTGGCTTAGCCGCTTCATTTGCGCTCGCGATTTTGATGTTTACGGTGACGCTCTTCATTGAACGACCTCTTGATTTTTCGGCTTTTCCAACAGTGTTGTTGGCATCCTTAATGCTGCGGTTGTCGCTGAACGTTTCCTCGACCAAATTAATTATAGGACAAGGACATACGGGCACCGACGCTGCGGGCGGTGTAATCGAAGGGTTCGCAACGTTCGTGATGGGCGGTAACGTACTACTAGGATTGGTCGTTTTCTGTGTGCTGTTAATTGTTAACTTTGTGGTCATTAACAAAGGTGCCACGCGTATGGCCGAAGTAGGCGCGCGTTTTGCATTAGATGCTATGCCCGGCAAGCAATTGGCAATCGATAGCGATATGTCGGCAGGTGTGATCGATCATCAGGAAGCCAAGACACGGCGCGAACGCGAACAAGCCGAAACAACGTTTTTTGGCTCGCTCGACGGTGCATCCAAATTTGTCAAAGGTGATGCCGTTGCGGGGTTACTGATCACGGGCCTTAATCTCGTGATGGGCTTGATCATCGGTATTGCGGTGAACGATATGCCAGTATCTCAGGCATTTGAAACATATGCGATTTTGACGGTTGGTGACGGGCTAGTTTCGCAAATCCCGGCGGTTGTGATTTCAATCGCTTCGGCGCTGCTTCTCGCGAGGGGGGGCGCGACTGGCCCGACCGATTTGGCGTTGGCGTCGCAATTAGGGCGTCATCCCTCAGCTTTGGTTACGGTTGCAATTCTAATGGCACTTTTTGCATTGGTACCGGGCATGCCGTTTATCCCGTTTATGTTGGGTGCCGCGACGCTTGGCTTTTGCGCACTTTCGATAAAATATAAGAAACAAGATCCAGAGCCAAGCGCGAACGATTTATCTGAGCTCACTGAAAATAAATCACTGCAAAAATCGATGGGTGACGTTCTTGATTTGGACGACATTCACGTAGAGTTCGCGCCGGATCTTGTCGATATGGTGCTGGATCCTGGTACGGGGCTCGATGCGCGGATCGCTAACATGCGTAGTCATGTTGCTACAGGATTCGGTGTTCTACTTCCCGAAATTCGATTAACTGACAATGCGTCTCTGACGCCTGGAACTTACGTCATTCATGTTCAAGGCGTCGAGCAGGTGCGCGACAACTTAAAGCCAGATCAAATATTGGCGCTCATTAGCGAAGCGGATGTAACCGAAATACAGGGTGATGTCGTGGCGGAGCCTGTATATGGGGCGCCGGCAAAATGGATTACTGCGCAGAAACAGGAAGACGCGGCGCTGGCAGGGCTTACCACGGTTCAGCCAGCAGAGGTTCTCGCTACTCATCTGTTAGAGGTCGTCAAACGTAACTTCTCACGTTTATTAACCTTTAAGGCTTTGCGGCGTAGGTTGGACGAAATGGCAAACCTTAGTGATGCGGCGCGTGCGGATGCAAACAGAAAAATGTTGGAAGAGTTGATACCCGACAAGGTTCCGTTCGACTTACTTCTTTCAGTGTTGCGTTTGCTATTGGACGAACGTGTCTCGATCAGGAACCTACCGTTAATAATCGAGGCGGTCGCTGAGGGGCGGCAAATGCACCCGTCAGTCGACGGAATTACGGAACACGTGAGGCAGCGGTTGGGCTTTCAATTGGTTGCCGAAATGCGTCGATCTGATGGAACGATACCTCTCGTTCAGTTGGCGCCAGAATGGGAAGATACGTTTACAACATATGAAATTCGGTCAGACCGCGGGTCAGGTGATGTTGCTTTGCCTCCCGAAAACTTTAACCGACTCGCCGATGGTATAGCTGAAAAGTTGGCTCAGGCAGCATCTACCGGTGCACATGCTGCAGTGGTGACTTCGATGCGAAGGCGACGGTTTTTACGAACGGTGATGGCTGCCAAGGGGATCATGAACCCTGTTCTGTCGTTCGAAGAAATTGGCGTTGATGCGCGACCAGCGTTGGTGGGGCTCGTCGCAATATGATTGCGGAACTATCGCAAATGGTAACGCTTTGGCAGAATAGTATTTGGACTGCATTTGTCGTATTTGTGCGGATCAGCGCGATGATGGCGGTCATGCCAGCTTTTGGTGACCAACCAGTTCCTGTTCGGGTGCGGGTGGCTCTGTCCTTCGGGTTTACTTGCATTGTTGCACCTTCTGTTTTTTTGTCGGTACCCCCAATAACGAATGGGGTGATAACAGCGCTTGCTACGGCGGCGCCAGAGGTACTAAGTGGCCTGTTTTTCGGACTATTTTTGCGATTTTTTATTATGGCTCTTCAAATTTCTGGGGCTATCGCGGCCCAGTCGACATCGCTATCTCAGATTTTTGGTGGATCCGCGGGGGCCGATGCACAGCCTGCGATTGGTCATCTTTTGGTCGTAAGTGGTACGGCTCTCGCCGTGATTTCTGGCCTGCATGTCCAGTTGGCCGGCTACATGATTCAGACCTATGAATTAGTTCCGATTGGGACAATGTTGCGCGCGGATACGGTCGTAAATCTAGGTTTGGACGAGGTTCGCCGCATTTTTGAGCTCGGGTTTTCGTTGGCAGCGCCATTCCTGTTGGCTTCACTCGTATATAACGTCGTGCTTGGTGTTATTAACCGCGCAATGCCGCAGTTGATGGTATCATTTGTGGGTGCGCCTGCGATCACAGCGGGCGGATTACTGCTTTTGCTGTTATCTGCGCCGATTATGTTGGCGCTTTGGCATGACGCGTTCAGTGAATTTATGGCATTCCCATTTAGGTCGCCGCCATGAGTCAAGACGCAAGCTCAAAGCAGTTTGAGGCCAGTCAAAAGAAGCTTGATGATGCCCGCGAAAAAGGAGAGTTTGCACGATCTGCGGATCTAACGACTGCTGCCGTATATGCGGGCTTTTTGCTCACTGGGATTACGCTTGGCCCCCAAGCGCTTATGGACTTAGGCTCAACATTAAGTGCGATGATGTCGCAATCTGATAAGCTAAGTTCACTGCTCTTTGGTGGTTCCGCACAGCCAATTTTGGGCGGGGTTATACGCGCGTCTGTGTTCAATATCGGGGTATGGTTTGTTATCCCAGCGTTATGTGCCGTGCTGTCTCTTCTTGCTCAGCGTGCATTTGTCATAGCACCCAACAAAATTGCACCAAAACTTAGCCGGATATCTCTGATTTCTGGTGTGTCGAACAAATTCGGTCGTCAGGCACTTTTTGAGTTCGTCAAGAGTTTCTCTAAGTTGCTGATATACGCGATGATCTTAGGGGTATTTCTGCGGTCACAAACGGATCAGATATTAGGAAGCATGTACTTACCGCCGGCGCTTATCGTTGTAGTACTTGGAACAATGCTAGTGAAACTCTTGGCCATTGTTGCAACCGTTGCAATCGCGATGGGCGGTGTGGACTATTTATGGCAACGCGCTGAACACCTACGGAAAAACCGGATGAGCCGGCAGGACATGATTGACGAGACGAAGCAGTCTGAGGGCGATCAAATGATGAAACAGCAACGCCGCATGAAGGGGCAGGCGATTGCTATGAACAAGATGCTTGCGGATGTGCCGACTGCTGACGTCATTATCGTGAACCCGACCCATTACGCCGTGGCACTAAAATGGGACCGCACATCTGTGGGAGCCCCCGTTTGTGTGGCTAAGGGAGTAGATAAAAGTGCGGCCAAGATCCGCGAAATTGCTTTTGAACATGGGGTGCCTGTGCACTCTGATCCGCCGACGGCACGCGCACTCCATGCTAGCGTTGAGATTGGGGATACGGTTGCATCCGAGCATTATCGGGCTGTCGCCGCTGCGATTAGGTTCGCTGATACCATGCGTAAAAAGGCACGAAACTGATGGCTGATGTTCCACAGGCACAAAGATTGTCCCAGTTGACGGGGTTGATACTACGCTCAGCGCAGTCAGAGATGGCAGAACTGTCTCGGCGAGAGGCTGACCTGCGCCGAAATCTTGCGCAGTTGGTGCAGCCAAAGCATGCTCGGGGCGGGCCCCAGTCATCAATCATGGACGCAGCGATATTGGCAGGTGCAGACGTACGTTGGCTACATTGGGTCGATCAACGGCGATCAACGATCAATACCGAACTCGCGCAGGTTTTGGCGCAGCAAGAAGCCTGTCGCGCCAAACTAAAAATTGCGTTTGGACGTGATCAGGCCGTTCATGAGATAGTAAAGCGGATGCAAGCGGACAGCCGAATTTTGCAGCGACGCAGGGCATATTATGTGTCCTGACGTACTATGTCTGTGATCAGAACATCTGTCACGTTTTGTCCCGCAACACGTTGCGCCGCATTGAGTAGCGCGCTCCGCAGCGCGTGCATATTCGTTCCTGAGGTAAAATTACCAGAAAAACCGCCAATGTTGGCATGATCAAACATAACCTGCAAAAATGCATCGCGTAATTTAGGCTCTGTTGTGTGGACCGCCGATGTATTGTTCCTCGTTACCTCAAGGCTAATCGCCATCACGACGAGCGCCGAAACTGCACCGTCTTCTACAACAGGGATGACGAACTGGTTGTTCAACTTCGCGTACTCGCGTTCCAGGGTTATTTCCGCGACGACAGCATCCGAATGATCCTCTGCAACTACTTCACCACAAGGGTTACCATCAGTTAAAAGTTCCTCTTGGTGTGCGGGCATCAGCATTATCCCTGCGCCAACGCCCCCCCCCGTACCGATGAGCAAAAGCAACAACGGCAATAATATCTTTTTCATGTTATGTCCTTTGGTTTCTGATCAAAACGGCAGCGTGCTTTCAAGCACCTGATGCCCGTAACGTGGTTGCTGCATATCAGTGATCTGACCGCGTCCGCCGTATGAAATCCGCGCTGACGCGATTTTGTCGTAGGTGATCTCATTTTGCCGGGTGATGTCCTCGGGGCGCACGTATCCCGTGACAATCAGTTCACGCAATTCGTAGTTAACACGCACCTCTTGCTGTCCTGTAATCGCAAGGACACCATTGGGCAGGACGTCCGTAATGGTTACAGCCACCCTGAGCGTTAGTTTCTCATTGCGCCGCACAGATCCATCGCCGGAGGAGCTGCTATCGGAATTTAGATCAACAAGCGCGGCCGAAGAAGCCCCTTCAGGCAGGCGCGGATCGATACGTTGAGGGATGCCCATGAGTTGCGGCATCGCTGCTTGCTGGGATGCAGATCGCGACCGGGCAGTAGAATTCGAAATTTCGGCGCTGTCGTCGATTTCGATAACGACTGTCATGATGTCTCCGCGCTGCATGGCGCGTCGGTCTCCCAATAGTGACCCACGTTCTCCAGTCCAAAGCGATGCTTGCGACGTCGGGCCTAGCATTGTGGTTATCACAGCGTCTGGAAGGCTCGGATTGAACATTGCTTCACGCTCTACGGTGCGTTCTTGCGGGGTAAATTTTGGAGGGCGGCCAATGGGGGTTGTAGTGCAACCAGAAAGCGTGGCGATAATCAAAAGCATTTTACGCATTATTTGTCCTTAATGTGCGACGTAACCAGCGCCATCCGCACCAATTTGGGCAGTAACAGTGCTACGCGAACTGATGTTCATGACCCTGATCACATCGCCGGGCCCGGCCCTGCCAAGAGCACGCCCTTCGGTGCTAATCATCAGGCCATGACGATTGTAATGCAGTGGGATAATTTGGTTGCGTTCAACAACAGCCGGAAATCCGACATCGCCCGGGCGGATAGGACGCCCTGCGTACAGCGCAACGCGGGCTTCCATGCCGATAATTTGGGCGGGGTCGCTGATACCGCCAGGGATGCTCCGCCCGTTTACCATCACATCTTCGGGCATAATTGTTGAATGTGCGGGAATGGTCCGCGCCGCCAGCACGGTGTCCGCGCTAATCGGCGTCGCAAAAATACCAATTAAGGCAAAGACGCGGATCATCGTACCTGAACCATCGAACTAAGCATTTGATCGGCTGCGGTGATAACCTTTGAATTTAGTTCGTACCCGCGCTGGGCGGCGATAAGATCGGACACTTCGCGTACCGGATCGACTGAACTGGCTTCTAAATATCCTTGGCGCAGCACGCCCAATCCATCTTCGCCGGGGGTGGCAACGAGTGACGGACCCGATGCAGGTGTTTCGACGAACAGGTTTGATCCAACCGCCTCCAAGCCTTTGGGATTGGTAAAACCGGCCATTGTAAACTGGCCAAGCAACTGCGGTTCTAC
The DNA here is from genome assembly GCF_002933395.1 of Yoonia maritima. GTDB lineage: Bacteria > Pseudomonadota > Alphaproteobacteria > Rhodobacterales > Rhodobacteraceae > Yoonia > Yoonia maritima_A. The sequence continues at coordinate 27,769 of NZ_PKFN01000015.1, forward strand.
TTGGTCAGAAAAATAACCATACACTTCGCCTTCGGCGTTGATCGACAGCGATTGCGTATCACGCGGGATCGTGATGTCCGGAACGACGGGGTACCCATCTGAGGTGACAATTTGGCCGTCCCCCGTTAACTTTAGTCCGCCATCGCGCGTGTAGGCGGAAACGCCGGATGGCAACGTTACCTCTAGGTATCCGTCACCTTCAATCGCGAGATCCAAATCACCACCAGTCGCGGCAAGCGACCCCTGTGACAGCATGACCGATACCGCAGTCGTACGTACCCCAAGACCCAGTTGAACGCCGGTTGGCAACGAAGTCCCATCAGATGCGTTAATTGTGCCCGGGCGGGCAACCTGTTGATAATGCAGGTCTGCGAATTCAGCGCGACGCGCATTGTAACCTGTCGTGCTCATGTTCGCGAGGTTGTTGGAAATAACTTCGACGCGGGTTTGTTGTGCCGACATGCCGGCGGCGGCGATTTCTAATGCACGCATGGTAATTCTCCTGTGTTATCGGATCGACTGAATGACGCCGCGGATGCGTTCGTGTTCTTTATCCAAAAAACCCTGACCCATTTCATAAGCGCGCTGGACTTCAATCATGCGACTGACTTGTAAAATCGGATTTACGTTGGATTCCTCAAGATACCCTTGCAGCATTCGACCATCTGGAACTGGTTCAAATCCGCCCGCAGCGTCAAATAGAACACCACTTTCGCGGGTCATTTGATTTGGGTCGGTGGGCGCAAATATCCCGACCTGTCCGATCGGTTGGCCACCTGCGCTTATCGTACCGTCTGCGCCGATCCCAACATGACCAACACCCTGGGGAACAAACATGGGTGCGCCGCCTGCATCCAGAACAGGATAGCCATCGGGCGTCACAAGGTCCCCGTTCTCATTGGGGCCAAAAGCTCCCGCACGGGTAAGCCGCTGGCCGTTCGGTGTTTCGACAAGAAAGAAACCATCGCCCTCAATTGCTAGATCAAAGGTACCGCCGGTTTGTGTCAGGCTACCTTGGGTCATGACAGTGTCGCGCACGTTTGCAGTCGCCATCGAAAGCGATGCAGTGTCGGGGCCAAGCGCCTTAACATGTTCAGAAAACATCACCTCTTCGGCGCGAAATCCAGTGGTTGAGGCGTTCGCGATGTTGTTCGCAAGCACTTGCATTTCGTTCATCAATCCCGACTGGCGGGTTAGGGTGGTATACGAAGCATTATCCATGTCTAACCTCCGGCAATGATGGGGATAAGCGTGCCTTGAAATAGGCTCACGAGCGTTTCAGTCATGTAGTTCATGGTTATCCAGAAGGTCCCGACAATGGCTGCCAGTTTGGGCACAAACGTCAGGGTCATTTCCTGAATTGATGTCAGCGCCTGAAATAGGCCCACGACCAAACCGGTGATCAAGGCGACCGTTAGGATTGGGATTGATATAATAAACGCTGTCCAAAGCCCCTGCCGCAGCGTGTCATAGAACAACGCTTCGGTCATTAAATTGGCATCCGCAGAATTTCTTGATAGGCTTCGACGACGCGATCGCGGACTGTCACGGCGGTTTGCACAGCCAATTCTGTTTGGGCCAATGCCTCTACAAGGGCGTGCGGGTCCGCGCCTGTCGTCATTGCTTGCATCGCCGTGTTTTCACTGGCCTGCATTGTCGACATGAAATCCTTCGCCGCACCAAGGATCGCGTTACCGCTCGATCCGGCATCTGGGGCTGTGGCTGTTTTGCTGGCAGCATAGTTTTGTGCAACGAGTGAACTGATGTTCATCAGGGTTCTCCTTATTTGCGTAATAAATCCATGAGCGCAGATGACATCTGGCGCACTTGATCAAACATTTTGAGGTTGGCTTCGTAACTGCGCTGGGCCTCGCGGGCGTCGGCAATTTCAACAAGTAAATTTACATTCGACCCATCGTAATGCCCGGTCGCATCTGCCAACGGGTTGGATGGGTCATAAATACGCGGAAGTGGGGTTTGATCTAGCTTGACCCTGCCTGTTTCCACCGCACCCGTACTGCGCCCGGCATCGACGACTTCGCTAAATGAAATCGTTTTGCGGTGGTATCCGGGGGTGTCGGTATTGGCGATGTTTTCGGACACATGCCGTAGTCGATTGGCTTGCGCTTTCATTCCACTGGTTGCAACTGACATTGCTTCGCTGAAATCGGTCATGATGCTTCCCTACATTTTGCCAAGGCTGGTACGTAGTACGGTCATTGCATGTCGGTATACGGCCAAGGCCTTGTCATGATCCTGACGAACCTCGACCGACTTCATAAGTTCGTCTTCAATCGCAACTGTGTTGCCGTTCGGGGATGGTTCACCTGTCGTCGTCGTGGTCGCCGTGGAAAATTCCGTTGTACGAGTGGTCATATGTCCGGGGCGTGTCGCGCGCTGTTCTGTCGCTGTACTGCGCATAGCATCGGTGAATGGAGCAACATCCTGAGTTTGGTAGCCGGGTGTGTCTGCGTTGGCGATGTTGCGCGCGATCATCGTTTGTCGGGCCCCGGCATGGCGGGCCATCGCACTGGCGGTTTGGAACATATCCAAAGAATTACTCATCGGGGGTTCTCCCTCGTTTGGTTTCAACAAAGCATTAAGGCTGATTCCTTAAGAAGAGGTTTGTGGGATCACGACAGGAACAACAGATGACGCAAAATATCCTTGAACAAGCGGCAGCAGCGGTCGAAAATTTACGTGGTGTTCATAAAGTCGGGCGCGTGTTGGGGGTGCACGGGGGCACCGTCCAAGTGGGTGGTGCGAATGATTCTATAAAAGTTGGTGATCGCGCGCGTGTGTTTTGCGATGAACGACAAATCAGCGGTGAAATTGTTCGCCTAGATCGGAACGGTGCGCATGTGTTGCTTGACGGTCCGTCGGACGGTATCCGTTTGTCAGACCGGGTTGTGTTCGATCAGTCCCCCGTTTTTGCGCCCGATAACAGTTGGATAGGTCGTGTAATAGACCCTGATGGCGTACCGATTGATGGGCGTCCGCTCTTGCCGGGTGTTACACCGCGCCAGCTTCGCATGGATCCACCAGCGCCACATCAACGTCGCCCGATGGGTGCGCGGATCGAAACAGGACTAGCTGTTTTTAACACGCTTTTGCCAATTGTTCAGGGACAAAGGGTTGGCTTATTCGCGGGTTCTGGCGTGGGAAAGTCAACATTGTTGGCAGATTTAGCGCGGGGGGTGACCGCAGATGTGATTGTCATCGCGCTCGTCGGCGAGCGCGGTCGCGAAGTTCGACATTTCGTCGAAGACGTTTTGGGGCAGGAGGGTATGAAGCGCGCGATTGTTGTGGCTGCGACGTCAGAACGCGCACCTCAGGTGCGACGCAGATGTGCATGGGCCGCAACTGCAATAGCAGAGCATTTCAGGGACAATGGCAGGCAGGTTCTATTGCTTGTCGATTCTGTTACTCGATTCTGCGAGGCCCACCGAGAGGTGGCTGTTGCAGGTGGAGAAGCCGCGAATTTGCGCGGATACCCGGCATCAACAGGTCCTGCGATTGCAGCGCTTTGTGAACGGGCTGGTCCAGGTGCAGGTGACAGCGGCGACATCACAGCAGTGTTTTCGGTTTTGGTTGCGGGTTCAGATATGGATGAACCGGTCGCCGATATGTTGCGCGGGGTGTTGGATGGTCACATCGTGTTAGAACGCGAGATCGCAGAGAGAGGCAGGTTTCCAGCGGTCAACGTTCTGAAATCGGTTTCTCGTTCACTGCCCGACGCTGCAACTGACCAAGAAAACAGCCTTATTGCGCAGGCCCGAACCCATATGGGTACCTTTCAAAAGGCGGAGCTCATGATACAAGCGGGTCTATATACTGGAGGTTCTGACCCGGCGATTGACGCAGCTATCGCATGCTCACCAGCGCTCGAAAGCTTTTTGACGATGAAGGATACTCGCGGAACTTTGGCTCATTTTGCAAAGCTACGCCAAGCAGTAACTGGAAAATCCAGTCGCTAGGGCAATCGCAGTTTCCCTGTAACCTTTTAATCAATGACCTTTAAAAGATAGAAGGTACGGATTGTAATAAAGTAAGTGCTGTGGAACCACCTGTTGAAGTCGCAAATTTTGCGGCTTCAGATCGTATAAGAAACATCCGGACTAGCGTTTCCTGCTGTTCTGGATCAGAAAAGTCGGCAAGACTATCCGTGCCGAAGACAGCCTGAGACCGTTCTTGGAAAATTTCAAGCTGCTGATCAAGGTCAATGCTAGATGTACTAGATGGCAAGCCAAGCGCGGTTTGAAATACATTTCGCATGGGGGCATTTCCCATGACCGAATACCACTGCCCAGCCTGAGAACTATTTCTGCTTAAGATGTCTGCGATTCCAGTTTCCACGCTCATGGCAAGCCGCAGATCGTTATCTTGTTCTCCAACAGCCTGTTCAAATTGTCGTACTTCGTACCTGCCTATGATATCGTCCGCAAATCCTGCAGTTTGCGTCGAAGGTGCCGTTTGGTCCCCAAAACCAAATGCTGCGCTGAAGTCAGCATAGCGATTATCGGCCATACGGTTTGCAAGAGCATCATCCGCCGAAGTTCCGTCTTCTAGAATTTTCCGAATAAAGAATTGACTGTTGATATCATCATCAAGGCCGAACGCACCGAGAGCAACCGACAACAACCGTCGGTCACTGACAAGGTCTGCCGCAGTTTGGACATTGCCGATGTTTTCGCGGAAATACTCGGTATCTCTCACGATGGGCTGACTGTTTGTGAACGCTTCTTGTTGGCTATCAAGCGTGCGTTCAAGAAAGCGCCATCCACCGTAGCCCGAAAGCGGTACAACAGGTTGAAAAGTCACGCTTGATGTCCAGCAAGGAGACGCGCTTCACGCGGTAGTAGGTTACGTAAAGCCTTGAGAGAGCGGTAAAAGTCGCATTTTTCAGCTGCATTAGTGGCCGCTGTTAGATGTTGGCGGCTATCATCGTCGCGTAATGCTTGGCTTAGCTGTTCGATGCCGCGCATAATCTGGAATTGCGCATCCCTTTCTTCCACATCGCCCGACAATACAAGTTGAGCGATATAGCATACGCGACGCACAGGCGTCGTGACCTCGTCTGGTCGAATGGCATCACGCAATCGTAAAATATTGGCGTTTGGAGTAATGATGGAGAGACGGCTTCTCCGGTCACCATTTTCAATGACCGCACCGTTTACTAACACACGTTCCTTAGGGTTTAACTTTAAAACCAGCCCTGACATTATGATACCCCTCGCCCGTTGAGACCGCGTAGAACAGCTGTATTGATTTCAACGAGCGCTGAAACGTCAGTTTCGCGACGCAATACGCGCCGGCTATGATGTTCTGTGAACTCAGCCAAATAAAATAACTGCGCGCGCAGGCTTTTGGGTAATGCGTTGTCGCTGCCAGCAACATCGCTAGCAAGGGTCGTCCACATACGTCGATTATCGTGTACAGCAACTGCCAACGCGGCAAAATTGCCTGCGCTTTGTGACATGGTATCGCGTAGGCGAGCAGTGATTTGGCTGACGAGTTGAGCTTCGACTGATCGTTCTGTTCTGATTGCGAGTTGTGTTGGGGCATATGCCTGCCGAGCTTGTTCTATGACGTTCACGTGGGGTCCTTCCGGCACGAATTCGAACGATACGGGGGTTTTCCGCGACGAATCTTGTTGTGGTGCCGATGTTGCGGCACCACTTATTCAATTTAACGGAACAGCGACAGAATAGTCTGAGGCGCTTGGTTCGCGATCGATAGCGATTGTACACCAAGTTGTTGCTGTACTTGCAGCGCCTGCAGCCTTGCAGATGTTTCTTCCATATCAGCATCCACCATGGTGCCGATGCCAGACTTCAGAGAATCTGATAGTTTGCTCACAAATTCGTTTTGACTGTCGATCCGTTTCGCCGACGCGCCAAGCTGTGCAGCACCATCAATCGCAGTTGTCAAAAAGGTTTCAAGTTCGCCCAGTGCAGTTGCAGCAGTTGCAGTGTCTGTAATCGCAGTTAGGTTTGCAACCAAATCGACATCGGCTTCGAAGTCCACGCTATCAACGGTAATCAACGTCGGTGTCGGTGCGCCGCTTCCGACACGATCAAGCGACGACAGCACGTTCAAGCCAGTGCCACCATTACCGTCCACATCTGTGGCAAGCAGGTTCGCCCCATTGAATTGCGATGCGCTGATAACTGAAGCGACTTGGGCCGCTTTTTCATCCATATCAGCTTGGATCTTGGCGAAATCAACGTTTTCAGACTGTGCAGAGACAGCGAGCTGTTTCATCTCGGTCAGTGTTTCGACAATCTGCTCGGCCCCAGCCGAAGCGACAGCGACTGTTGATTCGCCAAGTGCCAGGCTATCAGAAATTGCCTTGAACCCAGCGACATCCGATTCCATGACCTTGGAAATCGCCCAAATCGCTGAGTTGTCTTTGGCAGAGCTGACTTCTTTACCCGTAGAAATCATCGACTGTGTTTCGGACAGGTCGCCGTTGATTGATTTCAGTGTCTGAAGCGCAACCATTGCGCTGTTGTTGGTCAGAATGCTGGACATGTTTCGTGATCCTATAATGAAGGGGGCGCTTTGCGCCGGTTTGTTTCAGGAAACCGTGGGTGTTCCACGGAATGAAACGTCATTCTGACGAAGATCAGTGCCTGCGTTAGCTAAGCACCTTAGCCGTTTTGGCTGTGTCACCAGTTTGTGCGGATATGACTAAACAATGCGTTAAAGCTGAAAAGCGAAACGCCGCAAATTTTACCCAAATTATGCCTTCTTTTCGAATTCGGATTTTGGATTCGCCATTTTGGCGATGGCACCTGACTTATCGTATACGTTTAGGCCCGCGCGCACATTTTGCAGCGCCTCAATCCTTGCGCGCGCAGCGCCAATCCCTGCTATTGCAGCCGAAAACAGTGTCTGATTCTCGGCTACTGCCAACTGAACGGCACGCAATTCCTTTGCATCCGGCGTGCACTCAGCGAGCTCTTTGAACAGTTCAGATTTCGCCTTTTCCAAACTGCCAAGTACATCAAAGTTGGCCCGCCGCAGCGCAGATTTCTCGGCTTTGAGTATCTGTATTAGACGTTTTATCACTGGATTACGCATTTGATTGTACCTTCATTGCTTCAAAAAGTGATTGAGCAAGGCCAATGCCGCCGGCCTTTACCATTTCGTTGGCCTGCGCTTCGCGTAGGAATGACGAAAAATGCTCTTCTCCCGCGCCGCCGCCAAAGGCTTCGCGAGGGGCGCCAAGCCCAGCGGATTTTAACATCTCCGATAGGAATGACGCCTCGAGCTTTTGCGCTGCCTCGCGCAGCTTTGCATCATTTTGGATATAGTCTGGTAGCTGCGGGTTTGACCGCGGGGCAGGTAGGGCTGGAATGGCTGTCATCGGCTTCTCCGGGTTTGATCCTTTTCCACTTTGCCAGCGAGCCGTAAACAATCAGTAAGTATTGTCAGGCAAAAGGGAGCTGTTCACAGATTCTATTGGAGAGTTGATGATACCTTTGTTGCCATCTGACGTGTCTACCAAGGCTACGGAACCGGTTTTGGTTGGCGAAATGCCCTGCGCAACGGATAACGCGTTCGCTTTTGCCGATATTCTAGATGAATTGTCAGAGCCGGACGTCGATGCCGAAGAAACGCCTGTGTTCGCTATGCTAGGCGATCTTATTCTTGACGGCGCGACAGGTGAGCAGAAGGTTCAGCAAAGCGACTTTGACGGCCTCAAAATTGACGATGCGCCGGTAAAATTACCGATACCTGACGATGTAGCCGTAAAGCATGACGCGGTTAGTGTCGTGGCTGTCGATGCGCAAAAACATAGCCCCAATGATATTGGTGTTACGAAGCAAATTGTTATGCCAAAAATGACCGCCGCGCAGTCCATTGTCGAAGGTTGCATTCCACTGCCCGCGCCAGATGATGGCGTGCTTGGTCCGCGGTCAATTGCTATACTAAAATCGAGTATTGAACCTGAAAAACAGGCACAGATACCGGCAATCCCAAAACCTGTGGCGCACCCCATTCGCGCAGAGCGTTTTGTTGAGGCGGTCGATAGTGTCGCCCGGGTGGCCGAAAAAACGGTGACTTCTGAACCTGCGATGAAGATCGATTCCGCGCCAAGGCCTGATACAATTCTTAAGCCATTTGGGTATGAGCCAAAGCCTTCTTTTGATACTGCGCCAGCAACACCAAAAATGATGCCTTCCATAGTGTCAGAGCCGCCCACACTGGAGGCCAGTAGGCAGGTTATCGATGCTGAAAATGGGGCCTTTTGGATACCTGATAAAGGTGTCTCTCAACACATACAGCCAACCAGTTCGGCGGTGTCCATCCCAAACGCTGATACCGTTCGGCAGGTTGCGAACCAGCTTTCTGTAGCGGTGACAGAGCATGCCGGAAAACCCACAGAAATTGCCTTGAACCCAGAAGAGCTCGGGCGCGTAAGGTTGAGCATGTCAGTGGTCGAAAATGCCATCACGCTAAGCATCTCGGCTGAACGGCAAGAAACAACTGACCTGATGCGTCGGCACATTGAAACACTTGCTCAAGAATTCCGCGACCTTGGGTATAGTGATGTTTCCTTTGCCTTCGGGCAGGATAATAGGCCGGAACAATCGGCGAACACTGATGCGGGGGTCGAGGTTGATGAAAACACCGAAACGGCCCAAGTCGCAGACCCGCATACAACGCAAATGATAGTGACCAGCGGTTTAGATATAAGGCTTTAGGAAATCGATATGGACGTAACAAGCACAACAGGCACGACGACCGCAGCGATACAAACAACGGGAACGACAAGCGGGGTAAGCGGCGACTTTGAGATGTTTTTGCAGATGCTTACCGTGCAGATGCAAAACCAAGATCCACTGAACCCCGTTGATTCAACCGATTATGCGACACAGCTTGCAACGTTTTCGGGGGTGGAACAGGCCGTGATGACGAATGATTTGCTTAAATCGCTCAGCGCACAACTTTCCTCGGGTGGGTTGGCCGATATGGCCGCGTGGGTTGGCAAAGAAGCGCGCGCCGCATCCCCGGCATATTTTGACGGGGAACCAATTACTTTGGCCCCAAACCCAGCCGTTGTTGCGGATAAGGCAGAGGTGGTTGTACGCGACGAATCGGGTGCTGAGGTGCAGCGGTTCGACGTTCCAATCAGTGCGGACCCCGTAGAATGGGCGGGTGTCGACACGGGCGGATATCCATTCGCCGAAGGTCTTTACTCCTTTGAGTTGATCAGCTCGCTTGAAGGCGAAATTCTTACCGAGGAAGCGGTTGAATTGTACAGCACCGTGACAGAGGTACGTGCCCAAGATGGTGAAACCATTCTCATTCTTGATGGTGGTGTCGCGGTTGCGACATCACAGGTCAGCGCGCTGCGTGACCCGGCACTTTAAAGCAACGCACTGATCCAAACGCCTGCACCGACAAGCGCACCACCAAGTGTCATCCATCCCAGCTGATGGGCCAATGACGGTGGCTTTGGCTGCGGCTGCGGATTGTTCCGACGTATCAACGCTTCTTCGGCTAATCGCGGTAGTTGCGGCCCAAATCGAGACAAAACCATCGCTGTTTTACCAAGATCACGCAGTAGGGCCTTGGGGCCGATACTTTGCTTGATGTAGCTTTCGACCACAGGCTTGGCGACTTGCCAGATGTTCATATGTGGGTCCAGCGACCGGGCGACACCTTCGACCACGACCATCGTACGTTGCAGCAGAATTAGTTCAGTGCGGGTTTCCATGCCAAAGCGTTCGGTTACCTCAAATAAATAACTTAGCAGCCGTGCCATGGAAATGCGGCTGGCATCCATACCAAAAATCGGCTCGCCGACAGCGCGCAGGGCGCGCGCGAATTCGTCCACATCTTGATCAGCGGGCACATAGCCTGCCTCAAAATGGACCTCAGCAACGCGTTGATAGTCTTTACGAATGAACCCAAACAAAATCTCGGCATAGACCCGACGAGTATATTCATCGATTTGGCCCATGATCCCAAAGTCATAGGCGATGATTTCACCGTTGGCGGCGACCTTTAGGTTCCCCTGATGCATGTCACCATGAAAGAAACCGTCGCGCAGCGCGTGGTTCAGGAACAGTTGCAGCACCCGTGATGCCAGCGCTGTTCGGTCGTGCCCAGCGGCGTCGAGTGCCGCGTTATCACCAATACTGTCACCTTCCGCCCAATCAAGCGTCATGACGCGTCGGCTGGAAAGATGCCAGCGGATGAGTGGAACCTGAAACCCGGCGTCGCCTTCTGTGTTGGCGGCGAATTCCGCAGCGGCCGAACTCTCAAGCCGCAGGTCAAGCTCTCCAGCAACGACGCCTTCGAAATGGGTGATCACATCCATTGGGCGTAAACGTCGTGACGCGGGCGACAGAATTTCAATCGCACGCGCCGCGAAATAGAACGCGTCAACATCCTTGCGGAATGCTCTCTCGATGCCGGGACGCAGGACCTTGATTGCAACGGCCTCGCCTGTGTCCGCCAGATGTGCCTTGTGGACTTGCGCAAGCGAAGCAGCCGCAACGGGTTCTGAAAACGTCGAAAACAACGTGTCTGTCGGCGCGCCCAGTTCGCTTTGGATAGCGGCTTTGGCTTCCTCCATCGAAAACGGTGGCAGTTTGTCTTGTAGCACGCGCAACTGAACGGCCAAATCTTCGCCAACAACATCGGGGCGCGTCGATAGGACTTGCCCAAACTTGATATAAGCAGGTCCCAGCGCCGTCAGTGCCCTTGTGGCGGGGGGCATGTTTATGTCGCCTTTGTAGCCAAGCCACTGAAACGGCCAAACCAACGTGCGGATGGTCATGCGCAGAAGAGGACCCGCATCAAGCGCGTCCAAAACGACTGTCATCGCGCCAGTGCGTTCAAATGTTGCGCCAGTACGGATCAGGCGAATGATATTGTGGGGGCCACGCATATTATAGTTTCCAACCCGAATGCAGCGCTGCAATGCCAAGCGACAGGTTGCGATACTTCGCATTCCCAAAGCCAGCTTTGCGCACCATGTCTAGGAACGTGTCTTGGTCTGGGAAGTTGCGGATGGACTCCACAAGATATTGATAGCTGTCACGGTCCCCGGCAATCAGTTGACCCATCTGCGGGATAACATTGAACGAATAGGCGTCATATGCGGCCTGCATCATCGGGTTCGGCAGTTGGCTAAATTCCAAAACCATCAAACGGCCACCCGGTTTCAAAACACGGTAGGCTTCGTTCAGGGCTTCTTGGGGGCGCGTGACGTTCCGGATGCCAAAGCTGATTGTGTAAACATCAAAGGTGTTCGATTCGAACGGCAGCGCCATCGCATCGCCAACCACCCAATCAAGACTGTCCGACATGCGTTCTGCCTCGGCGCGTTTACGGCCTTCGACAAGCATGGATTCGGTAATATCCAAAACGGTGGAATGCCCGTGGCCCGCACGCTTCAGGAACCGGAATGAAATATCACCAGTTCCGCCAGCAACATCTAACAACCGTTGTCCGGGGCGAGGGGCAAGCCAATCCATCATGGCGTCTTTCCAGACCCGGTGGATACCAACCGACATCACGTCGTTCATTATGTCGTATTTGCTCGCCACCGAGGAAAACACGCCCTGCACGCGGCCTGCCTTTTCGCCCTCGGGTACGGTTTCGAACCCAAAGTGGGTGGTGTTCTCTGGCTTGTCGGTCATGTCATTCTTTCGCCCGAATACTGTCCCAAACGGGTTATACGGACTTGGTCCAATAGACAAACTGTCAATGTGACACGGGAGGTCGGCACAGCATTGCTAGATATTATTTTTGTCGTTTTGGCTTTCGTATTTTGCGGCGCAGTCATTTTCGGTTTCCATTATCTTCGGTTTTTGACCGCGCGGCGTGTGAATAAATGGACAAATCAGCGCGACAACGAAGGCCAAGAGGTCGAACAGACGGGTTTTGCCAAGACCCAACTTAGCAACCTCCCGATGGATGTTGGGTTTGTTGCAGGTGTTGGCAAGAACGCCGAACCAAATATGACGCTGAACGAAACGATACTGCGTCCAACAATTGGCATGCGGCTGATTAGTATCGTAATCGGGGGTGCTATTCTTTGGATGACGTGGTTGGGCGGAACGGAATACATTCCCGACGTTCCATATTTGAAAGAAGGCCTAAGCGCTGTTGTCGCGTATAGCCTGCTTTATACGAACCTATATGAACTGCGCTATGATCAGCATGGCATCATTCACAAGGATTGGTTCCTGCGCGAGGTCGATTTTCGCTGGCAGGATATTATCTCGATTCGGGATAACGGGCAGTACGCCTATATCCTGCGACTAGAGAGCGGTAGAAAGACCGAGGTAATGAAATACCTTGTCGGCATCCGTCCCTTCCTTACATATGCGAAAGAACAAATCGCAAAGAATAATAGGATCTAATGCCCGAACTTCCCGAAGTTGAAACCGTCAAAGCTGGCATCGCCCCTGCGATGGAAGGGCAGATCATCGCGCAAGCCGATATCAACCGCCCAGATCTACGCTGGCCCTTTCCTGAAAACATGTCTGCGCGACTGACGGGCAAACGTGTTTTGGGGCTGCGGCGACGTTCTAAATACATCTTGGCTGATCTTGATAGCGGGGAAACGCTGCTGATCCATCTGGGGATGTCAGGCCGGATGTTGGTGTCTGGCGTAAAGGTTGGTGAATTCCATCACCCGCACCCTGTGCCTGCCAAACATGACCACGTTGTGCTGCACATGGATAACGGTGCGCGGATCACCTTTAACGATGCGCGTCGGTTTGGCGCGATGGATTTGTTAGATACCGCCACACAAGAAGACCACTGGCTGATCCGTGACATCGGGCCTGAACCACTAGGCAATGCATTTGACGAAACTTATTTGGTGGAACGGCTTAAACGTAAAAACAGCCCGATTAAATCTGCGCTTCTTGATCAAGGAATTGTCGCGGGCTTGGGTAATATTTATGTTTGCGAGGTCCTATTTCGCACAGGCATTCACCCCACGCGCAAAGCAAGCCAAATCAGTGCCAAACGGATCGCCAGCTTGGTTCCCGTTATTCGCGAGGTTCTATCCGAAGCAATCGCCGCAGGCGGGTCATCGTTGCGCGATTATCGACAATCTGATGGCGAGCTGGGATATTTTCAACATGTCTTTCAGGTCTATGATCAAGAAGGAAAACCATGCGTAACCGACGGATGTAAAAAGACAATTCAGCGAATCGTTCAGTCGGGACGTTCTTCGTTTTTTTGCCCGCAATGCCAAAGATAACTTGCACCATGTGTCGCCTTTGCTAATCACTAAGGTAATCTGGGGAAACAGGAAGTACACGAATGGCTTTTGAGAAAATCATCGTAGACGTTAGCGATTCTGTAGCGACTATCACTCTGAACCGCCCAAATGCGATGAATGCGCTGAATAGCCAACTGTTGCGCGAACTGTGCACCGCACTTGAAGACGCAGACGCAAACGACAAGGTGCGCTGTATTGTGATTACGGGGTCAGAAAAGGCATTTGCCGCTGGCGCGGATATCGCAGAAATGTCCGATAAGACATTCGTAGAAATGTATACTTCGCGATTCTTCGAAAACGAAACCGACCGTTTTAACCGCACTCGTAAACCGATCATCGCCGCTGTCGCAGGCTATGCGCTGGGCGGTGGCTGCGAACTGGCGATGATGTGTGATTTCATTATTGCCGCGGACAATGCCAAATTTGGGCAGCCTGAAATCAATCTTGGTGTTATCGCTGGGATTGGCGGCACGCAGCGTTTGACGCGCTTTGTCGGCAAATCAAAATCAATGGAAATGCATCTGACCGGGCGCTTCATGGATGCCGATGAGGCAGAGCGCAGCGGGCTGGTGAGCCGCGTTGTTCCTGCGAAAAAGCTATTGTCCGAAGCTCGTTCGACGGCGGAAAAGATCGCCGAGAAATCACAAGTCGCAACGATTGCTGCAAAAGAAGCAGTTAATCGCGCTTATGAAACGACGTTAGCCGAAGGGCTGAACTATGAACGTCGTGTCTTCCAGTCGCTGTTTGCGACCGATGACCAATCCGAAGGCATGGCCGCGTTCCTAGAGAAGCGTGAACCGCAGTTCCGCGACCGCTAGCCAACCTTTCCCTACGCACCCACCTTTGCGCTTTGGCGCGACCGGCAGGTCACTGTTTTGCCGTATCGATTACCTCTTTTTGCCCCAATGTGTTCTCATGGTTGTGAGGTGATGTCCTGTATCAACCTTGAGTCCATCGACACAATGCCAGGATCTGAGATAAGGAACGAAATGACCGTTTTGCCGCTAAAGAAGTCTGCCTTTTTACTGAGTACGCTGATTGCTCTGCTTCCCAATTCACTGCTTGCCGGGAAAACATCGCCCCCCATACCCGAACAGATTGTTCTTGCTGAACAAACCGAAATTATCATCGACATGGGCGCAGCAAACCGTGTTATCGCTGCCGATCTATTGCGGACCTTATCCCAAGAAATCCCTGCCGCCGTATGCTATCTTCATAACAATGTAGGCGTTGATGAAGCATCCGATCTATTGCGCTCTAGCATTGCGCAGTTTGATGCGGCGCTGCTTGCATTGTTGAATGGTGACGAAACGTTGGGAATTATCGGTGCAGAACGCTTGCATCGGGTGACCGTAGAGATCGAAGAACTGATCGCCACATGGGGTCCAATTCAGAACGCGGCGCTTACTGTGTTGGATGACCCTAGCGATGAAACCGCAGTTGCAACGATCTTCGATGCCGCTGATACGCTTTTGGACGCGACCTATCATCTTCTGAGCGAGATCGAGGCCGAATATTCTAACCCTGTAGAACTGCTTCAGTCCGATGTTTTGCTTCTTGAGGTGTCAGGCCGGCTGGCAATGATGACACAGCGCATGGCCTATGAGGCATGTCGGATCTGGTCGGGCGACGGAAGCGAAGCGTTGATCGCGGATCTTCAGAAAACAATTTCTCAGTTCGAAGTTGGCATGCATGCGTTGGCCAATGGAATGCCAGAATTAGGAATTAAGCCCGCCCCTACGCCGGAAATCGCACAAAACCTAGAATTCGTCGCCGCGGATTGGGTTGTTATCAACGGATACCTTGATGCCGCGATATCGGGTGCAGAAATGAGCGTCGCAGATCGCGCTGATTTGTATCACTTGTTGGCGGTTAAGCTGCATAAGGTTGAAGAACTTGAAGTGCTTTACCAAACATATTCCAAACGTGTGTACTAACGCAGGCCAAAATGGCGTTGCATTGTTAGGGAATCTGGCTTATGCGGCGCCTCATACATGCGTGTGAGGCCCGCTTTGGCCAGATCAACCGGTTCTGAACCCGGTCGGGGCTTATTGCGCTATTGAATTTTAATTTGACCCGACGAAGGGAAAGACCAAATGGCAAACACACCACAGGCGAAAAAACGCGCCCGTCAAAACGAAGCCCGCTTTGCAGTAAACAAAATGCGCCGCTCACGCATCCGCACGTACCTGCGTTTCGTTGAAGAAGCGATTGCATCAGGCGACAAAGACGCAGCCGCTGCTGCACTGAAAGCTGCACAGCCAGAGCTGATGCGCGGTGTTACAAAAGGCGTTGTTCACAAGAACACAGCTGCTCGTAAAATCTCTCGCTTGGCGTCTCGCGTCAAAGCAATCGGCTAAATTTTTCTGCTTCGCTCAGCGATGAGCGGCGGATTACTGCTAAAGGGCATGCCTGTTCAGGGCGTGCCCTTTTTTGTGCGAGTGTTGTCCGTTTGCGCTTATTTTGTGTGATTTCAGCGGCCCGTTAGATTCTTTTCACGCAATCTTAGAGTCAAGCGCGATGTTGTGTTGAAGCGTCCGCAGAGAGCTTGCTAGTTTAGCCAAGCGATTCACATCGTTCCGGGGGGACATGAAGAGTTTGCATCGAAAAAACACTGTGCGTCTGTCGTTTGGATGAACGCATAAGGTCATTCTTTGCCAAACTTCATGCAACGCTGGCAGGCAGGATTTGTATCAACTGATACTGCTGGGCTGGTTTTGTGTCTGTACGGTTACCAGAGGCTGCTCTTTGGTAATTTTACGGTTCTTGTTCTTTTGTCTGCCGCTCAGACGCCTGAGCCCGACTGTCGTCGGCTTATGCGTTCAGGCCTATGGATTTGGTAACAAAGACCTTGTTTGAGTGGTGTCACTCAAGCACGAGAATTCTTTTGTCCAAATGGTTTGATTGTGAAGCGCAAGCGAGGCTCGCTTCGCAAGATGAACGACATGTGTTTGGGGACAGAGATACAAGATGACGAACGATACTTGGGCGACGGTACAGACGAAACTTAAGGGCGCATTGGGCGCGAACAATTTTTCAAGTTGGATACAACCGCTCGAATTTTCGAAACTAAATGCTGGCGTTATGACATTTCATGTACCGACAAATTTTATCGGTAACTACGTGTCGCAAAACTTTGGTGATCAGATCATCTATCACATGAACCAAATGGGCGAATCAGTACGCCGTTTGGAATTCACGGTTCAGTCTCAGACGCGCACCGTTGCCGCTGCTACCCCAACAGCCGCACCAGCGCCTGCGCCAAAGCCGACATCGACACAAGAAATCTCTGGTTCGCCAATCGATTCGCGTTTTACGTTCGACACATTTGTTGTTGGTAAGCCAAACGAATTGGCGCACGCCGCTGCACGCCGCGTCGCGGATGGTGGCCCTGTCACGTTCAACCCTCTGTTCCTTTACGGTGGCGTTGGTCTTGGTAAAACCCACCTGATGCACGCCATCGCAAATGAACTAAAGCTACGCTCGCCAGAGCTAAATGTGCTTTATCTGTCTGCAGAACAGTTCATGTACCGTTTCATCACTGCCTTGCGTGAACGCAAGATGATGGACTTTAAACAGCTGTTCCGCTCGGTCGACGTTCTGATGGTTGACGATGTTCAGTTCATCGGCGGCAAAGACAGCACCCAAGAAGAATTCTTTCACACGTTCAACGCGCTTGTTGATGGTCAAAAACAGATCATCATCTCGGCTGATCGTGCCCCCGGCGAAATCAAAGACCTCGAAGAGCGTATTAAATCGCGCCTGCAGTGTGGTCTGGTCGTCGACCTGCACCCGACTGACTATGAACTGCGCCTTGGCATCCTTCAGTCCAAAGTCGAAGTTTACGCTGCGCAATATCCTGATCTGGCGATTGCCCCCGGCGTTCTGGAATTCCTTGCACACCGTATTTCAACCAACGTGCGCGTTCTTGAGGGCGCATTGACTCGCCTGTTCGCATTCGCGTCGCTTGTTGGCCGTGAAATCACATTGGAGCTGACCCAAGACTGCCTGTCCGATGTTCTCAAAGCATCAGATCGCAAAGTCACCGTCGAAGAAATCCAGCGCAAAGTATCTGAACACTACAACATCCGCCTGTCCGACATGATCGGGCCAAAGCGCGTGCGCAACTATGCACGCCCACGTCAGGTCGCGATGTATCTGGCCAAGACCATGACCAGCCGTTCTTTGCCGGAAATCGGACGCCGTTTTGGTGGCCGTGATCACACCACGGTCATGCATGGTGTGCGCCGGATCGAAGAACTAAAAGTCACCGATAGCCAGATCGCAGACGATCTTGAATTGCTGCGTCGCGCGTTGGAAGAATAAGTCCAACGCTTGACGCCGGTGCGCCCATCGTCAACAGTCCAACAAAACGCTTGAGCCCCACGGAAAATACAGTACATTTTCCGTCCCGGCGGCCTTAGCCACCAAGATATGCGGAGCATTGGGACATGAAAATCAGCATCGAACGCGGAGCCCTCCTTAAGGCGGTCGCACAAGCCCAATCAGTTGTTGAGCGGCGTAATACAATTCCGATCCTTGCAAACGTGCTGATCGAGGCCGAAGGCGACTCTGTCCAGTTTCGCGCGACCGATCTGGATATCGAAGTCGTTGACCGCGCCCCAGCAATGGTAGAACGCGCTGGCGCGACTACCGTGTCCGCCGTGACGCTGAACGAAATCGTGCGCAAATTGCCTGATGGTGCCTTGGTGTCACTGACCGAAGATAGCGCATCGGGTCGCCTAACAATCGAAGCGGGGCGTTCAAACTTCTCACTCGCGACGCTGCCAAAAGAAGATTTTCCAGTCATGGCAACGTCTGAATATGCCGCGAACTTCTCGGCGCCTGCGCCAGTTCTGCGTCGCCTGTTCGACAAATCCAAATTTGCCATCTCGACCGAAGAAACCCGCTACTACCTGAACGGCGTTTACATGCACGTCGCAGACAGCGACGGCGGCAAGGTGCTGCGCTGCGTGGCGACAGACGGTCACCGTTTGGCGCGCATTGATGCAGAACTGCCCGAAGGCGCGGGCGAAATGGCTGGCGTTATCGTTCCACGCAAGACAGTTGGCGAATTGCGCAAGCTGCTTGATGACGACGACATGCAAATCGCTGTTTCCGTCTCTGAAACAAAAATCCGCTTTGCGACACCTGACATCACGCTGATCTCAAAGGTTATCGACGGCACATTCCCAGATTACACACGCGTCATTCCGCAAGGAAACACACGTAAGATGGAAGTCGACGCCAGCGAATTCGCAAAGGCCGTCGACCGTGTCGCAACAGTATCATCCGAGCGTTCGCGCGCGGTGAAACTGTCACTCGACGAAGACCGCCTGATCCTTTCGGTAAACTCGCCTGACAGCGGTGCCGCCGAAGAAGAACTGGCTGTTGCTTATGGTGATGAGCGTCTGGAAATCGGGTTCAACGCGAAATACCTGCTGGAAATCGCCAGCCAAGTTGACCGCGAGAATGCTGTTTTCATGTTCAACTCTTCCGGTGACCCGACGCTGATGCGCGAAGGTAACGACATGTCTGCCGTTTATGTCGTCATGCCGATGCGCGTTTGAAGCGGACAGGTTTCGTAGAAACATTGCGTAAGGGCTTCATGCAAACCCTTGCGGCCAGATATGACTAAGCTCGCTATCTCAGAATTGGTGCTGTCGCACTTTCGATCGCACAAGCGGGCGGTGTTAGAGCTTGATCCGCGCCCATTGGCCATTTTTGGACCCAACGGCGCGGGTAAAACCAACCTTATCGAAGCAGTTTCATTGCTGTCGCCCGGTCGCGGTTTGCGTCGTGCAGCGGCAGATGATCTGACACGCCGGCCAGAGGCGCTTGGTTGGAAGGTCACATCAGTTCTGCATTCGTTAAACCAAACCCATGAACTAGAAACCTGGGCCGAAGCAGGCAGCGCCCGCCAATTGCGCATTGATGGCAAGGCATCGGCGCAGGTCGCGCTTGGCCGGATCGGGCGCATCTTGTGGCTGGTGCCGTCCATGGACAGGCTATGGATCGAAGGTGCTGAAGGGCGGCGTCGCTTCCTCGATCGTGCGACGCTTAGCTTTGAACCAAGCCATGCCGATGCAGTCCTTTCATACGAAAAGGCGATGCGGGAACGAAATCGGCTGCTAAAGGACATGGTACGCGACCCACATTGGTACACGGCTCTCGAATCCAAAATGGCAGAGGCAGGCACAGCGATCCAAGCCAGCCGTCAGCGCGCCATCGCCGAACTGACCGCCGCGCAACAGGCCACGACCACAGCCTTTCCAACCGCTGATCTGACTCTGACCAGCCCTGATCCAATTCCCGATGACCTTCAGGCGGCATTCGCAGACAATCGCGGGCGCGATATGGCGGCGGGGCGCACCTTGATCGGGCCACACCGCGCCGATTTGCACGCCGTATTCGCGGATAAAGGCGTCGACGCAAAGGATTGCTCGACCGGTGAACAAAAGGCGTTGTTGATCAGTCTGATCCTCGCCAACGGACGTGCGCTTGCCCGCGATTTTGGAGCGCCGCCGATTCTGCTACTGGACGAAGTCGCCGCCCACCTTGACGCGACGCGCCGGGCCGCGCTTTATGATGAAATATGCAACCTAGGCGCACAGGCATTTATGACCGGAACGGGGCCAGAGCTATTTACTGAACTAGGCGACCGCGCCCAATACGCCGAAGTAACTGAAATCGAAGGGCAATCGACCCTGACCCGAAAGGAAAGCCTATGACACCGCAGCGCGTGACACTGATTACCCTTGGCGTAGCAGACCTTGAGCGGGCGAAATCATTTTACGGCACACTTGGCTGGACCCTGCATTCCGAAACCGAAGGCGTGGTGTTTTACCAAATCAACGGCATGGTACTGGGGTTCTTTGGGTTAGAACCACTCGCCAAGGACCAAGGACGACCTGACGCAAAGCTAGGCACAGGCGCCATGACACTCGCGCAAAATTTTGAAACCGAAGCCGAGGTTGATACAGCCTATGCTGCAGCACTTGCGGCAGGGGCGACTGCACTTAAGGCACCGGAAAAGGTGTTTTGGGGCGGTTATTCCGGCTATTACGCCGACCCTGACGGCCACGTTTGGGAGGTCGCACACAATCCGTTCTGGCCACTGAATGACGACGGTAGCCTGACCTTACCGACCCCATGACGATATCCGTTGAGACCATCAATGAACTTGATCTGACGCCACAGACTGACGCTGAAATCGCGGCGCTGTTGATGGCTGCGTTTGATTCCGGGTTCGGTGGCCGATCTTACTATCGGCAACGGCACCACCTTCGCCTTTTGGCGCGTGATGGCGATGTCTTGGCTGGGCATGTGGCCCTGCTGTACCGCGCTATTCAGTCGCGTGGGCAGTTGATCCCGATCATTGGTCTGGCCGAGGTCGCCACCGCAAGCACCCATCGGGGCCAAGGCATTGCACGCACGCTGATCACGCAATCGCTGCAAATCGCACAAGACAGCCAAGCACAGTTCGCGCTGCTTTTTGGCGATCCCGCGCATTACAACCGCTATGGGTTTCGCACTGCGCAAAACCAACTACGCCAACTGGACCTAAAGGACGGTCATTCGTCTGGGGTCACTACAGCACCGGACAGCGGCTTTATGGTTGCACCCACAGGTCATATAGATTGGGATGACACTGCCGAAATCGACCTCATGGGACATGAATTTTAATGACGATCAGCCCTTACGAGCTCATGCTCTATGCCTCGGCGCTTTTTGTATTGTTCCTGACCCCCGGCCCAGTTTGGGTCGCACTGCTGGCCCGGTCAATGTCGGGTGGTTTTCAGGCAGCTTGGCCACTGGCGATGGGTGTCGCCATCGGTGATATCCTCTGGCCTTTGGTCGCCGTCTTGGGCGTTAGCTGGTTGGTGTCCGAATTCGCAGGTTTCATGGATGTGCTGCGCTGGGTTGCGGTGATCGTATTCCTACTCATGGGCGCTCTGCTCATTAAGAACGCTGACAAGTCGCTTAGCAGCAACAGCCGCCTGACACGTCCCGGCATGTGGGCCGGGTTCTTAGCGGGGCTAGCGGTCATTATCGGCAACCCAAAGGCCGCGCTGTTCTACATGGGCATCCTGCCGGGGTTCTTTGATCTGACCCAAATGACAAAGCTAGATATCATTGCGATCTGCACGCTTAGCTTTGTTGTTCCACTGACCGGAAACCTGATTTTGGCACTATCCGTTGACCGCGTACGCGGGTTCCTAAAATCCCCCGCGGCGGTGCGGCGCTTGAACCTCTCAGCCGGTTGGCTACTGATCGCAGTCGCCTGCGTTATTGCGCTGACCTAGGCACCGCGAGCCAAGCGCGAAGATAAGGCGCAAGCCGATCTTGAACATCAACGCTGTTGTGCAACGCGCAAAACTCCAAAGCGATGGCTTGGATAATGAACGCCTGAATGCCCTCGGCCAATAACATCGCATCGACATCGCTGCGTACGATGTGTGGTTGCAACCTCTCGACCCATGTCGCAAATAACATGACCTGTTCCATGAAGTTCACCGAAATCAGCTCTGTCGTTTCAATCGCCGCTGCGCCTGAAAACCTAATCACGACATCAAATACGACACGGTTTTGGCCCATATAACCCATGAGCGGCCCAAGCGCCGGGCCAAAGCCGTCAACTGTATCCGGGGCAGGCGCCTGCGCAATTTGTTTCAGAATGCGGTCCATTTCTTGACCGATCAGAAATGCCATGAGGCGGTCTTTGTCTTCGAAATGCGAAAAGAACGTCCCCTTGGCGACTTTTGCACGCGCAACCACGTCTTCAACACGCAAAGCGGCAAAGCCAGATTCTGCGACGATTTCACTGGCTGCGTCGATCAATCGTTGGCGCGTCGCGATGCGGCGCTTTTGTGGGGGGCGTGTTTCCATGAACGGTAGAATACCAATATTTTGACCCTGGTCAAATTTTTAATTGACCGTGGTCATTTTTTGGCGCTATGAAAGTGACCGTAGTCAATTTTAAGGATTCGTCATGACACAGAAACGTATTATCGTGCTCAATGGACACCCTGGCCCGACCTCACTGTCGCGCCAGTTTTCTGAAAAATATGCGGCTGCTGCCCGTGATGCGGGCAATGACGTGCGCCTACACCATCTGCCTGAAATGTCGTTCGACATTGATTATGGGTTTGCAGGTTACGAAAACGCCAAACCCCTCGAACCCGACCTCGAAACTTTCTTGGCTGACTTGGAATGGGCCGAGCATTTCGTGGTGGCGACGCCAATGTGGTGGGGTGGGTTACCTGCAAAGCTGAAAGGGCTTTTCGATCGCTCATTCCTGCCGGGCCGCGCTTTTAACACAAGGGTGAAAAAGTTGGGAATGCCGGCCCCGATGCTAACGGGAAAGACCGCGCGCATCATTCTGACATCGGACACGCCACGTTGGTTCGAACGCCTCATCTACCGCAACGCGATCATGCACCAAACAAGCAAACAGATCATGGGTTTCGCGGGGATCAAACCAACACGCTACACCTATTTTTCAGGCGCAAGCGAGGCGTCAGACGCAAAGGTCAAAGGCTGGTTTACCAAGGTTGAGGCAATTGGAAAAAGAGCAGGGTAACGGGCGCACTCCAAACTCCGCTTAAAACCACAAAATCTTGTGTCATTTGCGTGACAAACATCCGTAAACCGCATATATTTTGCGCATAAGGACACGGGAAAAATTACATGGTCGACGACAATAAAAAACCAGAAGAATACGGCGCCGATTCGATCAAAGTTCTCAAGGGCTTAGAGGCGGTTCGCAAACGCCCCGGAATGTATATCGGGGACACAGACGATGGCTCTGGTCTGCACCACATGGTGTACGAAGTCGTGGACAACGGCATTGATGAGGCGCTGGCTGGTCACGCGGACCATGTTTACGTAAAAATTAACGCCGATGGGTCAGTCACCGTCGGCGATAACGGGCGCGGTATTCCGGTGGGTATCCACGAAGAAGAAGGCGTTTCCGCAGCCGAGGTCATCATGACCCAGCTGCACGCTGGTGGTAAGTTCGACAGCAACTCTTACAAGGTGTCTGGCGGTCTACACGGCGTGGGTGTTTCCGTTGTGAACGCCCTGTCTGATTTCCTTGAACTGCGCATCTGGCGCGATGGCAAAGAACACTACGCCCGGTTCGAAGGCGGCTTTACCACCGAACACCTAAAGGTCATGGGCGATGCCGATGGTCGCAAAGGGACCGAGGTCACATTCCTTGCCTCAACCGAGACATTCAGCAACCGCGATTTCGAATTCCACACGCTTGAAAAACGTCTGCGCGAACTTGCGTTCCTGAACTCTGGCGTACGGATCATTCTCGAAGATTTGCGCCCGGCGGAACCGCTCAAGGCCGACCTGTTCTATGACGGTGGCGTCAAAGAATTCGTGAAATACCTCGATCGTTCAAAGACACCACTGATGGAAGAACCGATTTATGTGACCGGTGAACGTGACGAAATTGGCGTCGAAGTCGCGATGTGGTGGAACGACAGCTATAACGAAATGGTGCTGCCGTTCACCAACAACATCCCACAGCGCGACGGCGGTACGCACCTTGCGGGTTTCCGTGGTGCACTCACCCGCGCGATCACAAAATATGCGACTGAAACCGGGATTTCCAAAAAGGAAAAGGTTTCACTGACAGGCGACGACGCCCGCGAAGGCTTGACCTGTGTGTTATCGGTCAAAGTACCTGATCCAAAGTTCTCGTCTCAGACCAAAGACAAATTGGTCAGTTCCGAAGTACGCCCAGCCGTTGAAAACCTGATGGGTGAAAAGCTAAACGAATGGTTCGAAGAAAACCCAGCCGTCGCAAAGTCGATCATCAGCAAAATCGTCGAAGCCGCTGCCGCCCGAGAGGCCGCACGTAAAGCCCGCGAAATTCGTCGTAAATCGGCGATGGACGTGAACTTTAACGCATCCAAGCTCAAAGATTGCTCTGAAAAAGACCCGGCCAAAACCGAAGTCTTCCTAGTGGAGGGTGACTCTGCTGGTGGTTCTGCACAAACGGGCCGTGACCGTCAGACCCAAGCGATTTTGCCGCTGAAAGGTAAAATCCTGAACGTCGAACGTGCACGTTTTGACCGGATGCTGAACTCTCAGGAGATCGGCACGCTGGTGATGGCGCTGGGTACCGGCATCGGACGCGACGAATTCAACGTTGATAAACTGCGTTATCACAAGGTCATCATCATGACCGATGCGGACGTCGACGGTGCGCATATTCGTACGCTTTTGCTGACGTTCTTCTTCCGTCAAATGCCTGAACTGATCGAAGGCGGTTACCTCTACATCGCCCAGCCACCGCTTTATAAGGTGTCGCGCGGTAAATCCGAAGTGTACCTGAAAGATCAGGCCGCGATGGATGAATACCTGATTGAACAGGGTATTGATGGCGCGATGCTACGCCAAGGTAACGGCGAGGAAATCGCCGGGGCAGATCTGCGTCGTATCGTCGACGAGGCACGCCAGCTCAAGCGCGTGTTGGACGCATTCCCAACCCATTATCCACGCCATATTCTTGAACAAGCGGCCATCGCTGGTGCGTTTGTTCCCGGCGTTGTCGAAAGCGACCTACAAGGGACGGCCGACCGCGTAGCAGAGCGGTTGAACCTCATCGCATTGGAATGGGAACGCGGCTGGCAAGGGCGCATCACCCAAGACAAAGGCATGCGCTTGGCGCGCATCCTGCGCGGCGTCGAAGAAGTACGCACCCTTGACGGTGGCATGCTGCGTTCTGGCGAAGCCCGTAAAACCGGCACCTTTACGCAAAGCCTGCAAGACGTCTACAACCTGCCTGCAACATTGGTACGCAAGGACCGCAGCCAGCTGATCCACGGACCACTGGACCTGCTTAAGGCGATCCTTGAAGAGGGCGAAAAAGGCCTTTCTCTGCAACGCTACAAAGGTCTGGGCGAAATGAACCCGGATCAGCTTTGGGAAACCACGCTTGACCCAGATGCACGGACATTGCTGCAAGTGAAGGTGGAAGACGTCGCCGAAGCCGACGACCTGTTCACCAAGCTAATGGGCGATGTCGTCGAACCACGCCGCGAATTTATCCAGAACAACGCACTAAACGTTGAACATTTGGATTTCTAATTGTTTGTAGGGAAGCGGATAAGCTTGCGTGGCGCGCATAAGCTTGCGCGTCATGGGTGATACTTTAGAGGCCGAAACCGTATTTATTCAATTACTTACATGATTTCCCCCAAGTTACTCGACTTAGGGGGTTTGGCCATGCTTGTCGCTTCTCACGGAAAACCCAGAGAACTTTCAAATTGACCCTTTAGTCAGTCGTTGGCTATTGCCCATGATGGCGCACAGGCGTGAACATGGATCCATCCCGTGTAACAGGTACGAAGATCATCTTCTCTGGGACGATGTCGGCTGTCTTACCGGCCTCCTTAAAATCAGGTTCCTCTTCCTGCCAGATGGAAGCCAGATACCCCTTCTTTTTCTGCAACCAGGAGGCGGCGCTCAGCGCCTTGATTCCGCCATCAGAACCGGGTTCAAAGGGGCCATCGGTCTCTGAAAGCA
The DNA here is from genome assembly GCF_002933395.1 of Yoonia maritima. Lineage (GTDB taxonomy): Bacteria > Pseudomonadota > Alphaproteobacteria > Rhodobacterales > Rhodobacteraceae > Yoonia > Yoonia maritima_A. The sequence goes on from NZ_PKFN01000015.1 coordinate 53,573, forward strand.
AGTTGCGCACACGGCCCTCGGAGACACTGCCAAGCACTGCCGGCGAGCGCAGGTCGACCTCTCCCTCACCAAAATCGATCGCCAAGCGTGAGCATGCAAGGTCTGCGATCCGCAATAGTGCAGTGTCGCCACCGTTAATATGCGCAACGTAGCTAGAGGGTGGAATATTGTCGCTATACCAACAGAAGCAAAGGCAGAAAGCTACGAGCTTGACGATACTTCGCGACTATAGCAGTTCCGGCATCTCCACTTGGTATGCGCGCAGGTGGCGCAAAGTTATCTGCGCATTGCAATGGCTAAGTCATTGTTTCATGGTACGCGAGGCGCAATATTACGCGCTTCCCTACATTGTTGTGGGCAGCGCATAGTGCTTCGCGCTGCCCATAATATTTCGCAAGTTGCGCAAAACATTATACTTCAGGAAATTAGACCTCAGAAAAACGCGGTAAAAAATCTTGCGTTAATTCCAAATTTTCGTCCAGGCATCTGACTATCGCGTCGTCACTTTGACGTCACTGGTTTGTAAACAGTATTACGCACCGACTTTCTGAACGGGCTTAGACACACTTGAAACCTGCCACAGCCCGATAGTGACAGCTTTTCGCGATGCGGTTAGTGTCTGTTTATTGGGTGTATTCTGGGCCGTGAGGCGTTGATGGGGGGGGGCGAATTTTGGCGCAGGCGATCAGCATTAGAGATGTCACCAAGAGTGACTACGATCAATGGAGATCGCTGTGGGGGCAATATAACGCCTTCTACGGGCGGGAAGGTCCAACCGCCCTGTCTGACGCTATTATTCCATCGACTTGGCGACGGTTCTTTGACCCCAACGAACAGGTGTTTTGCCTCGTGGCAGAGAGCGGAGGGAATCTTGTCGGCCTCGCTCACTACATCTTTCACCGAAACACGATTACGATTGAAAATACCTGTTACCTTCAGGACCTTTTTTCCGATTCCAAGATGCGTGGGTTGGGCATAGGCCGACAGCTAGTGACCGAATTCTACGAGCGCGCAAGACTTGCTGGAACGCGCGGGGTCTACTGGCACACGCACTCATCCAATCAAACAGCAATGAAGTTATATGACAAGATGGCAGAGAACACAGAATTTGTTGTCTATCGGCGTTCACTTTCCAAACGACGCTGAAGTGGCCATCGGCGTGTAAATGAACTGGCAGCTAAACCCAACAAAAGAGCATCACCTTGTGACGTCCCCCCGTAACGTTTTCAGCCTTTGCGCCATCGTGTAAAGACAATCGGTGCTATCGCGATGACCAATGTAATCCGGAAAATATGCATCACCGATACATAGGTGACGTCTTGTTCGAGCGCGAGCGCGAGCAAAGACATTTCGGTCAGTCCGCCGGGGGAATAGGCGAGGAAAGCTTGGCTAGTGGGGAGGCCGTTTGGCCACGCGATAAGCAGCGCAAAGATCACCGCAACCACAAGCATGGCCCCCGATGCAAGGGCGGCCAAGGCAAGGTCGCGTCCGACCTGTGCTAAACTTGCGCCTGCAAAACGGGTGCCGATGATGGTGCCGATCGTGATCTGCGCAATAATGATTAGCAAAGTTGGTGGCGCGACGCTGACCCAACCGATGATATGTGCCGCGCCTGATAGGATCATCGGGCCAAAAACAGGGGCTGCAGGTAGCTTGATCTGATTGCCGAACCATGTGCCTGCTACGGCACAAAACCCTAAAATCGCATAGTCCACCCACGTCAGCGCATCTAGATGCACCCAATTCGATGCACTGCGTGATCCACTGGTTACGCCCAAAACGAGCCCAAAGAACAGTGCGACGAACACAATAACGACCAAAATCCGGGCCGCATGGGCAAGCGCGATCCGGCGTTCGTCACCACCTGCTTCGGCGCCTAGCATCAGCATTTCGTTAATACCGCCGGGCATCGCAGCATAAAACGCGGTGACCGTGTCGTAACCGCCTAACCGTCGGTATACCGTGAACGACACGGCAGAAGCGCATGCCAAAAACACCGGTAACAGCAACAAGGTCAGTACCCATGAATGCAAAAGCCCAAACACTTCGGCTGTGACACCAGACCCCAACAAGACCCCGATCACGGGAATAACAATAGGGCGTAACCGTGTTGGTGCGCGAACGGGTAGGTGGCACATTGCGGCGACAGTGTTACCCATCATCGGCCCAAGCATCCACGGCAAAGGTAACCCGACAGAATATGCACCCACGCCACAGATCGTCCCAATCAGCAAAGCCAGCATTTGTGTGCTTAGCCCGGCAACACGTCGATTGGTCAGGGGCATGTTTCGTCCTTTTGGCAATGGGGATACCCTAGCAATATGCCTCGTCTTTCGTAGGGTCAACGCGTGACGGCCATGCAGTCACCGCATGTATTTCAGCAAAAGGTTATTTTATGGAAAATTTCGACGCAGCGACGTTTGGAACGTTGAACGCGGAATGAAATTGGTGCCGCTGCCGATGCGCTACGCATATCCACCAGAACTGGACTTGATGGCGCGGTTGCTAGGTTTGCAGCTTAAACATCGTTGGGGCGGTTGGGGTAAAGCCGCCTTTACCGCCGATAGCAAATTCCATGTGTCGGTCTATGAAAAACCATTGGACTAGTTAATCCAGATCGGGCCAATCAGTAAAAACAAGCAGCTGATCGCCCCGATCATTGGGAACGCGATGGGGACTGTGAACGTGCCTTCGGGTGCGGGATCACCACGGTGTTTTACGTGTACCAATGCGATATTCACCAAAACAAACACGGCCAAAATGACCTGTGATGTCAGCGACACCAGAAAATCCAATGGGATCGCCAACGCAGAAACAAGCATGATCGCCGTGATAATGATTGTCGCGGTTAACGGGGTGCGTCGTTTGGGGTCAATTTTGGCGAGGCGGGCGGGCAGCTGCCTACGTTTGGCAAGCCCATAAACAACCCGAGCTGCCATGATGATTTCAATCACCACGCCGTTCATGGTCGCGACAATGGCCACCAGTGTAATCGCGATTGGGGACATGCCGGTTAGCCGTTCAAACAGCAACCCAACCGGGGCTTTTGATGCGATCAGTTCTTCTTGGGGGACAGCACGGACTGCGACCAGCATCACCCAAAAGTAGATCACCGTCACGGCCACTAACGATATTCCAATTGCCCACGGCATTGTTGTGCGCGGGTTTTTGGTCTCTTCGACCAGATTGACCACGTCGTCAAAGCCAATGAACGCAAAGAAAGCAATCAGGCTTGCCGCCAGCACGCCCGCCATTGCGGTTCCATCTGAAAACGACGGGATGACAGTCTCGATTTCGGTAATTATCGCGGGGTCAGCACGGTAACCTGCGTAAACGATGATCAGTAAGCCCAACACTTCGATGACCGTTAGCACGCCTGCAAAAGTCACCGATTCCTGAACCCCAAGGGTGGCGACCCACCCCATCATCAGCACGATTGCGATAACGATAATGGGTTCCGGTAGCGGGATTATCTGGGCGACATATCCAGCGCAGCCCAAACTAATGGCAGCACCCGCGATCGTTGCAGCAAAGATGATCGATAATCCAACGCCTAATGTCAGCCACGACCAGCCAAATGCGGAATCCACGTAAACCGCTTCACCAGCGCTGAGCGGGATACGACCTGAAAACTCTGCAAAGCTAAGCGCGCTAAAGCTCATCACGCCAGCAGCGACAAGAAATGCAGCAGGGGCATAGATACCTGCAACTGCGGCGGCTTCGCCAATCAGGACATAGATGCCTGCGCCAATCGTGATGCCAAGCCCGTACAAAACAAGCAAAGGAAGACCAATTGCGCGACGCAGTTGTGGTTCGGCAGCTTCCGATGACATCAATGGCTTCCTTGGTTGTGCGTCATCATCCTAGTATAGGAATGCAAACCAAGCCTTGATCTAAATCACAAGCCGCCGATGTGATGCGTTCCGCGTTTCTTCGCGAGCGCGATCTGCTTTTGTCGCTCACGGAATCGGGTTTTGTCTTCTTCGGTGGTCTCATGCGCACATTGATGACATGCGACGCCTTCTTCAAATTCAGCGCGGTTGCGGTCTTCGGGAAGGATCGGGCGGCGGCAGGCATAGCACAAGACATGCGGGCCTTCCTTCAACTCATGACCAACGCTCACACGGGCGTCAAAGACGAAACATTCGCCGTCCCACTTACTTTGTTCCTGGGGGACTTCCTCAAGGTATTTCAGAATGCCGCCCTTCAAGTGGTAAACATCCTCAACACCTTGGCCCATCAGAAAGTTCGTGGATTTTTCACAACGAATGCCGCCAGTGCAGAACATCGCAATACGCTTGTTATGAAAGCGATGCTTGTTTTCTTCCCACCATGCTGGGAATTCGCCAAAGGATTTGGTCAACGGGTCAATCGCCCCATCAAACGTCCCAATCGCGACCTCATAATCGTTGCGCGTATCAATCACAGCCACATCCGGCGCGCTGATCAATTCGTTCCAATCAGCCGGATCAACATAATGCCCGGTGCCATTCGCAATTGGGTCAACATCGGGTTGGCCCATGGTCACGATTTCGCGCTTCAGGCGCACCTTCATACGGTGGAACGGCGGCACGCTCGCGGTGCTTTCTTTCCATTCGAAATTAGTACAGCCCGGCAAAGACTGAATATGCGCGACAACCGCATCAATACCTTCGCGGCTACCAGCGATGGTACCGTTGACACCCTCTTTAGCGAGCAACAACGTCCCGCTGATCCCCTGCGATTTGCACAGGTCCAAAAGCGGCCCTTGCAACGCGGCAGGGTCATCAAAGCGTGTAAAGTGATATAGTGCAGCTACTGTATACATGGGGATCAGATAAGCCTGTTGTTTTGTTAGGGCAAGGGACGCGATGCCGCAATCGCAAGGCCATCGGCCACAGCGGTAAAGGCTTCGGCACGTTCCATCGCTGCATGCGGAAAGATAGTGGTCATGGCGCTCTCGACCACATGCAGCAGGCTCGACCCACCAACAAAGACGATTTTGCCGATCTTATCGGGGGTGACATCGGCCATGCGCAGGGTTTCGGTCGCGCAAGTGCTGATCTCATCCGCATGATCCGTCAGGATCTCACCCAGCTGCGGCTTGCTAAACCGTGCCCATAATTCGCGCTCAATGACACGCAGATCAATCCCGGCCTCGTCCACATCCGGTTTGTTGATGTGGATTTTCCCGGCCTCTACCGCAAAAGCGATATCATGCCCCAATTCCATATCTAAAACCGTATTAAGCCGCGCGAATAGCGCAGGATCAATGCCCAGCTTTGCAAAATCCGCCGCCATACGTTTGTTTTCGGGCGTATAGGTGAATGGGATTTTCTGCCAAGTCGCGAGATCATTAAAGATCGCATTCGGCGCGGTGTGACGACCAGAGCCCATGGCATTGCGCACCTCTGCGCCACGACCCAACAACGGCATGACCTGATCAATGCTAATCGCGCGATCAAAATCCGTACCGCCGACACGCACACCATGGCTGGCAATCACGCGGGTATTGTCACCGTCACGCTCAAACACCGAGAAATCGGATGTACCACCGCCGATATCCACGATCAGACCCAGCGCACCCGCATCAAGCGGACCACTGGCCAGCGCAGCGGCTTCGGGCTCATACATAAAATGCACGTCCTTAAAACCCGCGATCATATATGCCTCGCGCAGATCGACCTCGGCCTGTGCATTGCGCGCGTCATCGGCTGAATGAAACCGCACCGGGCGGCCAGAAAGGGCAACATCATAGGTCTGCCCAGTCGCGGCCTCAGCCCTTTCGCGGATCATGCGCAAAAAACGCGCGACGACTTCGATCAGGGTCAGACGTTCATAAGCTACCTGACGCTTTTCCCGCATCAACGGCGTGCCCAAAACGGACTTCAACGCACGCATAAATCGGCCCTCGCGTCCCTCAATCAATGCGGCATTCGCAACCGACCCATAGGTCGTGACCTTGCGGTCATAATCAAAGAACACAGAGGTCGGTAGCGTCGTGCGCCCCGGCTCGACCTCGATCAAAAACGGCCGATCCCCAGCCAGCACACCTGCCGCCGTATTCGAGGTCCCAAAGTCGATACCCAAAACCGCCATTTGCGCCTCCTGCTGCTTAAATGAAAGGCAGGCGAGGTACGCGATTACAAACTTATCGTCAAGCCCTCGACGTTTTTGAAAATCGCGCTTAGGTTGTAATTCTAATTGGGAGACTTCATGACAAAGATTCTATGGTTATCTGATCTTCACTATCGCGATCTAGGTGATGTGCTGGGGCACGATCCGCGAATTCGGCTAGAGGCGGCGATTGCGCATATTAACGAACACCATAGCGATGCGGCGTTTGTGGTGATTACCGGTGACATGGCTGATAACGAACAAAGCTATTCAGCCCTTGCAAAACAGCTAGATACATTCTCGATTCCTGTTCTGCCTTTAACCGGCAATCATGATAGCCGCGACGCGTTGCGCAAAAGCCGTCCATTGCCGAACAGCTGTATGGACGACTTCGTACAGTACTTTGTTGAACTGCCCAGTTTTGCGGTAATTTGCCTTGATACAAAAAAAGAAGGCTCAGATTTTGGTGAATTCTGTGCAGCGCGCAGGGCTTGGCTATGTGAAACGCTTGCTAATTTGGAGGATAAGCCAGCCTATATATTCATGCATCATCCACCCATGACGCTGGGCTTGCCAATGCAAGACCTCCTGATGATGCAGGCAGGGGATCAGTTTCTTGATATGATTGGCTGGTATCAAAACGTGAAGCACCTGTTTCTTGGACATGTGCACCGCCCAACGGCCGGTACCATAGGCGGGCTGCCTTATGCGACAATTGGGGCTGTTTCATATCAGGCACCTGCGCCAAGCCCACGATGGGATTGGGATAGCTTCTCTCCTGCAAAAGAAGCCCCGCAATACGGTGTGATTGATATTTGGAATGGCCACGTAACGCTGCAATATACGCAGTTTTGCACTTATGAAACGGGTGTTCACAGTTAACAGCTTTCCAATGTGTCACCTCAGCGATACCAATTCGACATGCAGCGCGTCATGATCACAGGTGGGCCGGGTTCCGGCAAAAGCACGCTCGCCCGGATCATGGGCGAACGGACGGGGCTGCCAGCCTTCCACATGGATCAAATCCACTGGGAGCCCGGATGGGTACAGCGTGACACGAATGAACGCGTGCAGATGGCCCATGCAGTAGAGGCCCGTGAGACATGGATATTCGAAGGTGGCTTTTCCACGACCTATGACAATCGCGCGACCCGTGCGGATACCCTGATATGGCTCGACTTGCCGGTTCTGCTGCGGTTTTGGCGCGTCGTGCGGCGACTAATGCGAGATTACGGGCAAACACGCGCCGATATGACCAAAGACTGCCCAGAGGTGTTCCATCAAGAAACCTTAGCCTTTTGGCGCTGGATATTCAGCTCGCGGCGCCGGACGCGCGCAAGGATCCAGAAGTTGATTGCTGAACACCCACATTTGTCTGTTCATCACCTACAAAGCCGCTCGCAGGTCCGCGCGTATATTGCTAGCCTATCCACGAAATAGGAGACCCGACATGACCAACGCCCTAATCGTGATCGACGTACAAAACGACTTTTGCCCCGGCGGCGCACTCGCCGTGGCAGGCGGAGATGAAATCGTTTTGGGGATCAACACCGCGATGAACGACTTTGACGCGGTCATCCTAACCCAAGACTGGCACCCAGCGGGGCATTCTTCGTTCGCCTCTAGTCATGATGCCGAACCAATGTCGCTGACCGAAATGCCCTACGGCCCACAGGTACTTTGGCCCGATCACTGTATCCAAGGATCAGTCGGCGCGAATTTCCACCCGAACTTGACCGTAGATCGCGCCGATATGATCATCCGCAAAGGGTATAACCCGGCCATCGACAGCTACTCCGCGTTCTTTGAAAACGACCACAAAACACCCACCGGGCTTGACGGGTATCTGCGGACACGCGGCATCGACACACTCACACTGGTCGGGCTGGCCACAGATTTCTGTGTGAACTACTCTGCCGTGGATGCGGCCAAGCTGGGGTTCAACGTCACCGTCCAAATGGATCTCTGCCGGGCCATCGACTTTGACGGGTCACTAAAGGCCGCGTGCGACGGCATGATCGCCGTCGGCGTAACAATCGCGTAAAAACTAGGCCTTGCCACCCCGCCAACCAATTGCTCTAACGCGTAAAAACGGGGGGCTAAAGCTATGGTCGATATCGCAACACGAGTCTGGAACCACAAATGGAAGATCGACCCGATCGTGCGGTCGCTCATCGATACGGATTTCTATAAGCTGCTGATGTGCCAGTCGGTGTTTCGGAACCACCCGAACACCCAAGTCACCTTTTCCCTGATCAACCGGACCAAAACCATCCGGCTGGCCGAACTGATCGACGAAGGCGAACTGCGCGAGCAGCTTGACCACATCCGGTCCCTCCGGCTGACACGCGGTGAATCCACTTGGCTGCGCGGCAACACCTTTTACGGCAAACGGCAAATGTTCCGGCCCGACTTTATGGAGTGGTTCGAGAACCTCCAACTCCCCCCTTACCATCTTGAAAAAAAGGATGGGCAGTACGAACTCACCTTCGAAGGATCCTGGCCCGAGGTCATGCTGTGGGAAATCCCCGCGCTTGCGGTGATCATGGAACTACGGTCGCGGGCGGTGCTGCGCGATATGGGGCGGTTTGAACTTCAGGTGCTCTATGCTCGCGCCATGACGAAACTGTGGGAAAAGGTCGAACAACTACGACCAATCGAAGGCCTGAAACTCGCCGACTTCGGCACCCGCCGCAGGCATTCATACCTCTGGCAGGATTGGTGCGTGCAGGCGATGATGGAAGGGCTCGGCAACAGCTTTACGGGCACGTCAAACTGCCGGATCGCCATGATGCGAGAGATCGAGGCAATCGGCACAAACGCCCATGAATTGCCCATGGTCTATGCCGCGCTTGCCGATACAGACACGCAATTGCTGCAATCGCCCTACGATGTGCTGGCCGACTGGCAAGAAGAACATGACGGCAACCTGAAAATCATCCTGCCCGATACATTCGGGACGCAAGGGTTCCTTGACCGCGCGCCCGATTGGCTGGCCGATTGGACCGGGATGCGGATCGACAGCGGCGACCCCGCAACCGGGGCCGAAAACGCGATCAACTGGTGGAAATCCCGTGGCGAAGACCCGACGAAAAAGCTCGTCATCTTCTCGGATGGGTTAGATGTGGATAAAATCCTCGAACTGCATAGCCAATTCGCGGGGCGCGTGCGCGTGTCCTTTGGTTGGGGCACGATGATGACCAACGACTTCAAAGGGCTATCCGCAGGCGACGCGCTCGCGCCGTTCAGCCTGGTGTGCAAAGCCGTCGCGGCGAACGGACGCCCCACCGTGAAACTGTCGGACAATCCGAATAAGGCAATGGGACCATCCGAGGAAATCGCACGGTACAAAAGGGTGTTTGGCGTAGGTGAACAGGAACGGGTCGAGGTTGTGGTTTAGGGGCGCCCCCCCTAAATTGCGTGTCTAACGTGCGACAAGCTGCTTGAGGTATGTATCAACATTCGCCATCGGAATGGTCAATTTTGTCTCAAACCCGTCTCGGATTTTTGCGATGAGCTCAGGCCCAAGCGCATCCCGTTTTTGGGTTGGCAGCCCTGTTTCCGCTCCAATGTCTCTCGCGCGGTTATCGATCTCAATCACTAGGCTACGTCTGCCGTGCAGCAATCCACGTATGCCGCCGTGTAGCCTAGTACCAATCACGTCAATATTTTCGCGTTCCAGCAGCGCATCATATGCGGCCAGATTTCCCGGGACAATTTCGATATCATCGGTCGTGGTGATCGACCTCAAGTAGTCGAGATCACGTTTCTGTTGCGGCCAAAAGTATAGCTTCCCATAGCATTCCCGCAGACTCGCGACAAAAGTGGCATCTTCGCTAGATGCTTTGTGCTTTGTTAAGGTGAAGCATACGCTTGGTGCACCACCGGTTGGAATGTCTAGGGCCTCGGAACGATAGCGCCACAGCGTCGGACAGCTTGTGTTAATGACAGGTAGCCCGACGCTTTCCAGAATGGCTTTGCCGGTTTCATCGCGGACGGAGTGTTTCAGATGCGGTGAAAGCAGCCGGCGCAGTAGCCGCGCTTGCCGCGGATGAACCACCGTATTGGTCGTACTTGCCCCAACGCCCAACAGAACCACCTTGCCTTCAAGCACAGAAATATCTTTGCGCCCGACGGACCAAACAAAATTCCCGCGCCGCTGATATTTAGCGGAAAGCGCATTTGTCCCAAGCAACAAGACCAAATCGGCGTCAGCCGCCAACTGGCGACCGTAATGCCCAAGCCCATCGTGCCCCGATGAAGACGAAATGTAAGCGTCACCAATAATGCGGTCGATGTGCTTGCGCGCCTCGGAAACGATGATCTCATCGCCCAAGTTATCCGACGCGATTGACGTATCGATTAGGTGAATGTGTCGCATTATTGAATCTAGTCCTATGTGAGGAGCAAGCGAGAATTGCACACTTCCTAGTGTACCTGATAAGCAAGCTCAACGCCCTTACCCACGCAGAGGTTCTCAGACACGATGTTCGCCCTAGCCGCAAACGGTTTCAATAAGCCGTCCGAGACCTTCATACGATCGCACGCGCGGCTCCTCGCTCCCGGGAATACATTGCTCATCGCCGAGCGGCGCGAACGGAAAACGCCGATCAACGCGCCGCTTGTCATGATGTCGAAACGTTGGCCAATTTCGGTGAAAAACGGCGCGAATATCGCACAAATCATCACGGCGGCGCTAACGCCAACCCGGATTGGTAGCTCAAGAAGCCAGTACCTCGCGTCCATCCTGCGCAAACACGGGGTGAAAACCATCATGGCCGAATATGGGTCGACGGCGATCCACTTGATCGAAGCCGCTCAGATCGCCGGATGTAAACTATACGTCCACTTTCACGGCGTTGACGCGTCAAAAATGCTGCGCGATCCGGCGATCGTACAGTCCTATAATCTGCTGTTCAAACAGGCCGCCGGCGTTATCGCACCCTCTGCGTTTCTGGCGAACAACCTTGCCAATGCGGGATGCCCGGCCGAAAAGCTACATGTCGTCCCATGCGGCGTGAACACCGAATCCACCATCCCCCCAAACCCCGAGAAATACCGCCTGCTCGCAGTGGGGCGCTTCACCGAAAAGAAATCCCCGCTTTCGACAATCGCCGCCTTCGCACAGGTGGCCAAGCGCTTTCCAAACGCCCACCTTGAGATGTTAGGCGACGGACCTTTGATGAACGAGGCCAAACAAAAAGTCGAAAGTCTCGGCCTGCAACAGATGATATCGCTCTCTGGGATGGTCGATGCAAAGCGGGTTCAACATGAAATGAGCCGCGCAAGCATGTTCATTCAGCACTCCGTGACCGCGCAGGATGGCGACATCGAAGGCCTGCCCGTCGCCATTCTCGAGGCGATGGCCGCGCGCCTACCCGTTGTCTCCACCCTCCACAGCGGAATTCCCGAGGCGGTCGTGGATAACGTGACGGGCTATCTTGTTCCCGAATTTGACGTGGATGCAATGGCCGAACGGATTTGCACGCTCTTGGATGATCCCGCAAAATCCGAAGCATTTGGCCTCGCGGGAAGCGAGCGGGTCAAAAACGAATTTTCCGAAGCCCGTACCATAGGTAAACTAAAGCAAATCATGGACCTGTAGGCGCGCGCCCTTCAGCACGCCCGCGCCAAGCCGTCGCGGCCAACGAACACCCCACCATGAAACTGTCGGACGACCCCAACAAAGCGATGGGACCATCCGAGGAAATCGCACGGTATAAACAAGTGTTTGGGGTAGGCGAGCAGGAACGGGTTGAGGTTGTGGTTTAGGATGAATACATAATGATACAATTTATGGAGATTAACCTATGACCTACTCTACAACTACGATCTCCGACTGCCTTGGTAAGGTGAACGAAGATTGGTTTCTGCCGTCGATTCAGCGTCCTTACGTTTGGGATACAACTCAAATTATTAGGCTTTTTGATTCACTTCTCAAAGGGCTGCCGATAAGCACGTTTCTACTCTGGAATATGAGCCGGCAAACCGCATCATCGTGGGATAGCTACCGTTTCATAGAGAACTTTAAGCAGGGCGATACACACAACATCCGGGTAGATTTATCTAATCGCGAGGCAACCTACATTCTCGACGGCCAACAACGTCTCACGTCTCTACTAATTGGTTTTTATGGATCCTATACGGTAAAGGCCAAGTTTGCGCGAAAAGGTAATCTTAATGCCTGGACCCAAAAAAACCTCTACCTTGATTTAATGAAATCCCCTGACGAGGCGGCGGATGATGACTTGGATAGTGATATCGTCGTTACGTATGGTTTGGATTTTTTTGAGAGAGACCAACGTATTACACCGGAAAAGTTTTGGTTTCGTGTTTCGCGACTCAAAGGTGTAATTACACGAGAGGCATTTGAAAGACTGCATCATGAAGTGATGGGGGCGATGCCTGCTGGAACAACTATTCAAGATCGTCGCAACATCGAAGCTAATCTAGAAAGACTGTGGGATGTTTATTGTAATCAACCCATTATTTCGTATTTTACTGAGGAAAATCAGTCTCTTGATCGCGTTTTAAACATTTTTATTCGTGCTAATGATGCCGGCACAAAATTATCAAAGTCCGATTTACTCATGACAATGGCAACTGCGAAGTGGCAAGGATTAAATGCTAAAGATGAGGTGTTTGGATTCGTTGATCATATCAATTCGGGACTGCGGCATAAAAATAAGATAAATAAAGATTTCGTCTTAAAGTCCTGTTTAGTGCTGGAAAATCTCGAGGTCGCATATAAAGTCGACAACTTCACTAATGCCAATCTTGAATTGATCGAGGACGCTTGGCCATCAATTAAGAGAACGCTTTTACGAGTTTTTGAGTTTGTAAATAGCTTTGGAATTGACAAAGATACACTGACTTCGACGAATGCTTTGATGCCGATTGCATATTATATGCACAGGTTGGACGCTGATTTTAGAGGCTCAACAGGTGAAGAATGTGACGCGCGCCAGCAGATGATGCGATGGCTGTTGGGGGCGTTGATAAATGGTGCATTCAGCGGCACCTCAGACCGGGCAATTGCGGGATGTCGAGCAGTCATTAAAGAACATCTGCGAACTTCTAAATCCTTTCCTCGTCTAGCCCTAATTGGCGAGCTCGGTCGTCAGAATAGGATTTCAACATTTACTTCAGATAACGTCGAACGATTGCTCGAAATTGAATACGGGGATAAACGTAGCTTTCTAGCGCTCAGCCTGCTTTACGACACAGGCAGCTACGATGCATCATCTACACAAATTGATCATATTATCCCCCAGGCAAGCATTGACACGAAACTTCTTCAACGACGTGGAATTCCTTATGACAGGATCACTGCAATTCAAGATGCGAGCCAACGCCTAGGAAATCTTCAATTACTCTTATCACGTGAAAACAATGAAAAGAGGGACACGCCGTTTTCTCACTGGATAGAGACAAGAGATGAAAATTTTCTTTCGCGGCACTCGTTGCCAGCTGACCGATCACTCTGGAATGTTGAAAGCCTTCCAGAATTTGTGTTTGCGCGCGAGAAGCTCATTGCGGCGAAAATAAAAAATAGCTCGCCTGCGCCGAAGTGACACTCATTGATGAAATCCAGGACAAGGTTTCACTCCTCAACCTTCCCCCGCAATGCCTTCACCTCACTACGCGCTTTCTTCCCCGCTAACCTACGTTTGACGGACCCGTAGGTCGGTTTGGTGCCGATCCGCCGTTTGGGCCGCTCGGTTGCTTTTAGGATCAGTTCGGCCAGACGGTCCCGTGCGATTTCGCGGTTGCGGGCTTGGGACCGGGTTTCTTGCACGAAAATCACAATCGCCCCGTCTTTCGTCCACCGTTGCCCCGCCAGCCGCCGCAGTCGGTTTTTCACAGGGTCCGGCAGGTTGGGTGACCGCGCCGCCTCGAACCGCAACTCGACCGCTGTGGATACTTTGTTCACGTTCTGCCCGCCAGGCCCGGACGCGCGCGTAAAGCTTTCGGTCAGTTCCCAATCCGCAATTTCGATCTGATCGTTGACCCGCATGGCCCCTCGCTTTGTCTCAAATACTCGGCCGTACGCAGTACATACGCGATGTGTACGCCGTGTGTACGCCAAACATACGCCTAAAAACCAATGAAAAAGGGCTACCCCGGCGACGGGATAGCCCTTCTCTGATTTTCGGAGGTGGGTCGGTTAGGATCTCCACCTTGTGATCTTCTCAGCCAAGGGCTGCCCTAGCTGCGACCCCCACAAGTTGTCCCGACACACTTCTCCAATACCTCATGATGCACTGGATCACCTCCTTTCAAAAATTTCGCCTATAGGTAAGGTGGCACAGATTTTGTATATTTCAACTAAAAAAACACCACGGATCGCGTTTATGTGTTCGACCGCGTGATCCGCCCAACAATGATGCGAAATGGCACCAAAGCCACCAAAGCAATCGTCAGCTTCACCCCCCAATCCGCCACAGCCAGCGACACCCAAAGCGGCACAAGTGGCCCAGCATTCAGGAACGGCACAGCGTCCTGCGCCCACATAATCTGATCAGCCGCAGCGACGCTAAACCCATTGAAAGCCGCTGCAAACGCAATCGAAAAGAAAATAACCGTGTCAATAGAAGAGCTTACGATCGTGCTGCCCAATGGCGCCTTCCACCAAGACCCTTCACGCAGCCGGTTGAACACAGCGATATCAAGCAATTGCGCGATGATGAATGCCGCCGCTGACGCAATCGCCACACGCACCGGAACAGCCGGCCCGAACTCCAGCATGATCTGCGAACCGATAAGGCTACAGATGATCCCAACGATCAATCCGACAAACACAACCTTGCGCGCGGCAGACACGCCATACACGCGGTTCATGACGTCGGTCACAAGGAACGCGAACGGATAGGTGAAAGCCCCCCACGTCAACAGCCCGTCAAGGATCAGGAATTGTACAAGAATATTGGATGCCACAACGATGGTGGCCATGGCGATAACGCCGGGAAGAATACGTGTCATGTCAGGTTTCCGTTTTGACAAGGGTGCGGCACTTGGCCCCGCGGTTCATCCGGGGACGCAGCGCATTAGCGCCTTGGACCTGACTGTGTCAATAATCTATGCGATATTCAACGATTTCGGTTCGCTGAAATATTCTAAAGTTATCATCTGAAATCATCGTTATTTTTAAGGCCGATCCATCATCCCAAATACTAATGCCTTCTAGATTATCGTGGGTCAGGGAACGTGTTTCTAGCAGCGTTTCTTCTGCGCCGCCATTCATGCCAAAGCGCCGGACCCGACTGCGAAAACCGATGCCGGTAAAATCCCGTTCAAGAATGTAAAACCGTCCATCAGGCCCGATATCCGCGCCGACAACAAGAAATGCTCCGCGTCGCGCAATATCAAAGGGCTGGTCCCATATACCCGCATTTAGTCGATATACTGGGAACGCGCGGTCTGAGCGCCCCGACCGTTCCGGAATTGTGTAAATTGAATTGTCGGGTCCAATCGCCAATGCCTCGAGCGAAGAGTTGTTTTGCATATTCGCGAACGCGGCGGCTGCGGGTATTGGTGCAGATGTCCCATTTAGGCTGTCAAAATGCCGGATGCCATGCACGCCTTCATACGAAACAAAGACCGTTCCATCTGACGTAATTGCGATACCTTCGCTGTCTTGTTGATCGCCGGTACCGCGTATTGGCGTTATTGCGTAGTCTTCAATAGATACGATTATCCCTTCTTTGCGCACCAGCGAACCGGTAACAAAAGAACTGCGATCGCTCACCGCGATAAACATGCTGCCATCGTCAGAAACTTCGATGCCAGATAACCCGCCAAATGCCGGGTTATCAACGCTCCAGTGATAGCTGCTGACCCAAGTTGCTTCTGCTGCCACTGCGGTTCCCCAGCAGGCAGCTGCTAGGATGTAAACCCAGCGCACTTAGTTCGCGTTCAGAACGCCAACACATTGGCCGGGTAGCTTCGCCATCGTTAGCTCTGCCCGCGGAGTGGGTGGAGGCGCATTCGGATCTGGGGGCGGAGGATTCAGAATATTGTTCACCCAGCGGGCAGCATCTGCACAGCCGTCGCCAGCGGGCGGAGGTGCCTGATTGGTGCAGCCTGTCGCGCCATCAGGGCAGTTCAGGCGCACATGGAAGTGATAGTGATGTCCCCACCAAGGCCGGATTTTGTTCAGCCAGCTGCGATCGCCCGTTGCACTGTTGCACATAGCGACCTTTGCCCCCGGAAAAACAAAAATGCGAGCAACACGCGGGTCAGAAGCCGCTGCGCGCAGGATTGCCTCGTGCTGTGGCGTCCAGTTGCTGTTTGTATAGGCGCCAGCGCTGCGGCGCATTGAGATCGAAGAAATGTTTTCGCGCTCAGCCGCAGTCAGATTCAGGCGGTCGGGGGGCAGCATCCAGATATCAGCATCAAGCCCGGTTTGGTGGCTTGCATGTCCGGTCAGCATCGGGCCACCGCGTGGCTGGCTCATATCGCCGATATATAGACCTTCCCAGCCATCCTGTGTTGCCGCAAATTGGCTAAGGTCTTGGACAAAATCGACTGTGACGGGTTGCGCCCAGTTGCGGTTGCGCGACAGGCGCATCGCTTGCCACGTTGGGCCGGTTTCGGGAAGCTGTTCAGCACCAGCCTGACAGCCACGTGCATATCCCCCGAACGATTGCGAACGCTGGTTTGATCCAGTTTGCATTGCTCCAAAGAGGTGTTTTGCAACGCGGTTGTCACCAGCGTTTTGGGAAGAAACTGAAATGGTTGGTTCCTCTGACTGGCAAGCTGCCAGCCCGAGGGCGATACATACTGCTGCGATTAAGCGGACCATTCTGCGCGATCTCCGTCTTTGTTAACCCAGCGTAGCAACAAAAGCCCCACAATGAATAGTACAATAACGGGAGAAAAACCAATTTGTACGTTACCTGAAAGCCATGAAACAAGGCCGATCAGTGCCGGCGCGAGGAATGCAGTCGCCTTGCCAGATAGCGCGAATAGGCCAAATGCCTCTGCCGGGCGGTCAGGGTGGCTGTGGCGCACCATCAGCGAACGAGACGCTGCATAAACCGCGCCACCAGCACCGCCAATAATCGCACCGCAGACAAAGAAAATAATGTCAGGCAATGATGATGACGGGTTGAGAGGCACACCAAAGACGGTCTCGCGGGACATTCCGACGATGATACATGACACAGCGATCATGGCCCAAACGGCAGTGATAATCACAGGCTTTGGACCGAACTTTTTGTCAGCAAGCCCGCCAATCCAAGTTGTAATCGCGGCCGCAATCGCGGCAATCACGCCGAATACGCCGATTTGGGTAATCTCCCAACCCAGAACCAATTTGGCGTAAATCCCACCATAAGCATACAGGGCGTTAACAGCATCACGGTAAAACATCGAGGCAAGCAGGAAGCTACGTAGGCTCTTGCGTTTGAACACATTCTTGAGCGTCTGCCCTAAGTCGCTTGCCACTGCGCTAAGCCGCACTTTTTCAGGTTTCGGCTGTGGTGCGTCGCGAACCCACAGGAAAAACGGGATCATGAAGATCGCAAACCAAATCGCGATGAACGGACCGACGGCGCGCGTGCCTTCCTTGAGGTCGGGGTTTAGACCAAACAGCGGGTCAAGCCCAATCAGGGTTTTGCCGGTATCACCGTTTTCAGCAAGCAAAAGCAGAATGAGGATCAGTGATAGCACACCGCCCCAATACCCAAACGCAGCACCGGACCCCGAGATGCGCCCAACGTCTTCGTCGTTCCCAAGGCTAGGCAGGATCGCGTTCACAAAGTTTAATGCGGATTCGGCCGCGACAAAGCCGACAAAGAAGATCGCCATATATAGCCAGACAGAGCTGCTATCGGGCAGCAGGCCCCACAGAGCAAATGCCGCAACTACATAAATGACCGAGAAACCCGCGATCCACGGTATTTTACGGCCCGAATGGTCTGCAAAGGCACCAAGAAACGGCGCGGTGAGCGCAATAAACAGCCCGGCAACCATCTGGCCAGTGGACCAAATGGATTGTGCCTGCGCGTTTGCTGTGTCTGCGTCTAATCCGCCGCCTTGGAGGTAATCGGTCGCGACAGACGCAAAGTACGGTCCGAAAATAAAGGTCAGGCCAAGCGTGTAATAGGGCTGCGAGGCCCAATCAAAAGCCATCCATCCCCAGATGCGTTTCTTTTCGACGGTCATGTGCCTGCCCTTACGTATTCTTTGCGGCGATAAGACACCGTTACGTAGGGCAAAGGCAAGCGGTTAGGTGCCGCTATCGGTCGGTGGCCATGGGCGCGTTGCATCTGCGTCGATCCAGTTTTTTATCCACTCAGGCAACTGGGGTGATGAACCTTCATGTCCAAGCGCTGCAAAAACCTGATCGGGGGGTACGATGCCATTCGCGCTGGTGATCGCTGACCGATACATCGCTTGGGTCGCGCATTCGTCGCCGATCCAAATCGATTGGTCGATATACACAAATCGATGGTCCCAGCCCGCTGTTTTGCTGACGATCCGGAACTTTGCAAAAGGCCGAATGCGTTTGCGATAGCGTACAGACACCCCAGCCATCGTCAGGCCCCAGCGGTTTTGCTTGAGGACATCTAAAAGCCCGACACGCGCGGCTAGGCCTGTGCGTCCAAGGTCAAAGATCGTCAAAATGCGACCGTTGTTCATTTCAAAATATGTATCGATGTCCTGCGGCCAGCAGCGGTGGTAGGACACATGGGTATCTAGCGGGTGCAGCTTGGGCGCCTTACGGTTGGTGATCAGTTCTTTTATGACACGAACAACAGGGTACATCAGCGCCTCGAATTTTGTTTCGCGCTTGGGATGATCTAGATTGACGTAAGGGTCAACTTTAACCTTAGGGAAACCTTGGGCTTGTAGGGATGGGCGTGAACGCTTAATTCAGTCGTAACTTATCAAAGGGCGCTCTGTACCATGCTAACCATTATTCAAACCTTGCTTTTGCTCATTGGCGTTGTCCGGTTCTTTGTGATCGCACATTTTATTATGAGCTGGCTGATCAGGTTTGAGGTGCTGAACGTTCGGCAAGAATTTGTTGGGCAGGTGTGGTATGGTTTGCAGCGCATTCTTGAACCTATTTATAGCCGCGTTCGCCGCTTTATGCCGGATTTAGGCGGCGTAGACCTATCGCCAATCGTGGTTTTGATCGGTTTGGAGATTTTGCGTATCTTTTTGTACAATAACGCCGGTTCTTTCCTACACTAACGATACGCAGGCTTTGGCGTAATTGGTGACCAACCACTTGCAATAATAAGGAATTCCTGAACACTATATGTCAGATGCATTCAGGTGGCTCAGGGCTACCTGACGAAAGGATTTGATACGATGCGTGTTCTCGGGATTACGAAAAAAGGTGTTGCGCTGGTTTTGACGGCGCAGCTTTTGATTGCGACACAAACAGCGACGATGGCGCAGGCCGAAATGCTAGCGACTGAAAACGCGATTAATAAGTATGCGACCCATGCTGATCGCGATTATTTAATGGATGCATTGCAGCGTGACGATGTGCAGGCTGCGATGATTGAAGAAGGTGTCGATCCAGCAGAGGCCGAAGCCCGTCTTGCCGCGCTTTCCGATGCTGAAGTCGAAGCTCTTGTCGTGCAAATGCAAAATGACACAGCAGGTGCTGATATCGTCGGGACGTTGTTCACTGTGTTTGTGATCTTGCTTGTGACAGATATTCTTTGCTTTACCAGGATTTATAACTTTACACGTTGCGCGCGCTAAACCGACTTGCCTGCTTGCTGGCCTTTTGTGGGCTGGCAGGCTGTGCGGTCCCAATGGACCCGACCGCCACGTTTTCGGGCGCGGCCACCCGTGCGCATGTCGATGGCGTACCACGTATTCAGCAAGATGCTTTCTTTTGTGGCCCAACTGCAATTGCGATGGTCATGCAGTGGGCGGGTTCTGACATCCAACAGGACCAGATTGCCGAACTCGCGTTTAGCCCTCGCGCTAAGGGCACATATCAAGCAGATATGATTGGGAGCAGTCGCAGGCTCGGCCAACTTGCCGTCGAGATTTCGACATTTGACCAGTTATTGGCTGAAGTAGCCGCTGGTCATCCTGTCATTGTGTTTCAAAACCTTGGCCTGGGGATCGCCCCGGTTTGGCATTACGGCGTTGTGACTGGGTACGATCTGGAACGTGATGCTGTTTACCTAAATTCCGGACAAGAAGACCAAATGGTCCTGCCCTTTGACCTGTTCCAGCGGACTTGGCAGCGTGGTGGGAACTGGGCTTTGGTCGTTCTGCCCCCCGATGATTTGCCCGTCAGTGTGGCAGAGGCCCGGGTTTTGTCTGCCGCTGCAGCACTAGAGCGTGTTGGCCAGATGTCTGCAGCAGAAACGCTGTATCAGACCGGAGCAAAACAATGGCCTGATAGTTGGCTTTGGCAGTTTGGGCTTGGCAATGCACTATACGCTCAAGGGGATTTGCGCGGCGCGCGGGCGGCGCTAAGACGCGCCCGCGCGATTGCCCCTGATGTTCCCGAAATTCGTAGTAATCTGGCGCATGTCGAAGCGGAGCTTGGTGGTTAAACGACTAGCTGGAACACCACCCCTGACAAGATGGCGCCACTGATGCCCAAGCCGATGTAGGCTGCAAAGACTTGGCGTCTGACCAGCGACCAAACCGCAGCCATTGCGGGAATAGAGCTAACCCCGCCGCCGATTACGAATGCCATGGCTGATCCGCTGCTCATGCCTTGTTCCATCAACCCGGCGATCAGCGGAGGGGCAACAAACCCGTTCAGATAGGCAGGCACACCAACCAATGCAGCAATTGCAATAGGCATGATACCTTCACCGCCGACAAGGCCGGCGATCAGGGGCGCAGGCACGTAAGTGATCAACAAGGCTTCGAGTGCATAAGCGAAGGCCAGCCATTTGAGCAAGAACAGCGCATTGTGGGTAAACTCATTCTTAAATGTTTGGACACGGGTGCTGTCGTTCCAAAACGCCCATACGGGTTTGCCGCTAAACGGGTCAGGGCCACATCCGCAACGCGACACGGGTGATGCGCGCAAAGGTGCAGAAAAGAACCCGCGTGATTGCAGCAGTTTGATCGCGAACCCGCCCATCAGCCCGAGGCCAACAGCGGCAAAGGCCTTGGCAACAGCAAATGGCCACCCCAGCGCACCTGCGGTAATCAGAAGTGTCGGCGGGTCGATCAAAGGCGACGCCAGCCAGAACGCCATTACAGGGGCAAGCGGGGTGCCAAGCGCTAGCAGGCCTGCGATAAATGGAATGACTTCGCACGAACAAAACGGCGCCAGCCCGCCAAATAAGGCCGCGAGGATAATCATCCGAATTTCGCGCCCTTTGAATATGCCCGCAATGACCGTTTCCGCGCCCGCCGCCTTGAGGCTCGCAATCATGATCACGGCAAAAACGATGTAGGGTAATGTACCTAAAAGTGCGCGTATCGCGAATTCTATGACCGAGACGGCATTGGGTTGATCAAGGATCGCAACTACCACTGGAATAAGCAGGGTTAGCGTCCATGGGGATTTGAGCCGTTTGAGATAATCGGCGATGCGCGGTGCCGGTGTTGTGTTGATCTGTGTCATGACTGCGGCCCCGGTTCAGAGCAGCATTCCTCAAGAATAAATGCGGCAAGGCTTTCAAGATGGTCAAAATTGGCGCGGTTCACGATGGTGCGCCCCTTCTTTTCCTGAAGGATCAACTGCGCGGTGCTGAGAAATTTTAGGTGGTGCGCAAGCGTCGATGCCGGGATGCCGGTGCGTTGCTGGATGTCCCCAACCAGCAGCCCGTTTTTGCCTGCTTTCACAAGGGTCTGGAACACTTCGATACGGGATTCTGATCCAAGTGCTGAAAATCCCTGTGCCGCTGTAAGGTTGTCCATTTTCGGTGTCCTGAATGATGATTCGATATAACTAGAAATATAGAAATATTGAATCGAGTCAACTATTGTGTCGCTTTTGGACAATTCGACCTACGACCATCGACGTACTTTCGCGTAACAGCGGCAAATGCTTTAGTATGATCGAAAGCGGCGGAGAAATCAGATGTCAGAACCCATCACGTTCACTTTGGACGGCAAAGAGGTCACCGCGCAGCCGGGTGAAACGATCTGGGAGGTCGCGAACGGTCGCGGCCTAAAGATCCCGCATCTGTGCCACAAACCAGCGCCGGGTTATCGGTCTGACGGAAACTGCCGTGCGTGCATGGTGTCGATTGATGGCGAACGCACGTTGGCTGCCTCGTGTATTCGTGAACCCGCGGAAGGTATGGTCGTGACAACCGATCAACCGCGCGAGGTGCAGGCACGTAAAATGGTGATGGAACTGCTTGTCGCAGATCAGCCAGAGCAACCGGTCGCCCATGACAAATCCAGCCATTTGTGGGATATGGCTGCCGCCCAAGGCGTTGAAAGTAGTCGTTTTCCAACAATGGACGCTGATCACATTCCGCTGCTCGACGATAGCCATGTCGCGATGTCGGTGAACCTGGATGCCTGTATTCAGTGTGGTCTTTGCGTTCGGGCCTGCCGCGAGGTGCAGGTGAACGATGTGATCGGGATGGCCGGGCGCGGGCATGACGCTTATCCGGTGTTCGATATGTCTGACCCAATGGGGGCGTCGTCTTGTGTGGCGTGCGGTGAATGCGTGCAGGCCTGCCCAACGGGGGCACTACTGCCGGCGACGGTCACTGATGAAAACCAGATTGGCGACACTGCGGATTATGATCGCGAAGTCAAAAGCGTTTGCCCATTCTGCGGTGTCGGTTGTCAGGTTTCGCTTAAGGTCAAAGACGACAAGGTCAAATTCGTTGAGGGTATCAATGGCCCCGCGAATGAGGGGCGTTTGTGCGTCAAAGGCCGGTTTGGGTTTGATTACATCCACCATGAACACCGCCTGACGAAACCGCTGATCCGCCGTGATGATGCACCGGCCAAGGGGCTGAACGTTGATCCCGGAAACTGGCAGGCCCATTTCCGAGAGGCGACTTGGGACGAGGCGCTGGATGTAGCGGCCAAGGGTCTGAAGGACATTGGCGGAACGGGTGTCGCGGGCTTTGGTTCAGCGAAATGTACCAACGAAGAGGCATATCTATTTCAAAAGCTAATCCGTCAGGGGTTTGGTCATAACAACGTCGACCATTGTACGCGCCTTTGCCACGCGTCATCGGTCGCTGCGCTGATGGAAAACGTGGGGTCGGGTGCGGTCACCGCGACCTTTAATGAAATTGAGAACGCCGACGTGGCAATCGTGATTGGCGCGAACCCAATCGAAAACCACCCAGTTGCGGCAACCTATTTCAAACAGTTCACCAAACGTGGTGGCAAGCTGATTGTGATGGATCCCCGCGGGCAGGCGCTAAAGCGGTTTGCGTCGCATGTGCTGCAATTCCGCCCCGGCGCAGACGTGTCGATGCTCAACGCGATTATGCATGTGATCGTCGAAGAGCGCCTTTATGACCAGCAATACATTGAAGCCTACACCGAAAACTGGGAAGCCGAGAAAGCACATCTGGCAGAGTTTTCACCAGAAAAGATGGAAGGTATTTGCGGCATTCCCGCTGACGTTTTGCGTGATGTTGCCCGGACGTTTGCCGGTGCGCAGTCGGCGATGATTTTCTGGGGCATGGGTGTTAGCCAACACATTCATGGCACCGACAATTCACGTTGTTTGATTAGCCTTGCTCTAATGACCGGGCAGGTTGGTCGTCCGGGTGCGGGGCTTCACCCGTTGCGTGGTCAGAACAACGTGCAGGGTGCGTCTGATGCGGGTCTGATCCCGATGTTCTTACCCGATTACAAACCTGTCGGTGATGATGGTGTACGCAGCGCGTTCCAAGAGGTCTGGCAAGACGAAGGTGTTAACCCTGAAAAGGGGCTGACCGTCACCGAAATCTTGGATGCCGTTCACGCGGGCGATATTCGGGGCATGTATATTTCGGGCGAAAACCCGGCAATGTCGGACCCTGATGTCGATCATGCGCGTGATGCTTTGGCTAAGCTGGATCATCTTGTGGTGCAGGATATTTTCCTAACTGAAACTGCCAACTTTGCTGATGTTATCCTGCCTGCCAGCGCATTTGCTGAAAAGACCGGGACTGTGACGAATACCAATCGTCAGGTTCAAATGGGTCGCCCTGCTGTGCCGCCGCCGGGTGATGCACGCGAAGACTGGTGGATCACGGTTGAACTGGCGAAACGGCTTGGTTTGGCTTGGGAATACGCCCACCCACGCGAGGTATTCGCGGAAATGACGATGGTGATGGAGTCGTTTGATAACATTACTTGGGATCGGTTAGAGACCGAGAATGCGGTGACCTACCCATCGCTGTCGCCCACGGATCCCGGGCAGGCCATTGTGTTCGCAGATGGGTTCCCACGCGAAAATGGGCGGGCAAAGTTCACACCCGCAAACCTGATCGCGCCCGATGAAACACCCGATGCGGAATATCCAATGATCATGACAACGGGCCGTCAGCTAGAACACTGGCACACTGGGTCTATGACACGTCGATCCAAGGTGCTGGATGCGGTCGAACCCGAAGCAAACTGTTCACTGCATCCGTCAACGCTGCGGCAACTTGGTGCGGTGCCGGGCGATATGATCCGGCTGACAACACGGCGCGGCAGTATTGATATTATGGCGCGCGCTGATCGTGCTGTTTCCCCCGATATGGTCTTTGTTCCCTTTGCCTATGTCGAAGCAGCAGCGAACACGTTGACCAACCCGGCGGTGGACCCATACGGCAAAATTCCTGAATTCAAATTCGCGGCTGTGCGGATTGAAAAGATTGGGTCTGAAATCGCCGCTGAATAGGGGTTTGTGGCTGCGCTATTGAATAGCAGCCCCATCCGCGCAACCTTTTGAGTGACAAGGCGTTGGTTCTTGAACTGATGCGACGTGATATTTGGAGGAACGCGCGATGCGTAAACTAAGTCTGATTGCGGCCCTTTCGGCCTTTGCTGTTCCTGCATTTGCAGAGGATGCCGCGCTTCTGATGGGGGTCGAACGCTATCAGAACTTGCGGCGCGTATCGAATGCGACGGATGTTCTTGATGGTGCTCAAAGCCTGCGTGAGGCGGGGTATGATGTTAGCACGCTATCGAACGGGTCGTCGGGTGATATGGCGCGACTATTGGATCGTCTTGCTGAAAACGCTACTGATGCCGATCGCTTGGTGGTCGGATTGTCAGGGCGATTTGTAACTGATGGCGCACGAAGCTGGCTGTTGGCGGCTGACACGGAAACGCCAACATACTTTGGACTGGCAAATGCAGTTTCAATCGACAGCGTACTGGATGTTCTTGCCAATACGCCGGGGCAGGCGGTGTTGATCCTTGGTTATGATTTAGACTCTGATAGCGCGATAGGGTCATACCTGCGCGAAGGCATCGGTCATTTGGACATCCCGCAAGGCGTTACTGTTTTATACGGAGAGCCAAATGCGACTGACGCTGTCGTCGTAGATGCAATTACCGTGCCGGGTGCAAATATCATGGCATTTGTTCAGGATGTGCGTTGGTTAACTGCGGACGGTTTTCGGCCTAACCGTTTGGTAATGCAAACCGAGAACGAAGATGGCGCCGCGCCGGAAGCGGTCGATGCCACCTTGCAGTTTTGGACTGATGCCCAGCAGTCGGATACAGCTGATGCATATCGTGATTTCGCTTTGACCTATCCCGATAGCCGTTACGCCGAAGAAGCACGGCGGCGTCTGGATGAAATCGAAAATGACCCAATTCGGCTTGCTGAAAATGCCGAAGATGATTTGTCGCTTTCGCGTAATGGCCGCCGCGATATCCAGCGTGATCTGACGTTGCTGGACTATGATACGCGGGGCGTTGATGGGATATTCGGCCCGGGCAGCCGCCGGGCGATCCGGAACTGGCAGCAATCCAACGGCTTTGCGCAAACGTCATTTCTGACAGCAGAACAAATTAACCGGATCGACGCGCAAGCCAGCCGTCGCCAAGCCGAGATCGAGGCAGAGGAAGAACGTGCACGTGAGGAAACAGAGCGTCTTGATCGGGCGTATTGGGAAGAAACGGGCGCGCGTGGCGATCTGGCTGGATACCGTGCCTATTTGAACCGATACCCTGAAGGAATGTTTGCCGATGAGGCAAAGGATGCGCTTGCTGAGGATGAAGTTGATCAAAGTACGGCTGCCGCGGATATAGAGGCTGGGCTGAACATTAACCCAGTTCTTGCACGCTTAATTGAAAGTCGCCTTGCGCAAATGGGGTTCAATCCTGGGCGCGTTGATGGTCGGTTCGACAGTGATACGCGCGGCGCGATTAGTCGTTACCAGACCAGAAGCGGAACAGCCGCGACTGGATACCTAAATGAGCCGACGCTGGCGCGTTTGCTGGCTGATACATTTGGCCGATAATAAAAAAAGTGGCCGTCTGACGGATGCAGATGGCCACTTTTGTAAAATTTACGTCGTTTATTGCGCCCGTACGTAACGTTCAGCTAGCAGGCGGATGAGCCCGTTGTTGCTGTCGTACTGTCTTACGCCAATAATATAGATCCCGGACTGAACGCGGGCCATCACCATGCTGTCCAAACCGTCACCATAGTCGTCATTCTGGCCGATTTCACGACCAAGGTCGTCATATACGACAAGCCATGGATCACTGTTCCCACCGCCAATGGCTTCGACTACGAGCAGACTGTTATCTTCGACTTCGACAGTGAACCATTTTACATCGTCTGTCGCTTGTACGTCTTGGCGTATGCGCGATTCTAGAATGCCAAGATTTGATACTTCAACGCTTCCGTCGAGTGGTGGCGCCGCTTCGCCACGCGCATAAAGCGATTGTAGCGCTGCTTCGGCATCGTATTCTGAGACGCTGACAGTGATCGGCTGTGTATCATCGCTTAGTGCAGACACGGCGATGCAATATGTCCCAGCATCCAGTGTGTCAGTGACATCGATCCGAGAGTTATACCCGTCGAAATCATCGTTCTCATCGATGTACATGTCGTTCGGGCCATAAAGTGTGATTACTGGATCAGCAGATTCGTTTTCGGCAGTGACGCTGACCTGCGCGGGTGCATCAAGGGTAAAACTCCAGTGTGAGCTATCGGCCGCGGATCCAGAGACAGTACTACCAAGGCCACCCATTGGGGTCGCTGTTTCGCATCCGCCCGAATCGCGCGCGCTGCTGGTTTCCATGGTTCCCTCAGTAAGGGGTTCATGTTCTTGCCGTCCAACGCGGACAAATGCGGTCATTGGGCCACCGTCATAGCTGCGCAGCGACATGCAGTATGTTCCGGGGTTCAGGAACGTTTCAGCGCGAGATGCCCCGTTGCCACCTGAATCATCATCGGACGTGACAATGCTGCCGGTGCTATCAAGCACGTCGATCACTGTGTCACCCGCACCGCGACCTGCGGCCTCGATCCGTACGTCAGTACCTTCACTTACTGAAAACAAAGAAACATAATCATTTCCGCCTAGAACAAGCGCCATTTGCTCTTGGTAGGTGTCAGCCGTTGTGATGTCAGATGACGCCTCGTCGCCGCCAATCCACTGACCACCTGTGCCTGTACCGCCGCAAATTGCGTCTTGGGCATAGGCAGGTGCCGCGAGCCCAAGCATCGCAACAGCAAGTGCACTTGATCTAATATTCAGAAAATGCATGAAAATGTTCCTTAGTCGTTTTTAAAACCGTTCTGCGCACACGATACGCGGAATGCCGACCATGTGACTAGACCAAACGATAAAAAGTGAGGAAACCCTGACCTTCGATCGGCGGTCTTTTGCTGTTAGCCGGACCAGACCGGTGCGTGTACTAATCGATCATAGATATCGTATGCGGGAATAGCCCCCACCGTGTTCCACGACCGGTCACCAAAACGAAATCCCCTTCGGCGACGCCGAGTCGAAATGCTTGGGACGTACCGCACACCAAATTGAACAAAATGGTGCCTCAGTCAGCTTAATCGGTCGCCGGCATCTATAGCTTCCTGACTGGGATGCACCGGCGACGGTATATGGTAATGAACTTTGCGAACCTGCGACGATCGCCACCAGCATTGGAGCCGTTGCTGTAGTGGCCGATTCTAAGCAATGCGAACGTCAAAGCTGCGGTTCCAAACGCAGCAAGGGCCGCGATGAACCGCGTATTCTGGACCCATTCGGGATTTGGCAAAAAAACGAAACCCAAATGCTAAGGCGAGTATTGGAAGGCAGCCCAGAAAGAACCAAGCCAGAATGAACATGGTGATCCATTTTGGTGGCTTACAATATGCGTTGTTTAGCATGCATGGTTCTCAAATGCGTAGGCAAAGAAAAAGGCCGCTTCCTTGCGGATGCGACCTTTTTATCATTTTCTATTCGCAGGTTTTAGCCCTGACGAGCTTTGAACCGGCGTTGCGTCTTGTTGATAACATAGACGCGGCCCTTACGGCGCACGATGCGGCAATCGCGGTGGCGCTGCTTGAGCGAGCGGAGGGAGTTACGTACCTTCATGGTCGTGTCCTTCATGTCGCGGCGCGCGGATTGCGCCTTGGGTTGCAGTTTGGCCCAGATGGGCCAGTGAATTCATGGTGGACGATACTGGGATCGAACCAGTGACCCCTTCGATGTCAACGAAGTGCTCTACCGCTGAGCTAATCATCCATTTTCCAACGTGTTTGCATCTGTCCTATAAAGAAATAGGACGCGGGCAAACCGCGTCAGGTGTGGGGTCTATAAAAGGAGTCGAACCGGGGATCAAGGGCTTTCGGAAAAAACAAAATTCAGGCTATCCTTTGCGCCAGAAGGAGCAATTTGTTGCAGCACACAAGCTATGATCTCATACGTCCCGCGGTTCGCAGTACCAGCGTCGTTTTTGCATCTCCGCATAGTGGGCGTGATTACACATCTGCTTTTCTAAATGTTGCTGAATTAGACGCTACAGAAATTCGGTCGTCCGAAGATGCATTCATTGATCAGTTATACGACGAAGCCCCTAATTTTGGCGCACCTTTTATCAACGCATTAGCGCCGCGCGCCTTTGTGGATTTAAATCGTGGTCCTGATGAATTGGATCCCGCGTTGATCGAAGGCGTGCATCGTAAGCCCCATAACCCACGAATCGCCAGCGGGCTGGGTGTGATTCCTCGCGTTGTGGCGAATGGCCGTCATATCTATCGGGGGAAGATTTCGCTTTCTGACGCCCATAATCGCATAGCGAATTATTGGCGCCCTTACCACGATCAGCTTCAGACGCTGATGGACGAAAGCAACCGCGCCTATGGCGAATCAATTCTGATCGATTGCCATTCGATGCCGCACGAGGCGTTAATGACGATGAACCTGCAAAACGCACCGCGCCCTGATATCGTGCTCGGGGATCGGTTTGGAAGCACGGCATCAGCTGGCATCATGGATCGGGTCGAAGCTGCTTTTGTGGACGTCGGTTTGCGAGTCGCACGTAATGCGCCGTTTGCTGGGGCCTATATTGTCCAAAAATATGGTCGCCCGTCGAAATCTCAGCACGCGATCCAAGTCGAAATGGATCGGGCGCTTTATATGAACGAACAAACCCTAGAGCCGAACGCTGATTTTGCATCGTTTAAGTCTTTGATTAGGGCTGCAACTGCTTCCATCGCGGAAATCGGCGTCGCAAAAGATCAATCTGTCGCGGCCGAGTAGGGTGGATCTTGATCCACCCCATCGAAACTAGCCAAGAACACAATGCCTGCCTGACTGTTTTGAGATCGCAACGTTGCCGCAGAACCAATTGTAGGCACGATTGTGTTGCTCTGTTTGGCAAAGTCGCAGCCGCTTCGTTACGATGATGCCGCGCGGATGGCGAAGTGCTCATACGTTTTGGACGAGTTCCACCTCGAGGAATGCCTCTGGGTCATCGACCTCTATCAAGCGTTTGCGTTCGATCTGCCAAAACCGATTTCCTACATTCCGTAGAAAACTGCGGTCGTGACTGACCAACAGGCAGGATGCACCGTGGGCAATCAGTTCCTCCTCTAACGCCTCTTGCCCTTCGATATCGAGATGGTTTGTAGGTTCATCGAGTAGGTAAAAGTTTGGTCGCTGCAGCCGCAGGATTAGCATCGCGAGCCGTGCTTTTTGTCCGCCTGAAAGCGCACCGATCGTAGAGTCCTGCATCCGAATGTTCACCCCCGCACCCGCAAGCAACCCGCGTGCACGTTGATCGCCCACGTCGAATTCTCCGGCGACTGCCGTCATCGGGGTATCTGCGTCCTCCAGCTGGCTAAGGTGCTGGTCCGAATACCCAAGCGCGACAGTAGGGGCGTATTTGATGCTGGGTTTTTCGTTTAATAATGCCCGGTGGATCATCTTAACCAGTTGGGTTTTGCCGGTTCCATTGGTGCCAAGCAGTACAATGCGGTCGCCTTGCGTGATCCATTTTTTGCCGGTCGTGTATAGTAAGCGGTCGTCGGGCGTGGTCACCGCCACATCATCCAAGGTGATAAGTGCCTTGGCGTGGGTGCCGCTGTTGGTCAGCTTGATGTCCCCGGCGCTGCGGTCTTGGTGGGCGGGCTTTGCTGCTGCTTCGATCTTGGCTGCGCGTTCGGTTAGCTGCTTGGTCTTTGTGATTAACAGATCAGATCCTGAATTGATCCCAATGTTATTTAGCTTTGCGGCCTGCTTGCGCAGTTGGGTTGCCTTGTTCAGATCGTTGACAAAGCGCCGTTCGTCGGCTTCGTCTGCCTCATCCAATGCGACGCGCGCCTTTGTGAAAGGTAGCTGAAACACGCGTGACCGGTCCGCCCGCAGGAAAAGCGTTCGGTTGGTTGTCGCATCTAGAAAGGCTCGGTCATGGCTGGTGATCAATACCGGCATATCGCGCGGCAATGCACCCAGCCAGTTTTGCAGTAATCCGATCCTATGCAGGTCCAGATGGTTGGTTGGTTCGTCAAGCAACAGCAAATCTGGTTCAGTCACCCAAGCGGCCGCCAACAACGCTGTGCGTTGCCAGCCCCCACTAAGCTCTGACAGTGGTTTTTGTTGCAGCTCATAAGGCACTTGCAGATCGCCCAACACGACATCAACGCGCCATGCTTCGAAATCGGCCTGTTCAGGCGGCAATGCGGAAAGCACCAAGTCATACAGTGTCTGCGAAAGGCGTTCTGGCGCGATATGCTGTTCAACGTGCCCAATTCGCAGACCGCGTGCGCGTGTGATTTCGCCGGACGTGGGTTCAACCGTGCCAGCCATGCAGCCCATCAGTGTGGATTTTCCGCGGCCGTTTGCGGCGACCAGCCCAATACGGTCGCCTTTGGAAATCGTCAGGTTCAGGTCAGAAAATAGCGGATCGCCAAGCGTCACGCCTAAGGAGTTTATGGAAAGGATCATTTCGGTCTCTTGTCAGATATAGCGTTGGCCGCGCATGGCGCAGCGACAAGGGCAGACCGTGGGCAAATGCCGGTGATCAGCCCTGCAAACGGATTCGCAGGGCGGTACGGGGACCATGCTGAAGTTGGCGGAATATACGCATGTTCAGCTTGTGCCCTCCTGTTGTGTGCATGTGACTGATATGGAAGCGTAGCGGTGGCAGGGGCGGTGGGTCAAGACCCACCCTACCGAAGAGACCGCCCTTTGATGATGGCGTCTTTGCCGAATTTTTCACGTATTTTATCTGTTGCGAGCTCGGCCCGCGCGCGTTTGCCTGCGTCAGGGTCAAGCAAATCACCTTCGCGGTCGGCATCATCGGCTGATGTGATTTCTGATAGCCCTACACCTAGTAACCGAAACGGCCCACGCGTTTTGACCTGTTCAAATAACCCATGCGAGGTTCGGTAAATGGTGTCTGCCATCTGGGTAGGGTGATGCAGGCTTAACCGTTTTGAAATCAGTTTGAAGTCAGAGGTTTTCAGTTTCAGTGTAATAACCCGGCCTGCCTTATCGGTCGCCTTGGCGCGTGCGCTGACCTTTTCCGACATTCGCCACAGGTGCCCGTCTAGGATGTCGGCGTTAGCGGTGTCTTCTGAGAATGTCGTTTCATTCGACAACGTCTTAACTGGCGCGTGTGTCGAAATACGTCGACCATCTTCGCCACGGGCAAGCGAATAGAGCCGTTCACCCATGCCGCCAAACCGATCATGCAGGTCGCGGCGATCCCAGCGCAGGAGGTCATCGAACGTCTGGATGCCTGCCTTGTTCAGGCTGACTTGGGCGGCGGGGCCAATACCCCAGATCAGGCGTACGGATTTAGGGCGCAGGAATTCGGTCGTCTCAGCCTTGCCGATAATCGAAAAACCACGCGGCTTTTCCAAATCTGACGCGACCTTTGCCAGAAATTTGTTGTGTGATAGCCCGATTGATCCGCTTAATCCCAATTCGGTCTTCATCCGTTTGATTAACCGGGCCAGCATAACAGCAGGCGGCGCGCCGTGCAGGCGGACGGTGCCGGTTAGGTCCATAAACGCCTCGTCCAGTGATAGCGGTTCAACGACTGGGGTGAGTTCATCCATCATCGCACGGATCGCGCGGGATGCCTTTGTATATGCCTCGAACCGTGGTGGCAGTACGACCGCATCGGGGCACAGTTTCATCGCTTGAAACATCGGCATAGCGGATTTGACGCCCCTGATCCGGGCGACGTAGCATGCGGTCGATACCACCCCGCGTTTGCCGCCGCCGATGATCACGGGCTTATCAGCGAGTTCCGGATTGTCGCGTTTTTCGACTGAGGCATAGAATGCGTCACAATCCATATGCGCGATGGTCAGATCGAACAGCTCTGGGTGCCGCGTGACCCGTGGGCTGCGGCATTGAGGACAGCGGGATTCGCTGTCAAATGTGCAAAGGCAATCGCGGCAAAGGGCAGGCATGGTCGCAGTCTAAAGGGGCGCAAGGATGAGAACAACAGGGCAACATGATGGTGCAAAGGTTGCGCTGTTTTTAGGGGATAAGCTGATTAGCATCCTGCGCGATGACTTTGATCACATACCCTATCCGAATTTATGGGATTTACCCGGTGGCGGACGCGAGGGCGATGAGACTCCGTTTGAGACGGTGACCCGAGAGTTGAATGAGGAACTGGGACTGTCTTTGCCACCGGCTGCGGTTTTGTGGCAATCAAATTTTGCTGCGAATTATAAACCCGATGCTTGGGTCGGGTTCTTTGTTGCGCAATTGCCGGCTGATACCGTCACACAGGTTAAATTCGGTGATGAGGGGCAGCGTTGGGACTTGTTTGATCTGCTTAGTTTCATTGCATTGCCGAACCGTGTGCCATCTTTTGGGGCACGACTAGCGCTTTGGGAAAAGGAAACTGGTGGCCTGCCGGATTAAGGTTCGGTTTCTTCTATGATGAACATAATCATTATGTAGGAAATTTGATTGCTATATTTCGTTTTTGCTCTATGAGTTTCTTATAGGAAACACGCCGACCGGGAGAGAACGGTTCGGTCCGTCGCCGAAGGAGCAACCGCCCCGGTAACTCTCAGGCAGTAGGGACCGGTTGGGGTGCAATACACCGGAGAGTGGCAGTAATGCCCGCCGAAGGAGCAAGCTGCGATGCGGTGAATCTCTCAGGCCCAGTGACGGTGGGGGCGACGCGCGAAAGCGCCATTGGCGGAGAGATGCCTTGCCTTCGATTGCTGTTCTGGGTGCCGGGATTACCGGCGTAACCACTGCTTATTCATTGATGAAACGCGGATTTGACGTGACGGTTTTTGACCGTCACCGCTATGCCGCGATGGAGACTAGTTTCGCAAACGGTGGGCAGTTAAGCGCATCGAACGCCGAAGTCTGGAACCAATGGTCTACGGTCCTGAAGGGGATCAAGTGGATGCTGCAAGGCGATGCGCCGCTTTCCGTGAACCCGCGCCCCACATGGCACAAGGCCAGCTGGATGGCCGAGTTTTTGACAAATATCCCCCGTTACAAAGCCAACACGATCGAAACGGCCCGTTTGGCGGTCACGGCCCGTGCTGGCCTGGCCGAAATGGCGGATGTGGCTGGCATCGACTTTGATTTTACGCCAGCGGGTATTTTGCATTTCTATCAAACCCAGAAGGATTTGGATCACGCTCGCCGCGTGAATGACCTGTTGGGCCAAGGCGGATTGGATCGCCGCGAGCTGACCGTCGATGAGGTCTTCGCCAAAGAGCCAAACCTACGCGGCGATATCTTGGGCGGTTTCTGGACCGAAAGCGATAGCACTGGCGACATTCACAAATTCACAGTTGGTCTGGCCGAATGGTTGCAGACCCAAGGCGTGAAATTCGCGCTGGGCGAAGACGTGCAGCAGGTATCAGCGGATGATGATGGCGTTACTGTTCGCACATCGACCGAAGCCCGGTTTGACGGGGTTGTGGTATCCGCCGGTGTCGCGTCGCGTCAGTTTGCAAAGATGCTGGGCGACCGGGTGAACATCTATCCGGTCAAAGGTTATTCGATCACTGTGAACCTGCGTGATGAAGCGTCGCAGAATGGTGCGCCAACTGTTTCACTGCTTGATGATAAGGCCAAGATTGTGACGTCTCGTTTGGGTCGCGATCGGTTCCGGATTGCCGGCACTGCAGAGTTCAACGGCATTAACCGCGACATCCGTGCGGATCGCGTAAAGCCGCTTGTCGATTGGTGCGAATCCCACTTTCCAAAGGTCAGCACAGAAAGCTGTGTGCCTTGGGCTGGCTTGCGTCCGATGATGCCAAACATGATGCCACGGGTTGGAAACGGTCGTCACGCACGTGTCTTTTATAACACAGGCCACGGGCACCTCGGTTGGACTTTGTCAGCAGCGACTGCGGATTTGTTGGGTGACGCAGTGGAACAACGTATGCGTGCGAAAAATTCGCACGGTATACAACAGCATACATTGAAGTCGGCCTAATGCATAACTATCTATCCTTCATAACAAAGAGGGATAGATCATATGCAAAGTGAAGATTTAATAGCCGAATTTATCGGTCAAAACGTGTTGTTCCTGCTATTAGCAGTGTTCATCGTCGTCTGCATTTTGGCAGGCGTGCGGATCGTCCCGCAGTCGCAAAAATTCGTTGTTGAACGTCTTGGCCGTCTGCGGTCCGTGCTTGGGCCTGGCATCAACTTTATCGTGCCGTTTCTGGACCGCGTTCGTCATAAAGTTTCGATCCTTGAACGCCAGCTTCCCGCAATGACCCAAGACGCAATTACGTCGGACAACGTGCTGGTGCAGGTCGAAACATCGGTGTTTTACCGTATTATTGAACCTGAAAAGACAGTTTACCGTATTCGTGATGTTGATGGTGCGATTTCGACGACTGTTGCTGGTATCGTGCGCTCGGAAATTGGCCGGATGGAATTGGACCAAGTACAGGCAAACCGCGCGACGCTTATTGATGCTGTGCGTGAACAGGTTGCCCAGCAGGTTGATGACTGGGGCATCGAAGTGACCCGTGCTGAAATTCTTGACGTGAACCTTGATGCCGCGACCCGTGCGGCGATGTTGCAGCAGTTGAACGCTGAACGTGCGCGCCGTGCGCAGGTAACTGAGGCTGAGGGTACCAAACGTGCCGTCGAGCTTCAGGCCGAGGGTGAGCTTTACGCTGCAAAACAAGAAGCCGAAGCGCGCCGTGTACGTGCTGACGCTGAAGCATATGCGACCCAAGTGGTTGCCGTTGCGATTGCTGAAAACGGTTTAGAGGCCGCGCAGTACCAAGTTGCGCTAAAACAGGTTGAGGCATTCCAAGCCGTTGCATCGAAACAGGGCAACCAAACAATCGTCCTACCTGCGAACGCGGTTGAAGCGTTCGGCGATGCCTTCAAAATGTTGAAAGGACGTTAATATGCCGCTTTGGACACAATGGTGGGTATGGATGTCTGCTGCAGTCGTCCTAGCCACGCTCGAGGTACTTGTACCCGGTTATATCTTTCTTGGGTTTGCAATGGGTGCCGCAGTGATGGGGTTACTTATCCTCATCGGGATATCGGCCAAAGGTTTTGCCCTGACGCTCGTTGTCTTTGCCATACTTTCGCTGATTTCATATCTGGTGATGCGCAAAGTGTTTGGCTTGCGTACCGGCCAAGTGAAAATCTGGGATACAGATATCAACGATTGATAAAAAAATGGCCCGGCGCGCAGTGTGCCGGGCCAGTTATGATCAAGCAGGTTTCAGCGTCTTGGGGACAGGACAGGCGCCGTCGCTTTGATCAGAGGGAATTAGATTTTAGCTGTCGGACATTTGCAGCGCTTTGTAGCGCAGCCGATCAACCACTGCCGCGGGGTCCATGCTTTGGGGGCCATGAACGGCACACGGGTATCGGAATGTGCGGCCAAAGCGCTCAATATCGACAGATGCCATGAAGGCCTGTTCTTTCGCAGAATAGCGCAAGTTTTTGATATTCATTGGGCAACCTCGTTCGCTTGTTTCATTTAAGAAATGCGCGAAACACAGATTGGTTCCCAAAAATCACGAAGTTCTAGCTGTTGGCGCGTTTCGCTTGTGGCGAATTTATTTCGGCAACGATTTCTCTCGCGGCTTGTGCGGGGTTTTCTGCCTGCCAGATTGGGCGGCCAACGACGACATGATCGGCACCGTTTGCAATGGCCTTTGCTGGCGTCATGACACGTTTCTGATCACCCAAAGCAGCACCTGCTGGACGTACGCCGGGGGTAACGATCAATTTGCCTTCCGCCTCGGGGAGTGCCCGGATTAGCGCTGCCTCTTGCGGTGAAGCAATAACGCCGTCAGCGCCGTTGGATAGGGCAATGCCAGCGCGTTCTTGGACCAGATCAGTGATGTCGCCCGTTTTAATGCAAGACGCGTCCAAGTCATCGCGGTCGAGCGATGTGAGAATCGTGACGGCAAGGATTTTCATGTCAGAACCACCGGCCCCCTCGCGCGCGGCACGCACAACATGCGGGTCACCGTGGACGGTCAAAAAATCAAGGTCGTATTGCGCAACGCCACGTACCGCTGCTTCGACGGTCGCGCCGATGTCGAAAAATTTCATATCAAGAAAAATACGCTTACCGAATTCTTGCTTTAATTCATTCGCAAGCGCGAGCCCGCCGCCCGTCAGCATCCCGAGCCCAATTTTGTAAAAGCTCACGCTGTCGCCCAGCTTTTCTGCAAGGTCCATGCCTGCAATGACGTTCGGGACATCCATTGCGACGATTAGGCGATCATCAGACATAGTCGTTTCCTTTGCAGCTTGGTTTTGCGGGGTCTACATCTTGTAAGTGTTTGGTGCAATCGGCACGGCGCAAAAGAAAAGGCGTAGCCTCGGGAAAAGAGCTACGCCTTTATAATCCTGCGGATCTGGGGGAAGACAGCGCAGGAATTCTATGTGAGTGGTGTTAATC
This sequence comes from Yoonia maritima, assembly GCF_002933395.1. GTDB lineage: Bacteria > Pseudomonadota > Alphaproteobacteria > Rhodobacterales > Rhodobacteraceae > Yoonia > Yoonia maritima_A. Next base: position 90,920 of record NZ_PKFN01000015.1, read on the forward strand.
GCCTTTTTGGCCTGCCGACCCTGACTTGTCCGCTTGGATTTCGTGACCGCGTAAGCGGCGCACGGCTGCGGGTGTCAGAGGAAAAAGCGGGTAGCTATATATCGTATTGTCGAATTGTTTCTGTTTACTTGGTATCGTTTTCATGGGTCGTATTTAGGTGGCTAGTGGTATCAAGAAACGGGGAACTTAATCTTCGGCTTCCCCGTCTGAACGGTTGGGCGACACTGCTTGTCGATATAGGTGTTCGAACCGCATGAGTTTTTCAGCTATGAGTGCAGCCTCTTGATGAATCCTTTCTTCTAGGTTTTGTGGACTTGCTTGTACCGTGACGGTCAAGGTTTTTCCGCTGTGGCTCACAGTCTGGGGTGGCGCGGATGACCAGATGCACATGCGCTTCGACAATGCCGGTTTGCTGCGTGGATACTTTGACAATATGACTTTGTAATACGTCCATGACAAATACACTCGATAATCGTTCACAACCATAACTTGAGATAGCTTAGCGTTTGCGTTCGGCAACGGGGAAAAATCGTGGATAGACATCTTGCGGGTGTAACATAGCCCGCGGTGGCCTTGCGGAATGCGGTCGGACTTACCATCTATGGAAAGAGGCCCAATAAGGGGTGTGCCGCAATGGTGGGCATTCGAAAGACTGGGCGCTTAACAAAGGAGAGAACTCATGAACTTAGATAAGTTCACAGAGCGGTCGCGCGGTTTTATTCAGGCCGCACAAACGATCGCAATGCGTGAGAACCATCAGCGTCTTGCGCCAGAACATCTATTAAAAGCATTGATGGACGATGAGGAAGGCCTTGCTGCCAACCTGATTACCCGTTCGGGTGGTGATGTTGCCACCGTGCGCAGCGTCGTGAACGCCAATGTCGCAAAAATTCCGCAAGTGACTGGGGATGCGGGGCAGGTGTATCTTGACAACAGCACTGCCAAAGTCGTCGATGAGGCCGAAAAAATCGCCAAGAAAGCTGGCGATAGCTTTGTGCCTGTTGAACGCCTGTTGACCGCGCTTGCAGTGATCAAATCCAAAGCAAAAGACGCGTTGGATGCTGGTGGTGTGACAGCAATGAACCTGAACGCTGCGATTAATGATATTCGCAAAGGCCGTACGGCTGACAGCGCCAGCGCCGAAGACAGCTTTGAAGCGCTCGCTAAATACGCCCGCGACCTGACCGAGGCCGCCGAGCAAGGTAAAATTGACCCTATCATTGGTCGCGATGAAGAAATTCGTCGTGCTATGCAGGTGTTGTCACGTCGTACCAAAAACAACCCGGTTCTGATCGGTGAACCCGGCGTAGGTAAAACCGCGATTGCCGAGGGCCTTGCCCTGCGGATCATCGACGGTGACGTTCCAGAAAGCCTACGCAACAAAAAGCTGATGGCGTTGGACATGGGCGCACTGATTGCTGGTGCGAAATATCGTGGTGAGTTCGAAGAACGCCTAAAAGCTGTTTTGAAAGAAATCGAAACCGCAGCCGGTGAAATCATCTTGTTCATCGACGAGATGCACACACTTGTTGGTGCAGGTAAATCCGATGGCGCCATGGATGCGGCCAACCTGATCAAACCTGCGCTTGCCCGTGGTGAATTGCACTGTATCGGTGCGACCACTTTGGATGAATACCGCAAGTATGTGGAAAAAGACGCAGCCCTAGCCCGTCGTTTTCAGCCTTTGATGGTCGAAGAACCAACCGTCACGGATACCATCAGCATTTTGCGCGGGATTAAAGAAAAATACGAATTGCACCACGGTGTACGTATTGCCGATGCCGCACTCGTGGCTGCTGCGACCTTGTCGCATCGCTATATCACGGACCGTTTTCTGCCGGACAAAGCCATCGACCTGATGGACGAAGCAGCATCGCGTTTGCGCATGCAAGTCGACAGTAAGCCAGAAGAACTGGATGCGTTGGATCGTCAGATTCTTCAACTTCAGATCGAAGCTGAGGCGCTGAAGAAAGAAGACGACAAAGCATCCGTTGATCGGCTTGAGAAGCTAGAAAAGGAACTCGCTGACCTCCAAGATCGCGCGTCTGAAATGACAGTGAAATGGCAGGCCGAGCGCGATAAGCTGGAAGGCACACGCGAGGTCAAAGAACATCTTGATCGAGCGCGGGCCGAACTGGATATCGCGAAACGCGAAGGTAACCTCGCCAAAGCTGGTGAGCTGTCTTACGGCGTGATCCCTGATTTGGAACGCAAGCTGTCCGAGGCCGAAGAAAACGAAGACCTGATGGTCGAAGAGGCTGTTCGTCCTGAACAGATCGCCGAAGTCGTTGAGCGTTGGACAGGTATCCCGACCAGCAAGATGCTGGAAGGAGAACGTGACAAGCTGCTGCGGATGGAAGATGAGCTGGGCAAACGCGTTATTGGTCAGCGGTCTGCTGTGACTGCTCTGGCGAATGCTGTGCGCCGTGCGCGCGCCGGTCTAAACGATGAAAATCGTCCGCTTGGATCGTTCTTGTTCCTTGGGCCAACTGGTGTTGGTAAAACAGAGCTGACCAAAGCGGTGGCCGAGTATCTGTTCGACGATGAACATGCGATGGTTCGTATCGACATGTCCGAGTTCATGGAGAAACATGCCGTGTCACGTCTGATCGGTGCGCCTCCGGGCTATGTTGGCTATGACGAAGGTGGCGTGTTGACCGAGGCCGTGCGCCGTCGCCCTTATCAGGTCATCCTGTTTGATGAGGTCGAAAAGGCGCACCCTGATGTGTTCAACGTGCTTTTACAGGTGCTGGATGATGGTGTGCTGACAGATGGTCAGGGTCGCACGGTTGATTTCAAGCAAACGCTGATCATCCTGACGTCGAACCTTGGGGCGCAGGCGCTAAGCCAGTTGCCAGAGGGCGCAGATGCAAGCGACGCCAAGCGCGATGTGATGGATGCGGTTCGTGCGCATTTCCGTCCAGAGTTCTTGAACCGTCTGGATGAGACGATCATCTTTGATCGGCTTGCACGCGAAGACATGTCCGGGATCGTTACGATCCAGTTGGGTCTGCTTGCCAAACGTTTGGCCGGGCGGAACATCACGCTTGATCTGGATGACGCTGCGCTAAAGTGGTTGGCCGACGAAGGTTATGATCCGGTGTTCGGTGCGCGTCCGCTGAAGCGGGTGATCCAACGCGCGTTACAAGACCAGTTGGCTGAAATGATATTAGCTGGCGATGTCATGGACGGCGGCGCCATCAGCGTTAGTGCGGGTGTGGATGGGTTGTTAGTTGGTGACCGGGTGTCATCAAGCAAACGACAACCGCCCGAACATACGGTCGTACACTAATGAATTTGGGCGCCTTGGGGCGCCCTTTTTGTGAAATGTGTGCAGTCGGTTTTGCCATAGGGCCTAGGCGAGCGCGTTGATCGAAATCAACGAAAGTCTGCGAGCTATGTGTCAGTATGGCCGCATACAAGGAGATTATATCATGCTTAAGATCACAAGCCCAAAGGCCAATCGCCTTAATATCGAACTGCACGGTGCGATCGATGCTGAAACCATGCGCATGGCGCTGGATGACGTCATTGCAAAGTCCGAAGGTATGTCAGACGGTAAGATGCTTTATACGATTACTGATTTTTCGATGCCGACGCTTGGTGCGATAGGTGTGGAATTCGCGCAATTACCAAAACTGTTTGGATTGCTAGGTAAGTTCGATAAATGCGCCGTGCTAAGCGATGCTGGGTGGTTGCGAACTGCAGCTGAAGTCGAAGGCGCACTTATTCCTGGGCTCAAGATAAAGAGCTTTGAACTAGCACAGATTGATGACGCAGAAGGATGGCTATCCCAAGCAAGTGCCTAAGGGCCCCGATCATGTGACCGAGGCCCAATAAAGTACTTAGCTTGGTGGTAGGATTACTTTGTCGATGACGTGAATGACGCCGTTTGATGCTTCGATGTCGGCTGCCACAACGTTTGCATCGTTTACTTTTACGCCATTCATGGTGGTGATTGTCACGTCTGCACCGTTCACGGTAGTTGCCATCATGTTATCGCTTAGGTCCGTCGACATCACTTTGCCAGCGATCACGTGGTAAGTCAGAATTTCAGCAAGCGCATCTGGATCTGCAAGCAATGCTTCGACTGTTCCTTCTGGTAGGGCAGCGAAAGCATCGTCTGTTGGTGCGAAGACTGTGAATGGGCCGTCGCCTTTTAGGGTTTCAACAAGTCCAGCAGCTTGGGTCGCTGCGATCAATGTTGTGAAAGAACCTGCGTCGATTGCTGTGTCGACGATGTCTTTGGAATGACCGCCTGCGCAGGCTGCCGTTGCGAATAGTGCTGCTGTGCTGAGTGCTGTGAAAGTTCTACGTAGCATTGTGGTTTCTCCCGTTAATAAAAGATGCATTGTCGGTCGCATCGGAAACCATACGGACGCACTGGGGTGATTGGATCACCATTAAAAATAGGACTACGCCATTGACCGAGGCTGCATTTGAACTAAGCTGCGCGGTTTTTCTGTTTCCACACAAATATTGGTGATCTTTGTTACGTGATCTAAGGTATTATCCCAAAATAAAACTGCATTTATTTATTGAGAGACAACCTTGAGAAACATCATTTTAGCAATTTTGATCCCGCTTGTCGGCAGCGCAAGCGCTGAGCCAATCACACCGCTGCCGGGCACCCAGATACGGACAGATGTTTTAGATGCAGCGCGTGTTGCTGCAGAATCCGATTTGGGGGCACCTGTCCGATTTGTCGTTCGAGAGCTGTTGGTGGATGCAGGGCGTGCCTTTGCCATTCTTGATGCACAACGCCCCAACGGGATCGCTGTTGATCTTGCGCTAACGCCTTTGGTTCTTGAGCAAGGTAGACCTATAAGTTTGATCGATGGGCCGACATTCATCGGTTACCTATATGAAAGCGACGAGCGCTGGCTTGTGGATGAATATGTCATCGGCCCGACCGATGTGTGGTGGGCAGATGGACGGTTCTGCGTAAAATACAGTTCAGTCGTGCTTTACGACATTTGCTAGGCCTTTACGCGAACGGTCCGGTATGGACTGTGACGCAATTTTTGCGGCACTAAATCGCAAAGCATGAATGACACTGGTTGACGACCCTGACGCTGCCTCCTATCACGATGGCACCGGGGGCGCCTAACGGCTGAGAAGTACCCTTTGAACCTGAACCAGATAATGCTGGCGGAGGGAGGGTAGAAGTCGCTGTGTGGTCACGGCGGTCTTCCTTTTTTCGCTGGTCGGAGAATTGACCGTGAAAATAGAACAAGCTCTTGCCGACCTTCGTAACCAAGCGCCGTTGGTGCAGTGCATCACCAATTATGTTGCAATGAATATCGCGGCAAATGTCGTGCTTGCGGCGGGTGCATCGCCTGCGATGGTCCATGCCGAAGCTGAGGTTGCGAATTTTGTTCCCATCAGTGGTGCGCTGACAATCAACATAGGAACGCTTTCACCTGATTGGGTTGCAGCAATGCAGTTGGCTGCGGATACGGCCGTGTCGGCAGGGGTGCCTTGGGTACTTGACCCAGTTGCCCATTTTGCGACCCCTTATCGTGGAGAGGTTGTGCGCGACCTTATCACGCGTGGGCCAACGATCATACGCGGAAACGCGTCTGAAATATTGGCGCTTAGCGGTGCAGCGGCAGCTGGTAAGGGGGCAGATAGCGGCGATAGCGTGGCCGACGCTGAAAGCGCAGCAATTTCACTGGCACAAAGCCAGGGGTGTGTAGTGGCGGTTACTGGCGAAGTCGATTTTGTGACTGACGGTGATCGTAGGGCTCGTGTGACAGGCGGGTCGGAAATTATGCCGATGATCACCGCGATGGGGTGTTCTTTGACGGCTTTGATGGGGGCTTTTGCCGCTGTTGCCCCACCACTAGAGGCGGCGGTTGCCGCGCTCGCACATTTCGCCGAAGCTGGTTTGACGGCAGCCCAAAGGGCAGACGGTCCGGGCAGCTTTCAGGTCGCGTTTTTGGACGCTTTACCAAAGGTGCAGCCAAGTGATCTGGACAAGCCCGGCCGTGTTCAATGGCTTTGATCGCTACAAAGTTGCGCGTTTATTTAGTCACTGATCCGACGCTTTGCGCAGACATTGGCGTGATTGAAACGGTGCGTCGGGCGGTGGCCGGTGGTGTTACGATGGTTCAACTGCGCGATAAACACGCGACAACGGCCCAGCGTGTGGACCTCGCGCGGGGGATGATCAGTGTTTTGAATGGTACGGGTGTCCCACTTTTGATCAATGATGATCTTGAGGCGGCAGTCGCATCTGGCGCGGATGGCGCACATATTGGCCAAGGTGACGGTTCAGTACAAAAAGCACGTTCCATCCTTGGACCTGACCGGATTTTGGGGCTGTCCTGTGAAACTGCCGAAACGGTATCCAATGCCAATTCTGCACCTATTGATTATCTGGGGGTTGGGCCCGTTTTTGCGACAGACACAAAATCTGACCACAAACAGCCTATCGGGATGGCGGGGCTAAAAACGCTTGTTTCGCTTAGTGATCTGCCGGCCGTCGCAATCGGGGGGCTAAACGCAACACATGTCGGTGATGTCATGTCCAGCGGTGCAGACGGTCTTGCCGTTGTGTCGGCCATTTGCGGGCAACCAGACCCAAGCGCGGCCGCACGCAAATTCATACAAAACAGGAGGTCAGAATGATCGCCAATGTTCTTTCCATCGCGGGGTCCGACCCGTCGGGCGGGGCTGGTATCCAATCGGACATCAAAGCAATATCTGCCAATGGCGCGTTCGCAATGGCTGCGATTACTGGTTTGACTGCGCAAAACACCCAAGGTGTTAGCGGTGTGCATCTTGTGCCGCCTTTATTCGTTTACGATCAAATCGCAGCAGTTTTTGCGGATATCCGGGTCGATGCCGTTAAGATTGGGATGGTCGCGAACGCTGAAATTGCGAGGTCTGTCGCCGATGCGCTGCGGTCCTATCCTGATTTACCAGTTGTTTTAGACCCTGTGATGGTCGCCAAAGGCGGAGCTTCTTTGTTGGATGACGATGCGATTGCGATTGTGCGTGAAACGCTTCTGCCTTTGGCGACGGTTTTAACACCCAACCTGCCCGAAGCCGCGCATTTGCTAGGGGTGTCGGTCGCGACAAACCGGGATGAAATGGTCGAGCAGGCCAGTGCGTTAATGGGACTTGGGCCAGATGCGATCTTGCTAAAGGGTGGACACCTTGCAGCGGAGGAAAGCCCCGATTGTCTTGTGACTAATGCTGGTCTGCGTTGGTTCGATGGTGCGCGTATTTCAACAAAGAATACGCATGGAACGGGTTGTACTTTGTCATCGGCTCTGGCCGCGCAAATAGCGAAAGGTCAGGCCCTAACAGACGCAGTTGTCGCGGCCAAATCCTATGTTGCACGTGCGATTGCAGATGCTGACCAGTTGTCCGTCGGCGCGGGGCATGGCCCGACACATCACTTTTCCTCATTCTACTCGTAACGAAAGAAAATCATATGAAATTGACATCTTTAACTGCTGCCTTTTCGCTGTGCGCGTCGCCTTTGATGGCGCAGGACGACATGACGCTGATGCTGGATTGGTTTATCAACCCCGATCATGGGCCGATCATTGTCGCCCAAGAGCTGGGATACTTTGCAGATGTTGACCTTTCGGTCGAAATTATCGCGCCAGCTGATCCTTCTGACCCACCCAAGATGGTTGCCGCAGGTCAGGCCGATCTTGCGATTTCCTATCAGCCACAACTGCACCTGCAAATCCACCAAGGTTTGCCGTTGCAGCGGGTTGGCACGCTGGTGGCAACGCCGTTGAATTGTCTTCTTGTTCTAGAGGATAGCGACATCACCACTCCAGCTGATCTGGCAGGAAGTAAAATTGGGTTTTCTGTGGGGGGTGTCGAAGAAGCAGTGCTGGGGTCCATCCTGCGAAACCACGGCCTAAGCTTAGATGATGTTGAATTGATCAATGTGAACTGGTCATTGTCACCATCGCTTATGTCGGGGCAGGTGGATGCGGTGATCGGCGCATATCGCAACTTTGAACTCAACCAGATGGATATCGAAGGTGTTCCCGGCCGTTGTTTCTATGTCGAAGAAGAAGGTCTGCCGTCATACGATGAACTTATCTATGTCGCGAATCCGGAAACGATGGATCGCGATATGATCCGGCGTTTTCTTGCGGCGACTGAAAAGGCGACGCAATTCATAGTGAACCACCCGCAAGAAAGCTGGGATATCTTCGCTGCGACATCGCCCGAATTACAAGATGAGCTGAATGCGCGCGCCTGGGTGGATACGCTGCCGCGATTTGCACTGCGACCCACCGCAATGGATGTCGGACGTTATGTAAATTTCGAAGCATTTTTGCATGATGCCGGGCTTGTGCCCGCGATGAACGATGTCGCGACAATTGCTATCGATGTGACTGCGGAATGAGTGGCGCTGACTATGGTCGCAGTTTCGCGGCGTTAAGGGCAGGGTGTCCCGATGAATGGAGCGCCTACACAGATCATGCCTTTGTGCGCGGTTTGGGCGACGGGACATTACCGCAAGCATCTTTCCTGCACTATTTGGTGCAGGATTACGTGTTCCTTGTTCACTTCGCGCGGGCATGGTCATTGGGCGTCGTGAAGGCCGAAACAATGGCAGAGATGAAAACCTGCGCGCGTACAGTCGATGCATTGGTGAATCATGAAATGGCATTGCATGTGAAAACTTGCGCTGAGGCTGGTATTGACGAAACAGACCTGTTCGCCGCCAAAGAAGAAGTCGCGAACCTTGCTTACACGCGTTATGTCATTGATGCCGGGTTACAGGGTGACTTTTTGGACCTGATGGTCGCGCTTGCGCCTTGCTGTTTTGGTTACGGTGAAATCGGATTGCGGCTGGCAGGTACTGCGCGCAACGATACCCCCTATGCTGATTGGATCGCGACATATGCGGATGTAGATTATCAACAGGTGATGGCATCTTTTGGTGATATGCTGGACGCTGCGGTGATCCGACGACTTGGGGCCAATTTCAAAGCCACGCCCCGTTGGGCACAGTTGCAAAGCCGCTTTACCACGGCGACCGAACTGGAGGTTGGGTTCTGGGATATGGGATTGTTGGGGGCATGATCCATGCACCGACGATCACATTGAAGGGTCGCTACGATGTAGACGGTCACCGTCTGTTTGGCCCAATTGATATGTCGATCTCCGCAGGAGAATGGACTTGCCTGTTGGGGCGGTCAGGTGTCGGTAAGTCTACGATCCTGCGGCTAATCCTTGGGCTGGAAACAGCTGGCGATTTTATCGGAAAGATCGTTTCCGATGACGGATACCCTATTGCCAAGCGCGCGAGCTATATGGCGCAATCGGATCTACTTCTGCCTTGGCTGAATTTGCGCGAAAATGTTGTGGTTGGTGCGCGTCTGCGTGGCGCAGAGCCGGATTTTGACCAGGCAAATGCGTTGATCGACCGGGTGGGATTATCGGACCACATCAAGAAAAAACCGGGCGCTTTGTCAGGGGGGATGCGTCAACGCGCGGCGCTGGCCCGGACTTTGATGGAAAACCGACCCATTGTGTTGTTGGACGAACCGTTCTCTGCATTAGATGCCGGAACGCGCGCCGATATGCAGGATTTGGCCGCAGAGCTATTGGTTGGCAAGACCGTGTTGCTTGTGACGCATGATCCGGCCGAAGCTTGTCGTCTTGGTCACCAGATTACACTGTTGTCAGAGGATGGTGCGAATGCTTGGGATCTGCCTGATACGATGCCAATTCGCCAACCCGATGATCCGGAAATGTTACGCAGTCAGGCGTCCTTGCTTGCACACCTAAGGGCGGGGTTATGAACCGTTTAACGTATCCATTTTGCGCAACGCTATTGGGGCTATGTTTATGGCAGGCGTTGGTTTGGGGGACGGATGCACCGCATTTCATCTTGCCCGCGCCATGGCGGGTGGCAAAAGCCGCATTTGAAAGCCGAGCGCTGATTGCAGAGCATGCGGTGGTCACCGGAACCGAAGTGATCTTGGGCTTGATCATTGGTGCAAGCCTTGGGGCGATTACAGCAATCCAATTGGCTGCCTTTCCTAGGTTGGCGCGTCTTACGCTTCCATTGCTGGTCTTCACCCAAGCCGTTCCGGTGTTCGCCTTAGCGCCAATTTTGACGCTTTGGTTTGGATATGGGATCGGATCAAAGATCGTCATGGCGGTTCTTATTATCTATTTCCCAGTGACTTCGGCGTTTTATGACGGGCTATCGCGGGTGACACCCGGATTGTTGGACCTTGCTAAAACGATGGGAGCAAGCAAGACGCAGGTAATGTTACGGATCAAAATTCCGTCTGCGTTGCCATCGTTGGCGTCTGGGCTAAAGCTTGCGGCGGTTTATGCGCCAATTGGGGCGGTCATCGGTGAATGGGTCGGGGCATCGCGAGGGCTTGGCTATTTAATGTTGCTTGCAAATGGCAGGGCTAAAATCGATCTGATGTTCGCGACTTTGATCGTTCTCGCCTTGCTGACACTACTGTTTCACAAGGTGGTTTCGATGCTGGCAAACCGTTTGACAGATGCGTCGGTGACAGGTTGAAACATGGGCTTGGTGCTAACATTTCAATCGGCTGGCGCCATCGTGAGACATCTTTCAATACTTCTGCACTATATACTGTTGGGAAACGTATTGAACGGAGCCCCAAATGGCCTATCGCTGGACCAATGATCTTACCCGCGCGGATATAACGCCCAAGTCCGCCTATCTTAACCGCCGTCAAATTCTGGCAGGCACTGTTGGCCTAGGCGCGATTGGGATCGTAGGTGGCGCGAGCGCGCAGGACGCGCTTGAGCCGAACACCCTTGAAGAGATCCGAACCTACAACAACTACTACGAATTTGGTGTGGGCAAAAACGACCCCGCGCAAAACGCGCACCAGCTGGATACGTCGAACTGGACGGTTAAGGTCGACGGGCTGGTCGATAACCCGGGCGATTATGCTTTGGCCGATCTGTTGTCGGGGCTTAGCGTCGAGGAACGCCTATACCGTTTCCGCTGTGTAGAGGCATGGTCGATGGTTATTCCTTGGAATGGCATCGAATTGGCTGACATCTTGAACAAGGTTGGCGTGCAGTCCTCTGCAAAATATGTTGCGTTTGAAACGGTGGTTCAGCCTGACAACATGATTGGCGTTCGGAATCGGGTTCTCGATTTTCCATATGTAGAGGGGCTTCGTCTGGACGAGGCGATGCATCCGCTGACAATTATGGCGACGGGTATTTATGACGAGCCGCTGGCAAACCAGAACGGCGCGCCAATGCGTTTGGTTGTGCCGTGGAAGTATGGGTTCAAGTCGATCAAATCCATCGTGCGCATCACCCTGACTGACAAAGAGCCACCTATCAGTTGGAAGAAGGCGAACCGCCGTGAATACGGCTTCTATAGTAATGTGAACCCAACTGTTGATCACCCGCGCTGGTCCCAAGCAACCGAACGCCGCGTTGGCGGTGGTCTGTTCGCATCTCGCCAAGACACGCTGATGTTCAATGGTTACCCCGAAGTCGCCAGCCTTTACGAAGGCATGGACCTGTCAGAGTTCTTTTGATGCAGATAGTTGATACCGTTAACCAGTCACTTCGCAAGGTTCCGACGTGGACTATATACATAGTAGGTGCCGCTTGGGTCGTTTGGATGTTCTATCTGGCTGCGACCAACCAAATGGGCCCCGAGCCGATCAATGCCCTCGAGCGTGAATATGGCGAGCTTGGGCTAAAGCTGATCGTGCTTGGATTAATGGTGACGCCGCTGCGAACATGGACGGGGGTGAACCTGCTCAAGTTTCGGCGGGCCATTGGCGTAACCGCGTTCTTCGTCGTGCTCGCGCATTTCCTTGTGTGGGCTGTGCTAGATGTTCAAAGCTTTGGCAGGATGTGGACCGAAGTCGTAAAACGGCCCTATGTAACTGTGGGCATGATTGCCTTCGTCTTGATGGTCCCGCTGGCATTAACGTCGAATAACCGGTCAATTCGTAAACTTGGCGCTAATTGGCGTAAGCTGCACAAACTAACCTACCCAGTCGCTGTGTTGGCGGTGCTTCACTACGTCTGGTTGGTGAAGGGGTTTCAGATCGAACCGATCGTCTACGCGTTTATTGTAGGGGGTCTGTTGGCTCTGCGGATTAAGTTGCGCCAAAGGCGGGTAGAAAAACCCAGTGGCTTAGCTCTTAGCAAGTAGGCGTCATTAAATGGCACTACATGGAGTGGCCGTAGCTGCATTTGTGCGCTGCGGCCATTTCAGATTCGTACCCATGGCGGACCGACTCGCTAGATTAAGCGTAATGGCGGCGGATTTGACCTCTAATCACGAAGAACGATTCATATCTGGCGACGAATTGCGCAGATTCTGACATCATATCTGATGAAAGCAGGGTACGACTCGCGGCTTTACTGATCGTTGGCCCGTGATCTGGGGCGGTGGGCGTAATTAAGTTACGTTTGACGTCGGGGTTTACGCAATGAACGGTTGGTAACCGCTTAAAAACACATGCATTTCTACTTTTTCACAAAAACTTTGAGAATTATTGAAAAAGGGGTTGCGGGCATCTCTTAGTAACCTTAGAACCCCCTTCACCGGCGG